>NZ_JACVWU010000039.1 GCF_014596915.1 Streptomyces sp. TRM68416
CTGGGGCGACAGGGGCGACTGGGGACGGCCTACGACGGCTGAGGCGCGCCGGGGTGCCAGAGGTAGCGCACGTCCGGCTCCCGCTCCTCGTTCCCGCTGCCGTCCGTGTGCTCCACGGCGACGAAGCCGTGCCGCTCGTAGAAGCGGTGGGCCGGCTTGTTGACCTGGAAGGTCCACAGGTCGAGACCGTCGGGGCTGTGCCGCTTGGCGAGTTCGACGAAGCGGTCCCCGATGCCCCGGCCGCGCCAGGCGGGGTCGAGGTAGAGCTGGGAGAGGTGACCGCCGTCGAGCACCATCAGCCCGACGACACGGCCCGCGGCCTCGGCGACCCAGGTATCCCGCAGCGGCACCACCACCTCCCGGAAGTACGCCCGCACCTCGTCGTCGGTACGGGGCCGCACGACCGTGGGCAGCGCGGCCTCGAACGAGCGGAGCCAGACGTCGGCCGTGGCACCGGCGTCGGTCGCCGTGGCGCGGCGGAGGGCTACGGAGGTCATGAGCGCTCGTCCGGTACGGCCGCCGTCGCCGTGATCTCCACCAGCTGCCCGCGGTAACCGAGGCAGGCCACCCCCAGCAGGGTCGACGAGTGCGGACCCGCGCTGAGCCCGGAGGACTCGACCACCTCCCAGACGGCGGACAGCACCGAGGACTCGCCGCTCACGACGTACACCTCCGTCGTCAGCACATGCGCCAAGTCGCTGCCCACCGCCCGCAGTTGCTCCTCAAGGTTGGCGACCACCTGCTCGGCCTGCCGTACGGGGTCGCCTTCCCCGACGAGATTCCCCTCGGCGTCGAGCGGCACCGCCCCGGCGAGGAAGGCGATCCTGGTGCCGGCCTCGACGACGGAGGCGTGGGAGTAGGTCGGGGGAGGGAAGAGGGCGGGGCTGGTGACGCGGCGGATCACGGGGCCTCCCGAGCGCTGGACGGACGGACAACCTACTGATCATCCGGTCCCGCCCCCGGGGTCCGCATCCGAATATCCCCCGCGCCTACCACCCCCCGCGCCTACCACCCCCCGCTCCTGTCGCCTCCCGACCCGGCCGCCTTCACACCAGGGAGAGGCCGCCGTACGGGCTCTCCACGCGCCAGCCGCTCTCCCGTGCCACCCGTTCGAAGGCGCCGATCCGGTACGCGAGTCCTTCCGGCTCCCCGATGTCGCACGACCAGTGCGCCCGTGCCCATTCCTCCTTCCCGCGCACCAACGGCCGCCCGCGCACGGCCAGATGCAACGCCAGCGTCGCCCGTACATACACGCCTACGGCACCACCCTCCTCCGTCATACGTCCGTACCACTCCGTCTCCTTCAGCCGCAGCCGTCCGCCGCCGCTCCCGGCGACGAGGAGCGGCACCAACTCCCCCTCGCCGTCGGCCACCAGGAACGTCACCTCGTCCGCCGCGGTCTCCCGGACCTCGTACCGCGGCAGGTACGACAGCCGGGCGAACCCCAGGGCGTGCTTCCAGGACGTGACCCACAACCGGCGGCCGAGGTAGTAGCGGACGGTCGGCTGCCAGGTCCAGTGCGTCTCGAGGCGGAAGCCGTGCAGCCCCTCGGCGCGGCAGGCGTCGTGGACCAGGTCCAGCGCGGCCGAGGCGAGGCCCTGGCGCCGGGCGACGGGATGGACGTAGAGCGAGGAGACGCGCAGCGCGCCCGTGCCCGTCGGGCAGGTGTCGACGGCGACGGTTCCCAGGGGCCTGCCGCCGCCTCGGCCGTCCGGTGACCGGATCCAGTACCTCCTGCGCATGTCGTCGGCGTGCCCGTGCTCACGCCCGCTGTCGCGTCCGTCGGAGCCCAGCCGGAGCCGCCACCGCTTCTCGCTCGACACGGTGAGCGAGTCCGGGTCGAGGCACTCGCCGAGGGCGCCCTCGGCGAGTGCGGCGAGGTCCCAGAGGCGGAACCGGCGGCCCTCGCCGAAGGCGACGGGACGCAGTGCGGGGTGAGCCGCCAGGCGTTCGTGCACGCCGGTGACTTGATCATCCATCATGCGCCCGGAGCGTAGGGAGGCGTACGCGTGCCGGCCCGGCGTTCGGCGGCCTTCGCCCGGGCCTGTCATCCCGGGGGCGGACCGCACTGTTGTTCACTCAATCGACGTTCGCACTCCCGTGCGAGGTCGGGGTATGCCTTGGTGACGGCCGTGTAGATCCGGCGTCGCAGCAGTTCCTCGGCCGCCGCGCGTCCGGTGCGCCCGTGCAGTTCGTCGAGGATCTCGTCGTAGCGCGTGAGTCGGTGCCGCAGGTAGTCGACCTTCCAGCGGTCGAGCGCGCCCGGCTCGGCACCGTCGACCGTGGCCGGATCCGGGACATGACCCGGCCGCCGCAGTGCCCGCTCCGCGTCCAGCCGGTTGCGGTGCTCGACCGCCAGCTCCGCGAGCCTGTCCGGAGCCAGTCGCGGCACGTCGATGGGCTCCGCGGCGATCCGCGCCAGTACCTCCCGCCGCCGACGCAGAGCGGCGGCCCGTCCCACGGCGGACCGCCGTGCGGCAGCCGCCGCCACAGCCCGGAACTCCTCGCCCTGCTCGGCGGCCTCGACGCGCGCGACGAGATAGAGCCGGGCCCGCGGAGCGGACCGGAAGACCGGGTTCGTGCGCAACAGATCGGGCTCCCCCAGCAGTCGGCGCATCATGGCCGGAGTCCAGCCGCGCGCACGCAGACCGGCGGCGGAGAGGTACGTGTGTCCCGGCGGAGACTCTCCGCGCCCCGGGTCCTCCTGGTGCCGCCCATGCTTGATCGCCATCACTGATTCCCCCGTCGTCATTACTCTGAGTGACGACTTCATTGATAGCGCACGGCACTGACAATGCGGATCCTGCGGCACGGCGAGGACCGACGGTCCACGCGCCGTCAGCTCACGGCTGCGAGTCTCCGTAGCGGCGTGTCAGCCTTCACTGTCCCTCTGGGGCCGCGGGGGGGGGGGTGCCCCTTCCGGCGCCCTCGGCGGCCGAGGTGCGGGCAGGTCGATCAGATCGCTGACGTTCGCCACCTCCTGCAAGGTGCGGGCCAGGGACACGAGCGTCCGTCGGACCTCCGTGAGCTGCGCGCGCAGGATGTCGGCCTGCTCCCACTCCCGTTCCCATGCCACCGGGTCGTGCCCCTCCGGCCGCTGCGACTCGTAGGCCGTCAGCCGAGGGTGCCACTGGGCGAGCAGCGGGCGCAGGACGCGGTTGAGGACGGTCACCGCGAGGACGCCGAAGCTGACGTGGCCGGGGGAGAGGGGCGGGGCCACGTCGGGGCCGTAGCGGCGCAGGATCTCGCGGGTGGTGGTGAAGAAGGTGTAGAGGGAGGAGAGCGCCTCGCGCAGGAAGCCCTCCTCGGGGTCGAGCTCCTCGACCGACACGCGGGTGACGAGTTCGAGGTACAGCTCCCAGGCCGCACTGCGCTCCGCGTCGGCCGGCTCCCACGTACCCGTGAGGTCGCCGACGAACGGGATCGCCAGTCTGGCCGTGACCTGAGTCGGACCGCTCGGTCGACGCCGCCTGCGCTGCCTGTGTGCCATGATCGCCCTCCCCGGTACCCACAGTAGGGTAAGTCGCCGTGTGGGACGTCTTCCTCAGCTACAGCCGCGGTGATGTGGAGCGGGTCCGTCCGCTCGCGCGGGCGCTGCGCGACGGCGGTCTCCGGGTCTTCACCGACGAGACCGGCGTGGTGTCCTTCACCGGCATCAGCGCCACGATCCGGCGCGAACTGGCGCGTTCCAAGGCCCTGCTGGCCTTCTACTCCACCGGCTACCCGGAGCGCGAGGCCTGCCAGTGGGAGCTGACCACCGCCTATCTGGCCGGGCTCGGGGAGGGCGACCCGCGGCGACGGGTCATGGTGGTCAATCCCGAGCGGACGACGGACCACATCCATCCCGTGGAGCTGCGCGACGCCCGGCACGCCTCGGCCGAGAACCCCGCCGCCCTCGTCGCGGACGTCCGCGAGCACCTGGCCGGCCTCGACGCCCCGATGGCCATCGCGGAACCAGGCGCACGACGCTGGCGGCTCGGCACCCCGCGGCCGCGCCCGGAGTTCCTCGGCCGGCTCTCCGAACTCTGGCAGGTGCACTCCGCCCTGCACGCCCACACGGCCCCGCTGGTGACCGGCCGCGTCGTCGCGCAGGCCGTCCAGATCCGCGGCATGGCGGGCATCGGCAAGACGGCGCTGGCACAGGAGTACGCCCTCCGCTTCGAGGCCGCCTACCCCGGAGGCGTGTACTGGGTGAACGGGGAGGCCTACGACGCCGCCGTGCGTGCCCTGAGCACGGCGGCCGCGTCCGACGAACCGTTCCTCTGGATCGTCGACGCCGCCCCCACCGAACGCTTCTCCGCCCGCGAGATCGCCGCGCTCGCGGCACCGCACCCGCACGGCCACACCGTGTTCACCCTGCGCGGCCGCGCCCACGGCACGCTCGGCACGCCGATCGACCTGGGACCGCTCGACGCGCCCCACGCGCGCGTGCTGGCCGGCGGGGACGACGCCCTGGCCGAGGCGGTGGGCGGTCATCCGCTCGCCCTCGCCCTGCTGGGCAGGGCCGTCCGCGCGGGCCACCACCCCGCCGCCCTATACGACCGGCTGCACGCGCGCGGGAGGTCCCTCCTCGACATGCTCGCCGAGGAGGACGTGACGGGCGCGGTCGTCCGGGACGTGGACACGGAGGACGCCGCCGACGTGCTGCGCTGCGCTGCCGCGCTGCATCCGCTGCCCCTGACGGTGCAGGACGCGGAGAGCGTCCTCACCGCGGCCGACGCCGTTCCCCGCATCGTCGCGGCCCGGCGCGCGGCGAACGGCTTCCGCGAGCTGAGCGCCCGCGGCCTGCTGACACCGGCCGCCGACGAGCACTGGTCCCTGCACCCGGTGACCCTCCACGCCTGGCACCACCACGACCGGGCCCCGGCCCGCACCGAGACCCTGCGCCGCGCGAGCCTGCGCACCCTGTGCAGCCGCCGCGACCCGGTTACGCTGGCCTTCCCCGGCAGCCGGAGGGAGGCACCCATGGCAGCAACCAGCGAGTCGGAACGCATGGCCGCCTACGACATCCAGGTCGAACTGGTCACGCGGATCGGGGTGCAGGAGCTGGCGCCGGGGACAGGGAGCCTGCGCGAGGCCCTCACCTCGCTGAAGGCGCTGATCGACTTCACACGGGAGACGTTGCACACGTACAACATCGCCCTGGACGGGGGCGCCGACGCCCCGACGGTCCAGAAGCTCGCCTACGCCCTGATCAACGAGTCCATCCGCCCCTTCACGAGCACATGGCACCCGCGGCTGGCCGCCTACGAGGCGCGCTGTCCGGCGGACACGCCCCCGCTCGACCACGAGGCGGCCTGGCCGGAGGCGGACCAGATGCGCTCCGAACTGGCGGCCTTGCGCGGGCCGTTGCTGCGCATCGCGGAGGCGCTGGGCGGCATCTCGGGGGCGGACTTCGGGGTGGCGACAGGAGCTTAATCGCGTGGAAGCGCCGCATACGACTCCGTACCCTGCGCCCATGCCCTCCGCGTTCCTCGACCGCATCGCCGACCGCCTGGCCGCCCTCCCCACCGTCCGGGCCGTCGCCCTCGGCGGCTCCCGCGCCCAGGGCACCCACCGCCCCGACAGCGACTGGGACCTGGCGATCTACTACCGCGGCCCCTTCGACCCCGCCGACCTCCGCGCCCTCGGCTGGGACGGCGAGGTGTCCGAGATCGGCGGCTGGGGCGGCGGAGTCTTCAACGGCGGCGCCTGGCTCACGATCGACGACCGACGCGTCGACATCCACTACCGCGACCTCGACGTCGTGGAGCATGAGCTGACGGAGGCGCAGGAAGGCCGGTTCCACGTGGAGCCGCTGCTGTTCCACCTGGCCGGGATCCCCAGCTACCTGGTGGTCGCGGAACTGGCCGTCAACCAGGTCCTACGGGGCCAACTGCCGCGCCCCGCAACCTACCCCGAGAAGCTGCGCCGCACAGCAGCCGAACGCTGGCACGACACCGCCCGCGCCACCCTCGCCTACGCCCGCGCCAACCACGCTCCCGCGGGCCGCCTCACCGAAGCAGCCGGCGCCCTCGCCACAGCCGCCGTCCAGGCCGGGCACGGGGTACTGGCCGCCCGGGGCGAGTGGGTGACCAATGAGAAGCGGTTGTTGGAGCGGGCGGGGTTGCGCGAGATCGACGCGATCGTCGAAAGCCTGAGCCCAGCTCCGGAAACACTGACGGCAGCCGTCACCGAAGCCGCGGCGATCCTCGCCCGAACTGCGAAGACACCGGGACCGTGAGCAGCCGCGCGCCATCACCCTTCGGCGTGAACCCGGGCGAGGCGGGAGCCGGACCGGCGCTTCCCTGACCGGGGCCCGTGGGCCCGCGGGCGCACGGCTGACGGGTCGGTTGGTTCTGTTTGGGGGCCATTGGGCCTCTGTAAAGAGGGGCAAATGCGGATGGAGGGTGGATTACTGGCATTTCCCTCACTCTTGGAGGGTGTCATGAAGCCTTCCCTCCCCGTCACCCTGCTGCTCGCCGCCTTCGTCGGCCTCGGCGGTACCGCCGAGGCGGCTCAGGCGCCGCCGGCCGCGGAGGTCGTGCGCATCGTCGACGGCGACACCATCGAGATACGCGGCGACGGTCGCATCGTGCCGAAGGGCAGCGTCGTACGTGTCCGGCTGCTGGAGATCGACACGCCGGAGAACGGCGCCTGCTTCGCCCGGGACGCGACCGACCGCACGGCCGACCTGCTGCCCCCGGGCAGCACCGTCCGCATCCAGCGAGACGTCGACCTGACCGACCGCTACGGCCGTCATCTGCTGTACGTCTGGAACGACGAGGGCGTCTTCGTCAACGAGTCGCTCGTCCGCAGCGGTCACGCCGAGGCGGTGCTGTATCCGCCCAACGACAAGCACTGGCCGCGCATCTCCCGCGCCGAGAAGGCCGCCCGGCAGAGCGGGGCCGGTCTGTGGACCGCCTGCGCCGGGGCGCCCAGGACGTCCGAGGCTCCCGAGCCCGCGGCGCCCGACACCCCGGCCCGTCCCGGCCTGCCCGCCGGACCTCCCGCCGGTGTCCCCGACGTCGACTGCTCCGACCTGCCCGGTCCGGTCTGGGTCGGTCCGAACGACCCCCACCGGCTGGACCGCGACGGCGACGGCATCGGCTGCGACAGCAACTGACCGAACCGACGCCGCCGACGGGTTGCGTTCATAAAGAACCCGGCTTCCCGCTCGTCGTCACGTCGTCGAAATGCCGTCGTTCCATCTCCTCCAGGTCCGCGATCTATCGTGGAGTCACAACCGGCCAACATCCGGTCAGCATCCAGACACCCCGGCCACCGTCGTCCGGAGGCGCATCCCCGCCCCGACCGACAGGAGCCCTGTGTCACGCCCCGCGTTCAGCCTTCCGCCCTGGCTCGCTCATGCGCTGCGTGCGCAGCGGGGGCCCGTTCCGTGGAGCGCGGTGGTGCGGGGCGGGCTCGCCGCCGGGCCGTTGTTGCTGGTGGCCGTGGTCGCCGGCCAGGCGTCCGCGGGCGTCGTCGCCGCCATCGCCGCGATGCTCGCCGGGATCAACGACCGGCCCGGGAGCCGACGGGCGGCGGTCCGGCGGCTGGGGGTGCCCGCGGTCGCCGGGGCGGCCGGGATGGCCGTGGGGACGTATGCGGGGGAGTACGTCGGGGCGGTCGGGCTCACGCTGGTTCTCACCCTCGTCGGTCTGGTCGCCGGGAGCGTCAGCGCCGTCGGGCCCGTCGCCTCGGGGGCCGGTACGCAGTTGCTCGTCGCTTCTGCGATCGGGGCCGGGATGCCGCTGCCCGGGACGGGGTGGCAGCGGGCGCTCGCCTTCGTGGCCGGGGCGGGCTGGCTGCTCGCCCTGCGGCTGGTACTGCCGACGCCGGGGGCGCTCGCCGGTGACTACCGCTTCGACGGGGAGCGCCATGCCGTCGCCGCGGTCTACGACGCCGTAGCGGCGCTGCTGGATGCCGCGGGCACGCCGGACGCCACGGCCCGGCGGGTCGCGCTGACCGCCGCTCTCGATCATGCGCAGGACGCGCTCGCCGGGCCCCGGCTGCGGCGGTACGCCTCCTCCGCGGCCGAACGGCGCCTGCACGCCCAGTACGCGGCAGCCCTGCCGCTCGCCGAGGCCGCCACCGCGCTCGCGTGGACGGGGGAGGCCGAGTCCGGGCGGGGGGCCGAGGGGGCCCGGCGGCTCGCCGCCGCCGTACGCGGGAACACGCATCCCGGGCCGCTGCCCGCACCCGTGCGCACCGCTCCCGCGCTGCGCGCACTCGACGACGCCCTGCTGCAGGCCGCCGTGGCCTTCGACCGGGCCCCGGGCGGGGACCTGCACGCGCGCCGCCGTTCCCCGGGAGACCTCCTGCGGACGGCCCTCGGCGCCGGCGGGCGGGAGTACGGGCTGCGGGTCGCCCTGTGCTTCGGGGCCGCCGTCGCCCTCGCCCAGGCCCTGCACCACGCGCACTGGTACTGGCTGCCCGCCACCGCCGTCTTCCTCGTCAAGCCCGACCTCGGGCCGCTGGTCTCCCGGGTACTGTGCCGGGCCGCCGGGACGGTGCTGGGGGCGCTGCTCTTCGCCGGGCTCGCCGCGGTGCTGCCCCGGCCGGAGGGGCTGATCGTGCTCGTCGCCGTCAGCGGCGCCCTGATTCCCGTCGCCACCCGGCACTTCGCCGCGCAGACCGCCGTCGTCACCGTGCTCGTGCTCGCCCTGGTGATGGTCGGAGGCGAGCCGCAGGCCTCCGTCAGCCGGATCGGGGAGACGCTGCTGGCCTGCGCGATCGTCCTCGTCGTCGGGCACCTGCCGATGCCGGGGCAGCGGGGCGGGGGAGTGCGGGCGCGGCTCGGCGCGGCCGAGGGTGCCGCGCACGCCTACCTCGCCCACGTCCTCCGCGAGTCCGGCGACCGTGCCGCACGCTGGGCCCTCCGGCGCGAGGCCTACCGCGCTCTCGCCGAGGCGCGGTCCGCCATTTCCCTCGCCGCCGCCGAACTGCCCCCGCTCGCACGGCACTCCGAGGGCGCGGCAGAGGTGGCCGCCGTCCTGGAACGGCTCGTCGACACCACCACCGCCTGCGCCGTCCACCTCGACGACACGGGCCGACTCACCCTCCGGTACGCCGACCGACTCGCCGCTCTACTGGAGGAACTGGCCGCGCTTCGGGAGCGGAGCGCGTCCGGGGTGCCGGTGCCGGCCGCCCGGGGGAGCTGAGGGCTTCCGCAGAGGGGCCGGGGTCGGCCGCGGTCGGCTGGGGGGATGGCTGGGGGCGGCTGGGGATGGCTGGGACGGCTGGGAGCAGCCGCGGTCAGCCGGGTCAGCCGGGTCGGCCAGGGACGGCCGAGGCAGCCGGGTTGGTCGGCCGGGGCCAACCGGGGTCCGCCGGGGTCGGCCGGGGCAGCCCGGTTGGCCAGGGACGGTCGGGACCAACCGGAGCCAATTGGGGTCGGCCGGGATCGGCCAGGGGCAGCCGGGATCGGCCAGAGTCCGCCGGAGCCAATCGAGGTCGGCCGGGAACGGCCAGGGCCCGCCGGGGCTCGCCAGGGTCAGCCGGGGTCGGCCGGGGTCAGTCGGAGGCGGCCAGGAGAGTTCATCCGATCCGTACCCACACCGGCGCATGGTCCGAGCCCGGTTTGCCGCGTCGTTCCGACGGGTCCGGGCCGACCGACGGCAGGCGGAGGTCCGTTCCGTCGGGCAGGCCCGTGCCCGCCGCCGACAGTCTGCGGACCAGGCGATGGCTGACCAGCACGTGGTCGATCAGCTCGCGCCGCCCGGAGTTGATACGGGAGAACCGCCGCGCGGACGGGATGAGCGGGGCCACGTTCCACAGCCGGGCCGCGTCCCCCTTGTCGGGCGCTTCGAAACCGGCCGAGCCGATCTCCGAGCCGGGCGGGCCCAGCAGGATCTGCGTGGTGGCCGCCTGCACCTCGTCGTTCAGGTCGCCGAGGACCGCCACGTCCCGCTCCCGGCCGCCCCCCGCCAGCAGCTCGTCCGCGAGCGCCCGCAGGGACGCCGCCTCCGCGGCCCGCCGGTAGAGCGCGTACGCGCCGAAGCGGGCCCGCTCGCCCTCGTTGCGCGGTTGGAACCGGCCGCCCGGGTAGGACAGCAGCTTCGACTTCAGATGGCAGACCGCCACCCGCAGCGGCCCCGCCTCCGTCGCCGCCTCCACCGCCAGGAAGCCCCGGCCCGCCGAGGCCGTCTCACCGCTCGTGTCGTCGGTCTGCACCGGGCGCAGCTTCGGCGGGAACGCCGTCGTGTCGGCCAGCACCTCAAGCGGCACCCGGCTGAGGAA
This sequence comes from Streptomyces sp. TRM68416, assembly GCF_014596915.1. GTDB lineage: Bacteria > Actinomycetota > Actinomycetes > Streptomycetales > Streptomycetaceae > Streptomyces. The sequence continues at coordinate 10,222 of NZ_JACVWU010000039.1, forward strand.
ACCCACCCGTATGCCCCGGCCGTCGGCGTGCGCGGAGAGCGCGGTGTGCCAGCCGCCGCCCACCGTCCCGGCCAGGTCGCGCAGCGCCTGCGCCTCCCCGACCTCCTGCACACCGAGCAGGACGGGGTCCAGCTCCTTGAGGACGGCCGCGAGGGCGGCCAGCTTCGTCTCGTACGCGGCCTTGTCCCGGGGGCCGGACGGGCCGCCGGGCAGGAAGAGGTTCTCCAGGTTCCAGGTGCCGAGGATCATGCCGGGCTCCCGTCCGTCGCAGTGAGGTGAGGTCAGCGTGCTCGCCCGGGGCCCGGGGCGACAGAGCCGCGGCGACATGCACGGTTCGGCTCACACGAGGCCCGTACGAGGCCGTACGTTGGCGGGATGACGTCCTCCGCTGCCGCCTCCGCCGGTCAGGAAACCGCCGATCTCATCATCACCGGATGCACCGTCCTCACGCACGACGAACAGGAGCGGATCGGGTTCACGGAGGACGCCGCCGTCGTCGTACGGGACGGGGTCGTCGAGGCCGTCACCACCGCTGCCGAGGCGGCGGGCCGGGCCGCGGTCGAGCGGATCGACGCCCGTGGGCAGGTCGCCCTGCCCGGCCTGGTCAACTGCCATACGCACGCGCCGATGGTGGCGCTGCGCGGGGTCGCCGAGGACCTGCCCACCGAGGAGTGGTTCAACGACGTCGTCTGGCCGGTCGAGTCCAACCTCACCGAGCGGGACGTGGTGCTGGGGGCGCGGCTGGCCTGCGCCGAGATGATCCGCGGTGGTGTCACCTGCTTCGCCGACCACTACTTCGCGATGGACGCGGTCGCCGCCGTCGTCGCCGAGTGCGGGATGCGCGCGCACCTGGGCGAGGCGTTCTTCTCCTCCCAGGGACCCCAAGGGCGGGAGCGGTCACTGGAGTTCGCGCTGCGGCACCGCGGCGGCGCCGACGGCCGGATCACCACCGCGCTCGCCCCGCACGCCCCCTACACCGTCACCGACGACGACCTCGCCGCCACCGCCGACCTCGCCCGCGCGCACGGCCTGCCCGTGCATCTGCACGCCGCCGAGAACCGCGACCAGGCCGAGACCAGCCTCGCCCGCCACGGAGCCACCCCCATCGAGATCCTGAAGCGCACCGGGATCCTCGACACCGACGTCCTCATCGCGCACGGCACCGGCATCCTCGACCGTGACCTGCCCCTCCTCGAAGCCGCCGACGGCCTCACCGCCGTGGCCTCGGCGCCCCGCGGCTACCTCAAGTTCGCCTGGCCCACCACCACACCGGTGCGCGCCCTGCGCGAGATCGGCATCCCGGTCGGACTCGCCACCGACGGCGCCGCCTCCAACAACTCCCTCGACGTGTGGGAGTCGATGGCGCTGACCGCCCTGGTCCAGAAGTCGACCACCGGCGACCCCCGCTGGCTGACGTCCCGTCAGGCACTGCACCACGCCACGCTCCAGAGCGCACGGGCCGTCGGACTCGGCGACCGCGTCGGCGGCATCGCGCCGGGGCGGCGGGCGGACATCGTCCTCGTCGGCCTCGACGGACCGCACACCCAGCCCGTCCACGACCTCGCCGCCACCCTCGTGCACAGCGCCCGCTCCTCCGACGTACGCACCACGATCGTCGACGGCCGGATCCTGATGCGCGACCGGGAGCTGCTCACCCTCGACGTGCCGTCCGTCGTCGCGGAACTGCGGGAGCGGCTCCCGGGCCTCCTTGACCGCAGTCACGGCAAGCGGATCCAGGACTACGACACGTAGGGACACGTGGCGGAAAAAATCTAGGGGCCGAGCGATGAGTTCCGTCCCTCCCGTCGGTCACCCCCCTGAACGGACCGTTGCACAGGAGGGGCCCATGTCGCTTCCGGAGATCGTCTCGCGCGCCCAGTGGCGTGCGGCGCGCGAGGAGTTACTGGTCAAGGAGAAGGCGGCCACCCGCGCGCGTGACGCGCTCAACGCCGAACGGCGCAGGCTGCCCATGGTCGAGATCGACACCGAGTACGTCTTCGAAGGGGGCGACGGCAAGGCCACCCTGCTCGACCTCTTCGAGGGCCGGAGCCAGCTCGTCGTCTACCACTTCATGTTCGCGCCCGAGTGGGACGCCGGCTGCCGCAGCTGCTCGGCCTTCCTGGACCAGATCGGACACCTCGCGCACCTGCACGCGCGCGGGACGTCGTTCGCGGCGGTCTCCAGGGCGCCGTACACCCGGATCCTGCCGTTCAAGGCGCGGATGGGCTGGACGCTGCCCTGGTACTCGTCCTACGGCAGCGACTTCAACCGTGACTTCGAGGTGAGCCTGGAGCGCGCGGGGGAGCTGGTCGAGCGGCCCGGGGTGAGCTGCTTCCTGCGGGAGCGCGAGCGGGTCTTCCACACCTATTCGACGTACGAGCGCGGACTCGACGGACTGGGTTCGACCACCGGTTTCCTGGACCTGACCGCGCTCGGCCGGCAGGAGGAGTGGGAGGAGCCCAAGGGGCGGGCGTCGGCCCTCGGGGCGCCCGCGGGCAGTGAACGCGTGCGTTATCACGACGAGTACGAGGACTGAAGCGGAACGTAACCGAAAACCGGCCACCTCCGAGACGCGGCTCACACTTGGCGGTGGACGCGTGTCAACTATGTCTCAGTACCGTCACTTCGCGAGGCGTTCACCCTCCCTTCGGCGTTTAACTCATCGAGTACAGCGCGACATGGAGGTGCAGGGTGAACGGGCGAAAGGTGCTTGAGCGCTTTCCCGCCGGCGGGCCGCGTGGGTCCTGGCCGGCGGAGGAGTTCGCGCAGGCGCGGCGGTCTGAGGGCCTGCCCGCCGAGGTCGTGATGGACCTGGCGACGGACGCCTTTCTGGTCATCGTGCGCGGCGAGCTGGCCGCCGACGCGACCGCCTGAGCGGCACGGGACCGGGTGGAGTCTGCGGCTGCCGCCGCGTGGCCCACGGGCCCCCACGGGCCCCCACCGGCCCGCAGCCGATCACTGCGCCCCTCGGTGCCGACCGCTGCGCCGCTCGGTGGGGTGCTTACGCGCTGACGGACCGCGACCAGGAAGGCGTGGTGCCCAGCAGTCGGCACAGGGTCAGATACAGCGGGATGGGTGGCGTGTACGGCACCGTGTCGTCCGGGCGGTGGATCAGCCGCGGGGTGTCGTGGACGACCGCCCCCGTCGCGTACCGCACGGGCGCCGGCCACTCCAGCGCGTAGTCGGAGTCCGCCGGAACGATCCACCACCAGTGCGCGTCATCGGCGTAGACGCATCCCACGCGCGGGAGCCGCGGCAGTACCAGCGGGCCGAAGCGGGCGGGGACCGCGACCGCGTCGCAGCCGAGGGGGGCCGTCATGCCGTCCGGGACCGGCAGCCGCCTCGCTCTCGGTGTCCCCGGCGTGCAGGCCTCGCGCTGCAGGCGGACCAGGGTGTCCAGGCTCAGGACCTGGCCGGTGCTCACTCGGAACCCCGCGGGGCGAGGGTCCGGGCCTCCGCCTCGTCGTCCCCGTCCGAACCGTCGGCCGGGCCGGGCTTCGGGCGGGCTCCCCAGCCCAGGTCGTTGCGCGGGCCGGAGGCGTCCTCGCGGGGGGTGTCCGCCTTGCGGGGCAGTTCCGCCCAGACCAGCAGGCCCGGGCCGTGCTCATGGGCTCCCCAGGCGTGACAGAGGGCGTCGACGAGGAACAGTCCCCGCCCGTGCTCCTCGTCGGGGCGCTGGGCGGCGGGATGGGGTTCGCTCGGTGTGCAGCCCTGGTCACGCACGGCTATTCGCACCAGGTCCTCGCCGTCGTGCAGCTCGCAGACGATGTGCCTGCTCGCGGTGTGCACGATGGCGTTGGTGACGAGTTCGGAGACCACCAGGGCCGCCGTGTCGCACGTGTCCTCGCAGACGGCCCAACCGCTCAGCCGGCCCCTCGTCAGACGTCTGGCCTGCGCGGGAGAGCCCGGATGTGCGGCCAGCTCGAAGCGGAACCGGCGCTCGGCAGCAGCCCGCTGCGGGCCTACTCCCGGGGCCGCACCGAGGCCGAGCAGGCCTTCGGCGGCGTCTGTTCCTAAGGGCGCGGACGGAATCACGCTTGCCACTATCGCCCCGCCGTGAACACTTGGCAAGTGTCACTCTGAAAATTGCAGAGTGCTGTGTGACGCGGTGAGCAGCCGTGGCACACTGCTCGCAACAGCGTGTTGAGCGGCGCCACTTTGGGATCGTCGGAGGTCTGCCCGGATCTTCGAATGGGTCTTCGAATGGCGCCGCCGGGCTGTCAGGATTCCTTGTGGAGGTGGGAGCGTGAGCGAGCCGCGGTCCGCGCCGACGGTCGGCCAGGTCGTCCTCGGCCGGCGCCTGCTGGACCTGCGGGAACGCGCCGGGCTCAAGCGCGAGGAGGCCGCCCGTATCCTCCGGGTCGCCCCCGCCACCGTCCGCCGTATGGAGATGGCCGAGGTCGCGCTGAAGATCCCGTACCTCCAGCTGCTGCTGAAGGCCTACGGCGTCGGCGACGAGGAGGCCGATCTGTTCGTCCAGCTGGCCGAGGAGGCCAACCGGCCGGGCTGGTGGCAGCGGTTCCACGACATCCTGCCGGGCTGGTTCTCCATGTACGTCAGCCTGGAGGGCGCCGCCAGCCTCATCCGGTCCTACGAGCCCCACTTCGTGCCCGGCCTGCTGCAGACCGAGGACTACGCGCGCGGAGTGCTGCGCTCGGGGGCCATCGGCCAGACCAAGCCCGAGGACATCGAGCGCCATGTGGCGCTGCGCATGCAGCGCCAGGAACTGCTCACCCGTGCGGACGCCCCCCGAATGTGGGTCGTCATGGACGAGACCGTGCTGCGCCGCCAGGTCGGCGGCCCGGAGGTGATGCGTGCCCAGATCGACCGACTGCTCGAAGCCACGAAGCTGCCCAATGTGACGTTGCAGGTCGCCCCGTTCGAGAGCGGGCCGCACCCCGGTACGTACGGGCCCTTCGTGCTGTTCCGATTTGCCATGCCGGAACTGCCGGACATGGTCTACAGCGAGTACCTGACCGGCGCCGTCTACCTCGACGCGCGCCCCGAGGTGGCCACCCACCTGGAGGTCATGGACCGCATGGCGGCGCAGGCCGCTACGGCACATCGCACGAAGGAGATCCTCCGGGATCTCCGCAAGGAGCTGTGAATGGATCGCATCAAGCCGCGCATACCCGTCTACAACGGCATGCCCGCGCGGGAACTGGGCAGCGAGGGCTGGCACAAGCCGTGGAGCGGCGGCAACGGCGGGAACTGCCTGGAGGCGATGAAGCTGGCCGACGGCCGGATCGCCGTCCGTCAGTCGACGGACCCGGACGGGCCGGCGCTGATCTACACCACCGACGAGATGACGGCCTTCATCGAGGGGGCCAAGGCGGGGGCGGCCGACTTCCTGCTCTCGTGAGCCTTGTTTGCCGTTCCCCCTGCGTTCGCCCCGTGTCACCCCGCGCCCCCCTGTGTTCTCCTTGTACAGCTTGTACAGCGCTGAGTTGATGACTAATCACGGCACACACTCATGGAGTCCGAATGACCGGACAGCCCCGAGCCGAGATCGACACGACCAAGCCCCATTCCGCGCGCATGTACGACTGGTACCTCGGAGGCAAGGACAACTACCCCGCTGACCGGGCCATGGCCCAGCAACTGCTCGACCTCGACCCGCGCATCCCGGTGATGGCGCGGGTCAACCGCGCCTTCATGCACCGCAGCACCCGCTGGCTGGCCCACCAGGGCGTGGACCAGTTCCTGGACATCGGCACCGGCATTCCGACCGATCCCAACCTGCACCAGGTGGCCCAGGAGATCGTGCCCGGGGCGCGCGTCGTGTACTGCGACAACGATCCGGTCGTGCTGCTCGCCCATGCGGTCACCCTGCTGCGCGGCACGGACGCCGGGGCCACCGAGTACCTGCGGGCCGACCTGCGCGACCCCGAGACCATCCTGGACGTCGCGGGCAGGGTGCTCGACTTCGGCCGGCCCGTGGCGCTCTCCCTCGTCGCGCTGCTGCACTTCGTGCCCGACGAGGACGGTGCGCACGAACTGGTGGGCCGGCTGCTGTCGGCGCTGCCCTCCGGCAGCTTTCTGACGGCGACTCACGCGACCGCGGACTTCACTCCCGAGGAGTCGCGGATCGCCACGGAGAAGCTACGGGCCTCCGGGGTCACCCTGGCCCTGCGCTCCCGCGAGGAGTTCGCCCGCTTCTTCGAGGGGCTCGAACTGGTCGAGCCCGGCATCGAGGCGCCCCACCACTGGCATCCCGAGCTGGGCGACCCCGTGCCCGGTCAGGACGACGGGGTCATCCCCGGATACGCGGCAGTGGGGCGCAAGCCCTGACGGACCTCCGGGTCGGAGAACGGACCGCCGGGTCGTAGAACGGACCTCCGGGTCAGAAATAGGAGGCGATGCGCCGCGGGGCGTCCACCAGCCGACTGATCACGACCACCGGGAGCGGCGGCTGCTCGGCCTTGCTGGGGCTGAGGTTCAGGCCGTAGTAGATCTGCTCGATCGACGGCGGTCCGACCGAGAGGTTGCGCCGGACCGCCTGCGCGGAGGACTCCTCACCGGTCTGCACGAGATAGGCGGCGGCCATCGTGCCCGTACGGCCGACGCCCGCGCCGCAGTGCACGAACACCGGTCCTGACGCGTTCCTGACCACGTCGAACAGCTGCTGCACCTGGTGCGGCGTCGGCGTCTGGCCGTCGCGGATGGGCAGGCGCACGACGTCGAGACCGGCCTCGGTGGGTCCGGCGAGCTGGTGGGCGCTCAGGTCCTCGGCCCGCAGGTCGACGACGGTGGTGAAGCCCATGCCCGCCAGCGAGCGGTACCCGGCGGGGGAGGGGGCGGCGCCGCGCCACAGCTTCTGGCCGGCGTCGACGGGCTGGAAGTTGTGGACGCCCTGGACGGTGCGGGTTCCGGCGGGCGCCGGGGTCTCCGCCTTGGCCCAGAACGACAGGCCCAGGATGCCGCCGGCGCCGACGGCCCACAGAAGGAGGTAGCCGGCGAGGACGGTGACGGCGATCCGCAGGGCGCGTCTGGGGAGCGGACGCTTCCGCAGAGCAGGGGAGGGCAGTGTTGCGGTGAGAACAGCCATGAGCGACCCGGGGGACTAGGGGACGGTGGGCGCTTTTGCAGAGTACCCCGGGTTGATGATCGTCTAAGTCTTACGTCCTTTTTGTGCCCTATTTCTCAATTGTCATGCTCAATCGTCGTCGTCGGTGTCCGTGTCGCCGATGCCGACCACTGTCAGGTGCGCGCGTTCCAGGGTCGCGTCCTCCAGGCAGCCGCGCAGCCGCATCCGGTCGTGCTCGGTGAGGGCGGGCCGCACCACCCCGGCGTACAGGCCGTCCCCCAGGTCGCCGAGGGTGGCGTGGTTCAGCGGTACGGACGTGGAGTCCCGGCAGCGCTCCCAGACCTGCTGCGCGGCCAGCGACCGCCGCGCGTCCGTCATGTCCGCGCCGCGCAGATCGACCTGGAGGACCAGCGAGGTCGCCGCGCTCTCGTCCGCCTCCTCGTGCCGGGTCTGGGTGAGCTCGGCGAGCCCCACGACCAGCGCGGCGAGCAGGGCGGCGCCGACGACGCCGACCACGGCGGTCCGTGCCGTGCGGCCCCGGGAGGGGCGGGCGCCGATCGGCGGCAGGTCCTCCAGGTCGGCGGGTGCCGCCGGATCGGGCGCGGTGAGGACGGCCAGCCGCCCGGCCAGCCGCCGTTCCGCCGGTGTGGCCGTCTTCGACGCGATCCGCTGGACCAGCCAGGCGAGCCCGGACAGCGCCACTCCGGCGACCATGAGCACCGGCACGAAGACGTACGTCCGTTCCGCGGGCTCCTCCAGCCAGCGGAACCGTCCGCTCCCGCCGAGCTCCGGCTCGGGCGCGGAGCGCAGCCGGGCCAACGCGTCCTCCTGGCGCGCGGCCAGCTCGCGCTGGCGCCGGTCGGAGTCGCGCAGCCGCTCCTCGATGCGTGTCAGCCGCCCCAGCAGCACCAGCCCGAACAGCAGCACCTCGACGATCAGCAGCAGCACCCCGCAGATCATCGCCCGCTGCCACTGCCACCGGTACAGGTAGACGACCAGGTATGTGCCGGCGCCCGCGGCCGCCAGGCCCGCGAAGAGGTACGCGATCTTCCTCATGGCTCGGCTCCCAGCCGTACGTCACCGGCCGTGCCGTCCACGGTGAGGCGGGCGCCGACCGGGAACCGCCCTACGGCGTCCTCGGCCCCGACCACCGCGGGGAGCCCGAACTCCCGCGCCAGCACCGCGAGGTGGGACAGCGGGCTGCCGGTCTGCGCGACCAACCCGGTCAGTCCGGGCAGCAGCGGGGCGAGCGCCGGGTCCAGCGTGCGGACGACGAGCACCGCGTCCTCGGGCCTCGATCCCGTACCGTCCCAGGCCGTCCCGACCGCGCGCCCGCCGGAGACGCCCTGCACCCTGTCGCCCCGGCGGCCGGTCCGCTCGGCGACGACGGCTCCGCCCTCCGCCAGCCGGAACGCGTCCGGCAGCGGCGGCGAGGCCGCGGGCGGCATCCGTACGTCGAGGTCCGCGGGGAGCGCCTCGCCGTCGAGTGCGTTCACCAGTTCCCGCCAGCGCAGCAGGCCGATGCGGTCCGCGGGCAGGCCGAGCCGTCGGCCGGCGTCCCGGACGAGCCGTACCTGGAGTTCCTGGATCCAGCGGACGCGCAGCCGGAGGGCTTCCCGGGGCGGCAGGGAGGAGGGGGAGGCCGGTGTGCCGTCCCGGCCGGCGGGTGCCGTGGACGGCAGCCGCACACGCCCCCGCAGGGTCGGCGCCGTGAGGGCCAGGACCACCGGACGGTCGGCGATCACGCGCTCGTCGGGGGCGCCCCGCGCGCGTGCCGCCGCCAGGGCGGCCAGGGCCGTGCCCGCGGCGGTGCTGCCGGCCGCGCTGCCGCTGCCCCGATCGCGCAGCAGCGCACCCGCGAGGGCCTCCTGGGCGTGCAGGGACACCAGGACCGACCGAGTCCAGCGCAGTTCGTCGGCCAGGGCGGCGGCCGGGAGTCCGGCGGGTGCCGGGACCTCGGCCAGGTGGCGGTCCACGTCCGCCACCAGGTCCGTCGCCAGTCCGGGCAGCGCGGCCGTGAGCCTGCCCACCCGCCAGGCGGCCGCGAGCCGCCGCGCCCCCGGTGCCGGGTTGAGCAGCGACAGCCAGGGGTGCTTCGGCGGGACTGCGCCCAGCAGGCGCAGGTCACCGGCGGCGCGTCCGCCCACGGTCGTGACCACGGGCGCCGACCGCAGCAGCCGGCGCGGCGCGGTGCCGCCGATGTCCAGCGCGGCGGCCAGACCCCGGGCCATCGGCGTCACCCACAGGTCCTCCTCCAGCGGCTGGAGCTGGTCCGGCAGCGTCTCCGCGACCGGGCCGGGACCCAGCAGCCGCGCCCCACGCGGCGGCCGCCCTGCCATCGCCGTGATCGGGCGGCTCTGGAACAGCCACAGCCGCCCGTCCGCGTCGAAGCCGAACTCGATGTCCTGCGGCCCGCCGAAGACCTGCCGCGCCCGCCGCGCGAGCCGGGCGAGCCGACGCAGCTCACCCCGGCCGAGCAGGGCGCCCGTCTCCTCGGGCTCGGTGCGCAGGACGCGCCCCCGCCCGCTCAGCCAGTAGTTGGTGCCGGCCTGCTCGCCGCTGACCAGGCTGTCCGGCCCGCCGCGCACCGCGCTCACCAGCATCCGGTCGGCGCGCCCCTCCACGGGGTCGGCGCCGAACATCACGCCGCCGACCGTCGCCCGCAGCATCGGCTGCACCAGCACGGCCATCGGCGCCGTGGACCCGTCGGATCGGCGGGCCGATTCGATCACGGTCCGTACGGCCGCGTGGAAGTCGGCCCAGCCGCGCACGTCGAGCACGGAGGCGAACTGCCCGGCCAGCGAGGACTCCTCGGTGTCCTCCTGCGGCGACGAGGACCGCACGACCAGCGGGCGGGCGCCGCCGCCGGACACCTCCTGCCAGGCGCGGCGCAGGGCGTCGGGGTCGCCCTTCCCCTTGTACGGGATCACGAATCCGGGAAGCACCGGCAGACCGGCACCGGCCGCGCGGGCGAGGTTCGCCGCCTTGGAACCTGCGGTTCCGGGAACCGCGGCCAGGGGCTGCTCCAGCGGGACCGCGGCGGGGGCGTACTCCGCCACCAGGCCCAGGGCCGTCTCGCCCCGGGATCCTTCCCCTTTGTACGCGCCTTCTCCGTGACGTTCGTCGAGCGTCGTCATCAAGCACCCTCCAGGACCGGCCGCCAACAGGGGGGACGCGCTGGGGTGGCCCTGCGCCTGACGGCGGAACGAAGGATGGGGCGAACTGGCGCCTGCCCGCGGCCGAGGCCGACCCCGGACACGACGACGGCACGCCTCCTGTTCCGATGATCCCACCGCAGTGCCGATTCATGTAGCCCGTAAGCGACTTTTCGGGCGGCAGGCGGAGAATGGCCAAGAACTACGCCCGCGGCAGTACGGCGCACAGTGCGCTCAGGGCCGCCGCGTAGGCGTGTTCCGCGGGGGTCGCGTATCCGACGACGAGACCGTCGGGGGCGGGCGTGGCCGGCATCGGATGGTCCGGATGCCGGAATCCGGCCAGGCCTTCCAGGGCCACCCCCTGCCGTCCGGCCCGTGCGACGGCGGCCTCCTCGGTCCCCGGTGGCAGCCGCAGCACCGCATGCAGCCCGGCCGCGATGCCGGTGACCTCGATGTGCGGCGCCTGCGCGGCGAGCGCCGCGACGAGCCGGTCCCGGCGGCCGCGGTAGCGCTGCCGCATGCGCCGCACATGACGGTCGTAGGAGCCCCGGGCCATGAAGTCGGCCAGGCACAGCTGGTCGAGGACGCTCGCCCAGGCCTCCCGCTCGCCCTTGGCGGCGAGTACGCCCTCGACGTACCGCTCGGGCAGGACCATCCAGCCCAGCCGCACCGCCGGGGACAGGCTCTTGCTGACCGAGCCGATGTGGATCACCCGCTCGGGGTCGAGGGCCTGGAAGGCGCCGACGGGCTTGCGGTCGTAGCGGAACTCGGCGTCGTAGTCGTCCTCGACGATCACCCCGCCCCGCGCGCGTGCCCACTCGACCACGGCCGCCCGGCGGGTGGCGTGCAGCGGGCCGCCCGTCGGGAACTGGTGCGCGGGCGTGAGCAGCACGGCCCGCTCACGCCCCAGCCGGTCGACCAGCGCCCCGTCCTCGTCGAGGGGGAGCGGTACGGTCCGCACGCCCGCGTCGGCGAGCAGCTCCCGGTGGAAGGGCAGCCCGTACGCCTCCACCGCCAGCGGGCCGCGCAGCACGCCGCCGGAGAAGAGCAGGCGCAGGGCGTGGGCGAAACCGGAGCAGACGACGATCCGGTCCGGCTCGACGCGGACGCCCCGCGCGCGTGCGAGGTACTCCGTCAGCGCCTGCCGCAGCTCGACCCGGCCGGCCGGGTCGCCGGGACCGAACACCTCGTTGGGCGCCTGCTGCACGGCCCGCCGGTAGGAGGCGAGCCAGTCCGCGCGCGGGAACGCCGACACGTCCGGGGTGCCCTGCCGCAGATCGTGCCGCGGGCCACGCGCGCGTGGAGGGGCCGTTACGGGCGGTTGCCCGGCGTGTCGCGCCGGTTGCGGGGACGCCCGTTCCGCGACCCGGGTGCCCGAGCCCTGACGGGCGGTCAGCCAGCCCTCGGCGACGAGTTCCGCGTACGCGTCGGCCACCGTGTTGCGGCTGACGCCGAGATCGGCGGCGAGCGAACGGTACGGCGGCAGCCGGGTGCCCGGGGCGAGTCGCCCGTCGCGCACGGCCTCGCGCAGGGCACGGGCCAGCGCGGCCCGGCGCCCGCCCGGCCCGGACAGCTTCACATGCAGGTCGGCGCCGATCCGCTCCGCGGAATTGACCCACGATTCAGGCATGGAAATGCACCCTACAGCCGGTCTTTCGGACCCATAGATTGAGGGGCATGACGACGAACACGATGACGGCGAACGCGATCACGACGACGGACGCGCGGACGGCCCGGCTCAACTTCGCCACGACCGCCCCGAAGGTCTACCGGGCCGTCATCGGCTTCGACGCCGCGGCCCGTGAGGGGCTGGACCCGACACTGGTGGAGCTCGTCCAGATCCGGGCCTCGCTCCTCAACAACTGCGCGTACTGCCTGCACATGCACACCAACGACGCCCGCAAGGCCGGCGAGAGCGAGGACCGGCTGCACATGGTCGCCGTCTGGCGCGAGGCCCGGCACTTCTTCACCGCGCGCGAACAGGCCGCCCTCGCCCTGACCGAGGCGGTCACCCTGGTGTCCGACGCCGGCGTCCCGGACGGCGTGTACGCCGAGGCCGCGGCCCACTTCGACGAGGAGGAGCTGGCCCACGTCCTGGCCCTGATCCTCACGATCAACACGTGGAACCGCCTGGCGCTGTCGACGGGGAAGGTGGCGGGGACGGACGAGCGGGGCTGAGTCGGCTTCGAGGGGCCCTCGTCCGGGCCGGCCCCGCCGTCCTACACCGTCATCGGGCGGTCGTACGGCGATATCGGCGCCGGGAGCTGCGAGCTTCCCGTCAGGTGGCGGTCGACGGCCGCCGCCACCGCACGGCCCTCGGCGATGGCCCACACGATCAGCGACTGGCCCCGGGCGGCGTCCCCCGCGGCGAACACGCCGGGGACGTTCGTGGCGAAGCCGGAGTCCCGCGCGATGGTGCCGCGCGGTTCCAGCGCCAGCCCGAACCCGTCGATGAGCCCGTCCTCGCGGTCGGGTCCGGAGAAGCCCAGGGCGAGCAGCACCAGGTCGGCCGGGATCGCTCGTCCGGTGCCCGGCAGCGGGCGCCGCGCCGCGTCGACCTCCGTCAGGTGCAGGGCCCGCACCCGCCCGTTCGCGTCCCCGGTGAAGCGGAGCGTGGACGCCGCGAACAGGCGCGCGTCCGCGTCCGCCGCCGGTGCCGTCCGCAGGTCCCGCGCCTCCTCGTGCGCCGCCGACAGCCGGTAGATCTTGGGGTACGTCGGCCAGGGTTCGGCGTCCTCGTCGCGCTCGTCGCCGGGCCGCCCGTAGATGTCCAGCTGGGTCACGGACGCGGCGCCCTCGCGGACCGCGGTGCCCAGACAGTCGGCGCCGGTGTCGCCGCCGCCCACGATGACGACGTGCTTGCCGGCGGCGGACAGCGGTGACGTCTCCAGATCGCCCTCGCACACCCGGTTGGCCAGCGGCAGATACTCCATCGCCTGGTGGATACCGGCCAACTCGCGCCCCGGAACGTCCAGTTCGCGCCACGCGGTCGCTCCGGTGGCGATCACCACGGCGTCGTGGCGCGTACGCAGTTCGGCCGCCCCGACGTCCCGCCCGACCGCCGTGGACGTACGGAACTTGGTGCCCTCGGCCCGCATCTGCTCGATGCGCCGCTCCAGGTGGTGCTTCTCCATCTTGAACGCGGGGATGCCGTACCGCATCAGCCCGCCGATCCGGTCGTCCTTCTCGTACACGGCGACCGTGTGCCCGGCCCGCGTCAACTGCTGCGCCGCGGCGAGGCCGGTGGGCCCCGACCCGATCACCGCCACGGTACGGCCAGACAGCCGGTCCGGCGGGCGTGGTGGCGCGAAGCCCTGCGCCCAGGCCCGGTCGGCGATCGCGCACTCGACGTTCTTGATCGTGACGGCGGGCTGGTTGATCGCGAGCACACAGCCCGCCTCGCAGGGCGCCGGACACAACCGGCCGGTGAACTCGGGGAAGTTGTTGGTGGCGTGCAGCCGGTCCGCCGCCGCCCGCCAGTCCTCCCTCGACACCAGGTCGTTCCACTCGGGGATCAGGTTCCCGAGGGGACAGGCCTCGTGGCAGAACGGGATGCCGCAGTCCATGCAGCGGTCGGCCTGCTTGCTGATGACGGGCAGCAGCGCCCCGGGGACGTACACCTCGTCCCAGTCCCGGACCCGCTCCTCGACGGGCCGGCGGGGCCAGTCCTCGCGAGGCGTGGTCATGAATCCCTTGGGATCGGCCACGGCCGTCTCCCTTGCGTGCGCGTGCGACGGGGCCGTGCGTCATCGGGCGGCACTCTTCCGGACCCTTCCGGCCCTTTTCGGACCCTCCGGACCCTTCCGGCCACGATACGTCTCATCGGTCTCTTGCGCAGAGGTCCGACCGTGCGTCCCCGGCGACGCTCGCCCTCGTCAGGTGAGGGCCAGGGCGTACGAGAGCGCGGCGGCGGCCGAGGCGACCGTGCGAATGTGGTTCCAGGCCGTCCACTCGCGCACGTACGCGGTCCAGTACGAGGCCGCCGCCGGGGTGCCCGGCTCCAGCCTCGCCAGCGCGTCGTTGCGGGGCACGTTGGCCACCATGGTCACCCCGAACGAACCGAACAGGTACAGCGCGCTGCCCAGCAGCAACTCCACCGTCCCCTCCTCCGGCCACAGCACGAACGTCACCACGGCGAGCACGGCGCACAGCACCGCCGAGCCGACGAACAGGAACATGAAGGCGGGCGTCACCGCGGCCACGTTGATCGCCTGCATCGCCGCGACGCCCTGCGCGGGCGGCAGCGTGGCGAGCCCCTTCATCACGAAGGTCGAGAAGCCGTAGAACACCCCGGCCACCAGGGCGGTCCCCAGCACACCCAGCACGGTCAGTACGAAGTACGGCCCATCGATCATGTCAACGTCAACTCCCGCGTCCCGCCGAGATCTTGCCCGGCGCCTGTCGTCACCACAAGTGAAATCCCGCGGACGGACGGTGCCCATGGTCGAATCGCGCGGGGGCATGTGTGAGCGTCCAGGGGGTGGGGCCGGCGGGGCGGGGTGGTGTGGGTGGGGCTCGGGAGGCGTGGGTTGTGTAGCGTGGGTGGGGCCCGGTAGGCGCGGGTCGCCTGGCGTGGGTGGGGCCCGGTAGGCGCAGGTCGCCTGGCGTGGGTGGGGCCCGGTAGGCGCAGGTCGCGTGGCGGCGTTGCGCTGTCAGTCGGGGGCCGGCTCCGCCGACCGCCATCCCCCGATCACCGTCTCCACGAGCGCCGCGATCCGCCGCCGCGCCTCGTGCCGCGGCACCCCGCTCATCAGCAACTGGTCGTACGGCGTGTCCACATGCCGTACGGATGCCACGACCGCCGAGATCACCGCGCCCTCGGACAGCGCCCGCCCCGCGGCACTCCGGCCCACCCGTCCGCTGCCCCGAACCGAGGCGTGCGCGGCGATCGCCCGGGCCCGCTCCTCGGGGCACCCCGGGAACAGCCGCCGAATCTCCGCGGCGAACGCCTCCGCGAACCGCGTGTCCTCCGCCGCCCGCCGCCGCGCGTCCCGCGACCGGCGACGGCTTCTCGCCTCGGCGTCCGCGAGACAGCGCTCCTCGGCCCGGACGAGCCCCGCCTCCTCGACGAGGACGCCCTGCCGCTCGTAGCGCCCCTTGCGCCGGTTGAACCGGACCACCACCGCCGACAGCGCGCTCTCCTCCCGCGACCGCCGCGTCAGCGCGGTGTCCCCGCGCGCCAGGAAGACCAGATGCCCGAGATCGGCACAGTCGAGACAGCGCGGCGCCCCGTCCTCCAGCACGAGCAACGGCAACGGTCCGCGTCGGCACTCCGCGCAGTGCCGCCGCCGGACGGGCTGGAAGACGAGAAGTCCGGTACGGGGCGGGGTCGTTGAGGGGGACGCCATATGAGGGTCTTTCCCCTCGTGGGTGCGGGGCCCACGTGTCGTGCCGGGGCGGGTCGGCGGGTGGGGATGTCGTTCCGCCCCACCCGGCGAAAGCGCCGCGTGGCGCATGATGGGCCCTGTGCGACTCGAAGCGATCACCTGGGACCGGCTCGGCGAGAACCTGGCCGAACGGCTGCTCGACCTGAAGCCCGCCGACGGCGGTCCCTGGCCGCGCATCGCCTTCGACGGTGCGCCGGCGGCCCGCGCGGGCGACCTCGCCCAACGCGTCCACGAGGCGCTGCGCACCCGTGGCCGCCCTTCGCTCGTCGTCGGCACGGAGGGCTTTCTGCGCCCCGCCTCCCTCCGGCTGGAGTACGGCCACCGGGACGTGGAGGCCTACTACGACGGCTGGTTCGACACCGGCGCCCTGTGGCGGGAGGTCTTCGGGCCCCTCGAACCCGGTGGTGACGGCCGCGTCCTGCCCGACCTGTGGGACCCCGAGAGCGACCGTGCCACGCGTAGCCCCTATGTTCAACTCCCGCCCGGCGGAGTGCTGTTGCTCCATGGTCCTCTCCTGCTGCGACACTGGTTCCCCTTCGACCTGACCGTCCACGTCCTCCTCTCCCCGGGCGCCCTGCGCCGCCGCACCCCGGAGACCGACCACTGGACCCTCCCCGCCTTCGAGCGCTACGAGGACGAGACCGACCCGGCCGCCACCGCCGACGTCCTGATCCGCGCCGACGATCCACGCCATCCGGCCTGGAACGGCTGACCCTGCGCTGTTGGCCGGGGGCGGCGGCCGGGGCCCGGGGCCCGGGCCCCGGCCGCCCGGGGGCTTCGCGGGCTGAGGTGCGGTCCCTGACGGGCGCGGCGAGAATGAAGGGCGCCGGGACCAGCGGCGCACCCTGCGCCGTGCCGGCCGCCCGGTACCAGGAGGTATTCCATGACCACCGCCGGAGAGATCATGCACCGGGGCGCCCAGTGGATCCCCGCCCACGAGACCCTGGACCGCGCCGCCCAGCTGATGCGCGACCTGGGCGTCGGCGCCCTGCCCATCAGTGACCAGAACGAACGGCTCTGCGGCATCCTGACCGACCGCGACATCGTCGTCGGCTGCGTGGCCATGGGGCACGACCCGGCCAAGGTCACCGCCGGCGAGATGGCCCAGGGCACACCGCGCTGGATCGAGGCGGACGCCGACGTCAGCGACGTGCTCCGGGAGATGCAGGAGCACCAGATCCGCCGGCTCCCCGTCATCGAGAACAAGCGGCTGGTCGGCATGATCAGCGAAGCGGACCTGGCCCAGCATCTGACGGAGAACCAGATCGCCGGCTGGGCCGAGAGCGTCTACGCCGGTCCCCCCTCGCGCTGACCCGCGCCCCCGTCACAGCCAGCCGTTGCGCCGGAAGCCCCGGTACAGCGTCAGACACGCGACCGCTATCACGCCTATGACGAGCGGGTAGCCGAACTTCCCTTGCAGCTCGGGCATGTGATCGAAGTTCATGCCGTACACACCGCAGACCATTGTCGGTACGGCGATCAGGGCGGCCCAGGCTGTGATCCTCCGCATGTCCTCGTTCTGGGCGACCGTCACCTGGGCCAGGTGCGCCTGAAGGATCGAGTTGATCAGTTCGTCGAACGCGGCGATCTGCTCGGTGGCCCGCAGCAGGTGGTCGGCGACGTCACGGAAGTAGGCCTGTATCTCCGGGTCGACCACCCGGATCGGCCGGGTGGCCAACTCCGTCAGCGGGCGGGCCAGCGGTGCCGCCGCCCGTTTCAGTTCCAGGAGTTCGCGCTTGAGCTGGTAGATGCGCCCTGGGTCGACGCGCGCCCCGCTTTCCGCGAACACGTCCGTCTCCACCTGGTCGATGTCCGCCTGCACGGCGTCGGTGACGCTCAGGTAGTCGTCGACCACATGGTCCGCGAGCGCGTGCAGCACCGCCGCCGGCCCCTTGGCGAGCTGCTCGGGTTCCGACTCCAGTTCCTCGCGCAGGGGGCCGAGCGAGCCGTGCCTGCCGTGCCGGACGGTGATCACGAAGTCCTGGCCGACGAACACCATGATCTCGCCCGTGTTCACGACCTCGCTGGTCGCGGTGAGCTCCTCGTGCTCGACATAGTGAACCGTCTTGAACACGGCGAACAGCGTCTCGTCGTAGCGCTCCAGCTTCGGGCGCTGATGAGCCTCGATGGCGTCCTCGACGGCCAGTGGATGCAGGTCGAAGAGTTCGGCGATGCCCGCGAACTCCTCGTTCGTCGGCTCGTGCAGGCCGAGCCAGACGAAACCGTCGCCGCGCTTGCGCACCCGTTCCATGGTGTCGGCCAGGTCGCCGGTCGCGGGCACCCGGACGCCCTCGCGGTACATCACGCAGTTCACCACGGAGGAGCCCAGCGGGGAGCGGGCCGGGTGGCTCAGGTCGACGCGGGGGCGTCGCCGGGCCAGCCGTGCCACCTTGCGCAGGCCGCCGACCTTTCCGAGGCCCGTGACCTTCCGCAGATTGCCTGCCACATTGCCTGCCATGTTCCCCGCCGTGTTCCCCGCCGTGTTCCCCGCGATGTTCCCCGCCATGGGTATGTGGATCTCCTTGCGTGGATCTCCTCGCGCCGTGTTCCCGCGCTCGTCGCGTCAGTTTGCCAGTTCGCGTCGAGGGCCGGGGAAGGCTGTGGGAACAGGACGTTCCGCTTTGTTCCCGGCTGTGGACGAAGCCGTCGAGCCGTCCCGTCCGTGTTCCGGTTTGGGACAAGAGGGATAACTGGGATGATCACGGCATGACGCGATCCGACGGGTATCTCCTCGACAACCGACAGAGCGAAGCGGGTGAACGGTTCGCCGCCTTCGCCGCCCTCTTCGACCCCACGACCTTCCGGCACCTCGAAGCGCTCGGCGTCGGACCCGGCTGGCGTTGCTGGGAGGTCGGCGCCGGTGGCACCTCCGTGGTGTCCTGGCTGGCCAAGAAGGTCGGTCCGACGGGACGGGTGGTCGCGACGGACATCGACACCTCGCAGATGGCCGCGGCCGCCCGGCCGCCGGTCGAGGTGCGCGTCCATGACGTGGGGGCCGAGGAGCCGCCGGGGGACGGCTTCGACCTGGTGCACGCCCGGCTCGTCCTCGTTCATGTCCCGGACCGGGAGAGGGCGTTGCGGTCCATGATCAGCGCCCTGCGGCCCGGCGGCCGACTCCTGGTGGAGGACGCCGATCCCGCCCTCCAGCCCCTGACCTGTCCCGACGAGTACGGCCCCGAACAGCAGTTGGCGAACGGGCTGCGGCAGGGCCTTCGCAAGCTGCTCGCCGACCGTGGCGCCGACCTCTCCTACGGACGCAGACTTCCGCGCCTGCTCCGGTCGGCCGGCCTCGACCGGGTGGAGGCCGACGGGTACTTCCCGGTTGCCTCGCCCGCCTGCGCCGCGTTGGAGTCCGCCACGATCCGCCAGGTCCGCGACCGACTCGTCACCGCGGGCCTCGCCACGGACCAGGACATCGACCGCCACCTCGCGAACGTGGCCGCGGGCGGGATGGACCTGGCCACGGCCCCGATGATCTCAGCATGGGGCCGCAAGCCGTAGACACGGCCGACAAGGCGCGGAACATACCGTCACCGCGGCCGCACCGTCCCCACGGCCCGACCTCGCACCGCTGCCCGTCCGCACTGTCCCACCCCGGTCACCGACAGGGCGGACCCGCACCGGCCTCCAACGAGCGGCCCGGTCTGCGGGGGAGTGGGGCCGCCGATACCCCGGCGGAGCGAGTCAGCCGTACCCCGGCGGAGCGAGTCCGCCGGTACCCCGGCGGGGCGGCTCCACGCCGGTACCCCGGCGGGGCGGTCTACGCCGGTTTCCGGCGGGTGAGTCCGGTGTGTGGCGGGGTGAGTCCACTGGCTTTCCGGCCGGGAGGGTCCCCGCCGGTTTCCGGCCGGGAGGGGTCCTCGCTGGTTTCCGGTGAGGCGGGCTCGCACAGGTCCCTGGCAGGGCGGGTCCGTATGCGTCTCCGGCGGGGCGGTCTACGCCGGTTTCCGGCCGGGAGGGGCCCGCGTCGGTTTCCGGTGAGGCGAGCCCGCACCGGCCCTGGCCGGGTGGGGCCGCCCCCGGTCGCGGCGGAGCCGGTTCGTGTCGGTCAGTCCGCCGACGGCGGTCTGCCGCCCACCCGTTCCACTGCCAGGGCTCCCGCCCGGCAGCCTTCCCCCGCCGCCTGCTCGGGGTCGGCGCCCTGGAGCAGGGACGCGAGGAACGCGCCCGTGAACGCGTCGCCCGCCCCCGTGGTGTCCGTCGGGGTTGCCGGAGCGGACGGCACGTGGGCGTGCACCGCGCCGCCGCGGGCCACCAGGGCACCGTCTGCCCCCAGTTTGGCGACGACCAGAGGGACGCGGCGGCTCAGCGCGGCCGCCGCGTCCGCCGCATCGGGCAACCCCGTGAGCAGGCAGGCCTCGTCCCGACTGGGCAGCAGCACGTCGACCCCCTCGACGAGGGCCAGGGCGCGGTCGGCACCCAGCTCCGCGAGGAACCCGGCCGAGGCCGGATCCAGACTCACCGGAACGCCGCGCGCGCGTGCCGACTTCATGGCCACGGCCAGGAACGCCCGGCTCGGCTCGGAGAACAGCAGATAGCCCGACAGATGCAGCCGGGCGACACCGTCGAGCAGCTCGTCCGACCAGTCGGCGGGGTCCAGCAGCAGCGAGGCGCCACTGTCGGTGAGGAACGTCCGCTCGGCGGTGGCACCCGTGTCGACCAGGCAGATCACCGTCCCCGTCGGCGCGTCGGAATCGACGACGAGACGGGCCCGGACCCCGCGCGCGGCCAGCTCCCGCTCGTGCCAGACCGCCGCGTCCGCGCCGACCCGCCCGAGCAGGCGCACCTCCGCGCCACCCCAGTGCGCGGCCCAGCAGGCCACATTGGCGCCCGCGCCACCCGGCACCGTCCGGATCACCGCTGCCGTGTCCGTACCCGAGGCGAGCGGCCCACGGTGCCGGGCCACTACGTCGGTGATGACATCACCGACGACGAGCAACGCCCCGCCCGGACTCCCTCTCATGCCCCGGCCCACGCCGCGGCGATGCGCCCCGCCAGCCGTACATTGCCGCGCACGGCCGCCAGATTGGCTTCCAGAGAGGCCCCGTCGGTGTGTCGCACCAGGTAGTCCAGCAGGAACGGCGTGACCGCCTGGCCGGTGACGCCCTCCGCCTCGCACGTGCGCAGCGCGTCGGCGAGCACACGCGCGTGCAGCTCCGGATCCAACTGCTCGGCCTCCGGCACCGGATTGGCGACGATCAGCGCCGACTCCGGCCCGGCCAGCTCGTCCTGGGCCCGCATCACCTGCGCCACCTGCTCCGGCGACTCCAGCGTCCACTCCACCGGATGCCCCGAGTCGGACAGGTAGAAGCCGGGGAAGCGGTCGGTGCCGTATCCGGCCACCGCGACCCCCAGCGTCTCCAGCCGCTGCAGCGTCGCCGGCACGTCCAGGATCGACTTCACCCCCGCACACACCACCGTGATCCGCGTGCGGGCCAGCAGACCGAGGTCGGCCGACTCGTCCTGGGTCACCGTCCACTCCCGGTGCACCCCGCCGAGCCCGCCCGTCGCGAACACCCGGACGCCCGCCAGGGCCGCCAACAGGGCCGTCGCCGACACCGTGGTCGCCCCGCTCGCCCCCGAGGCCACCGCGAGGGGCAGATCCCGGTGCCCCAGCTTGCGGATCCCGTCCTCGTTCGCGATCCGTTCCAACTGCTCCTTGTCCAGGCCGACATGAGGCACACCGTCCAGCACGGCGATCGTCGCCGGCACGGCGCCCTCACCGCGTACGACGTCCTCCAGCTCCAGCGCCACCTGGAGATTGCGCGGGCGCGGCAGCCCGTGCGCGATGATCGTGGACTCCAGGGCAACCACGGGCCGACGCGCGTCGATCGCCGCCCGTACCTCTTCCGACACCACCAGCGCCACGCGCCTGCCTCCTGTCAGTCGATCAGTCGGTCTTCCTTCCCATCCCTGGCGGGCGCGGCAGCCCGTCAAACCACTTGCGGCCTGTGGGGCACGACACCAGCCTGGGACGCATGACCGACCACACCGCACGTCTCGACCACGTCGTTCTCTGGGTGCGCGACCCGATCGGCTCGGCCGAGTTCTACGAGAAGACGCTGGGCATGGAGCCCGTCAGGCTCGCCGACTTCGCCGCCGGCCAGGTGCCCTTCCCCTCGGTACGGCTCAACGAGGAGACGATCCTCGACCTCATGCCGCAGACCATGGCCGAACGCATGAAGATGCTCCCCGGCGCCGCGGAGAGCGCCGGACACCCGGTCAACCACGTCTGCATCGCGCTGCCGGGCGACGACTTCGACGCGCTCCGCGCCCGCCTGGAGGAGAGCGCCGTACCCGTCTCGGACATCGGATTCGACTCCTTCGGCGCCCGCGGCATGGCCAAGCGCAGCTTCTACTTCCGCGACCCCGACGGCAACGTCTTCGAGGCCCGGCACTACGACTAGGCACGCCCACGAGAGCCGGGTGTCCATGCGCGTGGACACCCCGTTCGGCCGGCCGCCGTGCTCAGAACAGCGGCTCGGGCAGGACCCCCTCCAGGGCCAGCAGCTTCCGCTTGGTCTCCAGACCGCCGCCGAATCCGCCGATGCCGCCGTCGCTCTCGACGACCCGGTGGCAGGGCACGACGACCGGCAGCGGATTGGCGCCCATCGCCGTACCGACCGCCTGGGCGGCGCCGGGCTGGCCCACCCGCCCGGCCAGGTCGCCGTAGCCGACGACCGAGCCGTACGGCACACCGGCCGCCAGCTCGCGCAGCACCTGCCGGTTGAAGCCCGAGATCAGCGACCAGTCCAGCGGCAGGTCGAAGTCGTGCCGCTCGCCCGCGAAATACGCCTTCACCTGGCGTATCGCCTCGGCGAGCAGTGGCGAGCCGGGTGCCTCGACGGGCTCGCGGCCCAGCCGGGACCCGAGCCGCTCCAGAGCCTTGTCGCGCACCGCGTCGGTGGCGTGGAACACGACGTTGACCAGACCCTCGTGGGTCGCGGCCAGCAACAGCGGACCGATGTCGGTGCCGACGACGGTCCACACGACCTGCTGCTCGTACTGCCCGTGGCTGTCCATGCGCCCCACCGTACGGCCGCCCACTGACAACGCCCGGGGCGCCGGCAGGAAGGCTGGGGCGCCCCGGGCGCTGATCACACTCCGTGCACGGCGTCCCGTACGACGTCGGGCTTGTTGGTGATGATGCCGTCGACGCCGTACCCGGTGACCAGCCGGGCGGTGTCCGCGTCGTTGACGGTCCAGGTGAAGACCTCCAGCGGCCTGCCGTGCGGTCCGCTGAACGCGTGCACGGCGGCGACGTAGCTCGTGGAGAGCGAGCCGTACGAGGGGTTGATCTGGTCGGCGAAGGTGGCGTACCCGGGCAGGTCCGACACGTCCGGGGTGCCGAGGAGCCCGGTCTTGACACCCGGTTCGAGGTCGTGGACGGTCCGCAGGCTCTCCGCGCTGAAGCTCTGCACGATCAGCCGGTCGGCCACATGCTGCCGGTCGAGCCAGCCCTCGTTGTCGAGCACCTTCAGGGTCTGCTGCTCGATGCCCGGGTAGAGGTCGGGGTTCTTGATCTCCAGGAGCAGCTTCTGGTGGTGGTGCTCGACCCGGCCCACGTACTGCTCCAGCGTCGGCACGCGCGCGCCCGCGTAGGCGGGCCCGAACCAGCTTCCCGCGTCCAGAAGGGCGATCTCGGCCGCCGTGAAGTCCCTGACCTTCCAGGGCGCCCGGTCGGGGAAGACCTCCTCGACGTCCGTGGTCCGCTTCAGATTGTCGTCGTGGATGACGACCAGTTCGCCGTCCCTGGTGCGCTGGACGTCGTTCTCGATCCAGTCGACACCGAGCTCCGCCGCCTTGTCCACGGCGGCCAGGGTGTTCTCGGGAGCGTAGGCGGAGGCGCCCCGGTGGGCGATGACCGTCGGAGGCTCGACGGCGATGCCGGCCCCGGCGTCGGAGGTGGGCAGCAGGAAGGCGGCGGTCCCCAGGAGTGCGGTGGCCATGGCGGCAACAGCGCGCGCGTGCATGCATACTCCTCGTGTCGAGCGTCACGGACAGTACAACTGTGGCAGCAGAGTGCCGCCGGGAGGGGATGGCCGGGCGGTCGTGGAGTGCACGGTGTGGCCCAAGTCCGTTCACTGGTGCCGCACAACTGGGGCAGAGGCGTGTTTCTTTGCCGGAAAATCGTTCGACCATTCCGGTGGGGGTCATACTCTCTGCCTCAGCCCTGACCGCGCGGGCGGTCCTGGGAGGGGGAGCATCTCAGTACATTCCCGGACACAAGAGGGCGGAAGGGCAGCCGCGCATGCAGGGCACGGTCGACGGATTCAGCTACGGCCTCGTCACACCGCTGGTGGCCTACCTCATGGCCTGCCTCGGTGGTGCCCTGGGCCTGCGCTGCACCGCCAGAGCGAGGGGCGTCGTCGGCCCCTGGCGCCCCGGCTGGCTCGCCCTCGGATCGGCGGCCATCGGCTCGGGCATCTGGACCATGCACTTCGTCGCGATGATGGGGTTCACGGTCGAGGAGACCGCCATCCGCTACGACAAGCCGATGACCTTCGCGAGCCTTGCCATCGCCATCGTCATGGTGGGCGTCGGGATCTTCGTCGTCGGCTACAGGGGCGCCAGAGGGGCGGCGCTGTTCACCGGCGGCACCATCACCGGCCTCGGCATCGCCTCCATGCACTACCTGGGCATGGCAGGCATGCGGCTCGACGGCAGGCTGGAGTACAACACCGTCACCGTCACCGCCTCCGTCGCCATAGCCATGGTGGCGGCCACCGCCGCCCTGTGGGCCGCCGGGCAGGTCAGGGGCTTCCTGTGGACCGTGGGCGCGAGCCTCGTCATGGGGCTCGCCGTCAGCGGCATGCACTACACCGGCATGGCGGCTCTCAGCGTCCACCTGCACGGCACGGGCGTCCCCGCCGAGGGCGACTCGCCCGCGGCCCTGCTCGCACCGATGATGGTCGGCCCGCTCGCCTTCCTGCTGCTCGCCAGCATCGTCGTGATGTTCGACCCGCTGATGGTCGCGGGCCGCCCCGAGCGGCTCCCCGTGGACGACAAGCCGGGCGTCCCCGCCCACACCGCCGCGACCCACTCCGCCCGCCGCCCCCAGCTGCGCACCCGCAGCCCCGAGCACCACGGCTCCCGCACCCCGCAGAACCGGTGATCCGGCCGCGTCGGCCGCATTGTCAGTGGGGGGCCGTACGGTGGATCCATGCGGCCCGTTTCCAGCATCGAACGCACGGTGGCGCCCTTCGAGGTCGTCAGCCCCTACCAGCCCAGCGGCGACCAGCCGCAGGCCATCGCCGAGCTCGCCCGGCGCATCGAAGGCGGTGAGAAGGACGTCGTCCTGCTCGGCGCGACCGGCACCGGCAAGTCCGCCACCACCGCGTGGATGATCGAGCGGCTCCAGCGCCCCACGCTCGTGATGGCGCCGAACAAGACGCTGGCCGCCCAGCTGGCGAACGAGTTCCGGGAACTCCTCCCGAACAACGCCGTCGAGTACTTCGTCTCGTACTACGACTACTACCAGCCCGAGGCGTACGTCCCCCAGTCGGACACCTACATCGAGAAGGACTCCTCCATCAACGAGGAGGTCGAGCGCCTGCGCCATTCCGCGACCAACTCGCTGCTCACCCGCCGTGACGTCGTCGTGGTCGCCTCCGTCTCCTGCATCTACGGCCTCGGCACACCGCAGGAGTACGTGGACCGCATGGTGCCCCTCAAGGTCGGCGAGGAGATCGACCGGGACCAGTTGCTGCGGCGCTTCGTGGACATCCAGTACACGCGCAACGACATGGCCTTCACCCGCGGCACCTTCCGCGTCCGCGGCGACACCATCGAGATCTTCCCGGTCTACGAGGAGCTGGCCGTCCGCATCGAGATGTTCGGCGACG
Source organism: Streptomyces sp. TRM68416 (assembly GCF_014596915.1). Lineage (GTDB taxonomy): Bacteria > Actinomycetota > Actinomycetes > Streptomycetales > Streptomycetaceae > Streptomyces. Next base: position 35,636 of record NZ_JACVWU010000039.1, read on the forward strand.
AGATCGAGGCGCTGTCCACGCTGCACCCGGTCACCGGCGAGATCATCAGCGACGACCAGCAGCTGTACGTCTTCCCGGCCTCCCACTACGTCGCGGGACCCGAGCGCATGGAGCGGGCCGTCAACGACATCGAGAAGGAACTGGGCGAGCGCCTGGCCGAGCTGGAGCAGCAGGGCAAGCTCCTGGAGGCCCAGCGCCTGCGCATGCGGACCACGTACGACATCGAGATGCTCCGGCAGATCGGCACCTGCTCCGGCGTCGAGAACTACTCGATGCACTTCGACGGCCGCCTGCCCGGCTCCCCGCCCAACACCCTGCTCGACTACTTCCCGGACGACTTCCTGCTCGTCATCGACGAGTCGCACGTCACCGTGCCGCAGATCGGCGCCATGTACGAGGGCGACGCCTCCCGCAAGCGCACGCTCGTCGACCACGGCTTCCGGCTGCCCTCCGCCCTCGACAACCGCCCCCTGAAGTGGGAGGAGTTCCAGGAGCGCATCGGCCAGACGGTGTACCTGTCGGCCACTCCGGGCCAGTACGAGCTCTCGCGCTCCGACGGCGCCGTCGAGCAGATCATCCGCCCCACCGGCCTGGTCGACCCCGAGGTCGTCGTCAAGCCCACCGAGGGCCAGATCGACGACCTGGTGCACGAGATCCGCAAGCGCACCGAGAAGGACGAGCGCGTCCTCGTCACCACGCTCACCAAGAAGATGGCCGAGGACCTCACCGACTACTTCCTGGAACTCGGCATCCAGGTGCGCTACCTGCACAGCGACGTCGACACCCTGCGCCGCGTCGAACTGCTGCGCGAACTACGCGCGGGCGAGTACGACGTCCTGGTCGGCATCAATCTCCTGCGCGAGGGACTCGACCTGCCCGAGGTCTCCCTGGTGGCCATCCTCGACGCGGACAAGGAGGGCTTCCTGCGCTCCGGGACCTCCCTGATCCAGACCATCGGCCGCGCCGCCCGCAACGTCTCCGGCCAGGTCCACATGTACGCCGACAAGATCACCCCGGCGATGGAGAAGGCCATCGAGGAGACCAACCGCCGCCGGGAGAAGCAGGTCGCGTACAACAAGGCGAACGGCATCGACCCCCAGCCGCTGCGCAAGAAGATCAACGACATCGTCGCCCAGATCGCCCGCGAGGACGTCGACACCGAACAGTTGCTCGGCTCCGGCTATCGCACGGCGAAGGACGGTAAGGGCGCCAAGGCCCCCGTGCCCGCCCTCGGCGGCAAGGCGGCCAAGGCCGCGGGCGCGACCAAGGCCAAGGGCAAGTCCGGCGGGACCGTGCCGACGGACCGGCCCGCGGCCGAACTCGCCGAGCAGATCGAGGAGATGACCGCGCGCATGCGCGCCGCCGCCGCTGACCTCCAGTTCGAGATCGCGGCCCGGCTGCGCGACGAGGTCTCCGAGATGAAGAAGGAACTGCGCCAGATGAAGGAGGCGGGACTGGCCTGACAGGGCCAGTGGCGCCGGTCCCCGCTCCCGGGGGCCGGTGTCCGGCACGGCCGTGGTGACCTCGGCGTTCTACATACTGTGTTGCAAGACCGACACAAAGTGCGGACCGGGGTACGTCACTGTCGGTGCCCCTGCGTAGGGTTCTCGTCATCCGCGGACACCGCGGCAACAGGGGAAGTTCGAGAGGGGAATCAGCGCGTGACCGTCAACATGACCAAGGGTCAGGCCATCAGTCTGCAGAAGAACGACGGCGGCAGCCTGACCGCGGTGCGCATGGGTCTCGGCTGGCAGGCGGCCCCCCGGCGCGGCCTGTTCGGCTCGCGCACGCGGGAGGTCGACCTCGACGCCTCCGCCGTGCTGTTCGCCGACAAGCAGCCGGTCGACGTCGTCTTCTTCCGCCACCTGGTGAGCGACGACGGCTCGGTCCGTCACACCGGTGACAACCTGGTCGGCGGTGTCGGCCAGGGCGGCGACGACGAGGCGATCCTCGTCGACCTGGCCCGCATCCCGGTCCACATCGACCAGATCGTCTTCACCGTGAACTCCTTCACGGGCCAGACCTTCCAGGAAGTGCAGAACGCCTTCTGCCGCCTGGTCGACGAGACCAACGGCCAGGAGCTGGCCCGCTACACGCTCGCGGGCGGCGGCGCCTACACCGCCCAGATCATGGCCAAGGTCCACCGCAACGGCCCGGGCTGGACGATGACCGCCATCGGCACCCCGGCCAACGGCCGGACCTTCCAGGACCTGATGCCGGCGATCCTGCCGCACCTGTAAGGCCCGCGGGCGAGCAGCGCACGACACGACAAACGAACACGGCGACACAGGTACTCAGGGGGAGAAGGCGATGACGGCCGAGCTGGTGCGGGGACAGAACCACCCGCTCTCCCAGTCCCGTCTCGAGATCCGGGTCTCGGCCGGCACGCCGGTCGTGGCGGGCGCCACGCTCAGCGACGAGGACGGCAAGGTCCACGGCACGGAGTGGGTGGCCCACCCGGGCGCACCCACCCTGCCGGGACTGGAGGTCTCCCGGCAGGCGGCCGCCGACCATCGCCTCGCGGTGGACCTGGATGCCGTGCCGGCGGCCGTGCACCGGGTCAGCGTGCTGCTCGCCCTGCCCACCGGAGCGGGCGGCCCGGTCCGCTTCGGCGCGGTCGCCGCCCCCTTCGTCGCGGTCACCGGCCTCGACGGCACCGAGGTGGCGAGCTACACCATCACCGGCCTCGACGCCGAGTCCGCCGTCGTGGCCGTGGAGCTCTACCGCCGACAGGGCGCCTGGAAGGTGCGCGCCATCGGCCAGGGCTACGCGGGCGGGCTCGCCGAGCTCCTCGCCGACCAGAACCTGCCCGAGGCGGGGCTGCTCGCCAACGGCATCAACGAAGCGGTGGCCCAGGGCCTGGCCCGCTCGGTCGCCGCGCCGCCACGCACGGCGGACACCGACCGCTCACGCCAACCGGCCGCACCCGGCCCGGACCAGACCGGCCCGACGCCCCAGGGCACCCCGGGCCAGATCTCCCCCTACGGCACGCAGGGCGCCGTACCGCCGACCGCCGGTTCGCCCTACGGCGGCCAGGGCACCCCCGCCGCCGGAACCCCGCAGGCCGGACATCCGGGAACGCCGTCCGACCCGCCCGCCGCCCCCGCAGGCGGCCCGATCGACTACAGCCACCCCCGGCGGCGCAACACCACGCCGCCACCGCCCGCCCCGCCCGCGTCCCCGGCCCGGCCGGGGCAGCCCGGGCAGCCCGTCGCGGGGGACGCCACCGGCTGGTCCATGGACGAGCGGCTGTACAACCAGGTCTGGGGCATGTTCGAGGACCTGGCCCGGACGACGGCCGCCTACCGCAGCGCCGTCGACTTCGCCGACTCGCGCAGGGACAAGGAGCTCGACCAGGTCCTGTCCGACCCGCGCAGCCGGATCGGCGGCCAGGGCGACGCCGCGCGCGAGGCGGCCCAGACCAAGCACGCCCAGCTCGTCGACCAGGCCAGGGCGACGCTCGACCGGGACCTCGCCCAGCTCACCGCCGAGTCCGAGGTCGTCGAGCCCGCGCTGCCGTACGCGTACGCGCGCTGGGACAGTCCCGTCTGGCAGGCGTACCGCGTGCCCATGGAGACGCCCATGGCGCTGCGCCTGGGCGACCTGCACCTGCCCGAGAGCGATCCGCTGCGCATCCCCATGCTGGTCCGGCTGCCGCTGGAGCGTGGCCTGTGGATCGACAGCGGACCGTCCGCGTCCCTCGACGGCGACTTCGCCGACTCCTACGACCTGCGCCGCCTCGCGCTGGAGACAGCCGTGTCGCACGCGGCCCGGCTGCTCGCCGTCCACCCGGCCGGCGACTTCACGGTCCACGTCATCGACCCGGCCGGGGCCGGGGCGCAGGCGCTCGCTCCGCTGGCGCAGTCCGGCGTGCTCGCGGCTCCGCCTGCGGCGGGGGCGGCCGGGGTGACGGACGTTCTCGGCCGACTCACGCAGCGCGTCGACCTGGTGCAGATGGCCGTGCGCGGTGGCGCCTCGGAGTCCCTGCCGCCAGGCTTCGACACCTCCGAGCAACTGGTGATCGTCAATGACTTCCCGCACGGCTTCGACGACCGGGCGGTGAACCAGCTGCGCTACCTCGCCGACGAGGGCCCGGCCGTCGGCGTCCACCTGATGATGGTCGCCGACCGGGAGGATGCCTCCGCCTACGGCCCGTTGCTGGACCCGTTGTGGCGTTCGCTGCTGCGACTCACCCCGGTGCCCTCGGACCATCTCGCCGACCCCTGGGTGGGGCACGCCTGGACGTACGAGCCCCCGCTCGTGCCGCCCGGCAGTCAAGTGCTCCAGCAGGTGCTCGCGCAGGTCGCCGCGGCCCGCCGCGCCTGGAACCGCTGACCGTCAAGACCTTTACCAAGCATATGTAAAGTCCTCTGACCTTGGCTTTTGCCTTTTCTTTTGCTTCCCTCTTTACCAATCCTTGGTGATTGGGTACTCTCTTCCGTGCGGAGGGGAGTACTCCCTGTCTACTGCGGCGTACCCGTCAATACGGATCCGGTCGGATCCCGGGGCGTCGGCCCGTGCGCGGGTGGAAGAGACCTCCGGCAGCGACGACGCTGACATTTGCCGTTACGTACTGCCGGAGGCGCAGTGGATGTTTCCGTGACCCTGTGGGTCCTGACGGTCGTGGGCCTTGCCGCCCTGATCGCGGTCGACTTCTTCATCGGCCGCAAGCCGCACGACGTGTCCATCAAGGAAGCCGGGACCTGGACGGTCGTCTGGATCGTCTTGGCGGCCCTCTTCGGGCTCGGCCTGCTGTTCTTCGGCGGCGGACAGCCCGCCGGCGAGTTCTTCGCCGGCTACATCACCGAGAAGTCGCTGAGCGTCGACAACCTCTTCGTCTTCGTCCTGATCATGGCGAAGTTCGCGGTGCCCTCGCAGTACCAGCAGCGAGTGCTCCTCATCGGCGTGCTGATCGCCCTGGTGCTGCGCGCGATCTTCATCGCCGCCGGAGCCGCGATCATCGCGAGCTTCTCGTGGGTCTTCTACATCTTCGGGGCCTTCCTGATCTGGACCGCCTGGAAGCTCATCCAGGAGGCCCGGGCCGAGGAGGCGGACGAGGAGTTCGAGGAGAACAGGCTCCTCAAGGCGGCCGAGCGCCGCTTCGGTGTCGCCGACCGCTACCACGGCACCAAGCTGTGGATCCAGCAGAACGGCAAGCGGGTCATGACCCCGATGCTCGTCGTGATGCTCGCGATCGGCTCCACCGACGTCCTGTTCGCGCTCGACTCCATCCCCGCAATCTTCGGCCTGACCCAGGACCCGTACATCGTCTTCACCGCCAACGCCTTCGCGCTGATGGGGCTGCGGCAGCTGTACTTCCTCATCGGCGGCCTGCTGAAGAAGCTCATCCACCTCAGCTACGGCCTGTCGATCATCCTCGGCTTCATCGGCGTCAAGCTGGTGCTGCACGCGCTGCACGAGTCGGGGGTGCATGTCCCGGAGATCAGCATCCCGGTCTCCCTCGGCGTGATCTGCTCGGTCCTGATCATCACCACGGTCACCAGTCTGTGGGCCGCCAAGAAGCAGGCGGCGGCCGAGACGGCGCAGAGCGAGAGCGAAGGCGCTCCGAAGGACGACATCAAGGCCTGACGGCTCCGGGCGTAGGAACAACCATCACCGGGAGCGGTGCTCGGCGAATTGCCGAGCACCGCTCCCGGTGCTTGCTTGGTCCTGTACGCGTTCCCCGGCCCGGGGGCGCCCCGGCCGTCGGAGGCAGACATGAAGTTCGTACAGATCATCGACTTCACAACCGAGCGGCTCGACGAAATGGAGCAACTGCTCGAAGACGCGAGTCGGCGCACGGCGGGGCAGGAGGGCGGGCCCCAGCACCGCATCCTGCTGAAGGACCGGGACACGCCGGGACGCTACCTCGCCGTGATCGAGTTCGCGTCGTACGAGGAAGCCATGCGCAACAACGAGAACCCGGAGACGACCAAGCTGTCGGAGCAGCTGATGGCCCTGTGCACCCAGGAGCCACGCTTCACCAACTGCGACCTGCTGGACGCACGCGACCTCAAGTAGCCCGCACCGCACCGCCCTGATCAGCCCGGGCCTGCTGGGTCTGGCCCTGACGATCGCGCCGCGCTGCGGTCCGCCCGCCGCGACCGCGTGCAGACCAGCCTCAACCTCGCGCCCGCCCCGGCCTCGGCCCACCCACCTGGTGCTGCTCGCCCTGACCGTCGTGGTGAGCTCCCTGACGGTGGTTCCGGGCCGGGCCACGCTCCTCCAGGGAGGCGTGCACCTGGTGCTGCTCGCCGCGTACCTGGAACTCGCGATCAATCCTTGACCGGCGCCACCGCCCGCGCCGGGCGCGTCTCCGGCAGCAGCGCGAAGCACCCCAGGCTGAGCAGCGCGATGCCCGTCAGATACGCCCCCACGCCCCACGGCACCCGGCCGCCCTGCTCGGCGAGCGCGGTCGCCGCGATCGGCGTGAGCGCGCCGCCGAGCACCCCGCCGAGGTTGTAGCCGACCGCGGCACCCGTGCACCGCACCCGCGGCTCGTACAGCTCCGGCAGGTACGCGGCGATGACGGCGAACATCGTGATGAACGCGACCATCGCGCCCAGGAAGCCGACGAACATCAGCAGCGGCACACCCGTGGCCAGGAGGGAGACCATCGGGAACATCCACACCGCGGCCGCCGCACAGCCGGCCAGACACAACGGCCGCCGCCCGTACCGGTCCCCGAGCAGCGCCGCGAACGGGGTGAGCGACCCCTTCACCAGCACCGAGCCCATGATGCAGACCAGCATCACCGTACGGCTCACCCCGAGGCGCTCCGTCGCGTACGCCAGCGACCAGGTCGTCACGGCGTAGAAGATCGCATACCCGATCGCGAGCGCACCGGCGGTCAGCAGGACGAGCCGCCAGTGGTCGCGCACCACCTCGGCGAGCGGCACGCGCGCGTGGTCGTCGATTTCCAGGAACCGGGGACTCTCGGCGAGCGACGACCGCAGCCACAGCCCCGCCACGGCCAGCACGCCCGCCGCCCAGAACGGCACCCGCCACCCCCACTGCGCGAACTGCGCCTCGGACAGCATCGCCGCCAGCGCCAGGGTCACGCCGTTCGCGAGCAGGAAGCCGACCGCGGGCCCCATCTGCGGAAAGCTCGTCCACAGCCCCCGCCGCTCGGCGGGCGCGTGCTCGGCGGTCAGCAGCACGGCCCCGCCCCACTCCCCGCCGAGCCCGAGGCCCTGCAGGAACCGCAGGACGAGCAGCAGCACGGGGGCGGCCACCCCGATCGTGTCGTACGTCGGCACACAGCCGACCGCGACGGTGGCGGCACCCGTCAGCAGCAGCGAGACGACGAGGACCGGCCGGCGTCCGAGCCGGTCCCCGATGTGCCCGAACAGCACCGAGCCGAGCGGCCGCGCCACGAACCCGACCGCGAACGTCCCGAACGCGGCCAGCGTCCCCGCCACCGGTGAGAACGTGGGAAAGAACAGCGGCCCCAGAATCAGCGCCGCCGCGGTCCCGTAGACGAAGAAGTCGTAGAACTCGATGGCCGTCCCGGCGAGCGAGGCGGTCGCGAGCCGCAGCATGGAGGGTGCCCTTACGGTGCGTACGTCGTGCATGCCGCGTCAACCACCCACCGTGACCGCGGGTTACGGGGCGCGTGGAGGCGGAGGTTCCGCGTCAGTACGTGACGGTGATGCGCCGGGCCGGGCCGTCGACCCGTACGAGACCGCCGTAGGGGATGACCAGCTGCGGGCTGGTGTGACCGAAGTCCACGTCGAAGACGATCGGGGTGTCGGGGGCGTACGCCCGCATCGCGCGCAGGACCGCCTCGCGCTGTCCGGCGGCGTAACGGTCGGCCTCCTCCGGGCTGTTGGGGCGCTCGACGTCCAGGTCTTCGGCCGGCCCATCAGCAGCGCGGAGAAACGCTGGAGGAGCCCGCGTTCGCCCATGTTCCGCAGGGTGCGGAAGACCTCCTCGGAACTCGGCAGCTCTTCCGAGGTCTCCAGCAGCAGCACTCCGCCGTCGTACCGCGAGAGGTCGTGCGCGATCTCCCGGTCGGCCATCAGCAGCCACCCGAGGATCTCCAGGCACCCGCCCCAACTGCGGCCCTCCACCACCCGGTCGGCGTTCGTCCAGGTCCAGCCCGTGCCGGGCCGGCTCGGCGGTTCGGCCTCGAAGGTGGCGGGGTCCGCCCAGTCCCGGTCGACGTCGTTCCAGCGCTCGGCGGGCCTGAGTTCGTACTCGCCGGAGGTGAACAGCGCCGCCCGCAGGGAGTCCTGGGTCAGCGCGTCCATGGCCACCGGGCGCCCGAGGGCGGTCATCACGGTCGCACCGTGATAGCCGACGATCCCTGTGTTGTACAGATAGGCGAGCAGGTTCGTGTTGTCGCTCATCCCGAAGAACGGCTTCGGGTTCGCGCGGATCAACTCACGGTCCAGGAAAGGCAGCACGGTGAGCTGGTCGTCGCCGCCGATCGAGGCCATGACCACCTTGACGTCCGGGTCGGCGAAGGCGGCGTTGACGTCGGCGGCCCGGTCCTGGGGAGTCGCGCCCATCGTGCGGGTCGTCGGGTACTCGACCGGTTCGAGGCCGTACTCCTTGCGCAGCCGTTCCAGGCCCAGTTCGAAGGGGCGGGGGAAGAGTCCGGGCAGGCCCGCACCGGGTGAGATGACGGCTATGCGGTCGCCGGGCGACGGCTTGGGCGGGTACGAGATCGTCGTCATGCCCGGCAGCGTAGGGGCCGTCGCAGCGCCCGCGCACCGTGATAAACCGGGTCTGAGCAGCGGCCCTCCCCGGGCCGCGCCACCTCGAACGGACCGGAGGAACCGTGCCCCGCACCCTGGCCAACGCCCCGATCATGATCCTCAACGGCCCCAACCTGAACCTCCTCGGCCAGCGCCAGCCCGAGATCTACGGCTCCGACACCCTCGCCGACGTCGAGGCGATGTGCGCCAAGGCGGCGGCCGCGCACGGCGGCACGGTGGACCTGCGCCAGTCCAACCACGAGGGCCAACTGGTCGACTGGATCCACGAGGCGCGGCTGAACCACTGCGGGATCGTCATCAACCCCGGCGCGTACTCGCACACGTCCGTCGCCATCCTGGACGCGCTCAACACCTGCGACGGCATGCCGGTGTTGGAGGTCCACATCTCCAACATCCACCAGCGCGAGTCCTTCCGCCACCACTCCTACGTCTCGCTGCGCGCCGACGGGGTCATCGCGGGGTGCGGCGTACAGGGATACGTCTTCGGGGTCGAGCGGGTTGCGGCACTGGTGGGCGCGGCGCGGGGCGAGGTGTAGGGCCGGGGAGCAGCGGCAGGAGTACCGGCGGAGGTAAGGGGCGCCGTCCGTGGCGCGCGCTCCTTACCGGCGCGCGGGGCGGGCGCGCGCCGGGTCCAGCCGCCGGGGCTGCCGCGTGGCCGTCGTGTGGCCGCCGTGGGGGCGCGTCGCTCGAGCGCCCGGGCCGCCGGTCGAGGGCGGGGATGAGGAGACCGGCGGCCCGTACCGCGCAGGAGCCGTCTTCCTGTGCGGGCTGCTTCCAGTTGACTGCGCAACGACATGCGCCGGGAGCGCGCGCATGACGCCGGTGCGTGCGAAGGGTTCACACGGGGCGCGTGGACCGCGGAACGCTCCGGCGCGTGCGGGGGAGTGGGCGCGGGGCGCGCGCCGGGCTGCGTGTGGACCAGCTGCGGTGGGCGCCCCTGGCGGGCGCCCTGCGCGGGCGCTCAAGAGTGGCGCGCGCCGGGCGGGCAGAAACGGCTCCGCGCCGGGCGTACGGAAGAGGATCCGCGCCGGGCGTGCGCATGGGAGTGCGAGCCCGGCGCGTGGGCAGGGGTGCGCGCCCGGCGCGCACCCCCTCGTTCACCACCCCCGCGCGTGCCACTCCGGCAGATGCGGCCGCTCCGCGCCCAGCGTCGTGTCGTTGCCGTGTCCCGGGTAGACCCAGGTCTCGTCCGGCAGCACGTCGAAGATCTTCGTCTCGACGTCATGGATCAGACTGGCGAACGCCTCCGGATCCTTGCGGGTGTTGCCCACGCCGCCCGGGAACAGGCAGTCCCCGGTGAACACATGCGGATGCCCGTGCGGGTCGTCGTAGACGAGGGCGATCGAGCCCGGGGTGTGGCCGACCAGGTGGCGTGCGGTGAGTTCGACGCGCCCCACCCGGATGACGTCGCCGTCGTCGACGAGGACGTCGGTCGGCACGGGGATGCCCTCGGCGTCGGCGCGGCCGGCGTAGGTACGCGCGCGTGTGGCCGCGACGACCTGGTCGAGGGCCTGCCAGTGGTCGCCGTGCTGGTGGGTGGTGACGACGGACGCGATGCCGTCGTCGCCGATCATGCCGAGCAGGGTGTCCCCGTCGTTGGCCGCGTCGATCAGCAGTTGCTCGTCGGTGGCCCGGCAGCGCAGCAGATAGCAGTTGTTGTCCATGGGACCGACCGCGATCTTGGTGATCATCAGGTCCTTGAGCTCGTGCACGTCCGCCGGGCCGCCGACCGTCACCTGTCCGCTGTACGTCATGGTGGCAGCCTATAGCGGGGGGAGCTTCGGGAGCGGGCCGCCGACTGCGGTCAGGGCGGATCCGTCGCGCCGGCCGCAGAGCCAGCCGAGCAGGTCGGCCTGGCGGCCGCTGACGGTGATGGGGTCTCCCTCATGGCCACCGGTCGGGATCTGGCGACCGTCGTCCTCCACGATCATGACGGCGGGCAGCTCGGGGTGGCCCCGGAATCGGTCCGTCAGGAAGTTGATCTCGCGCTGCGTGAACTCCTCCGAAAGATCCTCCAGCTCGTACCCGATCCCGAGGTCCACGTGGTGCAGCTCCACCTCGACCCACCGCCGGAACGGCACCCGGGCCGCCACGTCGGTGACGCCGTTGCGCAACTCCACCGTGCGCGACCAGTCCGCGGGCGCGTCCGCGGCCTCCTGGAGGCGGGCCGCGCTCTCGCGCACGTCGGCGAGCTGGACGTCCAGCGGGCGCGGGGCGTCCCGCTCGATGTCGCCGTCGCGGGCCTCGGCGGAGACGTACATGGGGCGCCCCTCGAACACGTTCACCAGGGCGTCGGCGTTGCGGGCGAGGTGGGCGAGCACATGGCCGCGGGTCCAGCCGGGGAGCCGTGACGGCTCGGCGACCGAGGCGTTGTCCAGTTTGGCGACCGCGGCGAGCAGTCGGTCCGTCGCGTCACGTACAGAGGCCAGGTCATGAGCGTGATCAATCATGCTGCTGACCCTAGTCCCGCCACCCCTTCGGGTGAAGGTGGTGAAGTAGTGCCGTAAATCGAATGCACGTGCTATATGGTCGGACGTGGCGTCGGGCATGCTGGATGGCCGGGGATTGTTATGCATCCGGGAATCCGACCGGCGTTGTCAGTGGCTCCCCCTAGTCTGAGGAAGACGGGGGCCTCGCCCCTGTCACTTCTCTCAAGAAAGGTGCGGACCGGCGTGGCCGACCGTCTCATTGTCCGTGGAGCGCGCGAGCACAACCTGAAGAACGTCTCGCTCGACCTCCCGCGCGACTCGCTCATCGTCTTCACGGGCCTGTCGGGGTCGGGCAAGTCCTCGCTGGCCTTCGACACGATCTTCGCCGAGGGCCAGCGGCGCTACGTGGAGTCGCTCTCCTCGTACGCCCGTCAGTTCCTCGGCCAGATGGACAAGCCGGACGTCGACTTCATCGAGGGCCTGTCACCGGCGGTCTCCATCGACCAGAAGTCCACCTCGCGCAACCCGCGCTCCACGGTCGGCACCATCACCGAGGTCTACGACTACCTGCGCCTGCTCTTCGCGCGCATCGGCAAGCCGCACTGTCCCGAGTGCGGCCGCCCGATCTCCCGCCAGTCGCCGCAGGCCATCGTCGACAAGGTCCTGGAGCTGCCGGAGGGCAGCCGCTTCCAGGTGCTGTCGCCGCTGGTGCGCGAGCGCAAGGGCGAGTTCGTCGACCTCTTCGCCGACCTCCAGACCAAGGGCTACTCCCGCGCGCGGGTGGACGGCGAGACGGTCCAGCTCTCCAACCCGCCCACGCTGAAGAAGCAGGAGAAGCACACCATCGAGGTGGTCGTCGACCGCCTCACGGTGAAGGACTCCGCCAAGCGCCGCCTCACCGACTCCGTCGAGACCGCCCTCGGCCTGTCCGGCGGCATGGTCGTGCTCGACTTCGTCGACCTCCCCGAGGACGACCCCGAGCGCGAGCGCATGTACTCGGAGCACCTGTACTGCGCCTACGACGACCTGTCCTTCGAGGAGTTGGAGCCGCGCTCCTTCTCCTTCAACTCGCCCTTCGGCGCCTGCCCCGAGTGCACCGGCATCGGCACGCGCATGGAGGTCGACCCCGAGCTGATCGTGCCCGACGAGGACAAGAGCCTCGACGAGGGCGCCATCCACCCCTGGTCGCACGGCCACACCAAGGACTACTTCGGCCGCCTGATCGGCGCTCTCGCGGACGCCCTGGGCTTCCGGACGGACATCCCCTTCGCCGGTCTGCCGCAGCGCGCCAAGAAGGCCCTGCTCCACGGCCACAAGACGCAGATCGAGGTCCGCTACCGCAACCGGTACGGCCGCGAGCGCGTGTACACGACCCCCTTCGAGGGCGCCGTCCCCTTCGTCAAGCGTCGGCACAGCGAGGCCGAGTCCGACGCCAGCCGTGAGCGCTTCGAGGGCTACATGCGCGAGGTGCCCTGCCCCACCTGCGAGGGCACGCGCCTGAAGCCGATCGTCCTCGCGGTCACGATCATGGGGAAGTCGATCGCCGAGGTCTCCGCGATGTCCATCAGCGACTGCGCGGACTTCCTGGGCGAGCTGAAGCTCAACGCCCGTGACAAGAAGATCGCCGAACGGGTGCTGAAGGAGGTCAACGAGCGGCTGCGGTTCCTGGTCGACGTCGGCCTGGACTACCTCTCGCTCAACCGCGCGGCCGGCACGCTCTCCGGCGGCGAGGCCCAGCGCATCCGCCTGGCCACCCAGATCGGCTCCGGTCTCGTCGGTGTCCTCTACGTCCTCGACGAACCGTCCATCGGTCTGCACCAGCGTGACAACCACCGGCTGATCGAGACCCTGGTCCGGCTGCGCGACATGGGCAACACGCTCATCGTCGTCGAGCACGACGAGGACACCATCAAGGTCGCCGACTGGATCGTGGACATCGGCCCCGGCGCGGGCGAGCACGGCGGCAAGGTCGTGCACAGCGGCTCCCTGAAGGAACTGCTCGCCAACACCGAGTCGCAGACCGGGCAGTACCTGTCCGGCCGCAAGGCCATCCCGCTGCCCGACATCCGCCGCCCGCGGGACCCCGCCCGGCAGCTCACGGTGCACGGCGCCCGCGAGAACAACCTCCAGGACATCGACGTGTCCTTCCCCCTGGGTGTGTTCACCGCGGTCACCGGCGTCTCGGGCTCGGGCAAGTCCACCCTGGTCAACGACATCCTGTACACGCACCTGGCGCGCGAGCTGAACGGCGCCCGCAGCGTTCCGGGACGGCACACGCGTGTGGACGGCGACGACCTCGTCGACAAGGTCGTGCACGTCGACCAGTCGCCCATCGGCCGCACCCCGCGGTCCAACCCGGCGACGTACACCGGCGTCTTCGACCACATCCGCAAGCTGTTCGCCGAGACCACCGAGGCGAAGGTCCGCGGATACATGCCCGGCCGCTTCTCCTTCAATGTCAAGGGCGGCCGCTGCGAGAACTGCGCGGGCGACGGCACCATCAAGATCGAGATGAACTTCCTCCCGGACGTCTACGTCCCGTGCGAGGTCTGCCACGGCGCCCGCTACAACCGGGAGACGCTGGAGGTCCACTACAAGGGCAAGTCCATCGCCGAGGTCCTGAACATGCCGATCGAGGAGGCGATGAACTTCTTCGAGGCGGTGCCCGCGATCTCCCGCCATCTCAGGACGCTCAACGACGTCGGCCTCGGCTACGTCCGGCTCGGCCAGTCCGCGACCACCCTGTCCGGTGGCGAGGCGCAGCGCGTGAAGCTCGCCAGCGAGCTGCAGAAGAGGTCCACCGGCCGCACGGTCTACGTCCTGGACGAGCCGACCACCGGTCTGCACTTCGAGGACATCAGCAAGCTGCTGAAGGTCCTGGGCGGCCTGGTCGACAAGGGCAACACGGTCATCGTCATCGAGCACAACCTCGACGTGATCAAGACCGCCGACTGGATTGTCGACATGGGCCCCGAGGGCGGCGCGGGCGGCGGACTCGTGGTCGCCGAGGGCACACCGGAGGAGGTCGCCGGGGTGCCCGCCAGCCACACCGGCAAGTTCCTGCGGGAGATCCTCGGCGCCGACCGGATCAGCGACGCCCCCGTGCCCGCGGCGCGCAGGAAGACGGCGGCGCAGAAGACGGCAGCGAAGAAGACGGCCACGAAGGCAGTCGCCAAGACCGTCGCCAAGACGGCCACCAAGGCGGCCACGAAGACCGCCACCAAGGCGGCCGCGAAGAAGACGACCAGGTCGGCCAAGGCCTGACCGCAGAACGCCGCGCGCCCCACGGGACCTGCCGTGGGGCGCGCGGCGTATCAGTCCCCGTCAGTCGGCCTTCGGCTCCACGAACTGCATGTCGAGCTGGATCTTCACCACGTCCCCGAGCAGACCGGGCGCGAAGTCCAGGCCGAAGTCGGTGCGCCGGATCTCGCCCGTAGCCTCGAACCCGGCATGCCGAGCGCCGTTCATCGGCACGTCGACCAGTCCGCCGAACTCCACGGCGAGCGACACCGGCCGGGTCACGTCGCCGATCGTCAGCTCACCCTCCATCGTCCAGTCCTCGCCCTCGCCGTACACCCGGGTCGAGCGGTACGTCATCGTCGGGCGCTTCTCGACGTCCAGCAGATCCGACGCCCGCACGTGTGCGTCGCGGTCGGGGTTCCCGGTGTCGATCGAGGCCAGGTCGACGGAGGCGGACACCCGGACGTCCGCGGCGGTCTCACCGACGTACAGCTCGGCCCGCACCGAGGCGAAGCGCCCGCGCACCTTGGCGATGCCGAGGTGGCGGATGGTGAAGTTCACGGCGGAGTGCAGCGGGTCGAGGGCCCAGTCGCCCGGGGCGAGCGGCAGGGCGGTGGCAGCGGCAGCGGTGTCATTCGTCATGCCCTCCACCCTGCGGGTCCGGCGCCCGGCGAGGGAGACCGGCTCGAGCCTGGTAGTCGCAGGGACACCCTGTGGCGCGCGGCCGTTGGTACGTTCGACGGCGTGAGCGACAACGAGCTGGGCACCTATCTGCGCACCTGGCGCGAAGCAGTCACCCCCGCCGAGGTCGGGCTGCCCGCCGGACCCCGTCGCCGTACCCCGGGGCTGCGCCGCGCCGAACTGGCCACGCTCGCCGGCATCAGCGTCGAATACCTCACGCGGCTCGAACAGGGCCGGGACCGCAACCCGTCCGCGCAGGTGCTCGGGGCCCTCGCCGACGCGCTGAACCTGACGCTCAGGGACCGCCTGCTGCTGCGCCGGCTGGTCAAGGAGGCGGACGGCGGCGATCCGCTGGTCTGCGCCGCGGCCCCGCCGCTCAGCCGCGCGGCGCGCCCGACCGTACGGGCCGTCCTGGACCACCTGGAGCCCGCGCCGGCCGTGGTGCTCAACTGGATCGGCGACGTCATCGCCCACACCACCGGCTACGCGCGGCTGTTCGGTCCGATCGGACTGCTCGACGCGGAACGCCCCAACCTGGTCCGGTACGTGTTCACCGACGCCCGTGCCCGCACCGCCTACCCCGACTGGGAGCGGGTCGCCGACGACCTGGTTGCCCGGCTCCGGCACGACGTGCCCCTGCGCGATCCGTACGTCGCCGAACTGGCGGAGGAGCTGACGGTGACCGCGGGGGCGGAGTTCACCGGCCGGTACGTCGACCTGGCCGTGACACCGCGCCAGGTCGGTTCCCAGCAGGTCGAGCATCCGCAGGCCGGTCCGCTGCGGCTGCTGCACGAGACGCTCGCGCTGCCCGACGACGGCCAGCGGGTGATCGTGCACCTGCCCGCCGACGAAGCGACGGCCGCCGCCCTGGACAGCCTCAGCGGCCGCCGCCCCGGAGCCCTGCGGGCCGTGGAAACCGCCCGCTGACCGGCCCCTCCGCCCCGCGGGCGCACGCCGGCCCCGCCCTTCGATGACCTCCGGCTGGCGGTATCAGCCCTCCAGCTCATGCGCGTACGGCGGCTCCGCCCCGGCCCGGGAGCAGGTGATCGCCGCCGCGCGGGCCGCGAACCGCAGCAGCCGTGTCCAGCCGTCGGCGCCCAGCGCCGCGAGTGCCTCGGCGGACAGGGCGTTCTGGGCTGTGAGTCCGTGCAGCAGGGCCGCGTTCACGGTGTCGCCGGCCCCGATCGTGTCGACGACGTCGACCTTCTCGCCCGGCACGGAGTACTCCGCGCCGTCCCGGGTGAGGACGGTGAGCCCGTCGCCGCCGTGCGTGACCACGACGGCCGAGGGGCCCGCGGCCAGCCATTCGTGCGGGGCGTCGCCCAGCCATTCCGCGTCCTCCGCGGAGAGCTTCAGCAGCGACACCGACGGCAGCCAGCTCCTGAACCTGGCCCGGTAGGCGTCCGGGTCCGGGATCAGCCCCGGCCGGATGTTCGGGTCGAGGGCCGTGAACACGCCCTGTGCGGCGGCGGTCCGCATCAGCTTCTCGTACGCGCTCGCACCGGGCTCCAGCACCAGCGAACAGGTACCGAAGGACACCGCGCGGGTTCCGGCGGGCAGCGCGTCCGGAGCCGCGAACAGGCGGTCGGCGGTGCCGTCGACGTAGAACGAGTAGGAGGCCGAGCCGTTCGCGTCGAGGGTGGCGACCGCGAGGGTCGTCGGCTCGGGCCCGCGCTGCACGCCCGACACGTCCACGCCCGCCCGTCGCAGCCCGTCCAGCAGGGCCGTGCCGAAGGCGTCGTGGGAGGTGCGGGAGCAGAAGGCGGTGGGGGAGCCGAGGCGGCCGAGGGCCACGGCCGTGTTGTAGGGACCGCCGCCGAGCGCCGGCTTCAGGTCCGCGAGGGCGCCCGTGCCCTGCGGTACCAGGTCGATCAGGGCCTCACCGGCGACGACGATCACGAGGCGGTTCCTCTCTCGGACTTCGGGTGCTGTTCGGGGCAGCCGCACGACGTGCGGTGGACGAAGGCGCAGTCGAGGCGCACGGTCCGGGAGGGCCGGTCCGGCGTGGCGAGACGGTCCAGGAGCACGCGTACGGCCTGGGCTCCGATCTCCTTGCTGGGCTGGGCGACGGCGGTGAGCCGGGGCGAGAACAGGTCGGCCCAGGCGAAGTCGTCGAAGCAGCACAGCGCGATGTCGTCGGGCACGGACAGGCCGCGGTCGCGCAGGGCGCGCAGCGCGCCGATGGTCATCGCGTTGTTGGCGGTCACCAGCGCGGTGGGCGGGGCGGCGAGGGACAGCAGGGCGGCGGTGGCGCGTTCGGCGCCGGCGGACTCGGAGTCGCCGTGCACGACGAGACGCTCGTCGTAGGGGAGACCGGCGTGGGCGAGGCCGTGCCGGTAGCCGGTGATCCGCTCGCCGGTGGTGCTGAGCCCCGGGCGGCCGGCGACCAGGGCGATCCGCCGGTGGCCGAGGTCGGCGAGGTGGGTGACCAGCCGGGCCGTCGGTGCGGCGCTCTCGGCGCAGACCTGGTCGAAGTGCGGCGCCGCCTCGTCCACCAGCCGGTCGAGGAAGACCGTCGGTACCTGGTGGCGGCGGAGGTAGGCGAGCAGGTCCCGCGGGTCCGCCGAGGGCGCGACGATCATGCCGTCCACGCGTCGCTCGTGCAGCAGTTGGACGACCTTGCGCTCGTGTTCGGGATCGTCGTGCGGATCGGCGATGAGCAGGCTGTAGCCCTGTTCCAGGGCGGCCGCCTCGACGCCCTGGAGGATCTCCGTGAAGTACGGGTTGCTGATCGCCGACACCGCGAGCCCGATGGACCGGGTGCGTGCGGTCACCAGTGAGCGGGCGAGGGTGTTGGGCGTGTAGCCGAGCCTGTCGATGGCGTCCAGTACGGCCTGGCGGGTGTGGGGCAGTACCGGCCGGGTGTCGTTCAGCACGTGCGAGACGGTCGCCACGGAGACGCCCGCGCTGCGCGCGACATCGGCCATGGTCGGCATCGTGCCCCTCCTCGGTCGGTCCGCCGGCCCCTGCCGGTCTCCTCTGGCCGGGAACGTATCCCATCCGACAGCCGACGTAAACGCTTGCGCAAGCGTTTACGTCGGCCTGCCCCGCCCCCGCCGACCGCCGACCGGGCCGATAAGGTCACCCTGCACATCCCCTGACCAGTGGAGACCCCATGTCCGGCCGCCCCGCCCCGAGCCGTCGCACCGTCCTCCGAGGGGCAGCCCTCGCACCCGTCGCCGGACTCGGCGCGGCCGCGTGCTCACCGGGCGGCACCACGACGGACGCCACGCCGACCGCGCCGGTCGACCTGGGGGCGGAGAGCGAGATCGCGAAGGGCAGCGCCCGGCTGTACCGGGATCACAACGTGGTCGTCAGCCGGGCGGAGGACGGCACCCTGAAGGCGTACAGCACGATCTGCACGCACGCGTTGTGCCCCATCAACAAGCTGGAGGGGACGAAGCTCGTCTGTCCCTGTCACGGCAGCGAGTTCGACGCCACGACCGGCGAGGTGCTGCAAGCGCCCGCCACGGTGGGGCTGAAGGAGCTGTCGGTCGAGGCCAAGGGCGGCCGGATCGTGGCGGGTCCGGCGGCCTGAAGCGGCTGCCGGGGGCCTCCGGGCCGCCCGTTCGGTGCCGTCGCGGGCCGGGCGGCCCGAATCAGCCGCCGGGCGGACCCCGGCGGCGCCCGCTCACTGCCAGTCCCACCCGATCCCCACGATCCCCGAGCGCACCCGCGGCTCGACGAGGTGCACAGAGTGGTGTCGTCCGCTCAGCCGGAGCTCGTGGCGGCCGCTGCGCGGGGCGGCCGCCGAGTGCTGGGCGAACCGGTGGCAGCGCACCGGCAGCGCCTGCTCGTCGAAGCGGACCTGGAGCGCGTACTGGCCGCCCGCGAGGCCGAACCCGCGCGCGTACTCGCCGGAGACTCCGGCGGTGCCGTCCTCGACGCCGTAGCGGAAGAGGAACGTGTCGCCGGACCGCAGCCGGGTGTCGAAGAGCAGTTCGGCCACCAGGACGCCGGTGGCGTGGTGCTGCCGTACCCGGCCGGCCCGGCAGTTCTCCAGGGCGTGCAGGCGCATGCGCGCGGGCGTGCAGCCGGGGTCGCCGTGGTGCACGGCGACGA
This sequence comes from Streptomyces sp. TRM68416, assembly GCF_014596915.1. Lineage (GTDB taxonomy): Bacteria > Actinomycetota > Actinomycetes > Streptomycetales > Streptomycetaceae > Streptomyces. Next base: position 54,771 of record NZ_JACVWU010000039.1, read on the forward strand.
AGCGGTCGACGCCGTCGCGGTGGGCGCGCACGATGTGGTGCGCCTCCCGGTCGGCCAGCTCGCGGCGCGGACCGATCCGCACCCGCTCGTGGAGCCCGAGGAGGTGCAGCCCGCCGTCGGCCGTCGCGTCGAGCTCGGCCAGCAGCCGCTCCAGGACGTCGGTGGCCTCGACCAGGGAGCGGTAGGAGCGGGTCGCGGGCCGCTGCGCGCCCGTGTGCTCCTCGCTCTCGGCGAGCAGGCGTATCAGCGACTCCTCCGGCAACTGGAGGATCTCCTCCAGGGCCCGTACCGCGCGCAGCGACTCGGCGCGCTGCGGCCGCCGGGCGCCCTGCTGCCAGTAACTGAGGCTGGTGACGCCGACCTTGACGCCGTAGCGCGTCAGATGGTGCTGGACGCGCTGGAGCGGCAGTCCGCGCGCGGCGATCGCGGCGCGCAGCGCCACATGGAAGGGGCCTCCGCGCAGGGTGGCCGCCAGTTCCGCCTCCGGTCCGGCGTGCGGTTCCACGTCGGAGACGGCGGCGACATCCGCGTGCTCTCGGGCATGCAGCATGCAGGGGGCCTTTCTGTGACATGTTCACAACGGCTGGTCAGACCGTTCGCGCGGGCGGTCGGGGCCGCCCTGTCGGCGCCGGGGCGTCTTCACATCCGTACGCCGTCGTTCACGACCCCGAGTTCCCCCGCATTGAAGCGTGTTGACCAAGCCCCGACAACACCTGATACCCGGATCGTTCTCGCCGCCCACCGCGCTGTCAGCCCTCGCCAGTAGGGTGTGGAACATGGCAGACCCCTCCAGCTACCGCCCCAGGCCGGGACAGATCCCGGACTCTCCCGGGGTCTACAGGTTCCGTGACGAGCACCGCCGGGTGATCTACGTCGGAAAGGCGAAAAGCCTGCGCCAGCGCCTGGCGAACTACTTCCAGGACCTGGCGAACCTGCACCCCCGCACCCGGACCATGGTCACCACGGCCGCGTCCGTGGAGTGGACCGTGGTGTCCACGGAGGTCGAGGCGCTCCAGCTGGAGTACTCCTGGATCAAGGAGTACGACCCCCGGTTCAACGTCAAGTACCGCGACGACAAGAGCTATCCGTACCTCGCGGTGACGATGGGCGAGCAGTTCCCGCGCGTGCAGGTGATGCGCGGTCACAAGAAGAAGGGCGTGCGCTACTTCGGGCCGTACGCGCACGCGTGGGCGATCCGCGACACCGTCGACCTCCTCCTGCGCGTCTTCCCGGTGCGCACCTGCTCGGCCGGCGTCTTCAAGAACGCCGCCCGCACCGGCCGCCCCTGCCTGCTCGGTTACATCGGCAAGTGCTCCGCCCCCTGCGTCGAGCGCGTCTCCGACGAGGAGCACCGCGAACTGGCCGAGGAGTTCTGCGACTTCATGGCCGGCCGCACGGGCACGTACCTGCGCCGCCTGGAGAGGCAGATGACGGAGGCGGCCGAGGAGATGGAGTACGAGCGGGCCGCCCGCCTGCGCGACGACATCGAGGCCCTGAAGAAGGCCATGGAGAAGAACGCGGTCGTGCTCGCCGACGCGACCGACGCCGACCTGATCGCCGTCGCCGAGGACGAGCTGGAGGCGGCGGTGCAGATCTTCCACGTGCGCGGCGGCCGGGTGCGCGGCCAGCGCGGCTGGGTGACCGACAAGGTCGAGGAGATCACCACCGGTGCCCTCGTCGAGCACGCCCTGCAGCAGCTGTACGGCGAGGAGACGGGCGACTCCGTGCCCAGGGAGGTCCTCGTGCCCGCCCTGCCCGACCCGGTGGAGCCGGTCCAGCAGTGGCTGACCGGGCGCCGCGGCTCCGGTGTCAGCCTGCGCATCCCGCAGCGCGGCGACAAGAAGGCGCTGATGGAGACCGTCGCGCGCAACGCCCAGCAGGCCCTCGCCCTGCACAAGACCAAGCGCGCCTCCGACCTGACCACGCGCTCGCGTGCCCTGGAGGAGATCGCCGACGCCCTCGACCTGGACAGCGCGCCGCTCAGGATCGAGTGCTACGACATCTCGCACCTGCAAGGCGACGACGTGGTGGCCTCCATGGTGGTCTTCGAGGACGGCCTCCAGCGCAAGAGCGAGTACCGCCGCTTCCAGATCAAGGGCTTCGCGGGCCAGGACGACGTCCGGTCCATGCACGAGGTGATCACCCGGCGCTTCCGGCGGTACCTCGCCGAGAAGGAGAAGACCGGCGAGTGGGTGGACGAGGACACCCGGGACGCCTCCGGGACGGACACCCCCGACGCTTCCGAGACGGACACCCGGGACGCCTCCGGGACCGAGAAGGACACCCAGGACACCCCCGACACCTCCGGGAAGTACACCCCGGACGCCTCCGAGAACGGCCTCAAGGACGACGAGGGCCGCCCCAGGAAGTTCGCCTACCCGCCCCAGCTGGTCGTCGTCGACGGCGGGCAGCCCCAGGTCGCCGCCGCCAAGAGGGCCCTGGACGAGCTGGGCATCGACGACATCGCCGTCTGCGGCCTGGCCAAGCGCCTGGAGGAGGTCTGGCTGCCGGACGACGACGATCCGGTCGTCCTGCCCCGCACCAGCGAGGGCCTGTACCTGCTCCAGCGGGTCCGCGACGAGGCGCACCGCTTCGCGATCACCTACCAGCGCGCCAAGCGCGCCAAGCGCTTCCGGTCGAGCCCGCTGGACGACGTACCCGGACTCGGCGAAGCGCGCAAGCAGGCCCTGCTGAAGCACTTCGGTTCGTTGAAGAAGCTGCGATCCGCCACCATCGACCAGATCTGCGAGGTGCCCGGCATAGGCCGCAAGACGGCCGAGGCCATCGCCGTGGCCCTCGCCCAGGCGGCACCCGCCGCGCCGGCCGTGAACACGGCGACTGGAGAGATCATGGAGGAGGAACCCGACATCATGGGTTCCGGTGGGGAGCCCGCGACGATCGGCTCCCCGGACGAACGACGGGGGCAGGAGACATGAATGTGAACAAGCAGGACGAGCACCATGCACAGGGCGGAGACGGAGCACAGGTGAGTACGGGCACGACCGGCGAGACGGTGGCGGGCGTGGACGCGGCCATCCCGGAGCTGGTGATCATCTCCGGCATGTCCGGGGCCGGCCGCTCGACCGCGGCGAAGTGCCTGGAGGACCTCGGCTGGTTCGTCGTGGACAACCTGCCGCCCGCGCTGATCCCCACCATGGTGGAGCTCGGCGCCCGCTCCCAGGGAAACGTGGCCAGGATCGCGGTCGTCGTCGACGTCCGCGGCCGCCGCTTCTTCGACAACCTCCGCGAGTCGCTCGCCGACCTCGACGCCCGGGGCGTCACCCGGCGGATCGTCTTCCTGGAGTCCTCCGACGACGCCCTGGTGCGCCGCTTCGAGTCGGTGCGCCGCCCGCACCCCCTCCAGGGCGACGGCCGCATCGTCGACGGCATCGCCGCCGAGCGAGAACTGCTGCGCGAGCTGCGCGGCGACGCCGACCTGGTGATCGACACCTCCAGCCTCAACGTCCACGAGCTGCGCGCCAAGATGGACGCCCAGTTCGCCGGCGAGGAGGAACCCGAGCTGCGGGCCACCGTGATGTCCTTCGGCTTCAAGTACGGCCTCCCGGTCGACGCCGACCTCGTCGTGGACATGCGCTTCCTGCCCAACCCGCACTGGGTCCCGGAGCTGCGCCCGTACACCGGCCTGAACGAGGAGGTCTCGGCGTACGTCTTCAACCAGCCGGGCGCCAAGGAGTTCCTCGACCGGTACACCGAGCTCCTCCAGTTGATTGCCGCGGGCTACCGTCGTGAGGGCAAGCGCTATGTGACCATCGCGGTCGGCTGCACCGGCGGCAAGCACCGCTCGGTCGCCACATCGGAGAAGCTCGCCGCCCGGCTCGCCGCGCAGGGCGTGGAGACGGTGGTCGTACACCGGGACATGGGACGCGAATGACAGGACGTACTCCGCGGCTGATCAGGCTGCGCCGGGTGCCCGACGGACGCGGCGGCCGGACCGTCGAGGTCCGGGGGGCCAGAGCGCGCCGCAGGGGCACCCAGCCCAAGGTCGTCGCCCTCGGCGGCGGCATGGGCCTGTCGGCCTCGCTCGCCGCGCTGCGCCGGATCACCGGCGACCTCACCGCCGTCGTCACGGTGGCCGACGACGGCGGCTCCAGCGGGCGCCTCCGCGACGAGCTGGGCGTCCTGCCGCCCGGCGACCTGCGCAAGGCGCTGGCCGCGCTGTGCGGCGACGACGACTGGGGCCAGACCTGGTCCCGGGTGATCCAGCACCGCTTCCAGACCCAGGGCGACCTGCACGACCACGCCGTCGGCAATCTGCTGATCGTCGCCCTGTGGGAGCAGCTCGGCGATCATGTCCAGGCCCTGGACCTGGTCGGCAAGCTGCTGGGCGCGCACGGGCGCGTGCTGCCCATGTCCGCGGTGCCGCTGGAGCTCCAGGCCCTGGTCAAGGGGCACGACCCGGCCCGGCCCGAGGACGTCGACACCGTCCGCGGCCAGGCCACCGTCGCCCTCACGCCCGGCGAGGTGCAGTCCGTGCACCTGGTCCCGCACGACCCGCCCGCCGTGCCCGAGGCCGTCGAGGCGGTCATGGACGCGGACTGGGTGGTGCTCGGCCCCGGTTCCTGGTTCTCCTCGGTGATCCCGCACCTGCTGGTGCCCGAGCTGCTGGACGCGCTGACGGAGACGAAGGCCCGCCGGGTACTCTCGCTGAACCTCGCCCCGCAGCCCGGAGAAACCGATGGCTTCTCCCCGCAGCGTCATTTGGAGGTTTTGGGACGACACGCCCCTAAACTCGCCCTGGACGTGGTGCTGGCCGACGAGGCCGCCGTGCCCGACCGCGATGTGCTCACCGAGGCCGCCAAGCGGCTCGGGGCCGCGGTCGAGCTGGCTCCGGTCGCCCGGAGGGACGGCTCTCCGCGGCACGACCCGGAGCTGCTGGCCGCCGCGTACGACCGTATTTTTCGGATGCATGGAAGGATCGGCCCATGGCGATGACGGCAGCGGTGAAGGACGAGATCTCCCGGCTCCCCGTCACCCGGACCTGCTGCAGGAAGGCGGAGGTCTCCGCCATTCTGCGGTTCGCCGGCGGCCTCCATCTGGTCAGCGGGCGCATCGTGATCGAGGCGGAGCTGGACACCGCGATGGCGGCCCGCCGCCTCAAGCGGGACATCCTGGAGATCTTCGGCCACAGCTCGGAGCTGATCGTGATGGCCCCGGGCGGTCTGCGCCGGGGCTCGCGCTACGTGGTGCGCGTCGTCGCGGGCGGTGACCAGCTGGCCCGGCAGACCGGCCTCGTCGACGGCCGGGGCCGCCCGATCCGCGGCCTGCCCCCGCAGGTGGTCTCCGGCGCCACCTGCGACGCCGACGCCGCCTGGCGCGGTGCCTTCCTGGCGCACGGCTCGCTCACCGAGCCGGGCCGCTCCTCCTCCCTGGAGGTCACCTGCCCCGGCCCCGAGGCCGCCCTCGCGCTCGTCGGCGCCGCCCGCCGGCTGCACATCGCGGCGAAGGCCCGCGAGGTGCGCGGCGTGGACCGGGTCGTCGTCCGCGACGGCGACGCGATCGGCGCCCTGCTCACCCGCCTCGGCGCCCACGAGTCCGTGCTGGCCTGGGAGGAGCGGCGGATGCGCCGCGAGGTCCGCGCCACGGCCAACCGGCTCGCCAACTTCGACGACGCCAACCTGCGCCGCTCCGCGCGCGCGGCCGTCGCCGCCGGCGCCCGCGTCCAGCGCGCCCTGGAGATCCTCGGTGAGGAGGTCCCCGAGCACCTCGCCGCGGCCGGGCGGCTGCGCATGGAGCACAAGCAGGCCTCCCTGGAGGAGCTGGGCGCGCTCGCCGACCCGCCGCTGACCAAGGACGCCGTGGCCGGCCGTATCCGCCGGCTGCTGGCGATGGCCGACAAGCGCGCCCAGGACCTCGGTATCCCGGGCACGGAGTCCAGCATCACCGAGGAGATGGCCGACAACCTGGTCGGCTGACCTGCCGTCACCACGCCGGTGGCCGCGCCCTGTCGGGTGCGGCCACCGGCGTTTCCCCGTCCCGAAGGCGCCCTTGACTCGATCAAGAACTGTCATGAGCCTGGCATCTGTTCGCTGACGTGGCGAACCCACGCTAGGGGGGTTCATGAGACACAGAGCGAGATCGATCCTCGCTGTCGGCGCGCTCCTGATCGGCGGAGCGAGCATCGCACCCATCGCCCAGGCACAGAACGGCAGTTCATCCGGTTCGGACGCGGACGAGGTCAAGGTCTTCCGCGCCGAGGTCACCAAGAAGCAGATACCCCTGCTGCTGGCCGCCGGACAGGACGGCCACGAACTCAGTGAGCGGGCGCCCGAGAAGGGCACCGCCACGATCGAGGTGTACCTCACCGACCAGCAGGCCGACAAGCTCCGGAAGCAGGGCGTCGAGCTCTCCGAGCACACCCTGTCCGCCCGGGCCGAGCGGCGCGTCGAGGCGGCCGCCGAGGGCGTCTTCCGGCCCTACAGCGGCAGCGGCGGCCTCAAGGAGGAGATCCTGCGGACCGCCCGGGAGAACCCCGGCCTCACCAAGGCCGTCTCCATCGGCAAGACGATCAACGGCCAGGACATCCTCGCGCTCAAGCTCACCAAGAACGCCAAGAAGACCAAGGACGGCGCCAAGCCCTCCGTCCTGTACCTGTCCAACCAGCACGCGCGCGAGTGGATCACGCCGGAGATGACCCGCCGGCTGATGCACCACTACCTGGACAACTACAAGACGGACAGGCGCATCAGGAAGATCGTCAACACCACCGAGCTGTGGTTCGTGATCTCGGCCAACCCCGACGGCTACGACCACACCTTCCAGGAGTCGGGCGACCGCCTGTGGCGCAAGAACCTGCGGGACGTCAACGGCGACGGCACCATCGGCACCGGCGACGGCGTCGATCTCAACCGCAACTTCCCCTACAAGTGGGGCTACGACAACGAGGGCTCGTCCCCCAACCCCACCAGCCAGACCTACCGCGGCGCGGGCCCGGCCTCCGAGCCGGAGACGAAGGCCTTCGACGCCTTCCAGAAGCGGATCGGCTTCGAGTACGGCATCAACTACCACTCCGCCGCCGAGCTCATCCTCTACGGCGTCGGCTGGCAGGTGGCCACGGACACCCCCGACGACGTGCTCTACGAGGCCCTCGCCGGCACCCCCGACAACCCCGCCGTCCCCGGCTACCACCCGCAGGTCTCCTCGGAGCTGTACACCACCAACGGCGAGACGGACGGACACGCCGCCAACGTCAACGGCACGGCGATGTTCACGCCCGAGATGTCGACCTGCCAGACCGTCTCCAACGTCGACCCGAACGACGAATGGCGCCCGCAGGACTGCCAGTCCGTCTTCAACTTCCCCGACGACGAGAAGCTGATCCAGCAGGAGTTCGCCAAGAACGTTCCCTTCGCGCTCTCCGTCGCCGAGTCGGCGGCCCACCCCGACCGGCCATCGTCGTCGGTCGGCCTGACCGCCGCAGACTTCACTCCGGCGCCGTTCACCACGTCGTACTCCCGCGGCGCCGACCAGGAGGTGTCCGTCGTCGCCCGCAGGTCGGTGCGCGACAAGGAACTCAAGTACCGCGTCAACGGCGGCCGTACGCATGACATGCGGCTGCGGCCGTGGAAGGGCGGCGAGCGGTTCGGCGGCGAGGACAACCTCTACTTCGACGAGTACCGCGCCAAGGTCGCCGACGGCGGACCCGGCGACAGGGTCGAGGTGTGGTTCACCGGCGAGACGCGCGCCGGAAAGCCCGTCAGGAGCGAGCGCTTCACCTACACCGTGGCCAAGCGCCCGCGCGCGGACGTCCTCGTCGTCGCCGAGGAGGGCGTGGCCGCCACCCAGGCACAGACCTACGTCGACGCGCTCAGGGCCAACGGCCGCAGGGCGGTCGTCTGGGACGTCGCCACGCAGGGCGCCCCCGACGCGCTCGGCGTGCTGAGCCACTTCGGCACCGTCGTCCACTACACCGGCGCCGACGTCCCCGGCAACGCCACCCAGCTGCAACTGCGCGCCTACCTCAACGAGGGCGGCAAGCTGATCGAGGCCGGCGAGCGGGCGGGCGGCTCCGTCGACCTCGGCGACGGCACCCCGTCGAACGACTTCAGCCAGTACTACCTGGGCGCCTACAGCCGTACGTCCCTGCCCGGCGCCTCCGCCTTCGAGGGCGCGGGCGGACTCGCGGGCGCCGCGGCCGCCCTGGGCGACGCCCCCGGCAACCCGCTGAACGCGGCCGGCTCCTTCAGCGCCACCTCCGAGACGCTGCCGGTGACCGACTTCCCGCAGTTCGCGAGCGCGGGAGCCGGCCGCTACCCCGGCACCGTCAACCCCTACGGCCCCTACGAGGGCTCCTACATGGCGGCCGTCACGCACAGCGACTACGCCTGGAACCGCCTCACCCGCACCGTCGACCTCACCTCGGTGACCGCCGCCGACGCGCCCACGCTGCGCACCCGGATGCTGTGGAGCACCGAGGAGGGCTACGACCACGCCGTCCTGGAGGCGCGGACGGCGGGCGGCGAGGACTGGACCACGCTCCCGGAGAAGGACGGCGCCACCGGCACCGCCGTACCCGAGGAGTGCGAGGCCGGGTACTTCATCCAGACCCACCCCGCCCTCAAGCGGTACCTGACCCTCGCCGACGGCACCTGCACGCCCACCGGCACCAGCGGAGCCTGGAACAGCTTCACCGGAGCGTCGGCCGGCTGGCAGGAGGTCTCCTTCGACCTCTCGTCCTACGCCGGAAAGACGGTCGAGCTGTCCTTGGGCTACATCACCGACCCGGGCTCCGGCGGACGCGGCCTGCTCGTCGACAACGCCTCGCTCGTCGTCGGCGGCACCGCCGTCGAGACCGAGGGCTTCGAGACGTCGCTGGGCGCCTGGACCACCCCCGGGCCGCCCGCGGGCAGCCCCGCCGTCGTCAAGGACTGGGCCCGCGTGGGCCAGCTCTTCCAGACGTACGCCGCGGTGACCACGGACGACACCGTGCTGCTGGGCTTCGGCCTGGAGCACGTCGTCGCACCGGCCGACCGCTCCGCCCTGATGCGCAGGGCGCTCGCCGCCCTGGACGAGTGACCCCCTCCCGGCGGGGGCCGACTGGCCGTCGTCGGAACGGGTGACAGGGCCGTCCGGCCCGGGCGGTCCGTACCCCTACTGGCGGGTACGGACCGCCTGCCCGTGTATGGGGCATCTCGATGTCACCTCGGCGGCTTCAGGGAGGTAGGGTCGTAGGCGGTCGGGGACATCCCAAACAGAGCTCGCCGGCACCGCATGGCCGGCGTACCAACGAGGAGATCGGTTCGTGACGATCCGCGTAGGCATCAACGGCTTCGGCCGCATCGGTCGTAACTACTTCCGCGCGCTGCTGGAGCAGGGTGCTGACATCGAGATCGTGGCTGTCAACGATCTGGGTGACACCGCGACCACCGCCCATCTGCTGAAGTACGACACGATCCTGGGCCGCCTGAAGCAGGAGGTGTCCCACACCGCCGACACCATCACCGTCGGCGGCAAGACCATCAAGGTCCTTTCCGAGCGCAACCCCGCCGACATCCCGTGGGGCGAGCTGGGCGTCGACATCGTCATCGAGTCGACCGGCATCTTCACCAAGAAGGCCGACGCCGAGAAGCACATCGCCGGTGGCGCCAAGAAGGTCCTGATCTCGGCTCCGGCCTCCGACGAGGACATCACCATCGTGATGGGCGTCAACCAGGACAAGTACGACCCGGCGAACCACCACGTCATCTCCAACGCCTCCTGCACCACCAACTGCGTGGCGCCGATGGCCAAGGTCCTCGACGAGAACTTCGGCATCGTCAAGGGTCTGATGACGACCGTGCACGCGTACACCAACGACCAGCGCATCCTGGACTTCCCGCACAAGGACCTGCGCCGCGCCCGTGCCGCCGCCGAGAACATCATCCCGACCACCACCGGTGCCGCCAAGGCCACCGCCCTGGTGCTCCCGCAGCTCAAGGGCAAGCTGGACGGCATCGCCATGCGCGTCCCGGTCCCGACCGGTTCGGCCACCGACCTGGTCGTGGAGCTGGAGCGCGAGGTCACCAAGGACGAGGTCAACGCCGCGTTCAAGAAGGCCGCCGAGGGCGAGCTGCAGGGCTACCTGTCCTACACGGAGGACGCGATCGTCTCCTCCGACATCGTCAGCGACCCGGCCTCCTGCACCTTCGACTCCTCCCTGACCATGGTCCAGGAGGGCAAGTCGGTGAAGATCCTCGGCTGGTACGACAACGAGTGGGGCTACTCCAACCGCCTCGTCGACCTGACGGTGTTCGTCGGCAACCAGCTCTGATCCTTGGAGCAGGCACTTTGAAGTGAGAGCAGGGCTCGGGCGGCGCAGGGACGCGCCGCCCGGGCCCTGACTCGCGTACAGACCAGCCCTCTTAGGATCACGAGCACCACGAAAACTCCTCGGGAGCCCTCTCAATGAAGACGATCGACGAACTCCTCGCCGAAGGTGTCGCGGGCAAGCGGGTCTTCGTCCGCGCCGACCTGAACGTGCCGCTGGACGGCACCACGATCACCGACGACGGCCGTATCCGCGCCGTCCTGCCCACCGTCAAGGCCCTCGCCGAGGCGGGTGCCCGGGTGGTCGTCGCCTCGCACCTGGGCCGCCCCAAGGGCGCCCCGGACCCCGCCTTCTCCCTCGCCCCGGCCGCCGCGCGCCTCGGTGAACTCCTCGGTGCCGAGGTCGCCTTCGCGACCGACACGGTCGGCGAGTCCGCCACGGCCACCGTGGCCGGTCTCGCCGACGGCGGTGTCGCGGTCATCGAGAACCTGCGCTTCAACGCCGGCGAGACGTCCAAGGACGACGCCGAGCGCGGCGCCTTCGCCGACCGGCTGGCCGCCCTCGCGGACGTCTACGTCGGCGACGGCTTCGGCGCGGTGCACCGCAAGCACGCCTCGGTCTTCGACCTCCCGGCCCGCCTGCCGCACTACGCCGGCCACCTCATCGCCACCGAGGTCGGCGTCCTGAAGAAGCTGACCGACGACGTCCGGCGGCCGTACGTCGTCGCGCTCGGCGGCGCCAAGGTCTCCGACAAGCTCGCCGTCATCGACGAACTGCTCGGCAAGGCCGACCGCCTCCTCATCGGCGGCGGCATGGCCTACACCTTCCTCAAGGCCAAGGGCCACGAGGTCGGCATCTCCCTCCTCCAGGAGGACCAGATCCCGGCCGTGAAGGAGTACATCGAGCGCGCGGAGAAGAACGGCGTCGAGCTGGTCCTCCCCGTGGACGTGCTGGTCGCCGGCGAGTTCCCGGACCTGAAGACCAAGGCTCCGGCCCACCCCACGACCGTCGCCGCGGACGCGATCCCGGCCGACCAGGAGGGCCTGGACATCGGTCCGGAGACCCGCAAGCTGTACGCCTCGAAGCTCGCCGACGCCGCCACCGTCTTCTGGAACGGTCCCATGGGCGTCTTCGAGCACCCCGACTACGCCGAGGGCACCAAGGCGGTCGCCCAGGCCCTCATCGACTCCCCGGCCTTCACGGTCGTCGGCGGTGGCGACTCCGCCGCGGCCGTCCGCATCCTGGGCTTCGACGAGACCGCATTCGGCCACATCTCGACCGGTGGCGGCGCCTCCCTCGAATACCTCGAGGGCAAGACGCTCCCCGGCCTCGCCGCACTGGAGGACTGACCCTCAATGACCACCCGTACGCCGCTGATGGCGGGCAACTGGAAGATGAACCTCAACCACCTCGAGGCCATCGCCCACGTCCAGAAGCTCGCCTTCGCCCTCGCGGACAAGGACTACGAGGCCGTGGAGGTCGCCGTCCTGCCGCCCTTCACCGACCTGCGCTCCGTGCAGACCCTGGTCGACGGCGACAAGCTGAAGATCAAGTACGGCGCCCAGGACATCTCGGCGCAGGACTCCGGTGCCTACACCGGCGAGATCTCCGGCCCGATGCTGGCCAAGCTGAAGTGCACGTACGTGGCCGTCGGCCACTCCGAGCGCCGCCAGTACCACAACGAGACCGACGACATCGTCAACGCCAAGGTCAAGGCCGCCTACAAGCACGGCCTGACCCCGATCCTGTGCGTCGGCGAGGAGCTGGAGGTCCGCGAGGCGGGCAACCACGTCTCCCACACCCTCGCCCAGGTCGAGGGCGGTCTGAAGGACCTCCCGGCCGAGCAGGCCGAGACCGTCGTGATCGCCTACGAGCCCGTCTGGGCCATCGGCACCGGCAAGGTCTGCGGCGCCGAGGACGCGCAGGAGGTCTGCGCGGCCATCCGCGGCAAGCTCGCCGAGCTGTACTCGCAGGACGTGGCCGACAAGATCCGCATCCAGTACGGCGGCTCCGTGAAGTCGGGCAACGTCGCCGAGATCATGGCGCAGCCCGACATCGACGGCGCCCTGGTCGGCGGCGCCTCGCTGGACGCCGACGAGTTCGTCAAGATCGTGCGCTTCCGCGACCAGTAAGTATGCGGTAGCGGCGATTCGTCGTACCCTTGCGGGGGCACAGCCCGGTGGCTGTGCCCCTGTCGTCCATCCAGATCCGAGGAAGTTGGTCCAGCCGTGGTTATGGGGTTCTCGATCGCCCTGATCGTCTTCAGCGGTCTGCTGATGCTGCTGGTGCTGATGCACAAGGGCAAGGGCGGCGGCCTCTCCGACATGTTCGGTGGCGGCATGCAGTCCTCCGTAGGCGGCTCCTCCGTCGCCGAGCGCAACCTCGACCGGATCACCGTCGTGGTCGCTCTGCTCTGGGTCGCGTGCATCGTCGTGCTGGGTCTGCTGATGAAGGTGAACAACTGACCGGCACGCACATTCCCTACGTAACGCCCCATGTTCGGTACGCGCAGCTGAGCGCGGCCTATCATGGGGCTTGCGTCTGGATGTGGGGGCTGTAACTCGAAGCACTGGACGCGCGTTGGGCCTTACGTAGACTGAGGCGCTCGCAACGAAGCGAAACGCCGACTCGCTTCGCGGCACCATCACGCAGGGAGTTACACCGTGGCAAGTGGCAACGCGATCCGAGGAAGCCGGGTCGGGGCGGGGCCGATGGGCGAGGCCGAGCGCGGTGAGTCCGCGCCGCGTCTGCGCATCTCCTTCTGGTGCTCCAACGGGCACGAGACCCAGCCGAGCTTCGCCAGCGACGCGCAGGTCCCCGACACCTGGGACTGCCCGCGCTGCGGCTTCCCCGCCGGGCAGGACCGGGACAACCCGCCGGCCCCGCCGCGCACCGAACCCTACAAGACGCACCTGGCGTACGTACGGGAGCGCCGCAGCGACGCCGACGGGGAGGCGATCCTCGCCGAGGCGCTCGCCAAACTGCGGGGCGAAATCTAGGAGTTGAGAACCGGCCGGGCCGCCACAGTGCGCCTGGCCGGGCTTGCGTCACGGGCGCGGAGCCGTTGTCCGCGACCGATTGTCAGTGGTGCCCTCTACGGTTTGTGCATCGGGCGAACCGTGAGGGGGAGGCGTGGCAACGGTCGACACGGGGGAGCCGCGCGCACCGGCGTGGCGCGGAGGGTTCGGACGGCTGTGGAGCGCCGCCGTGCTCTCCAGTTTCGGAGACGCCCTGCGTACGGCCGCGCTGCCGCTGCTCGCCGCGACCCTGACGGACCGGCCCCTCCTCATCGCCGCGGTGACCGCCTGCGGCTATCTGCCCTGGCTCGTCTTCGGGCTGCTGGGCGGCGCCGTCGCCGACCGCGTGGACCAGCGGCGCGCGATGTGGACGGTGGACGCCCTGCGCGGGCTGCTGGTCGCGGCCTTCGCCGCCGCCGTCGCTCTCGGACACGCCTCCGTCACCCTGCTGATCGCGCTGGCCTTCGCCCTGACCACGCTCCAGACCCTCTTCGACAACGCCGCGACGGCCCTGCTGCCCTCGCTGGTCGGCCCCGCGGAACTGGGTGCCGCCAACGCCCGTCTGATGACCGGACAGCGTGTCGCGGGCGGTCTGCTCGGCGCTCCGGCCGTGCCACTGCTGCTCATGGCCGGGGCGGCGATGCCCTTCGCGGCCGATGCCGTCACCTTCCTCGCGGCCGCCGCGCTGCTGGCCTCACTGCGGACCGCGCCGCCCGAGCGGGCGCCCCGACCGGCGGGCAGCACCCTGCGCCGGGAGATCGCCGACGGACTGCGCACCCTGTGGCACGACCGGGCCCTGCGCGGCCTGTGCGCCGCCACCGCCCTGTGCAACATCGGCATGGGCGCCCTCATCGCCACGCTGGTGCTCCTGGTGACGGGCTGGCTCGACGCGGGCACCACCGGCTACGCGGTGGCCATGACGGCGTACACGGTGGGCAGCCTCGTCGGCGGGCTCGTCGGTGGCGTGCTCGTCGCCCGGGTGGGGCGGGTGCGGGCCGTGGTGTGCGCCGGGACCGTGCAGATCGGTGCACTCCTCGTGATGGGCTCGGTGCGCCATGTGGTCGCCCTGGCCGGGGCCCTGGCCGTGTTCGGGGTCATGGGCATGGTGTGGAACGTCAACACCACGACGCTGATGCAGCAGCGCAGCCCCGCCGACCTGCTCGGCCGGGTCAGCTCGGCCTTCAGAACCCTCGGCGTCGCCGGGGCGCCCCTGGGTGCGCTGCTCGGCGGGGCCGCCGCCACCGCCTGGGGGCTCAACAGCCCGGCTCTGCTCGCGGCCGCGTTCTTCGGCCTGTCCGTCGCCGCGCTGATACCTGTGCGCAAGGGGGACGTATTTGATGTTGCCCCGCACGACGACAGTACGACGACTCCTGTCGCCCGCTGATCAACTAGGTTGGGACCGGCGGGAACAGGTAGGAAAGAAGGCTGAAGTCCGAAATGAACGCAGACGGCCGTACCAGGCTCAACCAGACGCCCGAGTGGACCGCACTGGCCAAGCACCGCGAGGAACTCGGCGAGGTGCAGTTGCGCGAACTCTTCGCCGCCGACCCGGGCCGCGGCGGCGGGTACACGCTCCAGGTCGGTGACCTGTACGTCGACTACTCCAAGCACCTGGTCACCGAGGAGACACTGCGGCTGCTGCGCGAGCTGGCCGCCGCCACGGACGTGTTCGGGTTGCGTGACGCGATGTTCCGCGGCGAGCGGATCAACACCACCGAGGACCGGGCGGTGCTGCACACCGCGCTGCGCGCGCCGCGGGAGGCGGTGGTCGAGGTCGACGGCGAGAACGTGGTG
>NZ_JACVWU010000004.1 GCF_014596915.1 Streptomyces sp. TRM68416
TCCCAGCCGGGGTAGAGCCGCCGCATCATGGTGACCGTTCGGTCCAGGTCCGCAGCCCCCACTTGCCGCAGCAACCCCGGCACGTCGCCGTCCGCGTACACCAGCAGTCCCGTCTTGGCCCCCACAGCCCCTCCCCAGAGCATTGCCCTTGTTGGCGGACGCACCCTAGCCGCAGGCACTGACAGAAAGGGGCCGGGAGTCGTGCCATTCGCATGCCTCACGGGGAACAGCGGGGCCTTGGCCTCGGATCCACCGAGGTCGGAGCGGATGAGTCACGACGCCGTTGTGCTTCCCACCAGTCCGTCTCGGCCCTGTTGCTGGTGCCCTACCGTGGCCGCCAGCACAGCGAGCTGGGGGCGGGGCGGGTCATTCGGTGTCCGGGGCCTTGATGATGTTGCCGGACTTGTCGAGGGTGTGGGTGCGCCAGTAGACGTCCCACTTGTCGTCGACGTGTTGGGGCACCTTGCCCTCTGGGTAGCGGGTGTATCCCGGCATGGGTTCCTCGTCGTTCGGGACGCAGCCCGAGCCGGTGCTGCCCACGGCCAGTACGGGGTATTCGCTGCTCCGGCAGATGTTCTCCCGGAAGTCGAAGCCGGAGCAGCCGGTGAGGGTGAGGGCTGCCGTGCCGGTGAGGGCCGCGGTGGTGAGGCGGTAGCGGGCGGGGCGGCTGGTCCTGGAGGGCTTGGGCACGTTCGTCTCCTGTTTCCGGGCGTCGGCCGGTTCGTGCCTCACTCTTGTCGTCGTCGGTCGCTGCGTCCTGAGTAGCGGTACTCAGCCGGTTACTGGTGTTCGGACTGGTGGGGCTCTTGGCGAAGACGAACAGGCGCAGCACCAGGAAGCGGGCGATGCCGGCGAGGGCGGAGGCGGTGAGGTAGACCGTTTGTTCCCACAGGAGGGTGGGGGACGGGTGCAGCAGGTGGAGTACGAGGATGGCGGCGGATGTCAGCGCGTAGGCGGCCGTTGCCGAGCCTGCTGACTGGAGGTGTTGGCGCAGGCCGGGGCGGGTGCCGGTGCCGAAGGTGAAGAGGGCGTGCAACTCGGTGCAGAGGAGGGTGGAGGCCACGGTGATCAGGGCGTTGGCCAGGGCCCAGGGGATCGAGTTCGCGAGCACCGGCACCAGGGCGCCGGAGGCCAGTCCGACGCCGCCCCCGCACACCACGAAGCGGGCGAAGGAGGCGAGCGGCGGCGTCATGGAACTTCCTTCCGGGAGGGGGCCGTTGAAGCTGGTGGCACCTGGTCGGGTGCCTTGATCAGCCGGGTACAACGATCCCCTTCATCCGCGCTGCGTACGAGGTGGCGGACTACCGGGTTGGGGGTGGTGCCAGCCCTACCAAGGGAGTTGGGTTCAACCCCTTGGGGAGCGCGGTCATCTGAAGGCCGCCGCGTTGGTCAGTGCCCAGTGTGCGAACGGGCGGGCGGGGCGGCCGAGGAGGAGTTCCGTGTCCGGGCTCACCCGGCGCAGTGCGGGGGGCGGGGTGCCCAGCATGTCGAGGGTGCTCTCCACGACCGGTTCCGGCATGAACGCCAGCATGTGGGCGCGGGCCTCCGACCGGCTCTGTTCCACGAACCGCACCGGCTCGCCCAGGGCTTGCTGGATCGCCGCGGTCTGCTTCCGGGGGGTGATGGGGGCGGGGCCGGTCAGGTCGTAGATCCTGCCGGTGTGGCCGCTGCCGCGCAGGGTTGCCGCCGCGGCACCGGCGATGTCGGCCGGGTCGATCGTCGGCAGGGCCACGTCGCCGAAGGGGGCCACGACCTCGCGGCGGGTGCGGACCGTGTCGGCCCACAGGAGGGTGTTGGAGTGGAAGCCGCCGGGACGCAGCAGCGTCCAGTCGAGGCCCGAGGCCCGTACGGCGTCCTCCAGCACGGGTGGATGGTGGCCCGTGCCGACGCCCTGCGAGGACAGCAGCACCACGCGGCCCACCCCGGCGGCCCGTGCGGTGTCCAGGGCCGGGCCGAGGTCGCCGCCGGAGCCGATGAACTCGCCCGAGGTGAGGAGGAAGAGGGCGTCGGCCCCGTCCAGGGCGGGTTTGAGTTGTTCCGGTTCGGCCAGGTCGGCCCGATGGTGGCGGACCCCCGGCGGCAGGTCCCGGGCGGGCACGTTCCGGGCGGGCACGTTCCGGGACACCGCCGTCACGTCCTCGCCCGCCTCGACCAGCGCTCGCACCAGCGGCTGTCCGACCTTGCCCGTCGCTCCGGTCACCACGATCATCGTCGTACTCCGTTCCGAGTGGTCAACTCCCTTGCTGAGCACGCTACTTTTGTGGAGTTAGTAGGTACCTAGAGGAAAGTAATGGGGAGAGGGGTTGATGTGACCGAGGACACATTCGACGGGACGCCCGAGAACGCCTGCCCCATCGCGCCCGTCGTCGACATCGTCTTCAGCCGGTGGACCACCCCGATCCTGTGGTCCCTCCACGAGTACGGCCGCCAGCGCTTCGTCGAGCTGGAGCGGCGTATCGCCACGATCACGCCCAAGGTGCTGACCCAGCGGCTGCGGCAGCTGGAGCGCGACGGCCTCGTCGTGCGCACGTACTACGCGGAGGTCCCGCCGCGCGTGGAGTACGAGATCAGCGAACTCGGGCGCAGCCTGGCGCCGTTGTTCCACGCCCTGTCCGAGTGGTCGGTCAACCTCGACCGGGTGGAGCTGGCCCGGAAGGCCTACGACGAGCGGGGCTGAGCCTCGGTCACCGGCTGCGGGAGGGCGCCGCGGCTCAGACGGAGACCGGCGCCGTTGTCAGTGGCTCCGCCTAGTCTCGGAGGTGATGGCACGGACATGGAGGTGCTCGGGGCTGCGCTGGTCCGTGGGCGGTCCTGAGCTGGTGTGGGACGGGGGTCGGCGCAGTGCGTTGACCCGGGGGAGACGGGTGGCCTTCGGGGTCGCGGAAGGGGGTGTGCGGACATGCGTGGGAGCGCGGGGGCATGCGTGCCCGGTGCGGGCGGTCGTGCCGGGGCGCAGTACGGGGGTGCGGTGCGAGGAGTGTGCGCGGCTGGACCGGGCGCACTCGGTCGCCGCCGACACCGTCGCCGACGATCCACGGCCGTACCACGTATATCTGGCGTGGTTCGGGCCCGGCATGGTCAAGGTCGGGATCACCGCGGTCGAGCGCGGTTCGGCACGGCTGCTTGAGCAGGGTGCCGTCTGCTTCGGCTGGCTGGGCGCCGGTCCGCTGATGGCCGCGCGGCGCACCGAGGAAGTGCTGCGCGCCGCGCTCCGGGTGCCGGACCGGATTCCCTACGCCGACAAGCG
Source organism: Streptomyces sp. TRM68416 (assembly GCF_014596915.1). Lineage (GTDB taxonomy): Bacteria > Actinomycetota > Actinomycetes > Streptomycetales > Streptomycetaceae > Streptomyces. The sequence goes on from NZ_JACVWU010000004.1 coordinate 3,248, forward strand.
GGCGGTACGGTCCGCGCTGCCGGGCTCGGCCGAGGAGCGGGCGGCCGAGGTGGCGGAGCTGCACGCACGGGCGGTGGCGCTCCCCGGGCTGCCGGAGTCGCTGACGCCCGAGCCCTGCCGGGTCGTCGACCACGTCGAGGCGTTCGGCCTCGCGGAGCTGCCCGCGGCCGTCGGCGAGGTGACCGAGCTCGTCGCCGGTGGCGGGATCGGCGGGCGGCTGCTCGCGGCCGCCGGTCCGGACCTGCACCTGGAGACAGAGAGCGGTGTCATCGTGCTCGACACGCGGTTGATGAGGGGGTGGGGGCTGGTGGCGGCCGATGGTGGGGTGTCCGTTCCGGTGCGGAGGCACAGAGGGGCGGAGATCGCGCAGGACGGGCTGTTCTGAGCGGTGCGGTGTGCCGTGGGCGGTGCGGAAGCCGGCTGCTCAGGCATCCCCTGAGAGCCCTCTGTGTGTTTCTCAGGGAAATCACAGGTTGTGGAAAGGGTGTTCTCAGAGGGCCCCGACACCGTGTGCAGCATGACCACGACCTCGCCCCAGGGGCGCACCGAACTGCTGAGGCCGGACGGGAGCCCCGTCCGGGTGCTTGTGGTGGACGACGAGCTGTCGATCACCGAGCTGCTGTCCATGGCTCTGCGGTACGAGGGCTGGCAGATCCGCAGCGCGGGGGACGGCCAGGGCGCCGTCCAGGCCGCGCGCGAGTTCCGGCCCGACGCCGTCGTCCTGGACATGATGCTGCCCGACATGGACGGGCTCACCGTCCTCGGGCGGCTGCGCCGGGAGCTCCCGGATGTGCCTGTCCTCTTCCTCACCGCCAAGGACGCCGTGGAGGACCGTATCGCCGGACTCACCGCCGGTGGCGACGACTACGTCACCAAGCCGTTCTCCCTGGAGGAGGTCGTGGCCCGGCTGCGCGGGCTGATCCGCCGCTCCGGCGCCGCCGACCACCGGTCCGACTCCGTGCTGGTCGTCGGCGACCTCACTCTCGACGAGGACAGTCACGAGGTCAGCCGGGGCGGCGAGAGCATCCACCTGACCGCCACCGAGTTCGAGCTGCTGCGCTTCCTCATGCGCAACCCGCGGCGCGTGCTCAGCAAGGCGCAGATCCTCGACCGCGTCTGGTCCTACGACTTCGGCGGCCAGGCCAACGTCGTCGAGCTGTACATCTCCTACCTGCGACGGAAGATCGACGCCGGGCGGGAGCCGATGATCCACACCCGGCGCGGCGCCGGGTATCTCATCAAGCCCGCCGCGTCATGAGCGGGCGACGACGGACGCGTCCGCGGCAGGCGCGAGCGGGTCAGCCGCGCACCCTGCGGACGCGGCTCGTCGTCGCCTCCGTGGTGCTGATCGCCGTGGTGTGCGCGGTGATCGGCACCGTGACCACGCTCGCGCTGCGGTCGCATCTGTACGAGCAGCTCGACGAGCGGCTGACCGAGACCGTCGGCCGGGCGGCCGGGTTCGGCGGGCCCCCCGGCGGCGACCCCGCCAAGAGCGACAAGGTCGGCGCCTTCACCCTCGACGGCTTCGTCACCCGCGGACCGCAGCCCAAGGGCACGGTCATCGCCGAGGTGCGGGACGGCAGCATCGTCGCGGCCAAGGTCGGTGAAGAGGACGAGAACACCTCCGACGTGAGCGGGATGGCGGCCGTAGACCTCACCGACGCCCAGATCCGGGCGCTCAACTCCGTGTCCCAGGAGGAGGGCGAGAAGCACACCGCGGACCTCGCCGACCTCGGCGAGTACCGCGTCGAGTACCGGACCGGCGTCAACGGCAGCTACTACGTCGCCATCCCCACCACCGAGGTCAACAGCACCCTCAACACCCTCGTCCTCATCGAGATCAGCGTCACCGCCGCCGGTCTCGTCGCCGCCTCCCTCGCGGGCACGGTCATCGTCGGCGTCGCCACCCGCCCCCTGCGCAGGGTCGCCGCCACCGCCACCCGGGTCTCCGAACTCCCGCTCCACACCGGCGAGGTGAACCTCAGCGAGCGCGTCCCGGAGTCCGAGTGCGACCCGCGCACCGAGGTCGGCCGGGTGGGCGTCGCCCTCAACCGGATGCTGGACCACGTCCACGGCGCCCTGCACGCACGCCAGCGCAGCGAGACGCGGGTACGCCAGTTCGTCGCCGACGCCAGCCACGAGCTGCGTACCCCGCTCGCCTCCATCCGCGGCTACGCCGAGCTGACCCGGCGCGGCAGGGAGGACGTAGGCCCCGACACCCGGCACGCCCTCGGCCGTATCGAGTCCGAGGCGGGCCGGATGACCCTGCTCGTCGAGGACCTGCTGCTGCTCGCCCGGCTGGACGCGGGGCGGCCGTTGCAGTGCGCGGAGACCGACCTCGTACCGCTGGTCGTGGACGCCGTCAGCGACGCGCACGCGGCCGGAATGGACCACAACTGGCGGCTCGACCTGCCCGACGAACCGGCCCTCGTCCACGCGGACGCGGCCCGCATCCAGCAGGTGCTGGTCAACCTGCTGGGCAACGCCCGCAAGCACACCGCGCCCGGCACGACCGTCACCGCGCGGGTGCGGCGGCGCGGCGGACGGATGTGCGTGGACGTCGAGGACAACGGCCAGGGCGTCCCGCCCGAGCTGCTGCCGCACGTCTTCGAACGGTTCGCGCGCGGCGACTCCTCGCGCTCCCGCGCCTCCGGTTCCACGGGCCTCGGGCTCGCCATCGTGCAGGCCGTGGCGGCGGCGCACGGCGGTGAGGTGACCGTGGACAGCGTCCCCGGGCGCACGGTGTTCACCCTGCACCTGCCCGCGTCGGCCCCCGAAAGGCATGGGCCGTCGCACGACTCACAGGCACAGCACAGCGCCACCACACGGGTGCGACAGGGCACTTGAGAAGAGTCGGTTCCATGCGAACCGACATGCGACCCGACTCTTCTCCCGGCACCCTGCCGGCGCGGGAGCACCTCCCGGCCGCGGCAGCCGGTACGCCGGTCCTGGACGTAGTGGTCCCCGTCCACAACGAGGAGAAGGACCTCCGGCCGTGCGTGCTGAGACTGCACGAGCACCTCCGGCGCACCTTCCCGTACGCGTTCCGGATCACGGTCGCGGACAACGCGTCCACGGACACCACCCCGCTGGTGGCCCGGCGGCTGGCGGCGGAGCTGGCGGAGGTCCGGGCCTTCCGGCTGGAGCAGAAGGGCCGCGGCCGGGCGCTGCGGACCGTGTGGTCCGCCTCGGACGCCCCCGTCCTCGCCTACATGGACGTGGATCTGTCCACCGACCTCAACGCGCTGCTGCCGCTGGTGGCCCCGCTGATCTCGGGCCACTCCGACCTGGCGATCGGCTCCCGGCTCAGCCGGAGCAGCAGAGTGGTCCGCGGGCCCAAGCGCGAGTTCATCAGCCGCTCCTACAACCTCATCCTGCGCGGCTCCCTCCAGGCCCGCTTCTCGGACGCCCAGTGCGGCTTCAAGGCGATCCGCCGTGACGTCGCCCAGGTGCTGCTGCCGCTGGTGGAGGACACCGGCTGGTTCTTCGACACCGAGATGCTGATCGTCGCCGAGCGCGCGGGACTGCGGATCCACGAGGTGCCCGTCGACTGGGTCGACGACCCGGACTCGACCGTCCACATCGTCAGGACGGCCACCGACGACCTCAAGGGCGTGTGGCGGATCGGGCGGGCGCTGGCCACCGGTTCGCTGCCGCTGGACCGGCTCGCCCGGCCCTTCGGCGACGATCCGCGCGACCGCGAGATCCAGGACGTGCCCATGGGGCTGGCCCGCCAGCTCGTCGGGTTCTGCGTGGTGGGCGCCCTGTCCACCCTCTTCTACCTGCTGCTCTACAGCGGCTTCCGCCAGTTCACCGGCTCGCAGGTGGCCAACGCCCTCGCACTGCTGGTCTCGGCGGTCGCCAACACGGCCGCCAACCGGCGGCTGACCTTCGGGGTGCGCGGCCGCGGCGGCGTCGTCCGGCACCAGGCACAGGGCCTGGTCGTCCTCGCCATCGGCCTCACCCTGACCAGCGGCTCGCTCCTCGCGCTCGACGCGGCGACCGCCGACCCCGAGCACTCCACCGAACTGGCGGTCCTGATCGCCGCCAACCTCGCGGCGACCGTGCTGCGCTTCCTGCTCTTCCGGGTGTGGGTGTTCCCGGAGGACGGGGCGGCGGGGGCCCCGGCGGTCGCGGCGCCGATTCCGACGTACACCGACCACTCCAGGAGGGACGCCACCATGCGGCTTCAGCCGGTGCGCCCCGCCGACGACGAACCGGGGGACTCCCGATGACCACCACCGTCAGTACGGCCGTACAGGCGCCGCCGGCTCCCGCGGCGTCCGAGCCGGGGCAGCCGTTCGCGCGCAGACTGTGGCGCGGCCGCCCCGAGGACCCGCGCTGGGCACGCCCGGCCCTCCTCGGCCTGCTGCTCGCCACCGCGGTGCTCTACCTCTACAACCTGAGCGCCTCCGGCTACGCCAACTCCTTCTACTCCGCGGCCGTGCAGGCGGGCAGCCAGTCCTGGAAGGCGTTCTTCTTCGGCTCGCTGGACGCGGGCAACGCCATCACCGTCGACAAGCCGCCCGCCGCGCTGTGGCCGATGGCCCTGTCCGTCAGGATCTTCGGGCTCAGCTCGTGGGCGATCCTCGTCCCCGAGGTGCTGATGGGTGTCGGCACGGTCGCCGTCGTCCACGCGGCCGTCCGCCGCCGGTTCAGTCCGGCCGCCGGGCTGATCGCGGGGGCCATACTCGCCCTCACCCCGGTCGCGGCGCTGATGTTCCGGTTCAACAACCCGGACGCGATGCTGGCCCTGCTCATGGCGCTGGCCTGCTACTTCGTCATCCGCGGCCTGGAGGACGGCCGGACCGGGTGGCTGCTGTGGGCCGGTGCGGCCATCGGCTTCGCCTTCCTCGCCAAGACCCTCCAGGCCTTCCTGATCCTGCCCGCCCTCGCCCTCGTCTACGGCGTCTGCGCCCCGGTGACGGTGAAGAAGCGCATCGGCCAACTGGCCGCCGGACTCGGCGCGATCGTCGTCTCCGGCGGCTGGTGGGTCGCGATCGTCGAGCTGTGGCCGGCGTCCTCCCGCCCGTACATCGGCGGCTCGCAGAACAACTCCTTCCTGGAGCTGACCTTCGGCTACAACGGCCTGGGCCGGCTGAACGGCAACGAGACCGGCAGCGTCGGCGGCCGTGGCGGCAACGGCGGCGGCAACTGGGGCGAGACCGGCTGGGACCGGCTGTTCGGCGCCGGCATCGGCGGCCAGGTCTCCTGGCTGATCCCGGCCGCGCTGATCCTGCTGGTCGCGGGCCTGGTGGCCACGCGCAAGGCGAAGCGGACCTCGGTGACCCGCGGCTCGTTCCTCGTCTGGGGCGGCGCGCTGCTGATCACCATGGTGGTCTTCAGCTACATGCAGGGCATCTTCCACGAGTACTACACCGTCGCCCTCGCCCCCTACGTCGCCCCGCTGATCGGCATGGGCTCGGCGCTGCTGTGGGAGAAGCGCGACAAGGCGTGGGCGTCGCTGACCCTGGCGGCGGCGATGACGGCGACGGCGGCATGGGGGTACGTCCTTCTCAACCGCTCCTCCGACTATCTGCCCTGGCTGAAGTGGCTGGTGCTGGTGGGCGGCCTGGGCGCCGCGCTCGGCCTGGTCTTCGCCGGGCGGCTCGGTCGTCAACTGGCGCGCGGAATCGTCGGGTTGGGTCTCGTGGCCGCGTTGGCCGGGCCGACCGCGTACACCCTCACCACGGTGAACGAGGGCCACACCGGCTCGATCGTGACGGCGGGACCGTCGGTGGCGGGCGGCCGGGGCGGTGGCCCGGGCGGTGGCGGCGGCTTCCCGGGGGGCGGGGGCGGCATGCCCGGCCAGCAGGGGCAGCAGGGGCAGCAGGGCGGCGGCATGGGCCAGCCTCCGACCGGCGGAAACGGCGGAAACGGCGGCAACGACGGCTTCGGCGGCGGCGTGCCAGGCCGACAGGGCCAACAGAACGGCAACGGCGGCACCCAGGCCCGCCCGGACGGCGGCATGGACGGCGGCATGGGCGGCGGCATGGGCGGCCTGCTCAACGGCGCCGCGGTCTCCGACGAGGCCAAGGAGCTGCTGGAGACGGACGCCGGGGACTACACCTGGGTCGCCGCGGCCATCGGCGCCCAGAACGCCGCGAGCTACCAGCTCTCCACCGGCGAACCGGTCATGGCGATCGGCGGCTTCAACGGCACCGACCCGTCCCCGACCCTGGCCCAGTTCAAGGAGTACGTGGCGGAAGGCAGGATCCACTACTTCATCGCGTCCGGCACGGGCGGCCGCACGGGCGGCAGCGGCAGCGGTACGTCCGCGCAGATCACGGCGTGGGTCGAGGCCAACTTCCAGGAGGTGACGGTCGGTTCGTCCACCTTCTACGACCTGACGCAGGAGGCGAGCGGCTGACGGACGCGGAAATCGCTGTACGCCGTATAGGGGCCGCTATACGGTGTACGGCATGTCCGCTCCCGCGCCCGTCACCGTCTCCCAGGGGCACCCCCAGCGCTGGCTGATCCTCGGTGTCATCTGCCTGGCCCAGCTCACCGTCGTCCTCGACAACACCGTGCTGAACGTGGCGATCCCCTCCCTCACCCGGGAGTTGGGCGCGGCCACCGCGGACATCCAGTGGATGATCAACGCGTACTCGCTGGTGCAGTCCGGACTGCTGCTCACCGCGGGCAGCGCCGCCGACCGCTACGGCCGCAAGAAGATGCTCATCGCGGGCCTTGCCCTGTTCGGCGCCGGCTCGCTGGCGGCCGGACTCGCCGACAGCACCGGCCAGTTGATCGCCGCGCGGGCCGGGATGGGGGTCGGCGGCGCGCTGCTGCTGACCACCACGCTCGCGGTCGTGATGCAGATCTTCGCGCCCGAGGAGCACGCCCGGGCGATCGGCATCTGGGCCGCGGTCAACGCCCTCGGCTTCGCGTGCGGCCCGCTGCTCGGCGGCTTCATGCTGGACCACTTCTGGTGGGGCGCGATCTTCCTGATCAACCTGCCGGTCGTGGCGCTGGGCCTGGTCGCGGCCGTCACCCTGGTCCCCGAGTCCAAGAACCCCCGGGGCGACCGGCCCGACCTGCTCGGCGCCCTGCTGTCGACGATCGGCATGGCCTCCTTGGTCTTCGCGATCATCTCCGGTCCCGAGCACGGCTGGACCTCGTCCCGGGTGCTGACGTCGGCGGCCGTCGCGGTCGCGGTGCTGGCCGGGTTCGCACACTGGGAGAGCCGGATTCCGTACCCCATGCTCGACCTGCACTTCTTCAGGAACCAGCGGTTCACCGGCGCCATCGCGGGCGCGGTCCTGATCACCTTCGGCATGGGCGGCTCGCTCTTCCTGCTCACCCAGCACATGCAGTTCGTCCTCGGGTACTCCCCCCTGGAGGCGGGCCTGCGCACGGCGCCGCTCGCGCTCGCGATCGTGGCGCTGAACTTCTCCGGCGTGGCCGCGAAGTGGGCGGCGCGGCTCGGGACCCCGGCGGCCATCGGCGTGGGCATGACCCTGATGTCCGGCGGCCTGGCGTCGATCGCGCTGCTCGCGTCCGGCGGTTACGCCGGGACGCTGCTCGGGCTGCTGCTCATCGGCGCGGGCGCGGCGGTCGCCAACCCGGCGATGGCACACGCGATCATGAGCTCGATTCCGCCGGAGAAGGCCGGGATCGGGGCGGGCATCAACGGGACCGTGGCGGAGTTCGGGCAGGGGCTGGGGGTGGCCGTGCTCGGGGCGGTGCTCAACTCCCGGTTCGCGGCGCTGATTCCGGTGGCGGCGAGCAGTCTGCCCGCGGCGCTTGAGAAGGCGGGGTCGGCGGAGGAGCAGGGGAAGATCACGGACGCGTTCGCCTCCGGCCTGGAGAGCAGCCAGTTGGTGGGGGCGTTGGCCGTGCTGCTGGGGGGTGTGGTCGCGGCGGCGTTGTTGCGCCGGGCCGAGCGGCAGACTCAGGGGCGGTGAACGCCCACCCGGCTCAGGGCGCGGAAGCTTTCCAGGACCTCCAGCAGGTGGCGGGCCTCCGCCACGGCGGCGGGCGGCAGGGCGGCCAGCAGTTCGCCCACCGGCAGCGGAGCCGGCTCGGTACCGGCCAGGCCGTGCAGCAGCGGTTCCAGATGCCGCGGGCTCAGGGCGGTGCCGGTCACGTGTCCGTTGGCGGCGCAGAGGTGCACGCCACCCGCTGGTGCGTGCAGCACCCGGGCGCGGGCCCGGACCACCGTGGGGTCGGTGAGCGGTCGCGGTGCCTCGGGCGGCGGGGCGGGGCTCAGGCCGGCCGCGGTCAGGTTGCGGAGCGCGGCGGCGGTGACCCGCTCCTGGATCCGCTCGGGGTCGCGGTACTCCTGGAAGGCGCGCAGGGTCTGTTCGAGTGCCTCGGGCAGCGTGCCGTCGGCCGACGGCACGGGCACCGAGAGCGGGGCGGTGGCGGCGGGCAACCGCATCAGGCCGACGTCCGGGGCGGCCGTCGGGTCCGCCGGCAGGCCGAGCAGCAGGTCGTCCACGTCGTAGACGGCTCGGTGCCCCTCGCGCGGCACACCGATGTTGACGCTGGTGGCGGGTTCGCCGTCCACGCTCTCGCCGACGTGGTAGTAGTCCGACGGCCAGTACAGCAGGTCACCGGGCTCGGGCTCGGCGGTGAACGAGCTTGCCAGGTACGGCTGGTAGTCGAGCACGGTGGTCACCGGATCGGTCCACGGGCGCTCGGGCCAGAACCGCATCCGCTTGCGGCCTTCGAGCGCGAACATGAAGGTCGCGAAGCGGTCCTTGTGGACCCCCACCGGGGTGTGCTCGTAATTGCCGTGGAAGAGCGTGGTGATGATCCCCGACAGCGGCAGGCCCGTGCGCTCCCAGAGCGGTTCGAAGAAGGCGCGCTGGCGCTCCCACTGTGCGGAGTGGAAGGCATGGAAGGCGTGCACCGTCAGCGCGTACCGCCGCTCCGCCGAGAAGGCCGCCAACTCATCGTCCAGTCGCAGCCGGTAGCCGCCGAAGGTGCCGTCCTCGGCGCGTGGGAACCAGCCCGCCGGTACGGACTGCTGGAAGCGGCCGACGGCGAACCGCGCGTTCGGCGGCATCAGGTGCGGGCTCGGCGGCCGGGTGGCGAGCGTGGCGGCGGCGAAGACCTCGCCCAGTTCGTAGGGCGCAGGGCGGACGGCCTTGATCAGCACCGGGCGCCGGTCCCAGTAGAGCGCGGCGAACTCGTCCCAGTCGAGCGGGCCCCGGACGACGGCCGGCTCGCTCGCGTGTGCGGTCGTCATCTGTCCGCCCTTCCGTCCTCGGCCGTCTCGGCTGCCTCGGCCGGCTCGATCCCGCGCAGCCGGTAGAGCTTGCGCAGCAACGCGGTTACGGCGGCGTTCTGCGCGTCCACGCCCACCGCGCCGCAGAGCTCGTCAACCGTCAGTTCTCTGCCCAGCGGCAACTGTTGGGCTATCAGCTCTCCAGCCGCCCCGCCGACCGGGAAGGCGTGCCCGTTGACGGCCCAGATCCGCCGGCCGAGCCCGTCCGGCTGCCGCAGGATCTCCCGCACCACCCGCAGCCGCTGCCCGGGGGCGAGGGTCACGTCCTCGCGCGGGTCGGGAGCGGGCTCCAATCCGGCAGAGGAGCACCAGGCCGCCCACCGGGTGCGCAGCGCGGCGGGCAGCTCCGGGCCTCCGGCCGCGGCGCGGGCCGCCTCGCCGATGGCGAGCGTCGGAGCGGGCGGCTCGCCGTCGGGCGGCGGATAGGGCAGACAGGGCACCGTGCCGTCGTACGCCAACCGCTTCCCCACCTCCTCCGCCAGGAGGTTCTTGACGGCTTCGGCCGCCAGGCGCTGGGCGCGCGGAACGGAGATCCGCAGCGTCAGGCAGCCGTCCAGGTGGCGCTCGCGCCAGCGGGATCCCTCGGGCCAGTACAGCAGCTCACCGGCGGTGGCCCGCAGCACCCGGAGGGGACCGTCCGCCATGTGCAGTTCGGCCTCCAGAGTGCCGCCCAGCACCCAGGTCAGCACCGCGTGTTCGGAAGGGGCGGCCAGGCCTCGGGCGCAGGTGTACTCGTCGCCCTCGGTCAGCTCGGCCTCGACCGGCAGGCACGGCAGGCCGACCCGGCGCCACAGCCGCTCCAGGCCGTCGCGGACCGAGGCCCACAACGAGTAGTCGATGTGCAGGGGTTGCTGGACGCGCAGAAGGAATCCGGTGTCCGGACCGCTGCCGGCCGGCTCGCGGCGCAGCCGGGCCCGGTAGGCGGCCGGGGTCGGGTCCCCGGTGTCGGGCAGCAGCCGGCCCGGCGCGCCGAGCCAGCCGAGCACGGTGTGGAAGCGGACCTGCGGGAAGGTCCGGAAGACCGTGCCGGCCCGGAACGAGGCGCAGGCGGCGACGACCGTCCGGTGCAGGTGCGCGGGGTCCGTCGGCGCCGCGGCCGTGAGCAGCGCGGGCTCCTTGCCCCAGGCCGGGGCGAGGAGTTCGGTCCAGTCGGTCGCGATCACGCCCGTACCCCTTCGTTCTCGGCTGCCGGTTCGGGTGCCGGGTACTTCTCCGCGAGCAGGGCCGCGTAGGCGGCCAGCGGCTGCAGTCCGGCGGCGGCGCGCCGCTCGTCCACCCGGTCCTCGTCCTCGATCGGGCAGGGCCGCAGCTCGCCGGTCGCGGCCCGCTCGAACTTCGTGCCGTACAGCTGCGGCCGGCCCTCGGCCCGGCGCAGCGCGTCGGTGAGGTAGGCCGCGTCGCGCGGGAGCATGTCGCCCGCTTCGGCCGCGGCCTCGATCAGGGTCAGGCACGCACGCCGGAAGTCGAGGTCACCCTGGTGGTGTTGGAGCAGCGCGGCGGCGACCGTGGCGGCCTCCGGCCCGACCAGGCCGTGGCCGGGCCAGCCGTGCTCGGCGACCACTCCGCGCAGCCAGGCGATCCCCGCGCCGGTCAGCCGCTCCAGCCGCGCCTCCAGCTCGGTGTCGGTGAAGCCCCCGGCCGCCCAGGGGCCGCGCAGCGCGGAGTCGAGTCGGCCGAAGCGCAGCAGCCGCTCGCGGATCTCGGCACCCGTCCGGGCCGCCGGCCCGCCCTTCGGAGCCGTACCGGACTCCCTTTCCTGCCCTGCCGGTTCGACCGGTCCGGCGGCCTCGGTCAGCGGGTCGATGCGCAGCCGCAGCTTCGCCTCGTCCCAGGAGTAGGTGACGCGGCGGCCCGCTTGTGGCCAGTCGAAGGAGACCTCGCCCTCGCGCGGCCCGCGTCGTGTGAGCCGCACCCCGTTCCCGGGATCGTGCAGCTCGCCCGGCCCCGTCGAGGTGTCGTGCGCGTACTCGACCGCGTCGCGCAGCGCGATGCCGAGTCCGGCGAGGTCGAGCTTGCCGCCCTCGCGTACGGCGGCGACCGGCGGGCGGGGCCGGCCCTCGCCCCACTCGGGTGCCTCGGCCGGGTCTGCGCGCAGTTCGCGGCCGGGCGGCATCCGCATCGCCAGCAGCGGGCCGCCGTCGGCCGCCCGGAAGAAGTACGGTACGTCGCCCCGGGCGAGCTGCGCCGACTCGCTCCCGGTGAACGGGGTGTCGCCCCCGTCCGGATACTCTGCCGTCGGCCGGGCGATCACCCGCACCACGTGCCCGGCCGCCCGCTCCCCGATGAACTCGGCGATCCGGGCCCGGTTGCGGCACATCAGCACCCAGGCGTCGAACATGCCGCGCAGCAGCGACGGCAGGTACGGGCCGTAGCCCACCCGGCCCTCGGTGTCGCCGACCACCGAGCGGGTCTCGGTCCTGGTCAGGGACCGGGACCGGCGTTCGAGCCGCAGCGAGCCGTCCGGCTGCGGGCGCCAGCAGGTCGCGGGGCCGTCCAGCTCGCACCAGCGCGGGGTGTTCTCCAGCCCGGCGTGGTGGTGGGCGGAGACCGCCGGGTCGGCCATCAGCCCGGTCTCGAACAGGCGGTCCAGGGCGCCGAAGTAGGACTCCAGGTCGACCGGGTACGGGAGCGGCTCACTCTCCTCCGGGCGCTGCCCGATCAGTACATTGCCGCCGATCAGGTCCGTGATCCCGAAGGCGAACGCGGCTGCGGCCAGTGAACCGGCGCGGTGCCAGTAGCGGCCCGCCGCCTCGGGCTCCAGGACGGCGCCGCGCAGGCTCAGCGGGCCCGCGGCCCGCAGCACGCCCCAGGTCCCAGGCGGCTCGATCCACTCCTGCCAGGAGTAGCACGGCCGGTCCGGCCCGCTGCCCTGCCGCACGCCCATGGTCGGCAGCATGATCTCCCCGGCCGCCGGGGGCAGTTGGTTGAGCAGCGCGAACACGGAGCCTTCGGCGGCCAGGAACAGCAGCTCGCCGGTGGCCGGCCGTGGCTTGTACGCGAGTCGGCCGCCGTCGGCGAACTCGACCCGCAGTACCCGCTGCCCGCCGTTGTGCGTCTCCGCGCCGTTCGCCCACAGGCCGGTGACCCGGCGGTCGGCTGGCTGGTCGCGGGCCAGCCGTTCGAGGAACAGGATCAGGAACTCCAGGTACTGCCCGACCCGTTCGGCGGCGAAGGCCGCGGCCCGCTCGGCCGGCCCGGCCACGCAGGCTTCCAGCGTCTCGGTGATCAGCGGCCCGAACAGGTCGGCATTCTCCGCTCGCAGCAACTCCGGCTCGACCTGCCGGGTCTCGGCCGAGACCCGCGCGGACCAGGCGTCGATCCGCCGCAGCACCTCGTGCAGCGGCGCGAACCGGGGATCGGACAGGGCGTGCACCAGCGCCCGCGCGTCGGACGGACCGCCCAGTGGACGCTCGACGGCGAGCGTGCCCTCCGGCCCCGGCACGACCACGGGCGGAAACGCCCGGCCCGCCCGGCCTTCGGCCAACGCGGTCAGCAACCTCCTGGTCGCCACGGGAACTTCGGGCGCACGGATGGTGTCGCCGACGTCGCGCAGTTCCATTCGGTCCCCCACCGGGTGGTCACGGTCGTGCTCTGCGTCGATGTGCCCAGCCACTGGAATTCTTTCCCGCGACAAGAGTCGGGTGCCGCCGAGTTCGGCGGCACCCGATTCCGTTCAGGGGGAAGCTTTACCTCCGCAAAAGCTTCCCCGTCACCTTCTAGAAGGTGCAGTACACGCGGATGCAGGTGCTGGCCTGCTGCTGGCTCTTCGGCGCGTCCTGCTCCAGCTCGCCGATCACGAGGTCGAACTCCGCGTCGTCGATCATGGTGTCGGCCGGCATCGCTTGTGCGGTAGGAGCTTCCATGCGGTCCTCCTGACAAGTGGGGGCAGAAAAAGGCCTCGATGTGCGCAGACCGCTGCTCAGTTTTGCCTTGAACTGTCGGCTTCGTCAACAGATCTTTCGCGCCAGGAGATCGAACTCGGCCTTCCGGAAATAGTTCTGACACGGCGTCACACCAGCACAGTTGGCGTACTCACCACCCCGCCGGCATGGGAGGATTGCATCTCGCGGGTGCTTTCCTGCTCTGCGGATATGGAACCGTAGGAAGTCCCATCATCCCGGCTCAGAGAACATCCGCGTCTTCATGCCCAAGCCCTGGCCCAACGACTGCCCGGTGGATCGGGGCTTGGCATGACCGGCACTTCGGAAGTCGAGGAAGGTGCGTCGCCATGGTGAAGGCAGGCCGGCGGACCAGTGTGTGGCTGGAGGACAAGGCGCGCCGGGGCGGTCGCGGCGGAGGCCAGCCCTCCGGGCTGGACCGGGGGCGGATCACCGAGGCGTCCGTGCGGCTGCTGGATGCCGAGGGGCTGGCCAGGTTCTCCATGCGACGGCTGGCGGCCGAGCTGAACGTGACGGCGATGTCCGTCTACTGGTACGTCGACACCAAGGACGACCTTCTCGAACTCGCCCTCGACTCGGTCTACGGCGAACTCCGCCTGCCCGACCCGGACGCGGAGGACGAGGACTGGCGTGACCAACTGCGCACGCTGGCCCGCGAGTACCGTGCGCTCCTGGTCCGTCACCCCTGGCTCTCCCCGCTGGCCGGGACCTACCTCAACATCGGCCCCAACTCCCTGTCCTTCTCCCGTGCCGTGCAGCGCGTGATCCGCAGGACGGGACTGCCCGCGCACGGCGTGACCGGCGCCATCTCGGCCGTCTTCCAGTTCGTGTACGGCTACGGCACCGTCGAGGGCCACTTCTTCGCGCGGGTCGAGGACGCCGGGATGACCCCCGACGACTACTTCCGGCGCACGATGAGCACGGTGAGCGAGTCGTCGAGCGCCGCCGAGGTCATCGAGGAGTCCAAGGAGATCATGGCGGCCCGGGGCGGTGACACGGTCGAGGAGATGCTCGAACGCGACTTCGTCTTCGCCCTGGACCTGCTGGTCGCGGGCATCGAGGCGATGGTGGCCAGGGCGTGAGCGCTCCGCTGGGAGGGCGGTGGTGTGTTGCCGTTCGGCTGCGGGCTCGTGGTGGCTGGTCCCGCGGCCGGGCACGTCCGGAGTGCGGCCGTGGCCCCGGCGTTCGGTGTGCAGACGTGGACGTGCTCGGCCGGCGGGCCGATGTTCGGCTCGAAGAACCGGGCGTCCACCAGGCCGCCGTACACCCGCACCAGCGGTTCGCCGGTGCCGTGCTCCGCGTACCAGGTCTTCGTAGGCGCGTCGGGAGGGGAGGCTGGCCGCGCCGCCGAAACTAGCCGTCGCCGCCCTCGACAAGCCGCGCGGGGAAGCCGCCGGTGGCCACCGGTCCCCACCGCTCCGGCGTGATGCGGATGATCGACTTGCCCTGCTTGACCATGGCGGCCCGGTACTCGTCCCAGTCCGGGTGCTCGCCGGCGATGTTGCGGTAGTACTCGACCAGCGGCTCCACGGAGTCCGGCGCGTCGATGACCTCGGCCGTTCCGTCGATCTGGACCCACGGCCCGTCCCAGTCGTCGCTCAGCACGATCAGGCCGACCCGCGGGTCCCGCTTGGCGTTCCGCGTCTTGGCGCGCTCGGGGTAGGTGGAGACGACGATCCGCCCGGAGTCGTCCACCCCGCACGTCAGCGGCGACCCCTGCGGGCCCCCGTCGCCCCGCCGCGTCAGCAGGATCGCGCGATGCCGCGGCCGTACGAAGTCCAGCAACTCGTCGAGGGAGACGCGGGTGTTGGTCGCGATGTTCGGTGCCATGGGGCTCAGCCTAGGGGCAGCGTCTCCCCCTGGACCGCCTGCACCTCCAGTTCCACCTTGAGTGTCGTGCCGATGGCGGCGATGCCCGCCTGGACCACCTGGTTGTAGTGCATCGCGAAGTCCTCGCGGTGCAGTTCGGCCGTGGCGCGGAAGGCGGCGCGGGTGCCGCCCCAGGGGTCGGGGCCGGTGCCGAGGTAGGACAGGTCGAGGTCGACGGGGCGTACGACGCCGTGCAGGCCGAGTTCGCCGTGGACCGTCCACCGGTCGGGGCCCGCCGCGGTCAGACCCGTGGAGCGGTAGGTGATCTCGGGGTGCGTCTCGACGTCGAGGAAGTCGGCGGAGCGCAGGTGGGTGTCCCGCACGGTGTTGCCCGTGTCGATGGAGGCGGCGCGGATCACCGCCTCCACCCGTGACTTGGTGACGTCGTCCGGCGCGATCTCGATCGTCGCGGCGAAGTCGGTGAAGCGGCCGTGCACGCTGGAGATCCCGAGGTGCCGGGCCACCGCGCCGACCGTGGAGTGCGCCGGGTCGACCGTCCACGGACCGGGCGGCGGCAGTTCGGCGCCGCCCTGCCGGGCCAGCGTGACCGTGCCGACCTCGGCCCGCCCCGACGCGGTGACGATCGCGGTCGCGGCGGCGGGCGCGTAGCCGACGGCGGTGACGATGACGGTGTACGCCCCGGGCGCCAGTGGCCCGGGGTCGCGTACGGCGCCCTCGGCGTCCGCCTCCGCCCGCAGCACCTGTGCGCCGGCCATGTCCGTCACCGTGACGACCGCGTGCGACACGGCCCATCCGTCCCGGGTGCGGACCCTCGCGGTCAGTCCCATCTCACGTAACTCCTCGCAGGAACCGGCCCGTGGCGCACGCCTCCGCTCAGAGCGTGTGCCACGGGCCGGGGCTTGTGGTGGCTACTCGCCGGGGTGGGCGAGTTCGATGTCGTGGCCGTCGACCCCGTGACCGGCGAGGGTCAGGGCCGTGGCCACCGGCGGGTAGCCCGTCGCGATGACGGTGTAGTCCCCGGCGTCCAGGTCGGTGAAGGCGTACGCCCCGTCCGCACCGGTCGTCGCCGTGCCCACGACGTTGCCCGCCGCGTCCACGAGCGTGACCCGAGCGTCGGCCAGCGGCCCCCGCGGCGCCCGTACGACGCCCTGGACCTGCGCGCCGGAGTCGAGGTCGACCTCGACCCGGGTGACGCCGGTGCCGGCGATCTCGACGGGCAGGGCACGCGGCCGGAACCCGGCGGCGTTCACCGCGACGGTCACCGTGCCCGGCACCAGTTCGGCGAAGGCGAACTCGCCGTGCTCACCGGTGGCGGCGGTGGCCAGCAGGTCCCCGCGCACATCGGTGACGACCACCATCGCATCCTTGACCGGCAGCGCGCCCTCGGCCGCCCGCACCACGCCGGCCAGCCCGCTGGTGCCGCTGAGCAGCACGTCGTACGTCAGCGGCTCCTCGCCCACGACGATCGTGGAAGCCTGCGGCTGGAAGCCGTCGGCGGAGGCGATCAGGACGTAGGAGCCCGTGCCGGGCGCGTCGACGCCGTAGGAGCCGTCGGGCTGGGCCACCGCGCGGCCCAGTTGCCGCCCGGACAGGGAGATCAGGGTGACCGCGGCCCGGGGCACGGGCGCGCTCTCGGCGTCGCGGACGAAGCCGCGTACGGGGATGCCGCCACCGGCGACCTGCACGGTTTCCTCCTGAACGGGCTCCTGAACGGGCTCGGCGACCGGGACCTCCGGCCGGGTGTCCTGCGCCGCCTGTACCAGCGCGCCGGACGTCCGCAGCGGGACCTCCTTGATGAACAGCGTCACCAGGAAGGCGAGCAGGGCGACGGGGGCGACGTAGAGGAAGATGTCGGCGATGCCGTGGCCGTAGGCGCTCTCCAGCCAGGTGCGGATCGGGGCGGGCAGCGCGTCCATGTCGGGAAGCTGCCCGGTGCCCGTGGACCGGGCGGCGGCCGCCTGCTCCTGCGGGCTGAGCGTGCCGATGGTGTCCTCGGCGTAGTGGGTGATCCGGGTGGACATCACGGAGCCGAGCGCCGAGACGCCCATCGCGCCGCCGAGGGACCGGAAGAAGGTGACGACCGAGCTGGCGGCGCCGAGTTCGTGCGGGGCGACCTGGTTCTGCGTGGAGAGCACCAGGTTCTGCATCATCATGCCGATGCCGAGGCCCATGACCGCCATGTAGATCGCGATCTTCCAGTACTCGGTGTCGTAGCGCATCGTGCCGAGGAGCCCGAGGCCGGCCGTCAGCAGCACACCGCCCGTGACCAGCCAGGCCTTCCACTTGCCGGTCTTGGTGATGATCTGGCCGGAGACGGTCGAGGAGACGAACAGACCGGCGATCATCGGGATCGTCATGACGCCCGACATGGTCGGGGACTTGTCGCGGGCCAGCTGGAAGTACTGGCTGAAGAACACCGTGCCCGCGAACATCGCGACACCGACGAACAGCGAGGCGACCGAGGCCAGCGTGATGGTGCGGTTGCGGAACAGGTACAGCGGGATGATCGGCTCGGCGGCCCGGCTCTCCACCAGGAGGAAGACCAGGGTCAGCAGGAGCGCGCCGCCGACCATCGAGTACGTCTGCCAGGACAGCCAGTCGTACTTGTCGTCCGCGAAGGTGACCCAGATCAGGAGCAGGCTGACGGCGGCGGTGATGAAGAAGGCGCCCGCCCAGTCGACCTTGACCTTGCGGCGGCTCTCCGGCAGGTGCAGCGTCTTCTGCAGGACGAACAGGGCGATCAGCGCGAACGGCACGCCCACGTAGAGGCACCAGCGCCAGCCCAGCCAGTCGGTGTCGGTGATGACCCCGCCGACCAGCGGACCGCCGACGGTCGCGACCGCGAAGGTCGCGCCGAGGTAGCCGGAGTACCGGCCGCGCTCCCGCGGGGAGATCATCGCGGCCATGATGATCTGGGCGAGCGCGGTCAGACCGCCGGCCCCGATGCCCTGGATGACCCGGGCGCCGATGAGCATCCCGGAGTTCTGGGCCACACCGGCGACGACCGAGCCGACGATGTAGATGACCAGGGCGGTCTGGACCAGGGCCTTCTTGCTGACCAGGTCGGCGAGCTTGCCCCACAGCGGGGTGGACGCCGTCATCGCCAGCAGCGCGGCGGTCACGACCCAGGTGTACGCGCTCTGTCCGCCGCCGAGGTCCTTGATGATCTCCGGCAGGGCGTTGGAGACGATGGTGGAGGACAGGATCGCGGCGAACATGCCGAGCAGCAGCCCGGAGAGCGCCTCCATGATCTGCCGATGCGTCATGGGAGCCTCGCCGGAGCCTCCTCCGTGCTTGGCATGAGCCCGCACACCGGCTGGTGTGGTCGTTGCCATGGGCTTCCTTCTCTTACGTGGTGATCGCGGGTGTACGGGGGGACTGTTCGTGTGTGTCGAAGCAGCGCCTCAGCCGGGCCATGAGCCGCGTGAGCCGGTCGACGTCCTCGTCGCTCCAGTCGCTCAGGCGCTCGGCGAGCAGCCGGGTGGTGGACCGGGCCAGCTCCTCCGTCCGGGCATGTCCCGCGGGGGTGAGGCGCAGGATGCGGCCGCGCTTGTCGGCCGGGTCGGGGGAGCGGTCGATCCAGCCGCGTTCGGCGAGGTGCGCGACATGGCGGCTGGTGACGGACATGTCCACGGAGAGCAGCTCCGCGAGCCTGCTCATCCGCATGTCCCCGTGCCGTTCCAGCAGCGTGAGCACGGCGGCGGACCCGCTCGGGCAGTCGGCGGGCAGCGCCCGCCCCAGCTCCCGCTTCACGGCGCCGAAGGCACTGAACTGCCGCACGAGCTCCTCGTACAGCGCCTGCTCGGCCATGGCACCTCCCGGTTTTCGTTGCTTAGGGCAACCATAGAAGCCGTTGGTTGCTACAGGCAACAAATAGGAGGGTGCTGCGGCTCAAAACTTGGCAAAGGCAAGTATTGCGAACGTAAATGTGCAGGTGGGGTGGGTTCCGTGACCGGCCGTGCGGGGGGTCGTCCCGCACTTGGGCTGCACCCCCGCATTCGCTAGGGTTTCGGCCCATGGCTAACACCCAGGACCCCCAGGGCAACCACGACCCCGCCGGCAGCACCCAGATGTTCCGCGCGTTCGTCGACGAGGCCCCCCAGGGCCGTCAGCAGGCGGCCGCCTCGGCCGGCCCCCGCATCGGCCTGATCATCGGCATCGTCGCCGCGGTCGCGATCGTCGCCGCGGTGGCCTGGCTGGCGCTGAAGTAGTCCGCGCCGCTCGGGCTCGACGCCGGCGGTGAACTCACCGGCGTACGACCGGACTCCGCGCGCTGCTGGGTCGGCGCGCTCGGGCGCTCCTCGCGCCGGGTGGTGAAGTGACCGTCCGCGCAGCGGACTTCGCGGCCTCGCCCGCCGCCCCGCGGCCTCCCTGTCGAGCCGTACCGGCGTCACCCCGCCCGGCGCCCCCGACGGGCGACACGGCCCCCGCCGCCCCTTCACCACCCCCGCACGCGACCGGCGCGCTGCACAGGCACGCGACGGCCGCCGAGACGCCGGTCGTGGCGCCGCGGCGGCCAGGTGTCCATGTCGCCGCCCGGGGTGTCGCGCCACGGTGGCGGCGCGACGTCGGAGGCGAGTCCTTCAACCGGGGACGATTCCCTCGGTCGGAGGCGATTCCCTCGGCCGGGGACGAGGCCCTCAGCCGAAGGCGATTCCTTCGGCCGGAGACGAGGCCCTCAGCCGAAGGCGAGGCCTTCAGTCGGAGGCGAGCCCCTCGGCCGGAGGCGATTCCCTCAGTCGGAGATCAAGCCCTCGCGGAGCTGGGCCAGGGTGCGGGTCAGTAGTCGGGAGACGTGCATCTGGGAGATGCCGACCTCCTCGCCGATCTGTGACTGGGTCATGTTGGCGAAGAAGCGCAGCATGATGATCCGCCGCTCGCGGGGCGGGAGTTTGGCCAGCAGCGGCTTGAGGGACTCGCGGTACTCGACGCCCTCCAGGGCGGTGTCCTCGTAGCCGAGACGGTCCGCGAGGGAGCCCTCGCCGCCGTCGTCCTCCGGGGCCGGGGAGTCCAGCGAGGAGGCCGTGTACGCGTTGCCGACCGCGAGGCCGTCGACGACGTCCTCCTCGGACACGCCCAGCACCGCGGCGAGTTCGGTGACCGTCGGCGAGCGGTCCAGCTTCTGGGAGAGCTCGTCGCTGGCCTTGGTCAGCGCCAGGCGCAGCTCCTGGAGGCGCCGGGGCACCCGCACCGACCACGACGTGTCCCGGAAGAACCGCTTGATCTCGCCCACGACCGTCGGCATCGCGAACGTCGGGAACTCCACGCCCCGTTCGCAGTCGAAGCGGTCGATCGCCTTGATCAGGCCGATGGTGCCGACCTGGACGATGTCCTCCATCGGCTCGTTGCGCGAGCGGAAGCGGGCCGCCGCGTAGCGCACGAGCGGGAGGTTGAGCTCGATCAGGGTGTCCCGGACGTACACGCGCTCGGGGCTGTCCTCGTCGAGGGCGGCGAGCCGCAGGAACAGGGAGCGGGACAGGGTGCGGGTGTCGATGGCTCCGCCGGTCGCCGGAAGGGCCGGGGTCGGCGCGGCCTCGACAAGGGCCGTTACGTCGTCGTCGAGCGCGGGCGCAGCCTCGCTCTTCGTGAGCGTGAGCACCTTCGAGCTGCCCTGGTCTGCGGACATGCCACCCCCTCTGGGTCGCGGGACGGTCGCGGCGGACGCCCCGTCGAGGAACGTCAGCCTTCACCTGAATACCGGAGCCGAGGCCCCGGCAAACGCGCTTCCCGCAGAATGTCACATGTCGGCAACACGCTGTAGTGACATGTCGACATGTAAGACGCGAATACGCCCTGGAAACAAGGGGTCTGACGGTTTTTCGGCGGGGAACTGTCGGCAAGCGCCCTGGTGAGCGAATCGCTCGCCCCGGTTACCTATCGTTCGCGCATTCGGTAAAGCTCCGCTCGAGCCTCGCTCAGGCGTCGATCCGGTTCGCGGACCGCAGCCGCTGGAAGCTACGCGCGAGTAGCCGCGATACGTGCATCTGGGAGACGCCGAGTTCCGCGCTGATCTGCGACTGGGTGAGATTGCTGTAGTAGCGCAGCAGCAGAATTCGCTGTTCCCGCTCGGGGAGTTGGACCAGCAGGTGCCGGACCAGGTCGCGGTGCTCCACGCCGTCCAGCGCGGGATCCTCGTAGCCGAGCCGGTCCAGCAGTCCGGGCAGTCCGTCGCCCTCCTGGGCGGCCT
This sequence comes from Streptomyces sp. TRM68416, assembly GCF_014596915.1. Lineage (GTDB taxonomy): Bacteria > Actinomycetota > Actinomycetes > Streptomycetales > Streptomycetaceae > Streptomyces. The sequence goes on from NZ_JACVWU010000004.1 coordinate 24,399, forward strand.
CCAGCGAGGTGGCGTGGTACGACCGTCCGGCCTCGATGCAGGACAGCACCTCCTCCTCGCTGATGCGCAGCCGCTCGGCGATCTCGGCGGTGGTCGGGGTGCGTCCGAAGGCGGTCGTCAGGTCCTCGGTCGCGCCGTTGACCTGCACCCACAGCTCGTGCAGCCGGCGCGGTACGTGGACCGTGCGGACGTTGTCCCGGAAGTACCGCTTGATCTCGCCGACGACCGTGGGCATCGCGAACGTCGGGAACTGCACGCCCCGGTCCGGGTCGAAGCGGTCGATGGCGTTGATCAGGCCGATGGTGCCGACCTGGACCACGTCCTCCATCGGCTCGTTGCGGGAGCGGAAGCGGGCGGCCGCGTAGCGCACGAGCGGGAGGTTGGCCTCGATGAGCGCCCCCCGTACCCGGTTGTGCTCCGGCGTGCCCGGGCGGAGCTCCTTGAGCTGGGCGAAGAGCACCTGTGTGAGCGCCCGGGTGTCCGCTCCGCGGCTGCGCGGCGCGGCTGCCGGGGCTTCCGTGACTTCCTGGGGCGGCGCAGTACTGGCCGACACGGTCAACGCCACCTCTTCATCGGTCAACTCATCCGTCAAAAGCGGTCATAGCATCACAAGACATGTGCACTGTGTGCAAGCACCTCATATCCCTGTGTTACGCCGTGTTGAGGGGCAAGTTGTGGCATAAGACGCAGAAAGGCCCCCCGCCGTTCCGGCGGAGGGCTGGGTGGCGCGGCGGCTCCGAAAGCCGCGGAGGGCTCGGGGCCGCGGGGGCTTCAGAACTCGTAGTCGGCGATCACCCATGTGGCGAACTCGCGCCACAGTGCGACGCCCGCCTGGTGCTCGGGGTGTTCCACGTACCGGCGCAGCGCCTCGGCGTCCTCGAACGCGGAGTTGATCGCGTAGTCGTAGGCGATGGGCCGGTCGCTGAGGTTCCAGCCCAGCTCCCAGTGGCGGATCTCGGGGATCCTGCCGTCCAGCGCCCGGAAGGCCTTCTCGCCCTCCACGACCCGCGGGTCGTCGCGCTCGACGCCCTCGTTGAGTTTGAAGAGGACCAGGTGGCGGATCATTACTCTCCTCCGTTGGCGACCCACGTCATGAAGTCGCCGATGGCCTTCGCGGCGTCCGATATGCCCTCGAACCCTATCTCCACGTAGCCGGCTGCCGTCTCCGGGTCCGTGACGATCACGTAGAACACGAAGACCACGAGCGCAAAGACGGCGATCTTCTTCGAATTCACCGCCACCGCGGCCTCCCTGTGCCTGTTGTGCCCCAAGGGCCCCCTGTTGCCGGCGGCGAGTGTAACCTTCACGCCATTTTTAGGGACCAACGGCCCGCACGCCGGGGCCCTTTGCCGGGCTGCGGCGGACGCCCCCGGGCGGAGGATGGAGACACGCCCCGGCGGACCCGGCAGGAGTCCGAGGGGCCGGGACGGACCCCACTGCGGGGCATGCGCCGATGGACACCCTCGTACGCGGCGCGTGCTTGAGGGTCCGTCCCCACCGGGGGGAGCGGCTTGTCCCCCGAGGCCGCTTCCCCCGTCCCTCGCTTCAGGGCCCCGTCCTTCCGACGGGGCCCTTTCGGGTTCGCGGGCCGGATAGCGGCCGGATAGCCGGGCGGGCAGGGGCCGATAGCCGGTCCGGGAAGAGTGGCTCCCGCCAGGCCACCCCCGTCCAGATCGCGAGGACCCAAGAATGATCGACACCCGACCGCGCTCGGTCTCCGAGGAGGTGATGTCCCCGGATGCCGTACGGCTCAGTGCCGTCGTGAAGCGGTTCACCGACGCCAAGGGAGAGCGCTTCCACGCCGTCGACGGCATTGATCTGCGGATCACGCGCGGGGAGATCGTGGCCTTCCTCGGGCCGAACGGCGCCGGCAAGACGACGACCATCGACATGCTGCTCGGGCTGACCCGGCCTGACGAGGGCACGGTGGAGCTGTTCGGGCGCGAGCCGCAGCGGGCGGTGCGCTCCGGCCAGGTGGCCGCGGTCCTCCAGAGCGGCGGTCTGCTGCCCGACCTGAGCGTCGAGGCCACCGTACGGATGCTGGGCTCGCTGCACCCGGGCGCCGACGTGGAGGCCGTGCTGGTCCGGGCCGGGCTCGACGGGCTGCGCCACCGCCGGGTCGCGGAGTGCTCGGGCGGCGAGCAGCAGCGGCTGCGGTTCGCGCTCGCCCTGCTCTCCGGGCCCGAGCTGCTGGTCCTCGACGAGCCGACCGCCGGCATGGACGTCGTGGCCCGCCGGGAGTTCTGGGCCACCGTCCGCGAGGAGACCGGGCGCGGGATGACGGTCATGTTCGCCACGCACTACATGGAGGAGGCGGACCGGTTCGCGGACCGGGTGGTGATGATCGACCGCGGTCGTGTCGTCGCCGACGGATCGGTGTCGCAGGTGCGGTCCGCGCTCAGCGGGCGCACCGTGTCGGCGCTCCTCGACGAGCAGGACGCCGCGGCGCTCGCCGGGTCCCCGCTGGTGCGCGCGTGCGCCTCGCGCGGCGGCCGGTACCACTTCGACACCCCCGACTCCGACGCGCTGCTGCGCCTGCTGGTCGCGCAGACCTCCGCCACCGAGATCGAGGTCACCCCGCGCAGCCTCGAAGAGGCCTTCATGACCATCACCCAGCACCGCCGCACCGTCGAGGAGGGCGCCCGATGAGCACCACCACCGCCCCCCGTGCGGCGCGGACCTCGCCGTTCAGCGGGGTCAACCCCGTCTTCGTCGGCTACGAGCTGCGCCGCCGCTTCAACCGGCAGACCACGATCTTCACCCTGCTGCTGCCGGCCGTCCTCTACCTCGCCCTGTTCCGCACCGAGCCCGACCACGCCACCCTCCCGCACGGCAACTTCGCGGCCTGGATGATGACCGGCATCGCCGTGTACGGCGCGGCGACCGCGGCCGTCAGCTCGGCCGCCACCATCTCCGTGGAGAAGGCCTCCGGGTGGATGCGCACCATCGCGCTCACCCCGCTCGCGCCGCCCGGCTACCTCTTCGTCAAGGTGCTGTCCTCCGTGCTGATGGCGGCGGTGCCCGTGGCCGTCGTCGGCCTGCTCGGCGCGGTCACCGGCGTCCGGGCGACCGCCACGGTGTGGGTGACGTCGCTGCTCGTGGCGTGGCTCGGCGCCGCCGTCTTCGCCGCGCTCGGCATCACCCTGGGGCTCGCCCTCAAGCCCGACACCGTGATGCACATGCCGGGTCTGACCATGACCGGGCTCGCCTTCCTCGGCAACCTCTTCATCCCGCTGTCCGGCACCATGCTGGAGATCTCCCGCTACTCGCCGATGTTCGGCGTCTCCACGCTGGCCCGCTACCCGCTGACCGACGGCTACTCCTTCAGCGGGGAGCACTCCAGCCTCGCGATGGCGGCGGTCAACACCGTCGCCTGGTTCGCGGCCTTCTCCTTCATGGCCGTACGCCGGTTCCGCAAGAGCACCGGCCGTAACTAGGGCTCTCCCCTCCGCCACCGGGTCCCCCGCACCGGTCGACGACACCCCACGAAAGGAGATTCGAACACATGTATGCATTCGTTGCGCCGGGGCAGGGCTCCCAGACCCCGGGCATGCTGGCCGGCTGGCTGCGCGACCCGGTGCACGCGGAGCGGCTGCGGGCCTGGTCGGAGGCCGCCGACGTCGACCTCGTGCACCTCGGCGGCAAGGCATCGGCGGCCGAGATCGCCCGGACCGAGCACACCCAGCCGCTGCTGGTGGCCGCCGGACTGCTCGCCCACGAGGCGCTCGGCCCGGCCAGGACCGGCGGACCGGCGGTGGCCGCCGGGCACTCGGTCGGCGAACTGACCGCGGCGGTGTACGCCGGAGCGCTCGCCCCCGTCGACGCCGTGCGCCTCGCCGCGGTGCGCGGCCGGGCGATGGCCGCCGCCTGCGCCGAGACGCCCACCTCGATGGCGGCCGTGGTCGGCGGCGAGGAGGCCCGCGTCCTGGACCGGCTCGCCGAGCTGGAGCTGTACCCCGCCACCTTCAACGGCCCCGGCCAGATCGTCGCGGCCGGAGCCGTGGCGGGCCTGGAGCGGCTCGCCGCCGACCCGCCGCCCGGTGCCGCGGTCAAGCCGCTCCCGGTCGCGGGCGCCTTCCACACCCCGTACATGGAGTCCGCGCGGCAGGCGGTAGCGGCGGCGGCCGGGCGCACCCCGTTCCTGCGACCGGCCGGGACGTTCCTGTCGAACGCCGACGGCGCCGTCGTCAGCGAACCGGACGACATCCGCCGCCGCCTCGTCGAGCAGGTGGTCAGGCCGGTGCGCTGGGACCTGTGCCTGGCCGCGCTCGGCCGGATCGCCCCCGCGACCACGGTCTGCCTGCCGCCCGCCCGCACCCTCGCGGGCATCCTCAAGCGCCAACTGCCCGGGTTCGCCGTCGTCTGCGTCACCGCACCCCGCGACCTCGACAAGGTCCGCGCCCGGCTCGCCGCCGCGGCCGCCCCGAAGGGGGGTCTCGTCCATGCCGGTGTCTGACCTCCTCGCCCGGGCCCGCGCCGAGCGCCCCGGACACATCGCCCTGCACGACGCCGAAGGGCCGCTGACCTACGCCGAACTGGGCACCGAGACCGACCGGGCGGTGGGCTGGCTGCGCCGCCGGGGAGTGCGTGCGGGGGACCGCGTCGTCCACGCGGGCGCCGGTGACCGCACCTTCCTCGCGCTGCTGTGGGCCGCCTTCCGGATCGGGGCCGTCTTCGTCCCCGTACACCCCGAGCTGACGGACGAGCAGATACGGCACATCGTGCGGGACTGCACGGCCGCCCTGGCGATCTGCCCGCCCGGCGCGGGCGCGGACGCCCGGGTCACCGTCGAGGCGGAACGGGCCGCGCGGGAGATACGGGGGACGGCCGCCGATTCCTTCGCCGCCCGGCCGGCGGACGACGACGTCGCCCTGCTGATCTACACCTCCGGCACCACCGGCCGCCCCAAGGGTGTCGTCTGCCCGCACCGGCAGATCCTCGCCGCCGTCCACGCCGTCAACGCCTGCCTCGGCTACCGCTCCGACGACGTGGTGCTGTGCCGGCTGCCGCTCTCCTTCGACTACGGGCTCTACCAGGCCCTGCTGTGCGCGCTCACCGGCGCCACCCTGGTCCTCGCCGACCGGGGCGGCGACCTCGGGCTGATGCGGGCCGTCGAACGCCACGGGGTCACCGTCGTCCCGCTCGTGCCCTCGCTCGCGCAGATCCTCGCCCTGCTCCAGCGGAAGCTGCGCCGCCCCACGAAGGTCCGGCTGTTCACCAACACCGGCGCCCGGCCCAGCCACGCCGTGATGCGCGAGCTGCTCGCGGCCTTCCCCGGCTCCGCCTTCGCCTCCATGTACGGCATGACCGAGTGCAAGCGCATCTCGGTCCTCGACCCCGCCCGCTACGAGGATCACCCCGACTCCGTCGGCCGGGCCGTCCCCGGCGACCACGTACGGATCGTCGGCCCGGACGGGCGGACCCTGCCGCCGGGCGAGGTCGGCGAGATCGTGGTGTGGGGCGAGACCGTGATGGCCGGGTACTGGGGCGTCCCGCTGGAGCGGCAGAACCGGTACGTGCGCCGCGCCGACGGCTCCCTGGAACTGCACACCGGCGACCAGGGGCGGCTCGACGCCGACGGGCTGCTGTACTTCGTCGGCCGCGAGGACGACATGATCAAGCGGCGCGGCATCCGGATGGCCCTGTCCGAGATCGAGTCCGCCGCCGAGCGTGTCCCCGGCGTCCTGGCCGCCGTAGCGCTGCGCCCCGCCGACGAGGACGCCCCGCTGCTGCTCGCCGTGCGGAGCGACCTCACCCCGCACGAGGTGCGCACCGCCCTCGCCCGCCACCTGGACCCGGCCCGGCTGCCCAACCGGATCGTCCCGCTCGACACCCTGCCACTGACCACCAACGGCAAGCCCGACCGGGCGGCGGTGGCCCGCCTGCTGACCTCTGTCCGGGCCGAGGCTGATGGTCCCGCCGCCCCCGCGTTGACCCCCGCCCCGGCCGAGGCCGACGCCCCCGCCACCCCCGCCGCACCCACGAGGAATTCCCATGAACCAGCCGCAGTTTGACCAGCTCGTCGAGGAGATCTGTGCCGTGCGGGTCACCGACCCCGAGACGCCGCTCGTGGATCTCGGCGTGGACTCGCTCCACACCGTCTCCCTGGTGATGGCGGTGGAGGACCGGTTCGGCATCGAACTGGACCCCGATGTCTTCGCCGACCTCTCGCTCACCTCCTCGGCCGGTCTGCTGAGGATCGTGCACGAGCAGCTGGCCGGCGCGGGGAGCTGAGCGTCATGTGGACCGACACCGGACCCGCGGCCGACATGCCGCAGCTCTTCGAACGCGGCGGAGACCTGGTCTCCTTCGCCGGCGGCCTGCCGGACCTGGAGCTGCTGCCGCTGAAGGAACTCGCCGAGCAGATGGCCCGGTTGACCCGGATCGGCGGGCGGATCGCGCTTCAGTACAGCACCCCGCACGTGGCCCGGACGCTCGTCCCGGCGATCGGCGACCTGATGACCCGCGAGGGCGGCCGTGCCGTAGCCGAACACCTCGTACCGACCGCGGGCTCCCAGATGGGACTGCTCGCCCTCGGCCTCGGGCTCGCCGAACCGGGGGAGACCGTGCTCTGCCAGGCCCCCGCCTACCCGGGCGCGGCCGCCGCCTTCCGCACCGCGGGACTGCGCCTCGCCGGCCTCCCCGAGGACGCGGACGGCATCGATCCGCAGGCGCTGCGCGCGACCGTGGCCCGGCTGCGCGCCGAGGGACGGCGGGTACGGATGCTGTACTGCAACCCCACCTTCCAGAACCCGACCGGCGCCACGCTCTCCGTAGAGCGCCGCCACCAGCTCCTCGACGCCGCCCGCGCGGCGGAGGTGCTGGTCGTCGAGGACAACCCGTACGGGCTGCTCGGCTTCGACGGGCACACCGTGCAGACGCTGCAGGGCCTCGATCCGCAGAACGTCGTCTACCTCGGCACCTTCTCCAAGGTCTTCGCACCCGGCCTGCGCTGCGGCTGGATCGCCGCGCCCGCGCCGGTCGCCGAGCGGCTGCGCCGCACCACCGAGGTGATGGCGCTGTCCCCGTCGGCCTTCGCCCAGGCCGCGCTCGCCGCCTTCCACAACCGCGGCGGCTGGGACGCGCTGCTCGACGCCTACCGGGAGCGCTACCGCGAGCGGTGCGCCCTGCTGGCCGACGCCCTCGACGAGGAGCTGGGCACGGACGGGCCCTGGCGGTGGCGACGCCCGGACGGCGGCTTCTACCTGTGGCTGCGGCACACCGGCGGCGCCGACACCCGGAACCTCGCACTCGCCGCCGCCGACCAGGGCGTCTCCTTCGTCCCCGGCGGCCACTTCGGGCTCGACGGGGAGTACGGCGACGCGCTGCGCCTCTGCTTCAGCAACGTGCCCCGCAAGCGCATCGCCGAGGGTGCCGCCCGCCTCGCCCGCGCCCTGCGCGACCCGTCCGGCGGTACGGAGAGGGGTGCCGCATGACTGGGACCAGCACCCGTGCCGCGCTGCGCGCGCACGACTGGGCCGACTTCCGGCCCGTCCATCGGCTCGACGACAGCGAGTGGCACCTGTGGGGCGTCGGGCTGCTGCGCAGCGCCGGGTTCCCCGCCGCGGGCCTCGACCTGCTCGGTGGCCCCGGGGCCGCCGCCGCGGCCGACCGCGGCGACCGGGAGGCCTTCGCCGCCGCCTACCGCGCCGACAGCGCGGCCGAGTCGGACCGCCTGGCCCGCCTCGCCCGCGACGAGAAGGTCCGTACGGCCATCGCCTGGCAGAACCGGACCGTCTACCGGATCCTCGACGCGCTCGCCGCCGGCACCGGCAAGGAGTCCAAGCGCAAGCAGCGCGAGCGGACCCTCGCCATGTACTGGCTGCGCTACTGCGCCAAGGCCGAGACGATCGGCTTCTTCGGCCCGGCCGCCTGGATCTCGGTAGGGCGCGGGCGCGAGGCGCTCGCCGTGGACCACGGCGAGCGGCTGGTCGCGGAGAGCCGTGTCTTCTTCGAGCGCTGGGCGCTGGCCGCGCTCGCGGACTGGATGGTCGGCCGCCCGGGCGCCCGCTGGTGGTTTCCGCCGCTGCTTCGCGCCGACGTCCACCTCGACGGGGACCGGCTGCTCCTGCCGGGCGGCCGCACCCTGCGGCTGCGCCCGGAGGACCGGCAGGTCCTGGAGCGGGCCGACGGCGAGCGCAACGGCGCGGCGATCACCGACGCCCTCGTCCGCGAGGACGGCTGGCCGGCGGACGGGGCGCGGGAGAGGGTCGAGAAGATCCTGACGCGGCTGCTCAAGCAGCGTGTGCTGACCTGGGACGCCAACATCCCGGTCGACGTGCGGGCCGAGCGGATCCTGCGCCGCCGCGTGGCCGCCGTCGCCGACCCCGAGCTGTTCGCGTCCTTCACGGCCGTACTCGCCGAGCTCGACCGGCACCGGGAGGCCGTCGAGGCGGCCACCACCGCCGACGAACTCGCGGGCCGCCTGGACGAGTTGGACGCCTTCTTCGTCCGTACGACCGGACTGGACGCCTCCCGCGACGAGGGCAAGGCGTACGCCGGCCGCACCCTGTGCTACCAGGACGCCGTGCGCGACTGCCGGGTCGACGTCGGCACCGATTTCCTCGACACCGTCGCCCGGCCGCTCGCCCTGGTGGCGGACGCGGCCGACTGGTTCGGCGGACGGCTCGTGGAGCTGGTCGAGGCGGAGGTCGCCGCGCTGGTGCGGGCCGCCGCCGACCGGGGCCGTGCCGTCACGCTCGCCGACGTCTGGCCGCAGGTGCTCGGCCTGTTCTGGGGCGAGCAGGCCACGCCCGTGCACACCGCGACCCGTGAACTGGCCCGAAAATGGCGGGAGGTGCTCGGCACGGTCGGCGGACGGCGGGTCGAGCTGCGGGTCGCGGACATCGAGCGGCGCGCGCGCGAGGTCTTCGCCACCGGCCCGGCCGGCTCGCCCCATCTCGCCCTGCACAGCCCGGACCTCCAGGTGGCCCGCGCCGCCGACGGGGAACTGACCGTCGTCCTCGGCGAGCTGCACGCCTGCCTCGCCACCTGCGACCTGCCGTTCCTCGACTGGACCAGCGACACGGGCTCCCTGCGCGACAAGGTGAACGCCGCCGTCGACGCCCCGCGGCTGGTGCCGCTGCTCCCGGTCGACTGGAAGCGCAACAGCGGCCGCATGGTGCCCGCGCCCGTCGGCGCGGGGGACCGGCTCATCGGGTTCACCCGGGCGCCCTTCGACGACCGCTCCCGCATCGACCCGGCCGTCGCGATCACCCTGGCCGAGCGGGACGGCACGGTCACCGCCACCACGCCCGACGGGCGGAAGTGGAGCACGGCCGAACTGCTCGCCGTCCCGGTGTCGATCGTCGCGGCGGACGCCTTCAAGATCGGGCTCGACCGGCCGCACGCCCCGCGCGTCACGCTCGACGGGCTCGTGCTGTTCCGGGAGACCTGGCGGGTGCCGGCCGATCGGATCCCGCTGGCCGCGAAGCCCGACCGGGAGGGCGACTACCTCGCCGTACGGCGATGGCTGCGCGACGCCGGGCTGCCCGACCGGGCGTTCGTGAAGTTCCCGCAGGAGACGAAGCCCTCCCTGGTCGACTTCACCAGCCCCACCCTCGTGCTGTCCTTCGCCAACCTCGTCCGCCGCGCCCGGCGCCTCGACCCGGCCGCCCCCGTGATCCTCAGCGAGCCGCTGCCGCGCCCGGAGGACTCCTGGCTCACCGGAGCCGACGGGGAGCGCTACGTCAGCGAACTACGGCTCCAGATGAGCAGAAAGGTACCGGCATGACCGTGGCCTCCTCCGCCTCCGCGCCCCGCGCCTCCGCAGCGCCCCGCGCCGCCGCCGTGGCCCGCCCCCGGGATCCGGACATCGTCGCGACGATCGGCGCCACCCCGCTGGTCGCCCTCGACCGGCTCTTCCCGCCCGCCCGCTTCCAGGTCTACGGCAAGTGCGAGCGGTTCAACCCGGGCGGCTCCGTCAAGGACCGCGCCGCCCGCTCGATGATCGAACACGCCCTGTCCACAGGGGAGTTGATCCCAGGCGTCTCTACGGTCGTGGAGTCGTCCTCCGGAAACCTGGGCATCGCCCTGGCCCAGCTGTGCAACTTCCACCGGCTCGGCCTGATCTGCGTGGTGGATCCGCGGACCACCGCGCAGAACGCCGCGATCATGCGGGCGTACGGGGCGAAGGTCGAGGTCGTCGACCGCGACCCGGAGACCGGCGAGTACCTGCCGGCCCGGATCGCGCGGGTGCGCGAACTGCTGCGCACTGTCCCCGACGCCTACTGGCCCGACCAGTACGGCAACGAGCACAACGCCCGCGCCCACCACGACACCATGCGCGAGATCCACCGGGCGCTCCCGCGCGCCCCCGACTACCTCTTCCTCGCCGCCGGCACCACCGGCACCCTGCGCGGCTGCGCCGAGTACATCGCCGCGCACGAACTGCCCACCCGGGTGGTGGCGGTGGACGCCGTGGGCAGCGTGATCTTCGGGCCGCCCGAGCCCTGGGAGCGCGGACACCGCCGCACCATCCCCGGGCACGGCGCCGCCGTGGTCCCGCCCCTGCTGCGCCCGCATCTCGCCGACCGGGTCATGAAGGTGACCGACCTGGACTGCGTGCGCGGCTGCCGCACCCTCCTGGCCAAGGAGTCGATCCTCGCGGGCGGTTCGTCCGGCGCGGTCACCGCGGCCCTGCTGGACGCCGCCTCCTGGATCGAACCGGGCGCCACCTGCGTGGCGATCCTGCCCGACGGGGGCGACCGCTACCTCGACACGATCTACAGCGACAGCTGGGTCGAGTCCCGCTTCGGCTGACCGTCCGGCCGCTTTTCCCCTCAACCCACTGTCTGTACGAAGGAATTGACCTGCCATGAGAATCCTCGGCCGCGAGGACGTCGACGCCGCGTTCGCCGGACTCGACGCCACCGTGCTCGACGCGGTCCGCACCGCGTACGTACTGCACGGCCAGGGCCGCTCGGAGGTGCCGTACTCCGGGTTCCTGCGCCCGCCCGGCACCGCCGGGTCCCGTGTCATCTCCCTGCCCGCCTATCTCGGCGGGAGCGAGCCCGTCATGGGCCTGAAGTGGATCTCGTCCTTCCCCGGCAACGTCGACCGGGGCCTGCAGCGCGCGTCCTCGGTGCAGATCCTCAACGACCTCGACACCGGCTACCCGACCGCCGTCCTGGAGGCCAGCCGGATATCGGCGTCCCGCACCGCGGCCTCGGCCGCCCTCGCGAGCCGGGCGCTGCACGGTGTGCGCCCGGTGCGCACCCTCGGCCTGATCGGCTGCGGCACCATCAACCGCAGGGTGCTGGACTTCCTCGCGCTGACCCACCCCGAGCTGGAGACCGTCACCCTCCAGGACGTGGTGCCCGGCCGCGCCGAGACCTTCGCCGCACAACTCCGGGACGAGCGCCCGGCGTTGCGGTTCGTCACCGGGGACGTGGCCGCCGCGCTGCGCGCCGACACGGTCTCCGTCGCCACCACCGACTCCACGTACTGGCTCGACCTCTCCGCGCACCCCGACCGGCCCGCCCACCAGGTGATCCTGCACCTGTCGCTGCGCGACCTGAGCACGGCCTCCGTCCTGGACGCGTACAACGTCGTCGACGACGTGGACCACGTGATGCGCGAGCAGACCTCGCTGCACCGCGCCGAGCAGGAGGTGGGCCACCGCCGGTTCGTGGCCGCCGAGATCGCGGCCGTACTCGGCCGGAGCGAGGCTCCAACCACCGAGAAGACCGTGGTGTTCTCGCCGTTCGGCCTCGGCATCCTCGACCTCGCCGTCGCCCAGGAGGTGCTCAGGGCGGCCACCCGGCAGGGCATCGGCACCGACGCCCCGGGCTTCGACCCCGGCCACCACCGGGTCACCGCGGCGATGGCGGGAGGGGCGGCATGAGCCTGGCGTTTCCCGAGGGCACGCGGGCGCTCGTCACCGGGGCCTCGCGGGGCATCGGCGCGGCCACCGCGCTCGCCCTCGCCGAGCAGGGCTGCGACGTCGCCCTGAACTACCGCTCCAGCGCCGGGCGGGCGGAACAGGTCGCGGAGCAGATCCGCGCGCTGGGCCGCGAAGCCCTCCTCGTGCAGGCCGATGTCGCCGACGAGGAGCAGGTCACCGCCATGTTCAAGCGGATCCGCGGCGCATGGGGGCCGCTCCGGGTCGCCGTGCTCAACTCCGGGGTGACCGCCGACGGCCATCTCGCCGCCATGAGCAGCGGCAAGTGGCAGGAGGTCATCGCCACCAACCTCACCGGCGCCTTCCTCACCGCCCGCGAGGCCACCAAGCAGATGTACGCCGACGGCGGCGCCCTCGTGCTGGTCGCCTCCACCAGCGGCATCGCCGGGCGGGCCGGGCAGGCCAACTACGCCGCCAGCAAGGGCGGAGTGATCTCGCTGGCCAAGACCCTCTCCCAGGAGGTGGCCCCCCGCGGAATCCGCGTCAACGTCGTCGCCCCCGGGTTCATCGACACCGACATGGTCAAGAAGGTGCCCCCGGCCCATCTGAGGGAAGCGGTCAAGGCCATCCCGCTCGGCCGGACCGGAACGCCCGCCGAGGTCGCCCGGGCCGTGCTCTTCATGGCCTCCCCCGCCGCCTCGTACATCACCGGCAAGGTGCTCACGGTCGACGGCGGAATGATCCCCAACTAGCCCTGTACATCCTATAGTTCACAGGAGTAACCCCTATGTCCACCGCCACCTACGACGACCTCCGCGCCCAGGCCGAGGCCCGTCTCGCCAAGAACACGAAGGTCAAGTCGATGATCATCGACCGGCTCGGGTTCGACGTGGAGCCGGCCGCCGTCTCCGACAACCAGCCGCTGTTCGGCCGGGGCCTGGAGATGGACTCGCTGGACACGCTGGAGATCGTCGTCATGGTCAACAACGAGTTCGACGTCCTCATCAGCGACGACGACTTCGAGGCCTTCGGCTCCGTCAACGCCCTCGTCGACTTCATCGAGGACCGCGAGGCCTCCGCATGAGTCGCGCCGACCTCCTCGACGGGCCGTCGGCCGAGGCGCCCGCCCGCAAGGCGCTGAGCTACTCCTCCGACGACATCAAGCGGATGCTGCCGCACCGCTGGCCGATGCTGATGATCGACCGCGCCTACGACGTCGTACCGGGCGTCTCCGGCCGTGGCATCAAGAGCGTCTCCGTCAACGAGCCGTTCTTCGCCGGGCACTACCCCGACCACTCGATCATGCCCGGCGTCATGATCGTCGAGGCGATGGCCCAGCTCGTCGCCGTCGTCTACGTGGCGGAACTCCTCGAAACGAACGAGGCCGCCGCCCGGGACGGCGACGCCTCGCGGAGCGTCGGCTACCTCGGCTCCATCAGCAACATGAAGTTCTCCCGGCTCGTCGTCCCCGGCGACCAGCTCACCCTCGACGCCCGGCTCGGGCAGCGGCTCGGCGGCCTGCGCCAGGTGAAGGTGCGGGCGAGCGTCGGCTCCGAACTCGCCGCCGCCGGAACCCTCGTCGTCACCACCGGCCGCAAGGGCTGAATCCCCCCCCGCATCAGCGACAGCACAGCAACAGAAGGAGGTGTGGCCATGGCCCTCACGATCCGCCCCTACGAGGAGGGCGACGCGCACGCCGTGGCGGAGCTGTACAACCGCCACCGCGACAACCCCAACCCGGTCGCCGGAGGCATCACCGGCGCCGAACTCGCCCGGGAACTGGCCGAACGGGAGACGGCGACGTTCCTGCTCGCCGAGGACGACCGGAAACTCGTCGGCACGTTCGGGCTGTTCCACCACACCGGCCGCCGCTCGGCCCGGGCCGGGGAACTCATCGCCGACATGTTCTTCGTGCACCCCGCGCACCGCGGCGGGATGGTCACCGGGCGGCTGTTCACCGAGGCCGTCGAGTGGATGATGCGCTCCGGCTGCCTGGTGCTGCGGCTGACCGTCAACCCCGCCAACACCGTGGCCTTCCGGCTCTACCGGCGCGTCGGCTGCGTCTCGGTGGGCCGGGCCGTCCCCGGCGAGGACGGCAACGTGGAGCTGCACAACTACATCCCGCTCGTGCTGCGCAGCGTCCTCGCCGACCTGGGGGAGCGGGCCACGGCCGCGCTGGGCAGCCTGTCCAGCTTCGCCTCCGTCACCGAGGCCCGCGACGACGAACTCCGCTCCGACGTGCGGTCCGAGGACGGGGTGCGGGTCGTCGACTACTGCCTGAGCCTCGGTGCGTTCCGGCTCGACGCGAGCGTGGACGTGGACCGGGGCGCCGTGCGCGAGGCCCGCCTCACCGAGCCCGGCGGCGAGGTGCGTGCCCTGCGCATCGCACAGCCGCCGTACCGGGTGCGGACCGCGAGCGGCAACGCCCCCCACCGGTTCACCTCGGGCGCCCTGACCTGCGAGGTCGACGGCGAGGAGGGCACGGTGAGCGTCTTCGCCGACGGTCACCACGGGCCGGTGCTCGTCTCGACCTGGCCCAGCTGCCGCGCCGACCGCCCGGCCGGCTGGCGCGAGGGCGAGCCCCGCGACCTCACCCTGGAACCGGTCCCCGGCGGGGTCCGCGTCACCGAGCGCCACGGCGACGACACGGTCACCGGCACCGTGACCCTCGACGACACGGGCCTGCTCCAGGAATTCACCCACACCGGCTCGGCCGTGGGCCGCGTCTTCCACACGGTCGGCCTGCGCCAGGGCACCTTCACCGACGCCACGGGACGACCCCACCCGATCGGCCTGGGCGTGGGGGTACGCGACGCCTCCGAGGTCGTAGCCGCGTCCCACCCAGCCGCTGACGCCGGGCGCCTGACCTGGCAGGGCAACGGCGTACGGGTCAGCCTGCCGACGCACGCCGGGGACCGTCTGATCCACAGCACCCTGCTGGAACGGGGCCTCAACTCCACTGCGGCCGATGTGAGTTCTCTGCGCGCGGAGATCGGGGTGCTGGGGGAGGAGTCGGAGTCCCCCGGCGCGGAGGCCGCACGTCGGCTGGAGGTGCACGCCGGTTCCGGGGGTGTCGTCGTCTGGCAGGAGGGTGCCGGGAAGGTGCTGCGCAGCCCTTACCCCCGTACCCGCTCCTACGGCTACAACCCGCGCTGGTCCGCCGGTATGTGGGTGACTCGTGAGAACCCCCGCCACGACCGGGCCGCCGGTCTCGGCTGGGGGGTGCCGCCCGCCGGCGCCTGGGAGGAGAAGCACCCGCTCGGGCTTCACCACCCGGACACCGGGCTCGGCTGGGAGATCGGCCCTGCCGACGACGGCCTCCGGGTCGACGTGCGGGCGCCGGACACCGGTCGCGAGAACGTGGTGTGGCTCACCCCGCACGCCCCGGTGCGTACCGCCGTCGTACTCGAATCGGCCGACCGCCACTGGGAGTTGAGCACCTCCGACGTCCGCCAGGTGTGGGCGCGACGGGCCGCGGTCCGGCTCTCCGACGGCCGCTGGCTGCACTGTGTGCCGGCGACCCCGTCGCCCCACGACGAACTCGTGCTGCGCGCCACCGCCTCGGGCCTGCTCATCGGTGCGGTCTCCGCCGCGCGGGAGAGCGCCTGGCTGTTCTCCGTGCACGACAGATCCCTCACGTCCTGATCACTTCCCCGAAAGGAAACGACAGACCATGACCACCACCCTCACCACCTCCGCCCCCCGCACCGCCACCGAGGCCTACGCCACCCTGCGCACCACCGTGGGCGCCTACCGCGTCACCGCCCCGCTGGTCCGGCTGACCGGCGACGACCGGCTGAGCTTCCTCGACGGGTTCCTCGCCAAGTCCGCCGACTACGTGGAGCCGGACACGGTCCGCGAAGTGCTGGCGCTGGACGAGGACGGGACGCCGTTCGCGATCCTGCTGCACTTCGAGATCGGCGACGAGTCGTGGCTGCTGCCGCGCACCGCCGTCACCGCCGAGGAACTCGCCGCCTACCTGGGCCGGTTCGAGCAGGGCGCGGGTGTCACCGTGGACGTCGAGCCCGAGGGCTGGGGCGCCACGGCCTTCGAGGGCCCCCTGGCCTGGTCGGTCGCGGCCGGCTTCGTGGACTTCGACATCTCCGGCCTGACCCTGCACGCGATCACCGAGTCCTCCCTGAGCGCCCCGGGCGCCACCGCCCACCTGGCCCGAGTCGGCACCACCGGCGAGTACGGCTACCTGCTGCTGTCCGACGCCCCGCAGGCCGCGCACGAGGCGGTGCTCGCGGCCGTGGCCGAGCAGGGCGGCGCCGAGGTCGGCGAGGACGGGCTCGCCCGGGTGCAGGCCGAGGCCGGGATGGGCCTGTACCGGGCCGGGTTCGGTGAACTGACCGTCAACCAGGCCGACTTGGCGTGGATGATCGACTGGAGCCGGATCGGGGAGTTCCACGGCTCCGCCGGCCTCACCGCGCCGACCGCCGACGAGGCCCGCCTGACCACCCTCGTCGCCCCGGTCGGCAGCCGCTTCGCCCCCGGCACGCCGATCGCCGCGGCCGGCCGGCAGGTCGGCACCCTCCTGCACCAGGCGCCCGCCGCCAACCCGGAGGAGGAGCTGGTGCTGGCGCTGCTCGACGCCCCGTTCTGGGTGCCCGGCCTGGAGCTGACCGCCACGGACGTGCCGGGCGACACGCGGCCGCTGCGCACCGCGACCCTGCCCCGGGTCATCGCCCGCTCCCTCACCACCAAGATCGCCTGAGAGGTGCCGGGCCGTGACACCACCGAACATCGCCCTGACGGGCCTCGGACTGATCACCGGAGCCGGTGACGACGTGGAGAAGGGCTGGTCGTCCATCACGGCCGGCACCACCGGCATCCGCACCAACACCCTCTTCGACACCTCCGAGCTGCTCACCGACTGGGCGGGCCTGGTCACCGCCGAGCAGCCCGCCGACCTCGACCGCTGCTACGCCCTCGCGGCCACCGCGATCCGCGAGGCCCTCGACGCCAGTGGCCTGGACCTCGACACCGTGGACCGCGACCGGGTCGCCGTCGTGGTGGGCTCCAGTCTCGGCGCCATGCCGACCCTGGAGGCCGCCCACCGCACCCTCGTACGGGACGGACGCCTCGACGTCGAGCAGGCGGTGGCCTCCCAACTCCCCTGCGTGGGCGACTACATCGCGGCCGAGTTCGACCTGCGGGGCCCACGCGTGGTGCTCTCCAACGCCTGCGCGGCCAGCGCCGTGGCCCTCGGCTACGCCGCCGAGCTGCTGTGGAAGGGCGACGTCGACTACGTCGTCTGCGGCGGCGTCGACCCGCTGGCGGAGCTGTCCGCGTACGGGTTCAGCGCACTCGGCGCGCTGGACGCCGAGCCGTGCTCGCCGCTGTCCGCCTCCACCGGCCTCACCCTCGGCGAGGGCGCCGGTTTCATGGTGCTGGAACCGGTGGAGCGCGCCACCGGCCGCGGCGCCCGCGTCCTGGCGGAACTGGGCGGATACGGCCTGTCCTGCGACGGCTACCACCAGACCGCCCCCGACCCCAGCGGCAAGGGCGCCTGCGCCGCCATGGCCCAGGCCCTGGACACCGCGGGCCTCACCCCCGGCCAGGTGGACTACCTCAACCTGCACGGCACCGGCACCCCCGCCAACGACGCCTCCGAACCGAAGGCGCTGAAGCTGCTGTTCGGCATGGAGATCCCGGCGGCCAGCTCCACCAAGTCGATCCTCGGCCACACCCTCGGCGCGGCCGGAGCGGTGGAGGCCGTGGTGAGCACCCTCGCCATCGACCGGGGCGTGCTGCCTCCCACCATCAACACCCGTGGCGTTCCCTCGCCGTTCGGCCTGGACGTCGTACCGGACATCGGACGCGAGACGCGTCCCGAGGTGGTGGTGTCGAATTCCTTCGCGTTCGGCGGCAACAACGCCTCCGTCGTCCTCCACCGCCCCGGCCTCACCGGCTCCCGGGCGCCGCGCCGCGAGGCCGTCCACGAGGTCGTCGTCACCGGGGTCGCGGGCCTGGCCGGAACCGCGGGCGGTACCGCTGAGCTCGCCGCCGCCTTCGCCGACGGGCGGCCCTGCTTCGAGACGTTCGAGGAGGTCGCGGGCGTCGGGGAGGTGCCCGTCGGCCGGGTCGACATCAAGGCCGCCGCGCGCGGCATGAACCCCGGCAGGGCCCGCCGGATGGACCCGCTGAGCCTGCTCGCCGCGGCGGCCGTCGGCGACCTGTACGCCCGGCACGGCAAGCCGTCGCGGGCCGAGGCCGAGTCCACCGGCATCGTCTTCGCCACCGGATACGGACCGGTGACCTCGGTCCTGCGGTTCCACGAGGGCGTGGTGCGCTCCGGCATCACCGGCGCCAATCCGTCCCTGTTCGCCAACACCGTCGTCAACGCCGCCGCCGGCCACGTGGCGATGCTGCACCGCTACCGCGGCTACACCGCCACCGTCGCGGGCGGCGGCACCAGCTCCGTGCTCGCGCTCCAGCTCGCCGCCCGGGTCATCGGCCGCGGCGCCGCCGACCGGATCATGGTCGTGGTCGCCGACGAGTTCCCCGAACAGGCGCTGGCCCTCCAGGCGGCGCTGCCCGGCTACGCCCGCTCCGCGCACGTCGTCCCCGGCGGGCGCACCGGCACCGTGCTCAGCGAGGGCGCCGCGGCGATCCTGCTGGAGAGCCGGGAGGCGGCCCGGGACCGGGGCGCCGACGTCCTGGCCCGGGTCCGCGGCTTCGGCGCCGGCGGCGAAGCGGCCGGCATCGGCCGCATCGCCCGGGACGGCGCCGCCTGGGCCCGCGCGCTGCGGGGCGCGCTCACCGAGGCGGACCTCGCCCCGGCCCAGGTCGCCACGGTCGTGTCGGCCGCCTCCGGCCACCCGCTGGTCGACCTGGCGCAGGACAGGGCCCTGAGCCGGGCCGGGCTCACCGCTCGTCCCCTGTTCGCCCCGAAGGCCCTGCTCGGCGAGACCTACGGCAGTGCCGGCGCCCTCGGCCTGGTCGCCGCCCTCACCGGCGCGGGCGCCCCCGGCCCGGTCCTGCTGTCCAGCTTCGCCCACGGCGGCAGCTACGCGGCGGCCGTCCTCGACACGGAGGAGTGATGGGCGCCTTGATGGGACTGCTCCTCGACGCGGGCCCGCACGGGTACACGCTGGCGCCGGACGGGCCCGCCGCGCCGGGAGAACCGGTGAACGTCCTGGTCCGCCGGCACCGCGGGCTGCCCCGGGACCGGATGGGGCAGCGGCTCGGCCCCTCGGGCCGCTCCCTGATCACCGGGGCGCTCGCCACCCTGTACGGGGCCCGGGTCGTCCCCGGCGACCTGGACCGGGACGCCCACCGACGCTGGTCGGTGCCCGGCCTCGGCCTGTCCGTGTCGGTCGCCCACTGCGGCGAGTTCAGCGCCGTGGCCTGCGCGCCCGCCGCCCTGACCGTCGGCGTGGACCTCCAGGACGAGCGGGACCGCCCGCACGCGCTGCGCTGGCTCGGGGAGCTGTTGGGCCGTCAGGAACCGGCGCTCATCAGGGACTTCGCCGAGTGCGAGGCGCTCATCAAGGCCTCGCACCTGACGAAGGAGACCTTCGCCGGCACCCGGCTGCCCGCGTGGCGGCCGGGCTGGCGGCCCACCGGAGTCGGCGGCCACCAGGTGCGCTCGCTCGTCCTGCACACCGAGGGGACCGCGCCCCTGCACCTGGCCCTCGCCTGCGACGCGCCCGCCCCGGTGCGCTTCCACCACCACCTGGAGCAGGAATGACCCGGACCCCGACCCCGACCCCGACCTCGACCGCGGCCCCGGCCCCGACCTCGACCTCGACCTCGACCGCGGCCCCGGCCCCGACCTCGACCTCGACCTCGACCGCGGCCCCGGCCCCGGCCCCGGCCCCGACCTCGACCTCGACCTCGACCTCGACCGCGGCCCCGGCCCCGACCTCGACCTCGACCGCGGCCCCGGCCCCGACCTCGACCTCGACCTCGACCGCGGCCCCGGCCCCGACCTCGACCGCGGCCCCGGCCCCGACCTCGACCTCGACCGCGGCCCCGGCCCCGACCTCGACCTCGACCTCGACCTCGACCGCGGCCCCGACCTCGACCCCGGCCCCGACCCGGACCTCGCCCCCGACCTCAACGCCGGCCCCGCCCGCCGTACGCCCGTACACCCGCCGCATCTCCCCCATCGAACGCGGCTACCTCAACGCCGCCGCCACCGGCACCCCCCAGCTCATCCAGATGGTGATCGAGGGCGAGGGCACCCTCGACGCCGACGCGCTGCGGCAAGCGGCGCGCGCGGCGACGTCGGCGAACCCGGGGCTCGCGGTGCGCCGCCGCGGCGCCCTGTGGCGGTCCGACGCGACCGTGCCCGCGCTCACCGAACTGCCCGCCGGCACCGGCCCGGACCACCCCTTCTTCCACCGCGACCTGTCGGTGGTCACCGGCCCCGTCTGCGAACTGGGCCTGGTCCCGGGCCCGACGACCCGGCTGATCGTGCGGGCCAGCCATGTCGTCACCGACGGCCGCGGCCTGCGCCAGTGGATCGAGGACCTGTTCCGGGCGCTGCGCGGCGAGGAACCGGTGGGCTGCCCCGACACGGTGGACGACGGCCACTTCCGCGCGGCTGCCGGCCCGGTCGCACCGGCCCCGCGACCGGCCCGCCTCACCGGCCTGCCCGCGATCCTCGGCCGGGGCCCCGCGGGCACCCGGCCCCTGTGGCTGCGCCGCCGGGTGCCCGCGGGACCGTCCGGCGTCACGGCCCGCGCCGCCGCCGCGCTCTCCCGCCACCTCGCCACCGACACCGGCCGCCTGATCGTCCCGGTGGACCTGCGCCGCCACGACACCGCGGTGCGCTCCACCGCCAACCTCACCTCCCAGCTGGTCCTGGACCTGCGCCGCGACGACACCTGGCGGCGCGTCCACGGCACCCTGGTCCGCGCCCTGCTCGCCAAGGCCGAAGTCGCCGCCCTGGACCGGGACTTCCTGCGCGACAACCCCTTCGCCAACAGCCTGGACGAGGCCCGCCGCCTCGACGGCACCCGATTCCCCTGTACGGCGATCGTCTCCGACCACGGCGAGGTGGATCCGCGCGGCTGCTCGACGCCCGCGTTCCGCGCCACCTCCTTCTCCACACTGCCGATGCTGGTCCCGTACGCCGAGATGTTCCTGAGCGCCTGCCGGGTCGGCGACGCCACCGACCTCACCCTGGCCTGCCGGGACCGTCCGGACGCCCGAGCGAGGGCCGAGGCGGTCCTCGACGACATCGCCGAGGCCCTGCGGACGCCGGCCGGCTGAGCGCCCCCGAAAGGTAAGTCATGTCCCTGACGCAAAAAGACACCCTGGACGTCCCCCCGGCGCCACCCACCCCGGCCGCCCTGTGCACCATCGCCGTCGCCATCGGCGGAGCCTTCCTCGCCCAGCTGGACACCACGATCGTCAACGTCTCCCTGGCCGACACCTCCGCCCGCTTCGGCGCCATCACCCAGGTGCAGTGGGTCGTCACCACCTACCTGCTGGCCCTGGTCGCGTTGATGCCGGCCGCGGGCTGGCTGGCCTCGCGCTTCGGCCCCCGCCGCACCTTCGTCGCCTCCCTCACCGCGTTCGCCGTCGGCTCGGCCGCCTGCGCGCTCTCCGGGACGTTGCCCCAACTGATCGCCGCCCGCGGCCTGTCGGGCGCCGCCGCGGGCGTCCTCACCCCCGTGGCGACGGTCCTGCTCACCCACGGCATGCCCCGCGAACGACTCGGCCAGGTACAGGCGTTGAACGGCAGCGTCATGCTGATCAGCCCGCTGCTCGGCCCCACGGTCGGCGGACTCCTCGTCCACGCCTGGGGCTGGTGGTCCGTCTACGCCGTCAACCTGCCGCTGTGCGCCGTACTGCTCCTGGCCGCCGTCCGGTACGTACGCGAGGACACCCCGTCCGCCCCCGCCGCCGGTCGCCCCCTGGACGTGCTGGGGCTGGTGACCGCCGCCGCCTGCACGGTCTGCGTCGTCCTCGCCGTGCACGCCTTCGCCGGTACGGGGCCGTCCGCCCGGCCCGCCCTCCTGGTGCCGCTGGTCCTGGCCGCGGCGAGCGGCACGGTGTTCGTACGGCACCAACTGCGCACCTCCGCGCCCCTGCTGGACCTGCGGCTGTTCGCGCACCGGGTGTACCGCACGGCCGCGACCAACATCTTCTGCCTCGGCTTCGTCCTCTTCTCCCCGATGATGCTGATCCCGCTCTACCTGGAGTCCGCCCGCGGGGAGAGCGCCGTCACCACGGGCCTGCTGATGTCGGCCGGCGGCACCGGCGTGGTCGTCGCGGGCCTCGCCTGCCGACCGATCATGAAGCGGATCGGCGGCGGCACCACCGTCGTCATCGGCATCGTCCTCACCATGCTGGCGACCGTGCCGCTGACGACCCTGTCCTCCAGCACGCCGTACCCCCTGCTGTGCGCGGGACTCGCCGTCCGGGGACTGGGCACGGGCCTGACCATCGTGCCGGCCATGACCCGGGCCTTCGAGTCGATCGACCCCCGCTCCATCCCGGACGCCTCCGCCCAGCTCAACCTGGTCCAGCGGATCGGCGGCACCGTCGCCCTCGCGGTGGTCACCGTCGTCCTCGACCGGGCCGCCCGCCACCACCACGGCCTGGTCCCGGCCGCCTTCGCCGACTCCTTCACCCTGCTCCTCGCCGTCTACGCCCTCACCCTCGTCCCGGCCGTCGCCCTGCTACTCGCGGACCGCCGCGAACGGTCGGCTGCAATGTGACTGCGGGGTTCGGCAGCGCGCCCCCAGGGGCGCGGGGAACTGCGCGACCAGCCACGACGAGCCCGCAGGCGAACGACGACTCAGTAACGACGTGGCGTCTGCATACGGTTCACCGCGTCAAGCCGGGACGTGGCGCCGAGCTTGTCGAAGATGTTCCGCAGGTGGCGCTTGACGGTGCCCTCGGCGATGCCGAGGCGGCTGCCGATCTGGCGGTTGCTCAGGCCCTGCGCGACCAGCTCCATCAGCTCCCGCTCGCGCACGGTCAGCGCGTCGGCGAGGTCTGGCTGCTGCTCCTGGCCCGGCTCGCCGGAGGTGTGCGGCAGGAACATCGTCGTACCGCCCGTCATGGCGCTGCGGATCGCGGCGACCAGCACCTCCCGGTCGGCCTCCTTGTGCAGATAGCCCGCCGCCCCCGCGCTCAGCAGCGCGTCGATGAGCTGACGGTTGTCGTGCATGGTCAGCACGATGACCCGGGCCCCCGGGGCCGCCTGCCGGATCGCCCGCAGGTTGGTGAGCGGCCCCGGCCCCGGCATCTCCACGTCGAGCAGCACCACGTCCGGCTGGTGCAGGCCCGCCATCCGGACCCCGCCGGGCCCGTCGTCGGCCTGGGCGACCACGGTCAACCCCGGGTACAGGTCCAGGAGTTCGCACAGCGCCTGGCGCAGCATCCGGTGGTCGTCCACCGCCAGCAGCCGGATGTCGCCGCCGGCCTCCGCGCCCGCGCTCATCGTGCGCCCGCCCCGGACCCGTCGAGCGGAACCCGTAGCCGGACCCGCGTGCCGTGATCGGGTTCGCCGGTGACCTCCAGCTCCCCGCCGAGGGCGGCCACCCGCTGCCGCATGGCGGTCAGCCCGGTGCCCTCGCCGTCGGACCGGTCCGGCAGCCCGACCCCGTCGTCGGCGACCGTGGCGTGCACGGTGTCGGGGAAGATGCTCACGTGCACGTCGATACGGCTCGCCCGCGCGTGCGCCAAGGCGTTGCGCAGCGCCTCCCGCACGATGAGGAAGAGCTCCTGGCGCGTCTGCTCCGGCACCCACGACTCGTCGCCGTCGATCCGGGTGCGGACCTCGGCGGGCCGGTCGGAGGCGGCGGCGCTGTAGGCGTCGATCTCCTCCTTCAGGCCCTCCCGCAGCTCGTCGACGCGCAGTCCGCTGACCAGGGACCGGGTGAAGCCGAACACGTCCCGCAGGGCCTGCCGCGCGTCCGCCAGCCGGTCGCGCGTCGAGGCGATGCCGTTCGCCCGCTCCACCTCGTACAGATCGAGGCAGCGCAGCGCCAGGCTGATGCTGCTGCCGACGTGGTCGTGCAGATCGCGGGCGAGCTGGTGGCGGCGGGCGGTGCTGGCCTCGCCGACGTCGTGCAGGGTCGCCGACTCGTAGCCGATGGCGGCGGCACCGACCCGTGTGAAGATCGCCTGGTGCAGCATGTGCACGGCGGTCAGGAACCGGGACAGCGCCACCTCGGCCGGCAGGTGCGCGGACGCCTCGGTCATCGTCCCCACGGCCACGTCGAACAGCAGCCGGGCCGCGTGCACCGAGTCGATCGGCGGGACCCCGTCGAAGGAGCGCTGCACGCCGAGTGCCATCGATGTCAGCTCGGCCTCCGCCGCGACGCGCGTCTGCTCGCCGTGCAGGGTGTCGATGCACTCGCCGAGAATCTGCCGAGCCTGTTTCTCGCACGAAACCCACAGCTCCGGCCGGAGCACGAGCGGATTGTCGGCCTCCCGAAGACGGTCGGCATAGCGGGCGACGGCGGTATCGATCAGACAGGACCGGTCGGTCGCCGAATCGGCGGAAAGTCCCACGGTGCGCTCCCCCTGTGTGAGGAACGGTCAAGATCGAGACGACGTGATTCCCCACCGTCACGTGCCCGGCGAAAGCATAACAACGCACCGGAAAACGCGGCCGGGCCCTTTACGCCCAGACGAGCGCGGTCAGCGCGGTCAGATGCACGGCGTACTGGGTGACCATCCAGCTCCGGTACGGCGCCCGAGGCGCTCCCCGCCCGCCCTGCCCCGCGAGGCAGCGCCCGGCCACGCACAGCGCGCCCACGGCGAGGACCGCCGCGGCCGCCTCCAGCGGCAGCTGCCGTACCCACACCGCCCCGGCGGCCAACGCCAGGGCCAGCGCTCCTCCGGCGGCGGCGCAGAACCGGCGGGCGCTGCGCTCGCCCCGTACGACGGCCAGCGTGCGCCGCCCCGCGAGGGCGTCGCCCCGGGTGCTGCCCAGGTCCTTGGCGACGGCGGCTATCAGGCCCACGCCGAGCGAGAGGACCACGGCGAAGACGGCCACCTCGGAGGTGACCGGGCCGTCACAGGCCGCGAGCCCGGCGAGGTACGTCGTCCCCGCCGCGGCGCAGGTGACGGCCGAGGCGGACCAGGAGCGGCACTTGGCGGCGATCGACGGCGCGGAGTACATGTACCCGAGGGTGAGGAAGACGGCGGTGGCCTCGGCCACCCGCCACCCGGCGGTGCCGGCGAACACCAGCGCGGCCAGGGCGGTCACGACGACCGCCCGCCGGGCCGCCGACTCGGTCAGCCGCCCGCTGGCCAGCGGTCTCGCGGAGCCGTTGGCCCGGTCCTCGCACAGGTCGCTCACCCCGTTGAAGACGTAGACGCTCACCGTCGCCGCCCACCAGGCGAGGGCGCCGAGCAGCAGGTGCGCGGTGTTGGGCCGCAGATGCGCGGCGGAGGCCGTCAGCAGCGCCCCCGTGGCGAACCGGAGCACGAACATGACCTGCACCAGCGGCCGGGCCTCGCGCAGACAGCCCCCGACGGTGTGCGCCGTGCGGCGCAGCCGGGCACCGGGGAGACCGGAACCGGCGGTGACCGGAGCGGACGAGCGGGGAGGCCGGGACGCGAGGACCTGAGTCATACGGTTGAACCTAAAGCTGGAATTCGCAGTTCCGGCGTGTGTCTTTAGAGGTACGGCATGTCCCTTGAGGAGTAGTCGCATTGAATACGCGCGGCCCGCGCCCCTAGCGTCATTCGCATCGCAATGCTGCTGCACGGTGCGGCAACATCGGGGGTGAGTGACGATGGAATTCCTGGTTCTGGGGCCGGTGGAAGTACGCGAGTCGGGGATGCCGGTCCGGCTCAGGGGAATGCGCCGCCGACGCCTTCTGGCGCTTCTTCTGCTGAATGTCGGTCGCGCGGTGGCGATGGACACCCTCGTGGACGAACTGTGGCAGGACCCGCCGCCCTCCGCCCGCCACCAGGTGCACAACGCCATCCGCGACCTGCGCGCCGCCCTGTCCGTCTTCGAGGGCGTCAGCCTGGTCACCGTCGATGTCGGCTACCGCCTGGACGTGCCCCCGGAGGCCGTGGACGCCCACCGCTTCACCGAGCGGGTCCGCGCCGCCCGCGCCGCCCGGCACGCGGGCCGCGACGCGGAGGCGACGCGGCTGCTGCGCTCCGCGGTGGACCTGTGGCGCGGCGACGCCTTCGCGGGCATCGACTGCCCGGCGGTCACCGCGGCGGCGGCCGGCCTCGAGGAGCAACGGCTCACCGCGATCGAGGAGCTGACGGACCTCAGACTCGCGGCCGGCGAGGCGGGCACCCTCGTACCCGAACTGTCCGTGCTGACCGCCCGGCATCCCCTGCGCGACGCCCTGCGCGGCAGCCTGATGCTCGCCCTGTACCGCAGCGGCCGCCAGGCCGACGCGCTCGCGGTCTACGACGAGGGCCGCCGCCTGCTCGCCGACGAACTCGGCCTGGAGCCCGGCCCCCGCCTGCGCCGTCTGCACCACGAGATCCTCGCGGACGCCCCGCGGGTACAGCGCGAGGGACCCCGGCCCGTCCAGGCCGCCGCCCCCCGCGCGGACCGCCGCAACTACCTGCCGCGCGACCTGCCCGACTTCACCGGCCGCGCCACCGAACTCGCCCTGCTGGACCGGGCCGTCGACGACCAGGACCCCGGCCTGCCCCGCACCGTCACCATCGACGGCATGGGCGGCATCGGCAAGACCGCCCTCGCCGTCCACTTCGCCCACCGCCGCACCGCCGCCTACCCCGACGGCCAGTACTACATCGACCTGCACGGCTTCAGCACGACCCGCGCGCCCCTCACCGCCGAGGAGGCGCTGGGCGTCCTGCTGCGCTCCGACGGCGCCGCCCCCGAGGCCGTACCGGCCGGCCCGGCCGAACGCAGCGCGGTCTGGCGCTCCCGGCTCGCGGGCCGCCGTGCCCTGCTGGTCCTCGACAACGTCGCCGACGCGGCCCAGGTCACCCCCCTGCTGCCCGGTACGGGCGACACCCTCACCCTGATCACCACCCGCCGCAAGCCGACCGCCCCGGACGGCGCCCGCGCCCTGTCCCTGGGCGCCCTGGCCCCCGTGGACGCCGAGCGCCTGTTCCGCCGCGCCGCGGGAGACGCCTGCGCGAACGCGCCCCTGTCCCCGACGCTCGCCCTGTGCGGCCACCACCCGCTGGCCCTGCGCATCGCCGCCACCCGCCTGCGCGACCGCCCCGCGTGGACCGTGGCGGACGTGACGGAACGCCTGCGCACCACCGCGGGCCGCATCTCGTTCCTGCGCACGGCGGACCGCGACCTGATGTCGTCGCTGGCCCTCTCCTACGGCCCCCTCCCGCCCGACGCCCGCGCGTTCGTCCGCACCCTCGCCCTGCACCCGGCGACCACCCACGACATCCCCAGCGCCTGCGCCGCCACCGGCCTGCCGGCCCCGGCCGTGGAACGCCTCTTCGACCTCCTCCTCGACCACAACCTCGCCCACGAACCGGCCCCCGCCCACCTCACCGTCCCCCTCCTCCTGCGCGACTGCGCCCACACCCTCACCCCCACCCCCCACAACACCCCCCGCCACCTGACCCCGGCGGCCTGACCGGAAACGCACGAAGGGCCCCGTCCTAGGACGGGGCCCTTCTTCAGCGGTAGCGGAGGGATTTGAACCCTCGGTGACTTGCGCCACACTCGCTTTCGAGGCGAGCTCCTTCGGCCGCTCGGACACGCTACCGAGGGAGACCTTACAGCAAGGTGCGGCCCGCTCAGAAATCGGTATTCAGCGAGCGCGGAAGAACTCGGTGAGGAGCCGGGCGCAGTCGTCGGCGAGGACGCCCTCGATCACCTCGGGGCGGTGGTTGAGCCGCCGGTCGCGTACGACGTCCCACAGGGAGCCGGCCGCGCCCGCCTTCTCGTCGCGGGCGCCGTAGACGACCCGGTCCACCCGGGACTGCACGAGGGCGCCCGCGCACATCGTGCAGGGCTCCAGCGTGACGACGAGCGTGCAGCCGGTCAGCCGCCACTGGCCGGTCTCCGCCGCCGCCCTGCGGATCGCGAGGACCTCGGCGTGCGCGGTCGGATCGCCGGTGGCCTCGCGTTCGTTGTGCCCGACGCCGAGCACGGTCGTGCCGTCCGGGGACAGCACGACGGCGCCGACCGGGACGTCCCCGTCCCGGGCGGCCCGTTCGGCCTCGTCCAGGGCGAGCCGCATCGCGGCCCGCCAGCGGTCGCGTACCGGGTCCGGCGGACCCTCGGTGGTGTGCGTGATCAGCGGACGGTCTCCAGGACCTCCGCGGCACCCAGCGCCTCGGCGATCGCGCCCAGCGCGTCATCGGCGTCCAGGGCCTTCAGCTCCTTCTCGCCGATACCGAGGTCGTCGAGGATCTCGCTGTCGCCGACCGGGCTGTGCGGGACCGCCTCGCCGGCGGAGCCGCCCTCGTCGTCGGAGTCGCCGTCGGGCTCCTCCGTACCGTCCAGGTCGAGGGAGTCCAGGTCGGCGCCGTCGTCGCCGGGCTCCCTTCCGAGCAGTTCGTCGGTGAGCAGGATCTCGCCGTAGCTGCTGCGGGCAGCGGCGGCGGCGTCCGAGACGTAGATACGAGGGTCGTCCTCGCCGTCGATCCGGACGACGCCGAACCAGGCGTCCTCCTGCTCGATGAGCACCAGCACCGTGTCGTCCTCGGGAGAGGCTTCACGGGCCAGGTCGGCCAGATCCGACAGGGTCTCCACATCGTCGAGCTCTGTGTCGCTCGCTTCCCACCCGTCTTCGGTGCGCGCGAGCAGTGCGGCGAAGTACACCGTGACTCTCCCACTGGTCATAGGCGTGCCGGTTGGGGGTCCCCCCGGCGGAGGCTGCGGGCGGGGAGAGCTCGGGCTCCGAGCCCCACCCACTCGGAATCGTGGCAGAAACGGAGCGCTCAGGGGACGTCTTCGGCTCCCTGTGTCCGCCCGTTTTGATCGACCACCAGCGGGATCGTACGCGGCGGTCGGTGCCGCACACGCACGGACGGCCCAAGAACGCGCCGAGGACTACCAGCGGAACGTGCGCATGCGCATGGCGTGGCGCAGCCGGGCCGCCTTGGCGCGCCGGGGCTGCACACGGTTGCGCAGCTCGCGGGCCTCGGCCAGGTCGCGCAGGAACTCGGCGCGGCGCCGACGCCGCTCGGCGTCGGTCTCCGGCGGCGCGGTGTCCTTCCGGGACTCACTGTCAGGCATATGCACACCCCCAGTACGTCCCTCCCACTTTCCCTCCGACGGGCGGTTTGATGCCAGCGCGAGGGGGGTCTCGGCCCGGTTACTGTTAGGGACATGCGTCTCCACGTCGTCGACCACCCCCTGGTCGCCCACAAGCTCACCACCCTGCGCGACCAGCGCACCGACTCCGCGACCTTCCGCCGGCTCGCCGACGAGCTGGTCACCCTGCTCGCCTACGAGGCCACGCGCGACGTCCGCACCGAACAGGTCGACATCAAGACGCCGGTCGCGCAGACCACGGGCGTCAAGCTCTCCCACCCGCGCCCGCTGGTGGTGCCGATCCTGCGCGCCGGCCTCGGCATGCTGGAGGGCATGGTCCGGCTGCTGCCGACCGCCGAGGTGGGCTTCATGGGCATGATCCGCAACGAGGAGACGCTCCAGGCCTCCACGTACGCCACCCGCATGCCCGAGGACCTCTCCGGCCGCCAGGTGTACGTCCTCGACCCGATGCTGGCCACCGGCGGCACCCTGGTCGCGGCGATCCAGGAGCTGATCAAGCGCGGCGCCGACGACGTGACGGCCGTGGTCCTCCTCGCCGCCCCCGAGGGCGTCGAGGTCATGGAGCGCGAGCTGGCGGGTACGCCGGTGACGGTGGTCACGGCCTCGGTGGACGAGCGGCTCAACGAGCACGGCTACATCGTCCCGGGCCTCGGCGACGCGGGCGACCGCATGTACGGCGCGGCGGAGTAGCACCGGCAGCCTCTTCACGGCGGGGCCGCGGCCGCGGGCTTCGACGAAGCCCGACGGACCGCCCGGGGACTCGCCGGGCTTCACCGCGGGGGACGGCTGCGACTTCGCGGGCATGCGGCGACCGGCTTGGTGAGTGGTTCGGCTTCACCGCGGGACGTGGCTGTGTCTTGGCGGGAGTCCGGTGGCCGGGGCGGTGGCTGCGGTCTCCGGGAGTCCGGCCACTGGCTCGGGAACTCGCCGGGCTTCACCGCGGGGGACGGCTGCGACTTCGCGGGAATGGGGCGACGGCTTGGGAAGAGCCGCTCGGCCGCGGCTTCGCGCGAGCCCTGACGACCCGCCCCGGGAGGCCGCTCGGCTTCCCCGCCGGGGTGCGGCTACGGCGGCGCGGGAATCCGGTGACCGACCCCGACCCCGGCCCCGGGGAAGTCGCTCAGCAGCTCTGCTTCCCGGTCGGCGCCGGCTTCGGCTTGGTCAGGTCGGCCAGGGCCTTGTCGGCGGCCGCCTTTGCCGTGAGGTTCTTGAAGCCCGTGCCGATGATCAGGTCGACGTCGGTGCCCTTGCGGCCGGCGTCGGTGCGGCGCTCGGCGCCGGCCAGCTGGGTGGCGAGCACGG
This sequence comes from Streptomyces sp. TRM68416, assembly GCF_014596915.1. Classification (GTDB taxonomy): domain Bacteria; phylum Actinomycetota; class Actinomycetes; order Streptomycetales; family Streptomycetaceae; genus Streptomyces. Next base: position 54,710 of record NZ_JACVWU010000004.1, read on the forward strand.
GCAGCGAGGTGTCCTGGGCGGACGCGGGGCCGAGCAGTATGCCGGTGCCCTTGACCTTCTTGTCGTACTCCTCGGTCGCGTTGCCCACGTCACCGATCTTGAAGCCGCGCTTCTTCAGCTCGTCCGCGGTCTTCTTGGCCAGGCCACTGGTGGGCGTCGCGTTGAGCACGTTGACGGTGATCCGGCCGGGCTTGGGAAGGGCGGGCGCGGCCGCGGTGGCCGACGGGGTCGCCCGGGTGGCGCAGTCCGCCCTGGGCCCGGCAGCCGAGGCCTTGTCGCCGCCGCCGGAGAAGATGCCGACGAGCTGCAGCGCGCCCCAGCCGATCATGCCGAGTACGGCGATACCGGCGACGCCCAGGAGGGCGAGCCTGCCGCGCCGCCGCGGGCGGCGCATCCGCGGGTACGTGTCCCCCGTGATGCGGTACTTACCGCCCATGCCGGGGGGAGTCAGCATGCTCATGGGCGCAGCGTAGTGCGCCGGGGCGACGATGCCTACTAGATGATCATTCGACGCCGGGCAGGAGAACCCAAAAGGGCCAACCCTTTACGACGCGGTCACTCAATCCAGCTCAAGCACACGTGCGTGCAGCACCTGGCGCTGCTGGAGCGCCGCCCGTACGGCCCGGTGCAGCCCGTCCTCCAGGTACAGGTCGCCCTGCCACTTCACGACGTGCGCGAAGAGGTCGCCGTAGAACGTGGAGTCCTCGGCGAGCAGTGTTTCCAGGTCGAGCTGGCCCTTGGTCGTCACGAGCTGATCGAGGCGGACCGGGCGCGGCGCGACATCCGCCCACTGCCGGGTGCTCTCCCGGCCGTGGTCGGGGTACGGCCGGCCGTTTCCGATGCGCTTGAAGATCACACGGAAAGCCTACCGGTCCAGACGTTCCGGGCGCAGCCATGGCGACGGAGTGCGACGCTGAAAAAGATGTAGTAAATCCGGCCAAAGGGAACGGGGTCCGAGATGAGTGACAGCGAGACCGTGCCGCCGGCCACCGCTCCCGAGGCCCCCGGCAGCGCGCCCGCCCTCCCCCCGGAGGCCCTGGAGATCGCCTCCGGCTACGCCTTCACCGGTCCCGCACTCGACCTGGGCGCCCTGCTCTGGGACGGCCGGTGCCTGGCGGACGCCGGGATCAGGGTGCCGCTGCCGATGCTCAACCGGCACGGCCTGGTCGCCGGCGCCACCGGCACCGGAAAGACCAAGACGCTCCAGCTGATCGCCGAACAGCTCTCGGCGCAGGGCGTGCCGGTGTTCCTCGCGGACATCAAGGGCGACCTGTCGGGCATCTCGGCGCCGGGCGAGCCCGGCGACAAGGTCACCGCGCGCGCCGCGGACGTGCACCAGCGGTGGACGCCGACCGGGTTCCCCGCGGAGTTCTACGCCCTCGGCGGCCTCGGCCGGGGCATCCCGGTCCGCGCCACGATCACCAGCTTCGGCCCGGTGCTGCTGTCCAAGATCCTGCGGCTCAACCAGACCCAGGAGCAGTGCCTCGGCCTGATCTTCCACTACGCCGACGGCAAGGGCCTGGAACTGGTCGACCTCAAGGACCTCCGGGCGGTGGTGGCGTTCCTGACCTCCGACGAGGGCCGGGCGGAGCTGAAGAACATCGGCGGCCTGTCGACGGCGACGGCCGGGGTGATCCTCCGGGCGCTGACCGCCTTCGAGGCGCAGGGCATGGCCGACTTCTTCGGCGAGCCGGAGTTCGACACGGCCGAGTTCCTGCGGACGGCGGCGGACGGGCGCGGCACGGTGTCGGTGCTCGAACTGCCCGCCGTACAGGACAAGCCGCAGCTCTTCTCGACCTTCCTGATGTGGCTGCTCGCCGACCTCTTCCACGACCTCCCCGAGGTCGGCGACATCGACCGGCCCAAGCTGGTCTTCTTCTTCGACGAGGCGCATCTGCTGTTCAACGGCGCCTCCAAGGCATTCCTGGACTCCGTCACGCAGACCGTCCGCCTCATTCGCTCGAAAGGGGTCGGCGTCTTCTTCGTGACGCAGACCCCGAAGGACGTGCCCGCCGACGTTCTCGCCCAGCTCGGCAACCGGGTCCAGCACGCGCTGCGCGCCTTCACCCCCGACGACCAGAAGGCGCTGAAGGCGACCGTGAAGACCTTCCCGAACTCGGCGTACGACCTCGAAGAGGTCCTCACCGGGCTCGGTACCGGCGAGGCCGTGATCACCGTGCTGAGCGAGAAGGGCGCCCCGACACCGGTCGCCGCGACCCGGCTGCGGGCCCCCGAGTCCCTGATGGCCCCGGTCGACGCCACGGCCCTGGACCGGGCCGTGCGGCAGTCGCCGCTCTACGAGCGCTATGCACAGGCTGTGGACCGCGAGTCGGCGTACGAGAAGCTGGAGGCGGCGCGCGGCGCGAAGGGCCCGGACGAACTGGTCCCGCCGAAGCCGAAGCAGGCGAGTCGGCCGAAAGAGCCGAAAGAGCCGCAGCCGAGAGAGCCGAGAGAGCCGAAAGAGCAGCCCTCCGTCGTCGAGCAGGTCGTCGGCAGCGGCATGTTCAAGTCCCTGGCGCGGTCCATCGGCACGCAGATCGGGCGTGAGATCACCCGCTCCGTCTTCGGTACGGCGCGGCGGAGGCGGTAGCCCGCCTCCGCCGGCGGCTCAGCGGCCCGACTCCTTCGGGGGCTGCTGCTGGGGACGGCTGTGCTGCTTCCGCTCGGCTTTCGGCGCGTTGCGCGCGGCCTCCGCGCGCAGCAGGGCGCGCAGGACGGCGTACGGGTCCATGGGCATGGTGCTGCTCCTTGCGTCGTACGGATGACGGACAGACGGACGGACCGGGGGAGGGCCGGCCGGTTCTGTCAGCAGCGCAGGACCACCGAACGCAGGACGGGCAGGGCGGGCGGGGTGCGGGGCGGCTCGGGACGGACCCGTGGCCGGGGGAGGGGGGCCGGTCGCGGCGGCGGTGCGGTGGGGCGGTCCGCACGCCGGGCAGCGGCCGGTCGGAGAACGGGGTCCACGGCGTCGTACTCGACGACCTCCGCGGCCGCCGCCACCGGCGAGGCGGGCCCGTCGGCGGGCGCGGCCGGGAGGCACAGGGCGAGCAGCAGGACGAACGCCCGCAGCCAGGCGCGGGCGCGCGGAAGGCGTCGTACGGTGCTCACGCAAGGTCGTGTCCCCGCCGGGCCCACGTCGTTCATCGCGTCGCCCGTGAGATACGCCCGCACGGCGTACCCGGGCCCGTTCACAGCTCGCGCGGGACCTCTTGGGAGCGGCTTCGCATGCGTACCCCCGTGACGATCTCGATGAGACCGACGGCGACCAGCCAGATGCCGCCGACCACGGTGAGGACGAAGACCGACTCGAAGGGGGAGGTGATCAGCACGACCCCGGCGACGAACGTGAGGATGCCGAGGAGGATCTGCCAGCCGCGGGCGGGCATCGCCGGGTCGGAGGCGGCGGCCAGGGTCTGGGTGATGCCGCGGATCAGCCAGCCGATGCCGATCCACAGGGCGAGCAGCAGCAGCGACTGCATGGGGCCGCGGAAGCAGAACAGGCCCAGCAGGATCGACAGGGCGCCGCTGATGAAGCCCAGTACGCGCAGGGAGGTCGTCTTGTGCGTGCCGAAGGCGGAGACCAGCTGGAACACGCCGCTGATCACCAGGTAGAGGCCGAACAGGACGCCGGTGGCCAGCAGGGTCGAGCCCGGCCAGATCAGCACCAGGACGCCCAGGATCAGCGACGCGACGCCGGTGAGCAGGACGACCTGCCAGGCGGCTCGGGACAGGGCGTGCAGGGGCCCTTCGAAGGGTGGCTCGGGCTCACGGCCGCCGCCCTGCGGGGCCTGCCGGTCGTGAACCTTGCGGTCGTCGTACTCCGGGCCCCAGGTGGAGCCGCTCGGTGCCTCGGTCATGGTCCATGCTTGGACCGGGTGCGGGCAGGCCGCCACCGGGGTGGGCCGGGCGGCTTACTTCCCCGCGGTCTTCGCCGCCTTCGCCGCCTTGGCCGCGGCCTTCATCTCCTGCTTGTGCGCCCGCACCTTGGCCAGCGACTCCGGCCCGGTGATGTCGGCGACCGAGCGGTACGACTTCGCCTCCCCGTACGCCCCCGCGGCCTCCCGCCAGCCCTTGGGCCGCACTCCGAGCTGCTTGCCCAGCAGCGCCAGGAAGATCTGCGCCTTCTGCTTGCCGAAGCCGGGCAGTTCCTCAAGGCGCCGCAGCAGCTCCCGTCCGTCGCCGACGCCCTTCCAGACGAGTTCGGCGTTCCCGTCGTAGTGCTCGACGAGGTACTGGCACAGCTGCTGGACGCGCTTGGCCATGGACCCCGGGTAGCGGTGCACGGCCGGCTTGTCGGAGAGGACGGCGGCGAAGGCCTCGGGGTCCTGCGCGGCGATCTCGTGCGCGTCGAGGTCGTCCGTCCCGAGCCGGTCGGCGATGGTCCGGGGCCCCTTGAAGGCCCACTCCATGGGGACCTGCTGGTCCAGCAGCATCCCGACCAGCGCGGCGAGCGGGGAGCGGCCGAGGAGTTCGTCGGCCTCGGGGTCCTGGGCCAGGTGCAGGGTGACGTCCATGGGTCGATGATCCCGCGTGCGGGCTCAGGTCGCGCGCCAGTACCCCAGCGCGTGCGTCCGCTCCTTCGGTACGCCCAGTTCCTTGCGTACGTACGCGGCGAGGGTGCGGGTGGTCGTGGTGTCGCAGGCGATCCAGACGTAGGGGTGCTCGGCGGCCCCGAGGAGGGCGGGGAGCTCCGCGCGGACGGCGTCGACGAGGCCGGGGCGCGGGACGGTGCGGACGTCGGCGGTGTCGTCGTGGAACGGCAGCCCGTCCGGCTTGCCCTCGAACCACACCGTCGCGGGGGCCGGGGCGAGGGCGTCGAGGAGGGAGTTGAGCGCGGGCAGCGAGGCCGGGTCGCCGATCGCGAAGACGTGCGAGGGTGCGGGCCGGGGATGCTGGAAGCCCGTGCCCTGGACCGTCGCCTCGATGGTGTCCCCGGGCTTCGCCGCCCGCGCCCAGTCACTGGCGCACCCCTCGTGGAGGGCGAACTCCAGGCTGAGGGTGCCGGCCGCCGGGTCGGGGTCGACCAGCGTGTACGCGCGCTGGTGCGGCTTGCCTCCGTTGTCGAACCAGAGCCGGACCCACATCGTCGGGTGGACGCCGGTCGCCGCGAGCATGCCGCCGTCGGTGAGGTGCACCCTCCGGTAGTCGGGGGTGACGTCCTCGGCGCCGGTGACGGTCAGGACGTAGTCCTTGGCGCCCATCAGCTTCAGGACCGTGCCCTGCCATCCGTGCCCCTGCGTCCTCACGCCTTCACCCCTCGCGTACCATTCCCCACCGGATACTTAGGCAAGGCTAACCTAAAGCATGGTGCGGGCACAGGGCCGGCACAGGAGCCGGTCGCCGTGCCGGCACAGGAGAGGTGACAGGTGACCGCAGAGATCTACCGCGATGCCTGGGGCATCCCGCATCTGCGGGCCGACGACGTGCGGGAACTCGCCCGCGCCCAGGGCCGCGTCACCGCCCTCGACCGGGCCTGGCAACTGGAGGTGGAGCGGCACCGAGCCCGGGGCACCTCCGCCGCCCTCCTCGGCCCGGACTCCCTGCCCTGGGACCTCTTCGTCCGGCGGGCCAGACTCGACGACACCGCCCGGCGCTGCTTCGCCGACCTGGAGAAGCGGGACCCGGAGACGGCCGACTGGATCCGGGCCTACGTCGACGGCGTCAACGAAGGTCTCGCCGGGGCGTCCCTGCCGGTCGGCGCCCCCGGCCGCTGGGAGCCGTGGACCCCGTTCGGCATCTGGCTCGGTGTCCACATCCTCTTCGCGGGCTTCCCGGCCAAGCTCTGGCGCGAGCAGGTCGTCCGGCACCTCGGCCCGGACGCGGTCGGCCTGTTCGCCACCGACGGCCCCGGCACCTCCGGCAGCAACGGCTGGCTGGTCGGCGGCGAACGCAGCAGCACCGGGCAGCCGATCATCGCGGGCGACCCGCACCGCTTCATCGAGGACCCCGGCGTCTACCAGCAGATCCACCTCTCCTGCCCCGAGTTCGACGTCATCGGCCTCGCCGTCCCCGGCGTCCCCGGCATCGCCCACTTCGGCCACACCGGCACGGTCGCCTGGGCCATCACCAACGCCATGGCCGACTACCAGGACCTCTACCGCGAGCGCCTGCGCCGCACCGGCGCGGGCGTGGAGGCACTCGGTCCGGACGGCGTGTGGCACCGGGCCGCCCGGCACACCGAGACGGTCGAGGTGGCGGGCGAGGAGCCGGTCGAGATCGAGGTCATCGAAACCGAACGGGGCCCGGTGATCATCGGCGGCCCGGAGGGGCTCGACGACGGCGAGGGCCCCGACGGAATCCCGGTCGCGGTCAGTCTCCGCTATCCGCCCCGCGTCACCGGCGACCTCGGGTTCAGCGCGCTGCTGCCGCTGCTGCGCGCCCGCCGCGTCGCGGACGTCGACCGGGCCGTCGGCCTGTGGGCCGAGCCGGTCAACGTCGTGCAGGCGGCCGACACCGAGGGCGGCCTGCTGCACCGGGTCGCCGGGCGGGTGCCGGTCCGCGCCGAGGCCAACCGCGTACGCCTCGTGCCCGCCTGGGAGCCCGGCCACGAGTGGCGCGGCTGGCACGAGATGCCGTACGGCGGACTCGCCGACGGAGTCGCGGTGATGGCGAACCAGCGCGGCCCGGCCGCCCCCCTCGGCGTCGAGTTCGCCGCCCCGCACCGCGCCGACCGCATCGCCGCCCTGCTGGCGCAGCGCGAGCACTGGTCGCCCGGCGACATGCCGGTGATCCACACCGACACCGAACTCGCCTCCGCGGCACCGCTGTTGGACCACCTGGCGGCCCTCGACGGCCTCTCCCCCGAGGCGGCCCGCATCCGCAAGGACCTCCTCGCCTGGGACCGCCGCATGGACGCGGACAGCGAGGCCGCGGCCCTCTTCGCGGCGGTGCGCGGCGCCGTCGTACGCCGTCTGGCCGAGCACCCGGCGTTCGGCGCGCTGACCACCGCCCCCGCCTACCCCGAGGTACTGCTCCCCTGGCTCGCGCTCGTCCCGCGCATCGGCTTCGCCCTCCAACACCTGCTGCGCGCAGAGGAGTTGTACGGCATCGACCGTCCCGCCGCCGTGCGCGCGGCCGTCGAGGACGTGGCCGCCCGGGGCGTCGGCGGCACCTGGGGCGAGACCCACCGCCTCGCCCCCTGGCGGGCGCTGCCGAACCCCTCGTACGACGAACCCGGGCTCTCCGGCGACCACGACTGCGTGCTGTGCACCTCCGCCGTGCCCGGCCTCACGGATCTCGCCGCGCGCGGCCCGGCCGCCCGGTACGTGTGGGACCTCGCCCACCGTGAACACAGCCTGTGGGTGGTGCCGTTCGGGGCGTCCGGGGTGCCCGGCTCGCCCCACCACCGCGACCAACTGCCCCTGTGGACCCGGGGAGACCTCGTCCCCGTGGAGACCGATTTCGACCGTCTGGAGAAGGAGACCGATGTCTGAGCCCCGCCCGGCGGTGCACGAGCAGACGGTCGAGGGCCACGGCACCGTGCGTGTCCTGCCCCTCGACCCGTCCGCCGACGCCGATGTCGTCCACAGGTGGGTCAGCGAGGAACGCGCCGCCTTCTGGGGCATGAACGGCCTCACCCGCGACCAGGTGGCCGACATCTACGCCCACCTGGACACCCTCGACACCCACCACGCCTTCCTGGTCCACCGCGACGGCGTCCCGGCCGCCCTGCTCCAGACCTACGCGCCCGAGGCCGACCGGGTCAGCGAGTGCTACGACGTCCGTCCCGGCGACATCGGCGTCCACCTGCTGCTCGCGCCGCCCGGCCCGGAGGGCGCCCGCCCCGGCTGGACGTCCGGACTCCTCGCCTCCGTCACGGCGTACGTCCTGCTCGGCCTCGACCGGCAGCGGATCGTCGTCGACCCCGACGTGCGCAACACGAAGGCCGTCGCCCGCTTCCTGAAGCAGGGCTTCGAGCCCGGCCCGGTCGTCACCCTCCCCGAAATCGACCTCCCGGACGTCTACTTGCCCGAGAAGAAGGCCCAACTCGCCTTCCTCACACGCGAGACGGCGTTCGGCGGGAGGGGCGCCGGGGGACGGACTCCGCGGTCGGCCCCCACCCGGTAGCCTCCTCGGCGTGACCCCGGACGAACTCGTCGCGCTCCCCCACGCTCGGCTTCGCTCGCGCGGGGGGACCCCCATCGGCCTGGAGCCCCTGCCGAGAGAGGGCGGACGGTTCCGCCGTACCTGGGCGGGCCCCGAGCGCTCGGACGGCCGGCCCGCCGGGTCCGCCATAGTCGCCCTGCTCACCGCCGAGCCGGGCGACTACTCGGCGCTGCACCGCCTCCCGAGCGACGAGATCTGGCACTTCTACCTGGGCGACCCGCTGCGGATGCTGCTCCTGGCCCCGGACGGCACCTCCCGTACGGCCGTGCTGGGACCGGACATAAGGAGCGGCCAGCACCTCCAGTTCACGGTCCCCGCCGGCACCTGGATGGGCGCGACCGTCGTGACGGGCGGCTCGTGGAGCTTCTTCGGCTGCACGATGGCCCCCGGATTCACCTACGAGGACTACGAACACGGCGACGCGGAGCACCTGACCGCCCGCTACCCGCACGAGGCCGCCCGGATCATGGAACTGTGCCGACCGTGAGCCTGCTGGAGGGCCAGGTCGCGCTGATCACGGGAGCCGGCGGCGGCATCGGCCGCGGCATCGCCCTGCGCTTCGCCGAACAGGGCGCGGCGGTCGCCCTCCTCCCCCAGAGGGGGTACCCCCAGCCGTACGGCAGTGGAGGCGGCGCGCGAAGTGGCGGCCGACATCGGCAACGCGGTGGTCCTGCAAGGCGACCTGACCGTGGAGGAGGACTGCCACCGGATCGTGCGCGAGGCCGCCGACTGGGGCGGCGGCCGGTTGACCGCCCTGGTCAACAACGCGGGCGTACAGCCGGTGCGGGAACTGCCCGGCATGACGGCGGCCGAGTGGCGGGCGGTGCTGGACGCCAACCTGACGAGCGTGTTCGCCTGCACCCAGGCGGCGGCGGAGGTCATGCGGGCGCAGGGCGGCGGCGGCTCGATCACGCACATCGCCTCCGTCGAGGCGCGGCAGCCGGCCCCCGCGCACGCCCACTACGCTTCCTCCAAGGCGGCCGTGGTGATGCACGCCCGCGCTGCGGCCCTGGAGTACGGCCGCCACGGCATCCGCGTCAACACGGTCTCGCCCGGACTCGTCGCACGCGAGGGGCTGGAGGAGGCGTGGCCGGAGGGGGTGCGCAGGTGGCGGACGGCCGCCCCCGCGGGCAGACTCGGCCGACCGGAGGACGTGGGCGACGCCTGCGTGTTCCTGGCCTCCCCGCTGGCCTCCTGGATCACCGGCCACGACCTGGTGGTGGACGGCGGGGTCTCGGCACACCCCACGTGGTGAGCGCCGTACACCTTTCGTACGTACGTAACCGCGTGGCCGGACAGCGGGAAGACGGAGAGACGACGTGGGGCGAAGGCGCGGACTTCAAGGGCTGGTGCTGCTGGGAGCCGTGCTGGTGCTGCTCCTCCTCGGCGGCGCGGGGCCGGCGTCCGCGCACGCGGCCCTCCGCGGCACCGACCCCGAGGACGGAACCGTCCTCAAGTCGGCCCCCCGCCTGCTCACTCTGACCTTCACCGAGTCCGTCGGCCTACTGGACGACTCCGTCCGCATCCTGCGCCCCGACGGCCGCCGACTGAGCGTGGACGACGCACGGCACGCGCCGGAGGGCGACGCCACCGCCCGCGTCACCCTGCCCCGCGGTCTTGAACAGGGCACGTACACGGTGGCCTGGCGCGTGGTGTCGGCGGACAGCCACCCCGTCTCGGGCGCCTTCACCTTCTCGGTGGGCAAACCGTCCCCGGCCCCGGCCGCCCCCGACCTGCGCACCGAGGACCCGGCGACCGCCGCCCTGCACAAGATCGCCCGCTATCTGGCGTACCTCGGGGCGGCCCTCCTCATCGGCACCGCGGCCTTCGTGGCGCTGTGCCGCCCACCGGACACCACCGCCCTGCGCACCCTGCTCCTGGCGGGCTGGTGGACCCTGTTCGTGACCACGCTCGCCCTGCTGGTGCTCCGCGCCCCGTACGAGACCGGCGAGGGCCCGGCGGCAGCCCTCGACCCGTCGTCCCTCACCCGCACCCTGGCCACCCGCCCCGGCCTGGCCCTGCTGGCCCGCCTGGCCCTGCTCCTGGGGGCCGCCGCATACCTCGTACGACAGCACCGGGCCGCCGCGGATCCGGTACGACAGCACCGGCCGCACCGCGACCTGGTCGGCGCCGCCCTGGCCATCGGCCTCGCCCTGACCTGGGCGGCCGCGGAGCACGCCTCCGCCGGGATCCAGGTGCCGGTGGCGATGACGTCCTCGGTGCTGCACCTGCTGGCGACGACGGTGTGGCTGGGCGGCCTGACGGCCCTGCTCGTACTCCTGTTCCGGTCGCCGGTCCCGCTCCCCGGGCACACGGTCGTCCGCTTCTCCCGACTGGCCTTCGCCTCGGTGACCGTCCTGGTCGTCACCGGCGTCTACCAGTCCTGGCGAGGCCTCGGCTCCTGGAACGCCCTCACGGACACGACGTACGGCAGGCTCCTGGTCCTCAAACTGGCGGCCGTGGCCCTGCTGTTGGCGGCGGCCGGCCTGTCACGGCGCTGGACGGCACGGGCGGCGGGACTGCGACCGGCGGCGGCGCGGGAGAAGACACGGATCCCGGCCTTGGCAGGCGCTCAGCGGCCCGCCGCGCCCGATGACCCGTCCCCCGCGCCCGAAGGTCCGTCCCCCGCCCCCGAGCAGCCGCTCCCGCCGCCCCCCGACGCCCGTGTTCTGCGTCGCTCGGTGCTGGCCGAAGTCGTTGTCGGAGTGGCGGTGCTGGTGATCACGACCGTACTGACGGGCACGCTGCCGGGCCGGGCGGAGGCCGAGGCGGCGCAGCAGCCTCAGCCGACCAGCGGCACCTCCGTCACCACGGTCCCGTTCGACGTCGGCACCCCGGGCGGCACCGGCAAGGTCCAGATCACCCTGGACCCCGGCCGGATCGGCGAGAACTCGGTACAGGCCGTGGTCTACGGCGCCGACGGCGGCTTCTCCACGGTCCCCGAACTGCGCGTGAGCTTCACTCTCCCGTCCGAGGACATCGGCCCCCTGGACGCGAACCTGACCGACCGCGGCGGCTACTGGGCGACCAGCGACGTCAACCTCCCCCTCCCCGGCACCTGGACGATGAAGGTGACGGTGCGGGTCTCCGAGGTGGACCAGGTGAGCGAGTCGGTGTCCGTACAGGTGCGTTAGTACGCGCATCCGCTGTCCGCCGTCAGTGGTAGGCGTGGACGACCGCGTGGCCCTTGCCCCGGCCGATCATCCACTTGTTCACCGGGGTGGTGACCACGAACGCCACCGCGAAGCCACCCAGCAGCGCCGACCAGAACAGCCCGTCCGAGAGGTGGGCGTCCATGGCGCCCGGCGTGAGCGCGATGATCGTGTTGTCGACCAGTTCCATCACGGCGATCGAGACGGTGTCGGCGGCGAGCGCCACCTTGATCGCGGACTTCAGGTCAAGCCCGCCCCGGCGCACCGCGAACAGCGTGAACGAGTACCCGAACACGAACGCCAGCGTGATCGCCAGCGCCATCGTCTGTACGTTCCCCCACATCAGCGCCGTACCGATCACCATGCCGAGGATCTCGCCGATCGCACACCCGGTGAGGCAGTGCAGCGTGGCCTTGGCGGCCATGGACCAGGAGGCACCGTGCCCGGAGTGCCCGTGTTCGGCGTGGTCGCTGCTGTGGTGGGCGTGTTCGTGGTGAGCCCGGTGAGCGCTGTGATCCATGGCCATGTCCCCATTCCCCTGTGGGTGCGGCCCGCGTTCCCGGGCCTCACGGTCGTGAACGCTATACCCCCCGGGGGTATTCCGCAATGGATCTCGCCCAGGACGGAGCCGCACCGGGCGGACACGACGGCGCGGGGCCGTGACCGGTCCCCCGTACCGGTCGCGGCCCCGCTGGTGCGGAGTCTGGTCGTCGGCGGATCAGCAGCAGCCGCCCGCGGGAACGGCCGCCCCGGCCTTGTCGGTGGCTTCGTCGGTGGCTTCGTCGGCGGCCGTGTCGGTGCAGCAGGTGCTGTCCGGCTGCTTGGTGAGGGTGTCGGCGTCGGCCTTGACGACGTACACCTCCCAGGGTTCCCGGCCGGGACCGTGCACCCAGACCTTGTCCTGGAGGGCGTAGCAACAGGTGGTGTCGTTCTCCTCCGTCGTGGCCAGACCGGCCTCGCCCAGGCGGGCGGTGGCGGCATGGACGGCCTCGGTGGTCTCCACCTCGACGCCGAGGTGGTCCATGCGGGTGTCCTCGTCCGCCGCGCCTTCGATCAGGACGAGCTTGAGCGGGGGCTCGGTGATGGCGAAGTTGGCGTAGCCGTCGCGGAGTTTGGCGGGCTCGGTGCCGAAGAGCTTGGTGTAGAAGGCGATGGACGCGTCCAGATCCGGTACGCGGAGGGCGAGTTGTACGCGGGACATGGTGAACCTCCTTGAGGGGTACGGCGGTCAGCAGCCGCCGGTGGTGGTGGTCGGGGTGCCGAGCTGAACGGTGGCCGGGGATGCGCAGCAGCCGCCGCCCTCGGTGCCCTGGGTGGCGTCGGGTTCTTCCAGGAGGCCGCCGCCGCTGCACACCCCGGTCTCCGGCAGGGTCAGTTCGACTCGCTCGGCGGCCTCCCGGTCTCCGGCGAGCGCCGCGGCGATGGAACGGACCTGCTCGTAGCCGGTGAGCGCGAGGAACGTGGGCGCACGGCCGTAGGACTTCATGCCGACCAGGTAGACGCCCTGTTCGGGGTGGGACAGCTCGGTGACACCGTGCGGGTAGACGGTGCCGCAGGAGTGGACGTTGGGGTCGATGAGCGGGGCCAGCGCGGTCGGCGCCTGAAGGCGCTCGTCGAGGTCGAGGCGGACCTCGGAGAGGAAGGAGAGGTCCGGGCGGAGGCCGGTCAGGACGATGACCTCGTCGACCGGGTCCAGACGGCGGCCGTCCTCCGCGACGAGTACGAGCCGGTCGCCGTCCCGCTCCACGGCCCGGGTGCGGAAGCCGGTGGCCGCGCTGGCGTGGCCGTTCTCGACGGCGGCCTTCGCGGCCAGGCCCAGGGCGCCGCGGGCGGGCAGCTGGTCGGCCTCGCCGCCGCCGTACGTGTTCGCGCCGATGCCGCTGCGCAGGACCCATGCCACGTGCGTGCCGGGCTCGTCCTCGGCCAGGTCGGCGAGGTGGGCGAGCGCGGTGAAGGCGGAGGCGCCGGAGCCGATGACGGCGGTGCGCTTGCCCGCGTAACGGGCGCGGACGGACGCGTCTGTGAGGTCGGGGACGCGGTAGGAGACGCGGTCGGCCGCCGCCCTCTCGCCGAGGGCGGGCAGGCCGTCGGCGCCCATCGGGCTCGGGACGGACCAGGTGCCGGAGGCGTCGACGACGGCGCGGGCGCTGATCCGCTCCTCACTCCCGTCGGCCAGCTCGATGTGCACGGTGAAGGGCTGCTCCTCGCGGTCGGCGTCGACGATCCGGTCGCGTCCTGCGCGGGCGACGCCGGTGACGGTGGTGCCGTAGCGGACCCGTTCGCCGAGGGCGTCGGCGAGCGGCTGGAGGTAGCGCTCGGCCCAGTCGCCGCCGGTCGGGTAGGTCGCGCCGTCGGGGCGGACCCAGCCGGTGGGGGCGAGGAGCTTCTCGGCCGCCGCGTCGGTGACCTCGGCCCAGGGGGAGAACAGGCGGACGTGCGACCAGTCGCGTACGGCCGTGGCGGCGGTGGGGCCGGCCTCCAGCACCAGTGGTTCCAGGCCGCGCTCGACAAGGCGGGCGGCGGCGGCCAGGCCGACGGGGCCGGCTCCGATGACCACGACGGGCAGCTGGTCGGTGGTGGGCGCGCTCACGGTTACTCCCCTTTGATTCGACGTTTGTCGATGGCTTGCGCCGTCAGCATGGCACCTGATTCGATGTGCGTCAACATAGATGCTTTTCGAAATAGTGGAGCCGTCGCCTACCTGCCGCGCTGTGCCGATCGCCTGTCCCGGGTCGGCGCGGGGCGCCCCATGACGACATCGGCCGCCGAGGGGAAGGCGTCGACGCACTCCGCGTTGAGCCGGTACCAGCGGGCCGCGCCCTCCCGTTCGACCAGCACGAAGCCCACCTCCGCCAAGCCCTTGAGGTGGTGCGAGACCGTCGACTGGCCCACTTCCACGGCCTCGACGATCTGGCCCACGGTCATGGGCCCGTCGCTGCGCGCCAGCAGCGTCATGATCTGAATGCGCGTGGCGTCCGCCAGCGCCTTGAACCAGCTCGCGTACTTCTCGGCCTCGGAACGCTCCAGATACTCATTCATCGATAATCGACGATAGTCGATGATTGGCCGGAGGGGCACCCCTTCGACCCTCGTCCGTTGGTTCGACGTATGTCAACATAGATGTATGTCAAATACGAAGGTGCTGCCGCTGCTGGAACCCGAGGCCGCCGACGTCGGGGTGCCGTGCTGCCCTCCGCTCACCGAGCGGCCGCTGACCGCCGACGAGGCCGAGAGGACGGCCCGGATGTTCAAGGCGCTCGGCGATCCGGTGCGGCTGCGGCTCTTCTCCGCGGTCGCCTCGCACGAGGGCGGCGAGGCATGCGTCTGCGACATCTCCGACGTCGGCGTGTCCCAGCCGACGGTCTCCCACCATCTGAAGAAGCTCAAGGAGGCCGGCCTGCTCACCTCCGAGCGGCGCGGCACGTGGGTGTACTACCGCGTGGAGCCGTCGGTGACCGCGGCGATGGGACGGATGCTCAGCTCCCTGGGCTGAACCCGCCCCCCTCAGCCGGAGGGCCGGTCGCAGGTGACGTCCTTGGCCGGCAGGCGGCCGGTGGCCAGGTAGGTGTTGACCGCCTTGTCGGCACAGGAACTGCCGTAGACGCCGTACACGGCGTGCTGGTCCGCGCCGCGCAGGGTGACCAGGCGGGAGGAGGGCCACATGCGGCGCACCGTCTGCGCGTTCCGGTAGATGCTGCGCGGGTCGCCGGTGGCGTTGACGAGCAGGGCCGGAAGGTCGCCGCGGACCGTGGTCGGGCGTTCGCGCGGCGGGTCCCAGAACGCGCACGGATTGATGTTGTTGGTGACGGGACCGAACAACGGGTCCTTCGCGCGGGCACGTTGGACGTCGCGCCAGTACACCTCGGGGGAGCGCGGCGCGGACACGTCCCCGCACAGGATCGCCGTCTGCACGCTGCCGTACGCGGAGTCGGAGCCGTCCAGCAGGAAGCCGAGCGTTTCGGCCAGCCACGGCGAGGGGGTGACCGTGCGCCCGCCGACGGCGCGACGCATGTCCCTCACGGCCCGCGCGAGATCGGCGTAAGCGGCGTCGTTGTCCTGCGAGAGGCCGCTGAAGACGACGACGGGCACCACGTGCTCGTCCACCCGGTGGCCGCCGATCGGCAGGGGCGTGCGTCCGGCGGCCGCCTGGACGCCGTCCACGGCCGCCAGCACCTCGCCGGGGGTGCGGCCCAGACCGTAGGCGGTGTGGCGGGCGGCCGCCCAGGCGGCCCAGCCCTTGAGGGCGTGCCGGTTGGCCGGTTCCGTGCCGCGCAGCAGCCGGGGGTTGTAGCGGCCGGGATCGACGAGGCCGTCCAGCACGACCCGGTCGGTGCGGCGGGGGAACATCGTGGCGTACACCTGGCCGAGGTAGGTGCCGTACGAGTATCCGAGGTAGGAGATCCTGGGCTCGCCGAGCGCGGCGCGGACGACGTCCATGTCGCGTGCGGTGTTCCGGGTCGTGACGTACGGCAGGACATCGCCCTGGTGCGTCCGGCAGCGACCGGCGAGTTCCTCGGCCAGGGCCACCATGCGGTCGAACCCCGCACGGTCGGACCCCGCGCCGCGTACGAAGGAGCCGGTCGGCCAGCGGCAGTCCAGCGGTGTGCTGCGGCCGACGAAACGGGGGTCGACGCCCACCACGTCGTAGCGCTCACCGACCTGCTTCATCGCCGTGCGCACCCACGGCGGGTCGCCGATCGACTGCCCGCCGGGGCCACCGCCGTTGAGCAGCAGCGCGCCCACGCGGCGGGCCGTGTCGGTGGCTCGGATCCGCGAGATCGCGACGGTGATCGTGCGGCCGTCCGGCTCGGCGTAGTTCAACGGCACGGTGACGTCGGCGCACTGGGCGTCCGCCTGCTGGAGTTCCTTGCCGGTCTCGTCGTCGGGTCCGAGCAGGCAGCTCTTCCAGTCGAGGTGCTGCCGGTGGTAGCGGGCGAGGGGGTCCGCGGCGGCATGGGCCGGTTCGGCCGCCGCCGTGGGCGCGACGGTGGCGGTGAGCGCCCCGGCCAGGCACAGGGCGGCGATGGACAGGGGAGGCCGACGCCGACGCCGACCGGCTGTGGCCGGGCGCCCGCTACGGGCCGAGGGGGCGGGGGACGACACCGTACGGGACGGAGTGCCGGGAGAAGGCGGGGAGTCGGGGAAACCGGGGGAGGACGGCGAGCCGGTCATGCGGAAGTCCTTTCGGGAGACCTGCCCTCGCAGAGGGACGTGTCGACGAGGTCCAGGAAGTCGAGTTCGGCCTGGAGCGTGGCGGGCACCTCGTTCAGGGCGACGGCGACGCTCCGGCCGTCGGTGCTCACGGCGACCAGCGCGCGGTGACCGCCGGGCACCGTGCCGCCGTGCCCCCACCACGTCCCGCCGCAGGACAGCGGTGTCGAGATCAGGCCCAGCCCGTAGCGGGCGCCCGGCCACAGCCGGTCGGCGTCGGCCTCCACCGTCCGTCGCATCTCGGCCAGTTGGGCCAGGGGCAGCAGGCGGCCGTCGAACAGGGCGGCGGCGAACCGCGTCAGGTCGCCGGGCGAGGAGACCAGGGCGCCGCCGACCCCGCCGAAGGTCATGTTCCAGGCGGTGCCGTCGACGCGCCGGCCGTCGCCGTCGCGGAAGTAGCTGCGGGAGTGAGGGCCTCGGACGCGGGTGTCGTCGCCGGGCCAGTAGGTGTCGTGCAGCCCGAGGGGCTCGATGATGCGGCGGGTGATCTCCGCCTCGGGGGTACGGCCGGTGACCTCGCGGACGAGCAGGCCGAGGACGAGGTAGTTGGTGGTGGCGTAGTGCCATGTGCCCTGCGGGCGCGACAGTTCGAGCGCACGCCTGACGAGGTCGCGCGGCTCGAAGTGGCGGTACCGCAGCCGCTCGGGATGCTCCCATTCGGGGGCTTCGAGATAGTCGGGCAGTCCACTGGTGTGCTGCAGGAGCTGTCGCACGGTGATCAGGCGGCCGTCGTGGCCGTGCCCGTGGATCAGGCCGGGCAGATAGCGGTCGACGGGGGCTTCCAGCGAGAGGCGCCGCTCGGCGACGAGTTGGAGGACGAGCGCCGCGGTGAACGTCTTGGTCACGCTGCCGACGCGGAGCCGGTCGACGGTGTCCATCGGGCGTCCGGTGCGCAGATCAGCCGTTCCGGCGGTTTCGGCCAGGCGTCGGCAGGGCTCGTCCGCGGCGGGATCGCTCACCAGCACCGCGGCCCCGGTGATGCCGTCGCGGTCGGTGAGGACGCGCAGCGCCTGGCGGGTCCTCTCGTGCGTGCCGCAGTCGCCGCCGGAGCGTGAGCCCGGCACGTGCGCGGCCGCCGCCGGGACGGTGGCCAACACGGTGGCCACCACCAGGGCCGCGAGGCCGATGCGCCTGCCGGTCCCCGAAGTCGGTGAGAAGGTTGGCATGCCACACGACGGTAGGCACGGGCGGCCCCGTGATCACTCCGGCAGGCATGTGCTTCGGAGCTGAGGCCGGCCCGAGCGGAGAGCCGGGTGCGGTCCCCCTGGACGGCCTGTGCGGTCTGCTGGTACGGGCGGGCCGGTGCGGCGGCACACGGATGGCGGAGTGTGGTCTATTTCAACTATCTCCGTCCCGGTAGCCTCACCCGTAGCCAGTAGCGCACCATCCCCCCACCCCCAGGTGTGCGTGCCGACGTGGACGACACCCGCCATCCCTGCCCCCTGGCAGCCGGGTGACCTGCGCCGTTCGCCGCCTCCAGGAGGATCACGGTGAAAGTTCGCACCAGAAGCTCGGCTGTCATCGGCGCCCTCTGCCTCGTCGCCTCCCTCGCTCTGACCACGGCCTCCGCCGACGAGTCCGGTGCCCCACGCCCGGCGGCGGAGGTCGTCCTGAACCACGTGGCCGCGGCCCAGAGTCCGTCCGCGGGCACCGCCGGCCCCGGTGGCACGGTATGGATCGCCGAACGTGCCGGAAAAGTAAGGGTCTTGGACGATGCGGGGCTCGGCGCTCCCGTCCTCGACATCTCCGGCGAGACCACCACCGACGGCGAACGCGGCCTGCTGGGCATCGCGTTCGACAAGGACTTCGCGCACTTCTACATCTCGTTCACGAACCGCCAAGGCACCAGCACCGTGGACGAGTTCGCCGTGCGGGACGGCGAGATCCAGCCGGACACCCGGCGCACCGTCCTCACCCAGACACAGCCCTACGCCAACCACAACGGCGGCGACATCGCGTTCGGCCCCGACGGCTACCTCTACATCGCGTTCGGCGACGGCGGCTCGGCCGGTGACCCGCACGGCAACGGGCAGAACCTCGGCACGCTGCTCGGCAAGCTCCTGCGGATCGACCCGAGCGGCGGCGAACCGTACGCGATCCCGCCGGACAACCCGTTCGTGGACGACCCGAACGCCAAGGACGAGATCTGGGCGTACGGGCTGCGCAATCCGTGGCGCTTCTCCTTCGACGCGGGCACGGGCGACCTGCTGATCGGGGACGTCGGCCAGAGCGCCTGGGAGGAGATCGACTGGGCCCCGGCGGCAAGCAAGGGCGGCGAGAACTACGGCTGGTCCCGGATGGAGGGCAACCATCCCTTCCGGGGCGGCACGGAGCCCGCGAACCACGTACCGCCCGTCCACGAGTACGACCGCAGCGGGCCCGGCTGCTCGGTGACCGGCGGATACGTCTACCGGGGCGAGGCCATCCCGGACCTCAAGGGGCAGTACGTGTTCAGCGACTTCTGCGACGGCACCGTCCGCGCTCTGCGGTTGGACAACGGCGAGGTGACCGGTGTGAGCGACCTCGGAGTCGACGGCGGTCGGGTCGTCTCGTTCGTGCAGAGCGGCGACGGCGAGCTGTACGTGCTCAACCTGGCAGGCGGTGTCTTCCGCATCGACCCGGCCTGACGGGAGCTTCGGCCGCCTCGACCACCTGGTGATCCGTGTCCGCATCGCCGAACCGGAGGCCGGGGCGGCCACCACCCGGCCGACAACCCCGGCGCCGCGGTGCCGTCCGCGCCGGGCGAGACTCTCCTGATGAGGCAGACGGCACGTCACACCGGGTCGGTCGATCGAGCCCGTCCGGGATCCTCGGGGCCCGTCGGCCGAGAGCCGTAGAACGCCAGGTGGCGTTCCGCGGCGGCGGCCCAGGTGTGGCGGGCGGCGAGCCGCCGGCCCCTCGCCCGCCGCGCGGGGGTGCCGTCGG
The DNA here is from genome assembly GCF_014596915.1 of Streptomyces sp. TRM68416. Taxonomy (GTDB): domain Bacteria; phylum Actinomycetota; class Actinomycetes; order Streptomycetales; family Streptomycetaceae; genus Streptomyces. Next base: position 74,104 of record NZ_JACVWU010000004.1, read on the forward strand.
TGAGCGCGGCGCCGAGCGCGGCGGCCAGGTCCTGGTGGGTGGTCGCGAAACGGGCGGCGCCGTCGAACACCTCGCGCAGTACGGGCAGATCGCGTACGACCAGCGGAACTCCCGCGGCCAGTGCCTCCATCGCGGCGAGTCCGAAGCCTTCCTTGACGGAGGGGAAGGCGAACGCGGAGGCCGCGGCCACCAGGGGCGGCAGCTCGTCCTCGGCGACCTGCCCCAACACGACCGGTTCGACGCCGAGTTCGGCCGCGCGCGCCTCCCAGCGGGCCCGGTAGTCGCGGTAGTCGAAGAGGGTCTCGCCGCCCGCGACCACCAGCCGTACGTCCGGGTGTGCGGAGCGCAGCAGGGCGTACGCCTCCAGCAGGTCCAGCGAGCCCTTGCGCGGCTCGATGCCGCCGACGGTGAGGACGTAACGGCCCAGCCGGGACTGCCAGTTGGCGCGGGCGGCCGGATCGGTGGTGGCGAAACGGTCGTAGGCCACCCCGTTGGGGATGACGGCCGCCTCGATGCCCCAGCCGTCGGCCAGTTCCGCGGCGACGGCCGCCGACACGCAGATGTGCGCGAACGGCTCGACGAGGGCCCGCTCGTGGCAGGCGGCCAGTTCGGGGGTGGTGAAGTGGTCGATGTGGTGGACCGTGCGGACGCAGCGGCCACCGACCGCGTTGGCGCTGATGCAGTCCTGGGCGTGGACGACGTCGTACGCCGCCGCGAAGGGCTCGAAAGCCTCGCCCAGGACGGCGATGGAGCGCAGGATCCGTTCGCCGACGGACTCCTCCGGCGGGCCGTCCGGGAACGGCACGATCCGCAGCCGTACGGCGGGGTCGACCGGCCGGAAGAAGCCCGCGTCGCCGCCGCGGCCCAGCGTCCACACGGTGACGTCCTGCCCGGTCGCGGCGAGCGCCTCGGCGAGGGCGAGGGTGTGGACGACGCCGCCGCGCGGCTTGGTGGAGTAGCTCAGCAGAGCGATCTTCACGGGCGGTCCTCCCGGTAGGCGCCGGGCCGGCGCTCGTCGAGGTGGCGCAGGATGCGGCGGGCGCGGTCGATCTCCTCGGCGACGTCGATCTCGGCGACCGCCAGGCCGGCCTTGGACCAGGTGCGGGCGAGGATGTCACCGCCCGGGCCGACCACCTTGGACTGGCCGAGGAACCGCATGCCGCCCATGGCGCCGGTCTGGTTGGAGGAGGCGAGGACGACCTGGTTCTCGGCGGCGCGCGCCTGGTCGTACAGGTCGAACAGCTTGGCCTGGCGGTCCTGGGCCATGCGCGGGGCGCGGTTGGTGATGGAGGTGGGCCAGGCGGAGAGGCAGGCGAGGATCTCGGCGCCGTCCAGGGCCAGTGAGCGGGCCGACTCCGGGAAGGTCTTGTCGTAGTCGATGAGCATGCCGATGCGGCCGACGGGGGTGTCGAAGGCGTCGAAGCGGTCACCGGGCGCGTAGGCGGCGACCTCGCCGGCCGGCAGGTGGACCTTGCGGTGGCGGCCGAGGACACCGTCGCCGCTGACGCAGACCGCGGCGTTGTAGCGCTCGTCGCCGCCGTCCTCGCAGTAGCCGAGGCAGACCACCATCTCGGCGGCCAGGCGGGCGACCCGGAGGATCAGCGGGTCGTCCGGCTTCAGGGCCGGCGGCAGGGCCTCGGGGTCGGGGTGGCGCAGGTCGGCGAGGTAGCCGCCGAGCGCGGCGTCGGGCAGGACCAGCAGACCGGCGCCGGAGGCGCGCGCGTCGTCGATGAGCTTGGCGATGCGGGCCAGGTCGAACTCCAGGTCGCGGCCGAAGTGGGCGGCCGCGGCCGCGATCCGGATCGTGCTCATGCGCTGACTGCTCCCGTGGGTACGTCGTAGGTTTCGGGGCGCCGGTCGCGCAGGTGCCCCATCGACCGGCGGGCGGTTTCCAGGGCCTGTGCGACGTCGAGTTCGGCGACGGCGATGCCGGCCGGGACGCCGGTGCCGGCGAGGATCTCGCCGCCGGGGTCGACGACCTTGGCGCTGCCGACGAAGCGTAGCGACCCGAACGTGCCCGCCTGGTTGGCCGACAGCCACACGATCTGGTTCTCCAGCGCGCGGGCCCGGTCGAACAGGTCGAAGCGGCGCTTCCAGCGGTCCTCTTCGAGACTGGCGGCCGCGTTCGTCCGGGACCCCGGCCACGCGGAGACACAGACCCCGATCTCGGCGCCGTCGAGCGCGAGCGCGCGGGCGGACTCCGGGAACGCCTTGTCGTAGCAGATCATCATGCCGATCCGGCCGACCGGCGTGTCGAAGGCGTGGAAGCGGTCCCCGGAGGCGTAGCTGGCGTCCTCGCCCAGCGGCTGGTGGACCTTGCGGTGGTTGCCGAGGACGCCGTCGCCGGTGACACAGACGACGCTGTTGTAGCGGGCCTCCCCGGCCGCTTCGCAGTATCCGGCGACCACCGTCATCTCCCCTGCCAGCAAGGCCAGTCGGCGGATCTCGGGGCCGTCGAGGGCGAGCGCGGGCGGGCCCTCGTCGAGCTCGGCGCCGTCGTCGAGGCTGAGCAGATACCCGCCCAGGCACGCCTCGGGCAGCGCCAGCAGGCGTACGCCCTCCTCCCGGGCTTCCTTGATCAGCCGTTCGGCGATCTGGAAGTCCTCCTCCAGGTCGCGGCCGAACTCGGCGGCGACGGCGGCCATGCGCAGGGTGGTCATGCGGTCCCCATTCCGGTCACGGTGGACATGACCGCTTCGGTGATCTCTCCGTCGGGCCAGCGCAGCCCGACGCCTTCTCCTTCGGTGAGCTCCCCGCACACCGCACCCGTGGCGGGTCCGGCGGGCAGGGGCGGTGCGCCCGGTGCGTCGGCCGTGAGCATCGCGAAGCCCGGGAAACAGGTGAACCAGTCGCCCACGGTCGCGTCCGCCGGCCGGGGCACGGCGGCCACGTCGAGCACCGCACGGCAGCCGCTCGCCTCGGCGAGCATGCCGAGGGTGCCGGCGATGCCCGCCATCGACACGTCCTTGGCGGCGGCGGGCCGCGCGGCGGCCACCGCGCCGGTCATCGTGCGCAGTTCGTCCGTACGGCGGTGGCTGGTCGAGTCCCACTGGCGGCCCCGGTAGCCCGGGCGCCAGCTTCCGCCGAGGTCGGCGGTGAGCCGTACGGCGTGCCCGGGGCGGCCGCCGCCACCGGGCACCGGCCGGTCCGTGCGGCCGAGCGCGGTCACCGACAGGGCGGCCGGGACGCCGAGTTGGGTGTGCCCGCCGAGCACCGGGATGCCGTATGCCCGTGCCGCCCGGGTCAGTCCGGCCAGGACGCGGGCGGCGTGCGCGGCGTCGCGGGCGCCCACCGCGTCCAGCAGCCCGAGCGGTGCGGCGCCCATCGCCGCGAGGTCGCCCGCGTTCACGAGGACCGCGCACCAGCCCGCCCACTCGGGGTCCCGTTCGACCATGGACGGCACGATCGCGTCGCACGCGGCGATCACGTCGGTGCCGGGGACGGGGGCGCCGTCGTCACCGACGAAGCCCGGCGGCGGGGCCAGCGCGGTCAGGAGCGGTCCGAGGGGGGACTTCGTGGCCGCCGCGAGGGCGGCGATCCGGCCGATCGGCCAGCGCATCAGGACGTGCGGCACGCCCGCGACCGTCGTGTCCCGCACCCGCTGCCAGCCGAGGCGCCGGAACAGCACCTCGTTGCGCGCCTGGACGGTCGCGTCGAAGCGCAGGGCCCCCTCCGCCTCGGCGCGGGCGCAGGCGGCCCGGACGAGTGCCGCGCCGATGCCGTGCGGGCCGCGGGCCCGGCGGGCGACGACCAGGCGCCCGCCCTGCCACCAGCCGAGGTCGGGGCCGTCGTCGACGGGGCCGAGGCGCACCCCGCCGACCACGGTGCCCTCCGGATCCTTCGCGACCAGGACGACGGTCCGGGAGTCGGTGTCCCGGTCGTCCAGGTCGTGCTGGGCGAAGAGCCCCTGCTCCTGGACGAACGCGGCACGGCGCAGCTCCCGGTAGGCGGCCACGTCCGCCGTGCCGTCCGCCTCCTCGATGCGGAAGGCGGGCCGGCGGGCGAGCGTGCTGCGGTCGCCCAGCAGGGCCAGGATGTCCTGCGGACCGTCCACGGCCGGCCCGGCCACGGAACCGTCGAGGTGCACGGCGCTCACCCGCCCGCCGCCCGGAGCACACTGCACGCCCCGCAGGCCGCGCAGCCGGCCTTCTGGTCGGCGCCGCTCATCCCGGCGGCGCGCAGCTTCGCCGCGACGCCCTCCGTGACGTACGTCAGGAGTTCCGCGCGGGGTGCCCCGACGCCGTCGCGGGCGGCGAGGGTGCCGCCCATCGGCCGGAACGGGACGACGAACGGGTACACCCCCCGGTCGATCAACCTGCCCGCGCCCGCGATGAGTTCGTCCGGATCCTCACCGAGACCGACCAGGAGGTAGGTGGAGACCCGGTTGGGTCCGAAGACGCGCACCGCCTCGTCCCACGCGGCCTCGTACTCGGCCAGCGGGACCGTCGACTTGCCGGGCATCCAGCGCCGGCGCACCTCGTCGTCGAGGGACTCGACGTGGATGCCGATGGCGGTGGCCCCGGCGTCGTGCAGGGCGCGGATCCAGGCCAGGTCGCCGGGCGGTTCGCACTGCACCTGGATCGGCAACCGGGGCACGGCCGACAGCACCGCCCGCACCGACCGCACCAGGTTGCGGGCGCCGCGGTCGGGTCCGGTGGTGGTGCCGGTGGTCATCACCATCTGCCGCACACCGTCGAGCCGTACGGCGGCCTCGGCGACCTCGGCGAGCTGCGCCGGGGTCTTCGCGGCCACGGTGGCGCCCGAGCGCAGGGACTCCTCGATGGTGCAGAAGCGGCAGCGGTCGGACTCGCCGTAGCGGATGCAGGTCTGTACGACGGTGGTGGCCAGGACGTCGGAGCCGTGCAGGCGGGCGATCTGCTCGTAGCGGATGCCGTCGGCGGTGGTCAGGTCGTAGAACTTCGGGCGGCGTACGGGGGTGTAGGTGAGGCCGGTGTCCTCGTCGCCGAGCCACACCTTGCCGTCCCGCACGGAGTAGGGACTGCGGGGGTTGCGGGGGAGCGCGGCGTTGGCACCGTCGACGAGGACGTGTCCGTCGTCGCTGGGCCCCGCGCCGTCCGGCCGCCGCACGGGCGCGTCCGACGCGACGCCGCGCAGGGCGAGTTCGGCGCGGGTCATGATCCGCACGTCCACCGCCGTACCGCTGTCACCGGTGCCAACGCTCACGTCGTACTCCTACAGCTGGTAGGTGGAGTTGATGATGGCGCCCTTGCGCGCGTAGTGGATCAGCGCGTCCTGGACGTCCAGGGGGTGGGTGGGGATGACGCCCTCGATGAGGTCCTCCTCGCGGGCGCCGTGCAGGGACAGGCCGAAGCGGCAGCAGTAGACCTTGCCGCCCTCGGCGATGAACGTCTTGAGCTGGTTGTTGATGTTGTGCTCGCCGGGGAAGGCGGAGTTGCCGACGGTCGGGAAACCGCGGGTGGCGAGGCAGTTGAGGGAGCCGGGGCCGTAGAAGTAGATCGCGGTCTCGAAGCCCTTGCGCAGGGCGCGGGTGGCCTGGAGGACGGCGACGAAGGAGACCGAGGACTCGTGGGCGATGCCGTGGACGAGGGTGAAGTAGGTCTCGCCGTCCTCGGCCCGGTAGTCGGGGAAGACCTTGGTGGAGCCGTAGATGCTGGTGCCCTCGGGGAGCGAGGGGTGCGGGATCTCGTCGAGGGACTTCTGCTCGACGTCGGAGAGTTCGGCGGTGACGACGGATTCGGACATGGCTGTCTCCTTGTGCGTACGGGAGTTGGGGGTCGGGGTCGGTCAGTCGTAGAGCGGTCAGTCGTAGAGCGCGGCGAACGTGTCCCGGAAGACCAGGTCGCCGAGTTGGCCGCCGCCGGTGGCTTCGGCGAGGCGGGCGTACTCGCCGGTGAAGTCGCCCCACGGCTGGTCGCTGGCGAAGAGCACCCGGTCGTGGCCGATGCCGCGGCGCTCGATCTCCTGGGCCAGCCAGCGGGGAGTGAAGCCGATGGCCCAGGAGAGATCGGTGTAGACGCGCTTGCCGGCGCCGATCCAGTCGAAGAAGCGGGAGCCGACGAGCTTGATGTGGCCGCTCATCCCGCCGCCGAAGTGCACGAGATGGACGGGCACGCGGTCGGCGTACCAGTCGACGAGATGGCCGACCTCGTCGATGTCGGAGGCGGCGCCGGGGGAGGTGTGCACATGGACGACGAGGCCGTGCCGGGCGGCCTCGGCGAAGATGCGGTCCAGTTGGGGGCGGCAGGCGGGGTCCGTGGGGCGGCCGCCCAGCAGGAAGCTCAGCTTGAGGGCCTTGACCCCGGGTTCGCCCGCCAACCGGAGGGCTTCTTCCGTGCGTTGGGCGTCCTCCGGGCGCGGGGAGACCCACAGTCCGGCGCGGATCCGGTCGTCGCTCTGCGCGGCCTCCAGTGCCAGCTCGTTGAAGGAGAAGGCGATCGCCGGGTCCGGGACGCCGTAGTTGGGGATGACCAGGGCCCGTTCGGTGCCCTCCGCGTCCAGGTCGGCGATGAGCTGCTTGACGGTGGCGCGGGCGGTGGTGTCGGGGTTGACGGGCGGGCCGCCGTAGAAGGGGTAGGCGGGCAGGACGCCGATGTGGCGGTGTGCGTCGTGGACCATGGTGTGGTTCCTCAACGGCATGGTGTGGTTCCTCAGCCGCATGGTGTGGTTCCTCAGCCGATCGGGAGGGCGGAGGCGAGTTCGCTGGGGGCGCCGGTGAGCGTGCCGCACACGTCGGCCAGGCGGCGCGAGGCGTCGATGTGGTCGGCGAGGAACTCGGCGTCCCGGCCCACCGCCTCGAAGCGGCCCGAGCCCCACGAGTACTGCCAGGGCAGACCCAGGAAGTGCAGGCCGGGTGTGCTGGTGGCGCCGCGCCAGTGCATCGGGTAGCCGCGGCCGTCGAAGACGGGTGCCTCGATCCACCGGTGGTCGCGCCGGAAGCCGGTCGACCAGACCACCGAGGTGATACCGGCGGCCGCCAGGTCCAGTTCGCGGGGCTGCTCGTTCGGCTCCCACACGGGGACGTACCGGGGCTCGGCCGGGGCGTCGATGCCGTGCGCGGCGATGTGGGCGTCGATGGCGTCCTTGATGCCCTCGGCGACGGCGTCGGCGTGGTCCAGGTTCACCTTCAGGTCGTCGGCGAACTCCAGGCCCGTACCGGAGATTCCGGTGAGCCGCCCGTACAGCCGCATGCCGTCGCGGGCGAAGGCGCGCAGGTCGATGTCGCGGCCGCCGTCGCGGCCGGTGACGTAGTGGTTGACCCGCATGCGCACGGCGCCGGCGTCGTCGAACTCGTCGATGGACTTGTCGTAGTGGCCCATGTCGTCGAGCCAGGCCACGCAGTCGCGGCCGCGGTAGAAGCGGGCCACCCGAGGGGCGCTGCCGACGGCCAGGTGCACCCGGCGCCCGGCGAGGTGGAGGTCCTCGGCGATCTGGCAGCCGGACTGGCCGGTGCCGACCACGAGGACGGCGCCCTCGGGGAGTTGGCCGGGGCTGCGGTAGCGGGAGGAGTGGACCTGGGTGATGTTGTCGGGCAGTCGCTGGGCCATCGGCGGGACGGACGGCGTGTGGTAGGGGCCGGTGGCGACCACCACCTGCTCGGCGGTGAAGTCCCCGGCGGTGGTGGAGAGTTCGAAGACCCCGCTCGGCGAGCGCCGCAGCCGGGTGACCGTCACGCCCTCCACCAGTGGCGGCCGGAAGAAGGAGACGTAGTCCTCCAGGTACCGGACGATCTCGTCACGGACCATGAACCCGTCCGGATCGTCGCCCTGGTACGGGTAACCGGGCAGCCTGCACTGCCAGTTGGGGGTCACCAGGCAGAAGGAGTCCCAGCGCCGCTCACGCCACTCGTGGCCGACCCGGTTCGCCTCGACGACGACGTGCTCGACACCACGCCGACCGAGGCAGTAACTCATCGAGAGCCCCGCCTGACCGCCGCCGATCACGACCACCGGGATCGGGGCACCTCCCCTGCCCGTCAGGCTGCGAGGGAGGCCACCGGCCGGCCGTATCGCCGGAGCCGAGCTCACCGTGTGCTCCCGTCGGCGCCGGTCAGGGATTCGACCGTGACCTTGGCATCGCTGACGGCGGCGTACGCGGCGGCGGTCCGCTCGATCTGCGCGAGTTGGTCGGCGGCACCGGTACAGAAGAAGCCGAACTTCTCCTTCACGCGCTCCCCGGCGGTACCGAGTGCCGTACGGCTGCGCTCGACGAAATCCGCGAGCGCGTACTGGCCACCGGGGACGAAATAGTCCTCGACCACCGTGGAGGGGGAATAGCAGCGCTGTGTCACGCCATCGGGCCAGCGCACGTGAAAATACATCTCGGGCATGACATCCTCCATGCCGGGCGTCGAGGTCTTGACACCTCGCCGCTGTCCGTGGAGAACAACTCCAGCCCTCAGCGATTTCCGAACGAAGTCATCCGGAATAAAGGGGAGTTACCAGCACCTCACGCCGACGGGGCGCGCATGCCGCGCCCAGGGGTGAGATCCCCGAACGAGTCGAGCCCGGTCAGCCGCGCGAGGGCTCGGCCACCTCGACCACGTCGAAGCCTTCGCGGCGCATCCGTTCACTCCCCCAGGCGCCGAGCGGCCCGAGCGCCTGATTGAGCGTGCGTCCGTGCTCGGTCAGGGAGTACTCCACCCGCGGCGGCACCTGGGCGTAGACCTCCCGGTGCACGAGTCCGTCCTCCTCCATCTCACGCAGGTGCTGGGTCAGCATCTTCTCGCTCACTCCCGGCAGAGCGCGACGGAGTTCGGCGAAGCGGCGCACCCGATGGGCGTCGAGTTCCCAGAGGATCAGCCCCTTCCACTTGCCGCTCACCACGTCGAGCGCAGCGTCGATGCCGCAGATATAAGGCCCGCACCTCGGCGCTTTGGCCATCGTCGACCCCCTTACTAAAAGGTAAGTACCGCAGAAATTAGTGGGTACTTCCGAGAGTAGCGGCACTCTCCGAGCATGGAGGGGTGAACGAAACACAGCACCCCACCACCAGGCGAGACAGCTCCGTCACCGTGATCGGGCTCGGCCCGATGGGCCAGGCGATGACTCGCACCCTCCTCACCGCCGGCCACCCGGTCACCGTCTGGAACCGCACCGCCGGCCGAGCAGATGGCCTCGTCGCCGCCGGAGCGACGCGGGCGGCGACACCCGGCGAGGCGGTCGAGGCCAGCGACCTCGTGATCCTCAGCCTCACCGACTACCAGGCGATGTACGACATCCTCGACAGCGCGACCGCATCACTCGCCGGCCGGACGCTGGTCAACCTCAGCTCGGACACGCCCGACCGCACACGCAAGGCAGCAGCCTGGGCGGCGGGCCACGGCGCCGCCTTCCTCACCGGCGGTGTCATGGTCCCGGCGCCGATGGTCGGTACCGAAGAGGCATACGTCTACTACAGCGGCCCCGACGAAGTGATGGAGAACCACCGGGCCGCGTTGGCCCCACTCGGCACACCGAAGTATCTGGGCGCGGATCCGGGCCTCGCCCAGATGATGTACCAGGCCCAGCTCGCGGTGTTCCTCACCACCCTGTCCGCACTGATGCACGCCACCGCGATGCTGGGCGCCACCGGCATGACGGCCAAGGAAGCACTGCCGGAGCTGCTCTCCTCCGCCGACTCGATCAGCGCCATCCTGAGCGCCGGCGAAGAGGCTCCCGGCGCCGCGCTGGACGCCGGTGAGCATCCCGGCGACCTCAGCACGGTCACCATGATGGGTGCGACGTCCGATCACATCGTCGAGACCAGCAGATCACTCGGCCTCGACCTCGCTCTCCCCCTGGCCGTGCAGGCCCACTACCGGCGCGCGATCGAGAACGGCCACGGCAGCGACAACTGGACCCGCATCATCGACAGCATCCGGGACCCGGACTGACCCATGAGGACGGAACAGGCCTGTCGGCTGCAGTGCCCGTGTCCGCTCACGCGTACGCCGACGGCCCTTGCGGGCTGCCCGGGGTGCCCGGCGGTCCGCCCGCGGTGCGTGCCCTGCGGCCACGGGTCGTGAAACGGTAGAGCGCGACGAGCATCGTGGGTGTGGTGACCAGCGCGAACCCGCCGAACGGCAGCACCAGCAGGAGGATTGCGAGCACCGCGACGGCAATGAGTACTCCGCGCGCCGGGTCGCTGCCCACGACGAAGACCGCGGAGTCCGACTCCGGGGCGGGAAAGCCCCGCCCGGGCACCAGCCGCGCGTCGTGGACCTGCTCCGGTCGGCACTCCGTGCCGTCGGGGAGCTCGATCACCATCTGGTCGCGGGGCGGCGCGACGCGGCGACCGGACTGTTCCGTCCCGCCGGCAGGCACGAACCGCCCGACGCAGTACTTCTTGTTCGACTTGGGATGCGTCCGCTCCTGGATCACGACCACCGAGCCTTCGACACCGCCCTCGCCCCGCGCTGCCCTGGCCCGCTCGGAGGCCTGGTCGACCGCGAGCACGGCCGTCCACACGGCGATTGCGCTGACGGCAGCACAGACCAGCCAGACCGTCAGGACGATCACCACGGACATCCCACTGTCCAACTGACCGGACGAACCTCGGCTCCGGCCCAGCTCCCTCATGCCGCGCAACGTCCCCCCTCACGTGTGCGTGTCCCGCGCAGACTATCGCCCGAGCCGCGCACGGGGTGGTGGGGCCGATCTTGTCCGGGGTCGTACGGCCGGGCAGGCTGCCCGCCACAGCCTCGGTCATGGAGCTCGGCGATCAGCCCGTGCTCGCGTCAGCGGCGGAAGAGAGCATGGGCACCCGGGATCATCGACACGCAGCCGGTACGGCCGCCGCGACCGCGTCGGCCTCTTCTCGCGGCTACGACGGCGGGAAGAAGGTGCCCGCGCGAACGCGGCACATCGTGACCGACTGCCTCGACCTGCTCCTGGTCTCCGTGGTCACCGACGCTATGAGCGCAAGGCCGAGCATTTCCTGGCCTTCATCGCGATCGCCTGCAGCCGACTTCTCAGTGCACGCAGAGGGCACGCCGCCCCCAAGTCGGGCTAGAAAACAAACAACCCCCGGGCCAATGACCTGGGGGTTCGAAGTGGAGCGGGTGACGAGAATCGAACTCGCGCTCTCAGCTTGGGAAGCGACGGCGCTCGGGTGGCCGGATGGCCGTTGCCGATGGTCGTGGCTTCCTCGGAAACGTCGATGCCTGCCGTTGGTTCATTTGCCGGCTTGGGGGCCGTACCACTGGAGCGCCTGACCAGTGACGGTGGCGATGCACTCGAAGTCCCGGTCACGGTGCAGCAGCGTCAGTCCCTGCAACTCGGCCGTGGCGGCCACCACGAGGTCGACGGCTCCGGCGCTGCGGTGCTGTCCGCGCTGGGTGAGGACCTCCTGGACCCGCCAGGCGCGGTCGTAGGCGCGATCGTCGACCGGCACCCAGCCGAAGAGCAGGCGCATGTCTTCGATGCCTTGTGCCCGGTCGGCGGGGGAACGCGCGCTGTAGAAGAATTCCAACTCGGTGATGGGACAGGTGGCGATGAGCCCGGCGGCGGCTGCCTGGTCCCAGCCGTACTGCTCGGCGTCGCCGCGCAGCATACGGGCGAGCGCGCTGGTGTCGATCAGGTATTGCGCGGCATTCACCGGCGGTAGTTCCCCTTGTCCTCGAAGAGGTCGAGGTCGAAGGCACCCTCTTCCGCCGAAGCCCGCAGCCGTGCGAGCGCCAGCGCTCGCCGCCGGTTCTCCAACACCTCGCGCAGGGCGGTGTTCACCGTCTCCTTCTTGGTCCTCGTACCGAGGGCCTTGGCCACGTCCGCAACCAGCTGGTCGTCGAGGTCGATCACGGTCCGGCTCATCGACTGCACCTCCATGGATATCAAGAATGCCATCGATTATATCTTCGCCTATGCGTGGGCGAGCCGACGGGAAGCGGTGGTCGAGCCCCCGTAGGCCCGGTCGCGGCCGCTGGAAGGTCATGTCGAGCGCGCGTATCGCGTCCCCACATTTCCGGCGGGACCGCCCCGGGCCGTGCTTGTCCGGCGCTAGAGTGCCGCCGTGCATTGAGTGTGTGGCACGTCACACCGGGGTGGCCGGCAGAGGACGAGGGGTGGCCTCCCATGTGTGGCGTGCGCCAAAGGGGTGGGGGGTTATGTACGAGTTGATCAAGGGTGCCAACGTAGGTCTGGCGGCCCTCAGTGAAAGCGTCGACTCCGTGATCGTGAGTCTGGACTGGACCAGCCCGACGGGTGAGGGCGACGCGGATGTCTCCGTTCTGCTGCTGGGCGCAAACGGAAAGGTGCGCAGCGACGCCGACTTCTACTTCTACAACAATCCGGTCGCCTCGGACGGGAGCGTGCAGCTTCTGGGCAAGACACCCACGGGGAGCGGCAACAAGGACCGGATCGGCTTCGACCTGACCGCGATCCCGGATGACATCGATCGGATCGTGGTGTCCGCGAGCCGGTACGGCGGAGCCCACTTCGGGGAACTGGACGATCTGCAGCTGACGTTGGCCGACGGCTCCGGCGAGAGTCTGCTCCGATTCGTGATCGAGGAGGCCGGCCCGGTGAGCGCCTTCATCTTCGGTGAGCTCTACCGGCGCGGCGGAGAGTGGAAGCTACGGGCCGTCGGACAGGGCTACGACGCCGGACTGGCGGGCCTGGCAACGGACTTCGGCGTCGACATCGATGACGACGAGGCTGTCGAGGAGGCGCTGGACGACGCGGTCGGCGAAGCGCAGACGGATACGACCGGCCCCAAGCCCGCCGCCGATGGCGAACCGCAAGCGATCCTGCAGGCCATCCCCGCGCCCCGGCAACCCGAGGCAGACGCCGAACCGAGGAAGCCGCGCGCACGGCCCCGCACCGCAAGGAAGAAGGTCACCCTGCCCAAGGTCGTCAAGAAGTCCTTGGCGGAGAACGAGTCCTGGAAGGGAGCCAGGCTCTTTCCGGTCTCCGCGCTCAAGAGCGACCGGGACCGAGAAATGCGGGCCACCTCGGTGCTGTTGTCGGTGATGACGCAGATCCCGGAGTTCGGCCGGAGACTCACCGCCGCGTTCGGAGCGCCCGCGGGCCGCATGGAGACGTTCATCGAGGTCTCACTGCCGCATGGCGACAGCCCACGACGCCCTGACGGTGTGATCCGCGTCGAGCGGGCCGGCAAACTGTGGACGGCGCTGGTGGAGACCAAAACGAACGGGAACGCCCTCAAGGCCGAACAGGTGCAGGCGTACATGGACATCGCCGCACGCCGTGGCTACGAGGCGGTCATCACCCTGTCGAACGACGTCGCGCTGGAAGGCAGCCCGCTGGTCGACGTCAGGATCGACGGACGGCGCAAGCACAAGGTGGCTCTCTGGCATCTGTCCTGGGCCGAAGTGGCCCATCAGGCCCAGATGCTGATCCGGCACGAGGGTGTGGGCAACATGGCACACGCCTGGCTGCTCCAGGAGCTGCTGCATTACCTCCAGCACGAGAACTCCGGTTGCCATGGCTTCCAGAACATGGGTGCGGCCTGGGTCCCCGTGCGCAACGGAATCGACGACGAAACCCTGTGCCAGGGAGATCCACGGGCTCTTGAGGTGGTGGAGAGCTGGGAGCGGCTCGTCCGCCAGGTCTGTCTCAGGCTCGGCGGCGAACTCGGGAACAAGGTGCTGCCCGTCCAGCGCGCGAAGCGCGGAACCGACCCTGGGGCCCGCCGAACCCGCCTTGCCGACCAGCTCTGCCTCGAAGGGAGACTCCAGGCCGAGCTGCGCATCGAGGGCACACCCGGCGTTCTCGCGATCACAGCAGACCTTCGTACGGGCAAACTCCGCACCTCCATCCAGATTCCAACGCCCGAGCAGGGCTATCCCCTCACCTGGGCCAAACAGCTCGTCCGACGCCTTGCGGAGGCACCCGCCGACCTCCACGTCGAGACGCTGGTGGAGGGCGAGGCAGGAGGCCCACGGGGCACACTGGAACGGCTGCGCCCGGAGCCGGCGGACATGCTGCCGAAAAACGGCACACAGATCACCGGTTTCCGTCTGTCTCTCTTCAAGGGCATGGGCAGCAGCCGTGGCAACGCCGAGTCCGGCTTCATCCGCAGTGTCGATGAAGCCGTGCACCGGTTCTACGCCACAGTGGTGGCTCACCTGGATCGCCCGGGACCTCGACGGGCACAGTCCGCAGAACGATCGGCCACGGTTTGACGCAGACTTGGGGCACGGGGCGGCCGTCCTGATCAAGAGCACGGTGATATCCGTCCCGTAGCCCCCGGAGGAGCGCCGCTGATCTATCGGCTCTCCGGCGACGAGCGGCAGAGCAAGCGAGTGCCGGACTGGACGCTATACACCCAGACAACAAACCGGTGTTGACCGTGATTGCCCGCCCTTACAGGCACGCGCCCGTCCTCCTCGACCGCGCACACCGGATCGTCATCGCGCAGGAGGCATACGACTTTCCCCGGGGCGAACTCCCCCTAACCAGCGCCGCTGGGGGCACGGCGACCGGCTTGACGTCGCGCAGCGCCCTGCTCATCCGCTTCCTCGACCAGCTCCATCACTGTCTGAAGACCCGGCAGCAGTTCGACGAGCAGCGCGCCTGCACACCGCTGGCCGGGAGGTCCTGCAGGCGGGGCGGCCGATGTTCACCGCGGTGACCGTGGCGCCGTCGAGTCCGCCCTCGGCTTCTCCTCAGAAAAGCCTCAGAGTTCCACCAAGCCACGACGCGGAGGGGGAGCGACGATCGAACGGTCCCGGTCCGTCCGGCCCTGGGGCCGAGTCGGAGCGACACGCGTCGGCAGGTCCGGTGCCGACGCCAGAGCGTTGTCAGTCCGCTCAGTGCCTCCGGCCGTACCGATCGGCGCAACAAACAGATACCGAGATACGGAGGCGCCGTGATCTTCAGGAGCAAGTACCCGGATGTCGCCGTCGTCGATCGTCCTGTCCATGAGTGGGTGCTCGGTGAAGCCTCGGGGCGCGGTGCCCGGCCGGCCATGGTGGACGTGTCCAGTGGGCGAACGGTGACGTACGGCGAACTGGCCGCGCTGGTCCGCAGGCTCGCGGCGGGCCTCGCCGCCGAGGGGATCGCCAAGGGGGACGTGGTCGCGCTGCACTCGCCGAACACCGTCCTGTTCCCCGTGGTCCTCTACGCGGTCACCGCCGCGGGCGGCACGGTGACCACACTGTCGCCGCTGGCCACGCCCACCGAGATCGCCAAGCAGCTGATCGATGCCGAAGCGCGGCTGATGGTGAGCGTGTCGCCGCTGGTCGAGACGGCGCGGGCCGCGGTCGAGCTGGTCCGGCGGCAGACGGGCAGGGACATGGAGATCCTGGTCTGTGACAGTGCGGACGGTCATCGATCGGTGCTCGCGTTGCTGAACGACGGACCCGTGCCGCCGTTCTCCACCGATCCGGCCGTGGACGTCGCCGTGCTGCCCTATTCGAGTGGCACCACGGGCGTACCCAAGGGCGTGATGCTGACCCACCGTAACCTGTGCACCAATCTCGAACAGCTGAACAGGCTGCATCGGGTCGACGAGAACGACCGTGTCATCGCGATCCTGCCCTTCTTCCACGTCTTCGGTCTGACCGCTCTGGTCAACAATGCGCTGCACCGTGGCGCGACCGTGTACGTCCACGCCCGGTTCGATCTCGACGCGTTCCTGACCAGCCTGGAGCGCGACCGCATCACCCACGCCTACGTCGCCCCGCCGGTGATGCTCGCGCTGGCCAAGCACCCCGCGGTCGGGAGACTGGACCTGTCGCACCTGCGGCGCGTCATCTGCGCGGCGGCGCCGCTCGACGCCGGACTGCAGGCGGCGGTGGCCGACCGGCTGGGCGTGGAGGTCGGGCAGGCGTACGGCATGACCGAGCTGTCCCCGGCCTCACACATCCATGCCGACGGCAACCGGGACGAGCCCGTCGCGTGCGTGGGTCATCTGCTCCCGTCGACGCAGGCACGTCTGGTCGATTCCGCCACCGGTCAGGACGTGGCGGAGGGCGAGCCGGGCGAGGTGTGGATCCGAGGGCCGCAGGTCATGAAGGGCTACTTCGGACGGCCGGAGGACACCGACGCGACCGTCGATGCCGACGGCTGGCTGCACACCGGTGACGTCGGCCGGGTCGACGAGGACGGGAACTGGTTCATCGTCGACCGGGTCAAGGAACTCATCAAGTACAAGGGCTATCAGGTGGCGCCGGCCGAGCTCGAAGCCATCCTGGTGCGGCATCCCGGTATCGCCGACGCGGCCGTGATCGGCGTCAGTGACGAGGAGGGCAACGAGATACCCAAGGCGTTCGTGGTGCCCATGACCGGGGTGCCGATATCCGCCGCCGAGGTGATGGCCCACGTCGAGGGCGAGGTCGCCCCGTACAAGAGGATCCGCCGGGTCGAGTTCATCGAGGCCGTACCGAAGGCGGCCTCCGGGAAGATCCTGCGGCGCCGACTGCGGGAGCGGGAGCGGGCGCGTTCCTGAGCGGTGCCCGAGTTCGCGGGCCCGACGCTCGGGGGATGGGGCGGGAACCCAACTCCCCGGGTATGAATGGACGTTGTAAAGTTTTCGTGTGGACAGCGCGGTGTACCGATTCGGGCAGTACGCGTTGGATGCGGACCGCCGCCGACTCAGCCATGACGGGCAGCGGGTCGATGTCGAGCCCCAGGCGCTGGAACTCCTGTGCCACCTGGTCGAGCACCGCGGCCGCGTGGTGCCGGAAGACGAGCTGTGCGACAGGGTGGGGCACGGGCACGCGGTCAGCGGGGCCGCACTCGCCGCCGTACTACGGACGGCCCGTCTCGCGATCGGTGACAGCGACACACGACAGCGGCTGATTCGTGCCGTGCGCCCACACGGCTATCGGTTCGTCGCGCAGACGACGGTGGTCTCCACCGCCCCGGCCGCCCCTCTCCCGGCCCTCGGGGGCCCGGCAGAGGCGGACGCGGACCACGAGGTCATCCGTTTCTGCCGGTCCGCCGACGGCACCCGCATCGCCTACGCGCTCACCGGCAAGGGTCCGCCCCTGGTGAAGACCGCCAACTGGCTGACCCACCTCGACCTCGACCGGACCAACCCGATGTGGACGCACTGGTTCGACGGTCTCACCCGCGGCCGGCAGCTCATCCGCTACGACGAGCGGGGCTGCGGCCTCTCCTCGTGGGACATGGGCAGCTTCACGCTCGACGACCTGGTCGCCGACCTCGATGCCGTGGCCGATGCCGTCGGCCTCGACCGCTTCCCTCTGCTCGGAGTGTCACAGGGCGGCGCGGTGGCGGTCGCCTACGCCGCGCTTCGCCCCGAACGGGTCAGTCATCTGATCCTCACCTCCGCCTATGCCCGTGGGCAGTTGACCCGTGCGGGCAGCAACGCCGAGCGCGATGCCGCCGAGGTCGACCTCGACATCGCCCGCGCCGGATGGCGTTCGCAGGACAGCAGCAGCAGCTTCCTGCGCTACTTCGCCTCCCAGTTCCTCGCCGACGCCACTCCTGCGGAGTGGGACGCGTTCGCCGCGTACCAGCGGCAGACGACCTCGCCCGCCAACGGCCTGCGCTTCCTGGAGGAGTTCACCCGCATCGACGTCTCGGGCGTCGCTCACGAGGTGACCTGCCCCACGCTGATCATCCACTCCCGCGACGACGCGCGAGCCCCCGTCGCGCAGGCCCTGGAACTGGCCACGCTCATCCCCGACAGCCGGCTGGTTCTGCTCGAAGGCCGCAACCACCTGTTCACCGCCGACGACCCGGCCTGGCCCACCTTCCTCACCCACCTCTACAACTTCCTCTCCGAGTAGTCCGCCCCGGCAGACGGAACGACTGCGACGACGGGAGGGCCCCGCGGGGCACGGTGCACAGCCGTGGCGGCCGGGCAAACGCACCTGCGCTGCCACAGCCGATGCGGCTTGGCCGTGGCGGCACCGGGAGGACATGAGCGACGGGCGAGGGCCCACCGGCACAGCCTCGGCCGGTGGACCCGCGACGGCTGACAGGAGTAGACGCACCTCGTGTGTCCTGGTTCCCCCGTGTTGTTCTGACCGGACGTCCGTGAAGTCGTCAGCCGACTTCACGCACGTCGACGGTCCCGTCGGGCCACCCGCCGGCCTGCGGAAACGGTGTACGACTAGCCGATGACGATGTCGCAGTCGGCCGTCCCGCGGGCGGCGATGGTGGCGAAGTCCGCCTGGACGAAGGGGTCGTACGCCGCCGCGGTGAGGGTGCGGGTCGACTTGCGGGGCACCCACTTCTTGCCCGTCGAGTGCCTGACGTCCGACGCGTCCCACGACAGGTCACAGACCCAGTGGACGTTGCGGCCCGCGGGCCGCGGGTTGGTCGCGTTCGCGTCGATCCTCCAGTTGCCGTCCGCGTTCACGGTGAACGTGATGTTCCCCCGCACCTTGTGGCTGCTGTCGCTCGTCTTGAACTGGACGGACATGCCGTCCGCCGCGACGTGCTTGGTGGTGGCGTTGGCGTGTGCGGGAACCGTTCCCAGCAGCAGGGAGCCCAGCCCCGCCCCCGTCGCGATCAGCAGCGCCAGCCCCCGCCGAGTCCGGGCCTGACCGGACGTCCTGGTGTTGTCGAGTCGCATCTTCGTGTCCTTCTCTCGCGTTGTCCTGCGTCTGAGGTGAGTGCCGGCCTGGGAGAGATGCCTTCACGACTGCCCCTCCGCCCGGCACAGTTCAAGCATCGGGCTCGTCGACGGCCAAGACTTGGTGGACGTCTGAGGCTCGCATGAGGGCGGGCTGAGGAAGGGCTGAGGGGCTGGCGCTCAGTCGGTGAGCCGGGTTGACGGGGAGCGGGTGCGTTCGCCGGGACCGGTGGACCGGACGCAGACGGCGGCGTGCGAGGCCGGCGAAATGAGGCCCACGGGCTGGTCGGCACATGGTGCCGCAGCCGTCCGCAGGTTGCCGACAGCCTGCCCGGGGAATCGAGCCGGGTAACTCCGGGGGCCTCCGGGGGCGGCCCACGTACGGCGCGGGCAGACTCGAAAGACGCCGTCATCGAGGAAGAACACGGCCGCCGATCCCACGGCCCGCAGATGGCCGATCGGTCCCCCAGCCCCGCGACTCCTCAGCTCTCGGCTGCTGAGGAGTGGTGGCTCACTCGGTCAGGAAGGCATCGACGTGCGACAGGAACTCGTCCCAGGCCGGTTCGTGCTCGGTGAGCAGATGACTGCGGCTCTTGAGCAGGACCAGTCGGCTGTCGGGAATGAGCGCGGCCAGTTCATTGGCCTGGGAGACCGGTACCCGCTCGTCGTCGCGGGAGTGGAGGATCAGCGTCGGACAGACCACCCTGTGGGCGATGTCGGACACGTCGATCCGGGCGAACTCCTCAAGGAATCGAACCCCGTTGGACGGCGAGGTCGTGCGCCGCTGAAAGGCGCTGAACTCGTCCCAGTTCTCCGGTGTGTCATCGGGCAGGAACTGGGAGGCGAAGACCCGCAGAAACCGGGGGTCCTGATGCATCCATCCCACCCGGGCCACATCCAGGTCGAGGGCCGCATCGGCGTCTTCGGCCTCGCTTCGGGCCCGGACCTGCCGCCCCCGGGCGTAGGCCCCGGCGAGGATCAGCCGGCTGACCCGCTCCGGATGGCGTACGGCATAGGCCACCGCCACCGCGCCGCCCTGCGACACCCCGAGCAGAGGGAACCTGTCGAGCCTCACGGCCTCGACCACGGTCTCCAGATCGTCGACCCAGTCCTCGAACGTGAAGCGCGGCACCACCCAGTCGGAGAGGCCGCACCCGCGCTCGTCGTAGCGGATCAGCCGGTGGTTTCGGGCGAGCCCGCGCAGCCAGTGCGACCACACCGGAGTCGTCCACTCCAGGTCGAGATGGGACATCCAGTTGGCCGCCTTGAGCAGGGGCGGGCCCGAGCCGACGGCGGCATAGGCGATGCGCGTGCCGTCACCGGCCCTGCAGAACCGGATGGTCTGACGGTCGGCACCGCTCGGCCCGTCGGCTGTCGTCCCGACGACTCCGGTTCCCCGGTCGGTACTCGCGGGCGTGGCGTCACCGACGGTTGTCACCGGCGCCACGAACTGACAGCCCCGCCGGTGCACGGTACGGATCAGCTGCTGTCGGCTGCCGGTGTCGCCCACGGCCAGACGCGCAGTCCGCAGCGCCGTGGTGAGGGCGGCCTCGCTCACGAAGCGGTCACCCCACACCTCGTCGAGCAACTCGCTCTTCGGAACCACCCGGTCCCGGTGCTGGACCAGGTGGCACAGCAGGTCCAGGGCCCGGGGCTCGACGTGGACCGGCTCGCCGGTCCGACGGAGCTGCCGCCGAGAGAGATCCAGCTCGAACTCTCCGAAGCGATACTTGTCCCCCTTCACCTTCGCAGCGTACAACTCCTGTCTGTAGGCGTACACATGAGCGATATTCGGGTATGTCCGTCATGGTGGTCGCGCAGGTCCGAGCCGTTGCAGGTAGCGGATTCGTGCCTGGTGCGGGGTCAGGTATCCGATGGCCGAACGGATCCGGTCGGTCCCGGTTGCAACATTGCACGATCCATCCGAATACGTCCTGCCGGGCTTGCGCCGAAACATGAGCCGGCCCGCCCGACACTCTGCCGGATGTCCAACTAGGCCAAAGGTGGCCGGAATTGGTCCGAGGTGTGTTGCGGGACGGCCAGCGGGTTGGATGTGACGATGCGTCCCGCGCCACCATCGCCACCCAACTCCTCAACGCACGCGAGCCGTTAACCCTAAACGACCTGCAGCAACGGCTCGGCCACAAACTCTCCTTCGTCCCGCTCACCCATCTCCGGGGCACCATCGCGCCTCAGAAGGAATCACCCACGGAATGGCACCCCTCCGGCAATAGGTGCCCGGGGCGCCTACGACCACGTGGCGCGAGGCAACGCGTTCGTAAGTGGATCCGATCCCCCCAAGCGGCCGACCCTACGAGAGTTCCTTACGCATCAACGTGCACATCGTTTCGTAGCGGCGCACCGATCCGTCCGGAGCTTGCTCGTCCCACGAGTCAGGCTGACGGTCGTATGCGACATAGCCCAGTCGTTCGTACAGCGCCCGAGCCCGGGGGTTGTTCTCCTCCACGCCGAGCTCGGCCTGCCGCAGGCCGCGGTTCCTGATCCGAAGCTCCGCGGCTGCGACAAGGAAGGTGCCGATCCCGCACGACCGCAAGGCCGGATGGACTGCCAGCTGCCACAGAGTGCCAACACCCTCCTTGGCCCGGTAGTCGACGCCACCCTTCGCAACGGGAATGTCCGTCGCAGGGCAGACCGCAAGGTAGTCGACCTCGCCGAGCCGGGCACGCTCCAACTGCGTCGCGACGCCGGCCAAGTGGAGTTCGGACCCCGCCCACCCGCACGACACGAGGTCCGCGTGCACGAAATCGCGTGCCGACAGATTCAACACAACGTTGGTCATCTTCACCGCCTCCGACCAGCCAGCATCCATACCGGTCACACGGGACGCAACGCCGTTTCCTCCCTCCCCCGACAGCCCACCAGAACGGTCGCAATGCTGTCTCGATTCCCAACAACATGCCCCGGGGCGGCCGCAAAGCCTTCTGCCACGAATCTGGCACGCGGCGAGTGATCACCGCACACAGCAACAGGCCCGGGTCTCTGACCTGGGCCTTCTTCATGGAGCCGGTGACGACAATCGAACTCGCACTCTCAGCTTTGGAAGCTGCGGGCATTTCCGGCCGGTTCGGGCGCTGACCTGCGCGAACACTCACGGTGAGGCCTTGCCGGGCCAGACCGCTTTCACCGTGGTTCCCCGCTGTTCCCCGCTGGATCTGGTGCGGTTGTGGTGCGGCGCGTTCCGGTCTCGTCAACACCGATCCCTGCGCCCTCCGGGCGAACGCCAGGAGGGCGTTCCGCCTCGTGACCTACGCGGGCGGGCCAGACCCCCGGCGGCTCCTGCCCGAGTCTGCCCAGCGTGCACCCCGAGCGTCGGTTCCGGGCAGGTCGACCACCGCAGCGAGGTTAACTCTTGCATTAACATTGTGGCCGCGGCTCAATGGGAAGTGGTTCTCGTCGGGGAGGTCGCGGCGTGGTTCGAGGCACTGGCCGAAGAGGACTGGGACAGCTCTGAACAGGTAGAAGACGCCATCGACATGTTGGCGGCAACGGGCCCGACGCTCGGCCGTCCGCTGGTAGACCGGATCAAGGGTGCTGAGAACCATCACCTGAAGGAGCTGAGGCCGGGATCATCCGGGGGCAGTGAGATCCGCATCCTCTTCGCCTTCGATCCGGTGCGCCGGGCAGTCCTGCTGGTAGCCGGCGACAAAGCTGGAAACTGGCAGCGCTGGTACGACATCAACATTCCGCTCGCTGAGGAGCGGTACCAGGCACATCTGGCTGATCTTGAAACCAGGGAGTACGAATGAGCACCGTGAGCTGGGAGGAGACCAAGCGCAAGGCGCGCGAGCGGCGTGCGGCCTCGGGGTTGCCGGTGCGGTCGCATCAGGAGAAGCAAGCGGCCATGGACCGGTTGACCGCCGAAGTGCGCGCTCACAAGCTTGCGGAGGTCAGGCGCGAACAGGCGTTGACTCAGCGCCAAGTGGCCGCGTCAATGGGGGTCTCGGCACCTCGGGTATCCGCCATCGAGCACGGTGAGCTGGATCGCGCGGAGGTCGCGACTCTCCGGGCCTACGTGGAAGCGCTCGGCGGTCGACTGCGCGTAGTCGCAGACTTCGGGGACGCGGAGTACACCGTCGCCTGACGCGCGTGCCAAAGCTCTCGTCAATCAGCAAGGCCCAGGTCTTTGACCTGGGCCTTCTTCGCGGAGCGGGTGACGAGAATCGAACTCGCGCTCTCAGCTTGGGAAGCGTGGGTTCTTTGGTGGCAGTTGCTGCACTGACCTGCGGTGGAGCGGTGTCTGAGCTTGGGGCGCCTCCCTGGCCAGTCCCCGCCATTCCCCGTGGTTCCCCGCACGATCTGGCACGCGTATGGCACGGCCTCTCTGCCCACGACCTCGATGATCTGGCTGTAGAGGCCTTAGCCGCGCTGGGGAAAACCAGTTCGAGGACGTCGTCACTCGTAGGCCGCGGGTACGAATTCATCAGACTACTGGCCGTCCTCTTCAGCCCCCGGGTTGAGCGTTTCCGAGGCTGCTGCCCAGTCTTCAGGGTGCGAGACCGGCAGGAGCCGAAATTGCTGCTGGTGCGTGCTGTCATACGGTGTGACGGCATTGGACTTCATTCGAGTGTGGTCGCGGATGAGCAGCATCTCGATCACACGCGCAGCGGTCTGCAGGTCCTCTGCCGTCGTGCCGGTTGGAATGGCCGTAGGAGACAGGAGGGCACCGTTCGTATCGCGGTCAACGTAGAAACCTCGCTGTTTGGCAAGGTTGGCCTCGCCAGCTGCAACTGCGGCCTCCTCCTGCCGTTTTCTGTGGGCTTCCTCCCACGCTGCGTAGTCAGATCCCAGATCGGGCATGGCGCTGTAGTCACCCCAGAACTCATCGAGTTCGTCGCCGAAAACGATGGCTTGAAGGTACTTCTTCGTGTGGCTTCGTCCGTGCTGCGCCAGCGCATCCACCGTGCGAGACGTTTCATCTTCTTGGTTCCAGGCGTCTTGGAAGGCGTCGTAGATCCAGAGCGCTTTACCGAGCTCCTCCTGCGCCAGGACGGTGAGGGATCGTGCCCGCCCGTAGGACCTTGCGGACAGCAGGGTGTGCGCGTCGGTGATCAGTGAAGAGGCGTTGTCCATCAGCGCTTTCCAGAACTCGCGCGCCTGCACCGGGCTCATTTCGACCATCACCTCAGTGTGCCCTGCCTTCCCATCCGGCCCCATGGCATCGGGCCACGCTGATATCGAAGCCCGTGAAGCCCCGCGCCACGCTGATGCACAGGTGCGGCACCGCATCAAGGAGAGAGACGGGCACCCCTTGCCCGTGACCTGCGGCTTCGCTAACCGAGCTGGAGGCCACGAATGTGCGTTTCGGCCCTCTTGGGGACCGTGGCTGACCCCTGAATCTGGCACGACTGTGGCACGGGCCGATCGTACGTCAGGTGCGTGCCTCCCCCCAGGCATCGGTCAGTGAACGTCATTGGGTTGCATCACGGCCTGGGACGCCACCGCGACGCACGCCGACTTACGCTGTCGACAGCGAGCGGCGCGCCACGGACGGGGTAGTTCCGCCCAACAGATGGGCAAAGAGCCCCCATGGGGGAATCAGCTGACGGGACACACGAGGACCAGGCAGCGGACAACCGGCTGTGGCAGCACTGCCTCCACGAAGACAATGTGCGCTACCAGCAAGGGAACCTGTTCCTGGTAGCTCAGTCCCTCTTGGCCGTGGCCTACGGCACCATCCTGACCGCTGGTGATACAAACCTACCCTCAGCGCGCGTGATTGCAGCGTTCGGAATCGCATTCACGCTGACCTGGCTGTATGTCGGGCATCGCCACTTCCGGTACTTCCGAGCGATCCAGCGCCTCGCAACTGCGAGGTTCGCTGAGTACGCAGAGACATTGACGTGCCGGCCGCCGTGTTGGAGCTCACTACCACTGATTGTCTACGCACTACCCTCATTTGCCGCCCTGATGTGGCTAATCTTGCTGGTGATCACATAGGCGGTAGTGCGCTGACTCTTGGTTTGGTTCTCAGTGCTGCCGCCATCAGCTTGCGAAGCTGCGGACATCGATGGCCTGTTATAGGGGCTGACCTGCTCGAACGGCCGGTTCGCCGCCTCTGCGGGCTCGGCTGCTTTCACCGTGGTTCCCCGCTCGTTCTGGTGCGCTTGTGGTGCGGTCAGTGTCGGCGTGGGGCTCTACGAACCGGCGCGTCTGCAAGCGCCTCAGAGGTGTTGCTTGGCCGCTCTGACCAGTCGGCTGATGTCGTCCCGGGTCCGCACCCTGGCATCGTCGAGTTCGGTTCTGCTGTCTGTCTTGGACAACGTCGTAACGTCTGCCAACAGGTCCTCCGCGGACCGGCTCAGCGTCTCGTCACCGGTGAGCATCTGCACCCGGAACAGTGCCTCTTGGGCATTGGAGCGTAGGTCGTAGGCGCGGATCCGCACCGTGGGGGTCCTCCGGTGGGGGCTGTTCGTGCTCGCAGAACCAGAGGTGAACCAGGCAGCGGCGGTAGTTGACCAACGCGCCGGCGTAGGCAGAGTAGGCATCGAGTCGTTCCTGCCGGAGCTTTTCGCGGCGGGTGAACTGGTGGCTTCTGTCGGCGGTGCGCTGCTGGAACGCAAGGGTGATCCCCGAACCAAGCAGCGTGCCCAGGACGGCTATGCCGCTGGCGATGATGGTCTCCACATCCCAAGCCGATCACGTCTCGCCGTCCGCCGCGGGCCGTAACCCAACTCCGATACCAACACGCTTTCCAACTGTGTTGGTGGGGTCCTGGGCGTCGTTCGGGGCCGTTCACCTGGGTTCATCGGCGGTTGGCCACTGGCGTGGGGACGGCTCCGAGTCTCGCCTGAACGACCGCGAACGAGGCTGAATGAGACGGAAACTGAGACGGCTCGCGGCGCGAAGCGTCACTCGATGATCTCGGACCGTTCTCGAACCTGGTCGTCCAGCTTGCCTTCCTCCAGGTCGCTCAGCGCGGCTGCATATCCGGCCATGACCGCCTCGTGTACGACGTCGTGGAGGTCTACGGGGATCATGTCGAAGATGCCGGAGCAGACGTTCGCGGCTGCGTCGTACGCGGGTCGGTAGTGCGTGTCACGGATGCCGGCGCCCAAGTGGCTGACGAGACTGCGTAGCTCTTCCTTGTGGTCATCGCTCACGTCGACGTCACTACCCTCGCGCCTTGGTCGAGAACCGCACACCGGTGCACTGGGCGTGCCCCCCATGCGCTCTGCGTGCCGCAAGCGCCTGCCCTTCCTGCGACGACTCGCCTGACACGGCGTCATTCTTCACCTAGCCTTAAGGTCGATAAGGCTGAGGGGGTCCCTTGCTTCACACTCGCATGACGCGTGCACGGCTTTACGTACTCGTGGACTCGTTCGAATCTGACGTACGGCAAATGATTCTTCGGTTCATCCTCGACCACATGGGTGAGACCGAGGCTCTGGGTGACAGCTACGCGCGTGCAGCTGAACGCCGTCACGCTGACGCCAGCGACGACGAGCTATCCATTGTCGAATACCTCGACATGCGTGAAGCGTACGACATCCTGAACCGTCATCGGGAAGCACTCCCTGTGGAGCTTGCCCGGGAATTGCGTCTCGGCACGCCAAGGATGGACACCCTAGTACCGATTCGCAACCGCGTCATGCACGGACGTCCTCTGCAAGCTGGTGACGCAGAGAAGGCGGTAAGTGCATGTCGAGAATTCAAGAGCCGATTTTGGCCGACAATGCGCGACACCTTGGACAGGTTGAGTGCTGAACCGGAGTGGGAGCCAGCGTTTAACGGCGTAGATCGGCGCTACTCTGACCGGATTCTCCACAACCTTCCGCCGTTCGATTACGACGATACCGGCCTTATTGGAAGGTCTCAGTCGTGTAATGCCATCGTGAAACACCTCTTGAGGCGCCGTGAGCCAATGATCACTATCACGGGGGAAGGTGGAATCGGCAAGACGGCGCTCGCTTCCGATGTGGCTTATTCACTCCTTGATAATCCGGATTCGCCTTACGAATGCATTCTTTGGACGTCTTTGAAGACCGAGCGGCTAACGGCTAACGGAGTCGTCGAGATTGCGGGCGCAGTGCGCGATATTACAGGCGCAACTCAGAGCTTGGGTAAGGTCCTAGCAGACGACTTCAAGGGTGGCGCTGAAGAGCTGGCCGAAGCTCTGCAAGGAATTGAGACACTACTCATCATCGACAATCTCGAAACCGTCAGCGGTAGCGAGATCGTGACGCTGTATGAAACGCTCCCAGATAACGTCACGTATCTCATGACTAGCAGGATCGGCGTGGGACAAATTGAGCGCCGTATCCCTCTTCCTCCTTTGGAGAAGAAAGACGCGCAGACGCTTTTTCGTTCGTTTGCTAGAGTGCGCGGGGGGCGGGCGGAATTCTTGGCAAGCCTGAAGCAGGAAACTGTTGAGCAGATCGTCACTCGGCTTCGCTTCAGCCCTTTGGCTATTCGATGGTACGTCCTTTCCGTTGAATCTGGGCGGGAACCTCATCCCACTTTGACCGATCAGGACGAGTTGATCGACTTCTGCGTCCGGTCGGTATTTGACGCCCTGAGTGAAACACCCAAAGCTATCCTGTCTGTCCTCTATGCTCTCGATCGATCTTCGACATTCGACGAACTGGCAGTCCTGACCGACTCCCCAATCGATGCCTTGAATCTAGCGGTCAAGGAACTGAGTGCGGGTTCGCTCGTGAGTCAGAAACCCGACCCCACTGACGAGTTGATCTCGCGAGTTCAGATAACTGAAGCGGCTCAACACTTCCTGCGTCGAGTCGCGCCGCCGCCAAAAGCGGACATCAGTAGGACACTGCTACGAGAGCAAGAATTTAAACGCTCAGAGGAGCAGCGTCGTGCCGACGAGAGCAAGCGTCAACTCGCCCCCAACGTTGTCAGGATTCGTTCGCCGCATGATGAGCCCACGGCGCATCTTCTGCGGCTCGCCTTGGCGCAATCACGCGCAGGGTCGATCGAGCGTGCTCAGAGTTACCTGACGCGAGCCCGGGCGCTGAATCCAGAGTTCTGGGAGGTTGATCGTGTGGAAGCCTTCATCCTTTCCCAGAATGATCAGATCGACCAGGCTAGCTCCCTTTACCGCTCGGCCCTGCGTAAAGCTGACGATGCCGGTAAGGCCGTCATTTCCTACTACTTTGCGGGGCATCTTGCTGGCCGCGGTCACGACGTGGATGCCGCTCTACCTTTGGCCAAGTCGGCGCATGAGCACTTTCAGACCGCTGACACCGCCCAGTTGCTGGGAAAAATCAATCTGTGGGCCCGCAATTACGAAGAGTCCCAGGTTCACCTTGAGTGGGCCCTAGAAAACATGACTGGTCGAGGGCGACTCCGACTGATTATCCTGACCAGTCTGGTCGACTCTTGGCGCCGGTGGTCTGAGTCGCTACTTGAAGATGATCGACGGCCCGTAGAAGCCGCCCATAAGGCGTCAGCAGGGTTCTCTCAGGGCATCAAGGAACTCGACTCGGGGGCATGGGATCAACGACTAGCTGAAATGCTTCTTGAGAGTGCGAATGCTTTCCTGCGGTCGATTGGCGAGCTCGGATTGTTCCCTCCAAATTTCGAGAATGATGCAGTCCGTATCCTGAAGGGAGTGAAGCGTCATGCTGTCCTTTTTGAGCGCTGCGCTGCATGGCGTCATTTCCCCGGGCGGGTTGGCAGGTTGTATCGCCTGGCGGGCATCAGTGAGGAAGTCTCAAGCCTTTGTGAAAACTTGGTAAATGTGGCCAAGCCGAAACAAGGCGGCAGTTCGGATGTGTCGCCCCGAGGGATCGTCAAGGCCTGGCGCGGAACGTACGGTTTCATCTCGCATCCCGACTATCCCAGCGATGTCTTCTTCCCTGGAGCGGCAGTACAAGAAGGGCACGGCGTGAAATGGGACTCTCTTAACCCTGTCGGCATGCACGTCGTTTTTGAAGTCGACGAGCATGGCAAAGGCGACCGTCCGCGCGCCAACTACGTATCGCCCATCTCCGTAGACGAGTAGGCCATTAGAGCGAGGTCGGCGGAGCGGCTTTGGGGTGGCGCTGCTTTGGCGCGAGTGATCATGTCCCCGTAAGCTTGCGGCGCGTCGGGCAGTCTGTGGACCTGCCCGGTAAAGCACGAGGTTGGGGCCATGATCTTCGAGGCTCGCGCCAAAGTGGCTCCGTAAAGCCGTGGAGCCGACCGCCCCAGCCACGACGTAACCCCTTCTCTGGCATCAGGTGGCTGATTGCTGTGTGCGCGGCACGGGCGCCGGCCGGGCTGGAGCGGGACGAAGGCAGGAGCGCAGGCCCGGCCGGGGGCCGGGCCGCGCGCGGGGAGCGGAGCGAGCCGCCTTGAACCCGTAGAGAAAGTTGTAACTCAGTCGGATGCGGATAGCGGCGGCCTCCCCCGGTGCGGGGAGACGAGCGACCTGGTTAGATCCCGACCCACTTGAGATCGAACGTCGATAGCCTGTCAGCCACACTGGTGAAAGTGCGGGGCAAGAGGGGGCTGCCTGTGCGGGTGCGTCTGAGTTTCCAAGGTGTGGACATGCCGGAGGAGGAGCTGCGGTCGCTTCACCAGTGGCTGCTGGCGGATCCGTCCGCCCGCCGCTGTGCGCGGCCGCGTCTTGACTCCTCGCGTTCTTTGCCACCTGGAGCGCAGGGAGACGTGATCGACCTCGTCTCGCTGATCGTCGGCAGCGGTTTCAGCGCTGCATCTCTGGCCGTGTCCCTGGCTGGTTGGCGGGCTACCCGTCCGCAGAATCCGACGGTCACTCTGGACCGCCCGGACGGGGGCAGCATCACCATCTCGGCGTCCTCGCCCGATGAAGTGCGGCGTTTCATCGAGGAACTGAGCGCAGACGCGGTGGACGGCGATGACCACTCCGCCTGACCCATCTGCATCACGAGCCGTCTTCATCGGTGCCGGCAGCTACGAGACGCTTGACGACTTACCAGCCGCGGAGCGTAGCGCCCAGGCCCTCGCCACACTCTTCACTCAACCACATACCTGGGCCCTGCCAGCCGACCATTGTCGGGTAGTGATCAATCCTCAGACCCCTCGTCAACTGTCTAAACCCGTGGCCGATGCGGCGCAGGACGCTACAGACGCGCTGATTGTCTACTACGTGGGTCACGGACTCATCGAGTCGCGTACCGGCCAACTGTGCCTCGCGGTGGGTGACAGCGATCGAGCATCGGTGCACGACACAGCGGCGCCATTCGAATGGATTCGGCGCTCGATCGAGCACAGCCCCGCAGTTCGCAAGATCATCATCGTTGACTGCTGTTACAGCGCCCGGGCCTTCGGTGTGCAGGCTGCCGAGGTTGTCCTGGAGGTGGAGGGCACCTATCTGCTAGCTGCGTCCGCCGAGAATTCGGTTGCTCTCGCCCCTCCCGGAGAGCAGTACACGGCGTTCACGGGAGAACTGATCAGGCTCATAGACGATGGGGTCCTCGATGGTGGTGAATTCCTCGACCTGGACACGATCTACAGGAAGCTACGCCTAGAACTCAGCATCAAGGCCAGGCCGGAGCCGCATAGGCTGTGCCGCAACCACCTCGGCGGTGTTGCCTTCGTGCGCAACACAGCCTACGAGCCTCCGTCGGCACCGCGGTCCGACTGGAGGTCATGGAGCGCCGCCCAGCCAGCCGGTGGGGCCGCGGCGGGACCCACTGAGTCTGAGCCCTACGTCCGTCTCGCGAGTCTTCGCAGCCTGCTTGACCAACTGATCCAGCAGGTCTCACCTACGCACAGCCTCGCTGACACGCTTCAGGCCATCACCGATGGAGTGGTGGCGGGCTTGGGCTATGAGTTGGTAGCCCTCAACCTAGTCCGGCCGGACGGAGACTTGGTCGTCGCAGCTTTGGCTGGCAACGCCGCGGCAGAAGCTCTAATGACGGGCAGGGTCGGTTCCCGGGCCGCATGGGAGCGCCGCCTTTCCATGGGGGAAGCGTGGGGGACGTTGCGGTTCATCCCGCACACGGAAGGGTGGGTGCTCGACAGCGACGACGTGCCTCAGTGGAAATCTGAAGGGCCCGAACCACAACACAGCAATGGATGGCACCCTGATGACCGCCTGTTCGCTCCCATGTACTCCGCTGGTGGCAAGGATTTCGGAGACCTCGTCGGTGTTATATCGGTGGACCAGCCGCCCAACGGTCGTCGCCCGGGTGCATGGGGGCGCGAGGCGCTGCAGGTGTACGCAGCTCACGCCGCGGTTGCGATCAGTAACGCCCGGCTGAGAGCGAACATGCAGCGTGCGCTTGTCCGCCTCGAACGGGAGCAGCAAGCGCTGCGCGCGAGCGAGGAGTCCTTCCGGCAGGCCTTTGAATACGCGCCGTCAGGCATGGCGATCGCAGAAATGGGCGGTGATCAGCACGGAAGGATTCTGCGTACGAATGATGCACTGTGCCGGATGCTGGGAAGACCTGCTGCCGACATGCGCCGGTACTCCTTTTCTGACCTAGTCCATCCCGAGGACGTCGGCACCCTCCTGCGCACGTCCGCCGAAGGTGGCAGAGCGGAGGTGAGGCTTTGCCGCAGGGACCGCACGTATGTGCTGGTGTCGATGCGCAACAGCGTCGTCGCTGACAGTGCTTCCGGACCGCGGTTCCTACTGGTGCATATCCAAGACCTAGAGGGACCCTCAACGCGCCCTGTCAGTGACCAGCACTGATGCGAGCTGACTGATAGGGCGCGGACACAGACTCTGAAGGTGTGTGTCACACCCAAACGTAGGGCTTGAAGTGGTGTGCGCAGGCAGGGAGTTCCATGCCTTGGCGGTGGGCTAGGGTCTGTTGTGAAAGTGCTGGTCACAGCCACTCGTTGATGGCTGCGACCAGCATGGTCGCTTCGTAGCGGACGGCGAGTTTGTCGTACCGAGTGGCCACGGCCCGATGGCGCTTGAGTCGGTTGATCCCGCATTCGACCGCGTGCCGCTGCTTGTAGTCGTCCTTGTCGAACTTCGGCGGCCGTCCGCCGCGCGAGCCGCGCTTGAGGCGGTTGCGGACCCGGTCCGCCGGAACCGGGATGGTGGCTTTGATCCCGCGTCTGCGCAGGTAGGAGCGGTTGCTGCGGGAGTCGTACGCCTTGTCGGCCCGGACCCGGTCCGGACACCTGCGGGGCCTGCCGAGCCCCAGCCTCGGCACTCGGATGGCTTCCAGGACCGGCACGACGAAGATCCCGCCGGGCGGCTCCTTCTGGAGGTCCCCTTTTTTGCCGCTCCGGCGGCGTGCTGGTGGGCCCGGCAGACGGTGGAGTCGACGTTGACCTCCCAGGTAATCAGGCCCTTCGCGTCCGCCTCGGCCTGGAGCTGCGTGAGGATCCGCGCCCAGGTGCCATCCCGCTGCCAGCGCCGGAACAGGTCATAGACCCGGTCCCACGACCCATACCGTTCGGGCACGTCCCGCCACGGAGCACCGGTCCGGGTCCGCCACCGTATGCCGTCTATCAGCTGCCGCCGCGTCCACACCTGCGGCCGGCCCGGCTTGATGCCCGTCGGCAGCAGAGGCTCAAGCCGGGCCCACTGGCCGTTCGTCAGATCCCCACGTCCCACAGGACGTGATCATCACCGAACAAGATCCACTTTCGCAACGGACCCTAGTGGCTAGGCCAATCATCGCTTTGCGTAAGCGACTTCAAGCAGTTGGCAGCAGCGAGTGGCGCAGGTCACAGAAATGCGTCTCGCCATTCGGGATGACTGCGCGTCACGTCTGCCGCCTCTGCCTCTTGAGGCCCTCTTGTGTGCCGCATTGCCTCGACTTAGGGCACACGGAGGGCACGCGACCCTCGAATTGGTCTAGACAACAAACAAACCCCATGCTAATGGCCTAGGGTTTCATTCTGGAGCGGGTGACGAGAATCGAACTCGCGCTCTCAGCTTGGGAAGCTGATGTTCTACCATTAAACTACACCCGCGTAAGACGCCGACCGAGTCGGTGTCGAATGCTCGCTCACTCTACCTCATGGCAGACCCCCGGCGCTCAGGCCGCGGGGTCTGACTGGTTTTCAGGGGCGGGATGCGGCTGCGGGGCGCCGGAGTTGGGGCGTACGGTGGGGGCCTTGGAGAGGGGTCGGGCGGGGTCGGAGTGCCGCCTGGAGGGCCGTCCCTTCCATCCCGTAATGTGGCTTTTGTCGTCAGGTAAGCAGCAGCCAGGCGAGGCTCTTGGGGAAGGGACTCTAGGACTTGATGGAGCGCACCGTCGTCCGTTGTGCCGATGGGCACGTGTTCAGCACCGCTTCGTTCCCGATGCAGCAGGCCGACCGGCTCGGCCCCGGCCGGCTCGTGCGGTGTCCGCGATGTGCCCGGCTCCGCAGCGCGGTGCCGGTCGCCATGCAGAAGCGGTAGCGGGGCAGCAGGGCAGCAAGACAGCACGTCAGCAGTACAGCGGTAGCGAAGGCGCGCGGCTTCCGATTGTGGTCGGTCCGCGCGCCTTGCGTATCCTCGGGGCGTGCTTCTCTCAGACAAGGACATCCGGGCCGAGATCGACGCCGGGCGGGTGCGGATCGATCCCTACGACGAATCCATGGTGCAGCCGTCCAGCATCGACGTGCGGCTGGACCGGTACTTCCGGGTGTTCGAGAACCACCGGTACCCGCACATCGACCCGTCGATCGAGCAGGCCGACCTGACGCGGCTGGTGGAGCCGGAGGGCGACGAGCCCTTCATCCTCCACCCCGGTGAGTTCGTCCTCGCCTCGACGTACGAGGTCATCTCCCTGCCCGACGATCTCGCCTCGCGCCTCGAGGGCAAGAGCTCGCTCGGGCGGCTCGGGCTTGTCACCCACTCCACCGCCGGGTTCATCGACCCCGGTTTCTCCGGGCACGTGACGCTGGAGCTCAGCAATCTCGCCACGCTGCCCATCAAGCTGTGGCCGGGCATGAAGATCGGGCAGCTGTGCATGTTCCGGCTCAGCTCGCCCGCCGAGTTCCCCTACGGCAGCGAGCGGTACGGCTCCCGGTACCAGGGGCAGCGCGGGCCCACCGCCTCCCGCTCCTTCCTCAACTTCCATCGGACCCAGGTGTGAGTGGCGCGGGCATGAGTGACGTACGCGAGAACCTGACCTACGAGCGGTTCGGCACCGCCGTCCGTGAGCTCGCCCAGACCATCGCCGACGACGGCTACGAGCCCGACATCGTGCTCTCCATCGCCCGCGGCGGGGTCTTCGTCGCCGGCGGGCTCGCCTACGCCCTCGACTGCAAGAACATCCACCTCGTGAACGTGGAGTTCTACACGGGCGTCGGCACCACCCTCGAAATGCCCGTCATGCTCGCGCCCGTCCCCAACGCCATCGACTTCTCCGACAAGAAGGTCCTGATCACCGACGACGTCGCCGACACCGGCAAGACGCTCAAGCTGGTGCACGACTTCTGCCTCGACCACGTCGCCGAGGTCCGCTCCGCCGTGATCTACGAGAAGTCGCACTCGCTGGTGAAGTGCGAGTACGTGTGGAAGCGCACCGATGACTGGATCAACTTCCCGTGGAGCGTGCTGCCTCCGGTGAGCAAGTCGGGTGAGGCGCCCAAGGAGAACAAGGAAGCGCTCTGAGTCCCGCGCGCGTGTTCCAGAGGCCTCCGTACCGCCGGATCGGGTGATGTCCCGGTCGGTGGGCGCGTACACCGCCGATCCCTGTCCCCGGTGCCTGGTCGAGCAGGTCCGGCCGGGGCGTCGGCTGTCCGCGGCCGGGCGTGATGCCGTCGGCTACCTGTGCGCGCGATGCGGGCATGCGTGGTCCCGCCCGGTCGAGGACGACCTGGAGGTGGACGACGTCGTCAGGGCGGACCTCGACGACAGGACGCTCTACGGAACCGTTCGGCAGGTGGATGGGGAGCGGGTTCAGGTGCGGGGTACGGGTGGCGGGTCGTTGGTGTGGGTGGAGCGGTGGCGGGTCGTCCTCTACTGAAAGAAGGGGCTCCCGGTGCTGGAGGAAGGGTTCCCGGTACTGAAAGAAGGGGCTCCCGGCCGCGTGCCGGGAGCCCCTTCTCGTAGGCCTTCTTGTCCGCCTCAAGCCGTCGTCAGAACGTGCCCAGCTTCAGGATGGACAGCAGGGCGATCAGTTGGATTGCCGAGGCGCCGAGGGCCTTCGGCCACGGGAGGTCGTGGGAGCGGCTGACCATCGTGGTCAGGAGGGCGCCCGCGGCGACCCAGGTGGCCCAGCCCAGGATCTGGACGAAGGAGGCGTCGCCGCCGAAGAACATCGCGACGACCAGGCGGGGCGCGTCGGTCAGGGACATGATCAGCATGGAGAGGCCGACCGTCGGCTGCCAGGCGCCGTTGCCGCCGAGCTGGCGGGCCAGGGTGTGGGTGACGACGCCCAGCACGAAGAACGACAGCACCATGGCGACGGCCGTGGTCAGCACGATCGGCACCGCGTTCGACAGGGTCGCGTTGATCGCGTCCTCGCGGGCCGCGTCGAAGCCGAAGACCGCGAGCAGGCCGTAGAGGAACGTCACGATCAGGGCCGGGCCCCACATCGTGTAGTCCCGCATCCGGAGGAAGGTCTGGGCGGGGGAGACGATGATCCCCTTCAGCAGTTCCTTCCAGTGCAGGCGGGGGCCCACCGGGGCGGCCGGGGCCGCGCCCGCCTGGTAGGTCTGGCCCTGGTTGTAGGGGTCGTCGTGGACGGAGAACGCCTGGGTGTGGCCAGGGTTGTTCGCCGCGTACGGGTCGTGCCCGCCGCCGCCCGGCCCCTGCGGGTACTGCTGCGCGCCGCCGTCACCGAAGTACTCCGGCTCGCCGTGACCGCCGTAGCCACCCCCGTGGCCGCCGCCCTGGCCGCCGTACGGCTGCTGCGGCGGCGGAGGGTAGCCGTACGACGGTGCCTGCTGCCCGTACGGAGGTTGTTGCGGTCGCGCTTGCGGGGCCCGGTTGTCCCGGCCGCCGCGTCCGATCCTGAATCCAGCCACGTCTTCGAACGTACCTGGTCCCGGAGAGTGACGTGCCGGGCCCGGCGGTCCGGGCCCGGCTTTGCGGCCGAGCTGTGACATCCCCTAAGGGATTCCCAAGGGGGGATTGGGGGTTGGGCCAGGGGATACGGCCGTGTCAGCGCTGCATTTCCTGGCCCAGTCGGCCCGCCTTGGACACGCCCACCGACCCCGGACCGAAGACGACCGCGTTCGACGTGGTCACCCCGGACGCCGTACCGCGCAGCGAGGTGACGCTGCCGTCCGCTTCGTTCTCCCCGTCGGCGCCCACGGACAGGTCGGCCCTGCCGTCGCCGTTGAGGTCGGACAGGCGGACCGCCGAGCCGAAGCGGTCGGCGGTCTCGGCACCGCCGGGTACGCCGGAGGTGTTCTGGTTGATCGCCTGGGCGCCGGTGGACGCCAGACCGGACGCCGAGCCGCGCAGCACGGTGACGCTGCCCGCCAGCCGGATGCTGCCGAGGTCCTCGTAGATCGCGCCGACGGCCAGGTCCGCGTATCCGTCGCCGTTGACGTCGCCGAGGGAGAGCGAGTGGCCGAACCAGTCGGAGGGCTCGTCCGCGCCCGGCACTCCGGGGCTGTCCTGGGTGACGGTCTGGTGGGCGGAGGTACGGACGCCGTCGGCGCTGCCGAGCCAGAGGCTGACCGAGCCGCCGTCGCCCTCGCGGACCGTGCCCGGGGAGGCCGAGGTGACCACGTCGGCGTAGCCGTCGCGGTTGACGTCGCCGACGGCCGCCAGCTCCCAGGCCTCGCTCCTGAGGAACGTCTGGAAGGCCAGGGTGGACGGCGAACCGAGGTACACCAGCGTGCCGTCGTCGTACCCGCCCGACTCCGGGTGGTACTGGCCGCTGATCACCAGGTCGGCCGTGCCGTCGCCGTCGACGTCCCCGGCGGCGAGGTTCTGGGCGCCGTAGATGCCGTTGCCGGCGTAGAGGTCGGTGGCGAGTTCGTAGCGGGACGCGGCGCCGGAGGTCTTGGAGAATCCGCCGCGGTGGATCCAGACGTCCTTGCCGGTGCTGCCGACGGCGAGGTCGGCGTCGCCGTCCCCGTCGAAGTCGGCGACGGCGAGGGACTGGCCGTACTCGTCGTGGGCCGAGCGTGCCGGGTCGGGGACGTTCTGGCCGCCGGACAGGCCGGACTTCGAGCCCCAGACGATGGTGGCCATGCCGCCGTCCTTGTCGCCGCTGACGTCCTCCTTCTCGACGCCGACGACGAGGTCGGCGTACCCGTCGTTGTTGAGGTCGCCCGAGGCCACGGCCCTGCCGAAGCGGTCGTCCTTCTCCGCGCTGCCGGGGATGCCGGCGGTGTTCTGGGTGAGGACGGTGCGCCGGGAGGCACTGATGCCGGACGCGGAGCCGTAGTTCACGACCACCGCGCCCGCGTAGGCGGCGCTGCCCACCTTCGCGTAGGGCGCGGTGGTCACCAGGTCGCGGTAGCCGTCGCCGTTGAAGTCGTCCGCGAGCCCCGACGGCGCGGCGGAGGCGGCGGTGGCGGGCAGGGCGGTGAGGAGGCCGGTGACGAGGGTGGCGGCCAGGACGAGCGTGCGCTTGCGCAAGACGGGGCTCCAGACGAAGGGGGACCGCCGGGCCCGTGGGTGCGGGCCCGGCGGCGTACGGCGGTGCTGCGGCTGGTCAGTCGGCGAAGTTCGCACCGAACCAGGGCGATCCGGTCGTGGAGACGCCGGACTTGCTCGGGGAGATGGCCCGCGCACCGCTGGTGGTGATCTTCGTGCCGTTGGACGGCAGGTAGGTGACGGCGCCGTTGCCGGCGTTCTCGCCGGAGCCGATGGCCAGGTCGGCCTTGCCGTCGCCGGTGAGGTCGTCGAGCTTGACGTCCATGCCGAAGAAATCGCCGTCCTCGTTGGCGCCGGGCACACCGGCTGTGTTCTGGGAGTAGAACTGGGCGCCGGAGGAGGTGTTCAGGCCGCTCGCGCTGCCGTAGAGGATGGTGACCGCGCCGGCGTCCACGGCGTCGCCGAGGTTCTCGCCCGCGACACCGACGACGAGGTCCTGGTAGCCGTCGCCGTTGATGTCGCCGAGGTCGAGGTCGTAGCCGAAGTAGTCGTTGCCCTCGGCGGTGCCGGGGACGTTGCCGGTGTTCTGGGTGATGCCGGTGGCCGAGCCGGGGCCGTCGGCGGTGCCGTAGGTCACCCAGACCTTGCCGCCCTTGGCGGCGTCCGGGATCGCGGTGCCGTCACTGGTGGTGGCGTTCCAGTGGGCGCCGCTGACGATGTCGCCGAAGCCGTCGTTGTCGATGTCGCCGATGGCGGTGATCACGCCGGGCTTGAGCGTCCGGGTGGAGCCGGTGTCCAGGCCGGAGGCGGTGCCGGGGATGAAGTAGTTCTTGTTCCAGCCGTACTCGGTCCCCTCCTCGTAGCCATCGACGACCAGGTCGGTGCGGCCGTCGCCGCTGACGTCGCCGGCGGTCAGGTTCAGCGGGCCGCCGGCGTCCGTGCCCTGGATCGGGGGCGTGATGGTGTAGCGGCCGCCCGGGGTGCCGCCGGTGGTGAAGCCGCCCTTGTAGACGTACACGGTGGAGTTGCTGCTGCCGACGGCCAGGTCGGCCTTGCCGTCGCCGTCGAAGTCGCCGGCGGCGAGGTTCTTGCCCCAGTAGTCGTGCGAGGAACGGGCCGGGTCGGGGACGCTGACACCCTTGCCGGTGATGCCGGAGGCCGAGCCCCACAGGATGGCCAGCATGCCGCCGTTCTTGTCGCCGCGGACCTCCTCGCTCATGGAGCCGACGGCGATGTCGTCGTAGCCGTCGCCGTTGAAGTCGGCGAAGGCGGTGTCGTAGCCGAAGCGGTCGCCGGCCTCGGCGGTGCCGGGGACGCCGGTGGTGTTCTGGCTGATGACGGAGCGCTTGGCGGTGGAGATGCCGGTGGCGGAGCCGTAGAGGACGACGAGCTGGCCGGCGGCCTTCCGGCCGTTCACGTAGGCGCCGTCCGCGGAGAAGGCGATGTCGCCGATGCCGTCGCCGTTGAAGTCGGCCTTCGCGACGGTGGTGGAGTCCGCGGCCGTCGCGGTCGTCGTGGTGAACGTGAGCAGACCGCCCGTCAGCGTGGCGGCCGTGGCCGTGGCGAGGGTGAGTCTGAGCGTCTTGTGCATGCGGATTTCTCCTGCTGCGTACGGGGATGCCTGGCGGGGGCATCCGCAGCCGTCGGGGTCACGGGTGGGGGGGTGGCCGTGTTGTCCGGGAGTTGTTCCGGAGTTCACGTTCCGGTCGGCGATCAAGGAGACCCGTGGTGGCAGCGGAGGGTTGTACGTGTGTTCGGTAACGTTTTGAGCTACCGGCGGCCCAGGGAGGCGGCCGTCGACGCCGACGTTCGCCGGGACCTTGCTCTAGCGGTACGGCCGCTGCTGCGGCTGCCCGTACGTCCGGCCGTCCGCGGCCTGCGCCTGGAGCTGCTCGGCCTGCTCCTCGGCGATCTTCTGCTCCGCGCCGCAGAAGGTGCACTGCGTCGCGTACTTCGTCGAGACCGGGAACAACGGCACGAAGAACAGCGTGAACTTGGTGACGCGCTTGCGGAGCGTGTGCGCGGCGGGGTTGCCGCAGCTTGCGCACACGAGGGTGAGTATCGCGAGCTGGTGGAGGTAGCCCTTGGTGCCGAAGATGATCATTCCGGGGCCTTCCGGGTTGGGGCGGCGGACGGGGCGATGCCGGGCTCGGTTTCCTGCGGGCGCTTGGCTACGAAGGAGCCGAGGCCGGGTTCCGTATAGGTCAGGCCTTCTTCGCGCAGGGCCCGCAGCACTTTGTACGCCGTTGCGTTGGCGATCCCGAACTCCGCCGTGAGCTGCACGACGGACGGCACCCTGGTGCGCGGTGCGTACGTGCCGTCCGCGATGCGGCGCCGGATGATTTCGGCGACCTGGCGCCAGCGGGGGATGTCAGGGGCGAATTCCATCACCACACCATCATCCGCATGCCTGTACATCTGTGCGATGCAGAGAAATCCTGGAACCCCTAGAATGCCTAGATTTCCTTCGCTACGGTATGGGTACGACAGACCCCCGCGACGGTTGCAGCCGTCCGGGGGCGTGGCCACCAGCCGAATCGGAGCTGATGACATGACCGACCTTATCCGCCGCCTCGCTACCTGGGTGGGCCTCCTGCTCTTCCCGCCCCCGCGGAAGCCCGTACCGTACGCCGAACCCCCGGCCGCCCCCTGGCCGCTCCACCCCTGCCCCCTCCCGGCCCACCGCAGCCCCTACGGCCTGGACACCCCCCTCGACGCCACCGCCACAAGAGCCGTCCGCCCGTACCTCACCGCCCACGAACAGCGGCAACGCCGACGGGAGTTGGCGCTCGCCGCCCTCGGTCAGGACATGCCCGGCCCCTGCTGGATCCACGGGCTGGAGGTCGCGTGACGGATCACCCGCCCCGGCTCCTCCCCTGGACCGGCACCGAGGGCAAGCCCTGCTACCTGATCACCGACGACCACGACGGCCCGGTCTCCCGGCTGGCCGACATCGCCGAGTCCGTCCAGCTCGGCGCGGGCGGGCAACTCGTCGCCCACGCCCGCGAGATCCTCCCGGACGCCCCGCCCGGCGAACTCCGCTTCCTCGCCGAGTGCCTCACGCAAGCCCTCGATGACGTACTGAGGGTCGCGCAGAGCCGGGGGCGGCGGCTGGAGGGGTTGGAATGAACGGCCTCTACGTCCGTGGCTGCGTTGCTAGCGTTGCAGCCATGGAGATGAAGACGGTCACGATCAGGCTCCGCGCTGATGAGCTGGATGCCATCCGCCGACGTGCGGAAGCGCAGGGCAAGAGTCTTCAGGCGCACATGCACGACACGCTGCTCGCGGAGTCGAAGGAGGCGGACCGGCTGTTGCGCCGGTCGGTGCGGGAGGGCGTGGAGCGGTACGCCGAGGCGTTCGCCGAGGCCGACCGGGAGAACGACGCCCGGCTGGCCCGCCAGCGTGAGGCGGCGCGCGGTTTCGAGCGGGAGCCCGGCGAGTGGTGACCCCCATCGACCTGCCCCAACTGCTGGCCGTCGCCGAGACGTTGCCGCGTGACCCCCAGGTCGACGACCTGGGGGTCCTGACCTGCGCATGTGACCGGATGACGGCCGTGGCGCTGGAGCGCGAGGTCTATCCCACGCTCCGCTACAAGGCGGCGGCGCTGCTGGAGCAACTGGCGCGCCACGATGCGCTGGAGCACAGCAACTACCGGTTCGCGTGGCTGGCCGTCCGCGAGTTCGCCCGCCTGAACGGCTACCGCCTGGAAGCGGAGCCCAAGGAGGCACTGGCCCTCGTGCTCGGCGTCCGCGCCTACGAGGTCGAGCTGCCGGAAGTCGCCCGCACCCTCTCCTCCTGGTGGGTCCCCGTCGACCCGGAGTGAGCGAGCGGACA
Source organism: Streptomyces sp. TRM68416 (assembly GCF_014596915.1). Taxonomy (GTDB): domain Bacteria; phylum Actinomycetota; class Actinomycetes; order Streptomycetales; family Streptomycetaceae; genus Streptomyces. The sequence goes on from NZ_JACVWU010000004.1 coordinate 114,803, forward strand.
TGACGACGCCCCCTGCCCATACGCATGGAACAGGGGGCGTCGAAACCGCCGTAGAAGAGGCGTAGGAGTTACTTCACCGGCTCCGGCTCCGGCTCGTTCTCCGACTCCGCCGCGTCCTCCGGGTCGACCGGGGTCTTCACCGACTCCAGGAGGAGTTGGGCGACGTCGACGACCTGGATGGACTCCTTGGCCTGGCCGTCGTTCTTCTTGCCGTTCACGGAGTCCGTGAGCATGACGAGGCAGAACGGGCAGGCCGTCGAGACGATGTCGGGGTTGAGGGAGAGGGCCTCGTCGACGCGCTCGTTGTTGATGCGCTTGCCGATCCGCTCCTCCATCCACATCCGCGCGCCACCGGCGCCGCAGCAGAAGCCGCGCTCCTTGTGGCGGTGCATCTCCTGCTGGCGCAGGCCCGGGACGGCGGTCATGATCTCGCGCGGCGGGGTGTAGATCTTGTTGTGCCGGCCCAGGTAGCAGGGGTCGTGGTACGTGATGATGCCCTCGACCGGGGTCACCGGGGTCAGCTTGCCCTCGTCCACCAGGTGCTGGAGCAGCTGGGTGTGGTGGATGACCTCGTAGTCGCCGCCGAGCTGCGGGTACTCGTTGCCGAGGGTGTTGAGGCAGTGCGGGCAGGTGGCGACGATCTTCTTGGAAGACTTCGGCTTCTTCGTCTCCGGGTCCTCGTCGTCCTCGCCGAACGCCATGTTCAGCGCGGCCACGTTCTCCATGCCCAGCTCCTGGAACAACGGTTCGTTGCCCAGACGCCGCGCCGAGTCACCCGTGCACTTCTCGTCGCCGCCCATGATCGCGAACTTGACGCCCGCCATGTGCAGCAGCTCCGCGAAGGCCTTGGTGGTCTTCTTGGCGCGGTCTTCGAGGGCGCCGGCGCAGCCGACCCAGTAGAGGTACTCGACCTCGGACAGGTCCTCGATGTCCTTGCCGACCACCGGCACCTCGAAGTCGACTTCCTTCGTCCACTCCAGGCGCTGCTTCTTGGCCAGGCCCCAGGGGTTGCCCTTCTTCTCCAGGTTCTTGAGCATCGTGCCCGCCTCGGACGGGAACGCGGACTCGATCATGACCTGGTAGCGACGCATGTCGACGATGTGGTCGATGTGCTCGATGTCGACGGGGCACTGCTCGACGCAGGCGCCGCAGGTGGTGCAGGACCACAGGACGTCCGGGTCGATGACGCCGTTCTCCTCGGCGGTGCCGATCAGCGGGCGCTCGGCCTCGGCGAGGGCGGCGGCGGGGACGCCCGCCAGCTGCTCCTCGCTCGCCTTCTCCTCGCCCTCCATCGTCTTGCCGCCGCCGGCCAGCAGGTAGGGGGCCTTGGCGTGCGCGTGGTCGCGCAGGGACATGATCAGGAGCTTGGGGGAGAGCGGCTTGCCCGTGTTCCAGGCGGGGCACTGCGACTGGCAGCGGCCGCACTCGGTGCAGGTGGAGAAGTCGAGGATGCCCTTCCAGGAGAACTGCTCGACCTGGGAGACGCCGAAGACGTCGTCCTCGCCGGGGTCGGTGAAGTCGATCGGCTTGCCGCCCGAGGTCATCGGCAGCAGGGCGCCGAGCGAGCTGGCGCCGTCGGCGTTGCGCTTGAACCAGATGTTCGGGAAGCCGAGGAAGCGGTGCCAGGCCACACCCATGTCGGTCTTCAGGGAGACCGTGATCATCCAGATGAAGGAGGCCGCGATCTTCACGCCGGCGAAGAGGTAGGTGAGGTTCTGGAGGGTGGAGAGGTCCAGGCCCTGCAGCGCCGAGACGACCGGGTACGAGATGAAGAACGACGCCTCGTAGCCGTCGACGTGGTGCTGGGCGCCCTCCAGGGCGTGCAGCATGAAGATGCAGACGCCGACGATGAGGATGATCGTCTCGACGAAGTACGCCTGGCCGGTGTTGGAGCCGGCGAAGCGCGACTTGCGGTCCGCCTTGCCGGGCCGGGACAGCTGCCGGATGACGACCAGCGTCAGGATGCCGAGCACCGTCATCGTGCCGATGAACTCGACGAACATGTTGTACGGCGCCCAGTCACCGATGACCGGCAGGATCCAGTCGGCCTGGAAGAGCTGGCCGACGGCGTTCACGATGGTCAGCAGCAGCGTGTAGAAGCCGATCGCCACGAACCAGTGCGCGATGCCGACGATGCCCCAGCGGTTCATCCTGGTGTGGCCGAGGAATTCCTTGGCCAGGGTGATGGTGCGCAGCACGGGGTCGTTGGTCCGCGCTCCGGCCGGGAGGGGCTGGCCGAGCATCACGAAGCGGAAGATCTGAAGGACGGCACGGCCGAACAGGGCGACGCCGACCGCCATCAGGACCATCGACACGATGATCGCGGCGAGTTGCATTTCGGGGCTCCTCGGGCCTGCGAGGGGTTCTGCGAGGTGGCCTCTGGTTCGGTGAGGCGCTACTCGACATTACTAAGCGGTAACTTATGCAGTCCGTCTGAGACTACCCGTATCTCCCTCCGCACTGTAGCCAGGCGCGGGGTGATCTGAGTCGCTGAGGGTTGCCTTAAGGGCTGAACGTGTTATTGCCACGAAATTGGTACATTTGCGCCTACTTTAGACCCGTGCTCTACGGGATCGCCGCGGCCAGTGCCGCTCTCCTCCTCTCCGCCCTCCTCGCCGCGCTGCTGCGCGCGCCCGCCCTGCGCCTGGGCTTCGTCGACCGCCGCCGCCAGCGTCCCGTGCCGCTGTCCGGCGGCACGGCCGTCGTCCTCGCCACCTGCCTGGTGGCCGCCGCCGGTGAGTGGACCGGCGCCGCGCCGCTCGGCACGGGCATCGGCCGGCTGGTCGTCGCGGGCGCGGCCGTGGCCGCCCTCGGACTGCTCGCCGACCGGCACCGGCTCAGGCCGCGGCTGCTGTTCGGCGGTACGGCCGTGGCGGCGGCCTGTGTGATGCCCTACGAGGAGACCGGCGTCGTCGGCGGGGTGCTGGCGGCCGGGTGGGTCGCCTTCGTCGCCCTCGCCTTCCGGGCGCTCGACCACGCGGACGCCCTGGTGGGCACGGTCGGGCTGGTGACCGCCTTCGGGGTGGCGGCCCTCGCGGCGGCGGAGGTGCTGGACGGGCTCGCGGTGCTGCTGAGCGTGCTGGCCGCCGCGCTGACCGGGTTCCTGATGCTCAACTGGCATCCCGCGCGCGTGGGGCTCGGTGCGGGAGGGTCGCTGTTCGCCGGGTTCGTGCTCGCCTCGGCCGCCGTGCTCACCCGTACCGGGCACGAGCCGGCCTCCAGCGCGGGCGTGCTGTTCGCGCTCACGGCCGTCGCGAGCGCCGACGTGGTGCTCGTGCTCGTGGCGCGGCGGCTGAGCGGGCGGCGGGGGCCGGACCATCTCGCGCACCGCCTGCGGCGGCTCGGCCTGACCCCGCAGGGCGCCACCGTCGTCCTCGGTGCGGGCGCCGTCGGCGGGGTACTCGTCGCCGTGCTCGTGCATCTGGGGCGGATCGGCGCCACGGGGGTGCTGTGGGTGGCCGGGGGCGCCCTGGTCGCCGTACTCCTGCTCCTGCGGGTGAAGCCGCATGGGGTGCGGCCTTTGCCGTCTTCGCAGGTCAGAGGGCAGTTGCGTGTAAGGAACGGATAAGAGTTGAGTCTGGCTGACTCAGGTCTGTTGACCGCGCGCGGAGCCTCGTGCACACTTGAGTCCGTTCCACTCAAGTCAGCTGGAGGAATCAACCATGGCACGTGCGGTCGGCATCGACCTGGGCACGACTAACTCCGTCGTCAGCGTTCTGGAGGGCGGCGAGCCCACCGTCATCACCAACGCCGAGGGCGCCAGGACCACGCCGTCCGTCGTCGCCTTCGCGAAGAACGGTGAGGTGCTCGTCGGCGAGGTCGCCAAGCGCCAGGCGGTCACCAACGTGGACCGGACCATCCGCTCCGTGAAGCGCCACATGGGCACGGACTGGAAGATCGAGCTCGACGGGAAGCCCTTCAACCCGCAGCAGATCTCCGCGTTCATCCTGCAGAAGCTGAAGCGGGACGCCGAGGCCTACCTGGGCGAGAAGGTGACCGACGCGGTCATCACCGTCCCGGCCTACTTCAACGACTCCGAGCGCCAGGCGACGAAGGAGGCCGGCGAGATCGCCGGTCTGAACGTCCTGCGCATCGTCAACGAGCCCACCGCGGCCGCGCTCGCCTACGGCCTCGACAAGGACGAGCAGATCATCCTCGTCTTCGACCTCGGTGGCGGCACCTTCGACGTGTCCCTCCTGGAGATCGGCGACGGCGTCGTCGAGGTGAAGGCCACCAACGGCGACAACCACCTCGGCGGTGACGACTGGGACCAGCGCGTCGTCGACTACCTGGTGCAGCAGTTCAAGTCCGGGCACGGCGTGGACCTCGCCAAGGACAAGATGGCCCTGCAGCGCCTGCGCGAGGCCGCGGAGAAGGCGAAGATCGAGCTGTCCTCGTCCTCCGAGACCTCGATCAACCTGCCCTACATCACCGCCTCCGCCGAGGGCCCCCTGCACCTCGACGAGAAGCTGACCCGCGCGCAGTTCCAGCAGCTGACCGCGGACCTGCTGGAGCGCTGCAAGACGCCGTTCCACAACGTCATCAAGGACGCCGGCATCTCCCTCAGCGAGATCGACCACGTCGTCCTCGTCGGCGGCTCCACCCGCATGCCCGCCGTCGCCGAGCTCGTCAAGGAGCTGACCGGCGGCAAGGAGGCCAACAAGGGTGTGAACCCGGACGAGGTCGTCGCCATCGGCGCCTCGCTCCAGGCCGGTGTCCTCAAGGGCGAGGTCAAGGACGTCCTGCTCCTCGACGTCACCCCGCTGTCCCTCGGCATCGAGACCAAGGGCGGCATCATGACCAAGCTGATCGAGCGGAACACGACGATCCCGACGAAGCGTTCGGAGATCTTCACCACCGCCGAGGACAACCAGCCCTCCGTGCAGATCCAGGTCTACCAGGGCGAGCGCGAGATCGCGGCGTACAACAAGAAGCTCGGGATGTTCGAGCTGACCGGTCTGCCGCCGGCCCCGCGCGGTGTCCCGCAGATCGAGGTCTCCTTCGACATCGACGCCAACGGCATCATGCACGTGACCGCCAAGGACCTGGGCACGGGCAAGGAGCAGAAGATGACCGTCACCGGCGGCTCCTCGCTGCCGCAGGACGAGGTCAACCGCATGCGCGAAGAGGCGGAGAAGTACGCGGAGGAGGACCACAAGCGCCGCGAGGCCGCCGAGACCCGCAACCAGGGCGAGCAGCTCGTCTACCAGACCGAGAAGTTCCTCAAGGACAACGAGGACAAGGTCCCGGGCGAGATCAAGACCGAGGTCGAGGGCGCGATCGAGGAGCTGAAGGCCGCGCTCAAGGGTGAGGACACAGCCGAGATCCGCACCGCCACCGAGAAGGTCGCGGCCGTCTCCCAGAAGCTCGGCCAGGCGATGTACGCCGACGCCCAGGGCGCCCAGGCCGCGGGCGGTGCCGCCGGTGCCGGTGCCGACGCCCCCAAGGCCGACGACGACGTCGTGGACGCCGAGATCGTGGACGACGAGCGCAAGGACGGTGCCGCGTGACGGAGGAGACCCCGGGCTTCGAGGAGAAGCCCGACGTCCCCTCCGGCGCGACCCCCGACGACGCCGAGCCGCAGGCCGCACCCTCGCCCGAGAGCGAGGGGGCGGCCCCGGCCGGGGACGAAGCAGCAGACGCGGGCCTGGTGGCCCAGCTGGACCAGGTGCGCACGGCGCTCGGTGAGCGCACGGCGGACCTCCAGCGGCTCCAGGCCGAGTACCAGAACTACCGCCGCCGAGTGGAGCGCGACCGGATCACGGTCAAGGAGATCGCCATCGCGAACCTCCTGACCGAGCTCCTGCCCGTGCTCGACGACATCGGCCGCGCACGGGAACACGGCGAACTGGTCGGCGGCTTCAAGTCGGTGGCCGAGTCCCTGGAGACCGTCGCGGCGAAGATGGGCCTGCAGCAGTTCGGCAAGGAGGGCGAGCCCTTCGACCCGACGATCCACGAGGCCCTGATGCACTCCTACGCGCCGGACGTCACCGAGACGACGTGCGTGGCGATTCTGCAGCCCGGGTATCGCATCGGCGAGCGCACCATCCGCCCCGCGCGGGTGGCCGTCGCCGAACCGCAGCCGGGCGCGCAGACGGTCAAGGCCGAGGAGGCGTCCGAGGCCGCGGAGGAGAAGGACAGCAGCTCTGAAGAGGGCTGAAGGCACAGGGACTGACCGGAAGGAGGGACGTCGGGGATGAGCACCAAGGACTTCATCGAGAAGGACTACTACAAGGTTCTCGGCGTCCCCAAGGACGCCACCGAGGCCGAGATCAAGAAGGCGTACCGGAAGCTCGCCCGCGAGTTCCACCCGGACGCCAACAAGGGCAACGCCAAGGCCGAGGAGCGCTTCAAGGAGATCTCCGAGGCGAACGACGTGCTGGGCGACCCCAAGAAGCGCAAGGAGTACGACGAGGCCCGCTCCCTCTTCGGCAACGGCGGGTTCCGTCCGGGGCCGGGCGGCGGCGCGGGCGGCGGCTCCTTCAACTTCGACCTGGGCGACCTCTTCGGGGGCGGCGCCCAGGGCCAGGGCGGAACCGGCGGCTTCGGCGGCGGCATCGGAGACGTCTTCGGGGGCCTGTTCAACCGCGGCGGCTCCGGCACCACGCGGGTGCAGCCGCGGCGCGGCCAGGACATCGACACCGAGGTCACCCTCAGCTTCACCGAAGCCATCGAGGGGGCCACGGTCCCGCTGCGGATGTCCTCGCAGGCACCGTGCAAGGCCTGTTCGGGCACCGGCGACAAGAACGGCAACCCGCGGGTCTGCCCGACCTGCGTCGGCACCGGCCAGGTGGCGCGCGGCTCCGGCGGCGGCTTCTCGCTCACCGACCCCTGCCCGGACTGCAAGGGCCGCGGGCTGATCGCGGAGGACCCCTGCGAGATCTGCAAGGGCAGCGGCCGCGCGAAGTCCTCCCGGACCATGCAGGTCCGCATCCCGGCCGGGGTCTCGGACAACCAGCGCATCCGGCTGCGCGGCAAGGGCGCACCCGGCGAGCGGGGCGGCCAGGCCGGCGACCTGTACGTCACGGTGCACGTGGACAGCCACCCGGTGTTCGGCCGCAAGGACGACAACCTCACGGTGACCGTCCCGGTGACGTTCGCGGAGGCGGCCCTCGGCGGTGAGGTGCGGGTCCCGACCCTCGGCGGCCCGCCGGTCACCCTGAAGCTGCCGCCGGGCACGCCCAACGGCCGCACCATGCGGGCGCGGGGCAAGGGCGCGGTCCGCAAGGACGGCACCCGCGGCGACCTGCTGGTCACCGTGGAGGTGAGTGTTCCGAAGGACCTGACGGGGAAGGCTCGTGACGCGCTGCAGGCGTACCGCGAGGCGACCGCGGGCGAGGACCCGCGGGCGGAGCTGTTCCAGGCCGCGAAGGGAGCATGACAGAGATGGACGGTCGTCGACGCAATCCGTATGAACTGACCGAGGAAACCCCGGTCTACGTCATTTCGGTGGCGGCCCAGCTCTCCGGCCTGCACCCGCAGACCCTGCGCCAGTACGACCGCCTGGGCCTGGTCTCCCCGGACCGCACCGCCGGCCGGGGCCGCCGCTACTCGGCCCGCGACATCGAACTGCTCCGCCAGGTGCAGCAGTTGTCGCAGGACGAGGGCATCAACCTCGCCGGCATCAAGCGCATCATCGAGCTGGAGAACCAGGTCGCCGCCCTGCAGTCCCGCGTCGCGGAACTCCAGTCGGCCCTGGACGGCGCGGCGGCCGCCATGCAGCAGCGCGAGGCGGCCGTCCACGCCTCCTACCGCCGCGACCTGGTCCCGTACCAGGAGGTCCAGCAGACCAGCGCGCTGGTGGTGTGGCGGCCGAAGAAGGCGAAGGACTAGGCCCTGGCCGACAGGCACGCGCCGATACGTGAAAGGGGCCCGGAGGACTCTCCGGGCCCCTTCCGGCGTGCTACGGCGTGGCGACCGCCCGGTCATCCGCCGGCCGGGACTCCGTGCCGTCCTGACTGGGTTCATTCGATCCTCTGAGCGATGCGGGGGCAGCCGTGCGAGAGCTGTCGTGATCCTGGCTCGCCAGGAAGGGGGTTGGTTGTACGGATCTCGCCACCGCGCTGCGTCAGCGGGGCGTGGAGGGTCCGTAAAGGGTGCTTGTAGGCGATTCCGCCAGGCCTTCACAGGCCAAGCGGAGCGTGGTGTTGCGGACTCGTTAAGTGATTCCGCTTGACGGTGGGGGGCGCCGCCGCGTTGGCTTTTCAGTCACCTGGGTTGCAAAGCTGCGCCCGCGTCCGGAAGGCACCAGAAGTGAGCTCCCCAATGCGTCGTATCGCCATATGCGTGGCCGCGTCCTCGATGGCCCTCTCGCTCTCCGCCTGCGGGGCGCTGGGTGTGACGGGGGACAGCGCCGATGCGAGCCCGACGAAGGGCAACGACATCACGGTGGGGCTGCTGCTGCCGGAGAAGGCGAACACCAGGTACGACAAGTTCGACCACCCGATCATCGCGAAGAAGGTCACCGAGCTCACCGACAAGCAGGGCAAGGTCGTCTACGCCAACGCGGACGCCGACGCGAGCGAGCAGAGTCGGCAGATGCAGAAGATGATCAGCGACCAGGTCGACGTCATCCTGCTGGACGCGGTGGACTCCAACGCCATCGCGAGCGACGTGCAGAAGGCCAAGGACGCCGGCATTCCGGTCATCGCCTACGACCGTCTCGCCGAGGGGCCGATCGACGCGTACATCTCCTTCGACAACGAGCTCGTCGGCGAGGTGCAGGGCCGCTCCCTGCTGGAGGCCCTCGGCGGTGACGTCGACACCTCCACCAAGATCGTCATGATGAACGGCTCGCCCACCGACCCGAACGCCAAGCAGTTCAAGGCGGGCGCGCTGAGCGAGCTCAACGGCCAGCTGACCATCGCCAAGTCCTTCGACACCAAGGACTGGAAGCCGGAGAACGCCCAGGCCAACATGGTCGAGGCGATCAACGAGATCGGCGTCAACAACATCGCGGCCGTCTACTCCGCCAACGACGGCATGGCCGGCGGCATCATCAAGGCCCTGGAGGCCGCGGGTGTCACCGAACTGCCGCCGATCACCGGCCAGGACGCCGAACTGGACGCCGTGCAGCGGATCATCACGGGCGAGCAGTACATGAGCGTCTACAAGTCGTACATCGAGGAGGCCGAGGCCGCCGCGGAGATGGCCGTGGCCAAGGTCCAGGGCAAGAACCTCAAGTTCGACTCCCTCACCGCGGACCGCGTCGACAGCCCCACCGACAAGGACATCCCGGCCCAGCTCGTCCCCGTGGTCGCCCTGACGGCGGAGAACATCAGGGAGACCGTCATCAACGACGGCATCTACAAGCTGTCCGAGATCTGCACGCCGAAGCTCAAGGAAGAGTGCAACGCCGCCGGGCTGTAGCAGGCGCGGAAGAAGGCCGAGAAGGGGGAGCCCACGGGCTCCCCCTTCGGTGCGTTCCGTCCGGGACGTGCTCGGAGCGGGTCGTGTTGCCCGTGGGGCACGGGCCTCAGCTTGCTGAAATGCCGTGGGCGGAGGTGGCGACATAAGGGGACACGGCGTGGCTTATCGGCGTGCCCGGGCGGCCGAGGCGTGTTGCGGACCACGCGCTGTCCGCGCATAGTTGCGCTGCGAGACGCTGAAACCGGGGGGTGAAATGGGCGATGGCCGGGCACGGGACGGATGGGCATCCACACGGTGCTGACCGACTGTGCGAGGCCGGGGATCGGGTGTATTCCCGGGCCGTACGGCGCGGCCGGCTGCCGCGCGCGGACGCGGAGGCGGTGCCCTGCCTGCTGGAGCTGGCGCTGCTGCACCCGGACCCCGACGACATGGCCTGGCTGGTCCCCACCTCCCCGCAGGAGGTCATGACACGGCTGCTGCGGGGGGTGTACGACGAGGTCAGCGCGAGCCAGCGGCGGATGGGCTCGGCGGTCGCGGCCTTCGAGTGGTACGCCGGTCTCGGCGCGCAGCCGCGGCAGGCCGCCGTGGAGGGCACGGCGATCCGGGTGCTGGACGGTCTCTCCCGGATCCAGGCCGCCATGGACGAGGCGACCGAGGCGTGCCGGACGGAGGTGCTGACCGTGCAGCCGGGCGGCATCCGCCCCGAGCACGAGCTGTCCGAGGGACTGCACCGGGCGATGGCGCTGCGCGCCCGCGGGGTGCGGATGCGCGACCTGTACACCCATGTGGCCCGGCACGGGCAGGGGCTGCTCAACTACCTGGAGCTGATGGGCGACACGGTCGAGGCGCGGACGCTGGACGAGGTGATCGACCGGCTGATCCTCTTCGACCGTACGGTGGCCTTCATCCCGGCGAACGCGGACCGCACCCTCGCCCTGGAGCTGCGCCACCCCGCGCTGGTGCACTACCTGGTCACGGTCTTCGAACGGCTGTGGCGTCTCGCGATCCCGCTGACCGCGCCGCTGCCCGACACGGGCATCGAGGGCATCTCCCACCGCGAGCGCTCGATCGCCGCGCTGCTGGCGGAGGGCCACCAGGACGCGGTGATCGCGGAGCGGCTCGGGATAAGCGTCCGTACGTGCCGGGCGCACATCGCCCGCCTGTCGGAGACGCTGGGCGCGGCCAGCCGCACCCAACTGGGCGTCCGTATCGCCCAGGTCGGCCTCGACGGGCCGCCCCACTCGCTCACCCTGCCTGGTCAAGAACCCCGGACTGTCCGATGAGGTAGCCGAGTTGGGCGCGGCTCTCGCTGCCGAGGGTGGCGGCGAGCTTGGCGATGTGGACGCGGGCGGTGCGGACGTTCATGCCGAGGCGGTCGGCGATGACGGCGTCGGTGTGGCCTTCGACGAGGAGGCGGGCGATGGCGCGCTGGCGGGGGGTGATGCCGTTGAGGGTGGGCTGCTGGACGGCTTCGGGGTACATGGGGGTGGCCAGGTGCCACAGGCGGTCGAAGGTCGTGGCGAAGTAGGAGATCAGGGCGGGGTGGCGGATCTCCAGAGCGTTGGTGCGGTCCTTGTCGGCGGGGATGAAGGCGACCGTGCGGTCCACGACGATGAGCCGGTCGATGACCTCGTTCAGGGTGCGGGCCTCGACGTCGCCCGTCAGGTCCTCGTAGCGGGCCATGACCTGGGGGGAGTGGCGCAGGGTGTGCGGGTAGAGGGCGCGGATGCGGCCGCCGCGGTCGAGGAGGTCCTGGTCGCGTTCCATGGCCGCGAGGTGCGTCTCGGGGCTGGCCTGGGCGCCGTAGCTGGTGTGCGGCTGGATGGAGAGCACCTCGTGCGCCGCGTCGGCCATGGCCTCGGTGATGACCTGGTTGATCCGCTGCCGTCCGCCGAGCACGGTGATCAGCGGGGTCCCCGTCTCGGCCGTGTCCCGCCCGTCGATCCGCATCCACGAGGCGAACGTCTCCGTCAGCCGCAGTTCCCGCCGGCGCTCGACGGCGACGCGTTCCGCGGAGGAGCGCAGCAGACGGTGCAGGGCGACGACCGGGGCGACGGGCTCCAGTACGGCCATGTCCTCGACGGTCGGCTGCAGCAGCCCGAAGTCGACCAGGCAGGGGGCGTCCCGGGCCTCCTCGGCCCGTACCGAGCCGTGGCGCAGGGCGTGCTCGTACACCCGCTGTCCGGCCGTGCACAGGTCCTCCACGGCGTGCTCCGGGTGCGGTGTCACGCTCACCGGCCGTCCCCTTCCTGTCTCAGGATCCCGGATTCCGCGATGAGGTAGCCGAGTTGGGCGCGGCTCTCGCTGCCGAGGGTGGCGGCGAGTTTGGCGATGTGGACGCGGGCGGTGCGGACGTTCATGCCGAGGCGGTCGGCGATGACGGCGTCGGTGTGGCCTTCGACGAGGAGGCGGGCGATGGCGCGCTGGCGGGGGGTGATGCCGTTGAGGGTGGGCTGCTGGACGGCTTCGGGGTACATGGGGGTGGCCAGGTGCCACAGGCGGTCGAAGGTCGTGGCGAGGTAGGTCACCAGCGGCTGGTGGCGGACCTCCACGGCGAGGGAGCGGTCCGGGTTGGCGGGGACGAAGGCCACGGTGCGGTCGATGACGATCAGCCGCTCGGGGACCTCGTCCAGGGTGCGTACTTCGACGTCGCCCTTGAGCAGCTCGTAGTGGGCGAGGACCGCCGGGTCGTGGCGGGTGGTGTGCTGGTAGAGCGTGCGCATGCGGCAGCCTCGGGCGAGCATGTCCTGCTCGCGGGCCAGGGCCTTGCCGAGCGCGGAGTGCGGCCTCTTGCCGCCCGGCTGGATGACGAGCAGCTCGGCGGTGGCGCGGCGCATGGTGTCACCGATGGTCTCGTTGATCCGTTCCTTGCCCTGAACCAGGGAGATGTCGGCGAGGTCGCGGCGGACACCCATCGTCAGCAGTGGTTGGAAGGCCTCGGCCAACCAGGTCTCGTGCCGCCGGTGTTCGGCCACCTGTTCCTCGATGGCGCCGAGCAGCCTCGGCAGCATGACGGCCGGCGCCACGGGGCGCAGCCAGCCGGGGGACTCCAGGATCGGCCGGAGCAGCCCCCGGTCGAGGACGCAGGGTACGAGGTCCCCCTCCGCCTGTCGTACGCGGCCGTCACGCAGGGCGCGGGTGTACAGCTCCAGGCCCGCCGCGCAGACCTCCTCCGCCGGGTGCCGGTGCAAGCTCGCTCCTCACCCTTCGTCTTCGCGGTCCAGGATCCCGGACTGGGCGATGAGGTAGCCGAGTTGGGCGCGGCTGCCGCTGCCGAGCGCGGTGGCGAGCTTGGCGATGTGGGCACGGCAGGTGCGGACGTTCATGCCGAGGCGGCGGGCTATGGCTTCGTCGACGTGGCCCTCGATGAGGAGCTTGGCTATGGAGTGCTGGATCTCGGTGATGCCGTCGGCAGCGGTTCCGTAGGGGGCGCCGGCGCTCAGGGGGACGGCCCGGTCCCAGATGAACTCGAACACCTTGATGAGGTAGCGGACCAGTCCGGGGTGCCGTACCTCCAGAGCGACCTGGCGGTCCTCGCGGATGGGGATGAAGGCGACGGTGTCGTCGCAGACGATGAGGCGCTCTACCAGTTCGTCGATCGTGCGGTACTCCACCTTGCCGTTCGTGAACTGGTCGACGTAGGCGAGTCTTTCGGGGTTGTACCGTGCGGTGTGCTGGTAGAGAGTTCTGATGCGGACGCCCCGCTCGATGAGCGGCTTGTCGCGTTCCAGCGCTTCCAGCAGCCTTTTCTCGGGGCTGCGGCTCCCGCCGCTCGGCTGGACGCTGAGCACCTCGTTCTGGCACTGCTCCGTGGCCAGGTCGAGCGCGGCGTTGATGCGGTCCAGGCCCTCCAGCACGGTCAGTGCGTGGTTCGGTGCGGTGTCCTGGACACCGAGGGCCATGAATGGCTCGAAGGCTTCGGCCAGCGCGATGCTCTGCCGCCGCTGCTCGGTGATCTTGCGTTCGATGGGGTTGAGCCGGTGGGCCAGGGCGACCGACGGGGGTACGGGGCGGAGCCAGTTGGGGTCGTCAGGATCGGGGTGGAGCAGGGCGAACTCCATCAGGCAGGGGGCGGCATCTGCGTCGGAGCGAGCGATCCGCCCCATACGCAGAGCCCGTGCGTATAGGCGGCTTCCGTCCTCACACAGCTCCGTCACCGTATGGGGATGTGTCGCCTTAGTCCCATTTGTTTCCAAATCTCCACCCCCCAGGGTCCTGAACATGCAGGAACATGATGCACCGATCGTGTGGCCATGACGTGCCCGAATGAGCCATCGTCTTACTCGACGGGGGAAGAGGGGACCTTCAAGTGAGGACGAAGCCGACTATGCGTATGAGAATGCTTCGCTCGGTGCTTGTTGCCGCCTTCTCCGCCGTTGTGGCCTGCGGAACGCTGGTCGGTCTCTCCGGTGCGAAGGGCGACACGCACAGTGCGGTGGGCGCTGAGTCTGTGGCCGTTTCCGCAGTGGGCGACGATGTGGCCAGTTTCCCTGCGGACACCAAGTGGGATTGATCGCCATGACCACTCCACCCGACGACCGCTCCTTCCGCCGCGAGATGGCCACCGCCTACCGCTCCGGCTGGCACTTCATCGATCTGGTCACCGCGATCCCCCACCCCGGTGACTCGTTGATGGTGACGGTGTTCGGCGAGCCGGTCGTGGTGACGCGGGACGAGGACGAGGACCTGCGGGCGTACCGGTGTCTGCGGCGGCCCCGCGGCGCTCCGCAGCCCGTCCGATGTGCCATTCGATACGGAATGATTTTTGTGAACCTGGATCAACGGGACCACCACCAGGTGGTGGAACCGGAGGTCCAGGCCCCCCAAACCATTACAGCCACCCCCCGCAGTGCCTGACGCGATTCCCCCGTCGTAACAGATCGCTCAGGTGCTTCCCCCCGCAGCGGCGTCACCGTGACCTGAACACGGTGACGCCGCTGCAGTTTTACGGGACATTTCCGGGTATCGGGAGGGTTGTGCGGCGGCCGTGCCTGGCCGAAACGCGTCAGCCGCGTCCCAGAGCCCGCGTCAGCTCGATCTCGATCGCCACGCGGGCCGGATTGGGGGACGGCGTCCGACCGTAGCGCTCGGCGTAGCGCCGTTCCGCCTCCGTGATCCGGTCCGGGGCGGTGCGTACGTACGCCCGTCCCTCCAGCGTCGCCCACCGCCGCCCGTCCACCTGGCACACGGCGACCCGGGCACCGGCAGGCCCGGCCGCGAGCACGTGGCCCACCTTCGCGCTGGACTTGTTCGCGATCACCCGGGCCAGTCGCGCCTCCGGGTCGTAGGTGACCCCGACCGGCACCACGTGCGGGCTGCCGTCCGCGCGGAGGGTCGTCAGGGTGCACAGGTGCCGTTCCCGCCAGAAGCTGAGGTAGGAGTCGTCGGGATCGCCCGGGTCCACGGAGTATGTCGTCGCCATGACGCCGGAACTTAGCCCCTGAGCCCTCCCGCGCGCCGCCTTGAGTGGAATAGACTCAACTTTGTGTACGCTGATTGAGTCAGTAATGGGAGACGCCAGGAGGAGAAGGGACACGTGGACGCCGAGCTGACCAACCGGAGCCGGGACGCGATCAACGCCGCGAGCAACCGGGCCGTGACCGAGGGACACCCCGACCTCACCCCCGCCCATCTGCTCCTCGCGCTGCTCCAGGGACAGGACAACGAGAACGTCACCGACCTGCTCGCCGCCACGGAGGCCGACCAGGCCGCCGTACGGGCGGGCGCCGAGAAGGTGCTCGCCGGGCTGCCCAGCGTGACCGGGTCCACCGTCGCGCCCCCGCAGCCCAGCCGGGAGCTGCTCACGGTGATCGCCGAGGCGCAGGCCAAGGCGAAGGAGCTGGGCGACGAGTACCTCTCCACCGAGCACCTGCTCATCGGCATCGCGGCCAAGGGCGGCCAGGCCGGCGACGTACTCTCCCAGCAGGGCGCCACGGCGAAGAAGCTGCTGCAGGCGTTCCAGGAGGCAAGGGGAGGACGCCGGGTGACCACAGCCGATCCGGAGGGGCAGTACAAGGCCCTGGAGAAGTTCGGCACGGACTTCACCGAAGCCGCGCGGGAGGGCAAGCTCGACCCCGTCATCGGGCGGGACCACGAGATCCGGCGCGTGGTGCAGGTGCTGTCCCGCCGCACCAAGAACAACCCCGTCCTCATCGGCGAGCCCGGCGTCGGCAAGACCGCCGTCGTCGAGGGCCTCGCCCAGCGGATCGTCAAGGGTGACGTGCCCGAGTCCCTCAAGGACAAGCGGCTCGTCGCGCTCGACCTCGGGGCCATGGTCGCCGGCGCCAAGTACCGCGGCGAGTTCGAGGAGCGGCTCAAGACCGTGCTCGCGGAGATCAAGGACTCCGACGGGCAGATCATCACCTTCATCGACGAGCTGCACACCGTCGTGGGCGCGGGCGCCGGCGGCGACTCCGCCATGGACGCGGGCAACATGCTCAAGCCCATGCTCGCCCGCGGCGAGCTGCGCATGGTCGGCGCGACCACGCTCGACGAGTACCGCGAGCGGATCGAGAAGGACCCCGCCCTGGAGCGCCGCTTCCAGCAGGTGCTGGTCGCCGAGCCGACCGTCGAGGACACCATCGCGATCCTGCGCGGCCTCAAGGGCCGGTACGAGGCCCACCACAAGGTGCAGATCGCGGACAGCGCGCTGGTCGCCGCGGCCACCCTCTCCGACCGGTACATCACCTCCCGCTTCCTGCCCGACAAGGCCATCGACCTCGTCGACGAGGCCGCCTCCCGGCTGCGCATGGAGATCGACTCCTCGCCCGTCGAGATCGACGAACTCCAGCGCGCCGTCGACCGGCTGAAGATGGAGGAGCTGGCGCTGAGCCGGGAGACCGACGCGGCCTCCCGCGAGCGCCTGGAGCGGCTGCGCCGCGACCTCGCCGACAAGGAGGAGGAACTGCGCGGCCTGACCGCCCGCTGGGAGAAGGAGAAGCAGTCCCTCAACCGGGTCGGCGAGCTGAAGGAGAAGCTCGACGAGCTGCGCGGCCAGGCCGAGCGCGCCCAGCGCGACGGCGACTTCGACACCGCCAGCAAGCTGCTCTACGGCGAGATCCCCACCCTGGAGCGGGACCTGGAGGCCGCCTCCGAGGCCGAGGAGGAGGCCGCCAAGGACACCATGGTGAAGGAGGAGGTCGGCCCCGACGACATCGCCGACACCGTGGCCGCCTGGACCGGCATCCCGGCCGGCCGCCTCCTGGAGGGCGAGACGCAGAAGCTGCTGCGCATGGAGGAGGAGCTGGGGCGGCGCCTGATCGGGCAGACGGAGGCCGTGCAGGCCGTCTCCGACGCCGTACGGCGCACCCGGGCCGGTATCGCCGACCCCGACCGCCCGACCGGCTCCTTCCTCTTCCTCGGCCCGACCGGCGTCGGCAAGACCGAACTGGCCAAGGCGCTCGCCGACTTCCTCTTCGACGACGAGCGGGCCATGGTCCGCATCGACATGTCGGAGTACAGCGAGAAGCACAGCGTCGCCCGGCTCGTCGGCGCGCCCCCCGGCTACGTCGGCTACGAGGAGGGCGGCCAGCTGACCGAGGCGGTGCGCAGGCGCCCGTACAGCGTCGTGCTGCTCGACGAGGTGGAGAAGGCGCACCCGGAGGTCTTCGACATCCTTCTGCAGGTGCTGGACGACGGCCGCCTGACGGACGGTCAGGGCCGCACGGTCGACTTCCGCAACACGATCCTCGTCCTGACCTCGAACCTGGGCAGCCAGTTCCTGGTCGACCCGCTCACCAGCGAGCAGGAGAAGAAGGAACAGGTGCTGGAGGTGGTCCGCACCGCCTTCAAGCCGGAGTTCCTCAACCGCCTCGACGACCTCGTCGTCTTCTCCGCGCTGTCGAAGGACGAGCTGAGCCGGATCGCCCGCCTCCAGATCGACCGGCTGGCCGCGCGCCTCGCCGAACGCCGACTCACCCTGGAGATCACCGAGGAGGCCCTGGCCTGGCTCGCCGACGAGGGCAACGACCCGGCCTACGGCGCCCGCCCGCTGCGCCGCCTCGTCCAGACCGCCATCGGCGACCGCCTCGCCAAGGAGATCCTGTCCGGCGAGGTCAAGGACGGCGACACGGTCCGCGTGGACGCCTTCGGCGACGGTCTGATCGTGGGACCGGCGACCGGAAAGACGCTGTAGCCGCGGCGGCGTGAGCGCGGCCCCGGGGCAGCCGCCGCGGGACCGCGGCCGAGGCGCGTCCCCGAAGGAGGTTGCCCCCCGGGGGCGAAGAGAGAGAGGGTGGAACGTACACGTCTGGCCTCAGCGACGGCCGGACGAGCCAGACGACCGCAGGAGTCTCCAAGTATGTCCATCGACCCGTCCTCGATTCCGAACTTCGGGGGCCAGCCCGAGCCGCAGCCCCAAGGACCGGCGGGCCCCGTCGTCCCGGATCAGGACCTCGTCAAGCAGCTCCTGGACCAGATGGAGCTCAAGTACGTCGTCGACGACGAGGGTGACCTCGCGGCGCCGTGGGAGCAGTTCCGCACCTACTTCATGTTCCGGGGAGAGGGGGACCAGCAGGTCTTCTCGGTACGGACCTTCTACGACCGCCCGCACCAGATCGACGAGAAGCCGCAGCTGCTGGAGTCCATCGACGACTGGAACCGGCGCACGCTGTGGCCCAAGCTCTACACGCACACCCACGACGACGGCACCGTCCGCCTCATCGGCGAGGCGCAGATGCTGATCGGCACCGGCGTCAGCCTGGAGCACTTCGTCTCCTCGACCGTCAGCTGGGTGCGGGCGGCCATCGAGTTCGACAAGTGGCTCGTGGAGCAGCTCGGCCTTGAGCAGGAGGTCAACGAGGCCGAGAAGCCCGAGGGCGACGAGGAGTAACCCGTAGACCCCCGCTCACAGGGGCGTATCGGCCACTACGACCAGATACGCGCCGTAAGCGAACGAGAGCCCGGCCAGGGCGCCGACCACCACGGTCGCGTGCCAGGGCCGGGCTCTCGCCGTGCGGACCAGTGCCCGGGCGAGGGGGAGCAGCAGCGGGAACGCCGGGAGCAGGAAGCGCGGCTTGGACTCGAAGAAGCCCGACCCGCCGAGCGCGACCAGCAGCAGAACACCGCTGTAGACCACCAGCGGCAGCGGGGCGCGGTCGGCGAGGAGAAGGCCGTAGAGCAGGACGGCCGCCGCGACGATCACCATCGCCACGGGGAAGACCAGGCGGTCGCCGTGCAGCAGCAGATGGCGTACGAAGCGCAGCGAGCCGCTGCCGAAGTCGAAGCGCGAGCCCCACAGGCGCTGCACCTCGAAGTAGCCGCCGAACAGATCGCCCGTGCGCCGCCCCACCCACAGCACGTACCCGAGCCAGCCGAGCGGGGCGAGCGCGGCGCCCGTCCACAGCCTGTGGGAAACCTTCCCGCGCCGCCGCCACAGCTCCCAGACCGCCGCCACCAGCACGGCCGCCGCGACCGCGAACCCGGTGGGCCGGGTCAGCCCGGCCAGCGAGGCCAGCGCGCCCGCCCACAGCCAGCGCCCGGCCAGCACCGCGTACAGCGCCCAGGCGGCGAAGGCGGTCAGCACCGGTTCGGTGTACGCCATCGACAGCACCACCGAGTGCGGCAGCAGCCCCCACAGCAGGACCGCGACGGTCGCGACCGCGCGGCCGTACAGGCGGGCGGCCAGCGCATGAATCCCACAGGCAGCCACCCCGGCGGCCACCCACGACACGACCAGCCCGGCCGCCCCCCACCCCAGCGGACTCACCGCCTCCACCGCCCGCACCAGCGCCGGGTACAGCGGGAAGAACGCCAGATCGCTCTGCACGATCTCGGGCGGGAAGCGGAGGCTACGGCCGTAGCCGTGCGCCGCGATCCCCAGATACCACCCCGAGTCCCACGACCGCCCGAGCAGCGCCAGCGGCTGCCGACCGCTCGCCCAGGCCACGACCGCCAGCACGGCGACCCCGGCGAACCGGGCGACGGCGAACAGGCCGAGGGCGGTACCGAGGCTCGCGGCCGGCCTCCGCCGAAGGCTCGCGCGCGGGACGGCCGGGGCCGCGAGGGTGCTGGCGTGGGTCACATCCCGCACCTTGCAGGGCGAACCGGGCGGACGCGAGCGCTGAGCGCCGGGCGGGTGCACGGGGCTCACCGCACTGGCGGCATCGCCACCGGCCGCTCGGCTGGGAACCGATTGGAGGAGCGCGTCGCCGCACGTGGGGTCGACCAACGTCAGCCGCTACAAGGTCATTTACGATCGGCTGCGGGCGGCGGCGCTGCCCCCGCTCATGTCACTCGACATGATCCGGTCCACCCTGGAGGGCAGCTACCGTGGCGCGAATCTCCCGCCCAGGTCCGGCTGCACCGGGCGGTCGGCGAGAACGTGGCCGACGGATGCCAGGGGGCGACCGTCGTCCCCGTCCGTGACAGCAAGATCCCGCACGGTCCGGCGCTGTGCTTCGAAGCGGCCTCCTGGGGGCCTTCATAGGCGGGCTGAAGGCCGGAGGCCACCGCCCCTGAGTCCGCCGGGTTCTGGTCACCGTCCACGTCCCGGGCCCACCGAACCCCGGTCCGCGAGGGTCCGGCACGCCGCTGACCTCCTCAAAGAACCGGGGGAAAGAACTACCCGCCCACCCGCCCTCCCCGGCCGCACGGCGCGCGTCACTCGTCCGGGTGACCGGCTTGCAGGCGGGGGACACGGACGGTTACGTTCGCCGCGACAACAGCACACAGACATCGGCCCCCGCCGGGACTGCAATCCCGAACGAGGGCCTGACCGATCAGGAAGAAGTACCTTCCCGATGGCTGACCCGCAGTCTAACGCGCCCTCGCGCGCCGACGCCGGAGCTCCGACCTCCGGCGTGATCCACGTCCGCACCCGGCTGACGGCCGACTTCACGGTGATCTGCAACGCCCTGGCCCAGCGGCGCGGCAGCGCGGTCACGGTCGGCGTCGCGGCGTACATCTCCTCACTGCCCGACGGCACTCCCGTGACCATCACCGCCCTGTGCGAGCACTTCACCGAGGGCGAGATCCTCATCTCCCGGGCGCTGAGGGAGCTGGAAGCCGCCGGTTACCTGGAGCGTAGGCGCGAACGAACGCCCACCGGTCAGGTCCGCACCCGGACGTACTTCTACGACGTACCTGGCGGCGATCCCGAGCCCGATCCGGACGGCCCGCCCGGGCCGCGCCGACCCCGGAAGCGCCCCGTCACTGCCGCTGCTACGCCGCCGACGGCCGTACCGGAAGCGGCGCAGGTGCCCGCCCGGGCCGAGGCGGAGACGCCGGTCACGCTCGCCGACGCCGACCCCGAGGCCATCGCCGTACTCGCCGCCCTGCGCCGGATCGACCCCCGCCTCGTCCTCTCCGAGCAGGAAGCCGCCCGCCTCGCCCCGGCCGTCGGTCGGTGGCTCGCGGCGGGCCTGCTGCCCACGCACATCACGGACCACCTCACCGCACGCCTGCCGGACCACTTCCTCACCCGCCCGGTCGGCATCCTCGCCTACCGCCTCAAGGAAACTCCCCTGCCGGTACCACCTGCTGCTCACCCGGTGGTCGTGCCCCTGCGCAACTGCGACGGCTGCGACCGGGCATTCCGCTCAGCGGAACCCGGCCGCTGCCGAGGCTGCCGGGCCGCGGACCAACTCCGTGCCGTCGGGTGAGCCGATGCCCGGGTGTGTGCACTGAGCGACCGTCTCGCGGCGGGCAGCCGCTCGCATCAGCGCTTCCTGGCTCCACGTCGGGCCCGGCCGCTGCCGCGATAGAAATCAGAGCACAATCAGAGTACGATCTGAGTATGAGCATCGCACCCTTGGCATCCGAGTCGGAGTCTGTCTCGTTCACCGATCTGTCGCGGAACCCGAAGGCTGTTGCTGCCAGGGCCGCGGCCCTGGGATGCCTGCGTGTCACGCACCGAGACGCGCCCGACATGGTGTTGACCACGGCCATACACGCGGAGCGCACCGAGGAGAACCTGACCACGGCGGCCCGGCTGTTCCTTGCACTGTTGAAGCAGGACGACGGTGCCAAGTCACTTTTGCTCGCGCTGCCCGAGGTGTTCCCGTGGGTGCGCCATCTGGATGCTGAGGAAGTCCAGGAATTCACTGTCGAGCTTCTGGAAGCGCTGTCCGACGCCGCTGAACTGGGCGCGAGGGATTCTGTGCACCGAGCGATCGTCTCGTGGCGGGCAACCGCCCGCATCAACGCAGACCCCGACCAGCTCAGGGAAGCACTCCGCCCCCTCGGAGACGTCGACCTCGGCCCCGTCGAGGTGCACGAGTGAGCCCGAAGAAGGGCGATCGGGTCAGCGTCCCTCCGCTGAGCGGCTGGAACGTCATCCACGGGACGACCGAGGCCGCGACCGGTTGGGAAGAGCTGTGCCGGGTGGCGCTGCCGAACGCGCACCGCTGCCTGGAAGCCCTTCGCACGGACCCGCTGTCGCGGGCCAACTGGAACCGCCAGCACCAGCTCCGCGGCAGGCACGCCACCAGGGAGTGGAAGGGCTCCGAGCTGGAGCAATGGGAGTACGAGATCACCAGCGGCGGCCGGGTCCGCTACTTGGTCAGCCCGGACACCTCGACGGTGATCCTGGTGTACGCCTCTCCGCGCCATCCGAAGGACACGGAATAGCCAAGCGCCTCGGCTGCTATGAGGCCAGCCCTTTGAGCCGGGACGTCGCCTCCTGAAGGACCGACGTCTGCTCGCAGAAGGCGAAGCGGACGAGGAGCGCGCCCTGGCCGCGGTGGTTGTAGGACCGTGTGGGAGATGGCGACCACGCCCGCGCGTTCCGACAGGGCGCGGCAGAAGGCTGGACCAACCTGTGCCGCTGAACGAGGCGTTGGCCTGGCGTCCGATGGCGGCCGCGCTGGCCGCTCGGCATCCCCTGTGGACTCCGGGCACGGCGCACGGGCATCACAGCCGGGCCGGGGGCTGGCTCGTCGGCGAAGTGATCCGCCGGGTGTCCGGCCAGACACCCGGCCGCTTCTTCACCGATGAGATCGCCGCCCACCTCGGGCTGGACTTCTTCATCGGGCTGCCGGCGGATCAACGCGGCCGGGTCAGCCGCATGATGTACCAGCGACCGGCCGTCGACCTCACCACTGTGCCCGCCGAGGTGGTTCCCGAGGAACTCCGTGAACAATAGGGATGGTTATCCAATTGGTAGAGGCTCACGAATGGCCTCGGCTGGCGGGCGTGAGTGTTCAAGGCATCATTCAGACGGTGTTCGTTGATGCTGTCCAACTGCGATGTCGGTTCGTCCAGCAGGACGACATCCGCGTCCGTGAGCAGCACACGGGCCAGGGCGAGACGTTGACGCTGGCCGCCGGAGAGGTCCGTGGCGCGTCCGAGTACGGTTTCGAGCCCTTCGGGGAGTCGCAGCACCGCCTCGCGCAGAGACACCGCCTCCAGGGCCTCCAGCAGGGCCGCGTCGTCGACCACCATGTCTGCGCTCCCCCTCATGTTCGTGATGTGCCCGCTTTCGCCACTGCCGTTCCTGCCGGGGCCGTCGCCAGTCGACGGCCTCGCCGGTCTCATGCTTGCCGGCCTGTGCGCGCTCTCCCGCGGGAGAGCGCGCGAATGGCCAGATTCATCGGAATCCTCATCCGGATTGCCGTCGCGACGACGGTCAAGACCGTGGCAACGATCAATTCGAGGAAACTCAGTCGAGTCGACTTGCCGGACGCTGTGCGGTCGAGATCGTCATCGAGGTTCGTGTATTCCTCCGCGTGACTGACACTCGCACTTACCGAAGGAATTTCAGCACAGTGCCGCCCGGAAAAATAATCCCCATCATTTCCCTCGGACGTGCGGCCACCAGAGACCCGCCGCCCTGCGGAAGAAATGGCTGGAATACCCACGGGCCAGAGTTGGTATGCGGCGCACACCTGTGGCGGCCGCCGCACCGGCCGCATGTAGCGTGGCGGAAACGACGACTGGAGATACCCGGCCATGGTCTGCCTGCCGGGTAGGAGGAGCGGGACATGTTCGGCAACAAGGAAACTCATTTGGTCGCGCTCAGCGACCTCGACGAGGCGCGGGAGGCAGTGCGGCAGGCGCTGGCTGACGCCTCGGCGACCGACGCGCCGGGGCTGCGGGCCGCGCTGAGCATTCTTGACGGGTTCACCGGCTCCGACCCGCGGGTGCGCTGGGTCGCGAAGGTCCTCGCGGAGCAGGGGATCGACCCGCACGCGAATGAGGTCGCGGCCATCAAGACGTTGCGTGACGCACTGCCGGGATTGAGCCTCGTCGCCGCCACGGCGCTCGCTCGGGAGGCCAAGCTGTCGCAGACCGTCTGACCTGCGCGTCAGAGGCCGCCCGGCTGGGGTTTCCCGGCCGGGCCTTTTGCGTGGGCGGTGCTCCGGGCGGCTCTTCGGTGACCGTCGCAGTTATCTCAAGGGGAAAGTACTTGCCTGAATGGAAAGTACATACCATGGCGGAATGACTGTAGCTCGCCGCTGCCCATTCGAAGGGGTCACATGCCATGAACAGCACTGGAGCCACGCGACCTGACCCCGAGGCGGCTGCCTCGGCCCTACGGAGCTCGAAGGCCGCGCAGGCCGCAGCCCGGCGCCCCCGGGCGCTGCCGGGCTGGCTTCCCGTGACTCAGGGCCTGCTGTGCGCGGGCTGATTCACTGCCCTCGGCCTGTCCATGGCCGACTCCGAGTGGGAAGGGGTTCTCATCGTCGTCGCCCTCGTCTGTCTCGCCGGTCTGCTGGGCGCGAGTTGGCTGGGTATGCACCACGGTGGCGTCGCCCCCTGGTTCGCACCGCGTGACACGAGATCATCCGACGCCTCCACGCACGCGAGGTCGTGCGTTCAGCCCGCCAGCGTCTTCAGCCGCTTCACGGCCTCCTCCAGTACCTGCGTCCGCTTGCAGAAGGCGAACCGCACGAACGGGGCGCCAGCCTCCCGGTGGTCGTAGAAGACGGCGTTGGGGATGGCGACCACGCTGGCCCGCTCCGGCAGGGCGCGGCAGAAGGCGAAGCCGTCGGACTCGCCCAGGGGGCGGATATCGGTGGTGATGAAGTACGTGCCCTGGGGCAGATAGACCTCGAACCCGGCCGCGCGCAGGCCGTCGGCGAGCAGGTCGCGCTTGCGGCGGAGGTCGTCGCGGAAGCCCTCGAAGTACGAGTCCGGCAGGCGCAGAGCTTCGGCGATCGCGTACTGGAACGGGCCCGCGCTGACGTACGTCAGGTACTGCTTGGCCGTTCGGACGGCGGAGACGAGCGGGGCGCTCGCCGTGACCCAGCCGACCTTCCAGCCGGTGAAGGAGAAGGTCTTGCCGGCCGAGCTGATGGTGACCGTGCGCTCCCGCATGCCGGGCAGGGACGCGATGGGGCGGTGGGTGCCCTCGAAGACGAGGTGCTCGTACACCTCGTCGGTGACGACGAGCAGGTCGTGCTCGACGGCGAGCGCGGCGATGGCGTTCTGCTCGTCGGCGGTGAGGACCATGCCGGTCGGGTTGTGCGGGGTGTTGAGGAGCAGGAGGCGGGTGCGCGGGGTGATCTTGGCCCGTAGTTCGTCCAGGTCCGGGCGGAAGGTCGGGGCGCGCAGAGTGAGCGGTACGCGCTGTGCGCCGGCCATGGCGATGCAGGCCGCGTAGGAGTCGTAGAAGGGCTCGAAGGCGATCACCTCGTCACCGGGTTCCAGCAGCGCGAGCATGGCCGCCGCGATTGCCTCGGTGGCTCCTGCCGTGACCAGGACCTCCGTGTCGGGGTCCACGCTCAGACCGTAGAAACGCAGCTGGTGTTCGCTGATCGCGGTGCGCAGTTCGGGGACACCGGGGCCGGGCGGATACTGGTTGCCCTTTCCTTGACGGAGGGCGCGGACCGCGGCCTCACGGATCTCCTCGGGGCCGTCGGTGTCCGGGAACCCCTGACCAAGGTTGATCGCGCCGGTCACGGTCGCCAGCGCCGACATCTCGGCGAAGATCGTCGTCCCGAGCCCGTCCAGCCTGCGGTTCAGCAATGGCCTGGTGCTCAACTCTCCACCGTCCTCACTCGGTCCCCACTCACGTCCCCGTTGTACTCCTGCGCCCCATCCTGGCTCATCGCCGGTCCGACGAAGCGCGTCACACCCAAGCTCTGAAGTTCCTCAACTCTGCTTTGGCCGCGGAGAGGGTAGGGCATCTCTCCGGCACGCACAGAACGAGGCGCCCACGGGGGGCCGCTTCGGGGGAACGAAGGGAGGATGACGCCATGATCATCGGCATCGTCCTGGTAGTCGCGGTGGCGCTGGTCGTCACGATCGTGGTTCTCAACAGGAGCTATGCCCGGCCTGTGGTCTCGGGTGGGCGGGTCCGCCACCACCGTGGCAGCCGTGCCGGTCACGCCAGTCACAGCAGTGACTCCGGCAGTAGCTGGTGGGCCGACGGGGGACACAGTGGTTCTTCGTCGTCGTGCGGTTCGTCCGGTGGCAGCTCGTGCGGTGGCGGCTCGTCCTCCTGCGGAGGCGGCGGGGGTGGATGCGGCGGAGGCAGCTGACACGGGGCAGCTGAGCTCCACTCAGGGGGAGCCGTATCCGGACTGCGGGGTCCGCTCACGG
Source organism: Streptomyces sp. TRM68416 (assembly GCF_014596915.1). Taxonomy (GTDB): domain Bacteria; phylum Actinomycetota; class Actinomycetes; order Streptomycetales; family Streptomycetaceae; genus Streptomyces. Next base: position 140,654 of record NZ_JACVWU010000004.1, read on the forward strand.
GGGGCGGGCCCCGCTTCGGCGTGTGTAGACGGTCGGGTCGGCGGTCGTAGGACGGTCCGCCCGGTCTGTAGGACGGTCCGCCCGGTCTGTAGGACGGTCCGCCCGGTCTGTAGGACGGTCCGCCCGGTCTGTAGGACGGTCCGGTTGGTGGCCGTAGGACCGTCGGGTTGCCGTCCGTGCGACCGTCCGGTTGTCGCCGGGTGCACCGGCGTGCGCCCCAGCCGACACGGCGTACGCCGTGGTTGAACAGTTGAGCTGTGGAGCCCTCTGAGGGATGGAAACCCTCCGAAGTTGGGTAAAAACGCTGTGGCGGCGCCGCCGTTCATGATTCCCTCTAAGTCACCAACGCAGCCCCACGGACATCCCGCGGACCCCCCTGACTCGCCGACCGGGCTGACCGGGCTGACCGGGCCTGTCCCGGTGTCGACTTGGGTGCGCCGGACCCACACCTCCCTTTCTTGCGTGCTAGCGGAGCCGATCCATGCTCACGACCCTGAACACCTCCTACACCGACACGCGCGCGGCCGACCTCGCCTGGGCCCTGGGGCGCGAACCGCTGCCCGCCCTGGCCACGCTCGACCTCGAACTGCCCGAGGCGAGACTCCAGTTGAGACTGCTCGGCGCCTCCCACCAGGTGCTCCTGGAGGAGGAGCGGGGCAGCTGCTCGGAGACGGTGGCGTGCATTCCCGGCAGCAGCACGCCCCTCCCGCTCGGCGTGGCCAAACGGGTCGGGGACTGGGAGTACGAATTCGCCGCGCGGGTCGAACTGCTGTCGCCGGGTCAGTTCGCCGGACGGGCCCAGGAGTTGCTGGCGCTCGTCTCCGACCACCCGAACGGGCTGGCCGGCGTCTTCCCCGGCAGCCCGCACGCGTTCACGGCGATGCTGGCCCAGCGCCACGAGGGCCAAGTGCACTGGAGAACGTGGCACGCCTACCCCCAGGACGGGCAGTTGGTGGCGACCAGGACGCGGGTCGGGGTGCGGGTGCCGGTGAGCGCGCTCAGCTCGTCCGGGGTGTGAGCGTTCAAACACGGAGCGCCCGTTTGTCCGCCAGTTCCACACGTGTGGGTGACGAAGCGTGACTCGCCCGTGACGTAACGTCGCAGCGTGATCGAACCGCACGCGCCTGCCCCGCCCGGCACCCCGCCGCCCTGGGGCGGCCCGGCGCGGCTGCCCGTCCGGCCCGGGACAGGACGCTTCCTGGTCCTCGCGTGCGTCTTCGTCTGCGCCGCCTGCGGTCTCGTCTACGAACTCGAACTGGTCGCCCTCGCCTCGTACTTGATCGGCGACTCCGTCACCCAGGCCTCCGTCGTGCTCTCTGTCATGGTCTTCGCGATGGGCCTCGGCTCCCTCGTCGCCAAGCGGCTCCGCTGGCACGCCGCCGCCGGATTCGGCATGATCGAGGCCGTCCTCGCTCTCGTCGGCGGATGCAGCGCGCTCGCCCTGTACGGCGTCTTCGCCTGGACCGGCGACTGGGGCGGGCCGTGGGCACACGGGCCCCGGGTGCTGCTGGTGATGTTCTCCCTCGCGATCGGACTGCTGATCGGCGCCGAAGTCCCCCTGCTGATGGAGCTGATCCAGCGGATCCGGCGCCAGGACGCGGGCGGGGCCGTGGCCGACCTGTTCGCCGCGGACTACGTCGGCGCGCTCGTCGGCGGCCTCGCCTTCCCCTTCCTCCTGCTGCCGCTGCTCGGGCAGTTGACGGGCGCGCTGATGACCGGCGCGGTCAACGCGGTGGCCGGCGGCGCCCTCGTGCTGGGCCTGTTCCACCGCGACCTGACACGCCGGGCGCGCTGGCTGCTGATCGTCACCAACCTCGCCGTCCTCGGCGTACTCGCCACTGCCGCCGTCCACGTCGACGACTTCGAACGGGCCGCCCGGCAGGCGGTGTACGGCGCGGACGTCCGGGTCGCGGTCCAGACCGGCGTCCAGGAGGTTGTCATCACCGGCGGCACACGCGGGCGCCCGCTCGACCTCTTCCTCGACGGGCGGCTGCGGGTCAGCGGCCGGGACGAGCACCGCTACCACGAGGCGCTCGTCCACCCCGCGATGAACGGGCCGCACGCGCGCGTCCTCATCCTCGGCGGGGGCGACGGACTGGCGGCCCGGGAAGTGCTGCGGCATCCCGGGGTGCGGCGGGTGGACATCGTGGAACTCGACCCCGAACTGGTCGCCCTGGCCCGCAGCGACCCCGCCCTCGCCCGCCTCAACGGTCGCGTCTACGACGATCCGCGCATCCGCGTCACCACCGGCGACGCCTTCCGGCACCTGCGCCGGGCGCCCGCGCCCCGGTACGACGTGGTCATCGCCGACCTTCCGGATCCGGGGATCACCGCCAGCACGAAGCTCTACTCGCAGGAGTTCTACGGGCTGGCGCGGCGCGTGCTGGCGGAGGACGGACGCCTGGTGGTGCACGCGGGCCCGGTCGCCTCCCGCCCGCGCGTGTTCTGGACGGTGGACGCGACGATACGGGCCGCCGGGCTGCGCACCAGCCCCTACTGCGTGGCCGGCCGCGCCCCCGGTTTCGTCGGCGGCCCCGACCGCTCGACCGGCCGAGCGGAGGCCCCCCACGACTGGGGCCTCATCCTGGCTTCCCCGGCCACCCGCCCCACCCTCGACCTCCCCTCCGAGGGCCCGCGCCTGCGCACCCTCACCCGCTCCCGCCTCCTGGAGGACGCGAGGGCGGCGGAGGCCCTTCGGGTACGGGGAGTGGGGGCATCGACGCTGGTGCATCCGCGGTACTGAAACCGACCGTCGCTCGGCCCGTCCGGCGTTTGAGGACGAGGCCCGTTCAGGGGCGATGGGGGTCCGGGGGGGGGGAGCCCCCTGGGCGGGGTCGAGGGGGCGGCAGCCCCTGGGGAGGGGAAGGGTAGGGGCGGCGGGGGCGAAGGAAGCTGGGCCTGCGCCGAGGGCGGCCCCCGTGGCCACACGGACGTGCGGGGAGATTACGCCGACGGGGGGTGCGGGAGCGCCTCCGCTGGGTAGGCTCGGCAAACATGGAGCTTGAGGTGTTCGTTCCGGTTGCCACGGCTCGCTTGAGGGAGACGCTGGCCGATCCCGCGCGGGTCGCCCGGGCAGTCCCCGGGCTCCAGCAGGACCCCGCCGAGGCCGAGACCCCCATCAGCGGCCGACTGAAGCTCCGGATCGGCAGCCACAGCATCACGTACCGAGGCTCGGCACGCCTCTCGCCCCGGGACGACGGTTCGTACGCCGTCGAGGCCGACGCGACCGAGACCCGCGGGACCGGCTCGGTGAAACTCGCGGTGACGCTGCGGCTGCGGGACGGTGAGAACGGCGAGAACGGCGAGAACGGCACCACCGTCGCTTTCGACGCTTCGGCCACGGCGGACGGCCGTATCACCCAACTCCCGCCGGAGTCCGTCACCTCGGCCGTGACCAGGCTGCTGAACCGTTTCGCGGAGGGGCTGGGAGCCCCCGAGGAACCACCAGCCCCGCAACCGCGTGCCGCGACCGACCCCGCCCCGGGTGAGCCTGCCGAGGCCGCGCCCGCCGGGCCCGCGCCCGCGCCCGCGCCTGCTCCGGCCGAGGCCGCCGAGGCCGAGTCTGCCCCGGCACAGTCCGCTCAGGCCGAAGCCGCTGCGGCCGATTCTGACCAGGCTGATTCCTCCGCGCACGAACCCGGTCCGGCCGATTCCGCCGCAGCCGATTCCGCTTCGGCTGAACCCGCCGCAGCCGAGTCCACCCCAACTGAACCCGCCCCGGCCGATTCCGCCCCCACCGACCCCGGAGCCCCCACCCCCACCGACCGCGGAGCCTCCGCAGCCCGCGACAGCATCGACGGAGAAGCCGAGACTGGGGCCGAGGCTGAAGCCGACGCCACGGCCGTCGCTGACGCCACGGCCGAGGCTGACGTCGAAGCCGAAGCCGACGCCACGGCCGACGTCGAAGCCGACGCCACGGCTGACGCCGACGCCACAGCCGACGTCGAAGCCGAAGCCGAAGCCGATGCCAAGGCCGAGGCTGACGCCGACCCCGAGTCCGACGCCGACGCCGAAGCCACGGCCGACCCCGACCCCGCACCCCCCCACTCCCTCCCCGAAGCCGCCCACGCCCGCCGTACGATGATCGGTCGCAGCGCGGAGGAGGTCGACCACGCCCCGCCGCGCGGCCGGTACGCCCCTGTTCCCGCCCCGCAGACGGTCCAGCCCGTCTCCACGCTCCGTTGGGCGGCCCCCGCCGCGGCCTTCGCGCTCGCGTCCGCGATCGTCGTCGGCCGGATTCTCAGGAGACGGCACTGAACCGGCCCGGCCCTCTTGATCGCCCCAGTAGGGTCGTCCCGTGAGCAACGAAGACATCACGCTGACCGCGGGCACCGCGGAGCTGACCGTGAGCCCCGCCCTCGGCGGCCGGGTGAGCGCCCTCCGCGTCGACGGCCGAGACCTGCTCCGCCAGGGGGACCGCTACGGCTGCTTCCCGATGGTGCCCTGGTGCGGCCGGATCAGGGACGGCCGTTTCCTGGACGGCGCCGCCGTCCGCCAGATGCCGCTCAACTCCCCGCCGCACGCCATCCACGGCACCGCCCGCGACGGCGCCTGGCGCACCGCCCGCACCACCGCCGACGAGGCGGTCATCACGTACGACCTGGTCGACCCCTGGCCGCACCCGGCCCGGGTCACCCAGGTCATCGCCCTGACCGAGGACGCCGTCACGCTCACCGCGGCGGTGGAGACGTACGAGGACTCCTTCCCGGCCCAGATCGGCTGGCACCCCTGGTTCAACCGCAACCTGGGCGGCGAGGACGTACAGCTCGACTTCACCCCCGCCTGGCAGGAGGAGCGCGGCGACGACCACCTGCCCACCGGCAACCGCGTCGACCCCAAGCCGGGCCCCTGGGACGACTGCTTCGGCATGCCCGACGGCGTCGACGTCACCCTCACCTGGCCGGGACAACTGCGGCTGAAGGTCACCAGCCCCGAGCAATGGGTCGTCGTCTACGACGAGCAGGAGGCCGCCGTCTGCGTGGAGCCGCAGACCGGCCCGCCCAACGGCCTGAACACCCTCCCGCGCCTGGTCACTCCCCTGGAGCCGCTGGAGGCCACGACCACCTGGAGCTGGACCCGCCTCTAAGCTGTTCGGCATGACGGACGTACGTGGCGCGCTGCTGCAGCAGATCAAGGACAAGGCCGTGGTGCACGGCAAGGTGACCCTGTCGTCGGGTCTGGAGGCCGACTACTACGTCGACCTGCGGCGCATCACCCTCGACGGGGAGGCCGCGCCGCTGGTCGGCCAGGTGCTCCTGGACCTCACCGCCGACCTGGACTTCGACGCGGTCGGCGGCCTGACCATGGGCGCCGACCCGGTCGCCGCCGCCATGCTGCACGCCGCCGCCGCGCGCGGGCAGAAGCTGGACGCCTTCGTCGTCCGCAAGGCCGCCAAGGCGCACGGCCTGCAGCGCCGCGTCGAGGGCCCGGACATCGCCGGCCGCCGCGTTCTGGTCGTCGAGGACACCTCCACCACCGGCGGCTCCCCGCTCACCGCCGTCGAGGCCGTGCGCGAGGCGGGCGCCGAGGTCGTGGCCGTCGCCACGATCGTCGACCGTGCCACCGGCGCCGCCGAGAAGATCCAGGAGGGGGCGGGTGTGCCGTACCGCTTCGCCTTCTCCAAGGACGAGCTGGGCCTGGACTGAGGGCCGGTCCGAGGTCCGGGGTGAGACAGCTCTCGGAGCATCCCGGTTCGTCTGGAAAGATGGGCCCGACGACGAAGATGTCGCCTCCCCAGGTCTAGGTCAGGGCCGTAAGTACGCAGAACGCAACCCGCACATCACAAGGAGCGGACAGATGCCCATCGCAACCCCCGAGGTCTACAACGAGATGCTCGACCGGGCGAAGGCAGGCAAGTTCGCCTACCCGGCCATCAACGTGACCTCCTCGCAGACCCTGCACGCGGCTCTCCGCGGCTTCGCGGAGGCCGAGAGCGACGGCATCATCCAGATCTCCACCGGTGGTGCGGAGTTCCTGGGCGGCCAGCACAGCAAGGACATGGTCACCGGCGCCGTCGCCCTGGCCGAGTTCGCGCACATCGTCGCCAAGAAGTACGACATCACCGTCGCGCTGCACACCGACCACTGCCCCAAGGACAAGCTCGACGGGTACGTCCGTCCGCTGCTGGCCGTGTCGGAGGAGCGGGTCGCGCGCGGCGAGAACCCCCTCTTCCAGTCCCACATGTGGGACGGCTCCGCGGAGACCCTCTCCGACAACCTGGCCATCGCCCAGGAGCTGCTGGAGCGCGCCCGCGCCGCCAAGATCATCCTTGAGGTCGAGATCACCCCGACCGGCGGCGAGGAGGACGGTGTCTCGCACGAGATCAACGACTCCCTCTACACGACCGTCGACGACGCCGTCCGTACGGTCGAGGCCCTCGGCCTGGGTGAGAAGGGCCGCTACCTGCTGGCCGCGTCCTTCGGCAACGTGCACGGCGTGTACAAGCCGGGCAACGTCGTCCTCAAGCCCGAGCTGCTCAAGGAGCTCAACGAGGGCGTCGCCGCCAAGTACGGCAAGCCGGCCGGCTCGCAGCCGTTCGACTTCGTCTTCCACGGCGGCTCCGGCTCGACGGCCGAGGAGATCGCGACCGCGCTGGAGAACGGCGTGGTCAAGATGAACATCGACACCGACACCCAGTACGCCTTCACGCGTCCGGTGGCGGCCCACATGTTCCAGAACTACGACGGCGTCCTGAAGGTCGACGGCGAGGTCGGCAACAAGAAGACCTACGACCCGCGCACCTGGGGCAAGCTGGCCGAGGCGAGCATGGCCGCGCGCGTGACCGAGGCCTGCGCCAACCTGCGCTCCACGGGCACGAAGATCAAGTAGTCCTCGCGGAGACCAAGTAGTCCTCGCGGAGACCAAGTAGTCCTCGCGGAGATCAAGTAGTCCTCGCGGACTTCCGAGCCCGGCGCCCGCCCGAGGGCGCCGGGCTCGCTGCGTACGGGGGCGCTGGCCCCGGCGCCCCCGGCGCCCCCGCGCCCGCGGCGGAGCGTCATGCTCCAGACTGGACAGCATGACGATTCACGAGAACCTCCTCGGGGGCCCGCCCCCGACCCACCTCCCCGACGACCCGGAGCCGCGTGAGCTCCTCGCGTCCGGTACGGCGCCCGCCGACGTCGCCGCGAAGTACCCGACGTCCTCCCTGGCCTGGGCGCAGCTGGCCGACGAGGCCTACGAGCGGGGCAGCGTCGTGGAGTCGTACGCCTACGCCCGTACCGGCTACCACCGCGGTCTTGACTCCCTGCGCCGCAACGGCTGGAAGGGCCACGGCCCGGTGCCGTGGGAGCACGAGCCGAATCGCGGCTTCCTGCGCGCCCTGCACGCGCTGGCCCGGGCCGCCGGTGCGATCGGTGAGCAGGAGGAGTACGAGCGCTGCTCGCAGTTCCTGAAGGACTCCTCGCCGACGGCCGCGCAGACGCTGGGCTAGGGCTGGCCTGGCCTGGCCTGGCCTGGCCTGGCCAGGCCAGGGGATTCCACTGGTGGGGGCCCGGTCGTGTGATGCGGTCGGGCCTTGCACTTTCCGGGGGTGACCCCCGAGGATTCGGGTGGGGACCGGGGCCCCCGTGTCGGTAACGGCAGGGGCGGACCGCTACCCGGAGTGACAACAGGAGACAGCGATGTCCCACGAGGCTCAGGAAAACCAGGAGCCCGAGACCCCGCATCTCGACTTCGAAGGCACGACGCCGTACGAGGACTACGTCAAGGCGGACGTGCTCACCCATCTCCAGCAGCCCCTCTCCGACGACCCCGGAGAGATGGTCTTCCTGGTCACGACCCAGGTGATGGAGCTGTGGTTCACCGTCATCGTCCACGAGTGGGAGACCGCGGCGCGTGCCCTGCGCGAGGACCGGGCCGACGTGGCGATCGACGCGCTGAAGCGTTCGGTGCGGGAGCTGGAGGCGCTCAACGCCTCCTGGAAGCCGCTCGGCCAGCTGACGCCGGCGCAGTTCAACTCGTACCGTTCCGCGCTCGGTGAGGGGTCCGGCTTCCAGTCGGCGATGTACCGGCGGATGGAGTTCCTGCTCGCCGAGAAGTCCGCGTCGATGCTGGTCCCGCACCGGGGTGCGCCGCGGGTGCACGCGGAGCTGGAGAAGGCGCTGCACGAGCCGAGCCTGTACGACGAGGTGCTGCGGTTCCTCGCGCGGCGCGGGTGTGCGATCCCCGCGTCCGTGCTCCAGCGTGACGTGTCGCGGCGGTACGAGCCGTCGGACGCGGTCGAGGCCGCCTGGACCGCGATCTACGCGGGCGACCAGAACTCCGAACTGGCCCGGCTGGGGGAGGCGTTGACGGACGTCGCGGAGCTGGTGTGGCGCTGGCGCAACGACCACCTGGTCGCCACGCGGCGGGCCATGGGCGCCAAGGCCGGTACGGGCGGTTCGGCCGGGGTGGCCTGGCTGGAGAAGCGGGCGCGGAACAACGTCTTCCCCGAGCTGTGGACGGCGAGGTCCTATGTCTGAGCTTGCCGTGAGGGCCGAGAAGCTGGACGCGGCCGACGAACTGGCCGCCGTGCGCGGCCGGTTCGTGCTGGACGACGTGGTGTACCTGGACGGCAACTCGCTCGGCGCGCTGCCGGCGAACGTGCCGGGGCGGGTCGAGGACGTCGTCCGCCGTCAGTGGGGCGAGCTGCGGATCCGGTCCTGGGACGAGAGCGGGTGGTGGACCGCGCCGGAGCGGATCGGCGACCGGATCGCTTCGCTGGTCGGGGCGGCGCCGGGGCAGGTCGTCGTGGGCGACTCGACAAGTGTCAACGTGTTCAAGGCACTTGTGGCGGCGGTGCGGATGGCCGGGGGCGGCCGGGGCGAGGCCCGGGACGAGATCGTGGTGGATGCCACGACCTTTCCCACGGACGGGTACATCGCCGAGTCCGCGGCGCGGATGACGGGGTGCACGCTGCGGCCGGTGGCGCCCGGGGATGTGCCGGGGGTGCTGGGCTCGCGTACGGCCGCGGTGCTGCTGAATCACGTCGACTACCGGACGGGGCGGTTGCACGACCTGCCGTCGTTGACGGCCGCGGTGCATGCGGTGGGGGCGTACGTGGTGTGGGACCTGTGCCACAGCGCCGGGGCGTTGCCGGTGGGGCTGGACGAGCACGGGGTGGATCTGGCGGTCGGCTGCACGTACAAGTACCTGAACGGCGGGCCTGGTTCGCCGGCGTACCTGTACGTCCGCCGGGATCTCCAGGACCGCTTCGACTCGCCGCTTCCCGGGTGGAACTCCCATGCCGAGCCGTTCGGGATGCGGGCCGACTACGAGCCCGCGGCGGGGGCCTTGCGGGGGCGGATCGGGACGCCGGACATCCTCTCCATGCTCGCCCTGGAGGCGGCGCTGGATGTCTGGGAGGGCGTGTCGGTCGAGCAGGTCCGGTCGAAGTCGCTGGCGTTGACGGACTTCTTCCTCGAGTGCGTGCGGGCGTACGTCCCCGAAGGCGTCGTGGAGTCCCTGACGCCGTCCGGCCACGCGGAACGGGGCAGCCAGGTTGCCCTGCGGTGCGCTGACGCGGGGTCGGTCATGAAGCGTCTCATCGAGCGTGGCGTCGTCGGCGACTTCCGTACCCCGGACCTCCTCCGCTTCGGCTTCACCCCGCTGTACGTGGGTTTCGCGGACGCGGAGCGCGCGGCACGGGTGCTGGGCGACCTGCTGGCGTAGCTGACCTGCGTCAGGGCTGGGGTGGGAGGTGGGACGCGCAGCCCGGCGCTACCGGGGTGCCGCCTGCGCCCACCCGTGCCGCCCCAGGCGGCACGCATGCCCGCAGGACGAACGGCGTGAGCCGGCACCGCCTGCCGGGGTGGGCGGCACGCACACCCGCCCAGCTGCGGGCAGTCGTGCCGCTGGGGCGGCACGGGTGGGCGCAGCGGCACCCCGCGAGCGCGGGTGAGCGCACCCACCCCCACGTCAACCCCCGCATGCGGTCAGTTGGCGGGGGCGTACACGCCTGCTACCGCCGCCGCGTGGGCTGCTCGGGCTGCTCGGTCCGCGTCGGCGGGGGTCGGGGGGGACCCCGTGGTCAGGAGGCCGTAGTACAAGGGGGCCGAGACCGCTCGTATGACCGCGTCCGCGTCCGTGGTCGGCGGCAACTCCCCCCGCGCCACCGCCTGTTCCACGCACGGCGCCCACTCCGCGACCCGCACGGCGTAGAAGCGGCCGAGTGCCTCCGCCGTGCGCGGATCGCAGGTCGCGGCGGCGATGACCGCGCGGAAGAGGGGGCCCTGGCGGACGTCCGACAGGGTCCGTTGGACGAGGAGGGCGTTGGCGCGGAGGTCACCGAGGAGCGACCCCGTCTCCTCCCTCGGCAGCGACCGTTCCGCCATGTCCGCGAGCAGGTCGGCCACCAGCCCCGTCACCGACCCCCACCGCCGGTACACGGTGGTCTTGCCGACCTCCGCCCGCCGCGCGACGTCCGTGAGGTCAAGGTGGGCGAACCCCTGTTCCGCCAGCACATCTCCCGCCGCCCGCAGGACGGCCGTACGGACACGCGCGGTACGCCCTCCGGGACGCACCGTGCCGGGCTCGGCGGACATAAGGGCCTCCTCGGGACACTCCAGTACCACGGCTCGGGTACCCGGCCAGCGTAACGAAACAGCAGAACCGTTTAACCCTCACCGAGCGTGACATCCCCGTGTCCGCGCACGTCACGGGCCTGGTACCGTCCCCGCCAACGGCCGAATTCTCACCTGGTCCGCCAATCCTGTTTCGTCCAAGTTCGTTTTGTCGTTGAGAGGTTGGAGCATGCCGGACGACGTCGCCGCAGCCCGGGCCGCCGCCGAAGAGGAGTCGGCCTTCTCCCACCCGCCCGTCGCGCCCGACGCCACCGCCGCGTACGGCGACCACCCCGACCAGGTGATCGACTTCTACGTCCCGCGCACCGAGGCCGGCCCCGGCGGTCCCGCCCCGGTCGTCGCGGTTCTGCACGGCGGCGCCTGGCGGGCCCCGTACGACCGCCGGCACATCACCCCGTTCGCCGACTACCTGGCCCGCCGCGGCTTCGCCGTCGCCAACATCGAGTACCGCCGGGGCGGCGAGGGCACCGAGGCCGGGCGCTGGCCGGACACCTTCGACGACGTGGCCGCCGCGCTGGACGCCCTGCCCGACCTCGTCCGTGAGCGCCTGCCGCAGGCCGACCCGCGCCGCACGGTGGTCACGGGCCACTCGGCGGGCGGCCACCTCGCCCTGTGGGCGGCCGCCCGCCACGTACTGCCCGCCGACGCCCCCTGGCACATCGCCCGCCCCGCCCTGCTGCGCGGCGTCGTCGCGCTCGCCCCGATCGCCGACTTCGCCGTAGCCGACAAGCTCGACGTCTGCGGTGGCGCCGCCCGCCAACTCCTCGGCGGGGACGAGGGATTCGCCGAGCGCCGGGCGCACGCGGACCCCGCTCTGCTGCTGCCCACCGGCATCGCCACCACCCTCGTCCAGGGCCGCACGGACATCGACGTGCCGCAGGCGGTCGCCGAGTCGTACGCGGACGCGGCGGCGAAGGCGGGTGAGGTGGTGGGCCTGACCCTGCTGGAGGACGTCGGCCACTTCCCCCTGATCGACCCGGCGGCGGACGCGTGCGCGGTGGTCGCGGAGGAGATCGCCCAGCTGGCCTGGTGACGGCAGGGGGACGGCCGTAGTACTTGAGGCGGATGCGGCAGGACCCGTCTCGCAGGTGACGACCCCGGGCCCCGCTCCGCCTACCGTGCTGTACGTGACCGAGACGACCAGCAAAGCCCACAGCCCGGAGTTCCGGCTGGCCGCGGACGCCCTGCGCGGGCTGCGGCAGGACCTGTTCCATGACGTGTTCGCCTACCGGCCGCTGCCGCGGATGAGTGTCGACGGCCCGTTGGCCCGGATGCTGCCCCGCAGGCTGCGGGAGCACGCGGGCTGGACCCCGCACGCCGTGATCACCGGCCTCGCCCTGATGGCGGGCTTCGCCGCGGCCGAGGACGGCAGGGACGGCCTGCCGTTGCTGGCCGCCCTGGTCTGCGCGATACCGGTGCTGCTGACCATGGTGCGGCCGCTCGGCGCGTTCTGGCTGTCCATGGCGGCCACTCCGGTGGCCTGGATTCTGGGCAGCAGCTGGAGCGAATGGCCGTGGATGGCAGGCGCCTTCGTCTGCCATGTGGCCGTCATGACGATCGTGGCGATCTGCACCCGGCCGCGTACGGCGGCCTGGATGTGGCTCCTGACGGCGGTGTACGGGCTCGTGGTGGATGCCGCCGGGTTCGGCCCGGACAGCTACTACGGTGCGAGCAGCAACACCGGCCCCCTGCTGGTCGTCTCCGCGCTGGTCCTGCTCTGCGTCGCCGTCTGGCACATCCGTCGCTCGGCCGAGCAGGAGGTGACCGCGCAGGCGACGGAGACCGCCCAGGAGCGCTCCAAGCGCACCCTCCTGGAGGAGCGCACCACGATCGCCCGCGAGCTGCACGACGTGGTCGCCCACCACATGTCGGTCGTCGCCATCCAGGCGGAGGCCGCGCCCTACCGGGTGGAGAACCCGCCCGAGGAGCTGGAGCGGGCCTTCGCCACGATCCGGGAGAACGCCGTGGCGGCCCTGACCGAGCTGCGCCGCGTCCTGGGCGTCGTACGGGCGGAGGACTACGAGGCCCCGGACGCCCCGCAGCCCACGCTCGCCGACCTGGACGCCCTGCTGGCCAATGTGCGGGACGCGGGGCTGGACGTCGACAAGGCGGTCACCGGGGCGGTGCGGGAACTGCCGCAGGGGGTGGAGCTGTCGGCGTACCGCATAGTGCAGGAGGCGCTGAGCAACACCCTGCGGCACGCGCCCGGTGCGAGCGCCAAGGTGGAGATCGGCTACGTCCTCGGCGGCCTCGGCCTGCGCATCGTCAACACCCCGCCGCCCGCGCCCTCCCTGATCAAGCCCTCGCCCGGCGCCGGGCACGGCATCACCGGCATGCGCGAGCGGGTGACGATGCTGAACGGCGAGATGACGGCCGGGGCGACGGACGACGGCGGCTACGAGGTGGCCGTGTTCCTGCCGGTCCCGGTCGAGAACGAGGGTGACGCATGATCATCCGGGTACTGATCGCGGACGACCAGATGATGGTGCGCGAGGGCTTCTCCGTCCTGCTGAACGCGATGCCGGACATCGAGGTCGTCGGCGAGGCCGTCAACGGCCGGGAGGCGGTCGCCAAGGTCCGCGAACTCGCCCCGGACGTCGTCCTGATGGACATCCGCATGCCCGAACTGAACGGCATCGAGGCGACCCGGGAGATCGTCGCGGCGGACGGCACGGCCAGGGTGCTGGTGCTGACCACCTTCGACCTGGACGAGTACGTGTACCAGGCGCTGCGCGCGGGGGCCTCCGGCTTCCTGCTGAAGGACGCCTCCGCCCGCCAACTCGCCGAAGGCGTACGGGTGGTGGCGTCCGGCGAGGCCCTGCTCGCCCCCTCGGTCACCCGCCGCCTGATCACCGAGTTCTCCAAGCTCTCCGACACCCCGCGCCTGATGCCCTCCGCGCAGGCGGCCTACGGCGACCTCACCGAGCGGGAGACGGAGGTCCTGGTCCTCATCGCCCAGGGCCTGTCCAACGCGGAGATCGCCGAGCGGCTGGTGGTCGCCGAGTCGACGATCAAGACCCACGTCAGCCGCATCCTGGTGAAACTGGGTCTGCGGGACCGCACGCAGGCGGCGGTGTTCGCGTACGAGGCGCGGCTGGTGACGCCGGGCTGAGGGCGGCGGGGTGAGCACGGGGGCTGTGGGGCCGGGAGAAGCTGGCCGCGGACTGCGGTCTCGACGCCGGTCCGGCGGGCGGCTTCGGCGGGATCGTCCTCGCGCACAACGTACGGTCCGACGCGGAGGCCGACGAACTGCTGGCCGCCGTGGAGCGGGCCGGCGGCACCGTCACCAAGCCGGCCGCCGTCAACGCCGTCGGGTTCTGCTCCGGTGCCTTCGTCGACCCGGACGGTCACGCCTGGGAGGTCGCCCACAACCCCGGGTTCCCGCTCGCGGCGGACGGCTCGGTCACGATCCCCGATTTCTCCCCTGGTCAGTGAGGGGGTCGCCGGGCTAGCGTCCGTTCATGGCAGCCTTCGACCCGTGGGACCCGGCGTTCCTCGCCGACCCGTACCCCGCCTACGCAGAGCTGCGTGCCCGGGGCCGTGTGCAGTACTTCGAGCCCACGAACCAGTGGCTGGTCCCGCACCATGCCGACGTCTCGGCGCTGCTGCGCGACCGTCGGCTCGGGCGGACGTACCAGCACCGGTTCACCCACGAGGAGTTCGGGCGGACCGCGCCGCCCGCCGAGCACGAGCCGTTCCACACGCTCAACGACCACGGCATGCTCGACCTGGAACCGCCGGACCACACCCGGATCCGGCGGCTGGTGTCGAAGGCGTTCACGCCACGGACCGTCGAACGGCTCCGGCCCTACGTCACGGACCTCGCCGGGGAGCTGGCGGACCGGCTCGTCGAGAAGGGCGGGGGTGATCTGCTCGCCGACGTCGCCGAGCCGCTGCCGGTCGCCGTGATCGCCGAGATGCTGGGCATTCCGGAGGCGGACCGGGCGCCGCTGCGGCCCTGGTCGGCGGACATCTGCGGGATGTACGAGCTGAGTCCGCCGCAGGACGTGGCGGCCAGGGCGGTGCGCGCGTCGGTGGAGTTCTCCGACTACCTGCGCGAACTGATCGCCGAGCGGCGCAAGCATCCCGGGGACGACCTGATCTCCGGTCTGATCGCGGCCCACGACGAGGGTGACCGGCTCACCGAGCAGGAGATGATCTCGACCTGCGTGCTGCTGCTGAACGCGGGCCACGAGGCGACCGTGAACGCCACCGTCAACGGCTGGTACGCCCTGTTCCGCAACCCCGGCCAGCTCGCCGCGCTGCGTGCCGACCACGGGTTGGTGCCGGCCGCCGTCGAGGAGCTGATGCGCTACGACACCCCGCTGCAGCTCTTCGAGCGGTGGGTGCTGGACGAGATCGAGATCGACGGGACCGTCGTGCCGCGGGGGGCGGAGCTGGCGCTGCTCTTCGGCTCCGCCAACCATGACCCGGCGGTCTTCCGGGATCCGTCGGCGCTCGACCTCACCCGTGAGGAGAACCCGCATATTTCCTTCAGCGCCGGTATCCACTACTGCATCGGTGCGCCGCTCGCCCGTATCGAGCTGGCGGCCTCGATGACGGCGCTGCTGGAGCGGGCGCCGACGCTGGCGCTCGCGGAGGAGCCGAAGCGGAAGCCGAACTTTGTCATCCGGGGGCTTGAGGGGCTCGGCGTCTCGGTGTGACCGTCCCTGGGGGCTCCGCCCCCAGACCCCCGTTTGCCCACCACACCCACCCGTCTCGGCCAACTGGATGGTTCACCATTCAGCCGACTGGAAACGGGTGGCGGGTGGGCATAGGCCGGGGGTCTGGGGGCGGAGCCCCCAGGGCGTGCGCCCCGCGACCTACTTCGTCTCCAGGTCCCGGCGTCGGAAGCCCTCCAGCCCCAGCCACACCAGCCCCGCCGCGACGGCGGCCAGGAGCAGCATCGGGGTCCAGTTCATGGACGCGGCAGGGAGCTGCGGGACGTGGCCGAAGGGGGAGAGGTTGTTCATCCAGTCGGGGAACTGGAGGATCTGGCCGAGGTAGCCCACGACGAAGGCGTACACCGGGACGACCCAGGCCGCCGCGCTCGCCCGCGGGAACCAGCCGAAGAGGACCACGGCGACCCCGACCGTCACCCACAGGGCGGGTGCGTAGGCGAGCGCCGCTCCCACCAGCTTCGGGAACATGGCGCCGTCGCCGGTCGAGGCCGCGCCCGAGGCGCCGAAGCCGATCCCGGCCAGCAGCAGCACCAGCGTGCCGCCGCCCATGGCCACCGCCAGGTGGCTGCCGACCCAGCGGCCGCGCGAGAGCCCGGTGGCGAGCAGCGGCTCGGCGCGGCCCGCGGTCTCCTCGGCGCGGGGCCGCAGCGCCGCCATGACCACGTACACCGCCGCCACGACCGTGATGACGACCATCACCATCGAGGCGAACGACTCGGCGATGCTGGAGCCGCCGATGCGGTCCAGCGCCTCCTGGATCTCGTCGATGTCCTTCAGCATGTCCTCGGCGTCCCCGAGGATCGAGCCGTACATCGCGCCCATCAGGAGCAGGCCCGAGCCGAAGCCGATCAGCATGCCGCGGTGCAGCCGCAGCGCGAAGCCGAGCGGGGTGGTGAGCGCGTCGGAGCCGACCGGGCTGCCGAGCTTCTCCGGGCGCAGGCCGGCGCCGACGTCCCGCCGGGTGGAGAGGACGAAGCCGGTCGCCGCGCAGGCCGCCGCGAGCGCGAGGCACAGCAGCAGCGGCCACCAGTCGTTGTCGACGTACGGGTAGGTGCGCTGCGCCCAGCCGATCGGGGAGAGCCAGGACAGGGCTTCGCTGGAGCCGCTGTCCCCGGCGGCGCGCAGCACGTACGCGGCGCCGATGACGGCGAGGGCCATGCCGCTCGCGCCGCGGGCGTGCGAGGTGATCTGCGCGGTGATCGCGGCGACGGCGGCGAAGACGATGCCGACGGCCGCGTGGGCGAAGCCGTAGAGCAGGGAGCCGGCGGTGTCGATGCCCTCGATGCCCAGTCCGGACAGGCCGAAGGCGAGCAGGAGGGCGAGGACGAGGTTGGCGAGGACCGCGACCGACACGGCGGCGGCGAGGTGGGCGTGGCGGCCGACGACCGTGGAGCGCACCAGTTCGGCGCGGCCGGTCTCCTCTTCGGCGCGGGTGTGCCGGGTGATGATCAGTACGCTCATCAGGCCGACGAGGACGGCCATGAAGCCGAGCATCTGGTGGCCGAGCATCGAGCCGAAGTTGTAGTCGTCGAGGTAGTGGCGCGGGCCGGACATGGCGAGGCCGGCCGGGCTGTCCATGGTCTTGACGACGTTCGCGCGGTCCTCGGGGTCGGCGTACAGCGTCTTGTAGTTGTTCGCCGTCATGACCGTGCCGAGGAACAGCGCCAGGATCCACACGGGGAGCCGGACGCGGTCGCGGCGCAGGGCGAAGCGGATCAGGGTGCGGGTGCCGGCCAGGGTGTTCGCGCTGGTGGCGGGCGGTGCCGCGGCTTTGGCGGGGGCGGTGGTCGTCATCACTCGGCTCCGTTGCCGGAGCGTCCGTTGGCGGCCAGTTCGTCGCCGTAGTGGCGGAGCATGAGTTCCTCCAGCGTCGGCGGGTGGCTGACCAGGCTGCGGATGCCGAACTCGGTGAGCCTGCGGACCGCGCCGTCGACCTCGGTGCCGTCCACGGCGAAGCGGACCCGGCCGTCGACGGTCTGCAGGTGGTGGATGCCGGGCAGGGTCTCCAGGCCGGTGGCGGGGCGCACGGTCTCGGCCTCGATGGTGGTGCGGGTCAGGTGCCGCATCTCGGAGAGGGTGCCGGACTGCACGATCTTGCCGAGGCGGATGATGCTGACCCGGTCGGCGAGCTTCTCGACCTGGGCCAGGATGTGGCTGGAGAGCAGTACGGTCTTGCCCGCGGCCTTGGCCTCGACAATGACGTCCTGGAAGACGACCTCCATGAGCGGGTCCAGGCCCGCGGTCGGCTCGTCGAGCAGCAGCAGTTCGGCGTCCGAGGCGAGCGCGGCGACGATGGCGACCTTCTGCCGGTTGCCCTTGGAGTAGGCGCGGCCCTTCTTGGTCGGGTCCAGGTCGAAGCGTTCGACGAGGTCGGCCCGGCGCTGCTTGTTGATGCCGCCGCGCAGCCGGGCGAGCAGGTCGATGGCCTCGCCGCCGGTGAGGTTCGGCCACAGCTCGACGTCGCCGGGGACGTAGGCGAGGTGCCGGTGCAGTTCCACGGCGTCGGCCCAGGGGTCGCGGCCGAGTACCTGCGCGGCCCCGGAGTCGGCGCGCAGCAGGCCGAGCAGGACGCGGATGGCGGTCGACTTGCCGGCGCCGTTGGGCCCGAGGAAGCCGTGGACCTCGCCGGTCCGCACGTCCAGGTCGAGGCCGTCGAGCGCGCGGGTCCTGCCGAACGACTTGTGGAGCCCGGAGACCGTGATTGCCTTCGTCATGATTCCGAACGTACGCTTTTTTCAGAAACTTGTGAAGTTAAGGAAGCGTTAAAACGCTCGTTAGGATGGTGCGCATGACGGAATCAGCCGAGGTGGGGCGGGACACGGAGGGCGTGTCGAGGTTCGTCGAGCACTTCGCCGCGCAGCTCGTCGAGGCCGGGGTCCCGCGCATGCCCGCCCGGGTCTTCGCCGCCCTCCTCGCCTCCGACTCCGGCGCGCTGACCTCGGTGGAACTGGGCGAACAGCTCCGGATCAGCCCCGCCGCCGTCTCCGGCGCGGTGCGCTACCTGGCCCAGGTGCACCTGGTCTCCCGGGAGCGCGAGCCCGGCTCGCGGCGGGAGCGGTACCGGGTGCACAGCGACCAGTGGTACGAGGCCATCGCCAACCGCGAGGCGGTCATCAAGCGCTGGCAGGACGCCCTCCGCGAGGGCGTCACCAGCCTGGGCCCCGACACGCCCGCGGGGCGCCGACTGACCGAGACGGTCGCCTTCTTCGAGTTCATGGAGGGCGAACTGACGGCCATGATGGAACGCTGGCGGGTACACCGGGAGCAGCGGTTCGGCACGGGCCGGCCGTAAGGCCATCTGCGTCACCCCGGCAACGTGAGCCCCAGCGCCCCCTCCCACACCGTCCACGTCCGTCTCCGTACCGGCCCCGCCTCCGTCGCGTCGGCGCGGTAGCGGAAGTCGGCGCCCGAGACCGTCACCCGGCGTCCCCGGGCCAGCAGCGGAGCGGCCTCCGCGCCCACCGACGCCGGACGGACCTCCACGGCCGCCGTGCCCGAACCGTTCGGGGTGACCGAGATGTCCTGCACGGGCTGGTCCAGGTCGACCAGGGTCATGCCGTCGACCTCCACGCGCAGCCGGGAGGGCCCGGAGACGGGCGGGGCGGTCTCGCGGGCGGGCACCAGGGTGCGTACGAGGGACTGGTACGTCCGTACCCACGGCCGCGCCGGCTCCCCGGCGACCGGCTGCTGCCCCGCCCGCTCCGAAGGAATCCGCAGCGCCCCCAGCACCACCCCGTCGCTGTCGTCCACGAGCAGGTCGAGCCGGCGCTCGGCGCCCTCCAGGACGGCGCGGGCCGCCGCCACCGCGCCCGTGGGCACCCCCAGCGCCCCGGCGAGCGACAGCGCGCCGCCGACCGGCACCATCGACAGCACGCATCCGGCCAGCTCCCGCTGCCGGTGCAGCAGGGAGACCGTGCGCACCAGCGTCCGGTCGTCGCCGACCACCACCGGCCGCCGCGACCCCCTGCGCCGCAACACGCGGGCGAATTCCTCCGGCCCCTCCGGAAGACACACCTTCGTCGCGGCACCCGCGCTGAGCACGTCTTTCACGATCCGTACGGACTCTCCGTCCGCCCGCCGAGCGATCGGATCGACCACCACCAGCAGCTGATCGGACGTCGCGGAAGTCGCCACCTCGGCCATGCCTCGCTTCCTCGGGTAGCATCTTTGTGCAAGAGCCCCTTGCGCTATTGCGCCAGGGGCTTCGTCTATTCCGGGGCATCCGGTCCGACGGGTTGCGGCCAACGAAGGTCGCCGGTGTACGCACCCGCACAGTGCGGCGTACGCCCCTGACCTTGGACATGCCCCGCCCGGAAGGGGTGTACGCGCGTGCCCGCACTTGTGCTGCTCGGTGCTCAGTGGGGTGACGAAGGCAAGGGAAAGGCCACCGACCTGCTCGGTGGATCCGTGGACTATGTGGTGCGCTACCAGGGCGGCAACAACGCCGGCCACACGGTGGTCGTGGGCGATCAGAAGTACGCCCTGCACCTCCTCCCTTCCGGAATCCTGTCCCCGGGGTGTACCCCGGTCATCGGCAACGGTGTCGTCGTCGACCCCTCTGTCCTGCTCTCCGAGCTGAGCGGACTGAACGACCGCGGCGTCGACACGTCGAAACTTCTCATCAGCGGTAACGCGCACATCATTACGCCGTACAACGTCACCGTTGACAAGGTGACGGAACGCTTCCTCGGCAAGCGGAAGATCGGCACGACCGGGCGCGGCATCGGACCGACCTACGCGGACAAGATCAACCGCGTCGGCATCCGGGTGCAGGACCTCTACGACGAGTCCATCCTCACCCAGAAGGTGGAGGCGGCCCTCGACGTCAAGAACCAGCTGCTCACCAAGCTCTACAACCGCCGCGCGATCGCCGTGGACCAGGCCGTGGAGGAGCTGCTGGGCTACGCCGAGAAGCTCAGGCCGTACGTCGCCGACACGGTCCTGATCCTCAACCAGGCCCTGGAGGACGACAAGGTCGTCCTGTTCGAGGGCGGCCAGGGCACGCTGCTGGACATCGACCACGGGACCTATCCCTTCGTCACGTCCTCCAACCCCACCGCGGGCGGCGCGTGCACCGGAGCGGGCGTCGGCCCGACGAAGATCAGCCGGGTCATCGGCATCCTCAAGGCCTACACGACCCGCGTCGGCGCGGGCCCGTTCCCGACGGAGCTCTTCGACGAGGACGGCGAGGCGCTGCGCCGCATCGGCGGCGAGCGGGGTGTCACCACCGGCCGCGACCGCCGCTGCGGCTGGTTCGACGCGGTCATCGCCCGCTACGCGACCCGCGTCAACGGCCTGACCGACTTCTTCCTCACCAAGCTCGACGTCCTCACCGGCTGGGAGCAGATCCCGGTCTGCGTCGCCTACGAGATCGACGGCAAGCGCGTCGAGGAGCTCCCGTACTCGCAGTCCGACTTCCACCACGCGAAGCCGGTCTACGAGACCCTCCCGGGCTGGTCGGAGGACATCACGAAGGCCAAGACCTTCGCCGACCTCCCCAAGAACGCCCAGAACTACGTCAAGGCGCTGGAGGAGATGTCCGGCGCCCCGATCTCCGCGATCGGCGTGGGCCCGGGCCGGGACGAGACGATCGAGATCAACTCGTTCCTGTAGGACGTACAGGACGTACGTGTGGTGAAGGGCGCCCCTTTCCGAGGGAGCGCCCTTCTCCCGTTTGCTCGCGGCGCCCAACAGCCCCTATACGCAGGTGTCGGTCCCGTAGCCCCGGAGGAACGCGGACCAGGCGTCGTCGGAGAGGGTGAGGACGGGGCCGTCGGGGGCTTTGGAGTCGCGGACGTGGATGGCGCTCGACTTCGCGGCGGCGGCCGCCGTGGGCAAACGCCTGCGGACGGCAGCACCCGCGGACGAGGGCAAGGACGATCCCGACTGGAGTGGTGCGCATGTGCTGCATCTCGCCCTGCCCACCGTTGAGTGGCCGCGCGGTCGCCCTGTCCTGACCAGGACACCGACGCGCTACCGCGGCACCGGCATCCGCACCATCCGCATCGTCGAGCAGAGCTGACGGGACCAGCAGGTAGGGGCACCTGTCCCGCAGGTGTCCCTCAGCTGAAGATGATCATCGAGCCCTGGGCCAGACTCCGTGTCGCCGCCGCGTGCAGGCCGAGCCAGACGTGGCGTTCGCGGGCGAAGGGGCTGGGGTCGTAGGGGGCGGGGACGGCCGGTTCCTCCAAGTCCGTCGGGGCGAGGGGCGGTTGCGGGGGCGCCGGGGGGTTGGCCGGGTCGATGCCGATGGTCGGGGCCACCAGCTCCAGTTCCCTCAGCAGGGTCTGGGAGGAGCCCAGGGGGCCGCCGCCCGCGAGGAGTTCGTCGCTGGAGAGGGGGTGCGGGAAGTCGACGGGGACGTAGGCGCCCGCGTGGTCGTAGTGCCAGACCAGGTGGGACTGCTGGGCCGTCGTCTCGAACATCTCCAGGAGCTGCTCGTAGTCGCCGCCGAGTTCGTCCACCGGCGTCACCGGCAGCCCGCACACCTGGAGCAGATACGCGCGGCGCAGGAAGTGCAGGGCGTCGTAGTCGAAGCCGGCCACCGGGGCGACCTCGCCGGACAGGCCCGGCATGTACTGGTACACCGGCACCGGCGGGAGCCCGGCCTCGGCGAGCACCTTGTTGTATTGCGCGAGTTCCTCGGCGAACGGGTTGTCGGGGGTGTGGCACAACACGTCGACGAGCGGTACCAGCCACAGGTCACAGGCCAAAAGAGGACTCCTCGCGTAGCGCGGTGCGGCAGTGTGGTCAGGGAAGGGTAGTCGGTGCGGGTCGGGGTGAAACCCGGTGGTTCCGGTCCCATACCCATCCCTCAAGGCGCGAGTCGTTCGATCAGGGCGAGGGAGTGGGCGTTGTACGCGGCGATGATCGAGCGGGCGGCCGCGATGTCGCGCCGCGACAGGGCGTCGACGAGTTCGGTGTGGCCGGACCACAGCTCGCCGCGGAGCTCGGTGAGCAGACGCAGCCGCTGGACGGCACAGACCCACGACTGCACGCGCAGCCGGTGGAGGAAGTCGGTGAGGTAGGGGTTGCCGAAGAGGGAGCTGAGCTCGCGCCAGAAGCGCAGGTCGTAGCCGATGAGGACGGTGAGGTCGCCGGCGGCGGCGGCGCGCTGGGCCTCTTCGCCGCGGCGGCGGACGCCGGCGAGGGCGGCGGCGGTACGGGGGTCACCGGGCTCCTGGTACCCCTTGCGCCCGTCGTCGAGCGCCTGGAACATCCCGTCGGTGACGAGGCTGCGGGCCTCGATGATGCCCCGGTAGTCCTCGGCCGAGTACTCGTGCACGCGGAAGCCGCGGTGCTGGTCGGCTTCCAGCAGGCCCTGCGCGGAGAGGTCCACGAGGGCTTCGCGGACGGGGGTGGCGGAGACGCCGTACTGCTCGGCGATCTCCTTGACCGTGAACTCCTGCCCCGGCTGGAGCCGGCCGGCCAGCACCTCGTCCCGCAGCGCGTCCGCGATCTGCTGCCGCAGGGTGCTTCGGGTCACGGCGCCGTTGCCGCTGGGGCCGGGCATGGTCGGGGCGTCTCCTCGTCGCGCGGGTGGCATGCACGTCTATCTCTACGAGCACGCCACCTTACGCGTTCGCCGGAGACGCCGACCGAGTGCGTTTTCGTCCGCGGGTGGGTGGGGGTTGCTCGCGCAGTTCCCCGCGCCCCTGTCGGGGCGCCGTCCAGGCTGCGGGCAGTCGTGCCGCTGGGGCGGCACGGGTGGGCGCAGGCGGCACCCCGTAAGCGCCGGGCTGCGCGACCCACCCCCCCACGCCGGCCCCGCTACTGCGTGAACTCGTCGGCCACCGTCAGCGCAGCGTCCAGCGCAGCGAGCCCCTCCTTCAGCTCCGCCTCACTCACGTTGCACGGCGGCACGACATGCGTACGGTTCATGTTCACGAAGGGCCAGATCCCACCCTTCTTCGCGGCAGCCGCGAACGCCGCCATGGGCGCGTTCGCCTCCCCCGCCGCGTTGTACGGCACCAACGGCTCCCGAGTCTCCTGGCTCTTCACCAGGTCGAGCGCCCAGAACATGCCGACCCCGCGCACCTCGCCCACGGACACATGCCGCTCGGCCAGCTCCCGCAGCGCGGGCCCGACGACGGACGCCCCGAGATCACGGGCGTTCTCGACGACCCCCTCCTCCGCCATGACGTTGATCGTCGCGACGGCGGCGGCACAGGCCAGCGGATGTCCGGAGTACGTCAGCCCACCCGGGTACGCCCGCTTCGCGAACGTCTCCGCGATGGCCCCCGAGATGGCGACACCGCCCAGCGGCACGTACCCGGAGTTCACACCCTTCGCGAAGGTCATCAGGTCGGGCACCACCCCGAACAGGTCGGCCGCGAACCACTCGCCGGTCCGCCCGAACCCGGCCATGACCTCGTCGAGGACGAAGACGATCCCGTACTTGTCGCAGATCTCCCGGACCCCGGCGAGATAGCCCGCCGGCGGCACCATGATCCCCGCGGTCCCCGGAATCGTCTCCAGCACGATCGCGGCAACGGTGCCCGGCCCCTCGAAGGCGATCGTCGTCTCCAGGTGCTCCAGCGCCCGCGCACACTCCTGCTCCTCGGTCTCGGCGTAGAACCGCGACCGGTACAGGAAGGGCGCCCAGAAGTGCACGACCCCGGCGGAGGCGCTGTCGGAGGCCCAGCGCCGGGGGTCGCCGGTGAGGTTCACGGCCTGCTGCGTACCGCCGTGGTACGACCGGTACGCCGACAGCACCTTGGTACGGCCCGTGTGCAGCCGGGCCATGCGCACCGCGTGCTCGACGGCGTCGGCGCCACCGTTGGTGAAGAAGATCTTGTCCAGGTCGCCCGGCGTCCGCTCGGCGATGAGCCGGGCCGCCTCCGACCGCGCCTCGACGGCGAACGCGGGCGCGAAGGTCGTCATCCTCGCGGCCTGCTCCTGGATCGCGGCGACGACCTTGGGGTGCTGGTAGCCGATGTTCGTGTAGACGAGCCCGCTGGTGAAGTCGAGGTACCGCTTGCCGTCGTAGTCCCAGAAGTACGACCCCTCCGCGCCGGCGACGGCGAGCGGGTCGATGAGCTCCTGGGCGGACCAGGAGTGGAAGACATGCGCACGGTCCGCGGCCTTCACAGCGGCGCCGACCTCGGGGTTTGGCTGAGGGGTCATGCCCGCGAGCGTAAATGTCCGCGATGCGGAAGCGGTATCGGCGTCCTGTCTGTGGGACGCGGCTTTCCGCGACAGGTTGTCGCACGGCGGCTTCCCGGGATGAATCCATTGACAGCATGCTGTCTCAATGACAGGATGCTGTCATAAAGAACCGGTCCGAGGAGGCAGCAGCACCATGACGCCCAAGCCCGTACACCTCGCCGTCTACGACACCTACGCCGACTGGGAGACGGGGCACGCCACCGCCCACCTCGCCCGAGCCGGGTACGAGATCCGGACTCTGGGCCCCTCCGCTCAGCCCGTCCGCAGCATCGGCGGGCTGCGCGTCCTGCCCGACCTCGCCCTGGACGACGTACGCCCCGAGGACAGCTCGCTGCTGATCCTGCCGGGCGCCGACCTCTGGGACACCTCCGACGCGCTCGCGCCCTTCGCCCGCAAGGCCCGCGCGTTCCTCGACGCGGGCGTGCCCGTCGCCGCGATCTGCGGGGCGACCGCCGGACTGGCGAGGGAGGGGCTGCTCGACGGCCGGGACCACACCAGCGCCGTCTCCTTCTACCTGGCCGCCACCGGATACGCGGGCGGCTCCCGCTACCGCGACGCCGACGCCGTCACCGACGGCAACCTCGTCACGGCCGGCCCCACCGAACCCGTCGCCTTCGCGCGCGAGGTCTTCGGGCTCCTCGGGGTGTACGAGGGTGAGGTGCTGGACGCCTGGTACCGGCTGTTCCACGACTCCGACGCCGAGGCCTACGCCGTACTGGAGAAGGCGGGGGCGCTGGGATGAGCCGCGAGCGGCAGGAGCTGTTCAGCCGCAGCGCGCTCGGGGTCTTCCGGCTCAACGGCCAATTCCTCGCCGTTGCAGAGGAGTTGGCCAAGCCCTCCGGGCTCACCGCCGCCTGGTGGCAGGTACTCGGCGCGGTGCTGCGCGAGCCGCTGCCGGTGTCCGGGATCGCCCGCGAGATGGGCATCACCCGGCAGAGCGTGCAGCGGATCGCCGATCTGCTGGTCGAGCGGGGGCTGGCCGAGTACCGGCCCAACCCCGCCCACCGCCGCGCCAAACTCGTCGCGCCCACGGAGGCGGGCCGCGCCGCCGTGGCCCGGATCGACCCCGGCCACGCCGCCTTCGCCGACCGGCTCGCGGACGCCTTCGGCGAGGCTGAACTCGCCGACGCCGTACGGATTCTGGAGCGTCTGTCCAAGGTGCTTGAGCAGACGGCCACCGCTGTTACGGAACCGTAGACGGCACCGCCCTCACCTCCCCGTATGCCCGCACTATCGTGGTCGTCGCACAAGGCGTTTCGGGGGGAGGGCCTGCCATGGACGGGCTGGGGGCGGGAGATCCGCAGCAGATCGGGGCATACCGGCTGCTCGCGCGGCTCGGGGCCGGCGGGATGGGGCAGGTGTATCTCGCCCGGTCGCAGCGCGGGCGCACGGTCGCCGTCAAGCTCGTACGGGAGGAACTGGCCGCGCAGGAGGAGTTCCGCGCCCGGTTCCGGCAGGAGGTGCAGGCCGCGCGGCAGGTCGGCGGCCACTGGACCGCGCCCGTGCTGGACGCGGACACCGAGGCCGCCGTCCCCTGGGTGGCCACCGGGTACGTCGCCGGGCCCAGCCTCCAGCAGGTCGTCGGACACGACCACGGCGCGCTGCCCGAACGGTCCGTCCGCATCCTCGGCGCCGGACTCGCCCACGCCCTGAAGGACATCCACGCCGCCGGGATCGTCCACCGCGACCTGAAGCCCTCCAACGTCCTCGTCACCATCGACGGGCCCCGCGTCATCGACTTCGGGATCGCACGGGCGTTGGAGACCGTGACCGACGGCGGACTCACCCACACCGGCGCGCTCGTCGGCTCGCCCGGCTTCATGGCACCCGAGCAGGTGCGCGGCGACCGCATCACGCCCGCCTGCGACGTCTTCTGCCTCGGCTCCGTCCTCGCCTACGCCGCGACCGGCCGCCTGCCCTTCGGTACCGAGAGCAGCGGCGTCCACGCCCTGATGTTCCGCATCGCCCAGGAGGAGCCCGACCTGACCGGGGTCCCCGAGGGCATCGCCGACCTGGTACGCGACTGCCTGCGCAAGGACCCGGCGGCCCGTCCCGGCCTCGACCGCATCCTCGCCCGCACCGGCGCCGACGACACCGTCTCCGGCGGCCGCTCCCGCGACCCGTGGCTCCCGAGCGCCCTGGTCGCCCAACTCGGGCGGCACGCGGTGCGGTTGCTGGACACGGAGGGGCCGGGTGGGACGGAGACGGGGGCGGGGGCGGGCAGGGCGACGGGGGGTCCGGCTGCCGCTTCGGCGGGGACGCCGGGTGCGGCTTCGGCGGGAGGCCCGGTCGGTGGGGCGGCTGCGAATCCGGCGGGAGGCGTGGTCGGGGGTCCGGCTGCGTCCCCGGCAGGGAGGCCGGAGGGGAGCCCGGCAGGAAGTCCGCCTGCGTCTCCGGCGGGAAGCCCGGCGGGGCGTTCGGCTGCCGGTTCGGTCGGGGGACCGGCTGTGGGTGCGGCGGGGCGTTCGGGTGCCGGTTCGGCAGAGAGTCCGGGTGCCGGTTCGGCCGGGCGTCCGGCCGGGACTCCGGAGCATGCGGCGGTCGGTGACGCGGTGCCGGGGGAGGGGCCGCCCGCGCCGGGGGAGCCAGGGGTGGGCGGGGGGTTGGACCATCTGCCGACGATGGTGACCGGGCAGGGGGCGCCCCCGCCGACGGCTCCGCCGGGCAGGGGGTTCGGCGCCGCGCCCACGCATCCGGCGTACGGCTATCCGCAGCCACCGCAGTCGCCACCGCCGCCGCAGTCGCCGTACGGGTCGACCCCGCCCTACGGTCCGCCCACGATGCCGTACTACGGCCCGGTCGCTCCGCCCGAGGAGCCGCACCGCCGCAGTGGTCGTTCGACGGCGCTGCTTGTCGTGGTCGCCCTGGTCGTGGCCCTCGGGGCCGGTGGATCGGTGTACGCCCTGATGAGCGGCGGTGAGCAGGAGGAGGCGGGCGGCGGAGCCACGGCGTCCCCGACGGTGAGCGCCCCCGTGGCCCCGGCCCCGGACCCGACCTCGGAGCCACCGGCTCCCACGGAATCCGCCTCAGCCTCCGCCGCGGACGTGGGAACCGTTCCGTCCGCCTTCCTGGGCACCTGGTTCACCACCATCGACAACGCCGCCGGTCACCACACCCGCGAACTCACCCTCCAACAGGGCGAGGTGGGCGACACCGTCCTCTCCCTCGTCGCCGACGGTCCGGCATACCACTGCGTGTTCACGGCGCGGCTGGACGACGTGCTCTCGGCAGGCGGCCCGTTGGAGATCGGCCCGTCCAGCGTCACCGTCGGCGAACCGGCCACCTCCTGCACACCGGGCGAGGCCACGCGGCTCACGCTCCTCGGAGACGGCACCCTGAAGCGAGTGAACATCAGCAGCGGAGAGAGCCTGACGTACACCAGAGGGTGAGTAACTCATCTGTGCCGCAAGCTAGTTGAACGCTGGGCGAACATCCGCGGACGCGACCGGAATATCCCGCCCGCCGACCGTAAGGTGACCGCACACTTGTCCGGCTGGGGAGTGGCGGGGGCACCCAGTGGAGTTGCTGAGCGCAGAGAACGTCATAGCCGTGGCCACGGCACTGGCCGGCATCGTGGCCTCGGCCGTCATGGTCTGGTACGAGCGCCGCGTGCCACGCCGCAAACGCATCGGATACCGCGTCCAGATGGACAACCCGATCGGCGACGGCGTCACCTCCGGCCGGGCCAACGTCCGCCTCGGCCTCTTCGACGAGGCCCCCGGCATGCACCAGGCCACCCTCGTACTCCTGCGCATCGAGAACGACGGCTCGCAGAGCATCGGCCACGACGACTACACGAGCCGTGAACTCCACGGCCTCACCGCGGAGTTCACCGACCGCAACATCCACGGCGTCTCGGTCACCCAGCCGACCGGCACCGACCACCTGATGAGCCACTTCACCCCGCACGCGGGCTTCGGCTACGACCCCGGCGGCAACACCCTGCGCATCCCCCGCGTCCCGCTCAACCGCGGTGAGCACTTCAAGCTGCTCGTGCTGCTGTCCGGCGGGGACGTGGGCTGCGACATCCGGATCGTGGGCGGTATCCGCGACGGCGAGGTGCACCCCAACCGCAGTGCGACCCCGGACGACACGCCGCCGCTGTTCAGCCGGGCGGCCCGGTGGATCACGCTCATGCTCACGGTGTCCGTGCTCACCCTCTCGACCATCGTCGTCGTACGGGACGACACGCCGCCGCCGCTCGGGTGCGAGCAGGGTTCGTTGACGATCACCGGCTCGACCGCGTTCGCGCCCGTCGTCGAGGAACTGGCGGAACAGTACGAGAAGGACTGCGAGGGCGCCGACATCGAGGTGGAGGCGCGGGGCAGTGCGGCGGGGGTGGGCGAACTCGCCGCGCTGGAGGGCGAGTCGAAGTCCGTACGGTCGTCGATGATCGCCTTCCACGACGGCCGCAGCAAACGCGTCAACGGCGATCTGCGCCCGCTGCCCGTCGCCCTGTCCGTCTTCACCCTCGTCGTCAACGACGGCCTCACCCTCCCGCGCGGCGGCCTGTCCCTGACCGACGTGCGGCGCGTCTACGCAGGTGAGGTCGCCTACTGGGACGAGCTGGACCCGTCCCTTCCGCACTGGCGGGTCGTGCTGGTCAGCCGTGACGCCGACTCCGGCACGCGGCAGGTCTTCCAGGACCGGGTGCTCGGCGGTGCGTGGGAGGGGGTGCCCAGCACCTCACTGGACTGCGCCACCGACACGGACCGCTCGGCGCCGGACCGCTGCGAACTGGACTCCACGGAGGACGTCCTGCGGACGGTCGCGGAGACGCGGGGTGCGATCGGGTACAGCGAGCTCAACCTCGCGACGGACCGGACCGGCGTCAAGCGCGTCGCGCTCGACGGCCACGAGGCCTCGCTGAACGCGATCGAACACGACGCGAGTCCCTACCCCTACCGCGGCGTGGAGTACGCCTACACCCACGGCACCCCACCCACCGGCTCCCTCGCCTCCAGCTTCCTCACCTACATCACCAACAACGGCGAACCCACCATCCGCAACCACACCCACGTCCCCTGCTCCACCCCAGAGGGCCAACCCCTCTGCCACGACTAGCCTCCGGCTCTACGGCTCAGCCTGCGGGCATGCGTGCCGCCTGGGGCGGCACGGGTGGGCGCAGGCGGCACCCCGATAGCGCCGGGATGCGCGACCCACCCCCCCGCACACACCCACGGCGCCGTGTTCACCTCGGCTCCGGCGGCCGCTGCCGGGGCATGTTGGGCCGGGCAGGCCCACCGCCCCCGGGCGGCATCGGAAAGCGGCCCTGGACGACGTTCCCGTCGGGACGCCCGCCCCCGACGACCGCCCCCTGAATCCCCATCGGCGCGGACCCGGTCCGGAACTCGACCATCCAGTCCGCCGTCTCCGTCCGCACCAACTCCGTCACGTCCTCCGAAAACCTCCGCAGCACACCGAGACACCGATCGGCCGCCTCACTCGCGGTCCCCTCCGTCGGCCCCAGAACCTCCCGCACACTCTCCGACGCCCAGTCGAACTGCAGCACCTGAAGCCGCCGCTGCACCGCCTGCGCCGTAGCCACGTCCCTTATCCACCCGGACGTCACCCCGAAGAACCGGTCGACCCCCACACACGCCACGGCGAGCAGCAGCGCCAGATACCCCCAAGGCGCCACCCCGCCGACCACCCCGGTCAGATCCAGCAACGGCAGTGCGGCCCCGCACACCGCCCCCACCGCCGCCCCGCCCCGCAGCACCCGCGCCCCCCGCCGCTTCCACACCCGGTCCGCGAGATACCAGGCCGCCGTGTCCAGCGCCCCGCGCTCCACCCACCGGTACAGCTCGTCCAGCCGTTCCGCGGGCTCGCCCCAGTCGCCGTTGGGGAACGCCCGCCCCGTCAGATCGCCCGGCCGCAGCCCGGCGGCGCCCTCACGGCCCTCGCCGCCCCGCCCGTCGTGAGGCGGCCCCTCGGGCTGCATCTCCGGCTGACCCACCCGGCACTCCCTACCTGCTGTCTGCTACCTGACCCGATACCGATACCGAAACCGAACCGACCGACCGACCACGTTGCGTGACGCATGGTGCTGATGCGCCGGACCCTTCCTACCGCCCAATGGGTGGCGAAGGGAGGCCTTTCGCCGCTTTTCCGCTCGGAAGTGGCCCTTGATCAGGTATAGGCCTGACATTCGACTCACTCGAAAGAGTGCCGGGGCGATGCCCGACCGGACCACGTAGGCTCGTGCCAGACGGAAAAAGATCCCCAGAGCACCCCCCAGAACACCCCCCGCAGACACAGGAGCTGATCGTGATCCCCGGTGGTGGCCAGCCCAACATGCAGCAGCTGCTCCAGCAGGCCCAGAAGATGCAGCAGGACCTGGCGAACGCCCAGGAAGAACTGGCGCGCACGGAGGTCGACGGCCAGGCCGGCGGCGGCCTGGTCAAGGCGACCGTCACCGGCGCCGGCGAGCTGCGCGCCCTCAAGATCGACCCGAAGGCGGTGGACCCCGAGGACACCGAGACCCTCGCCGACCTGATCGTCGCGGCCGTCCACGCGGCCAACGAGAACGCCCAGACGCTCCAGCAGCAGAAGCTGGGCCCGCTGGCCCAGGGCCTGGGCGGCGGCACCGGTATCCCCGGTCTGCCTTTCTAAGACAGGCGTCCGCCGTCTACCGTACGTAGTGAAGGAATCTCAGGAAGGACGGCAGTCCGTTGTACGAAGGCGTGGTCCAGGACCTGATCGACGAGCTGGGTCGGCTGCCCGGCGTCGGTCCCAAGAGCGCGCAGCGGATCGCCTTCCACATCCTCCAGGCGGAACCGACGGACGTACGGCGCCTCGCGCAGGCCCTCATGGAGGTCAAGGCGAAGGTCCGCTTCTGCGCGACCTGCGGAAACGTCGCGCAGGAGGAGCTGTGCAACATCTGCCGCGACACCCGCCGCGACCCCGCGGTCATCTGCGTGGTGGAGGAGCCCAAGGACGTGGTGGCGATCGAGCGCACCCGTGAGTTCCGCGGCCGCTACCACGTCCTGGGCGGAGCGATCAGCCCCATCGAGGGCGTCGGACCCGACGACCTGCGTATACGAGAACTTCTCGCGCGGTTGGCCGACGGGACCGTCACGGAACTGATCCTGGCCACGGACCCGAATCTGGAAGGCGAGGCCACGGCCACGTACCTCGCCCGCATGATCAAGCCCATGGGCCTCAAGGTCACCCGCCTGGCCAGCGGCCTCCCGGTGGGTGGCGACCTGGAATACGCGGACGAGGTGACCCTCGGCCGCGCCTTCGAGGGGAGACGACTCCTAGATGTCTGACGCCACGCTGCACGCGACCACGCAGGACCCGGACGACTTCGCGGTCCAGATCGCGGACCAGGTAGAGAGCTTTCTCGTAGCGGTCACCGAGGTGGCCAAGGGCGACGAGCCGGAATCGGCCATCCCCTTCCTCCTCCTGGAGGTCTCCCAGCTGCTGCTGGCCGGCGGCCGCCTGGGCGCCCACGAGGACATCGTCCCCGAGGAGCGCTACGAGCCCGATCTGGGCCCCGAGCCGGACGTGGACGAACTCCGCGAGAACCTGGCCCGCCTCCTGGAGCCGGTGGACGTCTACTCGGAGGTCTTCGACCCCTACGAGCCCCGCAAGGCCCCGGTCCCGGCCCGTATCTCCGACGACCTCGCCGACGTCATCACCGACCTGCGCCACGGCATGGCCCACTACCGCTCCGGGCGCACCACCGAAGCCCTGTGGTGGTGGCAGTTCTCCTACTTCTCCAACTGGGGCTCCACCGCCTCGGCCACCCTCCGCGCCCTCCAGTCCGTCCTCGCCCACGTCCGCCTCAACCAGCCCCTGGAGGAACTGGACGGCCTCGACACCGACCAGTCCATGGGCGACGAAACCCTGGAATTCGAGGCCGGCAAGGTCATGGCCGAGGAAATCGCGGGCCCACTGGGGCTGCGCCAGCTGAAGTAGCGGGTCTGCCACTGTACGGTCTCTCGGTCCTTCCCCCGACGCACGGCTTCCCGCCCGGCCACAACGCCGTGATGCTCGCAACCGACGACAGTCACCTGGCGACGGACGCACTCGTGGACCTGACGCCGATCCCCTCCGACCTGACCGCGCTCTACTGGGTGATCAGCGAGGCGTCGTCCAGGTTCACCTGGTAGGAGCCGCCGTAGCCGTCGGCCCCCTCGGGGCAGGAGCGGCGCAGCAGCGGGACCAGGCCCAGGGGCGTCCCGAGGCCTACTTCGAGGCTGAATCCCTGCCGCCGCATCCCGTCCTGGTCGGCGGGACACCGGCTCAGCGCTGGCCACTCGAACCGCGCATACGCATGCGGCCAGCGTGGCAGCGAAGGCCGTTGCCCAGCTGACGGGTACCAATCCCAGTGCCAACCAGCACTATCGGAGATGGTTCGGCTTCAACAGCGCTCTGTTCGACTTCATGGGAGGGCTGCCGCTGTACAACGCAGTCACGATGCACTCCGATGGGATCAGGACGACCCTGGCGGCCCCTTGTTTCATTCCTCTGCCATTGACCTACGACCTCACTGGGACGGGCTGCCGTCCGGGGTGGTTTGCATACACCTATCCCAACGCCCGGACGGTCTGGCTGTGCAGCAGGTTCTGGATTGCTCCGCTGTTTGCCGTGCCCGACCGGCACCGCTGCCTGCCTCACCCTGGCCATAAATGACCCCAGGAAAGCAGTCTTCAACGCCGACAGTCACGAATACTTCGCGGAACTCCTCGGTTGAGCGCCAGGACGTTGGTGATGGTCTGCCGGTTGACGCCGGAGCCGGCGGCGAGGCGGCTGTCGCTGAGGCCACGTCCGCGCATGGCGTCGGCGGGGCCTGGGCTACGCGGGCGGCCGTGTTTAGCCCGCAGGAGTGTGCTTGGTGTAGGGCGCCCGCCCCCGTGGCCCGGCGGAGGCTGACCAGCGGGCCACGGGGCGCAGGCACGGGTTACCCGCGCGGGAAACGTGTCAGCTCAGGAGTCAAGGAACTTGCCGCACTTGCTCTCCTCCACCCACCGGTGGGAGCTGATGCCGTTGCTCACGGACGCGCCGCTGGTGAAGGTGAACCCGTCCAGGTCGCTCATGTACTTCTCAGACTTCTTGATGCAGGTGTGGCCGCCGCCCCAGTCCTGCCCCGTCCCGTTGAACACCTGGACGGCCAGGCCGCTGGTCCCCTTGTGCAGGATCGACCGCGCGTCGTTGGTGTCACCGCCCTGGAAGGGGCCGGTGCTGTTGCCCCAGTCCGAGTCCCAGCTGGCCGTATGGCCGAGGATGTAGACGCAGTTGGCACCGTCGTAGGCGTAGAAGTGGCCCGACATGGCGCCGTGCCATTCAAGGTTGCAGTTCTCGGAGGCCTGGGCGCTGGTGGTCGGAACGAGTACTCCGAGACCCGCGAGGCCCAGAACGGCGGCTGTCGCCAAGGTTTTGCGCATGACGCATCACTCCTTGTTCGGTTCACTGAAGGGGGGAGGTTCCGCAGTGGGGACACCGCGGAAGTCGGGAATGCCCGGGGAGTCCGGCGATGCTGCTCCGCGGGGTCAGGCTGTCGGGCCGATGATGTCCTCGGCCCGGTCCAGCGCGGAGCGGCTCATACGCTGATAGGCGGCGATGTCCGCGCTGTACGGCTTGAGCTTCTCGGTGCGGTATTCGGTCTGCAGCGTGCGTGCTGTGTCGGCCAGCGGTGTTTCGGTGGCACAGGCGGCTTCGGCGGTCGCGAGTTCCACCTCGATGGCATACGCCTTCTCGGTGCTCAGGCCCTTCTTGAGTTTCGGAAGCTTCGCGCGGATCTTCGGCGGGTCGGCGTAGTCGTGACCCGCCTCGCGCATGCACGCCGACCATGCCGTGACCGCGCTTGCGAAGCGCTTGTCCTTGAGGAGGTCCGGCACGTACAAAGCGGTGAGGTTGGTGGCCACCTTTTCAACCTTGAACCAGGTCTCGAAGTCGCCGTAGAGCCGGCCCTTGGCCTCGGCCTGGCAACTGTCACGGGGGGTCTGCACGGCACCGCCGCCGGGCAGCTCGGCCGTCAGCATGCCGTGCGACGCGTCGCCTTCCAGCGCCTTGCTGTAGCGGATGCGGTCCTTGCGCGGCATCGCGTTGACGTAGGCGTGGTTCGGGTCGTCGCGCTGCGCGGTCAGCAACTTCCTCTCGAAGCGGCTGCCGTAACCGTGCTTCTTCGCCCAGTTGACGTCGGTCAGGACGTAACCGCCGCCCTTGAGGGCGTCCACGGTTGGAATGTGCCACACCCAGTACTTGAAGCCCTTTGACTCCATGCACTTCTTGACGAGCGTCTCCTCCGCGCGCCGGAGCAGGACCCGTTCGGCGTCGGTCGGCTCCCGTTCCTGACTCCGGCCGCGGGCATCACCCGTGGTGCCTGCCGTGCCCGCGGTGTCCGCAGTGCAGCCGACCGCAGTGAACACGGCGATCCCCGTGACCAGACCCGCAACAGCGCAGGCCAGTGCGCGCCTCATGGTGTGACAGCTCCCTCGATAGCCGCGCCGTCCCCCGTGGCAGCGCACTCAACACTCTGACGGGAAGAGGGCAGGAGCACTACCTAGAACGTTTCAGGGTTGCCCCCGTCGTGACCTCGGAGTCTCCCGGTGCGGCGAGCCCGCACCCCGCCCTCCGATGCAGGAGCGTGCGGCATCCTTCCGCGATGAATGCCGACTTCGAGCCCTGGTACAACACCACGCTCAATGTGTGGACCCTGGCGGGCGTGCTCGTCGCGACCCTCGGTCTGGCCAAATCGTCCCTGGAGGGGGGCGCCGCACCGTTGGCCGCCGGCGCTACGTCACCACTCGCCTTCGCAAGATCGCCCCCGGCGTCCGGCACGACTACGTCGCGTCCCTTCTTCGTGACCGGAGGTGGCAGTCGACGATGCACTGCACACGGGTCGCCCCGAGCGAGCCCGATGAGGCCCATGAGGCGGAGCGGAAGGTCGAGCCGAAGTGATACCTCGGCGTTGCCGTTCAGCGCCGTGACGCCCCGTACGGTGATCGGATCAGGACGACCGGAACCAGGGGACGACGTGCGGCACGGACGACGGGGAGCGGCGGCGACGCTGGCCGTGGGCGGCATGCTGCTGATGGGCTGCGGTCCGGAGGACACGGCAGCCAGGATCGAGGCATCACCCACGGCGACAGGGTCTACGGCGACGGCGTCCACCTCCGCTCCTGCGACACCGACCGAGGCCGCCTCGGAGAGCCCGTCGCCTACGGCGTCCCCGTCGCCGCCCGCTCCCCGCCGCACCTCGCCGACACCGTCCTCGCCGCCCCCGGCCCGGACGACCCGCCCCGTCACCCCGACCGCCCTCGGCATGTACGCCTCCACCCCGGGCGGCCGGATCACCCTCCAACGAGGCGGCGCGGCACAGGAGTTCACGGTCACCGTCCGCAACGGCAACACCCGGGCCTACGACCAGCTCCACATCGCCCTCCAGATGGAGATGCTGATCGGCGAAGGTGCCGGGGCGGACGCGGGCGGCCTCGTCCTGGAACGCCGCAACCCGGCCACCGGCGCCTGGCAACGAGCCGACCTCCGCGTCGCGAACGACGTCTACCCGCACTACCTCTACCCGGACGGCACCCCCTTGCCCGTCGATGCCGCCCGCACCGACCGCTACCGCCTGCGCGCCCTCCCCGAAGGCCCCCGCGGCTCGACCCCGCTCATGATCCGCCTCGTCGACACGACGGCTCCGCAGACCGCGCCCGACAGTGTGGCCGTACTCCGCCGTGCGTCGTTGACGGTTGACGTGACCTGACCACGCGCCGTCGCACCTCCGGCTACTCTGGGTAGTTAGCCGGAAGGGGTGCACGAAGGGGTGCGCCCGGTCGGAGGTGGCGATCGTGTCGGACACCCACAGCAACAACCAGCTGCCCGCCGCCTGGCGTTACAGCGGCGACCAGTTGAAGCGCTGGCGCGCGAAGGCGGACATCACCCGCGAGCAGCTCGCCGCGGCCTCCAACTACTCCCCGGACACCATCGCGTCCATGGAACGCGGAGCACGCCGGCCCATGCCACGCGTCCTCGACGTGGCCGACGAAATGTGCGGCGCGGAGGGGTTGCTGAGCGCGGGCAAGCCGTTCGTGAACCTGGAGCGGTTCCCCGCGCGAGCGCAGAATTTCATGGAACGGGAGAAGGAGGCGACCAGCCTCTGGACGTACGAAGTCTCCCTGATGCCGGGCCTCTTGCAGACCCGGGGGTACGCCCGTGCCCTCATCGACAATCGCACCCCGCCCCTGGACGAGGACGTGGTCGAGGAACGGATCGCCGCCCGCATCGAGCGGCAGTCCCTCCTCACCCAGCAGAAGCCGACCGTGGGGCTGAGCTTCGTCCTCTACGAGGCCGTCCTGCGTGCCCCGCAGGTAGACGCCGAACAGCTACGCCGACTGCTGGAGGTCGGCCGGATGCGCAACGTGGTCGTACAGGTGCTGCCCTTCGAACGGGCCATCCCCGCCGCGCTGGAGGGACCCATGGTGCTCCTGGAGACCAATGACAACGAGCGATTCGCTTTTGCGGAAGGCCCGTTGGTCAGCGAGATGTCGGCCGACCCGGGGGTTGTCAGCCGTGTGACCGAGCGGCTTAGCATGATCCGCACGCAGGCTCTCAGCCCGGACGAGTCGGCCCGTTTCATCGAGCGGATGGTGAACAGTGGTGAGTGATCAGCGGAACTGGTTCAGGTCCAGCTACAGCGACAGCGAGGGCGGCAACTGTGTCGAAGTCGCGTTCGCCACTCGCATCCACGTCCGCGACTCCAAGCTCCCCTCCGGCCCCGAACTCCACCTCACCGCCCCCGCCTGGGAGGCCTTCGTTTCCGCAGTTCAGCCCGGGGCTTGAGCCTCGGGCTTCGAGCCCTTCCATGGGTTTGTGGGAATGGGTGAAAGCAACCCAACCAACCAAGCCAGTAGGTGAGTTGAAGCCGCCTACCTCGAAAGGGTGACGTTCCGTGATTGACTTGCGCCGGAACGTGAGGCCGCTCTAGGTTCGCGGCAAACGACCAAATAGTTCGGCCCCGGTCGGTGCGCCAACACCGGCTCCGGGGCCTGACCTACAGATCGAGGAACCTTCGATCGTGGCTTCCCCACACCTTAGCCCCGCCCTGCCGTCCCCGTCCCACCCCGTGGCCAAAACGGGTTACGGCAAACGCCCCGCCGGTGACGAAGACCCGCACGCCGACGCGGACTTCGCACACCTGAGCCCCCGTGACCGCGAGATCGCCGTCTTCATCGACCATCTCGAAGAGGGCCACGCGATGGGCTACAAGGCGATCGCGGCCGTACACCCCCGTTAC
This sequence comes from Streptomyces sp. TRM68416, assembly GCF_014596915.1. Taxonomy (GTDB): domain Bacteria; phylum Actinomycetota; class Actinomycetes; order Streptomycetales; family Streptomycetaceae; genus Streptomyces. Next base: position 178,312 of record NZ_JACVWU010000004.1, read on the forward strand.
GGCCAGCAGGCCGTCCGCAGTTCGCTGAGCCGCATCACCTTCGCCGGCCACCTGCGCTGGATCAAGGAGCACATCACCGTCGAGGACAACTCGATGCGGTGGGTGACGCGCACGTACTGGTCGTGTACGTGCAGGTCGGCCGAGTGGTGGGCGGAGTTCGCGGAGGAGCGCCACGGCAAGGACGTGACCGCGGACTACATGCCGGGCCTGGCGAGGGTCGAGAACGCGGAGGAACCGCCTGCCGAGGCCGAGGAGTCGGAGCCGGACGAGCAGCCCAGCGAGAGCGCCGCCTACCGGACCCTCACCGAAGTCCGCACCGCCGACGCCCGTATGCCGCTGTCCGACCGCGACTGCCGCGCCCTCGAACCCCTCGCCGCCGAGTGGCTGTCCCGTGGTGCGACACCCCACGACATCACCAAGGCCCTGACCGACGGGCTGCCGCCCGCCGTCACCAACCCGGGCGGACTCGCCCGCAACCGACTGGAGAGCAAGATGCCCCCGAAGAAGGCGAAGATCCGGCAGAAAGCGGCACAGCGGGCCCGAGTCACCCGCGTGATCATGTGCTGTCCGGTGTGCGAGAGGGACGAGCGGACGACGGAGATCGTGAACGGCCTGTGCCGCGAATGCCTGGCGGAGGCCGAGGCGGAGGGGCCGGTGGTCATGTACGGGCACGTCCCCGACACGTTCCTGCCCGGCCAGCGCGACGGCGGTGGCGGCCTGCCCGGTGCGGACGAGGTCATCGACGTCACCGACCGCGTCAACGAACTCCGCCGCGCTGCGGGTCTGCGGTGAGCGTGCGGGAGGCACCGGTCGGGGCACCATGGTGTCGAGGAGGCGACACCATGACCCCCAGGACCGAAGACCGGCCGCAGATGACCGTCGAGGAGTTCGAGGAACTGGAACGCCATGCCCCGGAAACCGTGCGGTTGGAGTTCATCAGGGGGAAGGTCCAGGTCAAGGACGTGACCGACGGCAACCATGACCAGATCATCGCCTGGTTGCAGAGGCTGTGTATGCAGCACCGCCCCGAGCTGTGGCTCTACGCCGAGCGCGGGATGAAGGTCGAGAGCTATCGGAAGGGACGCGCCCGCCCGGACGGCGTGCTCGCGCCGTTCGGATTTCCCGAGGGGCATGGGGACTGGTCCGAAGCGGAGGGCGTGCTCATGGCCGTGGAAGTCACGTCGCACGACTCCGACACACACCAGCGTGACCGAGTCGACAAGCCCGATGCCTACGCAGCCGCAGGCATCCCCGTCTGCCTCCTCATCGACCGCGACGACCGTTCGATCGTCGTCTTCAACCAGCCCGAGGACGGCCGGTACCGCCACGAGGAGAAGCTCCCTCTCGGCGCCACTGTCCAGCTCCCCGAACCGGTAAGCATTACCTTCGACACCACCCCCCTCAAAAGGCTCGCTGACTAGTCCCACCCCCCCTACATCCGCCGCCAACTCCCCCGAAAACCTCGCCTCCGGGTCATCGGCGGCGGGATGATGACCGTATGGCGAGCGGGGCGAAGGCGTTGATGTGGGCGGGGATCGGGCTCTGTGCCGCGGGGGCGGCGGGGCTGGTCGTCGGGGCTGTGCTGGATGTCGAGGGGGCCGATCCCTGGGCGAGTGCGGCCGGGGGAGTGGCGGGGCTGCTCGGGCTGGCGGTGACGGTCTACGCCCTGCTCAGACCGGCGCCGAGCCCGGCACCGGTACCGGGGCCCGCTCCGACCTGCGGTGCTGTGAACGCGGGCGGTACGCGTTCGATCGCCGCGGGCGGGAACATCGGCAGCGCGTCGACCGGGGACGGGGCCATCGCCGGGCCGCCGCCCACCCTGCCCGCACCGCCGTCGCGGCCGGCGAACGGACCGGTCACCGCCTCCGGCGACCGCTCCATCGCCGCCGGGGGTGACATCGGCTCGGCGTCGACGGGCGACGCCTGATGGGCGCGTCGGCGGAGGCGTCGGGGGAACGGTCGATCGCCGCCGGGCAGTCGATCAGGCAGGCGGTCAGCGGGGACGCCTCGGTCGCGATGTACACCGAGAAGTCGCTGGCGTTGCCCGCGGAGGCCTTCGTGATGCCCGATCGGGCGCCGGACGCGCTGGTCAACCTGCCTGACAAAGCTGCCCTGTTCGTCGGGCGTGATCGCGAACTCGGGCTGCTGGACACGGCGTTCAGGGACGTGGGCGGAGTCGTCGTGCAGGCCGTGCACGGGCTGGGCGGCATCGGCAAGTCGACGCTCGCGGCGCGGTGGGCGGCGGGGCGGACGGGGTCGTACAACCCGGTGTGGTGGATCAACGCCGAGACCCCGACCGATCTCGACGCCGGTCTCGCGGACCTCGCGGTCGCGCTGCAGCCCGCACTGCGGGACGTCATGTCCCGGGAGCCGGGCGCCGGCTCGTCCGGCGAGTGCGAGCCCGACGCGCTCCAGGACATGGCCGAGTCGCGTGGTGAAGCGTGCATACGGGGCGGTCAGCTGCGTGAACGGCTCGGCGAACGTGCGGCGCGGACAGGTGGTCGTGCTGCAGATGAAGCGTCGGACCGTCAGATGGATCACGACGCTCTGCCCGGCGAGCGGCAAATCCTTCAGCCTGCGCTGGTAGGAGTCGTGCACCCGGGCCGAGAAGCCGCCGCAGTCCGGACATGCGGCACCGGCCCCCCTGCCTCTCGCCGTCACGTCGACCGTGCCGAAAGCGGCGGACACCGCCTCGACGTCCACGTCGTCGATCCCGTCGAACACGAGAGAGTCCCAGAACGATGCGTCGGCCCGCATGACCAGCACCGTCATTGGCCGCGGACGAGCGTGACAGAGATGAGCCTGTACCTGACGGAGCGTCACTCTCGGCTGTCTGGCAGGAGGCGTACGCGGTCTCACGCGAACCCAGGCCCTCACAATCGAACACGGTGTCCTATCTCACTGACGTTTGGTCACGTCTCATTGAGGTCTGAGCGCGTACTCCCCTGCATGTGAGTACGCGTACTCACGTGCTGGGGGTGGCTTGATCGGAGACTTGGCGCATGAGACGAACCTCTGCCCTGACCAGCATGGTTGCCAGCTCCCCGCGCCGCCCGCGGCTCACGCTCGCGATAGCAGCTCTCGCCGCTCTGGCGCTCGCCGCCTGCGGCACCGAGAAGACAAGCGCCGGACCGCAAAGCAAGCCTGCTGACACTGCTGAGGTCCGGCCCAGCGCGGCCTTCACGGCGATGCTGGACAAGGTCGCGCAGTCGTGTCCCCCCAGTGCACCGCCAGAGGCACCACCGACCGGTCCGGCGCAGACCCTGCCGACTGGTGCGGCCGAGATACCGCCGGACGTGGAACCCATCGCCCCCACGGCGGGTCCTGATGTGGAGTTGAACGCTCGCGACTGGTGTGCGAGCGCCCTCCATGAAGAGCGCATTGCCCAGGCACTCTGGGATCTGGTGGATCCCACACCAACCAAGGTCAGGACGATTCTGAACGACCTCGGCTACGTCGACGAACGCATACACGACCTCAAGCAGTCCGGTGCGGCCACGCGGTTCGTCCTCGATCTGCGCGACCAAGGCGGACGGCTCTGTTTGGAGGGCACGGCGGCCGGCGAGAACACCGTCGTCGACACATGCGTAGCCCCCACAACCGGACCGTTCACGACCGAAGAGCGGACGCAGTAAACGCCAGCTTGGCATGATCGGAATCCCGGCTCACGTGACCTTCCGCGACCGCTCCCCAAGATCTGTGCCAGAACCTCAAAATGAGCAACGGAGTGCGGGACATCGCCGCCGTGTTGCAGTGGCTGTCGCATTTCGACTCCCTGGCCTCGCACGTCCCCCCGGAGACCGACACCGAAGTCGAGATCTGGTTGTACAACTTGGCCGGGCTCAGATACGTCCATCTCGACCTCGCCCGCGCCCTCCAACTGCACGAGCGAGCCCTGGCGGCGGCGGAACGGGTGTGCGGGCCACGTCACGAACTCACACTGAACGTCCGTGACAGCCTGGCCGGGTCCTACGGCTACGCCGGTGAGCACGACCGTGCGATCAGGCTCTTCGAACAGAACCTCGCGGATCACGTGCACACATTCGGACGCCGACACCCGGAGACCTTTGCCGCGAGGGCGCAACTGGCCGGCGCGATGCGGCGGGCGGGACGACTGAAGGATGCCTTGAGGCTGGCGGGCAGGAACGCGAAGAACGCCGAACGGGTATGGGGCGCCGACGACGCGACGTCGGTGAAAGCCTGGTCGCTCCAGGCCGAGGTGCTGGCCGACCTGGCCCAGCAGGATCCCGGCCGCTATGCGGTGCAGGCGCGCGACGACATTGAGAAGCTGCTGGTCAGGGCGGTGGCAGCAACGGGCAGGGACAGCGACGTCAGTCTGGGCCTGCGACAGATGCTGGCACTCGTCAGGGATGGGGCAGGCGACCACGCGGGGGCCGTGGCCATGTACGAGGAGTATGTCGAGAGCCTGACAAGAGGAAGCGGCGCCACGGACAGGTTCACGCTGGGCGCTCGCGAGTCCTTCGCTGCCTTGCTCTGGAAGTCCGCGGACGACCCGGACCGTGCCCGCGAAGTCCTCCTCCCCCTCCTCGCCGACTGGGAGCACCTGCTCGGCCCCACCGCCCCCCAAGTCCAAAAGCTCCGCCAGGACTTCGCCCCCCTGCTGGAGCCGCCCCCCGAAGACGGAAAGTAGCCACCCAAGAACCCTGCGCAAGTTGGCCCCGTCTTGGATCACCCCTGTACATCGCCTGCACCACCCCTAACCACCCCCTCGCGACTCTGGAGTCACTGATTCCGGTAACCCCAGACCCGCAAGGGAGTTGCGATGACCCGTCGTTCCACAGGCAAGCGCATAGCCATCGGTGCTGCCGCAGTCATTGCTTGCGTCGGTACGTTCGCCGCCGGTGTCGGTGTGGCCGGGGCGGCGGACGAGAAGAAGGTGGGCAAGGACGAGATCGCCGCGCTCTTCGACGGGTGGAACGACGCCCTGCAGACCGGTGACCCCGAGAAGGTGGCCGACCGGTACGCCAAGGACGCCGTACTGCTGCCCACCGTGTCGAACAAGGTCCGTAGCGACCGTGCCGGGATCGTCGACTACTTCGAGCACTTCCTGGAGAACAAGCCGGTCGGGAAGAAGATCGAGACGCACGTCAACGTCCTGGACGGCAACTCCGCGATCGACGCGGGGGTGTACGAGTTCACGCTCACCGACCACGACACCGGTGAGAAGAGGACCGTCACCGCGCGCTACACCTACGAGTACGAGAAGCGGGGCGGCGAGTGGCTCATCGTCAACCACCACTCCTCTGCGATGCCCGAAGGCTGATCACGACCTGCAGCCCGCCGCCGGGCGCGTCCTGAAGGGTCACGGTCCCGCCGTCGTCGGTCACGAGCTGCTTGACGACGGCGAGGCCGAGTCCGGAGCCGGAGCGTCCGGTCAGGCCCTGGCCGCGCCAGAAGCGGTCGAAGGCGCGGGACTTCTCCGCGTCGGACATGCCCGGCCCCTGGTCGAGGACCGACAGCACCACCGTGTCCGCGCGGGACTCGGCGCGGACCGTGATCCGGCCGCCGTCCGGTGAGACCTCCAGGGCGTTGGAGAGCACGTTGTCCAGGACCTGGTCGAGATGGCCGGGGCCGGTCAGCACCAGCAGCCGGTCGTCGACGCTCCCTCCGAGCGCGATGGTCACACCGCGTTCGTCGGCGGCCGGCCGCCACGCCGCCAGCCGCTCGGCCACGATGTCCCGCAGGGACAGCGGCTCGGCGACCGTCACCTTCGCCTCCGCGCGGGCGAGCACCAGCAGGCCGTTGACCAGGCGGCTCATCCGGACCACCTCCGCGGTCGCCTGCTCCACGTCCTCCCTGACGAACTCGTCGTCCACGCCGTCCGCGATGTTGTCCAGGGACAGCCGCAGCGCGGTCAGCGGGGTACGGAGCTGGTGCGAGGCGTCCGCCACGAAGATCCGCTGCGACGCGATCAGCGTGTCCAGGCGTTCCGCGCCCTGGTTGAGGGTGCGGGCGAGGGTCTGCGTCTCGGACGGGCCGGTCACCGGGGAACGCGCGGTCAGGTCGCCGTCGCTGAACTTGCTCGCCATGGAGTTCAGTTCGCGCAGCGGGCGGGTGATACGGCGGGCGACGACCGCGCCGATCGCCGCGGCCGCCCCGAGGACCAGTACGGCAAGCCCGGCCCGGAAGCCCCAGATCTGCCAGAGCCGGTCGGTCATGCCGGAGGTCGAGTAGACGATCCGTACGGCCGAGGGCCCCTCGGCGGGGACGGTGACCGTCAGCTGCTTGCCCCAGATGAAGTCCGAGCCCCAGTCGGTCGTGGACGAGCCGCGCTCCAGGGCCCGGGTCAGCGCGGCGTCCGCCACCGGCTCGGGCAGGTCGGGGGTGCACGTGTCGGTCGGGGTGACCTGGACGTCGCCGTAGGCCTTGGCGACCTTGGTCAGGGCCTGGCACGAGGCGGTGTCGCCGTTGCTGAGGAGCAGGGCCATCGTCTTGGCCTCGCGCTGGATGGACGCCTCGGTGTCGTCCCGTAGCTGCTTGGTGAGGGTGAAGGCGACGGGGACGGTGAAGAGGAGGATGGCGACCGCGACGAGCAGGATGTAGCTGCGGATGAGTTGGCGGTTCATGAGGCCTCGTCGGCCACCTCAAGGCGGAACCCGACCCCCCGTACCGCCTCGATCGTCACCGCGCCCTTCAGCTTCCGCCGCAGCGCGGCCACGTGCACGTCGAGTGTCTTGGTCGGCCCGAACCAGTTGGCGTCCCAGACGGCCTCCATGATCTGCTCGCGCGACATCAGCGCGCCGGGCTCCTCGGTGAGGAAGGCCAGCAGGTCGTACTCCTTGGGGGCGAGGGAGATCTCCTCGCCGTCGAGGCGGACGCGGGCCGCCTTGCGGTCGACGGTCAGGCGGGGGCCGTAGCGGTCGGGTCCGGCCGCGGCGGCGGTACGGGGCTGGACGCGCCGCATCACCGCTCGTATCCGCGCGATGACCTCGCGCACCCCGAACGGCTTGGAGACGTAGTCGTCGGCGCCCAGCTCCAGGCCGACCACCCGGTCCGTCTCGTCGCTGCGCGCGCTGATCACGATGATCGGCACCTCGCCGCGCTCCCGCAGCGCCTTGCAGACGTCGAGGCCGTCGGTGTCGGGCAGGCCGAGATCGAGGAGGACGACGTCGTAGGGGCCCTCGTGGGCGAGTGCCGCCCCTCCGGTGGTGACCCACTCGACCTCGAAGCCGTAGCGGGACAGGCCCCGTCGGAGGGACTGGGCGACCGGCTCGTCGTCTTCCACCAGTAGTACGCGCACAGCCGCACTGTAGTACTTGAAACTTAATTCACAGTGATGCCAGGGGTGTGGGCTGTGATGCTTGGCACTTTTCGGAAGCAAGCGGCTGGGCAGGTGCTGACCTGGGCGACCGAATCTCAGGATGCGATACCGCGGAGGTGAAATTCGGGCGCTCGTTAAACTGAGCCGACACAACGGGACTGAGCGAGGAGCGCACGTGGGCCTTGTCGTGCAGAAGTACGGAGGCTCCTCCGTAGCCGATGCCGAAGGCATCAAGCGCGTCGCCAAGCGAATCGTCGAAGCGAAGAAGAACGGCCACCAGGTGGTCGTCGTCGTTTCCGCGATGGGCGACACGACGGACGAGCTGATCGATCTCGCCGAGCAGGTATCGCCGATGCCTGCCGGGCGTGAGTTCGACATGCTGCTGACCGCCGGAGAGCGGATCTCCATGGCACTGCTGGCCATGGCGATCAAAAACCTGGGCCACGAGGCCCAGTCCTTCACCGGCAGCCAGGCAGGTGTCATCACCGACTCGGTCCACAACAAAGCCCGGATCATCGATGTCACGCCGGGCCGGATCCGGGAGTCCATCGACCAGGGCAACATCGCCATCGTCGCCGGCTTCCAGGGCGTGAGCCAGGACAAGAAGGACATCACCACGCTGGGCCGCGGCGGTTCCGACACGACCGCGGTGGCGCTGGCGGCCGCGCTCGACGCCGAGGTCTGCGAGATCTACACCGACGTCGACGGCGTGTTCACCGCCGACCCGCGTGTGGTGAAGAAGGCGAAGAAGATCGACTGGATCTCCTTCGAGGACATGCTGGAGCTGGCTGCGTCCGGCTCGAAGGTGCTGCTTCACCGGTGTGTGGAGTACGCCCGCCGTTACAACATCCCGATCCACGTGCGGTCCAGCTTCAGCGGGCTCCAGGGCACGTGGGTCAGCAGCCAGCCGATTCAGCGAGGGGACAAGAAGGTGGAGCAGGCCATCATCTCCGGTGTCGCGCACGACACCTCCGAGGCCAAGGTCACGGTCGTCGGTGTGCCGGACAAGCCGGGCGAGGCCGCCGCGATCTTCCGCACGATCTCGGACGCCGAGATCAACATCGACATGATCGTGCAGAACGTCTCCGCCGCCTCCACCGGTCTGACGGACATCTCCTTCACCCTCCCCAAGGCCGAGGGCCGCAAGGCCATCGACGCCCTGGAGAAGAACAAGGCCGGAATCGGCTTCGACTCCCTGCGCTACGACGACCAGATCGGCAAGATCTCCCTGGTCGGCGCGGGCATGAAGACCAACCCCGGCGTCACGGCCGACTTCTTCACCGCCCTGTCCGACGCCGGTGTGAACATCGAGCTGATCTCGACCTCCGAGATCCGCATCTCGGTCGTCACCCGCGCCGACGACGTCCAGGAAGCCGTCCGCGCCGTCCACACGGCCTTCGGCCTCGACTCCGACAGCGACGAGGCCGTGGTCTACGGGGGCACCGGGCGATGACCCGACGACCGACGCTCGCGGTCGTGGGAGCGACCGGGGCCGTCGGCACGGTCATGCTCCAGATCCTGTCCCATCACGCGGACGTCTGGGGCGAGATCCGTCTGGTCGCCTCGCCGCGCTCGGCCGGCCGCAAGCTGGCCGTGCGCGGTGAGGAGGTCGAGGTGGTGGCCCTGTCGGAGGAGGCCTTCGACGGGGTCGACGTCGCCATGTTCGACGTACCCGACGAGGTCTCCGCGCAGTGGGCGCCGATCGCCGCCGCACGCGGTGCGGTGGTCGTCGACAACTCCGGCACCTTCCGGATGGACCCGGACGTGCCGCTGGTCGTCCCCGAGGTCAACGCGCACGCGGCCCGGATGCGGCCGCGCGGCATCATCGCCAACCCCAACTGCACGACGCTCTCCATGATCGTGGCGCTGGGCGCGCTGCACGCCGAGTTCGGCCTGCGCGAACTGGTCGTCTCCAGCTACCAGGCGGTGAGCGGGGCCGGACGGGACGGGGTGGAGACGCTGCGGCGGCAGCTGTCCCTGGTCGCGGGGACGGATCTGGGGACCAGTCCCGGTGACGTACGGCGGGCGGTCGGGGACGACACCGGGCCGTTCCCGGAGCCGGTCGCCCTGAACGTGGTGCCCTGGGCCGGATCGCTGCGCGAGGACGGCTGGTCGTCGGAGGAGATGAAGGTGCGGGACGAGTCCCGCAAGATCCTCGGGCTGCCCCAGCTGCCGGTGGCGGTCACCTGCGTCCGCGTTCCGGTGGTCACCACCCACTCGCTGACCGTGCACGCCCGCTTCGAGGACGAGGTCACGGTCGCCCGCGCGCGCGAGATCCTCGCCACGGCCCCCGGGGTGGTGCTGTTCGACAACCCGGAGGCGGGCGAGTTCCCGACACCGGCCGACGTGGTGGGCACCGATCCGACCTGGGTCGGGCGGGTGCGCCGGGCGCTGGACGACCCGACGGCGCTCGAACTCTTCGTGTGCGGGGACAATCTGCGCAAGGGGGCCGCGCTGAACACCGCGCAGATCGCCGAGCTGGTGGCGGCGGAGTTCTCGTGACGGCCGTCGGCCGCAGGAAAAGCCGAGGCCGTGCCGGGAAACGTTTGTAGGATCTGCGTGAGAGATGTGAGCGGGGCAATGGTCCGGACCACTTGAACCGGACCTGCCCGGCATTCGAAGATTTCCTCCCCGCTCTCCGCAACCGCGCGGAGGGCGGGGAGCGTCTTTGCGGTCGCCCTGCGGCGGGTGCGGGGGCGCGCTTTTCTGGCGTGGGGACGCCATGAGCAGGGCGTGGGGACGCCCGTTCATATGGGATATAGGGGAAGAGCGGGACGCATGAGTGCATGTGAGGCACCGTCGGCCGTGCTGCCTGACGCAAAAGTGACGTCCGGCACGTACAACCCTCACGGGGGGAAGCGTGTCCAACTGGCGTGGCAGAGGTACTCGACTTCCGTGCGGCGACGCGCGGTGCGACCGCACTACGGCCGTACCGCCCGGTTCGCCCCTCCCGTATGCCCGGGGCGCCCGGCGGCATGCCGGTGATCGCGCCCATGCCCGCAGCGCGGCCCACCCGCATACCCAGTCAGCGTGACGGCGCCGAGTACGCCGAGGACATCGCGGCGGCCGGCACGACGGTCGACCACCTCACCGAGACCTACCGCACCCACTACCGCTCGCTGCTGGGGCTTGCCGCGCTCCTCCTCGACGACACCGCCTCCTGCGAGGACGTCGTCCAGGAGGCGTTCATCCGGGTCCACTCGGCACGCAAACGCGTCCGCGACCCGGAGAAGACGCTCGCCTACCTGCGCCAGACGGTCGTCAACCTGTCCCGCTCCGCACTGCGCCGCCGCATCCTCGGCCTGAAGCTCCTGTCGAAGCCGATGCCCGACATGGCGAGCGCGGAGGAGGGCGCCTACGACCAGTTGGAGCGGGACTCGCTGATCAAGGCGATGAAGGGCCTGCAGCGCCGCCAGCGCGAGGTCCTCGTCCTCCGCTACTTTGCGGACATGACGGAGGCCCAGGTCGCCGAGACGCTCGGCATATCCCTGGGCTCGGTCAAGGCATACGGCTCGCGCGGCATCGCGGCGCTGCGGGTCGCCATGGAGGCTCCGGCATGAGCGGGGAGCGCGACGGCTCCGGCATGAGCGGGGACCACGACGAACGGCGGCGTCACCTGAGCGTCCCCGAGGACGACCAGACGCCGAAGCACACGCACGCTGGGAACGGAACTGTGAACGACGGCCCCGACGGCAAGGGCCCCGAGGGTCTCGACGGTCTCGACGCGGACGAGCTGGACCTGCGGAGGCTGCTGCACGACGCGGTGCAGGAGATCGAGCCGCGCGACGGCACCCTGGAGCATCTGCGCCGGGCGGTACCCGCACGGCGGGCCCGCAAGCGGCAGGCCCTGGTCGGCATGGCCGCCGCGGCGCTCTTCGTGGGCACCGCCGTCCCGGCCCTCGTGCACGTCTCCAACTCCACCGGCTCCAGCGCGAATCCCTCCGTCGCCGGCCACGGCACCCAGGCGCAGGGCGGCGCCAGCCAGGGCGCCGACCCCGAGAAGGACAAGGGCTCGTCCAACGGCTCCTCCGACAAGTCCGAGGACAAGGGCGAGAAGGGGGAGAAGGGGGACGAGAAGGACAAGGAGACCGGCAGCGGCACCGGCGGCTCCGGCTCCGCCGACCCCAAGGAGACCGCCGCCGCGGGCGCCTCGGTGTGCACGGCCGGGCAACTCGTCGTCGCCTCGGCCGGTGTCGGCACCCCCGACTCCGTCGGAGCCTCCTACGGCACCTTCCGCTTCACCAACTCCTCCGGCACCGCCTGTACGGTGACCAGCCCCGGCTCGGTCGGCGCGGCGCCGCAGGGAGCGGCGGACGCCACCAAGATCACCACGGCTCGGCACATGTCCGGTGACCCGGCGACGGGCCTGCCCGATCCGTCCCTGGAGCTGACCTCGCTGCTGCTCCAGCCGGGCGCCTCGTACGAGGTGAAGTTCGCCTGGGTGCCCTCCGAGACCTGCCCCACCGTCCCCGACCCCGACCCCACCCCCACGCCCGACCCCACCCCCACCGGTGGCGACACCACCGCGGGCGGCGGCACCGGCGCGACCTCCACCGGCACGGACGGCACCTCCACGCAGCTCTTCGCCACCGAGGGCACGGCCGACGGCAGCGTCGCGGTCTCCAACACGGCGGAATCGGGCGGGCCGACGGCATCGACGGTCGTTACCAACGCGTGCGCGGGCACGGTGTACTGGACGGGAGTCCTGGCGGGCTAGCGGGCGCCTATCCTCCGGCCGTCTTTCGCCTGCGGCCCGGCGGGGGCAGATCGCGCAGTTCCCCGCGCCCCTATCGGGGCGCTCAGCCTGCGGGCAGTCGTGCCGCTGGGGCGGCACGGGTGGGCGCAGGCGGCACCCCGACAGCGCCGGGCAGCGCGACCCACCCCGCCGGCCAGTGCAACCGGCGGCACCCCGCAAACGCCGGGCCGCGTGCCCCACCCGCCGGTCACCCCCCCAGGTGCCGCTCCGCGAAGTCCAGCTCCAGCCGAACCTGCTTGATGCGCTCGTCGACCACCAGAGACCCATGCCCCGCGTCGTACCGGTACACCTCGTGGACAGCCCCCCGAGCCTCCAGCCGCTTGACGTAGTTGTCGATCTGCCGAATGGGACAGCGCGGATCATTGACGCCCGCCGAGATGTAGACCGGAGCCGTCACCCGGTCGACATACGTGAGCGGCGACGAGGCCTCGTACCGCTCGGGAACCTCCTCCGGCGTACCCCCCAGCAGCGTGCGGTCCATCGCCTTCAGGGCCTCCATCTCGTCGTGATAGGCCGTGACGTAGTCGGCGACCGGCACCGCCGCGATCCCCAGGGCCCACGCATCGGGCTGCGTACCGAGCCCGAGAAGCGTCAGATAACCACCCCAGGAACCACCGGTGAGGATCAGCCGGGAGGGATCGGCCAGACCGGAGCCGACCGCCCACTCCCGCACGGCTGCGATGTCCTCCAGCTCGATCAGCCCGACCCGGTGCTTCAGCGCATCCGTCCAGGCCCGCCCGTACCCCGTAGAACCGCGGTAGTTGACCCGCACCACCGCGTACCCGTGATCGACCCAGGCCGCCGGACCCGCCGCGAAGGAGTCGCTGTCGTGCCAGGTCGGACCCCCGTGAATGTCGAAGACCGTGGGCAGCGGCCCGCTCGCACCCGCGGGCTTCTGCACCAGCGCGTGGATACGCCCTCCGGGCCCCTCCACCCACACGTCCTCCACCGGCACCGACCCCGGCGACTTCATACCGGGCGGATCCAGCACGACCCGGCCCGTCGTCGAGCGCACCGCCGACGGCTCGGCGGCCGAGGACCACAGGTACTCCACCGTGCCGTCGGGCCGGGCCGTCGCCCCCGACACCGTGCCCGGCGGGGTCGCGACCTTCGTCAGCTCCCCGGCCGTCAGGTCGTAGCGGAACAGCTCGCTGCGCGCCTCGTGGCTGTGCGCGATGAGCAGACCGGTGCCGTCCGGATACCACTCGGCGCTCACGTCGCCGGGCAGGTCCAGCGCCAGGTCCGTCTGCTCGCCCGTCGCCACGTCCCACACCAGCGGCTCCCAGCGGCCGCGGCGCTGGTGGCCGACGAGCAGCCGGGTGTCCCCGTCGACCGGAGCGAAGCCCAGCACCTCGAGGCCCAGCTCGACCGTGCCGCCCTCGGTGTCGTCCAGCTCGGCCACCGCGGAGCCGTCGGGGCGCAGGACGCGCAGCGCGGAGTGCATCGCGTCGCCGTGCTCGGTGTGCTCCACGGCGATCAGCGAACCGTCGTGGGAGAGATCGCCGACGCCCGCCGACTCGCGGTGCCGGTAGATCTCCGCCGGGGGCTCGCCGATGCGCGCGAGGTGGATCGTCGTACCCTCCTCGTCCGTCGAGCGGCCCACGACCGCCGTGCGGCCGTCCCGTCCGAGGGCCAGGCCCGCCGGATAGGAGGGGTCCAGACCCGGAGCCGCGAGCTCGTCCTCGCCGCCGGTGAACGGCTGGCGGCGCCACACCCCGAACTCGTCGCCGTCCTTGTCGTCGAACCACCAGATCCACGCGCCGTCCGGGGAGAGCACGCCGTCCGTCGTGCCGTTCGGCCGGTGCGTCACCTGGCGCTGCTCGCCGGTCGAACGGTCCCAGGCGTACAGCTCGTACGTCCCCGTCGCGTTCGACACGAACAGGGCGTGGTCCGGGGCGTCCTCCGCCCAGTCCGGCAGTGACACCCGTGGCGCCCGGAAGCGCTTCTCCCAGTCCGGCATCTCCCGGCCCGGCGCGTTGCTCTCAGTCATGACCCCATAGTGCCTGCCAGGACCGACAATTCGCTGGCGAGGCCCCCAGCCTGTGGATAACTTCGGGATCATGTACGACAGCACCCCCGCCGACTGGCTGGACGCCAACTGCGCCCACTGGGACGAAAGGGTCCCCCTGCACGCCGCCGGCGCCTACTACGACCTCGACGGCTTCCGCGCCGGAGCAGACCCCCTGCGCGACTTCGAGCTCGCGGAAATCGGGGACGTGACCGGCCGGACGCTGCTGCACCTCCAGTGCCACATGGGCCTCGACACCCTGTCCTGGGCCCGGCGCGGCGCCGCCCGCGTCGTCGGCCTCGACTTCTCCGCACCGGCCGTCGACACCGCCCGCGCCCTCGCCGCCGACCTCGGACTCGGCCAGGACCGGGCGGCCTTCGTCACGGCCGACGTCCACGACGCGGCCGAGGCCGTGCCCGATGCCTCGTACGACATCGTCTACACCGGCACCGGGGCGCTGTGCTGGCTGCCGGACATCCGGCGCTGGGCGGAGACCGCCGCCTCGCTCGTGGCCCCCGGCGGCTTCCTCTACCTCGCCGAGTTCCATCCGTTCACCGACATCCTGGACGACGAGACCGGCTCCCGTGTCGTGCACGACTACTTCGCCCGCGAGGCCTGGATCGACGAGACGCCCGGCACGTACGCCGACATGGCTGCCGAGACCGTCCACAACCGCAGCGTCGAGTGGCAGCATCCGATCGGGGAGGTGGTCACCGCGCTGGCCGCCGCCGGGCTGCGCATCGAGTTCCTGCACGAGCACGACGTGTCGCTGTTCCCGCGCTTCAAGTCCTTCGAGGTACGGGACGGCTACCACCGCTTCCCGGCCGACCGGCCGCGGATCCCGCTGATGTACTCGCTGAAGGCGAGCAAGGCGAGTAAGGCGAGCAAGGGCTGACGGTCCGGTGCGGGCCGGGTGTCAGTGGCGGGGTGCAGACTCGTGGCATGACCGATCTGCGCAAGACCGTCGAGAGCTTCTGGGCCGCCGCCGAGGCCCGTGACTGGACCGCGTTCGCGGACACGCTGACCGAGGACGTGCTCTACACCCTGCCGCAGACCCGCGAGCGCATCCGCGGACGGGAGCGGTACGTGCGGTTCAACCGGGAGTACCCGGGCGACTGGCACCTGCGCATCGAGCGGATCGTGGCCGAGGCGGGCCAGGTGGTCACCTGGGTGCACTTCACGGTGGGGCTGGAGGAGATGTACGGCATCTCCTTCTTCACCGGGGACGACAGCGGCCGCATATCCGCCGTCGTGGACTTCTGGCCGGAGCCGTACGAGCCCCCGGCGGGCCGGGAGCACCTCGTCGAGCGGTACTGACCCCGCGGGCGGGCCCCTTGCGTCGGCCCCGTACCTTTGAAGGCGTGTACCGGTTTCTGCTGACGCCCCGGTGGTGGGGGATCAACGTCTTCGTACTGCTCGCCATCCCCTTCTGCGTGTTCATGGGGTCATGGCAGCTGGGCCGGTTCGAGGACCGGATGCAGGACCACGACCGGGCGAACGCGCAGGCGACGTCGGCGAAGCAGGAGGCGGCCCGCCCGCTGACGGAGCTTCTCCCCGTGGACAAGGCCACGTCCGGCAGGCAGGTGACGGCCGGCGGCCGGTACGGCGAGCAGCTCCTCGTGCCCGACCGGAAGCTCGACGGCAAGCGCGGCTACTACGTCCTGACCCTGCTGCGCACCGACGAGGGCAAGGCGCTGCCGGTCGTACGCGGCTGGCTCCCCGGGGACGCGGACCCGGCCGCGGCCCCCGCCGCGCCACGCGGCGAGGTCACCGTCACGGGGGCCCTGCAGGCGTCCGAGCAGCCGGGCGAGAACGGCGTACCCGGACAGGGCGGCCTGCCGGCCGGCCAGACCGGCGCCATCAGCGCCGCGTCGCTGATCAACCTCGTGCCGTACCAGGTCTACGACGCCTGGATCACCCTCAACACGGCCGACTCCGGCATGAAGCCCGTCCCCGCCACGGCCCCCCAGAACACCGGCCTCGACCTCAAGGCCTTCCAGAACCTCGGCTACACCGGCGAGTGGTTCGTCTTCGCCGGCTTCGTCGTCTTCATGTGGTTCCGCCTCCTGCGCCGTGAGGTCGAACTGGCCCGCGACGCGGAACTGGGCCTGGCCGACCAGGAGACCGAGCGGGTCGCGGTGTGACGGGGGCCGCTCGTCCCGCGGGTGCGCGGGCGATTCCTCCAGTCGGCGCCTGAACGAAGGGGACCTGCTCGCCGTATGCAGGGGGAGGCGCACAGGAAGGACGAACCATCCGTGGCGAGCACGACCAAGGCACCCTCGCGCGAGCCCGAGCCCGAGCCCGAGCGGGAGCCCAAGCCCGAGCGGGAGCCCGAGCGCGAGCCCGAGCGGGAGGGCGGCCGCCACCTCGACTCCCCCCTCGCCCTCACCATGCTGCTGCTCCTGGCGGTCCTGCTGCAGAACCCCCTGCGCGGCGCCCTGTCCTCCCCGGTCATGCAGAACTGGACGACGGTGTTCGTCGCGGTGATGGTCCAGGCGCTGCCCTTCCTCGTGCTCGGCGTCCTGCTCTCCGCGGCCATCGCGGTGTTCGTCCCGCCGTCGTTCTTCGCCCGCGCCCTGCCCGCCCGCCCCGCCCTCGCGGTCCCGGTGGCCGGCGCGGCGGGCGTGGTACTGCCGGGCTGCGAGTGCGCGTCGGTGCCCGTCGCGGGCGCGCTGGTGCGCCGCGGGGTCACCCCGGCCGCGGCGCTGACCTTCCTGCTGTCGGCCCCGGCGGTCAACCCGATCGTCCTGACGGCGACGGCGGTCGCCTTCCCCGGCAACCCGGAGATGGTCCTCGCCCGCCTGGTGGCGAGCCTGCTGGTGGCGTGCGCGATGGGCTGGCTGTGGCTGCGCCTGGGCCGCGCCGACTGGCTGCGCCCACCGGCCCGCTCGTCCTACGACGGCCAGGGCCGCGGCGCCGCCTTCTGGGGCTCGGTCCGGCACGACGTGATGCACGCCGGCGGCTTCCTGGTGGTCGGCGCGATGGCGGCGGCGACACTGAAGGCGGTGGCGCCGGAGAGCTGGCTGCGCGAGCTGGCGGGCAATCCGGTGCTGGCCGTGCTCGCCCTGGCCGTACTCGCCGTACTGCTGTCGCTCTGCTCGGAGGCGGACGCGTTCGTGGCCGCTTCGCTGACGCACTTCTCCCTCACGGCCCGGCTCACCTTCCTGGTGGTCGGACCGATGATCGACCTGAAGCTGTTCGCGATGCAGGCGGGCACGTTCGGCCGTTCCTTCGCCCTGCGCTTCGCGCCGGTCACCTTCGTGGTCGCCGTCGCGGTCTCGGCCGCCACCGGGGCGGTGCTGCTGTGAACCGCCACGCCCAGGCCGCGATCCTCTTCCTCCTCGGCGCGTCCCTGCTGCACGCGGGCACGACCGACCTGTACCTGCGCTACGTCAAGTCCGGCCTGCGCCCGCTGCTGCTGGCCTCGGCGGCGGTGCTGGTCGTGGCGGCGCTGGCGACGCTCTGGTACGAACGCCGGCGCCCCGACCCCGCCCACTCCCACCCCGAGCCCCGCGTCAGCTGGCTCCTGGTGCTGCCCCTCCTCGCCCTGATCCTGGTGGCCCCGCCGGCCCTCGGCTCCTACAGCGCCCTGCGCGCCGGAACGGCCCTGCAACAGCCGTACGCCTACGAGGACCTGCCCTCCGGCGACCCGGTCCGGATCGGCCTCGTCGACTACGCGGGCCGCGCGGTCTACGACCGGGGCCGTTCCCTGGAGGGCCGCCGGGTCGAGATCACCGGGTTCGTGGCGGTGGACCGCGCGGGCACCCCGTACCTGGTCCGGATGACCCTCAACTGCTGTGCCGCGGACGCCCAGCCGGTCAAGGTCGCCCTGACCGGCGAGGTCCCGCCGGTCCTCCGCCCCGACACCTGGCTGCGCGTCACCGGCACCTACACCCCCCGCCGCGTCAAGGACCCGGTCAACGGCGCCCCCATCCCGTTCCTGAAGGTCACGGAGGCCGCCCCGGCACCGGCGCCGCAGGATCCGTACGAGGAGAACTGACGTTCTTCCGGGCGGACTTATCTGCCGGCGGACTTATTTGTCGGCGGCCTCGGCGAGGGTGTGCGCGACGAGCGCGTTCGCGTGGCCGTGCCCCAGTCCGTGCTCGGTCTTGAGCCAGGTGACGAGCTCCATGTGCTTGGTCAGCGGTGAGGAGCGGATGAGGTCCTTCCATTCGGCGATCGGACGGCCGTACTTCTTCTCGATCGACGGGAAGTAGCTCGCGGGGCCCTTCACGGTGGCGCTCATGCCAATGATCTCCTGCCTGCGTCGGCGACGGTGTCGTACTCGCTACTCGTAACTCGTAACTCGTAACTCGTAGAAGAGACCGACGGGCCGCGCGGAAATCATCGGCCGACGGCCCGGGAATCGCGCGAACGCGGAACCCGGGCCGCCCACCGACTGCCGTCAGCCCTTGCCGAGGAGCTTGTTCATCTCCTCGATCTCGGCGTTCTGCACGGTGATGATGTCGCCCGCCAGCTTCTTGGCGGGCCCGTACTGGCCCTTCTCCTGCTCGGTCGTGGCCATCTCCACGGCGCCTTCGTGGTGCTCGACCATCATGGTCAGGAACATGGTGTCGAAGCCCTTGCCGGACGCCGCCATGAGCTTGTCCATGTCCTTGGCGTCCATCATCCCGGGCATGCCGGAGGAGTCGCCGCCGTGCCCGCCGGAGTGGTCCATGCCGGGCATGCCGGACGGCACGTCCTCACCCCAGGACTCCAGCCACCCGGACATGGTCTCGATCTCCGGGTCCTGGGCCTTCTCGATCCGCGAGGCGAGGTCCTCGACCTCCGCGGAGGACGCCCGGCCCTTGGCCATCTTCGCCATCTGAACGGCCTGCTGGTGGTGCGGGATCATGTCCTGCGCGAAGGACACGTCCTGATCGTTGTGGGCACCGGCGGTTGCTTCGCTGTCGGCCTTGTCGGCCTTGTCGGTCGCCGAGGCCGACGTACCGGAGCCGGTGCCGGAGCCGCCGTCCTCACTGCCGCACGCGGCGAGGAGGAAGGCGGCGGCGAGCGCCGTCGCGCCGAGCGCGGCACGGCGGACGAGGGAACGGGTGCTGGTCATGCTGGTACTCCTGCGGTGTACGAGGGATGTGCTGAGACATGACTGAGGGCCGTACGACGACGGCTCGGCCTTGTCCTAGATCCGCAGGAGTTGCAGTTCGGCGAGGGTGGGCGGCGCGCGCCCCTCCCCGGAGGCGCCGCGGGCAGCGAGCCCGCGCTCGGCACGCGAGACCGGGCCGACCGGGTCGGCCACCAGCGCGGGAAGCACCGGCCCCGCGCCCACGGCACCGGAGACGCAGGTCGCGTCGGCGTGCTGGGTGTGGCCGCCGGTGCCGGTGTCGCTGTGACAGACGTACTCGTCGTGCGCGGCGGGGGCACCGTGGTCGCCGTGCCCGCTGCCGTCGGCGTGTGCCATCGGCGCGGCCGTGTGCGCCGAAGCGGCGGAGTGGTGACCGCCGGCCGCCACGGCGTTCCCCGGCGCGAGCGCGTGCATGCCGAAAAGCCCGGCGAGCAGCCCGAGCACCAGCAACGCACGCCACCACCCGAGGGGCGAGGGCGCACGGCGGAGCTGTGCGGGGGCTGTCACGGTCCTCATGCTACGGAAGACACGCGGCGGGGGTGGCGCGGACCCGCACTTCGGGTGGACACGGGGGCGGGGGGGCCGGGGCCGGGGGGACGTACGTCGGGGTGGGACGTATGTCGGGGTGCGCTGTCCCCTCCGGGGGCCGCTGCGGCCGGGTGCGTTCCGGCCGGGACTCCGTCACGCCCGGCTGGCCAGGACTCAGTCGCGCCCGCCTGGCCAGGACTCCGTCCCCCCGGCGCCGCCGCCCGCTTTGTCGAGCGCGGCCTGGAACCACTGGCGCCGGAGGCCGGTCCCGCCGCCACGGCCCTACGCGCCTGGTCGCACGTCCGCCTGTTCTCCCCCTGGGCCGAGCACTACCTCCAGTTTCCGCCGACGCCGACCGCGAGGAAGCGCCGAGCGGTGACCGGTTGCCCATGTCGCTGAGGTGAGTCCGGCGGCTTCGGTACGCGAGCACCGGTGACCGTCAGGAGACGGCGGCAGGTCGTCCGGGCGACTTCACTACGATGGCACCTCCGGAGGACGGGGGGACTCGTGGAGGACGAGCGCGTTGGTGAGCTGGCCGCTCGGGTGGCGGAGTTCAGCAACGGCGGGGACCCGCGGAGTGTGCTTGAGGACGACGCCGCGGCCGTCGCGGCAGACCTCTTCGCAACAGTGGGCGGGCGGGGCCCGGAAGCGGCCGACCCCGACGTGCTGCACACCGTCGCGGCGTTCTACTGGGCCCGCTCCCTGGCGCGGCGGAGCGAGGACCTCGGCGCTCGGGACCTGGAGACGGCGATCGGTGTGTTCGGCCTGCTCTACCTGGTCGACCACCGACGAGTGCCGCGTGCGCTGTGGCCCCGGCTCACGGCCGAGACCGGGTACGACCCGTGGAGCGATCCGCTGGACCATGCCGCGGATCTGCTCGTCGACTACGAGGAGAAGGGCGACTCTGCCGCCCTCGGCCGGGCCCTCGGCCTGATCGGTACCGTCACCGACAGCGCCGACAGCGCCGACAACGCGTACCGGGACACACTGCACGGGCTGGCGCTCACCCACCGCGCGGCGGTACCCGATCGACCCGCGGTGGAACGAAGAGCCGACGCGGACGCCGCGGTGGAGCTGCTGGGCCACGTCGCCGCTCTCCAGGAGCCGTCCGCCGAACGGCGTGCGAGCCGTCTGTCGTCCCTCGGCGACGCGCTCGTACGGCGCTTCGAGATCGGGGGGAACGCCGAGGACCTCACCCTTGCCGAGGGCGCCTACCGGAACGCGGTCGCCGACGCCGCCGTAGGCACTGCCGCGTATGCGCGAGCGGCGGCCGGTCTCGGTGCGACGCTCGGCCGTCGCGCCGCATCGGCGTCGTCGTCGACGGCGGGCGACGACGGCAGTGTCGTAGCGGTGCTGCGG
This sequence comes from Streptomyces sp. TRM68416, assembly GCF_014596915.1. Classification (GTDB taxonomy): domain Bacteria; phylum Actinomycetota; class Actinomycetes; order Streptomycetales; family Streptomycetaceae; genus Streptomyces. The sequence goes on from NZ_JACVWU010000004.1 coordinate 199,328, forward strand.
GAGGCGGTCGAGTGGCTGCGCTGCGCGGTCGACCTGGCGCGGGGTGCGGGGCGCCGGGCGCGCCTGGCCGATCTGAGCAGGGTCATGGGACTCCTCCTTGAGCGGATGCCCCGCGCCGACAGGACCGATGGGCTTCCGTCGGCCGGTCAGCCGCCCTCCGTGGCCGACGGAGACGGGGCGTGCCGTCCGGACGCGGCCGCGGTGAGGCGCCAGGCCGCCGCTTTGACCGATCTCGCGCGGCAGGTGTCGTCGCGGATCGTGACCGAGAGCGAGGCCGTACGCAGAGTGAGGGAGCGGTCCTTCGAACTTTCGGAGGCCGCCGTGGACTCTGTGGTGTTCGGAGCACTGCGCCTGGTGCGCGAGGGCATGCCGGGCGACGCGGTGCCGGCGCTCACCCTCGCGCTGGAGGCCGCGAGGTCCCGATGGGGTACGGGACAGGGGACGCCGTGGTGGTGGGCGGCCGACGCCTATGTCGAAGCGGGGCGGCTTGCGTTGATCGAGGCGGCCGACGGCCGACTCTTTCGCCGTGCCTGTGCCGTGGCCGACGAGCAGATCTCCGTTCTGCGCCACCATGACCGGGCCGAAGACGTGGCCGAACTCGCGGAGACGCTGTTCGCGGCGGGACTGCTGCGTCTCAGCCCCTACGTGGGGCAGATGTCGGGCCTCACCTTCGAGTCGGCCCACGACCTGTGGCGTGACCGCCAGGCCCGCCACCGCTCGGTCCACCCCGACGACTCCCTTCCCTCCGATCCCCCCGACACCGCCGAGATGCCTTCCCCGCAGGCCGCGGCCGAGGAGGCGCTGACCTATCTGCGCGAGGCCGCTGACCTGTCGCGCGGTCACAACCGGGGGCGGGTCCTCAAAGCGCTCGCCGAGACGCTGTCCCTGGCCGCCGGCCTCGCGCAGGAGTCGCGCGACGAGGAGATCCGGATTGTCGTCCGTGAGGCGTTCGACCTGTTGGACCCGACCCGCGATCCCCTCGCTCACTTGTACCTGCTGAGAGTCCTGCGGTTCCTGGGCGAGCTCTCGTTGCCCGACGACCTTCGGGACGTGTTGCCCCTGCCACTGAGTGCCGTCCGGGAACAACTGGGGGCACAGGAGGCCGCGAGCGTCTTCGCCGAGGCGCTCACGCTCGCCGAGGAGGCCCGGCGACCCGATCTGGAGTTCCGGCTGATCGAGGCGGCCGACCGCGCACTGCCGGAGCTGCCCGGGGACACCTACCGCCGACGCCGATGGGCCAGTGAGGTGCACTGCCTGGCAGAGAACCGGCTGCGGTGTACGGCGGGGCCGATCCGGGTGGCGGAGGCCGCCGACCGGCTTCGTACCCGCGCCGAAGACGAGGACTGGCCTCCCCAGGCGCTTGCGGCGACGCTCATCCACCTCGCCGCGCACGCCCGGGGCAACGCAGAGGAGCACATCGGCCGAGCGCTGCTGGCGCAGGCCTGGGAACTGGCTCCGGAACTGGGCCGTCGATGCGGCCCCGCGCTGCGCTACCTGGACGGTGTGCTCTCCTACGACCTGGCGCTGCGCGCTTCGGAGGCGGGACAAGAGGCCCCGGCTGTACGCCACTTCGTCGACGCGCTCGCCGCGTACGCCTCGTGCGGTCAGATCGACCTGGCATTGAACAGCCTCGACGCCGCCTTGCGCAGCGCACTGGCGGCCGACGGCACCGACGCCGACATGGCTGTGGCGGCGTTGGTCCCGGCCTCCGTGTGGCTGAGGGGTGGCGTCGACGAGGTCATCGGCTGGAAGCTGCGGGATCTCTACCAGCAGCTGGTCCTCAAACTGAGCGGCCCCACCCTCTCTCACGGCCTGATGCTGGCCATTCACCAGGCCGCCAAGGGCATCGACTTCACGGCCGTCGCAGAGCGGCCCGGCCCGTTCACACCGTCCGCGAGACTGTCGCAGTTCCTCACCCGCACCAGCGCGCAGGAGCGCCGGCTGTCCGCGCCGCTGAGCGAACCGGAGTTGCCGAGCGCCGAGGACGCCATGCTGTTCTACGCGGGCACCGGCGAGTCCGAAATCGACGGTGGTGCCGAAGCGGAACACCGCAATACGCAGCGCGTCGCGGAACGTTGGATCAGCCAGGAACTCCTCGCCACCGGCTCGCTGGACCGCATACCGGTGATGTTCCCCGACGAGGTGCAGACGCTGCTGCCCGAGGACACGGTGCTGCTGTCGCTGTATCTCGGTCATGCCCGTCGGGACGGCTCCGCGACTCCGGTGACTTCTCTTTCCGGCCTGGCGGTCACCCGCGAAGACACGGAGCACCACACCGTGCTCCTGCCGAACTTCGAAGCCGGGCTGATTCGCTTCACGCGCGCGACACACAGGGTTTCCGCCCACCCGGTGGCATTTCACGTCGCGGACCTGCGCCACGCCGTCGTCGCGGACCCGTTGCACAGGCTCGTCAGCCGTGAGGCACACAGACAGCTCCGGGAGGACAGCGACCCGTATCTGGCGGGCTTCGCCGCTTCCATGGACCGCTGGCGCTCCCTGGGCAAGCGGCATGTCTGCGTCTGGCCCAACGGCCCCCTCCACTACGTCCCTTACCACCTGCTGGAGGTCAACGGCCGTCCCCTCGCCGAGGACTGGACCGTCACACAAGTACCGAGCCTGGGCCTTCTCCGTGCGCCCGCGACCGGCGGCCCCCACCGCTCACGCAGGCGTGGGCTCGTCGCCTTCGCCTCCGCGGGCGGGGGCGTCGCGCACGGCCTGCTCGCGCAGGACGACCTGGAAGTACACGCGGCACAGGTCGCCGCGGCGATGGGCGGTCAGGCGGTGCTGGGGGACAAGGCGACACCTCGGCGACTGCTCGACGAACTCGCCGACGCCCGGTACGTCCACATCGCCGCCCATGGGGCGCACAACGAGTGGGCGTCGTGGTACCAGTGCCTGTTCCTCTCACCGGATTCGGACAACGACGGCCGCCTTTTCGCCCATGATGTTCTCCGCACCGACCTGAGAGGCGTCGAACTCGTGACGATGAGCTCCTGCGAGTCCGCCCTGGGGCGCTTCGACGCCAACGACAACCTGCGTGGTCTGCCCGCCGCGTTCCTGTCCGCCGGGGCCTCGGCCGTCATCGGGTGCCTGTGGCCGGTCCACCCCCAAGTGGCCACGGAGTTCTTCGGCTCGCTGTACGAGCACCTCGCGCGTACAGCGGACCGGCGAGCCGCCTTTCGCGCCGCGCAGTTGGCTGTGCGCGCCCGCCATCCGGCGTTCCGTGACTGGGGCTCGTTCTGCTTCATCGGCGACTGGCGCGACCGGCGCGACCGGCGCCCTTCGGACGCGAACAACGGAGTTCCCTCGTGACCCGACTCGAACTGCCTCCGACGCAGCTCCACGAGATCGACCTGGTGGAGGTCCCCAGGCTGCAGTCACCCGCCCCTCAGCACCGCGTCGAAGGGCGGGTGTCGCTCAGCACCGCCGTCGTCCACCCCCTGACGCCGGAAGAGGCAGCCGCGGGCGACGCGGAGTGGCTCGGCTTCCTGACGGCCGAGGCATCGCACAGCGACTACCTCCTTCTCAGCCTGACGTGCGCCTTCCGCCCGCCCGCAAACGGCGCACCCTTCGCCGACGCCGCCCTCGGCGTCCTCCTGGAATCCCCCGACGAGCCGGCCGATCGACAGCCCATCGCCTGGTCGATCTCCCCCAAGAAGCGCTCCCACCCCGTGGAACGGGCGACCACCGTCACACTCAGCGCCAAGCTCGCGATCGTCGAGTCCAGCCTGGAACTCACCCCCGGACAAGGCCGGGAGGACCTCTTCGTCATCGGCATGGGCGAAAGAGACAGCGACCCCGAATGGCGCATGCAGGCGACCCGCCGGCACCCCTTGATCGGCGACGAGACCTTCACCCTGATCGTAAAGGCCGCCGCCGGAGCCCCGGTCCACGCCCGCGTAACACTCGCAGCCACCATCAAACACCGCCGCTTCGGCCTGATCCCCTACCGCGCAGACCTCCCCACAGCCCTACGCACCATCAACCTGCGCCACCACCCCACCCGTCAGAACGATGCCTGACCGGCCTGCGGCACCCACCACCACCCGCCAACACGCCCCCAACAACCGCCCTCCCCAGCCCCCACCCCCGGGACCCCGCCCAAGCCCCTCTCAGGGCCTCCCCCCTCCACGATCACCAAAGAACACGACAAGGGCCTGATCCGCTTCCGGATCAGGCCCTTGACCTGCTATTTCCCTGTCGGGGTGGCGGGATTTGAACCCACGACCTCTTCGTCCCGAACGAAGCGCGCTGCCAAGCTGCGCTACACCCCGATCGTCGCTGCTGTCGCGGCGACGTCGTTTACTTTAGCCCACCGGTGGCTGGAGACGAAATCCGGTTTTGGCGCGGTGGCGGACGGGGTTCGGGCGGGTGTGGTCGAGGGCTACGAGGAGGACGGCCAGGGCGTAGAGGGAGAGGCCGAGGAGGAGGGCGTTGCCGAGGACGCTCTTGTAGCCGTGCAGGCCGACGTCGAGGAACGGGTAGAGGTAGCGGCCGTCGGTGCCGGGGAGCAGGAGTTCGCCTCTGGCCAGGGAGAACGCGAGGTAGGCCAGGGGGTAGAGGAGCCAGGTCGCGGTGTGGCGGAGGCGTAGGCCGCCGGGGGCCGTCAGGAGGAGCCAGTCGAGGAGGGCGGCGATCGGTGTGACCGTGTGGAGGGTGTGGTGGGCCACGGCGTGCCAGCCTGTGGGGGGTGCCGTCTCGCCGGTCAGAGGGAAGGGGCTCGTCGCGTTGGCCAGGAGCAGGTGGTGGACGAGGCCGGTGACCGTGACGTAGAGCAGGGCCGCGCCCGTCAGGGCCGGGGGGAGGGGGCGGCGGGCCGTCCAGGCGCGGCGGGCCGCGAGGAGCATGACCAGGGCCAGCAGGATGTTGCTCTGGACGGAGAAGTGGCTCAGGGTGCGCAGGGGGCTGTCGGAGAGGAGTTCGACGGTCACCGCGCCGGCCGCGGCCGCGGCGATGAGCAGGCGGTAGACGGCGGTCGGGCGGCGGCGTACGGGGGTCACCACCGCCGTGGCGGGGACGGGCGAGGGCAGGAGTCCGGGCATGCCCGGAACGGCGGGCAGATCCGGGATGTCCCTGGGTATGGGGGCGGTCATGCCCTCACGCTAAGCAGGGGGGATGAAACGGGCGATACGGGCGGGCCGTGCGGGTTACCCCCTCGGGGGAGGTGCTTAGTCCCGGCCCACCAGCGTCAGCAGCGTTGCCTCCGGGGGGCAGGCGAAGCGGAACGGGGTGTAGCGGTTGGCTCCGCAGCCCGCCGAGACGTGGAGGTAGGAGGTGCGGCCCTGCGCCGTGTGCGTGGACAGGCCCTTCACGCGGTCCGTGTCCAGGTCGCAGTTGGTGACCAGGGCGCCGTAGAACGGGATGCAGAGCTGGCCGCCGTGCGTGTGGCCCGCCAGGATCAGGGGGTAGTCGTCCGCCGTGAAGGAGTCCAGGACGCGGAGGTACGGGGCGTGCACCACGCCCATCGAGAAGTCCGCCGTACCGGACGGGCCGCCCGCCACCTCGGCGTAGCGGTCGCGCTTGATGTGCGGGTCGTCCAGGCCCGTCAGCTCCACGGACATGCCGTCGATCTTCAGCGTGCCGCGCGTGTTGGTGAGGTTCAGCCAGCCGGCCGTGTCGAAGGTGTCCCGCAGGTCCTCCCACGGGTTGTGGATCGCTCCTACGACGGGGGGGTTGCCGTTCAGGCCGTGGCGGCCCTGGGCCTTCTCGATCAGGTAGCGGGCGGGGTTGCGCAGCTTGGGGCCGTAGTAGTCGTTGGAGCCGAAGACGTACGCGCCCGGGAACTCCATCAGCGGGCCGAGCGCGTCCAGGACCTCCGGCACGCCCTCGGGGTCGGAGAGGTTGTCGCCCGTGTTGATCACGAAGTCGGGGCGCAGGCCGGCCAGCGAGCGCAGCCAGCGCTGCTTCTTGCGCTGCCCGCTCACCATGTGGATGTCGGAGACCTGCAGTACGCGCAGGGGGCGCATCCCGGCGGGCAGGACGGGCACCGTCACCCGTCGGAGCCGGAAGGAGCGGGCCTCGAACCCGGCCGAGTAGAGCAGTCCGGCGGCGCCAGCCGCCGCGATCCCCAGAGGTACTCCGTATCGCGCGCGCATACCTCCATCGTGTCAGACCGCGCCCAACTCCCGTGCCCGGCCGCCCCTTGCGCGCCCCGCCGCGGAAATCGACGGGCGCCCTGCCCGCCGTACCTGCGACAATCGACCCCATGACCACGCTCAAGTCGAAGCTGCAGGACGACCTCAACGCCGCGATCAAGGAGCGCGACGAGCTCCGCTCCTCGACGCTCCGGCTGACGCTCGCCGCGATCACCAAGGAGGAGGTCGCGGGCAAGGAGAAGCGCGAGCTCTCCGATGACGAGGTGCAGAAGGTGATCGCCAAGGAGGCGAAGAAGCGGCGCGAGGCCGCGGACGCCTTCGCGCAGGGTGGCCGTGCCGAGTCGGCCGAGCGGGAGAAGGCGGAGGGCGAGGTCCTCGCCGCGTACCTGCCCAAGCAGCTCAGCGACGAGGAGCTGGAGCAGATCGTCGCCCAGGCCGTCGTGGAGGCCAAGGCGGCCGGTGCCGAGGGGCCGCGGGCCATGGGCGCCGTCATGAAGATCGTCAACCCGAAGGTGGCCGGCCAGGCCGAGGGCGGCCGCGTGGCCGCCGCCGTGAAGAAGCTGCTCGCCGGCTGACCGACACCGGTCGCCGCAGAGGCCTACGGCCCCTTTCCTTCTACGGCCCAGGCCTACAGCCCCTTTCCCTCTACGGCAGAGACTTACGGCCCCTTTCCCTCTACGGAGGGGAAGGGGCCGTAGCCGTGGCGGGGAGACGTCAGTCCCGGCCGCCGTTGCCGTTGCCGCTGTTCGTCTGGCCGCGGAAGAAGTCCTCCGGGATCGAGAACGTCGGTTCCGGGGCCGTGGTGCCGCCGTCGGTGCCGGTGGTGGTGCCGCCGTCGATCAGACCGCCGATGAAACCGGCGTTGCCGTTGCCGTTCCCATTGCCGTTGTCGTCGCCGTTGCCGTTGTCGTCGTCATCGCCGTCCCGGTCCCTGTCCCTGTCCCGGTCGCCCTTGTCGCTCGGGGGGATGTAGACGCGGTTGAACTCGGGCGCCTCCCTGCCCTCCAGCGCGCCGGACATCATGGCGTTCCAGATCGGGCCGGGGACCTGGCCACCGAAGACCTTGGCGTGCCAGACGCCACCGATGGTGATGTCCTGCATCTTCCGCTTGTGCGCGGGGTCGCCGACCCAGACCGCGCCGGCCATGTTCGGGGTGTAGCCCACGAACCAGGCGGCGTAGCGCTCGTCCGTCGTACCGGTCTTGCCCGCGCTGTCGCGGCCGCTGAGGCCGGCCTGCCGGCCCGTACCGTCCTCGACCACGCCCCGCAGCAGGGTGTTGATGGTGTCGGCGGTCTTCTCGGACATCGCGCGCGAGCAGGTCGACTTGGGGACTTCGAGGGACTTGCTCTGGTCGCCCACGCGCTGAGTGATCGACTCGATGGCGATCGGCGTGCAGTACATGCCGCGGGCGGCGAAGGTGGCGTAGCCGTTCGCCATGGTCAGCGGGGACATCTCCTGGGTGCCGAGGGCGATGGAGGGGCCCTGGCCCATCTTGGCGCCGTCCGCGCGCTCGACGCCCATCTTCGCGGCCATCTCCGTGACCGGGCAGATGCCGATCTCGCTGATCATTTCGATGTAGTAGGTGTTGACCGACAGGGCGGTCGCTTCCTTCATGTCGTACGGGCCGACCTCGGACTCGTTCTCGTTGGCGACCGGGACGCCCTTCTCGTTCCACGTCCCGCCGTTGCACTGCGAGACCGGGCTCGGGTAGTCCATCTCGTACGGCGACCGGTACACCTTGTTCGCCGGCATGCCCCCCTCCAGCGCCGCCGCCGCCACGATCGGCTTGAACGTCGAACCGGGCTGGTAGCCCGCGCCGCCGCCCATGGCCGCGTCGACGGAGAGGTTGATCTGCGTCTCGTTCTTGCCGAAGCCGTACGGGCGGGACTGGCCCATGGCGAGGATCTTGCCGGTGCCGGGCTCGACGATCGTCGCGGCGGTCGCCACGTCGTCGCTCTGGTAGACGTGGTCCTTGACCGACTGCTGGACCGACTCCTGGGACTGCGGGTCGAGGGTCGTACGGATCCGCAGGCCGCCCTGGTTCCAGATCTTGGCCCGGTCCTCCTTGGTCTTGCCGAAGACCGGGTCCTGCAGGAACACCGCGCGGACGTAGTCGCAGAAGAAGCCCGCGCCCTTGACCGCGGTGATGCAGCCGTTCTTGGGCTTGCTGACCTTCAGGCCCAGCGGCAGCTCCTTGGCCGCGTCGGCCTCCGCCTGGGAGATGTTGCCGACCTCGGCCATGCGCTGGAGCACGGTGTTGCGCCGCTTGGTGGCCTCGGCCTCGTCGTTGACCGGGTCGTAGCGCGAGGGCGACTGGACGATGCCGGCGAGCAGCGCCGCTTCCTGGAGCTTGAGGTTCTTGGCCGACTTGGAGAAGTAGCGGCGGGAGGCGGCCTCCACGCCGTAGGCCTGCTGGCCGAAGAACGTGATGTTCAGGTAGTTCTCGAGGATCTTCTTCTTGCCCAGCTCCTGCTCGACCTGGATCGCGAACTTCAGCTCGCGGATCTTGCGGCCGAGCGTCTGCTGGGTGGCCTCGGCGACCTTCGTCGGGTCGTCGCCGGCCTCCTCGACGAAGACGTTCTTGACGTACTGCTGGGTGAGCGTGGAGGCGCCCTCGGAGACCCCGCCGGTCTGCGCGTTGCGGTTCAGGGCGCGCAGGACGCCCTTCATGTCGATCGCGCCGTGCTTGTAGAAGCGGGCGTCCTCGATGGCGACGATCGCCTTCTGCATGTAGGGCGAGATGTCGTCGAGTTCGACCACCGTGCGGTCGCGCGAGTAGACCGTGGCGATCGTGCCGCCCTTGGCGTCGAGGATCGTGGTGCGCTGGCTCAGCGGCGGCGTCTTGAGGTTGGCCGGTAGCTCGTCGAAGCTCTCCACCGAGCCCTTGGCGGCCAGCCCGAGCGCGCCGACCGCGGGCAGGGCGATGCCTGCCAGGACGGCTCCTGCGAGCACGCTGACACCGAGGAACTTGGCGGCCTGCTGCGTTGGCGACAGACCACCACCCGAGCGCTTGTTTGGCATAGGGGCAGCCTACGTTCTCATTCGCCGGACACGCGTATATGCCTTGGCCTAAGCTGCTCTCAACTGTCACAGCAGTAGGGCTACGTATCAATACGTCCGGGGACCCCGAATCGTTCCGGTCGCCCATCACTTTTTTGATGGGCACGTGTCCGAATCCGCCTTGTGTGTCACCCGGCGCCCGTTGTGACTCAACTGAACTGTCCCGCTTTGCCGGGATGATCACGCATGTCACCAGCTCACTCCCCCGGGTGATCTGCCGCTTACGCATAGTCCGTTCGGACCATTCAAGATTGGGCCCGCTGGGGGTGTTGCGCTGTGCCCACCTTCCGTAACGTCCTCAACTGGCGGCGGTGAATATGCCGCTGCCGCCGTGGGGGAGCCTCGATTCGGGAGAGGACGGCGCCGGTATGGGCTGGGTAACCGACTGGAGTGCGCAGGCGGCCTGCCGCACTACCGATCCGGATGAACTGTTCGTTCAAGGAGCAGCGCAGAACAGGGCCAAGGCGGTGTGCACCGGATGTCCGGTACGCACGGAATGTCTGGCCGATGCGCTCGACAACCGCGTCGAGTTCGGCGTGTGGGGAGGCATGACGGAACGGGAGCGTCGCGCACTGCTGCGCAGGCGTCCCACCGTCACCTCGTGGCGTCGGCTGCTGGAGACGGCTCGTACGGAGTACGAGCGCGGAGTGGGCATCGTGCCCCTCGACGACGACGAGGTGTACGAGAACTACGCGGCGGTGGGCTGAGGCCCACCGGGCGGCTCGGGCCTGTTGCTCAGGCCCCGCTGACTCGGGCCGATTCGGGCCCCGTTGGCTCAGGCCCCGGAGTTGGGCAGCTCCGGTCGGCCGGCGGCCAGCCGGTTTCCGATGTCCCGCAGCCCCGCGAGGTCGTGCACATCGCCGGGCAGCGCGGCCACCTCGGCCACCGCCACCTCGGGGTGGAGCGCGGTGAAGCGGTCACGTGTGCGCTGCTCGCGGGAGAGCAGGTGCATACGGTCGGCGTGCAGCCTCAGCAGGCCCGCGGTGAGTTGGTCGACGGGGGGCGCCGAAGGGTGAGCCGGGGCCGTGTCCATGGCGGCGGGGGAGCCTTCCTCGACGACCTCGGGTGCGGGCTCGGATGCGGGCGCGGGCTCGATTACGGCCTCGGGTACGGGCGCGGGTGTGGGCTCGATTACGGCCTCGGATACGGGCTTGGTTGCGGCCTCGGGTGCGGACTCGGGTGCGGGAGATTCTGAACTGCCGTACGTGTCGGGAGAGTTACGAAGTCCAGCTTTCCCGCCGTCCTGATCCACAATGCGGGACTCCTCAAGATTTTCCGCGGCGGCGAGCGCCCGCTCGGCCGACAGCCGGTCGGCGCCGCTGCCGTGGACCCGGTTGAGCACCAGACCCGCGAGCGGCATGTCCTCGGCGGCCAGCCGCTCCACGAAGTACGCGGCCTCGCGCAGCGCGTCCCGCTCCGGCGCCGCGACCACCAGGAACGCCGTTCCGGGCGCCTGGAGCAGCTTGTACGTCGCGTCCGCGCGCGTACGGAATCCCCCGAACATCGAGTCCATCGCGGCCACGAACGTCTGCACGTCCTTCAGCAGCTGTCCGCCGAGCAGCTTGCCCAGGGCGCCGGTCATCATCGACATGCCGACGTTCAGGAACTTCATCCCGGCCCGGCCGCCGACCTTGGCGGGGGCCAGCAGGACGCGGATCAGCTTGCCGTCGAGGAACGAACCGAGCCGCTTGGGCGCGTCCAGGAAGTCCAGCGCGGACCGCGACGGAGGCGTGTCCACGACGATCAGGTCCCACTCGTCCTTCGCCCGCAGCTGGCCCAGCTTCTCCATCGCCATGTACTCCTGCGTGCCCGCGAAGCCCGCAGAGAGCGACTGGTAGAAGGGGTTGCCCAGGATCGCGGCCGCCCGCTCGGGGTCCGCGTGCGCCTCGACGATCTCGTCGAAGGTGCGCTTCATGTCGAGCATCATCGCGTGCAGTTCGCCCTCGCCGTCGACGCCCTTCACACGGCGTGGGGTGTTGTCGAGCGAGTCGATGCCCATGGACTGCGCGAGCCGGCGGGCCGGGTCGATGGTGAGGACCACTACCTTCCGGCCGCGCTCGGCCGCGCGCAGACCGAGCGCCGCCGCGGTCGTCGTCTTGCCCACGCCGCCCGCACCGCAGCACACGATGATCCGGGTCTCCGGGTCGTCCAGCAGGGGATCGACGTCCAGCCCGCGCACGGGGGAGAGGTGATGGTGGGCCGGGTGGGCCTGGGGCTGGGACCTGTCGGCGTCCGGGGCCGGGCTCATTTCATCCCCTGCTCTCGCAGCTCGGTGGCCAGTTCGTACAGTCCCGCCAGGTCCATTCCCTCGGCGAGCAGCGGCAGTTCGTGCAACGGCAGGCCCAGCTCGGCGAGGACGGCACGCTGCTCGTGCTCCAGCGTGTACCGCTCGGCGTACTCCTCGGCCTGCGCCAGCAGCGGGTCCACCAGCCGCTCCGCGTGCCCGCCGCGCCGCGCCCCGCCGAGACCGGCCGCCGACAGGGACTGCGCGAGGGCCGCACGGGGGGTGCTGCGTACGAGTTCCAGGTCGGCCGCGTCCAACACCTGCGGCCGCACCATGTTCACGATGACCCGGCCCACCGGCAGCCGGGCCGCCCGCAGCTCGGCGATGCCGTCCACGGTCTCCTGGACCGGCATCTCCTCCAGCAGCGTCACCAGGTGCACCGCCGTCTCCGACGACTTCAGCACCCGCATCACGGCCTGCGCCTGATTGTGTATCGGGCCGATCCTGGCGAGGCCGGCGACCTCGTCGTTGACGTTCAGGAAGCGGGTGATACGCCCGGTGGGCGGGGCGTCCATCACGACGTAGTCGTAGACGAACCGGCCCTGCTTGTCCTTGCGCCGGACCGCCTCGCACGCCTTGCCGGTCAGCAGGACGTCCCGGAGACCCGGGGCGATGGTGGTGGCGAAGTCGATGGCGCCGAGCTTCTTCAGCGCGCGGCCCGCGCCGCCCATCTTGTAGAACATCTGGAGGTAGTCCAGAAGGGCCAGTTCGGGATCGATGGCGAGGGCGTACACCTCCCCGCCGCCCGGCGCCACGGCGATCTTCCGTTCCTCATAGGGCAGCGCCTCCGTCTCGAAGAGCTGTGCGATGCCCTGTCTGCCCTCGACCTCGACGAGAAGCGTCCGCTTCCCCTCGGTCGCGAGGGCGAGCGCGAGTGCTGCGGCGACCGTGGTCTTTCCGGTCCCGCCCTTGCCGCTGACGACCTGGAACCTGCTCACACCTTCGAGCCTAACCAGTCGCCCGCCGGATCACGCCGGAGGCTGTGGACAACGTGGGCGCGAGGGGCGGAAGAGCAGGCGTTAAAGTCGGCCACATGACCAAGTGGGAATACGCAACCGTGCCGCTGCTCGTCCATGCCACGAAGCAGATTCTGGACACCTGGGGCGAGGACGGCTGGGAGCTCGTCCAGGTCGTGCCCGGGCCGAACAACCCCGAACAGCTCGTGGCCTACCTGAAGCGGGAGAAGCAGGCGTGAGCGCGGTCGAGGCCCGGCTGGCCGAGCTGGGCCTGACGCTGCCGGAGGTCGTGCCGCCGCTGGCCGCCTACCAGCCGGCCGTGCAGTCGGGCGTCTACGTGTACACCTCCGGTCAGCTGCCCATGGTGGAGGGCAAGCTTCCGGTCACCGGGAAGGTGGGCGCGGAGGTCACGGCCGAGGAGGCGAAGGACCTCGCCCGTACGTGCGCGCTCAACGCCCTCGCCGCGGTCAAGTCCGTCGCCGGCGACCTGGACCGGATCGCGCGCGTGGTGAAGGTCGTCGGCTTCGTCGCCTCCGCCTCTGACTTCACCGGCCAGCCGGGTGTCATCAACGGCGCCAGCGAACTCCTCGGCGAGGTCCTCGGCGACAAGGGCGTCCACGCGCGCAGCGCGGTGGGCGTCGCGGTGCTCCCGCTGGACGCGCCGGTCGAGGTCGAGGTGCAGGTGGAACTCACCGGGGAGTAACGAGTATCGCCTGACGGCGGTCGCCGGCACGTCGCCTGTTCGGTGCGGCTGCGGCTGCGGCTGCGGCTGCGGGTGTGCGGGGGCTGGTCGCGCAGTTCCCCGCGCCCCTTCGGGGCGCTGCCCGACCGGAAGCGGCTGCTGCGGGCGCTCGTGCCGCCGGGGCGGCGCCCGCGCCCGAAGAGAGCGGCACCCCGCGGGCACCCCGCGGGCGTACCGCACCCCGCCCCACCTCCCACTCCAGGCACCTCTCGAACATCCGCGCACCCCGAGATAGCCTCCGCACATGGCGAACGGTCAGTGGTACCCCCCGGAGTGGCCCGCCCGTATCCGCGCGCTCGCGGAGGGCACCCTCACCCCGGTGACCCCGAAGCGCGCGGCCACCGTCATGCTCCTGAAGGACACCGCCACCGGCCCCGCCGTCCACATGCTGCGCAGACGCGCCTCGATGGCCTTCGCCGGCGGCGCCTACGCCTACCCGGGCGGCGGCGTGGACCCCCGCGACGACGAGCACCACGTCCGCTGGGCGGGCCCCACGCGCGCGTGGTGGGCGGACCGGCTCGGCACGGACGAGGCGGGCGCGCAGGCGATCGTCTGCGCGGCCGTCCGGGAGACGTACGAGGAGGCGGGCGTCCTGCTCGCCGGCCCCGCCGCCGATTCCGTCGTGGGCGACACCACGGGGGAGGACTGGGAGGCGGACCGCGCGGCCCTGGTCGCCCGCGACCTGTCGTTCGCGGAGTTCCTGGACCGCCGCGGCCTGGTCCTGCGCTCCGACCTGCTGGGCGCCTGGACACGCTGGATCACCCCGGAGTTCGAACCCAAGCGGTACGACACGTGGTTCTTCGTGGCCGCCCTCCCGGAGGGCCAGCGCACCCGCAACGCCTCCACGGAGGCCGACCGCACGGTGTGGATCGGGCCTACGGGCGCGGCGGCCTCGTACGACAGGGGCGAGCTGCTGATGATGCCGCCCACGATCGCCACCCTGCGCCAGCTCGCGCCGTACGCCACGGCCGCCGAGGCCCTCGCGGCCGCCCCCGCCCGGGACATGACCCCCGTCCTGGCCCGGGCGGACCTGGAGGACGGCGAGATCGTGCTCTCCTGGCCGGGGCACGAGGAGTTCACCAAGCACATCCCGACCGCGCCGAACGGTGGAGCCCCCGCATGACGGACGCCAGCACTCTTCCCGGCCGGCCGCGGGGCGGGGTCCTCTCCGGCCCGGCCACCCCGCGCGCGGTGAACGTCCTCGCGCCCAATCCCTCCGCGATGACCCTGGACGGCACGAACACCTGGATCCTGTCCGAGCCCGGCTCGGACCTGGCCGTCGTGGTCGACCCGGGCCCGCTGGACGAGGGCCACCTGCGGGCCGTGATCGACACCGCCGAGCAGGCCGGCAAGCGCATCGCCCTCACCCTGCTGACGCACGGACACCCCGACCACGCCGAGGGCGCCGTACGGTTCGCCGGGCTGACCGGCACCAAGGTGCGCGCACTGGACCCGGCGCTGCGGCTCGGGGACGAAGGCCTGGCCGCCGGGAACGTGGTGCGAGTCGGTGGCCTCGAGCTGAGGGTCGTACCGACGCCCGGGCACACCGCGGACTCCCTGTGCTTCCACCTCCCGGCCGACCGCGCGGTCCTGACCGGCGACACCGTCCTCGGGCGGGGCACGACGGTCGTGGCGCACCCCGACGGCCGTCTCGGCGACTACCTGGACTCCCTGCGTCGGCTGCGCTCGCTCACGGTCGACGACGGCGTCCACACGGTGCTGCCCGGCCACGGGCCGGTCCTGGAGGACGCCCAGGGGGCCGTGGAGTTCTACCTCGCCCACCGCGCCCACCGCCTCGCCCAGGTCGAGACGGCCGTCGAGGACGGCTACCGGACCGCCGAGCAGGTCGTCCGCCATGTGTACGCGGACGTGGACCGCTCCCTGTGGCCGGCCGCCGAGCTGTCGGTGCGGGCGCAACTGGAGTACCTGTCGGAGCACGGGCTCATCTAGGCCCTTCCGGAGCCCCGCCCGGCCTCAGTCGGGGCGCGGTGCCTTCACGCCGTGCACGCGCGCGTACTCCGCGGCCAGCCACGGGCCGAGATCGTCGACGTAGGAGCGCAGTACGGCCGGGTCGCCGGTCGGGTCGTGGCCGAGGGCGGCCGCCGCCCGCAGTTGCTCCGCCCGCCTCGGGTAGTACGAGGCGAACGCCTCCGCCATCTCCCCCAGGTCGCTGGTCCAGCCGTTCCAGCGGGGCATGACGAGCGTGAAGCCGGTGCGGACCAGGTGGCGGGACATGTACCGGACGAGCGGTCTGCGCGCCTCCTCGGAGTCCTCGGCGGCGGCGATACGGTCCCGCCAGCGGGGGAGGAGGACGGCGAGGTCCCCGTTGGTCTCCCGGGCGAGCACGGAGTCGGGCCGGTAGCGCGGCAGGTACTCGGCGAGGTCCTCGCCGAGCAGCGGGGTGCACAGGCACGCCACGAACCACCCCAGGTCGTACGTCTCCAGGTCGCTCAGCAGCCGCGCCCGGCTGTACAGGAGCGTGCCTACGCCGTCGATCTGCGCGAACTCCTTGTCGAGCGCCTCGCCGAGCGCCCGGGCGTCCTCCCGGTCGGCGTCGGCCGGCTCCGCGCGCAGCGCGACCAGCAGATCGAGGTCGCTGCGCCCCACGCGCGCGGTGCCGCGCGGAATCGACCCGTAGAGGTACGCGCTGTCCACACGTGCGCCGAACACGTCGAGCAGCCGGTCGCGCGCGGTGGCGACGACCGGGCGGAAGTCCGGGGCGATGCGCGCGAGCGATCCCTCGCGCTCGATGTACCCCCGGGGGTCGAGTCCGGGTCGCTGAACGGTTTCGGCCATGGAACAACTGTGCCCCGGCGGGGCGGCCGGGGCGGGGCATTTTCGGCGTGGGCGGGCTTGCCCGTACCCCGTCCGGCGCTCGGGGACGAGGCCGAGGCCGGTCCAGGGCCGAAAAGGGGGTCTGGGAGGAGGGGGGCTGGGAGGGGGGTCCGGGACGGGCTCCGGGACGGTGACGCGAACAGGCCCGCCTCATGACGCGAACAGGCCCGCCTCATGACGCGAACAGGGCCGTCCCATGACGCGAACAGGGCCCGCCCCATGAGGAGACGGACCCCGAACAGCCGTACGGCAGGACCGAGTGTCAGCGGGACCGCTTGGCGAGGCGCTCCACGTCCAGCAGGATCACCGCGCGGGCCTCCAGGCGCAGCCAGCCGCGCTGGGCGAAGTCGGCGAGCGCCTTGTTCACGGTCTCGCGGGACGCGCCGACCAGCTGGGCCAGCTCCTCCTGCGTGAGGTCGTGGACGACGTGGATGCCCTCCTCGGACTGCACGCCGAAGCGGCGGGAGAGGTCCAGCAGGGCGCGCGCGACGCGACCGGGGACGTCCGAGAAGACGAGGTCGGACATCGCGTCGTTGGTGCGGCGCAGTCGGCGGGCGACGGCGCGCAGCAGCGCGGTGGCCACCTCGGGGCGGGCGTTCAGCCAGGGCTGGAGGTCGCCGTGGCCGAGGCCGAGCAGCTTGACCTCGGTCAGCGCGGTGGCGGTCGCCGTACGCGGGCCCGGGTCGAAGAGCGACAGCTCGCCGATGAGTTCGCCGGGGCCGACGACGGCGAGCATGTTCTCGCGGCCGTCGGGGGAGGTGCGGTGGAGCTTGACCTTGCCTTCGGTGACGACGTAGAGCCGGTCACCGGGGTCGCCCTCGTGGAACAGGGAGTCGCCCCGTGCGAGGGTCACCTCACTCATGGAGGCGCGCAGTTCGGCGGACTGCTCGTCGTCGAGTGCCGCGAAGAGCGGGTTGCGCCGCAGAACGTCGTCCACGAGTTCTCTCCTTGTCGACCTGCTCAGGGGATCTTCCTCCCCCTTGGTACCAGGGGACCGTGCTCCCCATTTTGCCGGACCGTCCAAACAGTGTGATCTGTCACAAGGATGCCGCACAGGTGTCCCGGGGTAAGCGGCAGGGGGCCAATTGGGGGCTGATCTCCAGGGGCCGGGGCGGATGTCGGTGCCGGGCTTTAGGCTGGCCGGGTGTCCAAATCGCCGGTGAGAGCACAGGCCAAGGGGGCTGGGCGGGTGGTTGTACGTCGAGATTCCGCTGTGGGCGAACAGGACCCCGGTGGCGGAAAGAAAACGGCAAAAGCGGCAAAGAAGGCGGTGTCGGTGTCGGCCGGGAAAGCGCCCGTCAAGCAGGTCAAGCCGGTCAGGAAGCCGGCCGGGGGCGGGGCGCCGAAGGAGGAGTCGCGCACCGCGCTGGTCCGCCGGGCCCGCCGTATCAACCGCGAGCTCGCCGAGGTCTATCCGTACGCCCATCCCGAACTCGACTTCGAGAACCCCTTCCAACTCGTGGTCGCCACCGTGCTGTCCGCCCAGACGACCGATCTGCGCGTGAACCAGACGACCCCCGCGCTCTTCGCCAAGTACCCGACCCCGGAGGACCTGGCCGCCGCCAACCCGGAGGAGGTCGAGGAGATCCTGCGCCCGTGCGGCTTCTTCCGGGCCAAGACCAGGTCGGTCATAGGGCTGTCCAAGGCGCTGGCGGAGGACTTCGGCGGTGAGGTGCCGGGCCGTCTGGAGGACCTCGTCAAGCTGCCCGGCGTCGGCCGCAAGACCGCCTTCGTCGTCCTGGGCAACGCGTTCGGGCGGCCCGGCATCACCGTCGACACGCACTTCCAGCGGCTGGTACGGCGCTGGCGGTGGACCGAGCAGACGGACCCCGACAAGATCGAGGCCGAGGTCGGGGCGCTGTTCCCCAAGAGCGACTGGACAGACCTCTCCCACCACGTGATCTGGCACGGCCGCCGCATCTGCCACGCCCGCAAGCCGGCCTGCGGCGCCTGCCCCATCGCCCCGCTCTGCCCGGCATACGGCGAGGGCGAAACGGACCCCGAGAAGGCGAAGAAACTCCTCAAGTACGAAAAGGGCGGCTTCCCCGGCCAACGCCTCAACCCCCCACAGTCCTACCTCGACGCAGGCGGCAAACCGGCCCCGCCCCTGGGGGCCGGATGACAGACCACGCAACGGTCCACCCCCGCGAACCCCACCCACCACACCCCGAACCGACTGACGACCGGCCGGTTGGCCAGGCGGTGGCGGGCCCTGTTCCGAGGGCGCATCGACGGGCGGCTGCGGGTCTCGGCCCGAGGGCGCCCCGAAAGCCGGCCGCGGCTCTCGCCCTGCGACGGCTCCGGCGGCTCCGGCAGCAGTTCGCGGTGCCTGCCGTGGCGCCGCTTCGGCCGGGGTGCGCGGGGCTCGTTCCGGGGCAGCTCCGGAAGTCGGCCGCGGGCCTGGTCCTGACGTGGCTCTGGCAAGGGCCTGTGGATCCCGTCCTCTCCCGGCTCCGGAAAGGGCTCCAGGGTCCCGCCCGGCTCCGCCGACGATCCGCGGGCCCCGCCCCCGCCCGGCTCCGGCAGCCCGCCCTGGACCCCGCCCCCGTGCGGCTTCGCGTGGGGTACGGCCGGGAGGCGGGCCGGTGTCGGACCGGGTGGCCCGGGCAGGGGGCGGCCGGGGTTCCGTTCGGGCGGAGCCCTGCCCGCGGGCGAGGCAGAGGGCCGGTCTCGGGGTGGAATCCGGGACGATCTCAGGGGGCGGGGCTGGAACGATCTCGGCGTGGACCGGCGTTGGACACGGCAGGACGACGGGGGTGGCGATGACGCGTGCGAGCGATACGCAGGGCGGGCCGGTGGTGCTCAGCAAGGACGGGCTGCCCGCCTGGCTGGACCCGGTGGTGCACGCCGTGGAGACGGTCCAGCCGGTGCAGCTGAGCCGCTTCCTGCCGCCGGAGAGCGGCGCGGGACGCCAGTCCGCCGTCCTGATCCTGTTCGGCGAGGGGGACGGCGAGCGCGGGCCCGAGCTGCTGCTCATGGAGCGGGCCAGCTCCCTGCGCTCGCACGCCGGCCAGCCCTCCTTCCCCGGCGGCGCCCTCGACCCCGAGGACGGCGACCCGAAGGCCGACGGGCCCCTGCGGGCCGCCCTTCGCGAGGCCGAGGAGGAGACCGGGCTCGACCCGTCCGGCGTGCAGCTCTTCGGCGTGCTGCCCCGCCTGTACATCCCGGTCAGCGGCTTCGTCGTCACCCCGGTACTGGGCTGGTGGCGCGAGCCCACCCCGGTCGGCGTCGTCGATCCGAACGAGACCGCCCGGGTCTTCACCGTCCCCGTGGCGGATCTCACGGACCCCGCCAACCGCGCCACGGCCATTCACCCCAGCGGCCACCGAGGCCCGGCATTCCTGGTCGAATCGGCCCTGGTCTGGGGTTTCACCGCCGGGATCATCGACCGCCTGATCCACTTCTCGGGCTGGGAGCGGCCCTGGGACCGGGACAGGCAGGTCCCGCTGGACTGGCGGTCATGACAGGGTGGGCGCCGTGCTGTGTATTCCGGGGGAGCGTGAAGTGACGAGGCGAGGCTTGAAGCGGTGAACGTGCTGGACATCCTGCTGCTGGTCGCCGCCGTGTGGTTCGCGATCGTGGGCTACCGCCAGGGCTTCGTCGTCGGCATCCTGTCGGTGATCGGCTTCCTCGGCGGCGGCCTTGTCGCCGTCTACCTGCTTCCGGTCATCTGGGACGCGCTGACGGACAACGCCGAGGTCAGCACGACCGCCGCGGTGGTCGCCGTGGTCGTCGTCATCGTCTGCGCCTCCGTCGGCCAGGCCCTGACCACCCACCTGGGCAACAAGCTCCGCCGGTACATCACCTGGTCCCCGGCGCGCGCCCTGGACGCGACCGGCGGCGCCCTGGTCAACGTCGTCGCGATGCTCCTGGTCGCCTGGCTGATCGGCTCGGCCCTGGCCGGCACCACCCTGCCGACGCTCGGCAAGGAGGTCCGTAGCTCCAAGGTGCTGCTCGGCGTGTCCCGGGCGCTGCCCTCACAGGCCGACACCTGGTTCGCCGACTTCTCCTCGATCCTCGCGCAGAACGGCTTCCCGCAGGTCTTCAGCCCGTTCGCCAACGAGCCCATCAACGAGGTCCAGCCTCCCGACCCGGCCCTGGCGAACAGCGCCGTCGCCACCACCGCGAAGAAATCCATCGTCAAGGTCGTGGGCACCGCGGAGAGTTGCGGCAAGGTGCTGGAGGGCACCGGCTTCGTCTTCTCCGGCCGCCGCGTGATGACCAACGCCCATGTCGTGGGCGGCGTCGACGAACCCACCGTCCAGATAGGCGGCGAGGGCCGCAAGTACGACGCGACGGTCGTCCTGTACGACTGGAAGCGCGACATCGCCGTGCTCGACGTACCCGACCTCGACGCGCCTGCACTCCAGTTCACGACCACGGACGCCGACAGCGGCGACGACGCGATCATCGCGGGCTTCCCGGAGAACGGCGCCTACGACGTCCGCGCCGCGCGCGTCCGCGGGCGCATCCCGGCCAACGGTCCGGACATCTACCACCGCGGCACCGTGCGCCGTGACGTGTACTCGCTGTACGCGACCGTCCGTCAGGGCAACTCCGGCGGCCCGCTGCTCACACCCGAGGGCAAGGTGTACGGCGTGGTCTTCGCGAAGTCCCTGGACGACGCCGACACCGGCTACGCGCTGACGGTGGACGAGATCCAGGAGGACATCACCGCCGGGCGTACCGCCAACGAGCAGGTCGACAGCGACAGCTGCGCGCTGTAGATCGGAGGACCGGTCCGGTCCGGGCGCTCAGCCGCGCGGGTGACGCAGCCGTACCGAGACCCAGCGGGCCCGGCGGCGCAGGATGCGCGGGATCCCCACCCGGGGGTCGCTGCCCGCCATCTGCGGGGCGGGCCCCCGTTGGTGGGAGCTCAGGCCGTTGCCCGAGCGGCGGTTGCGTGCTGCGTCACTGTAGTCGTGCGTCCAGCCCATACCCCGACGTGTGCCCCTGCCCCATGGTCGATAACCGCCCCCAGGGCCCCCAATTGGCCTATGCGCCGGGCATTTGGCTGTTCGTAGTACAGGCGTTCAGAGCCGGATACCGGGCGCACCGACACGGTCACCGACCGGGTTCGTCCACCGCTACCGGTCGGGCTCCGGATCCTTCAGCCAGTTGACCAGTTCGGCGGAGAAGGCCACCGGATCCTCTTCGTGGGGAAAGTGGCCGAGACCGTCGAACAGCCGCCAGCGGTACGGCGCTTCTACGTACTCGCCGGACCCCGCCGCGCTGCGGGTGCGCATCACGGGGTCCAGGGAACCGTGCAGATGCAGCGTGGGCACCCGCACCGGCCGTTTCATGCGCCGGTTGAACTGGATGCCGTCGGGACGCGCCATGGACCGCACCATCCAGCGGTACGGCTCGATCGCGCAGTGCGCCGTGGAGGGGATGGACATGGCGCGCCGGTACGTCTCCACCGCCTCGTCGTCCGGCAGCCGAGGCCCGGACCAGTCGCGCACGAGCCGCCCCACCAGCGCCCCGTCGTCGGCGGTGAGCTGCCGCTCCGGGATCCAGGGACGCTGAAACCCCCAGATGTAGGAACCGGCGGTCGTCTGCTTGACGTCGGAGAGCATCGCCGAGCGCCACCGACGGGGGTGCGGCATGGACGCGACCGCGAGTCGCCGTACCAGCTTCGGGCGCATCACGGCGGCCGTCCACGCCAGGTATCCGCCCAGGTCATGGCCGACCAGCGCGGCGTCCGGCTCGCCGAGGGAGCGGATCACGCCGGTGATGTCGAGGGCGAGGTTGGCGGGGTCGTAGCCGCGGGGGGTGCGGTCGCTGCCGCCGACTCCGCGCAGGTCCATCGCGACGGCCCGGAAGCCGGCGTCGGCGAGCGCCGGCAGCTGGTGCCGCCAGGTCCACCAGAACTGCGGGAAGCCGTGCAGCAGCAGCACCAGCGGCCCGTCGCCCATCTCGGCGATGTGGAAGCGCGCGCCGTTGGCCGCGACGTCGCGATGGGTCCAGGGACCGTCGGGCCGTACGACCGTGGGCGGGGCGGCTTCCGTCATGACGACGAGCGTGCCACAGCCTCGATGGCCGCGGGCGAGCGGTCCTCGAGGGCCGGCGCGGTACGCGGGTGGGGCTTGGCGTTCTGCAGGACGCCCGCCGTCTCCTTCATGGACGCGGCCACCTTCTGCGGGCCCTTGCTCTTCTTGGCCTTCTTCGCGAACACGACGCCGATCAGCGCCAGGCCGCCCGCGATGAGCACGTTCGCCGCGAAGGACAGCAGGAAGCAGACCGCCATGTTCCAGTCGCTCCAGGTCCGGATGCCGTACGCCAGGGCGAAGTTGAGCATCGGCAGGGAGAACACCAGCACCGCGCCGGCCACCATGAACGCCCCGCCACTGGTGGCCCCGCGCTTCACGTCCTGCCTGAGCTGCGCCTTCGCCAGCGCGATCTCGTCGTGCACCAGCGCCGACATCTCGGTGGTCGCCGAGGCGAACAGCTGGCCGATGCTGCGTTCGGTGCCGACCGGGCTGCCGTCGGGTGCGCTCATCGCGTTCTCCCTCTGTCGAGCGGGTTTTGTACCGTCCCGTCAGATCATGCCCGACGGCCGTTGCCCTCGCTCGCCCCGCCCGCCACTTCCGCGAGTGCGTGGCGCTCGGCGGCCTTGGCCTCGGCGATGCGACGGTGCTCGGCGGCCTTGCGCTCGTGGATGACGGCCATCCGCAGGTGGTACTCCGGGTTGTCCTCCTCGTAGATGTCCGGAATGCCGTCGGCGTCCTCGTCGCGCTCCTCCGCCTCGCACATCCGGCGGTACTTGCCGTTCCGGATCTTCAGCAGCACCGCCGCCAGGGTCGCCGCGATGAGGGAGCCCAGCAGGACGGCGGCCTTGACCTCGTCCGTCATCGCCGCGTCGCCCTGGAAGGCGAGCTCGCCGATGAGCAGTGAGACGGTGAAGCCGATACCGGCGAGGGCGGCCACCGCGAACACGTCGGCCCAGGCGAGGTCGTCGCTGAGCGAGGCCCGGGTGAAACGCGCCGTCAGCCAGGTGCCGCCGAAGATGCCGAGTGTCTTGCCGACCACGAGACCGAGCACCACGCCGAGCGTCTCCGGCTGGGTGAACACATCGCCGACCGCGCCGCCGGAGACCGAGACCCCCGCGCTGAACAGCGCGAACAACGGCACGGCCAGACCGGCCGAGACGGGCCGTACGAGGTGCTCGATGTGCTCGCCCAGGGAGTGCTCCTCGCCCTCGCGCCGGGTGCAGCGCAGCATAAGGCCCATGGCGACGCCGGCGATGGTGGCGTGAATGCCGCTGTTGTACATCAGCGCCCAGATCACGAGCGCGAGCGGGACGTAGACGTACCAGCCGCGTACGCCCTTCCGCAGCAGCAGCCAGAAGACGGCGAGGCCGACCACCGCGCCGCCGAGGGCGGCGAAGTTGAGGGTGTCGGTGAAGAAGACCGCGATGATCATGATCGCGAAGAGGTCGTCGACCACGGCGAGGGTGAGCAGGAAGGCCCGCAGGGCGCTCGGCAGGGAGGTGCCGATGACGGCGAGGACGGCCAGCGCGAAGGCGATGTCGGTGGCGGTGGGGACCGCCCAGCCGTCCAGGGAGCCACCACGGGTGACATTGGTGACGACGTACACGAGCGCCGGTACGGCCATGCCGCACAGGGCCGCCACCACGGGCAGCGCGGCTGCCTTGGGGTCGCGGAGGTCACCGGCGACGAGTTCGCGCTTGAGCTCGATGCCGGCGACGAAGAAGAAGATCGCGAGAAGGCCGTCGGCGGCCCAGTGGGCGATGGACAGATCGAGCCCGAGGGCCGCGGGCCCTATGTGGTAGTGGCTGACACTCTCGTAGCTGTCGTGCAAGGCAGGGACGTTTGCCCAGATCAGCGCGGTGACCGCGGCCAGGAGCAGCAGCACACCGCCGACTGTCTCGGTGCGCAGCGCGTCCGCGACGAAGGTGCGCTCGGGCAGGGAGAGACGTCCAAGAACCTTGCGGTTGGGGGCAGGGCGGGGCGCGGACAAGAGTGACCTCCGGTCGGGTAGGCAGCACGGAGTACATGCCGACCAGACTTCCCGGCACACCTGTTTGAGACAAAGTTTTGCTTAGTTTAGCTAAGGTGCGCCGGGAGGAATCAGGCGCATCTCACATTAGTCATAAAGAAGGCCGCCCGGCGTGTTCGCCGGGCGGCCCTTCGGCGGTCCGTGGACCCCCGATGGTCCTGCGGATCAGTCCTCGCTCGGCGCCGCCGGCAGCTTGGCCTGGATGAGGTCCATGACCGTGGAGTCGGTCAGCGTGGTGACGTCACCGAGCTCACGGTTCTCGGCGATGTCGCGCAGCAGACGGCGCATGATCTTGCCGGATCGGGTCTTCGGCAGCTCGGCCACCGGCATGATCCGCTTCGGCTTGGCGATCGGGCCGAGCGTGGCGCCCACGTGGTTGCGCAGCTCGGCGACCAGCGCCTCGGTCTCGGCCGCCGTACCGCGCAGGATCACGAACGCGACGATCGCCTGCCCGGTCGTCTCGTCGGCCGCGCCGACGACGGCCGCCTCGGCCACCGACGGGTGGGAGACGAGGGCGGACTCCACCTCGGTGGTGGAGATGTTGTGCCCGGACACGAGCATCACGTCGTCGACCCGGCCCAGCAGCCAGATGTCGCCGTCGTCGTCCTTCTTCGCCCCGTCACCGGCGAAGTACTTGCCCTCGAAGCGCGACCAGTAGGTGTCGATGAAGCGCTGGTCGTCGCCCCAGATCGTGCGGAGCATCGACGGCCACGGCTCGGTCAGCACCAGGTAGCCGCCACCGCCGTTCGGGACCTCGTTGGCCTCGTCGTCGACGACGGTCGCGGAGATGCCGGGCAGCGGGGTCTGCGCGGAGCCGGGCTTGGTCTCGGTCACGCCGGGCAGCGGCGAGATCATCATCGCGCCGGTCTCGGTCTGCCACCAGGTGTCCACGATCGGGGTGGCGTCCGCGCCGATGTGCTTGCGGTACCAGATCCAGGCCTCGGGGTTGATCGGCTCACCGACCGACCCGAGGACGCGCAGGCTGCTCAGATCGAACTTCGCGGGGATGTCGTCGCCCCACTTCATGAACGTACGGATGGCGGTCGGCGCCGTGTACAGGATGGTGACCCCGTACTTCTGCACGATCTCCCAGAAGCGGCCCTGGTGCGGGGTGTCCGGTGTGCCCTCGTACATCACCTGGGTGGCGCCGTTCGCGAGCGGACCGTAGACGATGTACGAGTGCCCGGTGACCCAGCCGACGTCGGCGGTGCACCAGTACACGTCGGTCTCCGGCTTGAGGTCGAAGACGGCGTGGTGGGTGTAGGCCGCCTGGGTGAGGTAGCCGCCGGAGGTGTGCAGGATGCCCTTGGGCTTACCCGTCGTACCGGACGTGTAGAGGATGAACAGCGGCTGCTCGGCGTGGAAGGCCTCGGGAGCGTGCTCGGCCGACTGCCGCTCGACGATCTCGTGCCACCACACGTCACGGCTGTCGTCCCAGGCGACCTCCTGGCCGGTACGGCGCACCACGAGCACGTGCTCGACGTTGTCGACCTTGGAGACCGCCTCGTCCACGGCCGGCTTGAGCGCGGAGGGCTTGCCGCGCCGGTAACCGCCGTCGGAGGTGATGACGACCTTGGCGTCGGCGTCCTGGATACGGGTGGCCAGCGCGTCCGCCGAGAAGCCGCCGAAGACGACCGAGTGGGCGGCGCCGATCCGGGCGCACGCGAGCATCGCGACGGCCGTCTCGGGGATCATCGGCATGTAGACGGCGACCCGGTCGCCCTTCCGGACGCCCAGCTCCAGCAGGGCGTTGGCGGCCTTGGAGACCTCGTCCTTGATCTCGGCGTAGGTGATCGCGCGGCTGTCGCCGGGCTCGCCCTCGAAGTGGATGGCGACCCGGTCGCCGTGTCCGGCCTCCACGTGCCGGTCCACGCAGTTGTACGCGACGTTCAGCTCGCCGTCCTTGAACCACTTGGCGAACGGCGGGTTCGACCAGTCCAGCGTCTCGGTCGGCTCCTTGGCCCAGGTCAGCCGGCGGGCCTGCTCGGCCCAGAAGCCGAGCCTGTCAGCCTTGGCCTGTTCATACGCCTCCGCCGTGACGTTGGCGTTCGCGGCCAGGTCGGCGGGGGGTGCGAACCTGCGCTCTTCCTTGAGCAGGTTGGCCAGGCTTTCGTTGCTCACGACATCTCCCTTTCCCAGGGTGTCCGTTGTGTCCCAGGCCACAGCTCATCAGACCCAGGGGCCCGATGACAAGGGCCGACGGGAAATTGGTTTAGACCTGTGTACGGCTCGGTGGTGACGTTGCTTTCGGCAGTCGGCGTCCCCCGTATCCACGGACGCTGACCTGGTGAAGTTCAGGGTTTGTTACCCCTCTCACACGAGAGGGGACCAGCAGGGGAAGGCATACGGGATCCGGGGCCCCGTCCAGCCGTTGCCGCCGCCCGGCGTGTCGCGGACGCGCAACGGTCGAGCTCACGCCCACGGCACCCTCCGCAACGCCGCCGCGCGCGCCGACCGCCGAACGCCTCGCGCTACGGCCCGCGCGACAGCCCGCGACCGGGCGCACCCCGGGGCACAGCGACTGCTGGAGCCGACGATTCCGTCACGCCCCGGAACGGCTCCCGGAAGGCGCACCGGGCCGTCATGCGGATGGCCGTGTCCGCGCCGGCCCCACCTCCGCCGCCGGGGCGGCAGCCGCCCCGGCCCCCTGCGGTGACGACCCGCGCACGCCCGCGCCGGGCTTGCATCCTCCCGCACCCGGAGACGCCGGTGCGCTGGAGCCCGGCGGACGCCGACGTCCCCGCGCGGGCGCCTGGGTGCCTGGGCACTGATGCGGGGGTGCCCGCCGACTGGCGACTCGCCGGAAGGCCCCGTCCGGCCGCTGCAAGCTGCCGCCGACGCCGACGCCGACGCCGACGCCGACGCCGACGCCGATGCCGGCCCGGCTTCTGCGGCGTCCGCGCCGAGACCGCCCCGCGCGGCCCCGTCGTCCGCTCCGGCGCGGACCCGCGTCTACGCCGGGCTGTGCAGTTCCTCCGTGTCGGTCACATGGTCGAACACCCCCGTGTCGGACGTCTCGGTGAGCAGATAGGCCTGGGCCTCGCCCACGTGGAAGTACATTCCGTGCAGCGCCAACTCCCCCTTCCGCAGAGCGCGGGCCACGGACTCGTGAGCCCGCAGATGCTCCAACTGCTGGACCACATTGGTCAGACAGAGCTGCTCGACCGCGTCCGCCGGCGCCCGCCCGGCGAGCCGCGCCCACGGCCGGCCGCCGTCGGCCATGCGCTCCAGGCTCGGCAACCCGTGCCGCAGCCACCGCTTGAGCGGGGTCTGAGCCCCTCCGGGCTCGGAGTTGAGCAGCGCCTGCATGGCCCCGCACCCGGAGTGCCCGCACACCGTGATGGACCGCACCTTCAGTACGTCCACCGCGTACTCGATCGCGGCCGCCACCGAGTCGTCCCCGCTCTCCTCGCCGGGCAGGGGCACGAGGTTGCCCACGTTGCGCACCACGAAGAGGTCACCGGGACCACTGGAGGTGATCATCGAGGTGACGAGACGCGAATCGGCGCAGGTGAGGAAGAGCTGGGAGGGCCGCTGTCCCTCACGGGCCAGCCGCGCCAGCTCGCCCCGCACCAGTGGAGCGGTGTTGCGCTGGAACGCGCTGATGCCGCGCGCCAGTTCGTGCCCGCTGGATCCGTGTACACCGATCCCACCGGCCCGACCGATGCCACCGGCCCCACCGGCCCCACTGGCCCGACCGGCCACACCGGAACCGTTGTCCGTGCCGGGGCCGGACGGGGACTCGGCGTGCTCGGACGGGGGCTGCGGGCGCTCGCACTGGTGGTTGCGCCAGGGCGTCCAGGGGCTGCAGCGGCAGCCGTGGGGAGCGGTCGCCTCGGCGGCCTCGGAGCCGGCGTG
Organism: Streptomyces sp. TRM68416; assembly: GCF_014596915.1. Lineage (GTDB taxonomy): Bacteria > Actinomycetota > Actinomycetes > Streptomycetales > Streptomycetaceae > Streptomyces. The sequence continues at coordinate 227,177 of NZ_JACVWU010000004.1, forward strand.
CGGGTCTGCGGCGGCCCCGGGTTCGGCGATGCGGACTCCGGCGCGGCGGCCGGTCAGCTCGACGGAGCCTCCTTGCGCGGTGTGCGTGTTCTGCCAGTCCTGCAAGGACTCGTACGCCGCGTGGTCCATGAACGACCCGTCCAACTCCACGACGGCCCGGGTCCCTTGGGGCACGAGGTGCAGGGCGCGACTGAGCCGCGGCACCGCGAGGAACGTCAACTGCCCTCTGACATGTACGTAATGGACTCCTTCCTTCTCGTCGTGGGTGATGCGGGTGCGGGCGAGGCGGTGCAGGGAGACGGCGACGGCTACGGCGATCCCCAGCGTCACGCCTTCCAGGACGCCGAGGGAGACCACGCCGGCGAGGGTGACGGCGTAGACCAGCACCTCGCGGTGGCGGGTCACCGTGCGGATGTGGTGCAGGGACACCATCTGGATGCCGACGGCCATGACCAGGGCGGCGAGCGAGGCGAGCGGGATGAGCTCCAGGATCGGGACCATCAGCAGCGCGGCAACTACTACAAGAACGCCGTGCAGCATCGTGGAGTTCCGGCTCACGGCACCGGCTTGGACATTCGCGGAACTGCGCACGGCCACACCGGCGACGGGCAGCCCGCCGAGGCCGCCGGAGACGATGTTGGCGGCCCCCTGGCCGAGCAGTTCGCGGTCCAGTTCGGCGCGGCCCACGCGGAGGGGCAGGCCCGGGCGTGCGGCCACCAGCTTGTCCACGGCGACCGCGCCGAGCAGCGACTGCACGCTGCACACCAGGGTGGTGGTCAGTACCGCGGCGACCAGGCCGAGCACCGGGCCCTCGGGGAGCCCGGCCAGGGCATGGCTGCTCCAGGACGGCAGGTCGACCTTGGGCAGACGGAGCCCGGCGAGCGAGGCGGTCGCGGTGGCGCCGGCGACGGCGATCAGGGCGGCCGGGATCTTGCGCAGGAGGCGTCCGGCCCGGCCGGGGATCCGCGGCCAGAGCAGCAGCAGGGCGAGGGTCAGCGCGCTCGTCGACAGGGCCGCCGGGTGCAGGTCGGCCAACTGGGCGGGCAGGGCGCGCAGGTTGTCCGGGACGGAGCTCTGCGGCGTGCCGCCGAGGACGATGTGCAGCTGGGCGACGGCGATGGTGACGCCGATGCCGGCCAGCATGCCGTGCACGATGGCGGGGCTGACCGCGAGCGCGGTACGGGCCACGCGCAGGAAGCCCAGGCCCAGTTGGGCGAGTCCCGCGAGGACGGTGATGGCGCAGGTGGTCCGCCAGCCGTAGCGCTGGATGAGGTCGGCGGTGACCACCGTGAGACCGGCGGCAGGGCCGCTGACCTGGAGCGGGGCGCCGCCGAGCCGTCCGGCCACGAGTCCGCCGACGGCGGCGGCGACGAGACCCGCCTGGAGGGGGGCGCCGGTGGCCAGGGCGATGCCGAGGGACAGGGGGAGGGCGATCAGGAAGACCGCGATGGAAGCGGAGACATCGGCACCGGCGACACGCAGGCGGCGCCGGGGCGGGGGCGAACTGTGGGGTGTGCGGGTGCGCGGGGGCCGAGTGGGGTCGGTGGCGCGGGTGGGGACGCAGGCTGACATGGTTCCCGTCTCCTCCGGGGCGGCGCGGTCGCGGGTGGGGCGGTCCCCCGTCGGGTGACGGGGGTCGGGGTCGCGGCCGTGGGGCACGGCGTGCAGCGGCGGGATGGATCAACGCTCAGTAAATGGATCGTAATGGAGAGTAAAGGGCGAGCATAGATTTTCCAGGCAAATGGGTGAATACCTGGCCCGTAAGAGTGATGCGGATCTTTGATCGGCTTGTCGTACTAATTCCTTCTCGGTCCCGTGCGACCTTGGCGGCGCTGTCGGCACTTCCGGCAGATCACCAGAAAACGCCCTTGCCGGCGTTGGCCTGAGAGAAGGAAGAGGTGGGCGGAACATGGCCGCCACCCAGAGGATCGCCGCGGGCGCCGTGGTCGCCGCGGTCTGTGCCGCATCGCTCGCCGGCTGTGCCCTCGGCACCGACGGTTCCCACGAAGGGGCTCCCGGCCCGCAGAAGGCGAAGCCGGCCCAGGCGCCGCCCAAGAAGAGCCCGGTCCGCCTGATCGGGGACGGCTCGACCTCGTACACCGGCGCCCAGCCGCACCTGCCCAGACCCGAACGGCTGAAGCCCGGTCAGAAGCCGCCGCAGTTCGTGGTGTTCTCCTGGGACGGCGCGGGCGAGGACGGCCAGCGGCTGTTCTCGCACTTCCGCAAGGTCGCCAAGGCCAACAACGCGACGATGACGTACTTCCTGAGCGGCGTGTACATGCTGCCGGAGCACAAGCGCGACCTGTACCGGCCGCCGCAGCACTCCCCGGGCCGCTCCGACATCGGCTTCAACGACGAGCAGGGGATCGCCGACACCGTCGAGCAACTGCGCGGGGCGTGGCTGGAGGGCAACGAGATCGGCACCCACTTCAACGGCCACTTCTGCGGCAAGGGCGGCGGCGTCGGCGAGTGGTCGGTGCAGGACTGGAAGGACGAGATCGCCCAGGCGAAGCAGTTCGTGAAGTCCTGGAAGACCAACACCGGCCTGACGAAGGCGTCCCCGCTGCCCTTCGACTACGACAAGGAGCTCATCGGCGCCCGCACGCCGTGCCTGGAGGGGCAGAAGAACTTCATGCAGGCGGCCCGCGAACTGGGCTTCCGCTACGACACCAGCGGCGTCAACAACCAGGTCTGGCCGAAGAAGAAGGAAGGCCTGTGGGACCTGTCCATGCAGCTCGTGCCGTTCCCCGGCCACTCCTACGAGCAACTGACCATGGACTACAACTTCATGGTCAACCAGTCCGGCACCACCAGCCAGGGCGACCCGGACAAGTACGAGTTCTGGGGCGACCAGATGCGTGACGGACTGCTCGGGGGCTTCCACCGCGCCTACGACGGCAACCGCGCGCCCCTGATCATCGGCAACCACTTCGAGTCCTGGAACGGCGGCACCTACATGCGGGCCGTCGAGGAGGTCATCGAGCGGGTGTGCACCAAGGCCGAGGTGCGCTGTGTGTCGTTCCGGCAGCTCGCCGACTGGCTGGACGCCCAGGACCCGAAGGTCCTGGCGAAGCTCACCACCCTGAAGGTGGGCGAGGCCCCGCAGGAGGGCTGGGCGTCCTTCCTGGCGGGCCGCCCCGCCCCGGCGCCGAAGGGCGTGCCCGGGGCGCCGGCGGCGAAGCCCTGACCGTCACGCCAGGGCGGTGACGCTCTCCCCGAGGACGAAGGAGGGGTCGACCTGCGCGGCCAGGTCGGCCCCCGTCCGCTCGTTGCCCCACGACTGCGCGTTCTTCAGGTGGAAGTGCACCATCTGGCGGGTGTAGCGCTCCCAGTCCCGTACCTCGTACGTGGCGTCGGCGGCCGACTGCAACTCCCGCAGGGCGCGGCGGTTGGCGTCCTCCAGGCGGTCGAACCGGGGCGGGCGGCCCTTCTCCATGGCGCGCACCCAGTCCGAGTGCCCGACCGTCACGAGCAGGTCGTCCCCGACCTCGGCGCGGAGGAAGTCGAGATCGTCCCGGCCCTGCACCTTGTTGCCGACGACCTTCAGGGTGACGCCGAAGTCGCGGGCGTACTCCTTGTACTGGCGATAGACGGAGACCCCCTTCCGGGTCGGCTCGGCGACGAGGAACGTGATGTCGAAGCGGGTGAACATGCCGGAGGCGAAGGAGTCCGAGCCCGCGGTCATGTCCACCACGACGTACTCGTCACGACCGTCCACCAGGTGGTTCAGGCACAGCTCCACCGCTCCCGTCTTGGAGTGGTAGCAGGCGACCCCCAGGTCGGCGTCCGTGAAGGGCCCGGTGACCATCAAACGGACGGCGCCGCCGTCGAGTTCCACCGGCCGGGCGCAGGCCTCGTAGACCGGGTTGTCCTCGCGCACCCGCAGCAGGCGGGAGCCCTCGCCGGGCGGGGTCGTCTTGATCATCGTCTCGGCGGACGCGATGCGGGGGTTGGAGCCGCGCAGGTAGTCCTTGATCAACGGCAGCCGGTCGCCCATCGCGGGCAGCGCCGCCGCTTCGCGCTCGTCGAGGCCGAGTGCCGCTCCGAGGTGCTGGTTGATGTCGGCGTCGACCGCGACCACCGGCGCTCCGGCTGCCGCGAGATGCCGGATGAACAGGGAGGACAGGGCCGTCTTGCCGCTGCCGCCCTTCCCGACGAAAGCAATTTTCATGTTCACCAAGCGTAGTGGCGCGGTGGCTGTGGGTGCTGTGCGGACGTGAAGAAGGCCACTCGATCGTGGGGCGGAGGCCCGGGGTGCGTAATGTCGTACTCATGAGTACGACAGGTGCTGACGCCGATCCGCTCGCGGCGCTGGGTTCGCTGCCCGGGGTGGCCGAGTCCGTGGAGTCCGTGCGCAAGGCCGTGGACCGGGTCTACGGGCACCGGATCATGCGGCGCCGCAGCAACGAGATCACCTCCGAGGCGGCGCTGCGCGGCGCCCGTGGTTCCGGGGCGCTGTCCGGTGCCGACTGGGCCCTCGAAGAGGTGCGCCGACGTACCGACTTCAGCGGCGACGACGAGGCGCGGGTCATGGGCGCGGCCCTGCGGCTGACCGCCGAGGCGGGCCAGCTGCTGTCCATCTGGCGGCAGTCGCCGCTGCGGGTGCTGGCGCGCCTGCACCTGGTGGCGGCGGCGTCCGACGGTCCCGAGGTCGGGCGGCCGCGGCAGGCGGGCGAGCCGGTCGACGAGCCGTTGGTCGAGCTGCCGCTGCCGGGCGCGTCGGAGGTGCACGGCCGGCTGGAGGGCCTGTCCGAGCTGATCATCGCGGGGGGTTCCGCCCCGGCGCTGGTGACGGCCGCCGTCGTGCACGGCGAGCTGCTCGCGCTGCGGCCCTTCACGTCCCACAACGGCCTCGTCGCGCGCGCGGCCGAACGCATCGTCCTGGTGGGCAGCGGCCTCGACCCCAAGTCCGTCTGTCCGGCGGAGGTCGGCCACGCCGAACTCGGCCGGGCGGCCTATCTCGCGGCGCTCGACGGGTACGCCTCCGGCACGCCGGAGGGCATGGCGGCCTGGATCGAGCACTGCGGCAAGGCGGTCGGGCTCGGTGCGCGCGAGTCCACGGCGGTGTGCGAAGCGCTCCAGCGGGGCGCGGCCTAGAACGAAACGGCCCCCTCCGAGGAGGGGGCGCAACGGGCTGCGGCGGTACGAGACTCCGTACCGCCGCTGGCATGTCCACCGGGTTACCAAGCGTCCTCGATATGTTGCCCATCAGGTCGGGAACTTTGCCCGTCACCTGGTGCGGCTGGCCCGTAATCGACGGGTCGACGTCGCGTGGGTGCCCAGTGTTCATGCTCGGTCCGTGGGGCCAACATGCGTTTTAAGGTGATCCTCTCGGATGTCCTTGGTCTCGCGGGCCGTTGAATCCTTTGTACTCCAGGTGTGGAGCAAGCGGAAGTCCTGGCTGCAGTTCTTTACTTTTAGGTTCAAACAGGATGTAAACGGACGCCGATACTTCGAACACCCTGGGCGCGGTGGCGAACGCGCAGCTCACACCAGTGCGGCGCGACGGCGGCTGGCGTACCAGACGAGCCCCGCGGTGGCCGCCGCGGCCCCTATGGCCGCCGCCGCGACGAGCGCCGGACGGGTCGGTACGGAGAGCGCGGGCAGCCGCTGCTTGAGCCGCACCGGCCGGTGGAAGTCCAGAATCGGCCACCCGCGCGCGAGTGCCTCGCGGCGCAGTGCGCGGTCCGGGTTCACGGCGTGCGGATGGCCGACCGACTGGAGCATCGGCACGTCGGTCGCCGAGTCGCTGTAGGCGTAGCACCGGGAGAGGTCGTAGCCCTCGGACTCGGCCAGCTCCTTGATCGCCTCGGCCTTCGTCGGACCGTACGCGTAGTACTCCACCTCGCCGGTGAAGCAGCCGTCGTCGCCCACGACCATGCGGGTGGCCACCACCCGGTCCGCGCCGAGCAGTTCGCCGATCGGCTCGACCACCTCGGCGCCGGACGTGGACACGATCACCACGTCGCGGCCGGCGGTGTGGTGCTCCTCGATGAGGGAGGCGGCCTCGTCGTAGATGATCGGGTCGATCAGGTCGTGCAGGGTCTCGGCGACGAGTTCCTTGACCTGCTGGACGTTCCAGCCGCGGCACAGCGCGGACAGGTACTCGCGCATGCGCTCCATCTGGTCGTGGTCGGCGCCGCCCGCGAGGAAGACGAACTGGGCGTACGCGGTCCGCAGGACGGCCCGGCGGTTGATCAGTCCGCCTTGGTAGAACGACTTGCTGAACGTGAGCGTGCTCGACTTCGCAATGACCGTCTTGTCCAGGTCAAAGAAGGCAGCTGTGCGGGGCAAGGAGTGGTTTTCCACAACCCCGAGCATAGGCGCAGCCCATTCGGCGTAAGGTGGGGCGCGTGGGTTTGCCTGAGAGGGCTCTCGGGTACACCATGGAAGTCACGGATCGTTCGCGACCGTGCTAACCCGGCCCGGCTCCTCCCCCCCCGAGTCGGCCGTGGAGACGACCCCCGCTCTCCCCCCCGGCGGGGGTCGTCGCATGTCCGGGTGGGTTTTTCCGTTCTGTACGCGACCGCGAGGTCGCATCGAGGCGGCTGCGGCCGCCTCTTCTGCATGCCCATGATCCGTCACTCTCGGTAGTCGGCGCGCTGCGCTGCGGAAGTCGTACGGAGACCAGTACAGGGGTCACCGGTATGGGTGACGGCGATATTCACAACCGCCGAGTTGTCCACAGTTTTCGACCAAGATCCACACGATTTCCGGCATCGCTGCACTGTGATTCCCACGCGCCCCGCCGGCTTCGAGTTCATGGCCGGTTCCGGTTAGTCGGGCGTGTTTGGCCGGTTCGTATCGGCCGCCCATATGGAGACCGGTCGCCCGGTTCTCCACACCTTTGGGAATCGCGGGGCCGCAGTGGCTGCGCGAGAGACGCAGCGAAGGGGGACCCGAGCCGTGACCGCAGCCGTCACACACGATCCGCAGCCCGCCGCCTCCGGGCGGCCGAGCGCACCACTGATCGTCACCGAGGACGCCGAACTCCTGGACGACCTGCTGCGCCTGTGCGCGGCCGCAGGTGCCACCCCCGAGGTCCACCACGGAATTCCACGGCCCAGAGGAAGCTGGGAGGCCGCGCCGCTCGTCCTGGTCGGCGACGACGCCGCACGCCGTGTGCGCGGGGCCGCCCGCAGGGGCGGAGTGGTGCTGGTCGGCCGGGACCAGGACGACTCCGGGGTCTGGCGCCGGGCCGTCGAGATCGGCGCCGAGCACGTCCTGATGCTCCCCGACGGGGAGCAGTGGCTGGTCGACCGGATCGCCGACGTGGCCGAGGGAGTGGGCCGGCCCGCCCTCACCGTGGGCGTCATCGGCGGCCGCGGCGGGGCCGGCGCGTCCACGCTGGCCTGTGCCCTTGCCGTCACCTCCGCGCGTGAGGGACTGCGCACCCTGCTCGTAGACGCCGATCCCCTGGGAGGCGGACTCGACGTACTCCTCGGCGGCGAGACGGCGGAGGGGCTGCGCTGGCCCGCGTTCGCCGCCTCGCGCGGGCGGGTCGGCGGCGGCGCCCTGGAGGAGTCGCTGCCCCGGCTGCACTCCCTGCGGGTGCTCAGCTGGGACCGCGGGGACTGCGTCGCCGTACCCCCGCAGGCCGTACGGGCGGTGCTGGCCGCCGCCCGCCGCCGTGGCGGCACCGTCGTGGTCGACCTGCCGCGCCGTCTCGACGACGGGGTCGCCGAGGTGCTCGCCCAGCTCGACCTCGGCCTCCTCGTGGTCCCCGCCGAGCTGCGTGCCGTCGCGGCAGCGGGGCGCGTCGCCTCCGCGGTCGGGATGGTCCTGGGCGATCTGAGGGTCGCGGTGCGCGGCCCGTACGCGCCCGGGCTCGACGACCGTGAAGTGGCCCGGCTCCTCGGACTGCCGCTGGCCGGCGAGGTGCCCGTCGAGCCCGGACTGCTGCGGCCCCGGGGGAGCAAGTCCCCTCCGGCCGCGGCCGGCCGCGGAGCACTGGCCCGCTTCTGCAAGGAGTTCTGGGAGCGTGCACTGACCGAGGCGAGGACGTCGTGAGCGCCCAGCCGGGTGCGGAGATGCCTGCCGCGCTGCTCGACGGGGTCCGGCGCAGGCTCGCGGAGAGCGGGGCCGAGCCGACACCCGCGCGCGTGGCGCAGGCCCTGCGCGAGCAGGGGCGGGTGCTCGGCGACACCGAGGTCCTCGGGGCCGCCGACCGGCTGAGGTCGGAGCTCATCGGCAGCGGACCGCTGGAACCGCTGCTCGCCGACCCCTCGGTGACCGACGTACTGGTGTCCGCCCCGGACCGGGTCTGGGTGGACCGCGGCCGCGGACTGGAGCTGACCGGCGTCTCCTTCCGTGACGCGGCGGCCGTACGACGCCTTGCGCAGCGCCTGGCCGCGGTGGCCGGACGCCGGCTCGACGACGCGCGGCCCTGGGCCGACGCCCGCCTGCCCGACGGAACCCGCCTGCATGCCGTGCTGCCCCCGGTGGCCATCGGCTGCACCTGCCTGTCGCTGCGAGTGGTACGGCCGCGCGCGTTCACCCTCGACGAGCTGGTGGACGCGGGCACGGTGCCGCCGGGCGGGGACCGCGTCCTGCGGGCGCTCGTCGAGGCGCGGCTGTCCTTCCTCATCAGCGGCGGGACGGGCAGCGGCAACCCCAATATATGACTGAGACACCACTACAGTGATCTTGCTCGGAGAGGCTTCGGGGGTGGCGAAGAAACACCTCTGACCTGGGGCTTTACAGCGCACTTCCGCGTTCCTTCTGGGCGCCTTCGAATCGAAGGGGGCAGCAAAAAAAGCGGCCCCGGCCGGGACACAGGTACCGGCCAGGGCCGCGGTGGGCCGCCCACTCCCGGCGCTCAGCGGGCGCGGGAGCGGAGGGGGGCTCCTTGGTGAGGCTGCCGCTTGCAGGTGCTGCCCTTGTGGACGAACAGCACCAGCGGAGGGCCGCTCGCGCGGTCGTGGGTGTTCGTGTCGTAGGGCTCGCCGGGCAGGATGCCCTTCTGGCAGCGGCAGCAGATCCGGACACCTTCGTACATCAGTGCTCCCGCCCGTTGAGCTGCTCGTAGTGATCGCACAGCGCGTTCAGAACCCGGGCGAGACGGCGGGCGTGTCCGGGGAGCCCACCGAATCTGGCGGCCGGCCCCGCACGGAGCTTTTCGCGGGCCTCCCCGAGGCAGGCGAGCACGCAGTAGCGGGGAATGCAGTGCCGGGGCAGCTTCCGGGCCGCCTGTTCGACCTCGGGCACCAGCAGTTCGATGTGCCCGCGGAGTTGGAGAAACAGCGTCTCCATCTCGTCGGGTTCCAGCACAAGCAACTCGAACGCGACGTCCGGGTCGAGGAGCCGATCGATGACGTCCCGCATCGTAGCGATGTCCGGCGGCGCCTGGTCCTGGTCTTCGGCTGTGGGCGGGTGGGCTGTAGCTTGCCTCATGTCGGCGCTCCTCAGCAGCGTTGGCCGCGCCCCGGGAGACCACCATCTCGCCGGGGTCTTTTCGTAACTCCCGACGCTAGAAGCGCGGTGTGCAGCACAGCCAGCGATGTGCAGATGTTTGCAAGACTGGTTTCACGTAGGGGTGTTGGCGGGTCTGCGCCCTTGACGAGTGTCCCTCCCCGCGGAATGGTGCCGCAAAGAACTGCACAACTCGTGAATGGGGGTTGAGGTGTCGCTACTGTTCATCGGGATCGATCCCGACACCGGCAAGGCAGACAGCCCAACAGTGTGGGTCGACCAGGAGAAGAAGGAACTCGTCTTCCAGGGCTGGAAGCCAAGCGCCGAACTCGAAGCAGAATGCGCCGCATTCGAGGTAGAGGGGCACGCGAAGGGCATCCCGGACGGAGAAGCCGTGATCCGTGTTCCAGCGAGGATGGTCCACATGATCCGGGAGGCGTGCGATGCCGTCGAGCGTGCCGACCTTCGATGAGCTGATGGCCGGCTGCACGAGCTCCGCCGTGCACCTGGAGATGCGCGACCACTACGGCGTGGGCGAGGAGGCCGACGACTTCAGCACCTGGCTACGCACCGGACAGCGGGATACCGATCCGGCCTCGGAGTACTGGGCACCGTGGGTTGACCTGATCACCCGGGCCGTCGCCCGCGGTGTGGTCGTGCGACGCGCCCGGATCGTGTCCGAACCTGTCAGCGACTACATCCGGTACGAGCACGCCGGGACCGTCGTCAACGTGATGGCAGGGGAGCAAGTTCGCTGGCTTCCGCGTCGGCGTGCCTCCAGCATTGCCCTGCCGGGCAACGACTTCTGGCTGCTCGACGAGCGCCTGATCCGCTGGAATCACTTCACCGGAGACGGTGCCTCCGCGGGCCCCGAGATCTCAGAGGAACCCGCGGCCGTCAAACTGTGCGCGCAGGCCTTCGAGGCAGTGTGGGAGCGCGCCATCCCCCACGACCAGTACGAGATCCGCTAGCAGACACGCACCGGTAGGCCAGTTCATGTCAGTCTCCCCGTCCTCGTCCGCCCAAGCCGCGCGGGAGGCCGTCGCCAGACGCCTGCGCGACCTGCGCAAGGAAGCAGGGCTGACGATCGTCGAGCTGGCCTCCGCGTGCGGCTGGCACTACTCGAAGACCTCCCGCATCGAGAACGCTGTCACCGGTCCCACAGCCAAGGACATTCGCCGCTGGTGTGCCGCCACGGAGGCCGAGGGCCAGGCTCAGGACATCATCGTCCAGTCCCTCAACGCCGAGTCCATGTACCGGGAGTGGCGCGACCAGGTCCGTACTGGACTGAAGCACCTACAGGACAGCCGCGTGCAGTTTTACCGGGACACCGAATTGTTCCGCGTGTACTCGTCCACGCTCGTCCCGGGCCTGCTGCAGACAGAGGGCTACGCAGCCGCCGTGCTCGGCATCGCCGTCCGCACCGACGATCTCCCCATCGACGACAGCGCCGAGGCCGCACGTGCCCGGGTCGAACGCTCTCGCATCGTCCACGAGCCGCGTCGCCGCTTCGTCTTCCTCATTGAGGAAAGCGTCCTTCACTACCGGCTCGGCGACTCGGACGCGATGGCCGCACAACTCGGCCATCTACTGACCGCCGGCGCGCTGCCCACGGTTTCCCTCGGCATCATCCCGATGGCGGCGCCCGAGCGGACGCGATGGCCCGAAGAGACGTTCCACATCTACGACGAGAAGCTCGTAGCCGTGGAGCTTGTCTCCGCGCAGATCAATGTGACGCAGCCGTCCGAGATCGCCCTGTACGTGAAGGCGTTCGAGCAACTGCGGAGCATGGCTGTGTACGGTGCTGACGCGCGGGCCCTGATCCTGCGTGCCATCGAGGCTCTGCACTGACTCCGGGCATGGCGAATCGCCCCCTTGCACGGCCGTGGTGGCCGTGCAAGGGGGCGGGGGTGGGGTCAGGCTGCGTGTTCGGCGAGGTGGTCGTCGAACCGCTGCTTGAGCGCGCTCAGCTCCTGGGCGGTGTCGTCGACCTTCTGCTCGGTGCGGTGCACCGTGTCCTTGATCGAGCCGCCCCCGTTCGGCACGAGTTCCTTGACGGCCTCCGCGGTGAAGACGATACGGCGCAGTACCAGCCACACCCCGCGGGCCAGCGCCCCGAGAGCGAGCAGGGACCCGGCACCCACGCCGAACCATTCGAGCAGATCCACGGGCCGCTCACTCTCCTCTGTCGTCGGTGCGCAGCCAGGCGGGCAGCAGGGTCTGGACGCCCGGGACGGCCATCACACGGGCGAAGCCGCCCGCCACCGCGAGAGCGCCGGCCACCCACGGCAGGGCTTCCGGAATCCCGGAGGCGTCCACGACGGCCGGGAGCACCACGGCCACGCCGAGGGCGGTCTGGAGGATGGTGCGCAGGGTGCGCTTCGTCGAGTCCTTGAGCATGGGGGCCTCGCTGTCAGGTGTCGATGAGGATGAGGAAGGCGTGGCCGAGCCACGTAAGAACGGCAACGACCACACCCACGACCAGGGCGAGTTGGCCGTCGGCGGTCAGTGCCCAGGTGCCGCCGCCGGACAGGGCGGCGAGCACCAGGCCCAGGAGGAAGACGGGCATGGTTCAGTCCCCCGTCAGCTTGTCGCCGAGTTCGGCGAGCGCCGCGCGGGCGCCGGCTTCGGCGGCGGTCTGGATCTCGGCCGCGGTCAGCCCTCCGCCGGCGGCGAGCGCGGTCACCGCGGAGGAGAGGGCGCCGAGCTGCGCGGCCATCGCGGCGGTGGTCTTGTCAATGCGGCGGATGCGGGTGGTGTTGTCCTTGACGTGCGTGCCGAGCGACCAGTAGTGGCCAGGGTGGTCCGGATCCGGGTTGTAGTCGGCGGCGTCCTTGGGCGCCCTCCAGATGCCGTCCTTGCTGGCGAGCAGCTTGATGTCGTCGACGGTGAGAGCCACGGGGTCCTCCTCGGGGGTGGGGCGTGGGGCGCCGTTCTGCACCCACGCGTACAGGGCGGGGCCGGGGCAGGCGGTCGCATAGCCGTCCCGGTGGCCCTTGATGTCGGTTCCGGCGCCGTGCTTGCGCAGCAGCTCGATCCCGTCGCGGATTGCGTGCAGCATCTCGGGGGTCGGCTCGGTCAGGCCCTCGTCGCCGATCAGGCCGAGGATCGCGTAGTGGGCGCGGTTCAGTTCGGCGTTGCCGTTGGCGCCGGTGCGGCGGCCGAGGCCGCGGCCCTCCAGCAGGTAGCCGTGCGGGCAGGCGCCGTAGTTGTAGGCGATGTCGGAGTAGTTCTCCACCTTGTTCGCCAGGTGCGACTTGCGGATCGCCTTCCACTCGGCGATGCACGCGTCGTGGTCGGCGAGCAGCCGCGTGGAGACAGCCGTGCCTTCGTAGTGGACCTTCACGCCCCGGGTGGTGGCCTGCAGCGGGGCGGCCGAGGCAGGCCAGCCCAGTTGCGCGCGCGTGACGAGCTGCATCAGCTCGTCTCCTTCGGCGTCTTGTCCAGTGCGGCCCGCACCGCCGCGTCCTTGGCCTCCAGCAGCTTGCGGAGCGCGACCGTCAGCTCCGGCCCTTCGAGGTAGTCCTCCTCGAGGAGCGCCCATGCGAGGGCATGGAAGCGGCTGGAGACACCGCGCAGCAGAGGCGGCAGGTGGGTGTACTCGAAGTAGCGGAGGATGCCGCTCACGCTGGGATGGGGCATTGACATGGGGGCCTCCAGGGCATGAGAACGGCCCCGGCCAGCGGCGCGGGGCGGGCGGGCAGCGGGGCGGGTCAGGGTTCGAGGCGCAGGTAGCGGGCGTAGGTGGTGGCGGCGAGGGTGGTGGCGTTGGCGTTGCTGGTGTCCTGTGCGAAGCGGAGGGTGAGTTCACCGGAGCCGGTGACGGTGAGTTCCTCACGCATCGCGTTCGGGGACTGGGAGGTGAAGTGCTGCACGTTGCGGTCGGTGGTCATGCTGCTGCGGTGCATCTGCAGGGCCGTGGAGGTGAGCACGTCGCCGGTGGTGGCCTGGCCGTGGCCCCATACCCAGCGCCCGTCGGCGTCGGAGACGCTGCCCGCGGAGACGTTCCAGTCCCATTTGATGCCGCCGCCGAGGGATGTGTAGTGCAGGAACAGCTTGATCGAGGTGAGGCCCTCGACGGGGATGACGATCGCGCTGTCGATGAGGGTGGTGGAGCTGACGACCGGCTGGGCTGCGCCTTGTGAGACGCGGTGCCACTGGATGTTCATGAGGTCGTCGGGGTAGAGGATCTGCCCGGCGTAGAACGGCAGCGCCATCGAGGTCTCCTATAGGGCGAGGACGTGGGAGGCGGGGCCCGCGGGCACGCGGGTGGTGCCGCCGGTGACGGCGTAGGTCCAGCCCAGGGGCTTGGTGCCGCGCCAGGCGGTGGCGGTCAGGGTGATGGCGGTGCCGGTGTCGTGGACGGTGACGGTGCCGTACTGGCCGCGGGCCGGCCACATGCCGCCGTCGTACTGGGTGGTGTAGCTGCCGGGGGTGGCGTCCAGGGAGGCGCACACCATGTTGGGGAAGCCTCCGTAGGCCTCGCCTCCGGAGCCTGCACGGCCGGAGTCGATGGCGTTGACGTGCTTGTCGGCGGAGACCATGACCATGCGGTTCAGCCAGCCGTGCCCGTCGAGCATGGCGATGATGTCGGCCTGCTCGTCGGGGTACCCGCCCCACGTGTCGGAGCTGGGGCCGAGCCAGGGGTTGGGCATCAGCCACACCAGGGCGGCCGCCGTCGAGGAGCCGAGGAGGGTGTCGAGCCAGGCGAGTTGCGGGGCGCCGAGGAGCGTGGAGCCGGCCACCCGGTCCGAGCGGGAGTCCGAGGCGACGAACAGCACCCTGCCGATCTCGAACGAGTGGTAGATCGGGTTGTCCCCGGCCCCGGCGGGCAGCGGGTAGGAGGGGACGCGTTCGCGGTAGACGGTGCGCGCGTTCGCGCGGCCCGGGGCCGTGCTGTCGCTGTTGTTGGGGCCGTAGTCGTGGTCGTCCCACACGTACACCCAGGGCACTTCGCGGTAGAGCGCGGCCTGGTTCGGCTGGCCGTAGATGTCGTCCCACATGGTGCGGTACTGGGTGGCTGTCGCGGCGGCGGACAGGCCGTGGTTGCCGGAGCCGAGGTCGTAGTAGCAGATGTCCCCGATGTGGCAGAAGCGCCGCCAGCCCTCCGCGAGCGCGCGGGTGCGGATCGTGTCGTGGACGGGGTGGTTGGACAGCCGGGAGGGCGCGGACCCGGTGACGCCCGGGTACATGGGCGTCAGGCCTGCGTCCCCGCCCACACCGACGGTGAAACTGGCGGGCTGGCCGAGGGGCGGGTCGGTGAGGAACTGCCCGGTGACCGAGGCGTCGATGACGCCGTTGTCCTCGACCTGCCAGTAGTAGCGGGTGTCCGCCGTCAGGCCGGTCACGTCGACCACGGCGGTGCCGGTGGCGGTGACCGGCGTGGACGCGGTGTAGGCGGGGCTGGTCATGGCGGGGCTGGTGGACACGGCGATGCGGACCGGGCCGGTGGTCACCCGCACCGCGCACCGGGCGCTGGTGTCGGTGACCGCGCCGGCGCTCATCCAGATCATGCTCATCCGCCCACCGCCCGCCGCGCGTACTGCACCCGGGTACCGGCCGCATGGCTCTTGGTGACGCCATTGAGGGACCGGTTGACGGTGAACGTCTGCGGGGATGTGGAGCCGGTGATGGCGGTCACCTCGACTACCTCCCCTCCGAGCCGGGCGGCGAGCGGGAACATGGCCGCGTGGTCGGTCGAGTTGATCCACGGCTGCCGTCCGGTGTCGGTGGCGATCAGCAGCTCGGTATCCGTCTCTCCGGCGGGGGCGGCGAGTTCGGAGCCCTTGGTGTGCAGGCGGCCGCGGACCCGGTCGCCGAGGACGAACGTCTCCCAGGGGGAGGCGGGCACGCACACGAACGTGACCGGCCAGCCGTTGGAGTTGGCGGCGTCGGAGATTCCCACCACGAGGAGGTCGACGTCGTCGACGGAGTAGTCCGGGTCGAGGTTCGTGATGCGGATCTTGTCGCCGATGTCGGTGCGCAGGATCGCGTCGATGAGCTGGTGGACGCGGTCGCCTGCGAGGTTGAGGGTGATGGCCGGGTAGCGCATCTCGTCGACCGTGGCGACGTGCACCCGCCAGGACGCATGGTCGGGCAGGACGTCGTCGGAGGACAGCGACAGGTCCACGCTGGTGGTCTTGCGGCCGATGCCGTCCGGCGGATCCTGCACCGACTGCGGGCCCTCGGTGAGCTCGTAGGTGTATTCCGAGCCGTCGATGCGCTTGGCGGTCAGCACGTTGAACGGTGCCTTGTCGTCGTCGCGGGGGCGGATCGCGTCGAACAGGCCGGCCGAGAAGTCGAGCACCAGCGTGGGTTCTTGGTTGGTCAGCGAGGACGCCGACCGGTACGCCAGCTCGGGGGCGTCGCGGCGTTCGAACAGGATGCCCATGTCGGTGCGCTCGATCTCGGCAAGCAATGCCAGGAACGCGGCCGACTTCTGCACGCCGAGGCGCGGCTGGCGCAGGCCGTCCATGGCGACCGACAGCGGCACGCCCTCCTCGGCGGCCAGCCGCAGCAGCCGGTCGCGGGCCTTCTCCCCGTTCCAGCCGATGTTCGCGTTCCCCGAGTTGGCGTAGGCGGCGAGCGCGTTGGCGACGGCGAGGTGCCCCATGACGGTGCCGCCCAGGTCGCCGACGATCGAGCCCAGGGTGAGGGTGGTGCAGCGGCCGATGGACGTTCCCGCGAAGGTGTCGGTGTGGGAGACGCCGGGGACGGTGTCGTCGACGGTGAGACCGGGCTCGAAGCGGTTGGTGATGCACCTGATGGTGACGGTGCCCCCGCTGACCGACAGCTCCAGCACGACCGCCACGGTGCGACCGTTGACGTCGAAGGCGACCGTGTTGTCACTCAGGGTGGCGCCGTCGTCGTCGAACGCGGCGAACCGCAGGTCTCCGCCCGGGGTGATCCAGATGTCGACCTGGTGGGCGGTGCCGGTCAGGTAGGCGCGCAGCAGATGCACGGTCGCCGTCACCCCGCCCGCAGGCGCGGCGAGGAGGAACCGGAAGGCGCACTCGCCGGTGTCGGTGTAGGCGGGCACGGTGAAGTCCAGGCGGCCGATGGCGAACGTCGGCAGCGCATCGGAGGCGAGCCAGGCCGCCGAGTTCGCGGCCATGGACACCTTGCCGCGGACGGTGCCTGCGGGGCCGTTGGGCAGGCCGCTGGCCACGCGGAGGGCGGCGGAGGAGTCCTCGCAACTCCAGTAGCCGACGATGTTCTGCCGGGTGGGGCTGGACAGCTCGCGGAACAGCGGGGAGCGCAGCTTCTTCGTCCCCGACGACAGGCGGCGGGTGATGCCGGCGGGGGCGATGGCCAGGGTGCGCAGGCTGCCGGACTTGTCGCGCTCGGGCGTCCAGTCGGGCACCTCGCCGTGCAGACGCACATGCCGGTTGCTGAACGTTGTCTCGTGCGCCGTCCAGGTCAGGCCGGCCGCGTCCTGGAAGCTGCTGGCGCCGACGGAGGCGCGGGCGGTGTCGACGTCGAGCAGGACGGGCCCGTTGATGCCGTCGCGCAGCTGCAGCCGGTACAGGCGCCCGGCCACACCGGGGTTGGTCGAGGTGGGCCGGGCGCCGAACGCCACGGGGATCGGCGGGTTGTGGATGCTGGTGGGCACACTCGCCAGCAGCGGCTCACCCAGCAGCCGCCAGGCCGAGTCGTCGGTGGCGCCCGCGTCCAGGCCGGTGTAGAAGCGGGCCTCCAGTACGCCGTCGGCGTTGGCCACGTCCAGGGTGACGCGCACGGCCAGGCGCTGCCCGTTGTGCGCGGGCAGGCGCGCGCCCGGGGTGGCGAACAGCTGGGTGGTGCCGTCGTCGCTCCACAGCAGGGTGGGCGCCCCGGCCGAGGTGATCTGCAGGGACCAGCCGCGCTGGTTGGTGCTGTGGTCGTACCGGTTGGCGATGTTCGTGGAGACCCCGGTGTCCCACACATCGGGCGCGATCTCGGCGCGCAGGTCCAGGTCCCCGGCGAGGTCGAAGGCGGCCGAGGACGGGGTGGACAGGTAGGAGGAGACGGCGCCGGTGGTCTCCGCCCACACCGACCCGGCGTCGTAGCCGTAGCGGATCGGCGTGAACAGGCCGACCTCCCCGAACAGGGGGCTGCCCGGGTTGCGGCGGGAGAACATGCTGTTGGTGTTCAGCAGGGTCATCGTGCCCGCGCTGGGGCCGGCGGAGTCCCGCTCGCCGCTGCGCCCGCGGGTGGCGGTGAACCCGGCCGGCTCGCGCATGCTGAGCGGGTTCCAGGTGCCGGCGTAGTGCAGCTCGGCCCACATCGGCGGCGGAAGACTCGGCATGGCTGGCTCACCCTTCGTTGAGGTTCGTGACGTCTCCGTCGAAGTCGATGCGGATGCGCTCCTTGAGCCAGTCCAGGAACGGATCGTGGCCGTCGAGGCGGACCGTCATCACCGCGGGGCCGGCCATCGCGGCGGCCGGCACCGCCGAGCGGGTGGACAGCAGCCGGTCCAGCGCGGACAGCGGCATGACAGCCTCGTCCTCGCCGCCCTCACCGATCATCGCGAGGGTCGGGCGGGTGACGATGCCGCCCTCGGCGAGGAACGGAATGTCCGGCGTGTGCAGCGTGAACGAGGGGACGTCCACGCCCATGAAGCTGCCGCCGCCGATCGTGAACGACAGCCCGTTCCAGGCGCCGATCACACTGTTCAGGGCGCTGCGGAAACCGGACGGGATGGCGCTGAACATGCCGGACACCGCCTGCGAGACACGGCCCGGCAGGCCGCGCAGCCAGGCCACCAGCTCCAGCGCCTTGGCGATCGCCCAGTCCTTGGCCTGCCCGAACCAGCCGCCGATCCGGCCGGGCAGGGCGGCCATCCAGCCGACCGCGGCGAGGATGCCGTTCACGGCGCCCTCGATACCGGCACGCACCGCCGCCCACACCCCGAGCACGATCTCGCGGAACGTCTCCGACTTCTGCCACAGCGCGACGATCCACACGATCAGCGCGACGATCAGCAGCACCACGATCGTGATCGGGTTCGCCAACAGCGCCGAGTTCATCGCCCACTGCGCGATCGCGGCGACGGCCAGGGCCGCGGCCAGCGCGAGCACGACGGGGATCAGGATCTGCAGCAGCCCGGGATGCTCCTTGAGCAGCTCCGAGACGAAGCTGAGGACGGGCAGCAGCATCTCGCCCAGCGTCATGGACACCGTCCGCATGATCGAGTCGAACTGCTGGGCCGGGGAGTTCTCCAGCGCCGCGTTCGCCTCCGCGGCGGCTCCCGTGACGTTGTCCAGGCCGGTCCCCGCCAGCGCGGTCGCCGGGTCCATCGCCAGCAGCGCGGACGTGGCCTCGCCGGCCATGTCACCGAACAGGGCCACCCCGAGCTCGGCCTGCTTGGCCGGGTCCTTCACCCCGCGCAGCGCTTTCAGGGTCAGCCCGAGGGCGTCGGCGGCGGGCTTGCCGCCCTTGTGGATGTCCGCCAGCATGTCGCCGGCGTCCAGCTTCAGCGCCTTGAAGGCCTCCGCGGCGCGGTCGCTCTCCTCGGTAGTGATCCGGGCGAACTCGTGCAGCACGTCGCCGGCCTGGTCGATGTCCCTGCCGCCCGCAGCCACGAACTGCGACATCAGCCCGAAGCTGGTCTGCGCGTCCAGGCCGATCTGCTTGAAGTGCTTGCCGTACTCGGCGACCACCGCGGGGATGTCGCCGCGCATCGCCTCGGGGAACTCCCGCGCGGCGACCGTCATCACGTCGAAGGCCTCCGTGGCGTCGTCCGCCAGGCCCTGCTTGACGAGCTGCCCGGCCGCCTTCGCGGACTCCCCGACATCGACCTGCAGCCGGTCCGCCAGGCGCAGCGCGCTTTTGGACATCTCCTGCAGCTCGGCGTCGGCGAAGTCGCCCAGCTCGCCGAAGGAGGACGTCACCGCGCCGACGGCGTCCCCGACCTCGCCGAGGGACTGCCCCCACCCCTGGGCGAACACGTCCCCCGCCATCTGACCGGCCCGCGCCGCCTCGTCGGCGGTCAGCCCGAGCTGGTCCTGTAGCTGGGTCTCCACCGAGCTGATGTCCATCGCGGACTGAAGGCCCGCCACGAACGCTGCCCCGAGCCCGACCGCGGCGATCCCGCCCGCCGCAGACAGCCCCGTCAGCCGGTTCTCGATACCGGCCGCACCGCGGTCGATCTCCCCCTCGGCCTCCGACATATCGACGCCGAGCCGCACCAGAAGCTCATCCAGAACCGCCATGCGCCACCGCCTTCCTGCGTGTGCGCCTGATGCGCTGGGCACGCTGCTGGTCGTCCTGGTCGTACTGCCGCTGCAGGTCCTTGACGATGGCGAGCATTTCCCGGCCGGACTGGCGCGGCCGGTCCGCGTGCGACCACGTCATCAGGTGATCGCGCAGGACGGTGTGGCGTCCCTTGCGCAGGTGCGGCTTGATGAGATCCATGCCGAGCCGGGCCAGCAGTACGTCCGTGCGGCGCGGCGTGATGGGCCCGTAGAGGTTCTGGTAGGCGACCAGGTGCACGATCTGCTCGTCGCTGAACCGGGCCATCACCTCGTCCGGCGGCAGCTGGTAGGAGACGGACAGGTCGTACAGGAGCTTCAGCTCCGGTCGCCGCCGGAGTTTCCCTCGGCGTCCTTGACCTTCTGCTCGAAGTCCCGGTCCTCGCCCGAGAGGTGACGGCAGAGCTTGAACAGGCCGTCGACGGTGCCGCCCGACTTCTTCGAGAGGATGGCGATGCCCTCGGCCAGGTCGGGGAAGACCTTCTCCGCGGTGCCTGGCTCGTACAGGCACTTGGCGACGATCTCCGCGCGGTTGGACTTCACCGCCATCTCCGCACCGCCCCTGCCCTCAGAGAAGCGGAGCTTGTTCAGCTTGTTCTGGTAGGCCTCCCAGTCGCCCGAGGGCAGGCCCCACACATCGACGGTCACACCCCACTCGGGGATCTCCAGGCCTTCCTCGGTCTTGATGTCCTGCGCGGCGCGGATGGCTTCCTTGATGCTGCTCACGATGGGGTGCTCCTCCGCGCTGGTCAGACCCCGGTCGGGGTCAGGGTGGGCTTGCCGCTGATCTTGAAGGTGACCTCTCGGGCCATCTTGTCGTCGAGGGGGAACTCGTCCCCGATATCCGAGATGCCGGCGGAGAACTGCCAGGTGTGCTCGTCCGGATCGCCCGGCAGGATCACCAGCTGGTAGTCGCGCAGGTCGTCTTCCTCGAAGTCGGCGTCCAGGGCCTGGTGGGTGGTCTCCCCGGGCCGGTAGTTGATGGTGGCGGTGACCTCGCCGCCGTCCTTCATGCCCTTGACGAACTCCCGGTACTTGTCCGGGGAGTCGTGCGCGGAGACGTCGATCATGTTTCGGGTGCGGGACGGCCCCGACAGGGACTCCACCGAGGCGATCGTCACGAACACCCCGCCGCCCGTGCTGTCCCGCTTGAGCTGGGTCCCGGTTGCGTCCTCACCAGCCATCGCCGGTCACTTCCTCTCTTCTGCTGTCTGGTCTGCTCGCCGGTCAGGGCTGCACTTGGGTCAGCACCCGGAACGAGACGGGGATGTGCCGGATGTCGCCCGGCGGTTCGGGATCGGTCAGCGTCTGCTGCGACACGAAATACGTGGCCACGTGCCGGTGCCCGGCGATGCTCAGCGGCCGGTGCTCCAGCAGCGCCCGCAGCCGGTTGGCGATCGTGCGGGCCTGGTGGAAGCCGCGGTACTGGGACCACACATGCAGCGTGATCACGGTGTTCGAGCCGTGGCTGTCGTGGCTGTTGTCGGGGGTCTCGACGGCGTCACCGGTCTCGATGTACGGGAAGGTGTCCTTCTCCTCCACCCAGTCGGCGACCACCGGCACCAGGCTCATCAGCTCGACGTCGGCCCGCAGCAGCGCCAGCACCGCATCGTTCACCGGACCGGCCGCCGAGGCGGAGACGGGCATGCTCACCGGATGTGCCTCCTCACCTCGTCGCGCAGCCGCTGCACGAACTGCGTGCCCGCCCGCTCCAGCGCCGGAATCAGCGTCGGGTTCGCGGGCAGGCGGCGGGTGCCGCGCTCGTGGAAGACCGCATACAGGTCGTCCTGGTCGCGCCAGCCCACCGACGTCTGCAGGCCCTGTTTCTCGTAGGTGGCCCTGACGCTGGTCTGCAGGTTGCGGGAGTCGACGCGCACATGGCGGCGGACGTCTCCCACCATGAGGCCGGCGGAGTTCTCGTTCTCGGCGCGGGCGGCCTGCTTGAGCTGCTCGGGCAGTTCCCTCAGCCGCCGTTCAAGCCGCTCCAGGCCGACGATCTCCACGCGCGCCCTACGTCGGGCCATCACCGTCCCCCTGTCTCTCGACCGCGTCGGCTGCCTCACGCAGCAGGGCGGCGAACCGGGGGCAGTCCAGTTGCGTCTCACCGTCGTCGGGGGTGTAGGTGGCGATCGGGTAGTCCCGGCCGGCGATCCGCGCGAACAGCTCGATCTCCACACGCACAGTGAGGTCAGCCACCGCTCACCGCCGCTTGGCCAGCTGCATGCGGATCGCGTGCAGTTCACCCGCGACGGCCAGGAGGGCGAAGGCGACCGCACGCGGCACGTCCACGTCCTTCTCACCGAGGCCGAGGAACTCCTCCGCCCGGCGCCGGCACTCCTGCGGCTCGGCCTGGGGCAGTCCTGTCATGGGTCAGGCCCCCAGCTCGAACGCCGCGACGGTGACGAGGTTGACGCCGTCGTAGGTGATCGCGGCGCGGCCGTTGGCGCCGCGGTAGACACCTGCGAGAGGGAGGATGCCGTGGTCGCCGGCCGCCACCACCAGCGAGGCGTCGGCGACGGCCAGGCCCTTGACCGTGCCCGGCGTGGCCACGGTGACCGTGTGCGGGGCGGCGTCCCCGTTCGCCACGTACAGGAAGCGGCCCGGGCCGACGGGGGCGGTGTCCCCGCCCGCCGCGGCGTCGACCGCCTGGGCGGCGACATCGGCGATGCCGGTTGCCACCGGCACGGGGGTGAGGCTGAGGTCAGCCATGTCCTTCTCCTTCTGCCTGGATCAGCTCGACGAGAGCCTTGGAGTAGACGGGCGTGGACGGCTGCACCACCGACTGCACCCGGAACACCTGCGCATTGCCCAGGGCGTCGGTGCCGCGCAGTTCGTCGCCGCGGCGCACGTCCGCACGCGGCAGCAGGAAGACGTCGTGGGAGTGCCGGGACGTGGTCTGCGCGGCCACCAGGCGCTCGGTCGGGGACGGCTGGTCGACCTTCGCCCGCACGCTGCCCTGCAGCACGTACTCGACGACCTGCCCGCCGTGCCCGTCGTCGGTGGCCGTGGGCCGGTGCACCGTCAGCTGCCGGTTCAGATAGCGGCCGATACCGGCGCGGCCCCTCACCGGAACGTCACCATGGTCGCGCTGCCGCCGAAGCGGGCGGCCAGCCGCTCGCGTTCGTAGTCGGGCAGCTCCATCACGGTGATCAGGCCGTGGCTGCCGTAGGTGACGGAGTAGTCGCCGAGGCGCTCGGCGCGGATGTCCCCGGCGGCCAGGCCGGCGCCTTCGGTGTCGGCCCGGTAATCGGCCAGTGCCGCCGCAGCCATCCTGCACACCAGGTCGACGATGTCCGGCGGAACGGGGGTGAGGCCGTGGGTCTGGACGATGTCGACCTCGGACGGCTCGCAGCCGGGCGACCAGCCGCCCGCCCGCCACAGGCGGTGCGAGCGCAGCCGCCAGTCGGTGACCGTCTCGCCGTCGATGGCCACCGATGCCACGGACAGGATGGGCGGGCCGGGCAGAGTGAGCCACTGCCCGGCGGGCCCCTCGACGGAGAGCGTGGACGTGGTCTGCGAGATCGGCACACCGGCCGCCTCCCGCACGGCCGTGGACGCCACGTACAGGTAGGTGGTGGCGACCGTGGCCTCCTCGTCCGGCACGGTCAGGCCGCGGGCGGCGAGGTCCGCGGTGGTCGCCAGCGCTGCAAGCGCCACAGTGCCACCTCCTTCCCGGTCAGGACACCATCGCGATCAGGTCGTCCTTGGTGTATGCCTCGGCGTCCTCGCGGGACAGCAGGCCCTTCTTGACGATGTGGTCGATCCACTCGGGCTTGGGGGCGTCCTCGCCGGGCCGTCCGTCCGCGGCCGCCGGAGACGTGCCGGCTCCGGGCTGCTCGGGCAGTTCCTTCAGCGCGGCCAGCGTCATCGCCTCGGCGGTCTCCTCGGGAAGGGCGTGTGCGGACATGGCCCACAGCACCCAGTCCGCCTTGGAGGCGCGGCCGCCGGGCCGCGGCACCAGGCCCTCGGTCAGTGCGCTGCCCTGCACGAGCGCCGGGGCCGGGACGCCGTAGTAGGCGGAGCCGTCCGCGTTGACGCGCACCAGGTGGCCGCGCTCCAGGCGTTCCGCGATGGCTTCGGGCAGGGGCAGGTCCATCGTGAAGACGGCCCCGCCCTCCCCGCGCACATGAATCGTCTCGGCCATGTCAGGTGTTCCTCGGGATCTTGAAGGCGGTGATCGTGGCGTCGGCGGTCTCCGCCTCGATGAGCATCGAGCCGTCGGACTGGACGAACCGGCCCGACTCGAACGGGCCGATGAACTGCACACCGGTCGTCGCGGCGACGGTGACGACGAGGTCGCCCTGCCCGGCGGCGAGCGCGGGCGGGTGGTCGCCGGCCTTGATGGTGATGTCCTGCTCGACGCCGGTGTTGACCACGCGCAGCACGGTCAGCTCCGGGAAGGCGTTGGAGATCTGCATGTTGTCCGTCGGGGCGACGACCGTCGTGGTGCCCGCAGGCTGCGCCAGGTTCCCGTTGGGGACCAGGTTGGAGTAGGGGATCTGGGTGGTTGCCATCGGTCAGCTCTCCGATCAGGCGGCGGGGTTGATGAACGCGGCGGCCAGGTGGTCCGGGCGGATGACCTTCGCCCCGTACAGGGCCAGGCCCTTGACCGCGTCCTCGAAGGAGTTCTCCGGGCGGTACGCCTCGGTCTTGTTGATCTGCTCGGCGAACGTGACGGCCTCCTTCACACCGGCCTGCACGACGGTGGTGTCGCCGGTCGGCACGGGGCAGTTGTTCGACTCGTAGATGTCGAAGTTCGCGGCCCGGCCGACGAAGCCGTTGCGCAGGCCCTGGTCGGTAGCGGCCTTGTCAGCGGCGATGAACCGGTCGTCGAGCAGCAGGGAGGCGTAGAACTCGGGAGGCACGATGACGTACCGGCCCATCTTCGGCACGTCCGCCTTGGTGAGCTTCGTGCGCAGCGGCACGAGGACCTTGTCGTAGGCGTCGGTCGGCGTGGTGTACGTGTCGATCGGCGAGCCGACCACGTTCAGGAAGTTGCCCGCGGCGATCTGCGTGTACAGCCCGGCGACGTACTGGTCGATGGTGTCGGCCAGCGCGTAGGCGGCCTCGCTCATCGCCTGGGGGATCAGGTTGGACTTGGCCTGCCGCTTGTCGACGTCGTCGATAGAGAACGCCCAGTACTTCGACTGGTCCACGACCAGGGTGCGCTGACCGGTGGTCAGGCTCTCCGGCGTGATCGTCGTCGAGCCGGGCACGTAGGTGCCGATCGCCGGACGGGACACCGACGTGATGCGCACGGTGTCGCCCGCCTCGGCGATGTCGCCCTCGTAGTCACGGTTGACGACGGTGGGGCTGGCGTAGATGAGTTCCTTGCGGGTCGCGACGAGCAGCCGCGAGCTCCAGATCTCGGGAACGAAGTTCCGCACGGTCATGGGGGATTCCTCCTGGCTAGCTGCCGCCCATCAGGTCGTCCAGGCGGCCGTCGATGCGGGCCTGGTCGATCTGCTCGGGCGTCATGGATTTCAGGTCTGCTCGGGAGAGCTGCTTCGGCCGGGACGCCTTGCGCGCCGCTCCGCCGTCGCCGGAGCCCTGGAACCGCTGACGGCTTTGCGCTGCCAGGTAGGGCTTGTCCTTGAGGAGATCGGAGATGGCCTCCTCGATCTCCTCGGGGTCGATCTCGCCGTCCTCGCCGACCTCGAACTGGTCGAGGTCGAGGAAGGTCAGCGCGTCCTTGGGGTCCGCGAGACGGCCCTTGGCTGCGGCGCGGATCTCGGCCTTGAGGATGCGGGTGTTCGCCTTCGCCATCGCCTCGGTCTCCGCCTTGCGGCGGGCCTGCTCGGCATCGTCGACCCCGTCCTTCTCCGCGAGCTTCGCCTCCAGCTCGCGCCGCTTGTCGCGCTCGGTACGCCACTTGCCCTTCATGGAGGCCAGCGCCCGCCTGCCCTTGTCGCCGAGCTGGTCGGCACCCTCGGGGTCCGCGTCGTCGTCCCCGCCGCCGCCGTCGTCGTTCCCGCCGTCGGAGTCGTCTCTGTCGTCGGCTCCGGTGCCGTCCCCGTCGTCGTCGGCGCCGTCGTCCTGGCCGTCGTCATCGTCGTCGTCGGAGCCGGAGCCGCCTGCGCCCCCGCCGTCGGCGTACAGGCACGGGTCGAAAGGGCCCGTGGCGTAGGGGTGGGCCCAGCCTGCGGCGTGGCCACGGCGGGGCAGGGTCGATGCATGCATGTGTGTCTCCCGTTGCGGGGTGTGGGGCCGGGCGTTGCGCGCGGCCCAGGTCAGGCGATGAAGCCGTGCCGGGTCAACAGCCGCACCGCGTGGTCGCGGTCGTCGGCGAGCCGGTAGATCTCCTCCGGCATCAGCCGCGGAGTCTGCGAGACGCGGTAACGCTGGCCCTGCACCTTCTGCAGGTTCTTCAGCCGGGACCCGGCGAAGCCGCGCGAGGTGATGCCCTCCGAGGTGGCCTGCACGCGGCGGCCGAACACGGTCGCGGACGTCATGCCGCGGCGGGCGTTGACGACCTGCGCGATGTCCGCGCCGTCCTCGATCGCCTTCGCGCCGGCCTCACCGAACGTCTTGCGGCGCACCTCGGGCGACATGGCGTCGAAGGCGGCCTTCGGGCTGGTGGCGGTCGGCCGGTGGTCGGCGGTGACCGGGTCCATCGAGCACTTGCACTTCGGGTGGCGCTGGAACGCGCGCGACACCGACGACTCGATCCCGGCAAGGATCACGCACCTTGAGCAGGCGCCGCCCTCCACCACCCGCACATACGACTTGATGGCCGGCCTCGACACCATGGCGACCTGGTCCGCGGCGCGGCCAGCGTCCGCGACCGCGGTCTGCACAACCACATCGAGGAGGGCCTGGCCGCGGACCAGCGACTGAGCAACCGGCCGTCCGGCGGTGACCAGGCGCAGCGCCGTCCACATCGGCGCCATCAGCACGCTGGCGAGGGGCCGGCCGCCGCCGTCGACACCGACCAGCGCCGCAGGGACCAGGCGGCCGGACTCCGGCCGGTCCGGGTCGTCGCCGAGCAGCTCGTCGAGCCAGGGTTCGGCGCCGCGTGCGGCAGCAAGCTGCCCCGCCGCCACAATCGCCACCAGCCGGGCCAGCAGGGCCACCCAGGAGGTGTAGATGTTGTCCCGGTCGATGTCCCGCCACACACTGCGCGCCGCCCGCCCGGTCGCCTCCGCGAGACGCGCGCGGGCTTCCATGTGCGCGACCGCCTCCGGGGTCGGGCTCACGCCCCAGCCTCCGGCTCCTCGTCCTCGGCCGGCTCGTCCTCGTCCGCCTGGTCGTCGCCGGGCCCGGGCGCCCCGGCGGTCAGGGTGCGGGTGATCTCCGCGACCGGGTCCATCTCCATCTCCCGCTCCCGCATCGCCGCGACCTCGGCCACCTCGGTCGGGGTGAGCCCGTAGCGCAGGGCCAGCCACTCGAAGGGGAAGCCGAGCTGCTTCAGCTTCAGCAGCGCGTCCGCCATCTGCGCGTGGCTGCGGGATTCGGTGTCCGCCCACAGCACCCGGCCCGACCTGAGCGCCTCCGCCTTCGCGGTCTCGCCCTTGGCCAGGGCGATCAGCCGCGCGACTTCGCGCAGACCCTGGCCGTACCAGAGGATCTTCTCGTCGCACCGCTTCACCAGGCCTGTCTCCGCGGCGAGCAGGGCGCCCTCGGCGAGGTTGGCCATCTTCCCGATCAGATAGTGCTGCGGGGTCCGGGTCTGCGCGGCCAGGTGGCCGACGGCGACCTCCAGGATCCCGGTGTACATGGCGAGGTTCGCGGCCGGCCAGGAGTCGATCCGCGCATCCTTGCCGGTGATCCACGCCACCCGGTCGACCATGAACTTGTCCAGGTCCACGGGCTGCTTGCCGATGATCTCCCCGGCCGAGTTCATCTTCGGAATCGTCGGCCGCTCCGCGCCCATCACAACGCGCTGCGGGAACGAGGCCGCATCGCTCGCCGTGAACAGCTGAGCCCACACCAGGTTGATCGCGTCCTGCATCGCGACGACCCCGCCGATATCGCTGATCGGGTCCTCGACCAGCATCGGCTTGTTCGGCAGCTCCACCATCGGCACGACGCCCATCGGGTTGGGCTGCGGGTTCGGCTCATCCGCCATCTCCCGCGGCCGCCACCGCCTCAGCTCCTCGTCGACATCCGCCATCTGCGGCGACTTGTCCTGCTGCTGCAGCGGCCGGGAGAACTTCCACACCTCGTCCTTCAGGTACAGCGTGGCGAAGTCCCGGTTGCCGTCCTGCCACCGCTTCAGCGCGGCCCGGCGGTTGCGGCGCGAGCCGGGCTCGTAGACCACGACCGACTGCGAGGCGTCCTCGAACGTGACCACCGGCATGTCCGGATCGTCCGGGTCACCCCACACCAGCACGAAGCACCGCGCGGCCGTGACAGCACCCAAGAACCCCAGCTGGGAGTCGGCGTCGAGGCCGTTGACCTGCCACACCCGCCACAGATCCTTGTCCGCCTCCGTCTCCCCGTCGGCCAGGAAGCCCGTAACGGTCAGCCGCTCGACGGGACTGTCGGCGACGACCTGAGCCCAGTTGTCGGAGAAGTCCTTGTAGCGGGCACCGTGGAACTTCGCGAACTCCGGGGAGGCGAACTTCAGCGGATGCTTGCCCCGGTAGTAGTCGTTGTACAGGTCGATCTTCCCGCGCCTGCGGATCAGCTCGTTCTCCAGCAGCGCCACCAGCTGAAGGGCCTGCCCCTCCGTCGCCATCAGGCCCTCCTCAACTGCCGTAGTAGTAGGACGTCTCCGGCTCCGCCAGGCCCGCGGCGATCACGTCACCGAGCGCCTCATGAGCCAGGACCGAGGTGACCGTCACGTCGATCTTCTGCGCGGGGCCGGCCTTGCGCAGGACGTACCGGTCGGCCGGGCGCGCGGCCGCGCGCGTGTTGCCGATGTGGTCGTAGGTGATCGGACAGCCGTCGTGCGTGAACGCCGCGCCGTCGCTGTTGCGCTTGAGCACGTCCGTCTTCAGCCGCTCGCACGCGGCATGCATCGCGATGAGCCGCCGCGTGTGCCAGCGGATCACCCGCTCCTCCCCGTACTTGTCGACGAACTCGTCCATCTCCGTCTCCCAGTACGGCGGATCCCCGTACATGCGGACCACGTCGTAGCGGCGGAAGAGCTGGTCGACCGCCGCGCGCACCTCCGCGCGCGGCACCTGTCCGTCGTAGTCGGCCGGGTTCCAGATGGTCGGCTCATCGTTCGGCCCGTACAGCGGGGTGAACTGGTAGCCGTCCATCGTCTCGGCGCGGATCGCCGTCCAGTCGTCGACGTCGGAGCCGTCGAAGCCGAGGACGATGCGTGTGCCCGGCGGCACCCGCCGCTTCTTCGCCTTCGCCGCCCACTTCGCGACGTCCAGCCACGAGTCAGACCCGGCGACGCACCGGTTGCCGTAGAAGCGTTCGGCCTGAGCCGGATCCAGTTCCATGATCTCGGCGCACTCGGCCTCGATGGCGTCGAGGTCCACGTGAGCCGAACCCGCGTACACGTGGCGGAAGATCTTCCGCCGCTGCCGCTTGTCCTTGAAGGACAGGGACTTCGGGGCCTGCGGGTGGTACTTGAAGATGTCCCGCCGCTTCGACTCGCTCGTGGTCTGCGCCACCGACTTCTCGCCCGGGTCCCAGGCGTTGGTGGTCTCCATGGAGCGGCCGCCCATACCCGCGGCGCCGCGGCGCTGGGTCTCCGCGACCCGGCGCAGCTTGTTCTCCTTCGTGTACAGGCCGGTCTCGTCCTGCATCGCGAAGATGATCGGGTTGCCCAGGCGGGACATCGCCGAGGAGGTGACCGTGTCGATACGGCCGTCCTCGCCGATGCGGGTGAATTCCTCACCCACCCGCAGCCGCTCGGCGAGCGGCCCCTTCTTCACCATCGCCTGCAGCGGCCGGTACACGTTGGCGACCTGGTCCTCCGACGTCGCCGTGAGCTGGATCAGCGGTGTCGGCCACGGCGTCCCCATCGGCTCGCCCGGCTCGTACTCGTACCACCAGCCGCACCCGCAGCCGTTGTCCGTGCACAGGAACCGCTCACCGCCGCGCGCCCACCCGCTGAAGACGACCGGCCCGGCACCCTCGGCCAGGACGATCGTCGCCGACCACGGGCCCTTGCCGGTCTTCTGCGGAGCCACCACCTGCGAGCGCCGGTAGTGGAACGCCGGCGCCAGCTGCCCCAACCGTGCTTCCGGGCGCACGCGGTAGTGGTTGACCGT
This sequence comes from Streptomyces sp. TRM68416, assembly GCF_014596915.1. GTDB lineage: Bacteria > Actinomycetota > Actinomycetes > Streptomycetales > Streptomycetaceae > Streptomyces. The sequence continues at coordinate 256,995 of NZ_JACVWU010000004.1, forward strand.
GCACCACAGCTGCCACGGGTACAGCTCCATGGTCTCGCCCGCGCGGAACCCGTCCGGGATCGGACAGTGCGCCTCGATCCAGTCCGGCACGACCCACAGGGTGGGGAAGTCGACGACGAACTCGGCGGCCTCCGGCTCACGCCCCCTGGCCACGGAACGGAACCACCTTCATGCGGTCACGCGCGGACTTCCGCCGCGGCCCCGGTTCTTCCGCCCCGCTCTCCACGACGGTCGGGACCGTACCGGGCTCACCCGGGGAGATCTTCCACCGGTTGCGCAGCATGCCCTGCACCGACAGCCCGAGACTGTCGAGGTACTGCCGCGCCAGCTTCCGGACGTCCACCTTGGCGTCCGGCTGCTCGGCCTCCGCCAGGCAGCGCACGAACAGCGCCACCTCGAACTCCTGGCTCAGCTCCTCCCACATCACCGCCTGCGGCCGCTCCCACAGCTCGTCCCACAGCCGCAGCTCACGGTCCGTCGGCTCGGTCAGCGGCCACTCGGGCGGCAGACCAGGGCGGCCCTCATAGGGCAACAGCGTCCAGCCGGCCTTGTCCGAGGGCCGGTTCCGGCGCAGCGCCATCGGGTCGGGGGCCGGACCGGAAACGACGCGGGCTCCTCCACGGGGCATGGTGATCACTCCTCCGAGCCGCGTTGCGCAGCGTCAGGGGCCGTCACCTTGCGTGACGGCAATGGACCCTTTGAACCTGACCGACCATCCAGAGCCCTCCCCCGCGCCTGACGGCCCCCAGCTGGTTGGGGGTCACCCCCCAGGGGCCGATCACAATCCGTGACTCAGGTTCCCCAGGTTTCGGCTGCGGTCTTGCGCGAGTGGTGGCGCTTGCTCATGGCCTGCCAGTTGCTGGGGTCGAAGCCTCGCGGTCCGAGGGGGCCGAGGCCGTCGATGTGGTCAACCTCGGTCGCCAGGTCCCGTTGGAGCATGGGCAGGGCTGAGCACTCGGTGCACTCGCACCAGGGGTGGTCTTGCAGGTACTCGGCGCTGGCTCTCTGCCATGCCCTGCCTCGGCCTGCGTTCCTGTGCTGTGGTCGCCTGGCTCGGGCTTTGGCCTGACAGGCAGGGCAGCGTCCGCCCGGGGTGAGAGCGGGACAGCCTGGTGTGGGGCAGACCTGCATGGCCTTGCGAGCCATCAGGTTCGTTCTCGCTCGCGCAGCAGGTGAGCCACGTTGAGCCACGAGTCGGCGAGGCCCTCCAGGCGCTCCATGAGCGGCAGGTTGGTCAGTTCGATCTCGGCGCGTTCGAGGAGGCGTGAGGCGTTGGCGATGGCCTGCTCTTCGGTCGGGATGGTCACGTACTGCACCTCCCGCGTGTGGGTTGGTCCGCGCAGGGCGTGCGCCAGCAGCAACCCGCATGGTGTGAGCGATGGGTTGGCCCTGCGCGGTGCCTGTGGGGTGGGGTCGTGGTGGCACCGGCGGGGCTCGAACCCGCGACCTCTGGGTTATGAGCCCAGCGAGCTACCGACTGCTCTACGGTGCTACGACGACGGCCCCGCTTGATGGCGGGGCCGTCGGTGTCTGTGGTGCCGCGTGTGGGCACAGTGGTGCACGGCGATCGTCACACAGGCTCTGACCTGCGGTCAAGCGGATGCGCGTTCCCGGCGTTTGGCGGCGATGGCGGCGACGTCGCGGGCGGCGTACCAGGGGTGTCGTTCGGTGCCGCCGGAGCGGGTGAGCTGTCCGCGGTAGACGAGGTTGCGCAGGGCGCCGGCGGTGATGCCGAGGGCGTGGCGGGTCTGTGGGGCGGTGAGGTGGCCGGGCGGGGCGTAGAGCTGCTCCATGACCCCATGATGCGGCAGCGGTGTCGGCTGCGGGCGGTGTCCGGGAGGCTGGTTGCGGTGGGATACGGGCCGTTCGGTGAGGGGCCCGAAACTCGAAACTGTGCAGGTGGGGTCCGATATCGGGGGCGAAACCGGTTTCGGATCAAGGTGAAACCGCTGGGGTGATCCGAAACCGGCTGACGGACTCCTATTCGCCGTCCTCGGCGGGCGGGATGTCTTCCCATCGGAGGCCTTTGGCGCCGCCGCAGCAGTCGCGGATGGTGAGCTGTCGGGTGGACACCTTGAACGGCTTCAGGGCGGCGGAGAGCGCTGTGGAGGCGCCTGCCGCGTCCATCTCCGTCCACGGCTTGTACAGGTCGGCCCGGTACGCGGCGAGGGCCTCCACGAGGCGGTGGGAGTGCACCGTCTCGACGCCGTCGGGCCAGATGGCCCGCAGGTGGTCGAGGACCGTCTCGACGTCCTGCTCGGCGACCTGGGCGCCGACGGACTGTCCGGACAGGGTGCCGGCCGCCATGCGGAGGGCGAGTGCGCGCTTGGCGATGTCGTCGGCTTCGGTCTGCTTGATGAACGCGGCGCGGACGGTGATGCCTTCGCGGCCGCGGGCGAGGATGCCGGTGCCCTGTTCGTCGATGCTGATGTCGGTGGCGCGCAGGCCGCGGTCGTAGGCGCCGGTGCCGAGGACGTTGTTGTTGGCGCGCCAGTCCATGACGGCGAGGCACAGCCGGGTGCCGACGGAGCTGGACACAGAGCTGGGCAGGGACGGGGCGTCGGGGTTCTGGGTGAGGAGGATGAGGATGATGCCGTAGGCGCGGGCCTTCTTGATCAGCCGTGTGGCGAGGGCTGCGGCCTCGTCCTTGTAGTCGTCGTGGGTGAAGAGTTCCTGTACCTCGTCGATGACGATGACGCGGGGGCCGAGCTGCTGCTCGGGGTACTTCTCGGCGAGCGCCCGGGTGACCTTGCGGCCCTCGGGGACCTCGGAGGCCGGGAGGGAGCGCACGAAGGCGGCCCTGCGCTGGTACTCGGCGATTCCGGCGCGCATGCCGGCGAGGGCGGCCTCCAGGTCCTCGTCCTCGTCGCCGGACACGTAGCGGTGGCAGATGGGCTTGACGGAGTCGAGGTCGCCGGAGCCCTTGAGCTCGTAGATCCACAGTTCGGCGGTGGGGTCGAGAGCGACGCCGAGGACGATGGCGAGGGCGCAGGAGGTCTTGCCGGATCCGGGGATGCCTCCGACGAGGAGGTTGGAGTACATGAGGGTGATCTCGACGAGGTTGCCGCGCGGGTCGAAGCCGAAGGGGAGCGGCTCGTAGACGTCGGCCTGGCCGTCCTTCATGAGGGGCCACAGCTTGCGGCCGGCCTTGGCGGGGTCGCGTTGGGCGACCCAGAGGACGAGGCGGCCGGGGTGGGCGGTGCGGTCGGCTTCGGGCCACACGGTGCTGATGGGTCGGCGCATGGCGGCGGCGAGGGCGGCCCGCTTCTCCAGGACGGCGGTGGCCTCGACGCCGGGCGGGAGGTCGACTTCGGCGCGCCAGCCGGGGCCGTCGCGCATGACTTCGGAGGCGAACTCGACGCCGCGCTTGCCTTTCTTGCCTTCGATGCCGATGGCGGCGAGGGCGTCGAAGACTTCGGTGGAGTCGAGGCGCCGCATGACGTTCGAAGCGACGTAGCGGGTGATGAGGGGCTTGTCGCCCTTCTTCCCGGCGACACCGACCAGGGCGGCGGCGGTGACGGCTGCTGTGAGGGTCCAGCCGGGCACGAGGAAGCCCGCGATGAGGGTGGTGATGCCGGTGGTGGTGGCGACGGCCAGGGAGGCGATGCGGCGGGGGCGGACGCGGCGGGAGTGCTCGCGGGAGAGGGCGAGCCAGGCCTCGACGTCGGCGGATGCGGCGGCCTTGGCCTCGACGGGGCGGGCTTCGGTGTCGGCTACCCACTTGCCCCAGCGCACGAGGAGGCGCCCGGCGCCGCGGGGGGAGCGCAGGAGGAGGCGGGTGAGGTAGACGGGTGCGCGGAGGGTGTGGAAGCCGGTGACGTGCGCGTAGTAGGAGATCGTCCAGCGGGCGGTGGTCTTGAAGACGTCCCAGCGGCGCAGGGCGGCGGGGACGACGGGTGGGGCGTCGGCGAGGTAGGCCTGCCGTTCGGCGATCCACGTGCCTTCCGGGGGCGCCTGCTCGGGCGGGTCGACGGGGCGGGGTTCGGCGTTGTGGACGACGTCGATGATGGTCTCGGTCAGGGTGTCCGGGGCGTGCGGGGGTGCGTCCTTGTGGAGTTGGACGACGTTGTTCGTCATGCTGGGGGCTCCGGTCGCTCTCTGGTGGTCCGGGGCCCGGGGACGGCCGTTGACCTGGACAGTTGGGGGCCGTCCCCGGGGCGCGGCTACTTGCTGTTCTTGCGGCGCTGCGCCTGCTTCTCGATGCGGGCGACGCGGTCCTGAAGGTCTTTCAGGACGCGGCCGGAGCCGTCGTCGGCCATGCCGCGCTTCGCCATGCGGGCGACGAGGCCGATGACGCGGAGCTTCTCGCCGGTGGTGAAGTCGGAGAAGGTGATGTCGTCGTCGGCCATGGTCAGTCCTCCTGCTCGTCGTCGGCCTCGGGCTGGGCCACGAACGGTCCGTCCAGGGCGCCGTTGGCGAGGCAGTTGGGGTCGTCGTCGCTGTGTCCGCAGTCCGGTGAGACGGTGTCGTCGCTGTATCGGAAGCGCATGAGGTTCCTCCTTGGTCGCGGGCCGGTCTGTCCGGCCCCACCGCGCCTCTGCGTGGGCTGCTGCACCACGCAGGGGACGGAAGGGCAGGTCAGCGGCCCTTGCGGTAGTCCTCGTACATGCCGCGCAGGATGAGGGCGACGATCGCCGCGGTGCCGCCGAGGATGGCGAGTGCGAGGGACGCGAAGGCGATGCCGATGCCGCCGACGCACACCGCGCAGGCGATGCCGAGCCACTCGCCCGCGCTGCGCCGCTGCCTGGGCTGCGGGTGCTGGCAGGTGTGCGCGGGGGCCTGCGCCTGCTGCTGGGTGAGCTTGGCCAGCTCCATGGCGGCCATGGCCAGCTGCACGGCCGCGGTGTCGGTCTCGGCGGCGCGCACCGCCTTCTCGGCCTTGTCGAGTGGGGTGGGCTCGCTCACCGCGCCCACCTCGGCCGGCGCAGGTGGGGGCGGGCGATGAGGCCGAGGGCGAAGGCGACGACGACCGGCTGCGAGGCCACGGCCGCGACGACCGTGGTCACGAGGGCGAGCAGGGACGGGAAGAGCAGCAGGAGCCCGAGGAGGGCGCCGAGGATGAGCCAGCGCATCACGCGTACCCCCCGTTGCCCTCGTCGCGCATCACGGTCGTATCAGGCTGCGGTGGCGGCTTCTTCGCGGCCCGGGACAGGGCGGTGCGCACATAGGGCTCGGTCACGACCAGGCGGCGCTGCTCGCGGAGCCGCTCGACGATCTCGCGGGCTGATGCGTCCGGACCGAGGGCTGATGCGGCTTCCTCGATCGCGCCCTGCAAGTCGAGCGGCTCCAGGGCGTTGACCTGCGGCGCATCAGGCGCATCAGGGCGATGCACCTCGTACTCGGCGGGCCGCTGACCGAGGACGAGGGCGACCTGGACGGCGTCGACCACTACCCCGTAGGAGACGAGGAGGGAGGCGAGGTCGGCCGGGGGCATGTCAGGCTGCGCATCATGGGCGATGCGGACCGCATCAGCGGGGTCCATCTCGGCGAACTTCCTGCGCAGGACGGTCTGCGCGGAGTGCCTGCCGGGCTCGGGCCTCACCGGCGGGGCGCCGCCGTGCTCGATGTGGTGGACGGCGCGCGCCTTCACGGTCTTGCCTGCCAGGGCGGGGGCGAGGGCCCAGGCCCAGCCGCCGAAGGCGGGCGGCCGGTACGGCTGGTCGCCGCGCTCGGCGCGGACGCGGGCGCGGGGCCCGGCCCACGCCATCTCCGAGACGGCGAGCAGGCCGATGGTGGGCACGGCGAACAGGGCGGCTGCGGGGACGCCGCCGCCGATCAGGTCGGCGTGGGTGATGTTCAGGTACACCGACACCGCGGCCATGAACAGGGCGGTGGCGCGGGCGCCGAACGCGGACCGGCCCTCGGCGGCGGCCTCGGAGGCGAGGTGGAGGCACATGTAGGCGATGCCGTCGAACACGGCGACCGCGGCGCCGGCGATGCCGGTGGGGGCGTTGTAGTGGCGGGCGACGGTGTAGAGGGACCAGCCGGTGGTGAGGACGGCGGCGAGGGAGACGACGCCCATGGCGAGGCGGCGGGCGGTGCTGTTCATGCGTCACCTCCGGCGAGGATCCGGGCGAGTTCGCGGCCGAGGGCGCGCAGCTGGTCGGCGGCTTCGACGAGGTCGGTGGCGAGCTGCTCGACCTCGTCGGGGGTGTACGTGAGCGGCTCGATGGTGGACTCGACGTACAGGCCGATGGTGCGGTCGATGCTGGAGAACGGGGCCTGGGTGAGCGAGGCGCGGAACACCTCGCGGCCGTCGGGGGCGATGACGTGTTCGGGCCCGTTGTGGGAGATGTCGACCTTGTATCCGGCGCGGGTGCTGGTGTGGCCGGTGCACCAGTCGGGTTCGTCGATCTCCAGGGGCTTGGTGACGAAGACGTTCACCACTGCGGTGCGGGGCTCGGTGCTCACTTGGCCTCACCACCGCGGGGCGGGTCGCAGACCGGGCAGGCGTGCGCGAAGTCCGTCGACTCGTGGCAGCGGTCCACACACCACCGGCACCACGGGGTCTCGCGGTGGCGGGCTTGCCCGTCATGCCGGGTGTCGGCCGGGTCGAAGGGGCGGTGGCAGCGGCGGCAGCGGTTCTTGGCGCGTTCGGCGGCCTCGGTTTCCTCGGCGGTGAGCTTGTGGCGGAGCCAGTCGGCGTTCCAGCCGATCCGGTCGGGGACGTCGAGGCCGTCACGGAGGACGACCTGGGCGAGGCCTGCACGCTCCTTGAGCCGCTCGTCGTGGTCGGGGACGCCGTAGTCGAGGGTGAGGGCGTCCCGGACGGCCTCCAGGAGTGCGCGCAGGTCGCGGGCCTCGGTGGACGCGGTGGGCTTCTTCGTCATCGCGCGTCCACCGCCTCGGCGTCGAGGGCGCGGAGCAGGAGGCGGAGGGCTTCGCGGGTGGCGCCGTAGGCCTGGGCGTAGGCGAAGACATCGGCGCGGTTGCTGCTGTCGTCGTAGGCGTCGAGCATGCGCTGGCCGATGCGCACGGCGACCTGGAGGTCGGCGGGCTCGCGCAGTTGATCGCGGATGCGGTTGGCGGCCTGGCTGTAGAGGGGCTCGTCGACGGGGATGTTGCTGCTGGGCGCAGCGGGCATGGGAAGATCCATGTCAGCCGTTCTCCTTGCTTGCATCAAGGGTTCGGTCAGGCCCTCGGTCGGTGTTGGTAGCACCGCCGGGGGTCGCTTGTTTCCACCGGTCAAGGTGGCTAGCCACCACCGTAGCAGGGCGGTAGACCGGTGGCTAGCCGCCATGCGAGGATGCGGTATGCCCTCAGTCCACAAGCACCCCGCCAAGGCATTCCGCCCCGACCCCGAGCTGTACGAGCGGGCCAAGGGCGCCGTGGCTGAGGTCGGGTCGGACATGCAGTCGCATCTCGTCGGCTTCCTCCGCTGGCTCACGCACGAGACCGACGAGCTGCCCGAGCGTCCCGCCAAACCGAAGTAGTAGCCCCCTCAAGCGCTCTCCCGCGGCTGGTAGTGCCACAGCAGCAGCAGGTCCTGCTCGGTCTGGTACTCCGTCCCGCACCACCGGCACCGCACCGGCTCACCGGGCAGCCGGGACAGTTCGGCGCCGCACACCGTGCCCGCGTCATCCGTCACCGCCACGCATGTACCGAGCCGCTGCCGTCGGGGCGGAGGGGCGCCGACGATGGCGAGCATGCCGCCCTCCAGCTCCCGCACCTCCCGCGCCAGATCGCCGGCCGCCGGGTAGTGGGCGGCGATCCACTCCAGCTCCATGCCGAGCCAGCGGCAGGCGGTCATCAGCCGCCGGTCCATGCCGCCCTCGACGGGCGGCGGGCTGTGGCGGGGCCAGCGCACCCGCTGGACGTCCGCCCGCCAGGACTCGACGATCAGGACGACGCCGCCCTGGCGGAGGTCGATCACGTCCTCGTTCACCGGGGAGCGAGGGCCGGCCGCGGCCTTGGTCGCCACGATCTCGCCCATGCTGGTGCGGCGCGGCACCAGGTGTTCGGCGAGCTCGGCGAACAGGGCGGGCAGCTGCTCAAGGCGTCCGGCGAGGGCGAGGGTGTGCCGGTGGCAGAGGTGCCCGTGCTCCAACTGCTCGCCGCACAGTCCGCAGGTCGCGTTCACAGTCCCTCCAGGGGCAGTTCGGCCTGACCGCCGTTGCGGGCGGCCTCGCGGGCGGTGCAGCGGCGGCAGATGTCCGGGTGGTGGATGCCGAACGAGCCCAGCAGCACGGCCCGCGTGAGCTTGATGTGCTCGGCGAGGGTGCCGTGGGCGGCCATGTCGTCGATCGCTTCGTCCGTCATCAGCGGCTCGTCGAGCGGCACGTGGCAGCCGCACGGACATCCGGCCTCTCCGCCGATGCCGAGCGCGGCCAGGTGTGCCCAGCACGAGCCGTGCAGGTGCCGGCGGCAGGCGGGGCAGATTGTCGTGTTCTCCCCGAACGGGACGACGACCTTGCCCGGCCGCAGTTCGGAGTCCTGGGGCCGGTAGCCGCGGCTGCGGCCCGCGCCTCGGGTCACCGCGCACCTCCCTCGGTCGGCGGGTACCGGTCGGGCCACAGCTGGTGGAGGTAGGCAGCCGCCTCCGGGGACAGGCCCGGCGAGCGGGTCCCGTCCGGCCACGCTCCCGGCCGTGACCGGGGCACCAGCGGCGTGACGGTCTTGGTGCGCTGCTTCGGTGCGGCCGCCGTGACGGGCACACCGGCCGCCATCAGCAGCAGCGCGGCCAGGTCGCCCTCGGCGCGGGCCGCGGCGATGTCCTGCTCAGTCAGGCCGTTCATGTCGCCGCCATGTCGACGACGGATCCGTAGTGCCCCTGGAAGGCCGCTGTGATCGTGGTCCGGCTTCCCGCGCGGTGCTTGTCGAGGATCAGGTCGATCTCTCCGGCCCGCGGGGACTCCGGCTCGTACATGTCCGGCCGGTGCAGGAGGATCACGATGTCCGCGTCCTGCTCGATCGAGCCGGACTCCCGGAGGTCCGCGATCGTGGGCCGCTTGTCCGCGCGCTGCTCGGAGGCCCGGTTCAGCTGGGCGAGGACGATCACCGTGATGCCGAACTCCTTCGCGAGGAGCTTCAGCCCGCGCGAGAGCGCGGACACCGCGACCTGCCGGTTCTCGGCCTTTGGTGCCTGCATTAGCTGGAGGTAGTCGACGATCAGGAGGCGGAGGCCGGCCGTGCGGATCAGGTGACGGACCTTCCCCCGGAGCGAGGCGAGGGTGACCTGTGTGGCGTCGTCGATGTGCAGCGGGGCCGTCTTGATGCGCTCGGCCGACTTCAGCATCCGGGCGACGCCGAGGTCGTCGACGGAGCCGGTGGTGATGTGGTGCAGCGGTACCCGGGCGTCCGCGGCGAGGATGGTGTTCATCACCTCGTCGCCGCCCATTTCCAGCGTGCAGAACAGCGTCGGGATCTTCGCGCGGATCGCGGCAGCGCGGGCGAGTCCCAGTCCGAACGTGGTCTTCCCGGCGCCGGGTCGGGCGCCGACGATCACCATGCGGCCGGGGGCGAAGCCGCCGCCGGTGACCGCGTCGAGGTCGACGATCCCGGTCGGGATCCGGTCCGCGAGGGTGGGCGGGGTGACGGCGCGTGCGAGCGCGGCGCCCAGGAGGTCAGCCGCGAGGACGGTTTCCGAGGAGGTGTTGCGGCTGAGCACGCTGTCCAGGGCGGTCTGGATGGCGGGGATGTCCTCGGCGGGGTCGAACGCTGCGGAGCGCGCGCGGACGGCAGCATCGCGGCCGACCGCGAGGAGGCGGCGGGCGACGGCGGCCTCGGCGGTCTGCTGGGCGTAGTACGCGGCGGCCGAGTACGACGGCTGCGCGTAGTCGTAGAGCACCGCCAGTTCGCTGACGCGGGGCGGGGCCACCGGCAGCTCTCCGGCCGCCTTCCATGCCTGGAGCTGCCGGTCGACGGCCTGCCAGCGGATCTCGCCGTCGGTCAGGGCTTGGCGGATCTCGTCGACGGCCTTCCACACCCACCGGTAGAGGGGGAACTCGAAGTCGTCCGGGCTGAACTCGTCGGCGAGTTCGTCGATCAGGTCGGGCCGGGCCATGACCGAGGCGGCGAGGATCTGTTCGGCCTCGGGTGCGGTGAGGCCGGGCGCGGCGGCCGTGGAGTTCGTCATCGGGTGCCGCCCTTGCGGCGGTCGTCGCCCTCGATCAGCACGACGTTGCCCCGGCACATCTCGGCGAGGCGGGAGGCGACCCGGGGGCCGATCACGTCGGTCAGGTGGCCGGGCAGCACGTCGGATGTGATGACGACGGGGCGGCGGTTGATGTACCGCTCGTCGAAGATCTCGAACAGGCGCTCGCGCGTCCAGTCGGAGGCGCGGGCGGCGGCGAGGTCGTCGATGAACAGCAGGTCGGCAGTCTGGCATTGCTCGACTAGGCGCCGGCCCTCGGCCTGGGCGTCGGGGCGCAGTCCGTCGAACAGTGACGTGGCCCGGGTCGTGGCGATCACCGGAGAGCCCTTCCACGGGGTGTCGGGGTCGTGGGCGTGCTCCAGCCACAGGCGGCATACGCGCCACGCGGTGTGGGTCTTGCCGACACCGATGGCACCGGTGAGGAACAGGCTTGTGGAGTCGGTCCGGTTGACGGCCCAGGAGCAGGCGGCTTGCTCGATGGCGATGTGGCCTTGGTATAGGGCCGGGATCTTGGTGTCGAAGCGGGCGAGGGACTCGTCGCGGCGCTCCTGGAGCCAGGAGTCGCGGGCGCTGGGGGTGTCGTCAGAACTGGAGTGCATCGCGCTTCTCCTCTTCGGTCAGGTGGCGGGGGGCCGTGGGCGGGCCGGACAGGGAGCCAGCGGGACTGGCCGGCTCGTCGTCGTAGCAGCCCTTGTTCAGCCATGTGGCCGGGTGCTTGGTGAACTTCGCGGGCTCGCCCTGGCGTTCGCGGGCGTAGTGCCGGGCGGCCTGGAGGATCCGCTCCGGGGGCACGCCGTCGCTGAGGGCCCGGTTCCAGGCGCGGACGGCGTCACGCTTCTCGGTGCGCCGGGGGTATGCCTTCCAGAAGTCGGCGAAGGCGTCGGGGTTCACGGGCTCGGCCGGGCGGCTGGCGGCAGGCCGTCGCGTCGGCGCCTTCGCGGCAGCAGCGGGTGCTGGTTCGTCGAAGAGCGCGCCGGTGGCGGAGCCGGTGTCTCCGGCTTCAGCCGGAGATGTAGTTGTAGTTACTGAGGTGGTTTGAGTGGTAGGGCCCCCCGGGCGGGGGACCTTTTGGCCCCGGGCGGGGGACCTTTCTGGGGGATTGGTCTCCCCAGTGGGGGAGCTTTCCTCGGGGTTGGTCCCCTGGGCGGGGGACCTTTCCGGGGTATTGGTCCCCTCAGTGGGGGACCTTTCTTCGGCTGGAAGGTCCCCCACTGAGGGGAGCTTCAAGGCGGGGCATTCACCCTCGTCCGGGATACGGAACGTCGTCTGGTGTCCGGCGCAGGCGAACAAGGTTCGCCCCGCTTTGTCCAGGATGGGTGCCCCGTCCAGGTCGGTGATCGGCTGGCGCAGTTCAATGCCCGCGGCGGACAGCTTGCCGAGCACCTTGCCGACCTGCTTCCAGCTGGACAGGCCGGTGCGTCGGACCACGGTCTCCATGAACTTCGGTCCGTAGGCGACCCTGGAGTCCTCGCGGGCCTGGTCGGCGATCTCCAGCGCGACCAGGCGTTCGCCGGAGGACAGGCCGGCCGGGAGCCGGTCGGCGAGCCAGCGGCGCAGTTCGTATCCCATCAGCGGCCTGCCGCAGGCAGGTAGGCCCGCGCGCTGTTCCCTGGCGCGATCGTCGGACCCATGTTGATCAAGGCTTGCTCTTTTCGTGCGTGGCCGACGGGTGACGTGTGGGGCTTGTGGGGCTCCAGGAGGCTGCTGGAGCCCCACAAGCGACCCGGGTTAGCCCGGAGGGTGCCCGGCGGGCTGTTCGGCCGCCTGGCGGGCGTGGTCGGCCGTGAACAGGCGCACGTAGCGGGCGACCTCGGCGTGGATGATCGGGCCGAGGACGTTCCCGGCGGGGGCGTGGACCTCGATGCGCCGGGCGGTCAGGAAGAACGCGGCGGCGATGGACCGGCCGAGGTCGATGTTGTGGCGGACGGCGTCGGCGCCGAGATGCACGATGACGGTGTCGCAGTCGAGGCTGCGGCGGGTCTGCTCGCGCAGGGCCTCGGCGACCTGGCGGTGGCTGTCGTAGCGGCCGGTGAGGTCCAGGTCGAGGACCAGGCGCACGGCGGCCTCGGTGTGCTGCGTGGTCACGCTGCCTCCCGGGTTCTCGCGGCGGGCTGGTGGAACGCGGTCCTGATCACGGCCCGCTGCTCGTCCGACAAAGGCGGCGCCTGGTCGACGATGCGGTCGATCCGTGCCCAGTAGGCGTCGTTCATGGCGTCGTCGTCGAAGCGGCGGGGACGGTCGAGGCGGGCCGGGCGGCCGGAGGTGCCTCCGGCCGCCGCGGCGTTCGTCGGCGCCGTCACGCGCACGCTCCGGACTTCTCGCCGCGCACCTGCTCCAGCAGCTCGACGTACTGCCTGGCGACTCCGGCCGGGTCCTGGGTGCGGTCGATGTCGTCGAACATGATCCCGATCGCGTCCCGGAGCGGGCTGCCGACCGGCTCGCCGTTGTACGTCTCCCGCAGCCGGTCGAGCTCCGGGCCCTCGGTGTACGTGGCGTAGATGCCGAGGAACTGCCGGGCCGCCATGGCGCGGGCCTGCTCGGAGTCGAAGGCGACCGGCGGCATCTGCTCCGGGTCATAGGCCATGCGGATCTTGTCGTCGAACTCGCGGAACACCATGGGGATGCCGGGGGACAGCTCGGCCTGCTCGACCATGAGCCGCTTCGCGGCGGTGGTCGTCATGCCGTCACCCCCGCCCCACGCCGCTCGGCGCGCACCTTGTGGATGATCTGCAGCACGCGCTTGGGGTCGACGGTGCACTCGCGGTCGCCTGCGACGAACCAAAGCTCGTCGGCCCTCCACTCCAAGCGCATGACGCGGCCGTCCACGACCTCGTCCATGAGCAGCTCCGGCTCGGGGGCCGTGATGGTCTGCTGCGTCATCGCCGCACCCCCTCGGGAGCCAACTGGCCGAGGTGCTCGGCGCGCAGGCGGACCAGGTCGGCGCGAGTACGCCGCAGGGCGTCCAGCTGTCTGGCCAGGACGTCGATGACCATGGCGAGGCTGTCCGGGTCGAGGCCGACGATGTGCTGGTCCTCGACGATCTCCAGGTTGACGTGCGGGAGCCGGTCCGCCATCGAGGTGGCCAGCGGCTTGACCTCGATGTGCGCGGACAGGACGCTGACGTCCTCCGGGAAACCTCGGGAGTCGACCGGCAGGCGGGGCGCCCCGTTGGGCCTGGTCCAGCACATGATGTCGTCCGGGTGCTTCTTCTGGTCCGCGTCGACGATGTCGTGCCGGATGACGCAGCCCGGCATACAGGTGAAGGAGAGCGGGTCCCCCGACTCCTTGTCGAGGAACGTCCAGGAGCGGGGCTGGGCGGGCGCGATGGTGTCGGTGGTCATCGGGCAACCCCGTTGATGCTGGTCTGCAGGTCGTAGTGACGGCCGAGTTCCTGCCAGGCCGTGTCGAAGAGGTCCCGGTCGCGCATCGTGTACACGGCGACGTCGCGGAACACGCCGTCGATCGGCCGCTTGATCTTCTGCGGGGCGTTGCCGTACCGGGCCCGATATAGGGCGGCGACGGTCCGGCCGAGCTTCACGCGCGCGGAGCGCAGGTCGGCCGCCGAGGAGACGCCGGCCTCCTTCAGGTACTCGTCGCAGGTGATGGTGATGTCCTGCGGGTCGACGTCCGGCTCCTCGCCGTTCATCCGCGCCAGCTCGGTACGAGCCATCGCCTCGACGTAGGAGGAGTTGACGAGACCGAACTGCTTCGCAACGCCCATCGCGGAGAGCCGCTCCTGGGCGATGCGGGCGCGCTCGACGCCGTCGAGCTGGGTACGGAGATGGTCGACCTGATCGAGGGTGGCAGTCGGGTTGATGGCGCCGCCCATGGTCCAGTAGTCGTTGACAGCCGTGGTGGTCTCGCGCTGGTAGGCGATGAGCGTCGGCCGGACCTCGGCGGCGACCTTCGCCTCGTTGACGGTCGCGAGCCACATGAGGAATGTGGGCACGTCGACCGCGGCCATCTGACGGGTCTTGCCGTCCTCGGCAACCGTGGGGATATCCCTACGGTTGGCCCACGAACGGTCTCGCAGCTTGCGGAGCTGCGTGGAGTAGTCGAGGCCGATCGCCTCGACGGCCGGGCGGAACACGATATGCGGCTGGCCGTCGACCATGACGGTCTCGACGGAGCCAGCGGACAGGTTGATCGTGGCGGGCGCGGTGGGGACGCGGCGCTGGTCACTCGGAGTCGACGGCAAGGCCGACGACATGGTTTTCTGGTGCATAGAGCTGTTCCGATCTCTTACTTCGCGGTAGGTGCGGATTGCTCGACAGGAGAGGCCGCCTCGCACGCGGCCTCTTCGTCGTTTCTGGCAGACGGCCCCGCCTCGCACGCGGGACCGGCACCGTGACTCGCCGTTGCAGCGAGCAGCTGTTGGTCAAACTCTTCGATCGAAGCTGCGGGGTAGAGGAACCGCCGTCCGACCTTCGTGCCCTTAGGGCCGTAGCCAATGTGCCGCCAGTACCGCACCGTGCTTGGTGCTGTGCGGTAGCGGGCCGCCACTTCGGCAGTGGTGAAGTACACCATGATCAACCTTCTCGGGGATGTGTATCAGGCACCTCTAGGGACGCCTGATACTCCTGAAGGATGCAGCGCAGTCCGAGTCGTGTCAACCTTCACCGGGGTGACGTGCTGTTGATACACCGCTACCATCCATCCCTATGGAGGATGAGCGCCAGCCAACGCCCCCCAGCGCATCAAGTGAGGACAACTGGTCTATCAACGAGCTTCGGACTGTCTTGGGTGCACGCCTGCGGAGAGCGAGGATGGCCAAGGGGCTGTCGCAGCAGGCCGTCGCTGACGCCATGAGCGCCTACGGCTTCAGTTGGCGCCAGACCACCGTGGCGAAAACGGAGGCTGCAGACCGCCCCGCCCTGTTCGTCGAGGTCGTGGCACTGTCCCGCATCTTGAACCGGGACCTGAGAAGCTTCCTGACCGACCGCACAGAATTGGACGACCTGAAAGACGAGTTGGCGCACGAGTCGGAGGAGATGCGGGAACGCGTTCTGTCCGCTGAATTCGCGGTTGAGGCCGCGCGTATGGAACAAGAGCGTGTGGCGGTTGAAGAAGGAGTTGCGCTAGCTATTAGCGAGTACACCTACAGTGGTGACTCGGGCCCTCTTCGCGCGTCAATCGACATCTTTGCGGAGTCTCGCTGTTTTGAAATGGAGACCTGCAGGAAAGCGCTAATCGCGGCCGGCGTGCCTGATGAGGTCATCAGGCACGCCGACTCGATCGCTCTGCATGAGGCGGCGACCGTAATTCATTCCTCCGGTCGAGTTTCCAGGGAAGAATACCTGTATGGTCACAAGCAGGAGGAGGTTGTCGAAGCAGCGGGAATGTTCCTCGACGGTCAAACTCTACACATGCGCTTCCTGGGGCTGCTGAAAGGTGAGCAGGTGTACAGATTCTATTTTGCGCAGTTGCTGGTGGATATTGTCGCCGAGTGGACGGAGCCGCGCGAAATTTAGCGGAGTCCTCGCAGCCAGCGGAACACCACGGCGTCGTAGTCGAAGTACCCGCCGTCTGGCATCCGTCCCGGCCGTGGCGTCTTCAGCGTCACCTCGACCAGCGACCGAAGCACCGTCCGCTGCCGCTCTAGCCCGAGCGCCTTCCACGCTTTCCGCACGTCCGGTGCCCCCACCAGATCCACCAGCGGATCCCGCGTCGCCGCGCGGGCCAGCTGCTGCGTGATCCCCTCCAACTGGGCGCGCGCAGTGTCCGTGCCCTCTGCGAACGCCATCTCGTCGATCTGCCCGCCGCCGTACATGCTCGCCAGGTTCCGCATCCGGCCGCGGATCTCCTCCGCCTCCGCCTGCAACGCGGACACGTCGACTCCGTCCGGAGCAGGCTCCAGCAGCTCGTGCGCGTCCTCGCGTGACAGCCGCTCGACGATCGTGTCCTCGACGTACTGGTCGACCTTCTCGGCCCGCCGGCCGCCGCCGTGACCGGTCGGGCACCGGTAGCTGGGGTACTGACGGCCGCCGGACTGGGTCACGGTCATACCCGTACCGCACCCCTCGCGACCGCACCGGTACAGCAGCGAGCCCACCCACTTCGGCTGCGCGCCGCGGTTCACCGCCCGCTCCGGGTTCCTCAGAATCGCCACGACGGCCCTGTACTTCGCCTCGTCGACGATCGGCTCCCACTGCCCACGCCCGACCTCCTCGCCCCTGTAGACGGCGATCCCGGCGTTCCTGGGGCGCAACAGCATGTCCCGCATGTCCTGGTGGGTGACAGGGTTCCCGCGGGTCGTCGTGACCCCCTTGTCGGCGCACCACTTCACCAGTGACCGGATCGACCCGCCGGACAGGATCTCGTCCGTCCAGAAGCGCAGCGCCTCGGCCTCCTCGGGCACGGACTTCAGCATGTCGAGCTCGGGCACCTCGACCTCGTCGCCGGTCTTCCGGTCGGTCTTCTTGCGGATCTCGCCGGTGGGTACACCCCAGCCGAACGGGCGGATGCCGCCCATCCACTCGCCCTTCAGCGCCTTCTGGCGGCGGGCACGGGCGACGCGCTCGCCCTTGTGCTCGGACTCCTGGCGGGCGACGGCGCCGAGGATCCGCGCGGTCATCCGGCCGGACGGCGTGGCGAGGTCGACGGTCCCGGCCTGGACGGTGTGGGTGGCGATGCCGCGGCGGTCGGACAGCTCGATGTACTCCTCCAGCTCGACGATGGAGCGGGTGAGCCGGTCCGTGTGCCAGACGATGACGATGGTGGCCTTGCCCTCGTCGAGGTCGGCGAGCATCCGGCGGTAGTCCTTGCGGAGCTTCCCGGAGAACGCGGACACGTCGTTGTCGACATACACCTCGACGACTTCCCAGCCCATGCGTTCCGCGAGGGCCTCGCAGTCCTCGCGCTGCCGGTCGACGCCGAGGCCGGCGCCGGTCCGGTCCTGCGAGATACGCACATAGATCACGGCGCGCGTGCGGGCTGTGCCTGCGGCAACGTCGGTTGCGCTGCGGAGATTCGGGCTCATGTCCGCCAGCATGCCAGTCCAGTGGTGTTGCTGTCTCAAGTTCGGGAAGACCACCCTGCTGAGCGCGCTGCTCGGGCTGGTCGGGCCGGGCGAGCGGATCGTCCTCGCGGAGGACTCGGCGGAGCTGCGGCCCGACCATCCGCACGTCGTACGCCTGGAGAGCAGACCCGCCAACCAGGAAGGCGCAGGCCTCGTCACCCTCCAGGACCTCGTGCGGCAGGCCCTGCGGATGCGTCCGGACCGGCTCGTCGTGGGCGAGGTGCGAGGGCCGGAGGTGGTCCATCTGCTGGCCGCGCTCAACACGGGCCACGAAGGCGGCTGCGGGACCGTCCACGCCAACGCGGCGGCCGACGTACCGGCCCGGCTGGAGGCGCTCGGCACCGCGGCCGGGCTCGACCGGGCCGCCCTGCACAGCCAGTTGGCGGCCGCGTTGTCGGTGGTCCTGCACCTCGCACGGGACCGGGCCGGGCAGCGGCGGGTCGCCGAGGTCCATGTACTCGAACGGGAGCCGTCGGGGCTGGTGCGCACGGTACCGGCACTGCGGTGGGGCGAAGGGGCGTTCGTTCCCGAGCGGGGGTGGGAGCGGCTGCGGGGGCTGCTTCGCGGGGGTGGCGGGTGCGGGGTCGATGGGGAGGGCGGGGGTGGATCGGACTCAGGGGGTGCGGTGGTGATCGGGAGACGTGAGGTGGCGACGGGGTGTCGGTCGGTGGGGCGTGGTGGTGAGGGCGGTGGGTGAGGCAGTGGTGGGTGCGCAGTCGGTGTGTGGGGGCCGTGGTGGCGGGGCCGTCGGGGGTGCGGTGGTGGGTGTGGTGCTGGGGGCGTGGGCCGGGGCCAGGGCCGGGGCCGAGGGCTGTGTGGTGTCGGTGGCGAAGGGGGTGCAGGGGTGATCGGGACGGGTGACGCAGTGGCCGGTGCGGTGCTGGTGTGCGCGGCCGTGACCGCGTGGGGGCTGGGTGAACGGCGTTCGCAGGCTCGGCGGGCTCAACTGCTGCTGGCCGGTGGTGGGGTGGTGGGCGCCGGGCCACCCGGCTGGCGGCATCTGGCCGGTGAAGTGCGGCGCGTTCGTGGGCGACTGCGGCCCGAGTGGTGGTCGCCGGCCGTCGGGCTTGTGGTGGCGCTGTTGGGTGCGTCGGTGCTGCCGCTCGTCGCCGGGGCGGCCGGGGTGCCGTTGCTGCGGCGGGTGCGGCTGGCCGGGGAGGCGCGCCGCGCGCGGGAGCGGCACGGGGACGCGGTGATCGCGCTGTGCGGGGCGCTCGCCGGGGAGGTGCGCGCGGGACGGCAGCCGGGGGAGGCGCTGCTGCGCGCCGCCCACGACTCCGGTGGACTCGGCGACGCGCAGGCGGCGGTGCTGGCGGCTGCGCGGTTCGGCGGCGATGTGCCGGGCGCCCTCGCAGTGGCGGCACGGAGGCCGGGAAGTGACGGACTGCTGGGACTGGCGGCGTGCTGGCGGGTGGCCGTGGACCAGGGCGCGGGGCTTGCGGCAGGGCTGGACCGGCTGGAAGGGGCACTGCGCGCGGAGCGGGATCAACGGGCCGACCTGCGAGCGCAGTTGGCGGGCGCCCGGTCCACGGTCGTGATGCTCGCCGGGCTGCCGGTCTTCGGCCTCCTCCTCGGCGCGGTCATGGGCGCTGATCCGCTGGCTGTGCTGCTGCACTCCGGGGCGGGACTGGGGTGCCTGTTCGCCGGCGGGTTGCTGGAGGGGCTGGGGATGTGGTGGGCGCTGCGGATTGTGAGAGGGGCGGAGGTGGTGTGAGGGGCGGAGGTGGTGTGAGGGGGAGTGGTGGGGCGGCCGGGACGTGTGCGGAGGGCGAGGTCGGGCGTACGGGGTGTCTGTGGAGAGCGTGGGTGGCGGTGGGTGAGAGCGGGTTGGCGTGGTGCCGGTCGGTGGGCAGCGGCGCGAGTCGTGGGAGGCGGGCATGTCGGGAGGTTCGGTGAGTACGGAGGTTGTCCACAGGTTGGGGGTGGCCGTGGGGGTTCTGCTGGCGGTCGGGTGGCTGGTGGGGTGGGGGGAATCGGTGCGGCGCGAGCGGAGAGTTCGGCACCGGGCGGCGGAGTTGCTGGTGGCCGGGGAGGCGAGACCGGCCCAGGCGCGGTTCCAGGCGTGGGGCGTGGCGCGGAGATGGTTGCCCGCGGTGGCGGTGGCCTGTGCCGGGTGGCTGCTGGTCGGCGGAGTCGTCGGGGCCGTGGTCGGGGTCACCGCAGCGGCCGCGATGGATCGGTGGCTCGGCCGGCGGACGGCTGCCGGATCCGGGACGGAGTACGACCCCGCGGAGGTGGCGCGACAACTTCCTCTCGCTGCCGATCTGTTGGCGGCCTGCATCGCGGCCGGCGCCGGACCGGTGGACGCGGCCGAGGCCGTGGGCGAGGCATTGGGCGGCCCGGTGGGAGAGGGGTTGGCCCGGGGCGCGGCGGAGATGCGGCTCGGCAGCGAACCGGGCGCTGCCTGGCAGACGTTGGCCGCGATGCCCGCGGCCGGACCGCTGGCCGGGCTGCTGGAGCGGGCCGACGTGTCCGGGCTTCCGGCGGCCGGACCGGTCGCGCGGCTCGCCGAGGACGCCCGTGCCGACTGGGCGCGCGCGGCGACCGCCAGGGCACGACGGGCGGCGGTCATGGTCACCGCGCCGGTGGGGCTGTGCTTCCTGCCCGCGTTCATCGCGGTCGGGGTGCTGCCCGTGGTGATCGGGCTGGCGGACGGGGTCCTGGGAGGGGGTGGCCCTTGACGGAGGTGGCAAGACGCAGGAACTGAACAGGTCTGACGGACAACGGAACGGATCCTCACGGGGGTTGAGATGTACAAGGCGGTACGGGCACGGATGCGTGCCCTGGTGTGCAGGGCACGGGCGGCACGGAGGGACGCGGGGATGGTCACCTCCGAGTACGCGATGGGAATCATCGCGGCGGTGGCGTTCGCGGTGGTCCTCTACAAGGTGGTGACCAGCGGGCAGGTCAACGCGGAACTCCAGGCCATCGTGAAGCGGGCCCTCGATGCGCGGATGTGAACGGCGCTGGAACGACCGGGGGTTCGTGACGGCGGAGTCGGCCGTGGTGCTGCCCGTCCTGGTGATGTTCGCGATGGCACTGGTGTGGGGCCTGCTCGTGGTCGCCGCGCAGATCCAGTGCGTGGACGCGGCACGGACGGGCGCCCGTGCGGCGGCCCGTCAGGACCCGGCCGACGCCGTCGTCGAGGTGACCCGCGAGGTCGCCCCGGCCGGTGCGGAGGTCACGGTGAGCCGGAACGGGGGCCTCGTCCGAGTGGTCGTCGTGGCGAAGCCGTCGGTGCTGAGGGGGCTGCCGTTCGAGGTGCGGGAGGAGGCCGTGGCGGCGGCCGAGGAGATGACGGGAGCCGAGGCCCCGGCGGCGGCAGGGGCAGGGGCAGGGGCGGGGGCGGGGAGATGAGGGCGCGTTCGGGCTCGCCGGACCGCGGTCGCCGCGCGCGGCGTACCCGCCGCACGGCCGAACGCCGGTACTCGGACCGGGGATCCGCCACGGTATGGAGCGTCGCCGCCCTCGCTGTCCTCTGCGTGGTGTTCGGCGTCGTCCTCGCCCTGGGGCAGGCCGTGGTGACCCGGCATCGTGCGGCCGGCGGCGCGGACCTCGCGGCGCTCGCCGCGGCGTACCACTGGGCCGAGGGCCCCGCGGCGGCCTGCGCCCGGGCCGACCGCGCGGCCCGGGCCCAGGGCACCCGCCTCGTGCGGTGCGCACTCGTCGGCGACATCTCGGACGTGACGGCAGCATCCGGCCGGGGACCCTTCGCGGCGGAGGTCAGGGCACGGGCGGGACCCGCGGAGGCGGGTCCCGAGACGGGGGTTGCCGGGTCGAGTCCGGGGGTGGGGGTTGCTGGGTCGAGTCCGAGGGTGGGGGTGGGGCTTGCGGGGCCAGGTGCGGAGACACGGCCTGCGGAGGCGGGCCCGGAGACAAGATCTGAGGGGGCGAGTCCGGGCTAGGGCTTGTGGGGCGAGCTCGGAGGTTGGGGTCGTGCGGGTTCGCTTGCGTACGTGACCCGTAGGGGTCGCATACGGGACCCGTAGGGCTCGCATTACGTGACCCCGTGGACAAGGGGGCGGAGCCATGGCCCGCGGGCCGCGCCCGGAGCCACGGCCTACGAAGAAGAACCTGAAGCCACGCCCCCCGGAGAAGAGTCCGGGGCTGCCCTTCCGGCATCGGTCGCCGTGCCCGGGGCTGCCGCCCCCGAGAGCAACCCCCCGGGCTCCTCCGCCGGCGCTCCCCGCAGCAGTGTGGTGAGGAGTCGTACGGCGCCCCTCTTGTGGAGCGGGTCGTTGCCGTTGCCGCACTTGGGGGACTGGATGCAGGAGGGGCAGCCGGCGTCGCACTCGCAGGAGGCGATGGCCTGGCGGGTGGCGGTGAGCCAGGCGCGGGCCGTGTGGAAGGCGCGCTCCGCGAAGCCGGCGCCGCCGGGATGGCCGTCGTAGACGAAGACCGTGGGGAGGAGGGTGTCGGGGTGCAGGGGGACGGAGACGCCGCCGATGTCCCAGCGGTCGCAGGTGGCGAAGAGGGGCAGCAGGCCGATCGAGGCGTGCTCGGCGGCGTGGAGGGCGCCGCCGAGGATCTCGGGGTTGATCCGGGCCTCGTCCAGCTGGTCCTCGGTCACGGTCCACCACACCGCGCGCGTGCGCAGCGTACGAGGAGGGAGGTCGAGTTTTGTCTCGCCCAGGATCTCGCCGGTGATCAGGCGTCGGCGGAGGAAGGAGACGACCTGGTTGGTGACCTCCACCGATCCGTAGCACAACCGCCCTTCCCCCCAAGGGATTTCGGTGTCCGTCTCCAGGACGGAGATCGACGTCGTGTCGCGGGCGACCGTCGCGTACGAGGGGCTCGCCTCCTCGACCAGGGCGACCGAGTCGTCCAGGTCGAGGGAGCGGACGAGGTACGTACGGCCCTGGTGCAGATGGACCGCGCCCTCGTGCACGGTCGTGTGCGCGGCGCCCGCGTCGACCGTGCCGAGCAGCCGGCCCGTGCCGGACTCGACGACCTGTACCGGCCGCTCGCCCTCGCCGCGGATGTCGGTGAGGTCGGCGGCCCGTTCCCGCCGGGTCCAGTGCCAGGCCTTCGTCCTGCGGCGCAGCAGCTTCGCGGCCTCCAGCTGGGGCAGGAGGCTCTCGGTCTCCGGGCCGAACAGCTCCAGGTCGTCGTCGGTCAGCGGCAGTTCCGCCGCCGCCGCGCACAGGTGCGGAGCCAGCACGTACGGGTTGTCGGGGTCGAGGACGGTCGACTCGACCGGCCGGTCGAAGAGGGCCTCGGGGTGGTGGACCAGGAAGGTGTCCAGCGGGTCGTCCCGGGCTACCAGGACCGCCAGCGCGCCTTGGCCGGAGCGGCCCGCCCGGCCCGCCTGCTGCCACAGCGACGCCCGGGTGCCCGGGTAGCCGGCGATGACGACCGCGTCCAGGCCGGAGACGTCGATGCCGAGTTCGAGGGCGGTCGTCGCGGCCAGGCCGAGGAGTTCGCCGGAGTGCAGGGCCTGTTCGAGGGCGCGGCGCTCCTCGGGGAGATAGCCGCCGCGGTAGGCGGCGACACGCCGGGCGAGGGAGCGGTCGACCTCGGCGAGGCGCTCCTGGGCGATCACCGAGATCAGCTCGGCGCCGCGCCGGGAGCGGACGAAGGCGACCGTGCGGACGCCCTGGACGGCGAGGTCGGTCAGCAGGTCGGCCGTCTCGGCGGTGGCGGTGCGGCGGACCGGGGCGCCCTTCTCGCCCTGGAGTTCGGTGAGGGGCGGTTCCCAGAGGGCGAACACCAGTTCACCGCGGGGGGAGGCGTCGTCGGCCACCTCCACCACCGGCAGGCCGGTCAGCCGCCGGGCGGCCACCGAGGGCTCCGCGGCGGTCGCGGAGGCCAGCAGGAAGACGGGGGAGGAGCCGTAGCGGGCGCAGAGGCGGCGCAGGCGACGCAGGACCTGGGCGACATGGGAGCCGAACACGCCGCGGTAGATGTGGCACTCGTCGATGACGACGTACTTCAGCGCCTTCAGGAAGGAGGACCAGCGGGGGTGGGAGGGCAGGACCCCGCGGTGCAGCATGTCCGGGTTGGTCAGGACGTAGTTGGCGAACTGCCGGATCCACTCGCGTTCCTCGAACGGGGTGTCCCCGTCGTAGACGGCCGGTCGAACAGAATTGCCCAAGGGTTGTGAAAGTTCCTTCACCGATCGGCACTGATCCGCCGCGAGCGCCTTCGTGGGTGCCAGGTAAAGGGCGGTGGCGCCCCGGCCGTTCGGGGCCTCGGAGCCGTCCAGGAGCGTCGAGAGGACGGGGGCGAGATAGGCCAGCGACTTGCCGGACGCGGTGCCGGTGGCGACGACCACGGAGTCGCCGTCCAGGGCGTGCTCGGCGGCGCGTGCCTGGTGGGCCCAGGGGTGTTCGATCCCCGCCGCCTGTACGGCGGCGACGACCTCCGTTCGGATCCGGTCAGGCCAGACGGCATGGCGGCCCGCGCGCGGGGGCACATGCTCCGTATGAGTGATGCGCGAAGCCCGGTTCGGCCCCGCGGCCAGCCGGCCCAGGACCGTGCCCGGGTCCACCCGGGAAGCGGGCTCTGTCGAGGATCGATCGGATCGGTGATTCTTGGCCATCGGCACCGAGTGTGTCACTGGCGTGACGGACAATGGGGCCAAGGCGTCGTGCACGCCTGCCGGTAAGTGATTGAATGCCATCGCGGCTGGCGAACCGTCCTGGGACTGCAAGCCGAGGTGTCCCGAGGGACGACCGCTCGATAGCAAGGTGCTGGAGGATCCGTGGACCTGTCCCTGTCGACCCGTACCGTCGGCGATCGTACGGTCGTCGAGGTCGGTGGCGAAATCGACGTATATACCGCGCCCAAGCTGCGCGAGCAGCTGGTCGAGCTGGTGAACGACGGGAGTTTCCACCTCGTCGTTGACATGGAGGGCGTGGACTTCCTCGACTCCACCGGGCTCGGCGTACTGGTCGGCGGCCTGAAGCGGGTGCGTGCCCATGAGGGCTCGCTGCGCCTGGTCTGCAACCAGGAGCGCATTCTCAAGATCTTCCGCATCACCGGTCTGACCAAGGTGTTCCCGATCCACACCTCGGTCGACGAAGCGGTGGCAGCCACCGACTGACCACCGGCCCCGGGCCGGTCGGAGCCCGTGCCCGGGGCGGAAGACGTTCCAGAAGGAGGACCGGGATTTCGGCGGCCCGGCCCTCCGGACAGCACGCCCGTAGTTCCGAGGGGGATGCATGGCCACCGTTGAACTCCGCTTCAGCGCGCTGCCCGAGCACGTCAGGACCGCCCGCTTGGTGGCGGCAGCGGTGGCGCGCAGGGCCGGAGTGGACGAGGCCGTCCTCGACGAGGTGCGCCTCGCCGTCGGTGAGGCCTGCACCCGGGCCGTCGGACTGCATCAGCTCGGTGGCGTCACGGCACCGGTGAAGGTGGTGCTGATCGAGGAGGAGAAGCAGTTCTCCATCGAGGTCGGCGACGAGGCGCCGCGCTCCGCCCCGGGCGACCGGGCACCGGGCGCCGCGGGCGAGGACGCGGAGTCCGAGGAGGACGAGATGGGCCTCGCGGTCATCAGCGGCCTCGTCGACGACGTCGAGGTCACCGCCGGGGAGCACGGCGGGCTGATCCGCATGACCTGGCCCACCACGCCCCCGGTGGCCGAGCTTCCCTGACTTCGGTGGCCCGAGCCCGGTGGCCGAGCTTGCCCGCCCCCCGGGGCGCTGCGTATCCGTACCCGAAGGGCCCTACTCCGGTAGGGCCCTTCGGCATGTCGGTGCACGGTTTCTGTGCCTACAGTGGACTCGTCCGAAGCAATTCGTGAATTCCTTCACGATCAATCGCGCGATAATTCGATCACGTTCCTGACGGCGCCTGTTTCGCGTCAATGCATCTGGGGCATTACCGCTTTCGGGTTCCGCGATCGGAGGTCGATCATTTGCCGGAGGGCATGTGACGACCAATTCCGTTAACCGCGCACTGTTTTGATCAGGTTCCGGTACCTACAATCCGTCCACATCTTGAGCTCAGCCCAAGCGTCAAGGAGGACGAATGGCGGGGCTTTCTACCCCTCATCAGTTGGACCACCCCACAACCCTCGCAGCCGCAGTTCTGACCGACGGCAACCGCGTCATGGTGATGGTCATCGGGGCCGTGGCCCTGGCCGCGCTGGTGGTCGCCGGAATTCTCGTGCGCCAGGTGCTCGCGGCGGGCGAGGGCACCGACAGCATGAAGAAGATCGCGGCGGCGGTCCAGGAAGGCGCGAACGCCTATCTGGCCCGGCAGTTGCGCACGCTCGGTGTTTTCGCCGTTGTCGTGTTCTTCCTGCTCATGCTGCTGCCCGCGGACGACTGGAATCAGCGCGCCGGCCGATCGGTGTTCTTCTTGATCGGCGCCGCGTTCTCGGCGGCCACCGGTTATATCGGCATGTGGCTCGCCGTACGCAGCAATGTGCGCGTTGCCGCCGCGGCCAGGGAAGCGACCCCGGCGGAGGGTGAGCCGGAAAAGGATCTCACCGCCGTCTCGCACAAAGCCATGAAGATCGCTTTCCGTACGGGCGGTGTCGTCGGCATGTTCACGGTGGGGCTCGGTCTGCTGGGCGCCTCCTGTGTGGTGCTGGTGTACGCGGCCGACGCGCCGAAGGTGCTGGAGGGATTCGGCCTCGGAGCCGCCCTCATCGCCATGTTCATGCGTGTCGGCGGCGGCATCTTCACCAAGGCCGCCGACGTCGGCGCCGACCTGGTCGGCAAGGTCGAGCAGGGCATTCCGGAGGACGACCCGCGCAATGCCGCGACCATCGCCGACAACGTGGGCGACAACGTCGGCGACTGCGCGGGCATGGCGGCCGACCTCTTCGAGTCCTACGCCGTCACCCTGGTCGCCGCGCTGATCCTCGGCAAGGCGGCCTTCGGCGACGCGGGGCTCGCCTTCCCGCTGCTGGTGCCCGCGATCGGCGTGCTCACGGCCATGATCGGCATCTTCGCCGTGGCCCCGCGCCGCAGCGACCGCAGTGGCATGACGGCGATCAACCGCGGCTTCTTCATCTCCGCGGTGATCTCGCTCGCCCTGGTCGCCGTCGCGGTCTTCGCCTACCTGCCGTCCTCGTACGCCGACCTCGACGGCGTCACCGACGGGGAGATCCTGGCCAAGGGCGGCGACCCGCGGATCCTCGCGCTCGTCGCCGTGGCGATCGGCATCCTGCTCGCCGCCGTGATCCAGCAGCTGACCGGCTACTTCACCGAGACCAACCGCCGGCCGGTCAAGGACATCGGCAAGAGCTCGCTGACCGGCCCCGCCACCGTCGTCCTCGCCGGTATCTCCGTCGGTCTGGAATCGGCCGTCTACACCGCCCTGTTGATCGGCCTCGGCGTGTACGGGGCGTTCCTGCTCGGCGGTACGTCGATCATGCTGGCGCTGTTCGCGGTGGCGCTGGCGGGCACCGGCCTGCTCACCACGGTCGGTGTGATCGTCGCGATGGACACCTTCGGGCCGGTCTCCGACAACGCCCAGGGGATCGCCGAGATGTCCGGCGACGTCGAGGGCGCGGGCGCCCAGGTGCTCACCAACCTGGACGCCGTCGGCAACACCACCAAGGCCATCACCAAGGGCATCGCCATCGCCACCGCCGTACTCGCGGCGGCGGCGCTCTTCGGCTCGTACCGGGACGCCATCACCACCGGCGCGCGGGACGTGGGCGAGAAACTCTCGGGCGACGACGCGCCACTGAGCCTGATGATGGACATCTCGCAGCCCAACAACCTGGTCGGTCTCATCGCGGGCGCGGCGGTCGTCTTCCTCTTCTCCGGACTCGCCATCAACGCCGTCTCGCGGTCGGCGGGTTCGGTGGTCTACGAGGTGCGACGGCAGTTCCGCGAGCGGCCCGGGATCATGGACTACACCGAGAAGCCGGAGTACGGCAAGGTCGTCGACATCTGTACGAGGGACGCTCTGCGGGAACTGGCGACCCCCGGCCTGCTCGCCGTGATGGCGCCCATCTTCATCGGGTTCACCCTCGGGGTCGGCGCGCTCGGCGCCTTCCTGGCGGGCGCGATCGGCGCGGGCACGCTGATGGCGGTGTTCCTCGCCAACTCCGGTGGCGCCTGGGACAACGCCAAGAAGCTCGTCGAGGACGGCCACCACGGCGGCAAGGGCAGTGAGGCCCACGCCGCCACGGTGATCGGCGACACGGTCGGCGACCCGTTCAAGGACACCGCCGGTCCCGCGATCAACCCGCTGCTGAAGGTGATGAACCTGGTGGCGCTGCTGATCGCACCCGCGGTGATCGATTTCTCGTACGGCGACGACAAGAACATCGCCGTACGGATCGTGATCTCGGTGCTCGCGTTCCTGGTCATCGCCGGTGCGGTCTACCTCTCCAAGCGGCGCGGAATCGCCATGGGCGACGAGGGCGATGCCGATCGGGCCGCCAAGTCGCCCGATCCGGCGGTGGTTTCGTAGGACCCGGCGACGAGGTTCCGTCCAAGGGGCGGGCGGACGGCGCGTATTGACGCGTCGTCCGCCCGCCCCTGTGCGTTCACGCCCTCACGTGAGCCTTCTCTCGCTTGGTGCAAATGGTTACAAAAGGCTTCTTGGTGGACCTCCCACATGCGGGCGTAGGCCATCCGGCGTGTATGTTCCGGGGCCGAGAGCCATGGAAGGGACCAATCCGGTGAACAAGAAGCTCGCGGCCGCACTGTCCGGCGGTGCGGTACTGGTACTGGCGCTGTCGGGATGCGGCGGCGACGACAACGAGAAGCTGGACGCGTGGGCCAAGGAGGTCTGCGACGCGGTGCAGCCGCAGGCGAAGAAGATCGAGACCGCCAACGCCGCGATCCAGAAGGAGACCTCGGACAACAGCACTCCGGAGGAAGTGCAGAAGACCGACTCCAAGGCCTTCCAGGACATGTCGGATGCCTACAAGGCGATCGGGGCCGCCGTGGACAAGGCCGGGGCACCGAACGTGGAGAACGGCGAGAAGAAGCAGAAGAACGCCGTCAAGGAGCTCAACGGCATCTCCGCGTCCTACGCCTCCCTGAAGAAGCAGGTCGACGAGCTCGACACCAAGGACCAGGCGAAGTTCGCCGACGGTCTGAAGGACGTCGCGGCCGAACTGAACAAGCTCAGCCAGAGCGGCAACGACGCCCTCAAGGAACTGGAGGAGGGCGAGGTCGGCGTGGCGATGGCCAAGCAGTCCACCTGCAAGTCGGCGTCGGAGTCCGCTTCGCAGTCGGCGGCTGCTTCGTAGTCGGCGGTCGCTTCGCAGCCGAGGGCTGCTTCGTAGTCGGCGTCCCCTGCGCAGTCCGCGGCCGCGAGCCGAGCCGGAGTGGCGGACGGCCTCCTTGTTGTGCCGCGGTGAGCCCGTAGTGCGGGTCACAATGGTGGCGTGAGTACCTCCAGCCTGCCCGCCCTGCCCGCGGCCCCTTCCTCCGGCCGGTCCGACGTCACCGCACGGCTGCGGGACGCCCTGCTCGGGGCGTCCTTCACCGCCGACGGTCTCCTCGAACTGCTCGGCGCCCCCGCGTACGCGGCGCTCGCCCGCAGCGAGATCGTCCCCGCCCTGCGGGCGACACGCGGAGACACGCCGCTGGAGACCCTCGTACGGCTGTTCCTGTTGCAGCAGCCCGTGCCGCACGCGCGCGTGGCGGACGTGCTGCCCGTGCAGGAGTGCCTGGAGAGCGGGTGGCTGGTCCGCGCGGGCGCCGACGAGGTGGCCGCGACGGTGGACGTACGGCCGTACGGCGGGCCCGCCGGCGAGGACTGGTTCATCGTGTCCGACCTCGGATGCGCGGTGGGCGGCGCCGGAGGGATCGGCAGCAAGGACGAGGGCGTCGTACTCGGTGTCGGCGGGGCCTCCACGACCCTCGCCGGCATCACCGTCCGTACGCCGGTCGCCTCAGCCCTCGACCTCGGCACCGGCTCCGGGATCCAGGCGCTGCACGCCGCCCAGCACGCCACGCGCGTGACGGCGACCGATCTCAACCCGCGCGCGCTGCACGTCACCGCGCTGACGCTGGCGCTGTCCGGCGCTCCGGCCGCGGACCTGCGGGAGGGCTCGCTGTTCGAGCCGCTGCGCAACGGAGAAACGTACGACCTGATCGTGTCGAACCCGCCCTTCGTCATCTCGCCCGGCGCGCGACTGACGTACCGCGACGGCGGGATGAGCGGGGACGATCTGTGCCGCTCGCTCGTTCAAGGGGCGGGCGACCGTCTGAACGAGGGCGGGTTCGCGCAGTTCCTTGCCAACTGGCAGCACGTGGAGGGGGAGGACTGGCAGGACCGGCTGCGGTCCTGGGTGCCGCGCGGCTGCGACGCCTGGATCGTGCAGCGCGAGGTGCAGGACATCACGCAGTACGCCGAGCTGTGGCTGCGGGACGCCGGTGACCACCGCGGCGACCCCGCCGAGTACCAGGCGCGCTACGACGCATGGCTGGACGAGTTCGAGGCGCGCAAGGTGAAGGCCGTGGGCTTCGGTTGGATCACCCTGCGCAGGACGGGGGCCGCCGTGCCGTCGGTCACCGTGGAGGAGTGGCCGCACCCGGTCGAACAGCCGCTCGGCGACACGGTCCGGGCTCACTTCGACCGCCTCGACTACCTGCGCGCGCACGACGACGCGGCGCTGCTGGCGGGGCACTTCAGGCTCACCGCCGAGGTCGTCCAGGAGCAGGTCGGCCTGCCCGGCGCCGAGGACCCGGAGCACGTGGTGCTGCGGCAGAACCGCGGCATGCGCCGCGCCACCAAGGTGGACACGGTCGGCGCGGGCTTCGCGGGCGTCTGCGACGGCTCGCTGAGCGCGGGCCGCATCCTGGACGCGATCGCCCAACTGGTGGGCGAGGATCCGGTGTTGCTGCGCGACCGCACGCCCGCACAGATCCGGCTGCTGGTGGAGCAGGGGTTCCTGGACCCGGCGTGAGCCTCGGCGGCGCGCCACGGGGGAGGCGCGTCCGGCCTCCTCGGGGGCGTGGGGCCGCCGTCCTCGGGGGCGTGGGACTGTCGTCCGCCGATACGACGGGGCCGCTGTCCGTTGAGACGACGGGGCCGCCGTCGGCGAGCGCCTCGCGGGCCAGTCGTCGCCGACCCGGGTGGTGTGTCCGTACGGCGAGGTCGTGGTGGTCGGCACCGTCACCGACCACGTCGACGCCCTGCCGGACGCGGGCGGCTACGCCGTCGTACCGACCCGGAGGGCTGCACCGCGGCCAACAGCGGTACGGCATGTCCTGTACGGGGCGCCATGCCGCGAGAGGCGAGTTTCCGTGGGAGGTGGGCCGTTTCCGCGACGAGGGCGGGAATCTGCCGGGCGACACATTCGAGTCGACTTGGGCGCCGGGTGAGAACACACCGTTCCACGGCGGGCCGGCCGACGCCGGGGACCGGGACGGGACATTCGCCGAGGTCGTGTGCCCCGTCGGCCGGAGCTGCGGCGCAAAGACGGCCGGAAAGGCACCCGCGCGCGGCGCGGCCCGAGCCCGGCCGGGGCCGAGCGCGGGCGAGGAGGCCGACGGGCCCACAGCCGCGTCGGTTCCGCGTTCACCTCGGGTTCGCCTGTCCGCCGCCCGTGCGTGTCAGTCTCCCCGGGCTGGACACACGCGGACGGGAGAAAAGGGGCAAGGGGGCCATGGAGAGTGGACCGGCGATCTTCGCGGGACTGGTGTTCGCCCTGTTCGGAGCCGGACTGCTGGCGTGGACGGTGACCCGCGTGCGGCACCGCCAACCGGTCGTCCACGGTGTGAACCCCGTCGCATCGCTGACCCTGGCGAGCCTCGCCGCGGTGATCGCGCTCGTCCTCGGCGCATGGTGCTTCACCCGCCTGTGAGAACCGCGCCCGAGCTGCGCCTCCGGCAACTGGGAGGCGGTCCTCCGGAAAGGCTCGAAATGGCCGGTCGGTACTCCGGGCGGCAGGAACGGCGGTAGTCGGGTTACCGTTCGAGTGGCCGTTGCGGGCTTTTCCCGTTTGACACGGGGGCGGGATGTACCGTCACACTCCGCAGCGTCACCATGACCCGACCCCGGGAGCAAGGCCTGGGGAGGCCACCCAGCGTCGACCGGAGAGAAGAGCGAAGTTGTCCCC
The DNA here is from genome assembly GCF_014596915.1 of Streptomyces sp. TRM68416. GTDB lineage: Bacteria > Actinomycetota > Actinomycetes > Streptomycetales > Streptomycetaceae > Streptomyces. Next base: position 288,090 of record NZ_JACVWU010000004.1, read on the forward strand.
GACCAGCGAGACCGCGAAGGGCGGCCGCCGACTCGTGATCGTCGAGTCGCCTGCCAAGGCGAAGACGATCAAGGGCTACCTCGGCCCCGGATACGTTGTCGAGGCGAGCGTCGGGCACATCCGCGACCTCCCCAACGGCGCCGCGGAGGTGCCCGAGAAGTACACCGGCGAGGTCCGCCGCCTCGGCGTGGACGTCGAACACGACTTCGAGCCGATCTATGTCGTCAACGCCGACAAGAAGGCCCAGGTCAAGAAGCTCAAGGACCTGCTGAAGGAGTCCGACGAGCTCTACCTCGCCACCGATGAGGACCGCGAGGGCGAGGCCATCGCGTGGCACCTCCAGGAAGTGCTCAAGCCCAAGGTCCCGGTCAAGCGGATGGTCTTCCACGAGATCACCAAGGCCGCGATCCAGGCCGCCGTGGCCAACCCGCGCCAGCTCAACCAGAAGCTGGTCGACGCCCAGGAGACCCGCCGCATCCTCGACCGCCTCTACGGCTACGAGGTCTCGCCGGTCCTGTGGAAGAAGGTCATGCCGCGCCTGTCGGCCGGCCGGGTCCAGTCCGTCGCCACACGACTCGTCGTCGAGCGGGAACGCGAGCGCATCGCGTTTCGTTCTGCTGAGTACTGGGACCTGACGGGCACCTTCGCGACCGGCCGCGCGGGGGACCCCTCGGACCCGTCGTCGCTGGTCGCCCGCCTCCAGACCGTCGACGGCAGGCGGATCGCGCAGGGCCGCGACTTCGACTCCCTGGGACAACTCAAGAGCGCGAACACCCTCCACCTCGACGAGGCCAACGCCCGCACCCTGGCCGCCGCCCTGGAGCAGACGCAGTTCTCGGTCCGCTCGGTCGAGTCCAAGCCGTACCGCCGCTCGCCGTACGCCCCCTTCCGGACGACGACGCTCCAGCAGGAGGCGTCGCGGAAGCTCGGCTTCGGCGCGAAGGCGACCATGCAGGTGGCCCAGAAGCTGTACGAGAACGGCTTCATCACCTACATGCGTACGGACTCCACGACCCTGTCGGACACGGCCGTCGCCGCCGCCCGCGCCCAGGTCACCCAGCTGTACGGCGCCGACTACCTGCCGTCCGCCCCGCGGACGTACGCCGGGAAGGTCAAGAACGCCCAGGAGGCGCACGAGGCCATCCGCCCGTCGGGTGATCGTTTCCGCACGCCCGCCGAGACCGGCCTGACCGGCGACCAGTTCAAGCTCTACGAACTGATCTGGAAGCGGACCGTCGCCTCCCAGATGAAGGACGCCACCGGCAACAGCGTCACCGTGAAGATCGGCGGCACCGCCGCCGACGGCCGGGACGTCGAGTTCAGCGCCTCCGGCAAGACGATCACCTTCCACGGCTTCCTGAAGGCCTACGTCGAGGGCGCCGACGACCCGAACGCCGAGCTGGACGACCGCGAGCGCCGCCTGCCGCAGGTCAGCGAGGGCGACCGGCTCTCCGCCGAGGAGATCACGGTCGACGGGCACGCCACCAAGCCCCCGGCCCGCTACACCGAGGCCTCCCTGGTCAAGGAGCTCGAAGAGCGCGAGATCGGCCGCCCGTCGACGTACGCGTCGATCATCGGCACGATCCTCGACCGCGGCTACGTCTTCAAGAAGGGCACGGCCCTCGTGCCGTCCTTCCTGTCCTTCGCCGTGGTCAACCTCCTGGAGAAGCACTTCGGGCGGCTCGTCGACTACGACTTCACCGCCAAGATGGAGGACGACCTCGACCGCATCGCCCGCGGCGAGGCGCAGTCCGTGCCGTGGCTCAAGCGCTTCTACTTCGGTGAGGGCGCGGGAGAAGGCGGCGCGGCGGACGCCGGCAACGGCGACGGGGACCACCTCGGCGGCCTCAAGGAGCTGGTGACCGACCTGGGCGCGATCGACGCGCGCGAGGTGTCGTCGTTCCCCGTGGGCAACGACATCGTGCTGCGGGTCGGCCGCTACGGCCCGTACATCGAGCGGGGCGAGAAGGACGCCGAGAACCACCAGCGCGCGGACATCCCCGAGGACCTCGCGCCGGACGAGCTCTCCGTGGAGCTGGCCGAGGAGCTGCTGGCCAAGCCGAGCGGCGACTTCGAGCTGGGCACCGACCCGGCCACCGGCCACCAGATCGTCGCCAAGGACGGCCGCTACGGCCCGTACGTCACCGAGGTGCTCCCCGAGGGCACCCCGAAGACCGGCAAGAACGCCGTCAAGCCGCGTACGGCCTCGCTGTTCAAGTCGATGTCGCTGGACACGGTGACGCTCGACGACGCGCTGAAGCTGATGTCGCTGCCGCGGGTCGTGGGCACCGACGCGGAAGGCGTGGAGATCACCGCGCAGAACGGCCGCTACGGGCCGTACCTGAAGAAGGGCACGGACTCGCGCTCGCTCCAGTCCGAGGAGCAGCTCTTCACGATCACCCTCGAAGAGGCGCTGGCGATCTACGCCCAGCCCAAGCAGCGTGGCCGGGCCGCCGCCAAGCCGCCGCTGAAGGAGCTGGGCACCGACCCGGTCAGTGAGAAGCCGGTCGTGGTGAAGGACGGCCGTTTCGGCCCGTACGTCACCGACGGGGAGACCAACGCGACCCTGCGCTCCGGCGACAGCGTCGAGACGATCACCCCGGAGCGCGGTTTCGAGCTGCTCGCCGAGAAGCGCGCCAAGGGGCCCGCCAAGAAGACGGCGAAGAAGGCCACGACCAAGAAGGCCGCCGCGAAGAAGGCCCCGGCCAAGAAGGCGACGGCCGCCAAGAAGACCGCGGCGAAGAAGACGACCACGACGAAGAAGACCGCGGCGAAGAAGACGACGGCCGCGAAGACGTCGGCCGCGAAGACGACGGCGTCGAAGCCCGCCGCCGAGGGCTGAGGGCCCCTCTCCTCGCGGCGGACTTCGCGAACTCCTCGGCGCGGACTTCGCGAAGCGAACGCCCCGGCATCACTCTTTGGTGTCGGGGCGGGCGTACGTTCGGACGGCCGCCGCGGGCTGTCGGTGCGTCCCGATAGGCTGAAAGCATGACGCGTGCCGAGCAGCCGACGGCCCACCATTCAACCCCTGACGACGCCCTGGTCGCGGACTCCCGCGAGCGCGCCGTCCGCGCCCTGCTGCGCCGACCGCAGCTCAGGCGCTTGTGGAGCGCACAGCTCGTGGGCGGAGTCGGCGATGTCCTCGCCCTTCTGGTGCTGGTCCTCCTCTCCGTCCAGGCGGCCATCGCCGCGGGCTCCTTCGGAGGCGGGCACCGGGGTGTGGCGTTCGCAGTGGCGACCGTCTTCGGCGTGCGCATCCTTGCGACGCTGCTCTTCGGCGCGGTCCTGCTGGGCCCGCTCACCTCGCTGACCTCCCACGAGGGCCCGCTCGACCGCCGCTGGACCATGGTCGGCGCGGACGGCCTGCGGGCCGCCCTGCTGATCATCGCGCCGCTGTGGATCGACTGGACGCCCGACGACGCCCTCGCCGTCCTCCTGGTGACCGTCTTCGTGACCGGTGTCGCCGAGCGGTTCTGGACCGTGTGCCGGGAGAGCGCGGCCCCCGCGCTGCTGCCCGCCCCGCCCCCGGAGGGGGCCACGGTGCGCCCGCTGCCGGACCACATGGACGCGCTGCGGCGCCTGTCGCTGCGTACGAGCTTCGTGGCCGTCCCGCTCGCGGCCGCCACGCTGGTCACCGCGGCCCTGCTCAACAACGTGCTGGGCACCGGCATCGACTGGTTCGACCAGCACCGGGCGGCCCTCGCGTCGTACGTCGCGGCCGGTCTGTTCGCCGCGTCGCTGTCCGTGGTGACGTTCCTGGAACTGCCCGACACACGCACCCCGCGCGCACGTTCCCCGCTGGAGGGGCTGCGCCGGCCCAAGACGGGCACCGGCGTCGACAAGGGCCGTACCGGCGCGATCCCGCTGCTGGTGCCCGCCTGCGCGGCCGTCGCGGGCGCGATCTCGGCCGCCGTGGCCGTCTCCGTGCTGCACGCCACCGACCTGGGCGGCGGCCCGGTGCTCTACGGGCTCCTGGTCCTCGCGCTGACCGGCGGAGTCGTGGTCGGCATCCGTACGGCACCCAGGATGCTGGTGTCGCTGTCGCGGCGGCGCCTGCTGGCGCTGGCCATCGCCTTCACCGGCATCGCCCTGCTGGCCGCCGGGCTCGTCCCGGACGTCACCACCGTCCTGCTGATCGAGGCCCTGGCGGGCGTCGGCGCGGGCGTGGCCGCCAACACCGGGCACGCACTGCTCGACCAGGAGACCGAGGACTTCCGGCGCCCGCGCACGACCGAGCACCTGCACGCGGTGGTCCGGGTCTTCGTGGCGCTCGGCGTCGTCGTCGCGCCCGTGGTGGCCGCGGCGATCGGGCCGCACCGGCTGGAAAGCGGCCGGTTCGTGTTCGCGCACGGCGGCGCCGCGTTCACGCTGATGCTGGTCGGCGCGCTGCTGCTGCCGGTGGCGGCGCTGGTGCTGGCCAAGGCCGACGACCGCTCGGGCGTACCGCTGCGGCACGACCTGCGCGACGCCCTGCTCGGCGGCGACGACCCCGAGCAGGCGCCCACCGCGACCGGCTTCTTCATCGCCCTGGAGGGCGGCGACGGCGCCGGGAAGTCCACCCAGGCCGAGGCGCTCGCCGAGTGGATCCGGGGCAAGGGCCACGAGGTCGTCGTCACGCGAGAGCCGGGGGCCACCCCCGTGGGCAAGCGGCTGCGGTCGATCCTGCTGGACGTCTCCAGCGCCGGCCTGTCCCACCGCGCGGAGGCGCTGCTGTACGCCGCGGACCGCGCGGAGCACGTCGACACGGTCGTACGGCCCGCCCTGGAGCGCGGCGCGGTCGTCATCTCCGACCGGTACATCGACTCGTCGGTGGCCTACCAGGGCGCGGGCCGCGACCTGTCGCCGACCGAGGTCGCCCGGATCAACCGCTGGGCCACCCACGGCCTGGTGCCGCACCTGACCGTGCTCCTGGACGTCGACCCGGAGACCGCGCGCGAACGCTTCACCGAGGCACCGGACCGGCTGGAGTCGGAACCGGCCGAGTTCCACGCGCGCGTGCGGTCCGGATTCCTGACGCTGGCCGCCGCCGACCCCGGGCGCTACCTCGTGGTCGACGCGGGACAGGAGCCCGAGGCCGTCACCACCGTCATCCGGCACCGGCTCGACCAGACCCTGCCGCTCTCCGAGCAGGAGATCCGGGAGCAGGAGGAGGCCCGGCGCAGGGCCGAGGAGGAGGCCCGCAGGAAGGCCGAGGAAGAGGCCGCCCGCAAGGCCGAGGAGGAGCGGCTGGAGCGCGAGCGCCAGGAGCAGCTCGCCCGGCTGCGTGCCGAGGAGGAGGAGCGCAAGCGCCGCGAGCTGGAGGAGGCGCAGCGCCGCGAGGCCGAGCGGCAGGCGGAGGAGGCGCGGCGGCGCGCCGAGGAAGCGGCTCGCCGCGCGGAGGAGGAACGGCAGCGGCTGCTCGCCGAGGAGAAGGCGCGCGCCGAGGAAGAGGCCCGGCGCAAGGCCGAGGAGGAGCGCCGCCGCAGGCAGGCCGAGGAGGAGGCACGGCTGCGTGCCGAGGCCGAGGCAAAGCGCCTGGAGAAGCAGCGCAAGGCCGAGGAGGCCCTCCTGCGCGCGGAGGAGGCGCGACGCCTCGCCGAGGCCGCCGCGGCCGCCGCGGAAGTCGGCCCCAAGCCCACGCCCCCCGCGGCTCCGACCGCCCCACCGCATGCGGCGACCGTACCGACGCCGGTCGTCACCCCGACCAACGCCTCCGGCGGTCCGGTGGAGGAGACGGCGGTCCTGCCGCGGGCCGTCCCCGGCAGGACGAGCGCCGAGCCGTCTGCGCCCTCCGACTCCGGTAAGTCGTCCGGCAAGTCCTCCGGTAAGTCGTCCGGCGCTTCCGACGCCGAGGTGACGGCTGAACTGCCGCAGCCGCCTGCACCGGAAGGGGCTGCGGACGAGACGGCTGTGTTGCCGCCGGTGAAGCCGGGTGGGGCTGCGGACGAGACGGCCGTACTTCCGCCGGTGAAGCCGGGTGGGCCTGCGGACGATGAGACGACGGTGCTGCCGCAGGTGGCTCCGGGGGCCGCGGACGAGACCGCGGTGCTGCCTCCGGTGCGGGGCGAGGGCTCCGAGGACCGGGTTCCGCCCGGATTCTTCCGCGACGAGCGTCCCGAGCAGGGCACGCGGTCCGACGAGACCGAGGACCGTACCCGGGAGATGCCGCAGGTCGACCCGCAGGCCGGCGGGTCCGGGGCGCCGCGGCGGCGCGCCCGGTCCGACTGGGCCGAGGAGACGCCGCTGGACGACCTGCCGACCCTGGCGGACGAACTGCTCGGGCCGCACGACGACGAGTACGGCGATGATCGGGGCCGGGGGCGCGGGCGGCGCTGAGCTGCAGTTGGGGCCCCGGAGGTGGTGTGGGCAGCGCTGAGCCGTGACCGGGGCCGGAGACGGTGTGGATGGACGGCGCTGAGCTGTGACCGAGGGCCGGAACGGTGTGGGCGGCGCTGAGCCGTGGCCGAGGGCCGGAACGGTGCTGAGCCGGGAGCTGCGGCCGGGGCCGGAGGCGGCGTGATCGTGTGATCGTGCCGTTGGCACCCCGGCCCCTACCGCCCCGGACCCGGTTGTCAGTCCCGGCCGCCACAATGGACGGCACACCGCGAGACGTGGACGGAAAGGGCGGCGTGAGCCATGACCGTGTGGGATGACCTGGTGGGGCAGGAGAAGGTGAGCGAACAGCTTGCCGCCGCTGCCCGGGACGCCGATGCCCTGGTCACCGCGGCCGCCGCGGACGCGCCGCCGCCGGAGGCGTCGAAGATGACGCATGCCTGGCTGTTCACGGGACCGCCCGGCGCGGGGCACACTCAGGCGGCGCGGGCGTTCGCCGCCGCGCTGCAGTGCGTCAGCCCCGACCGCGCGCTCGGCGGAGCCCCCGGCTGCGGCTTCTGCGACGGATGCCATACGGCACTGATCGGCACCCACGCCGACGTCACCACCGTCGCCGCCGTCGGTACGCAGATCCTCGCCGAAGACATGCGGGACACCGTCCGCAAGTCGTTCACCTCGCCCGCGAACGGCCGCTGGCAGATCATCCTCGTCGAGGACGCCGAGCGGCTGAACGAGAAGTCGGCCAACGCCGTCCTCAAGGCCGTGGAGGAACCGGCCCCGCGCACGGTGTGGCTGTTGTGCGCTCCCTCCATCGAGGACGTCCTGCCCACCATCCGCTCCCGTTGCCGGCACCTGAACCTGCGCACACCCTCCGTCGACGCCATCGCCGACATGCTCGTACGCCGCGAGGGCATCGAGCCCGACGTGGCGGCCGCCGCCGCGCGCGCCACGCAGGGCCACGTCGACCGGGCACGCCGCCTGGCCACGGATCCGGCGGCCCGGGCGCGCCGCGCCGCGGTGCTGAAGCTGCCGCTGCGGGTCGAGGACGTCGGCGGCTGTCTGAGAGCCGCCCAGGAACTCGTCGACGCCGCCGCGGATGACGCCAAGCAACTCGCCGAGGAGACGGACGGCAAGGAGACCGAGGAGCTGAAGGCGGCGCTCGGCGCGACCCAGGGCGGTCGGATGCCGCGGGGTACGGCGGGCGTGATGAAGGACCTGGAGGACAAGCAGAAGCGGCGCCGCACGCGTACGCAGCGCGACAGTCTGGACCTCGCCCTGACCGACCTCACGGCCTTCTACCGCGACGTCCTCGCCCTCCAGCTCGGCTCGCGCGTGGCCATCGCCAACGCCGATGCCGAGGACAGCCTGCAGCGCCTCGCCCGGGGCAGCTCCCCGGAGTCCACCCTGCGCCGCATCGAGGCGATCGCCGCCTGCCGCGAGGCCCTCGACCGCAACGTGGCTCCGCTGCTCGCGGTGGAGGCGATGACGATGGCACTCAGAGCGGGCTGACCACGGCGGGTCGGGCCTCCTGCGGGCTGACGACGACGGCACCCGGAGCGGGCCGACGCGCCGAGGATGCCGCACGTCCGATGGCGATGGCCGGCACTGCCGATCAACGACAGGTTGACCAGGTAATCCGTACGAGCCGGAGCATGCACGCAAGGCATCCGGTCGGCTGCACAGAGTTACGCTCGCGAGATGCACATCAGGCGCCCCTCACCACCCCGCCCCCGCCCCCGCCCGCACGGGGCCCGCACCGCAGGAGTTGTCCTCGCCCTCGCCGCGCTGGTCGCCACCGCCTGCACCTCTGGCGGGTCGACGAGCTCGGCCAGCCCGGCGGCCGCCGCACTGGCCGCCCTGCCGCAGTCCACACCGGACGCGCTCGCGCCGTACTACGGGCAGAAGCTGCGGTGGCGCAGCTGCGGCGTCCCCGGCTTCGAGTGCGCCACCCTGAAGGCGCCGCTCGACTACGCCGCACCGGACAGGGGCGACGTACGGCTCGCGGTCTCCCGCAAGAAGGCCACGGGCCCGGGCTCCCGGCTGGGGTCGCTCCTGGTCAACCCGGGAGGGCCGGGCGGTTCGGCGGTCGGCTACCTCCAGGCGTACGCAGGGATCGGCTACCCGGCCGGCGTCCGCGCCCGCTACGACATGGTCGCGGTCGACCCGCGCGGCGTCGCCCGCAGTGAGCCCGTCGAGTGTCTCGACGGCCCGGACATGGACACGTACACGCAGACGGACATCACGCCCGACGAGGCGTCGGAGACGACGGCGCTGGTGGAGGCGTACAAGAAGTTCGCGGAAGGCTGCGGGGAGGACTCTCCGAAGCTGCTGCGCCATGTGTCCACCGTGGAGGCGGCCCGGGACATGGACATCCTGCGGGCGGTACTGGGGGACGAGCGGCTGAACTACGTGGGGGCGTCGTACGGGACGTTCCTCGGGGCGACGTACGCGGGGCTCTTCCCGAAGCGGGTCGGCCGGCTGGTCCTGGACGGCGCGATGGACCCGTCGCTGTCGGCCCGCCGGTTGAACCTCGACCAGACGGCGGGCTTCGAGACGGCGTTCCGGGCGTTCGCACGGGACTGCGTCCAGCAGCAGGACTGCCCGCTGGGCAGCAAGGCCGACAAGATCGGCCCGAACCTCAAGGCGTTCTTCGACCGGCTCGACAGGCGCCCGATCCCCACCGGCGGCGTGGACGGCCGCAGGCTCGGCGAGTCCCTGGCCACCATCGGCGTGATCGCGGCGATGTACGACGAGGGGGCGTGGGCGCAGTTGCGCGAGGCGCTGACCTCGGCGATGGAGGACAGCGACGGGGCGGGCCTGCTGGTCCTCGCCGACAGCTACTACGAGCGGGACGCCGACGGCCGCTACTCCAACCTGATGTTCGCCAACGCGGCCGTGAACTGCCTGGACCTCCCGGCCGCCTTCACCGGCCCCGACCAGGTGGAGGACGCGCTGTCCGCCTTCGAGAAGGCATCCCCCGTCTTCGGCGAGGGCCTCGCCTGGGCCTCCCTGAACTGCGCGTACTGGCCGGTGGCCGCCACGGGCGAGCCGCACCGCATCGAGGCGAAGGGCGCGGCCCCGATCGTCGTGGTCGGCACCACCCGCGACCCGGCGACCCCGTACCGCTGGGCCCGCTCCCTGGCCGCCCAGCTCTCCTCCGCCCGCCTCCTCACCTACGAGGGCGACGGCCACACCGCCTACGGCCGCGGTAGCGCCTGCATCGACCGCACCATCAACACCTACCTCCTGAACGGCACCCCACCGCCCGACAAGAAGCGCTGCTCCTAGCCCCCGCCCCCGGCCCCGGCGACCCCCCTCCGGGGCCGGTACGGAGCACCCCCGGAAACTGTGTAGACTTACCGACGTTGCTGATCGCACCATAGTGCGGACAGCACGCCGCCTTAGCTCAGATGGCCAGAGCAACGCACTCGTAATGCGTAGGTCTCGGGTTCGAATCCCGAAGGCGGCTCTTTCCAAGCCCAGCTCAGACAATGTCTGAGCTGGGCTTTCTCGTTCAGCGGATGCGGCGGCGGCGCTTGGATCTTGCCGCTCGGCTGTCCGTGGTCTCATTTCTGGTCTCAATTGACGGTTCAAGACGGGGTCCCGGCCCGCCCTCCGGGGTGGCTTGCTGGCGTGGCATGAAGGTGTCGCCCATGCGTCGCATAGCGTCCTTCGACAGGTGCGATCGACCCTGGACGTACCTGCGGGTCTGGCTGATCTGGGTGTGCCGAAGGATCTCCATGATCGTGGGCATGTCGACCCCGAGTTCGTTCAGGATCGTGCCAGCGGTGTGGCGGCTTCCGTCGTACAGGCGGCGGTCGTCGATCCCGGCTTCCGCCAACAGCTCCTTGAACTCCTCCCAGTCCTGACGGGGATCGAGCGGACTGCCGTCCGGGCGGGTGAAGACCACATGGTGTTCCTGCCAGGCGTCCCCGGCCGCGTCGCGCGCTGCCTCCTGCTGCGCCTTGTGCTCGCGCAGGTAGGGGATGAACGGCGGCGGGATGGGCACGGCGTTCCGGCTCTTCTTGGTCTTGGGGCGGGTGAAGACGAGACCGCCGTTCTTGCGGTCGGGGCACGCACGGGCGTGCTTCACGCAGTCCTTCGGGCACGGCTTCGGGCACCCGCGCTTGTATCCCTTGTGCGTCGCGCAGTCCGGCGGGCACGGGTCGAACCGGTGGAACTTGGCGCCGCACTCGTGCGGGTCCTTGCAGCCGTGCCGCCACGTGAGGCGTTGAAGCTGCCACTCGGGACGGAACAGCTCGTTGTCGAAGTCGACGTACGGCCACCGCAGACCCAAGGTCTCGCCCTGACGGAAGCCCATGCCGACACCAACGCACCACCGCATGAAGGTGGGGCGCTTGGCGGCGGCTTCCAGGAACGCCTTGGCCTCTTCGGTCGTGAACGGGTTCGCTTCGGTCTCGTCGACTGTGGGCGGGTCCACGAGGGTGGCCACGTTCTCGACGATGAGGCGCCGGCGGTGGGCGATTTTCAGGGCGCGGGACAGGATGCGGTGCACCTTCAGCACGTGGGAGGGCGCGTGGCCCTCATCGAGCATGACGCGGTACATCCGTTCCAGATGCTCCGGCTGAAGCTTGTCGAGCCGGTGCTTCCCGATGCCGGGGATGATGTCGTTCCTGGTCTTGGACCAGTAGTCATCCAGGGAGCGCGGCTTGAGCTTCAGGGACGCGATGTCCGTGAGGTACGTGGTCATCCACTGCTCTACGGTCGGCTTGCGCCCCGCCTTGGGAGCGCGCTCCTTGTCCCGCAGGTCCTCCAACTCGCGGACCTTGCGCTTCACTTCGGTTTCCGTCCGGGCCCTACGGTGGCGTCGATCGGGGCTGCCGTCGTCCTTGACGCCCATGGTGACGCGGCCGTGCCACCAACCGTCTTTGCCCAGGTAGATGGACGACTCCATGTTCGGTTTTTTGGGGCGGGGGCTCAATGTTCTCCTCCATGCGAAAGGCGCCCCCGGACATGTGTCCGGGGGCGCCCTGGCTGTGCGCGGGTCAGTTGGGCAGCGGGGCGAGACCGGCCACGTAGGTTTCAAGGTCCGTCCGCCGGATTCGGCGGGAGCGGCCCAACTTGATGTAGGTCAGGACTCCGTCTGCCATCAGCTCGTAGAGGGTCGAACGGCCGATGGCGAGCGCTTCGGCGGCCTCTTCCGGCGTGTAGAGCAGCCGGTCGACAGGCGGAGCGGTAGCTGTGCTCATCCGAGTGATCTCCTCGGTCGGGGCTGTCTTGGCTCTATCCCTTTCTCAGATCCGCTACATCCGCTACGTCCGCTACAGCGCAGGTCAGGGGCCTGTTTCGTGTAGCGGATGGTTGGGATGTAGCGGATTGGTGGCGCTACGCGGTGCGGTCGGCGGTAGCGGCTTGGGGGGTGATGTAGCGGATGCCGGGAAGCTCTTCCGCTACGGATTCACCCCCGTTGACCTGCGGCGTAGCGGATGTAGCGGATGTAGCGGATTTCTCGGGGGGTGGGGGGCAGTAGCGTAGCCACGCGTCCGCGAGATCTTCGGCGTAGTAGCCCTTGGGAACGCCCCGGGCGGTGCGGATGGACCGGGGTCGGATCGGCTCGTTGTTCGCGGTGACGTACTCGCCGAGCATTTTCGACAGCATTCGGGCGTTGAGGAGCTTGCCGTTGCCGTCCATGTCGGCCCACGGGGCGTCGTCGACTTCGTGGAGGACTTCGAGGATCGCAGCAGTGGGCATGCGCTCGGCTCCGCAGAACACCTTGTCGCGCAGGTCGGTCAACAGCTGGATGCCCAAGGATGCCTTGTCCTGGCCGTGGGCTGCGCGGATGAGTTCGACGCAGGCGGCGCGGGCCCGTTCGGGCCACTGCCCGCCGGCCGCGTCGGCGATGGAGAGCAGGGGTTCCCACACGTCCGCGGACCGGTCGGTGACGCCCTCCGGCAGCTCCGGCCAGGCTTCGGAGATCTGCTTGCGGACAGTGTCGGCCCACTTGGCGAGTCGGTCGCGCAGGGCGTGTCCCTGCTTCTCGTGGATCCGCTCGCGGTAGCCCTCCACCTTCTCGTTCGGGGCGCGCTTGCGCATGCGGATGATGACCGAGCGGGTCAGGATCGTGTCCGGCAGGGAGCCGAGTCCGGCCATGGCCACGGCGCAGAACGCGGAGAAGAACTGCGGGGTCTGGCTCTCACCGACGCAGCGCAGGGCCTTGCCGCTGCGGCGGTAGCCGGAGTTGAGGAACCCGCGCACGGGTTCGTTGTCCCCGGCTTTCGGGCCGAACACGGTGTCGATCTCGTCGAAGAGCAGGGTGGGGCGCCCTTCGGTGGCTTCGACCAGCCGGAACAGGGCGTTGGGGGAGGCGTTGACGGTGGTCATCGCCTTGGGTGTGAGGGTTTCCACGATCTCCAGCGCGCGGGACTTGCCAGATCCCGGCTCCGGGGACAGGAAGGCGATGCGGGGGGTGGTGTCGAAGCAGTCGATCAGGTGGGTGTGCGCGTCCCACAGGGTGACGGCGACGTAGGCGGCTTCCCGGGGGAAGACGTTGAAGCGGCGGTGGAACGCTTCGACCTCATCGAGCAGCACGGCGCCGTCGATGGGCGGCTCAGGCGTGTTGGTGCTGGTCATGCGGCGTTCCTCCTTTCGTGTGTGGGGGTGGTGCGATGGGGGCACTGGCCGACGCGGACGCAGGTGGTCAGTTCGATGACGGCCGCCTTGCCGCGGGCGCGTTCGTGGTGGCCGCAGGAGCACAGCCAGTCCGCGACGGGCGGGTGGGTGAACTGGATTTGCAAGCCGGGCCCGATACCGGTGATGACGACCGTGTCGGGACCGTTGGGGGGAAGGGCTGAAAGGACGGCCTGACGGCCGTCGTTCTTCGTGCCATGACCCTCGTCCAGGCAGCCGGCCATCAGGCGCGAGCCCTCCAGGGCGGGCAGGTGAGGCTTTTCAGGGCGGGGGCTCATGCGGCCCCCTGCGGGCGGGCGGTGCGGATGGACCAGTCCAGGGCGCTTTGGATGGTGGTCCGGCACTCGCTGGCGGGCAGTCCGGCCGCCTCTCCCGCCTCCTGAAAAGCCTCCTCGACCACGGTCCGGGGGATCTCGCCCCAGGCGATGAACCGTCCCAGGGCGCGGGCGCCGGCCAGCAGCCGGGTGTTCCGGCCGCCCTCTTGCGTCGCCGCGACGGCCGCGGTCTCGCGTTCCAGGGCGACCGTGGCGCGGCGGGTGGCCTGACCGGGGACGATGAGCGGTGCGAGCGTCGTCGGGGTGGTAGCGGGCGGCTGAAGCAGGCTCAACAGCCAGGCGGGCGGTTTCGCGACCCGGGCCACGGTGGTGATCTCGTAGTCGCCTTCGGGGAGGGTGCTGCCCGCGGCGACGATGTAACCGCCCCACGCGCGGGTGTCGACCAGCGGGGCGAGCGTGCCCGCGGTGTTGGTCAGCCGGGTGCCGGGTGGGGCGGTGAAGTACAGGTGCATGCCGCCGCTGGGCGTCCGCACCGTGTAGGTCGTGGGCCAGGGCTGTCCGGCGCGCTCGCAGAGCGCCAGGAAGGAGCTCACGCCGCTAGGCGTGTCCGAACTGCCCTTCCCGCTCTTCTCCTTGGGTACGTCCAGGTCGACGACGACCAGGCCGGACGGGCCGGTCGCGATCGCGATGTTGGCCGGGTGGGCCTCCCAGCACAGTGCGATGCGCCGCGGGTCGGTGCTGGCGCGCTGTTCCCACTTCAGGTGCCCGCTGGCGCAGTCGCCGGTGGTGCGGCACCGGTCGGCGCCGTGCAGGGCGGGTTGCTTGCTGCCAGGGCGCAGGGGGAAGACGTGCCAGCCGCGGGCCGCGGCGGCGAGCGCCGCAGACAGCAGCGCGGTGTTCGGGTGGTGGGGCATGCTGGAGGTCTCCAGTTTCTGTTGGAAGTGACTGGAAGGCCGGGGCGGTCGCGGTTCTTTGGCGAGAGAGCGACCGCCCCGGGCGTATTCAGGTCATGCACCAGCCGGAGTCACAGCCGGTGTCGGTGTCGTCGAAGGGCAGCGTGTCGACCCCATCCGGGATTGCCTCGGCCAGCGGCCGAAGCAGGCTGGTCAGATACACGTGGTCCTTGCCGAGCGTGTCCCGGCGCCGGTTGAGCAGGGCTTCGAGGTCGCACGCCTTGGCGAACAGCTCCGGCTCGTCGCGGCGCATGTCGTGCCAGTTCTCCGGCCGGTGGAACGGGCAGAACCAGCACGCCGACTTCGGCGGCACCGGAAGCCCCACACTGCGGAGGATGCGCGGGCAGTCCGCCCGCCGGATACCGAGATCGAGCAGCGGGTATTCGATCCGCTCGTGCGGCTCGCAGCGCCGGGCATTGGCGCGGCCGATCTCGTCCACGCTGATCCCAATGCCGACCGTGGCCGGGTTGTCCCGGGACGCGCCGCGCCGCTTCAGCTCCTTGCCGATCACCTTGATTTTGAAGTCGCCGGTGCAGGCCCGGGTGCCCGGCGCCCCGGACGGGGACAGTCGCACCGGGATCGGCAGCGACCGCGAGCCGTCCCGGGTGATGCGCCCGTACAGGGTCTCGCTGCTCCCGTCGCGGCGTACCCGGCCGACGGTGACCAGCTCCAGCCCGTGGGCTTCGGCGAAGGGGCGCGCGTACTGCTCGACGTAACGCAGGGTGGCGGGCTTCTCGGAGTCGTCACCGACGTTGGCGAAGATGAACGTCCGGTAGTTCAGCTCCCCGCGCGCGGCCAGAGCCAGGGCGGTTGTCGACTGCACTCCGCCGCCGAAGCTGAACGCCTTGACCGGCTCGGTCGTGGTCACGCCGCCACCTCCAGCGTCTCGCCGGTGATGGCCTCAGCCACCATGGCGATCAGGTCGCGGGCGGCGGGCGGGGTGACCGCGTTGCCGAGCATGAGGACGCGGGTGCGTTTGTCGTTGGCGAGCAGCCGGTAGTCGTCGGGGAAGGCCATGGCCGCGGCGTACTCGTGCGGCTCCAGCATCCGGAAGCGGCATTCCTCCACCGACGTCACGGTGCCGCCGTACAGGGCGCCGTGCCGCTCCACCGTGGTCACGGTCGGCAGTGGCCGGGCCGCCGGGCGGGCGGTGCCGTTGCCGTAGTAGGGCACGACCAGGTCGGGGGCGGTGACGATGCCGTGGTGATTGCCGCCCGCGGTCACTGTCGCCAGGGGTGCGGTGATGGCCCGGTGCGAGGACCCCCCGCCGCGGAGTTCGACCATGTACGGGGGCAGCGCGAGTCCGGTCTCATTGCGGGTGGTGACGGTGCGCAGGGGGGCGGAGGCGGGGGCGGCCTTCTTGCCGTCGCGGCCCTCCACCGGTACCGCCAGCGGTTCGCTGAACGCGGTGAACCCGGCCCGGATACGGCGCAGGGTGTCGTCGGCGAGAGGCTGCTTGCGCTCCCCGATGGTGGCCGCGGGCAGGCGCCAGTCGATGACCTCGGCTGCCGAGCGGACGGCCGGCTCGACTACCTGGTTGCGGCACTCCACCCGCGGGCAGCGCCACACGTACTGGGCCCGCGTGCCGTAGCGGCCCCACGGCCGGGTGGGGCTGCACATCTTCGTGGACTTCCATCCCTGCATGGCCCGCACGCGTCCGTGGATGGGACAGACGGCAGTGGGGCGGGTCCACTTGTCGAAGTCGGGGGCGCGTTCACCACGGCGCCACAGCACCACGTACATGCGGTCCCGCGACTGCGGGGCCGGTCGCCCGTAGGCGGCGGCGTGCATGGAGTTCATCCACACAATGCGGTGCTCGTACCCCCAGGCGTGCAGGGTCCGCAGCCACGCGTCGAACACCGCGCCCGGCGCTTCTTTCGGGCCCCACCAGTAGGCGTCCACGACGTTCTCCACCACGATCGCCCGGTAACGGTGGACCTCGGCGAAGCGCGGCACGTCGTGCATGGTCGCGCGGGAGCGGATCGCGGCCTCATCCACGCCCGACGTGGCGAACAGGCCGTCGGCGTACTCGCCGTGACCACGTCGCCGCCCCTTGGCGATGGAGTGGTTGGTGCACTCCGGGGACGCCCACAGGATGTCCGTAGCCGGGTAGCGGCGCGGCTCCACCTGGGACAGGTCGGCGCAGTCGTGGTCGGCGTCGGGGTGGTTGGCCTGGTGGGTGTCGACGGCGTGCCGGGCGTGGTTGGCGGCCATCGCCACCATCACACCGGGCACCGCGACAGCACCGGTGGACGAACCCCCGGCGCCGCAGAACAGATCGGTCAGCGTCAGCACAGCTTTGGCTCCAATTTGGTGTTGGAAGTGACGAGAAGGCCGGGGCGGTCGCGGTTCCTTGGCGAGAGAGCGACCGCCCCGGGCGCATCTAGAACGGCGGCTCGTGGCCCGGCTCCGCTGTCTTGTCCGTGGTGTTCCACGGGCTGTCACCGGCCGGTGCGGACTGCGCGGGCCGCTTGGCGTTGATCGTGACGGTGGTGAACCGCAGCGAGGCGCCGATCTCGTCGACCTCGACGGCGAGCATGGAGCGGTTCTCGCCCTCCGGGGTCTGCCAGTCGTGCTGCCGGATCCGCCCCGCGAGCACCACCCGCGAGCCCTTGCCCAGCGAGTCGGCGACGTGTTCGGCCAGCGCGCGCCAGGCGGCGCAGCGGAAGAAGGTGGACGTGCCGTCCTTCCACTGGTTGGCCTCGCGGTCGAAGGTGCGCGGGGTGGAGGCGACGGTGAACTTGGCCAGGGCCTGGCCGGAGGCGGTGAACTTCAGCTCCGGGTCTGCGGTCAGGTTGCCGATGATGGTGATCGGGGTCTCTCCGAACGACATGGGATCACTCGCTTTCGGGTGTGACGGGCCGGTGGTAGGCGGTGAAGTACAGGCGGGTGCGCTTGCCGTCGCGGGTGGGGTACTGGCGGGCCGGGCCGGTGTCGAACGCGGCGGCCAGCATCTGGCCGATGCGGTCGGCGTCGTCCGGCTCGCAGATGACGCGGATCTCGAACACGAAGCTCCTTGCGGGGTGTTCAGCCGTGGAAGTGGTTGCGCTTGATGACGGCCTTGCGGATGTTGACGGTGGTCCCGCTGTCGCGGTGGCTGGTGGCGCCGAAGAGCTGCACGGCGATCCAGCCGCCGAAGATGACCGCGGCCAGGATGATGAGCTGGGTGACGAACGCGGTCAGCGCGACGATGAACGAGGTGAGCAGGACCAGACCGCCGCACACCGCGGCGAATCCGACGCCTCCGAGGGCGATGTTCACCGCCGTGCGGGAGACGGCCGGGCGCGTCTCGATCGGTGCCGGGGCGGGTGCGGGGGTGAGGGTGTAGCCGGTGACGACCTGGCCGTCGGGCAGCACGATGGACTGCACGGCCGGCGGCGGGCCCGGCTGCACCGGCACCAACGGCGCCGCGGCGGGCGGGTGCATGGTGAGCGGTTGCGGGTGGTGGACTTCGATGGTCGTGGGCGGGTCGGGGCGGGTCATGGAACGTTCCTCCCGGGGTAGGCGGCGGGCCCGCGCCACGGATGTGGGCGGGCCCGTGCGGGTGGGTGTCAGGCCGGGGTGTCAGGGGTGTCACGCCGGGGGCGTCACGCGTTTCTGACACCGGGTTTGCCTAGGGTTTTGGGTGTCAGGCGGCCGTGACGGTGTCAGGCGTCAGGCTGGTGTCAGGCGGCCGTGAGCATGGGGACGATTCGCCATCGGCCTGTGGTGTTCGTCGCCTCCAACCGCCCGTCCATGGCCGCTTCCTTGAGGCGGGCGGACACCCAGGGGCGGGAGAGGTTGTTGCGGTCGCACCAGTCCATGAAGTCCCGCGGGCCGACGACCATCTGTCCCGCTGCTTCGAATTCCGCGAGCGCGGCGGCGAACAGTTGGCGGGCTTCCTCCGGCGACGGCTTGCGTCCGGTGTCGTGTCCGAAGAGCGGGGTGTCGTCGCCTTCCTCCGGTGCGGGAAGCTCGGCCTCGGGGTCGATGTCCGCGTCCTCCGGGTCGACCAGCAGACCGCTGTACTCCATGTCGTCCTCCTCCTCGACAGCCCGCAGCGCCGCCGGCTCACCGGTGCTGGCGGGTGCGGTGCGGCCGGTGTAGGCGTGTCCGGCGACGCCGGAGGCGGCCTGCGCGGTGACCGGGTCGGCGACCGCGCCGTTGGCCTGCGCCCATGCGGCGAGCCGTTCCATGACCGGCACGGCCCGCAGGGTGAAGCGGCGGGTGCGCCCCGGCGAGGGGTAGCGGACTTCCTCGATGCCCGGGGAGACGACGTAGCAGTAGCCCGGCCGCCGGTTGCCCCACGCTCCGGGGTGGGCGCCCGCGTCGATGACCGTCTCCGGCAGCGAGAACCCCTCATCGCGCGGGTCGCAGCCGAGTGCGATCACGGATGGCAGGGAGGCGCGGGTGGAGGTGGACATCTGGTCGTACGACGGACGCTGCAACGACACGATCAGCGAGATACCGGCGGACCGGGCTTCCTGGGCGATGCCGGTGAACGCGTCGTCGCCCATCGCGCGGAGGGTGTTGGCGGCTTCCTCGAACCAGGCGACCAGGAACGGCATCCCCGCACAGCCGCAGGCGCGGCCGTCCGCGCGGCAGGAGTGCTCCGGGGCGTTCTGCACCCGGGCCGCGGCGGGAACCCACTGACGGTAGCCGTGCGAGCCGAGCCAGCGCGTACGCGCCGGGATGGCCGCCTCGACGGCGGCCACCATGACCTCCGTCTGCGAGCCACCCTCCGCAGCCCAGTCCAGGCCCGCCCGCACGGGTGCGAAGTCCTGGAACGCCTTGGGGTCGGAGAACCACACGATCACATCCGTGCGGGACTGGATCTCAGTGAGCAGGTTCAGGGCAGCGTCGCCCTTGCCGGACCCGGTGCCGCCCGCGACCAGCACGTGCGTGGAGTTGCGCCCCGCGTCCGGATCACCCGGAAGCCAGATCACAAGCGGGGCGCCATCGTCGTAGCGGCCGATGACCAGCGGATCGGCGATCGAGCCACCCAGGTTGGAGGGACCCTCCCACTCCACGACCTCGGCGAGCATGTCTTCCGGCACGATGACCAGGTCGCCGCGCCGCTCGGAGTCGGGGTCGGGGCTGTAGCGGACGGCGGACTTCGGCAGGTCCAGCGCGGACGCGATCCGGGCCAGCGCTTTGGCCACGTCGTCGTTGGTCTGCTCACCGGGCTGCAGCGCGAGCGGCGCGGTGACCCGGTTGGGCTCCACCTTCGCCGCGCCGATCTGCGCCCGCGCCAGACCCACCTTCTCCAGCAGGCCCCCGTCCGAACTGCCCGCGACCCCATCGACGTTGTTGCGCAGGACCACCCGGACGTTCCAGGACAGGGCCACGGCGGGCCCGCCCATCAGGTACAGGTCGTCGACCGGCCCGGCCGTCGGGCCCGCGAGGCAGGCGGCGGTCACCCACGCAGATCCGGCCGCCACCGTGACGGCCGAGTGCAGGCGACGCTGCTTGGTGGTCGACCTGCCCGCGGCCCAGGTGACGCCGGTCAGCGCCACCGACGCCAGCGTGAGGCCGACGCCGGCCGCCGTGTTGTCCGGCCACCGCCAGTGCCCCAACGCGCCGACCAGGCCGGCGGCGCCCCACGTGAGCCACGGCGGGATGTGCGGCTTGGCCTTGTGCAGCAGGTACGCCCTGACGGTGCCGTTCTCCGGTCCGCCGTTGGGGTCCATGACGTAGCCGGGCATGCCGTCGGGGTAGTAGGTCGTCATGCTGCTTCGATCACGGGCCATGGCCCGACCTCCTTACTGCTGAGCCCAGTTCATGACCGGTTGAGCGGGACGCCGGGCACGGTGACGCACCCGGTTGATCTCTTCCTCGTACTCCTGCTGGAACGCGGAGTAGCAGGCGGCGGCGTTCTTTGCCGCGTCGCGCATGCCGTCGGCGGCCTTGCGCATCTTGCGGGCCACCTTCCGTGCCCGGATGCGGGAGCCGAACGCGCGGCCCTCCGGGTCCGGCACGGCCGCCAGCACGCTTTCGAGGATCTCGGCACCCATCGCGATCTCGATGGACAGCGTCACCCCGGCCGCCCGCAGGGTGTTGCAGTAGTTGCGCACCTGCGCCGGAGAGGTGAACTCCGGCGCGGGCAACAGGGACTGCGAGCGCGAACCACCGCCCGCGCGGGCCCGGCCCCCGCCGCGGTTGTTGTTGACGGTGAGGTTGATCGGCGGGACGAACGAGCCGCCCACCGCGCCGACGAACCCGCCCACCGCAGCGCCCGCGTTCGCGAACTTGTTGCCCTTGTTGTTGGCCGCAGCGCTCGCGCCGCCGCCGGTGCGGCCGTTGCCGTTACGCGTAGGGGTTGCCATCTGGCGACCTCCTCAAGTCAGTGGGTGCGGCGGATGAAGAGCCAGACGGTCTGCGCCATGATGAGAGCCAGCAGCCAGACAAGCGGCAGGGCACCGGCCCAAGGGCCGAACCCGGCCGCCAGCGCGGCCCACGTGAACGCGAGCGTGGCGAACATGCCCAGGGCGAAGCGCCAGAGCAGGGTGGACCCGTGCGCGGGGCGCGAGCGCTGCATGACGGCGAACCACACCGCCGGCGCGAACGCAGCGGGGGCGAGCACAAGTGCGGACCACCAGGCGATGGTGTGCATCAGCGTGGTCACGCCCAGGGCCAGCACGGCGAAACCGGTCGGCGCGAGCGCCTGACGCACGCTCCACAGTCCGCGGCCCACAAAGCCGAGTGCCTCGCGGGTCAGGGAGGGCTGCTCCGGAACGACGACCACGAACGGCTGTGAGCGGCGCCCGCGTTGACGCGGGAGCTGGACGGTGTGGACACCGGCGGCGGTCCTCACCTTGCGGGTACGGGTATGGCTGGACACAGTGAATCTCCTTGATGCGGAGGGTGATTGAGGCGGTGCGCTGTTCCCCGGAGTCATGCCGAGGCAGGCTCACCGGGTCTGCACCGGGTCTGCGAGGGTGCCGCTCGCCGGGGCTCACCGGGTCTGCTTCACTGGTGCTCGACTGCTTCCGGCAGTCGCAACGAGGGCCAGCCCAATTGGCGTGGGCTGGCCCTCATTGATGTGTGCCGGACGGCTGCTTCAGGGCTGTGCGTCCTCCGCGTCGGTCAGCGCGGCGTACGCGCGGCCCATGGGTCATCCCTTGCGGGGATAGGTGTGGCCGGCGGGCGGGTAGAGGGCCACGTGCTGGTCGGCCAGCAGGCCCTCCATCACGACCGCCTCGAAGTCGGCGTGCAGCTCCGTGACCGGGTCGTAGGCGAACGCGATGTCGGCGGCGTCCAGCAGACGGTTGGTGCGGGCGCGGTCGTCGCCCGGCAACTCACACACGGGGTGTTTCATGACTGACCTCCCAGGTCAGAGCCGTTGGCCGAAGGATCGGGGTAGGCACACGACACGCACATGCCGAGTGAGGTCGGCCGGCAGTAGTCGTAGGTGAAGCGGCACTTGGGGCAGGTGCGCCGCGCCAGCATCGCCAGCGCGAGAGCGCCCCACTTGCGCGAGGTCATCGGCCGCACCGGCAGAGCGCGGTCGATGCGGTAGAGGTAGGCCACCTTCGCCCCCGACCTCCGGCCGCGATGGCGCAGCATCACCTGCGCCACGACCGGCTGACCTCCGGGCCGCAGGCCACGTTCGCGGAGCTGGCGGCGGGTGGCCAGACCGTTGGGGGCGTAGCGCCAGGGGTAGGTGGGGATCCCATAGCGGGCACCGATGGGATCGAAGCACTTGCTGTAGGCGGCACCCATCACTGCCCCGCAATGGCGAGTTCAGCGTGACTGCCCGCGCCGGGGGCGCGGTGGTCGGCGTAGCGGTGGGAGACCCAGCCGACCGACCAGCCGCACAGCTCCGCCGCCTGGCGCACCGACAGCCCCGCGGCGAACGCGGCGGCCACGATCCGGCGTGCTTCGTCCTCCGGCAGCTTGGTCCCGGCCGGGCCGCGTTGCAGCAGTGCGGCCCGTTCACGCTCCGCACGCTCCTGGCGTTCACGGCGTTCACGCTCGGCCTTTTCGGCGTGCTCGCGCTGCTCGGCTTCCGCCTGCTGCCGGGCCTGCTGTTCAAGCCTCAGCCGCTCCTGTTCACGCTGTTCATGCAAGCGTTCACGGCGTTCACGCTCCTGCCGCTCGGCCGCTTCCGCCCGCTCCCGGGCCTCCCGCTCCTCGCGGCGCTGCCGCTCTTCCCGCTCGGCCTGCTCACGGGCCAGGCGGGCTTCGTGTTCACGCTGTTCACGCGCCAACTGCGCGGCGTGCTCGCGCTCCTCACGGGCCTCGGCGCGGGCCCGCTCGGCACGCTCCCGGGCCGCCTGCTCGCGCCGCTCCCGCTCGGCCCGCTGCTCGGCCTCCACAGCGGCAACGGCGCAGGTGATGGCGCGCCGGTAGGCCAGGCTGGTCTCCGCCGTGACGATCAGCAGCAGCGGCGCGACCGCGTGTACGGCCACCCCGACCAGGTCTTTCTTCAGTGCGGAGTCGGCGGTGTTCAGGGCCAGGGTCATCAGCCCGGTCATCCACCGCAGCGCGATGGGCCAGCGTCCGCCGTGCCCGCCAAGGCGGGCCAGCACGTCATCGAGCTTGACCACGATGACGACCGCGGCATCCACCACGAGCGGCAGGATCGGGGCCGTCCAGTCCCACTCATCGGCCGTGTGCGCGGCCATCAGCGGCGTGACCGTGAGGATGGAGTACAGCATCGCCCCGCACACGATCAGCCACGTGCCGCCCGACAGCGCGCGCTCGGCTGAACGCGTCTGAACACTGTTCACGCCGCACCCCCTACCGGCTCCGGAGCGGGCACGAACGCACGCCGGAACCCGTTGCAGGCCGTGTCGTAGATGAACGCCTCACACCGCCACCGAACCGCGGCCAGCGGGCGTTCATCGGAGGGCACCCACCCGTCCGGGGCCACCCCGTGGGTGGCGGTGTCGGCGTGCGCGTCCTCGCGGGAGGCGTAGATGGTGTGCGGCCGGCCGTAGTGCAGCAGCAGCGTCAGCGCCCGCCCCTGCAGCGACTCGCCCTGAAGCTCCTCGCGAAGGCGGCAGATCTCGGCATGCGTGCGCTGCAACTCCTGCTGCACGGACGCCAGTTCCTCGCGCGTGCGGGCCAGGCTCTCGCCCGCCTCGCACGCGGCCGACTCCGCGCGCTCCGCGCGGCCGGTCGCGGCGCTCAGCTCCCGCGCGTGCCGGCCGAACACCGCCCCCGCCGCCCCGATGGCCTGCCGGGCCTGCTCACGAGCCGCACCAACCTGATCCTCAAGGCCCGCGATACGCGCCCGCGTGGTGATGCGGATCATGCCGCACCCCCGTCCACAACGGGCACGTCGGCGTAGCCGACCAGACGCACCTTGGCACCGGCGTAGTCGGTCAACGCGGTCAGCACGCGCGTCATGCCCTCGCCCTGCACCCCGTGCGTCACCTTCTCCGGTGCCACGGCCAGCGCCTCGCGCCACACCTCGAACGCGCCCAAGTCGTCGTAGATGCTCAGCCGGAGCTGGGCCGGGAAGATGTCGCTCACGTGCACTACAGGCGCCGGCAGGTGCCCGAAGTCCGCACTCAGCAGGCGCAGCGCCCGCAGGGCCACGGCCAGGTCATCGAGCGTTGCAGCTTCGCTCATGCCGCCACCCCCCGACGCACGGCACGGCGGCGGGCGGGGCGGGCCAGCGGGACCACGTTGAACAGGTCCGGGTGGTTCTCGACGACCCGCGCGGCCA
Source organism: Streptomyces sp. TRM68416 (assembly GCF_014596915.1). Taxonomy (GTDB): domain Bacteria; phylum Actinomycetota; class Actinomycetes; order Streptomycetales; family Streptomycetaceae; genus Streptomyces. The sequence continues at coordinate 311,933 of NZ_JACVWU010000004.1, forward strand.
GGCGGATCAGGTCCTCGGGCAGGCTGCGGAACTCGGGGTCGGCGAGGATGTCGCGCGCCGCGTCCAGCCGGGCCGCGCGCTCCTCGCTGCTCTCGCTCTCGACCCCCAGCCACAGCTCCAGCGGGGTACCGAGCGCCAGTTCCGCGAACTCCGCGTCGGTGACGGCCTGATGACCGGCAACGATGTACTTCATGGGGGATCTCTCCTCACAGTGGAGCGGCCACAGCGCGCCCGGAGATGCCTCGACAGGCGCGCGCCGCAAGAGGGGAACCGCACCGGAAGCGGGTGCGGGTGGAACCTTCGAAGTGCTCATCAAACGGGCAGGCCATCGACGTTGACGCCGGCGCCCTGCCCGCATGACGAGTGACGGGAAAGCCCGTCACTGTCGTCTCGCGGCTCCTAACGCGCCTTTCTCCGCCTCCCTTGGACGGCGCGCCGGTGACCGCGCCACTCAGTCGTCACTCGCTGAGTGGTTGCTCCCTCCCTCCCGGGTGTCATGGGCCGGGTGCAGCCCAACCACCGGGGTCCCCGTGATCCGGTCCCTGGGTCGTACGCCCGAGGGTCAGACCAGCGGCTTAGCCGATGACACCGATCGATCCGTGAAGACGACGGGCTTTTACGTCTCCCCTGCCGCTCGGACCGCGTGCAAGCGGGGCCGGCGGGGTCGTTCGTGATGCAGTACCTGTTTTACAGGTACTGCATGGGGGGTCGTCAAGTACGACGGCCGAGCTTCTTGGCTTCGCATCGGGACTTCTTGGTGCCCCATCAGAATCGGTGCAGGTCAGGGGAGTTGGTCACCACATACATGGACAGCTCAGGTTGATCTGGCTACCTTCAAGAGGTCCCTAGACGTCCCATCGGGGGTGGAGATGTCCAACGAGCGTCTGCGGTCGGCCCTCTTAGCGCAGAACATGACCATTCAGGAGCTTGCGGAAAAGATTGAGGTCAACCCGAAGACGGTCGAGCGCTGGATCACGCAGGGCAAGGTTCCTTACCGACGCCATCAGTACGCCACGGCGTCCGTGCTGAACGTTGACGTGACAACGCTGTGGGACGACACGCGCTCGCTCGACAGTGCAACTGACCTGAGCAAAGCGGAGATCGTCACGGTCTACCCTCATCGCCACGTCGTACCGACCGACCTATGGCGGGAGATGTGCGAACGTGCCAGGGAACGCATCGACATCCTTGTCTATGCAGGAATCGGCCTTGCAGAAGATCCGCGCTTTCTGTCGGTCCTCAAGGCGAAATCGAAGAGCGTCGCGATCCGTGTCCTGATGGGCGATCCGGCGTGCGAAGCCGTCATCCGGCGCGGTATCGACGAAGGTCACCGCATCATGGATGGAAAGATCCGCAACGCTCTGGTCAACTACCGCCCTCTGTTCACCAGCCACCCTGAGATCACGTTCCGCCTGCATGACACCGTGCTCTACAACTCGATCTACCGTGTGGATGACGAGATGCTCGTCAACACGCACGTGTACGGCATCGGCGCCTACCTGGCCCCGGTTCTGCACCTACGGCGACTCCCCGGGGGTGGGCTCTTCGACACCTTCGCCAATAGCGTTCAGCAGACCTGGGAAGGCGCAAGGCCAGTGACCGAACACGACATCACAGGAGCATGAGCCATGGGACGTATCGACTACCTTCACGACCCCGACGCCCCGCCGGCCAACTCGGTGGTGCCCTCCGTTGTGGCATTCGTGCAGAACGATGCGGGACAGGTGCTGATGATCCAGCGGTCAGACAACGGCCGTTGGGCCCTGCCCGGCGGCGGGCACGACGTGGGGGAGTCCATCAGCGACACCGTGGCGCGTGAGGTCTGGGAAGAGACTGGCATCAAGGCCGAAGTCGTCGACATGTCCGGGATCTACACCGACCCTGGTCACGTGATGCAGTACGACGACGGTGAGGTGCGCCAGCAGTTCAGTATCTGCTTCCGCGCGCGGCCGGTCGGCGGTGAACTCCGTACGAGCAACGAGACGACTCAGGTCCGCTGGGTCGACCCAGCGGACCTTACGACGTTGGACGTACACCCCACGATGCGGCTCCGGATCGGGCACGCCATGGATCGGAAGCGCCCGACTCCCTACATCGGCTGACGCTTGGCGGCGGCGACCCGTTCGAGCACGCGCGACGTACACGCCAGGATCTCGGGTTCGGCCCGGCGGATGAACTGCCCGATCAAGCTTTCCGGTCCGTACCGACCGGCGATCTCGTTGATTCGATCGATCGGGTTCGTGGACGTTCCGTCCGGCGTGGTGTTCATGTCGCAGTAGCAGAGCGCATCGTTCAGGTGCGCGCTCTCCCGGGGGAACTCGCCCTCCAGTTCCTGGCGCAAGCCGCGCGCTTCCGCCTCCATCCAGGCGCAGGAGTGATGGGCGACCAGGTTGATAACCCGTTCGTCGGCGCCGGCCACGTCCCGGAGGTAGCGGGCCCCGTCCAGCGGGTGAAAGCCCGTCTTGGCCAGGTCCGGCGCATAGCCGATGTCGTGCAGCACCGCCGCGGCCTCCAGTAGATCCGCGTCCTGGTCAAGAACGAGCGCGATCGTACGCGCCCTCTCGGCTACCCCGAGACAGTGCTTCCAGCGCCGCGGAAGCGGCTCAGCAAGCAGGGACTCAGCCAGGGGATAGGCCCACTCGGTCAACGTCGGCAAGCTACGAACGCTCCTCTCGCGTCGGCACGGCGCGGACCGTCCGCACCCTGCCCTGTCCGCCACCCGCCAGCACGCCGGCGGTCTCCAACTTCTCCAGTGCCTTAGTCACCGTGGGGCGCGAGACCCCGAACCGGTCGGCCAGCGCGGAAGCGCTCGGGAAGGCTTCCCCTACTTTGAACCCCTCAGCCGTGATGATGTCGGCGATCCGCTGATCGAGCGGGCGTCGGTCGACACGCGCACCCGCGCGAACGACGCGCCATCGCCCGCCAGGCGCAGGTTCGGCCACACCCTCCTGCCGCAGCACGCCAAAGGCGCGGAGGGCGACCCCGCGCGAGACCTTATGGTCGCGCATGACCTCAGCCAGGGACGGAAGCTCCGTCATGTCCGGGTCGGCCGCAACTCGGGCCTTCACTGCGTCCGCGACCTTCCTGAAGGTCCCCCGGGGGCTGACCTGCTGAGACACGCGCTCTCCCTCCCAGTCTGCTCACCGTCCGTTTCAAGCTTCCCATGGCTTCCGTTGCGGCAGGATGCTCTTTGTGCAGTGGCTACCTACCGTTGACACCAAACTCAACATCTGGACGACCGCGGCGATCATCGTCGCCAGCATCGGCCTTTACAACATCGCGCGCGGATGGTGGCGCAATACGCTTGGCAAGCGGGGATTCTTCGTCAGGAATTTCCGGAAGCTGGCTCCGCACGTCAGGCACGAGTATGTGAAGGGCCTGTTTGGAGAGCCTGCATGGCAGTACAAGCGGAGCCTCCAGGAGCACACGATTGCGGTCGAAACTGGAGATCCAGGGTTCGTTGAGAAGGAGTTCACCGTCCGCACCTGGCCGCTGGGCAGGATGGCCTATCTGACCACATGGTGCACGGAGGACGACGAAGTCGAGATTTACGGGATTACGACTCGCAGCAGGATCTTCCGTCCGGTAGTCAGGATCGGCACCGACCACGTCGTTCGGCTGGGGAAGTCGCGCCTGTCTTCGCTTCCTGCTCCTGACCCTGACGTCGAGGGCCTCGCCCTGTGGGCTGTCGGCGCCCAGCGGTACTCCTACTCGGAATCCCACTACTTCGGCAGCCCAGGCGGCTACCGAACCTGGGTGGTGGGAGTCTCTGACGCCGGACTCCCCGCTATGGCCCCTGTCCATCTGGGAGCCAACCCGCAGGAGTGTGATGACCCTGCGGAGATCGAGCGCTACCGAGCGCAAGCCCGGATCAACTCCGTTCTTATCGCTGGTAGTGGTGCCCTCCGTCTCGATTCCATCCTGCCCTCTGGGGTCGGCCCGGAGTTCGGCCGCGTGATGCTCATCGAGCCCGAATACGGCTTGCGAGCACGCCTCATCAGGTTTCGCTGGTTGATCCACGTGGCAACGTCTCGCCTGCGGGAGCCAAGGGCCTTTCGAGAATGATCTATGGCTCATAATCCGCGTAAAATGAGGGCTCCTGGGCCACCGAGTCCTCACCGCGCCAAGTAAAACCTGGAATCCGGGCACCCGCTCTGCCCTGCGACGAACAGACGCGTGTCAGCGTTCAAACGTTTTCGCCGCAGCACCCGGCTAGGCTTATGTAAGCTAGTATTGCTCAGGGCATACGATGGGCAGGAGGCAAAGTCGTGAAAGATCAGGTTTCCTCCGTAACCGACGACTCCACCAGTCCAAGATTTCAGGCGCTAAAACATTTCTCTGAGCGAATGCGCAGAGAAATTCATTTGGACCCACTCGTCTGGGAAGAACCAGACCTGGACGTTAGGGCGCTAACAATCAATAACTGCGTGCGCAGACAGCGAGACGCCATTGAGGGGGCGATTGCACTCGGTAACGTCAGACAAGGTCATCTCGCAGTGGCGTTCGTGCGAGCGTTCCTTGAGGAACGTATGTGGGCTACATTCCTCGCCTCTATGACGCGTAGTGAGGCAGATGCTCTACTGCTGGCAATGGGTCGGTGGGACGCTCGGCGGGCACTGATCGCCCAGCGGGACTACATCGGCGATCTTGATATGACTGTGCACCTCTGGTTCCCACCGGGGTTTGTTGATGCTCAGGCCGTCACGTTGGACGGCCTGAAGGCTGAACTACGCCAACTCCGCGGCAGGTGGGGGTGGCAAGGGGTAATCCCCTCTTCGAAATGGGTGGCGGAACGATCATCACTCGTAGAGGAGTACGAGTACCTGCATTCTGCGACAAGTCGCGCTGTGCACTTTTCAGCGGGTGAAGTGCTACGGAGGGGATGGGGTGCGCCTGGTGGTGCCCTTGTTACCGACAAAGAAGAGTTCCGCGAGCATCTCGCGGAGTTCGCCTACGATCAACTTTGGCGCCAGCACCTCGGGACCATCGTCGGGGCCGCCGATATTCTCGGCGACGCGGCGATCAGCGTGCCGGACGGTTTCTTCTCTGAAGAAAACCGCATCAAGTTGACTTCGGAACTGAAGAACTTGGGACGCGTGCCCCTTGTGCATGCCTACGAATGGAACTTGACGCCTCCACCGCCAGGAGTACGCATGGCGTGGGCAGCATTCATGCTTGCGCAATCAACCGATGGCGAACTCGACGAAACAAGTGACACCACCGGAGATCAGTAAAATTCTCAGGTCGTCACCGGACCGTACTGCCATCCATGCTTCTCGGCTTTATCGCGCAACTTGCTTGCTCGTCGCTGCTGGTCACCCTTGGTCTGTACTGATTTGAAATCAACGTATGCATGCGCCGGGGGACGTTCATCCTCGTCATCGACTTGGGAGTCATCGATCGCTCGCAAACCCACTTCTTGCACTTCGGCAACATCGACGTAGTACACGCCCGCTGAGTCGTAACCCATTACTTCTGTGTGATGGCGGTATGATTCTTCAGGCGTGGCAAGCGAGGATCTTGTGACCGATACTTCACCAGTGTCTTTAGGGGTGGGGCGAAAGAGCTGACTACTGACTCGTCCGTCATGAACCCAGCCTGGGTTTACTTGGCGCCACAGTTTTTCTTCCTGGTTCGTTATTTCGATTTCGCCAGGTCGAAGGCTGGAGTCGTCAGTCGCCATACTGATTGATCCCCCTGGTTACGAATTCTGTGATCTCTTCAAGTTGTCGCCAGTGAAGCAGATTTTCGCTCTCCTGGTCTTCTTCTTTCGAGAATGCGTAAGCCTCTACCTTGTCATCAGGTAGGACGATCACCGTGACTTCGCCTCTTGTGAAGGGCCACTCAAGCTGAACGCCCCCTTCTTCCGTGGGGAAGATGTATGGGCGCTCAACCTGCGCGTCCAGGAATTCAAGCAGCAGAGACTCAACTTCACGCAGTAGTTTCCGGCTCACCTCCTTGCCCACACCGTCAAGCCAGCCATTCTCAAGGGTTTGCAACTCTACCAAGCGTTCGGACCATTCAGCCGGAAGGACCGGTTCAATGGATAGAACATCCTGAATTTCGATAGTCTCGCCAATAATAGACTGGATTGCTACCACATTAACAGCGACTGTGGGCGCCATTGTTGAGCGGTCTAGATACTGTCTGAGGTCTGGAACAAGGTCATCTGAAGAGAATCGTCCTGGAATCGATTTCCCGCCGGTTAGGCGGAAGCCGAATGTTCCTTTTTCGGCATCAACACTAACTACCTGACCTGTGGCGAGCGTCTCGATTTCAAATCGCTCCAGGCGTGCCTGTTCATGGATCAGTCGACGGACGGGCTGTGAGTAGATAGCAGCAGACGGAGAGCCTCCGTCGAACTCGATAAACTCTCCATCTTGCAGGCTCCGGCCGAATCGGGAGAATTCTCGGAGTGCATGTGGGGGAAACGTGCGAGGGATCCCTGCGCCGGATTGAATTGAACGCAAAGTATCCTGGATCAGGAGGCGCGCTTCATCAAAGATACTCGTATCGATGTCGTCGAATAGGGCATCCGAGTCATTTGTGGCTCGCTCAAGCACGGGGACTACGCTTCCCGGCTGGATATCCGAAAGGCGAAGAGAGAAAGACGAAGCGAATCCCCGAGGGACGCGTTGCCGCGCAGCGTGGCGCTGCTTCCACAAGCCGCGGGCAACGTCGATGACAAGACGCTCGTACCTGGCGAACTCGGCCAGCACCTCGACAGGCAGCCCCTGCTGTTCGTAGCGGCCGCCACGCAGGCGCCATGATCCAAAGGCTCGACTATCCGTCCCCATACCCCCACCCTACTGAGACGGCATCTAAATGCATGTTGCCCAGTCCACTGGAACAAGTTTCCCCATTAGTGGCTCTTGACGCAATCGAACAGCAACGGAGCCAACGGAACACTCCTGCTGGTGGCGTGGTGGCGTGGTGGCGTGGTGGGCGCTTTGTCTCCTGCCGGCCTACCCCCAGTGCATCCCCCTCCGGGCCCTGGCGCCGGTCTCATCCGTGGTCTCAATGGCCACCCGATCCGCGACTGTCCACGAGGGTCTGCCCACGTGCGTGACCCGCTCTGGCCAGGGGCGGGTGTCTCTCGGCGGACATCTATGGACGTGTCTGGACCAAGATCGGACAACTCGTAATGCGTAGGTCTCGGGTTCGAATCCCGAAGGCGGCTCCAAGGTGAACCCCAGGTCAGGCCTTTGACCTGGGGTTTCTTCATTTCGTTGACCTTGGAATCTGAGCAAATCGGGCACTGTTCATCTGTGCATCGTAATGCGTAGGTCGGAGGTTTCGTTTCTGCGACGAGATCGACGAAGCAAGGCTCTGAACTGGTCTTTTAATGGCTCGTAGGGAACGGACCATGCCGACGCGAATAACCCCGGTGGGCAACCGGTGGACAGCTGTGCGTGAAACTCCGCCAGGGGACTCTCGCCGCCCCTGGCCGACGGGTGAAATCCACCGGTCTTCGATGGGGCTGTCGGCGGCGTCGGGACTGTGTGGTCCTGACAGCTTTCACGTCCAGCTCGGGTCCTGGCGATGATTGGTCGTGAGTACACGCAGAAACCGCTTCTTGGTACGTTCCAGCTTCATTCAGGGCGAAGCGGTCCCTGGTCGATGCGATCCAACTCGGCCCGAAGACGCTCGGCCTCGGCTTCGGCCTTTCGCAGCCTTCGCTCCAAGGTGGACCGCGAGGGCGTGGATGCGGTGCTCGCCGCCTTCTTGGGCTGTCGCTGCCGGGGGATAAGCCATCCGACGCGCTCGTAGGCCAAGATCATTCGCACTTGGGGGCAGGAATAACAGAGCTGTTCTGGCTCCGGCGTCGGCCAGCCGTCCGCGAGCATCCGTCGGAAGTGCTCCCGATCCCGCTCGGTCTGCAGCTCTGGGTTCACGCGCCAGGCGTCTTCGAACTCGGTGGACATCTGCTGGACTCGTTCCGCAGCCGCACGACGAGGCCCTGAAGCAGGCACCCAGTCGAGACTCGGGGCGATGGCCTCCTCCACGTGACCGCAAGTTAGCGTCACCTCCCAGAACGCGGAGGTGTGCGGCTCGTCATGGCGGATCACCGACCAAACTCTGGGGTCCGTGTCGTCCGGAGGCTCGACGGGGTCGGCGGGAAACGTCACCTCCCTCCGTTCTCCCCACCCGGTGATCACGCGATAAGGCGGCGGCGGGGAGTCGTCGTGATGACAGATCATCTGCCCGGGCGGCAGCGGTGAGCGGTGATCTTTCCACTGCGCCTCGTGCGGTGGGGTGCCGTCTTCGAGGACCTCGGGCATGCAGCCGCAGTCGAGCTGAACGCGCCACCGGAACACGCGGGTCAGATCCGGAATCAGGAAGTCCCAGAGCACCCGCGGGATATACCCGCGCATTTCGGCGGCCTCCGCCTCGCACTCCCGCAGCACCTCCTGGCGTGGTCTGGCCTTGCCTGGAAGCCGCTGCATCCTGGGGGTGCTCGGCGGCGGTCGGTCTTCCAGGAGAAGGTGGCGACTATTGGTTAAAGGGGCACCCATGGCCTCTCCCTCTTCCTTGCCCGGCGCTGCCGTTCATCGCCCGAGCGGACTGTGAGCTGCGGCCAGGCACGCTACAGGGCCAGCCGCACTGTGAGGGGAATGTCGCGCCGCTTTACTCGCGTGGGTGACCGTTCGCGGGCGTCGAGTCTTCAGGATCCATAAGGCTTGCTGTCAGGTGCGGGCCGGGCGGCCGGGGCTGTTCACGAACTGCACACCCCCGACCACCGCGGTCTTCGCGGTCGTCCTCACGCGGCCGTTGCCTTGGTCGTCGCGCAGGCCTGTTGCAGTAGCTCCAGCACTTGGTCCATCACACCCTCGGAGTCCTGGGTGCGGTCGATCTCGCTGAGGACGATCTGCCAGATTGCCCGCGTGCCCGCCGCTTTCGCCTCGTAGTAGGCGTCGCGGACGCTCTCGCGGATCGGGTCCTCGGTGAAGGTGGCGTAGATGCCGAGGAACTGGCGCACCATGAGCCCGCTGGTCTGCCGCGGGTCGTAGACGATGTGGTGGCCGTCGCTGTCGAGCCGGTGAGTGAAGTACTCATCCGGGCCGAGCGGGGCTTGCTGGACGTGGAGGTGCTGGTTGCCGGGCCCGTGGGGCAGCTGTCCGAAGTGGTCGCACATGCGGTTGCGGAAGGCGTCGAAGCCGACGCGCGTGGTCGACGTCGTCATACCGTCGCCTCCGCCGGCTCGCTGAGGAGGTTGCGCATCGCCGTTTCGACGGCGACCTTCGGGGACCCGCAGACGATGATGAGGACGATCAACTCGTCGGCGAACTTTTCCACGGCCGGGGAGCACGAGCCGAGTTCCCGCATCTTGGTGCGGAACGTCTCCACCTCGGCGATGGCGCGTTCGGTGATGGCTGTGGTCTTCATGCCGCCACCGCCGGTGGGTTGAGGTACGCGGTGCGGACGTTGACGAGCTGGGCGTGGGCCTCGCGCAGGGAGTCGACCTGCTTCTGCAGGCGGCTGATGACCATCTCCAGCGTGTCCGGGTCGAGGTACTCGATGTAGTGGTCGTCGATGGCCTCAATGGCTACGAAGGGCAGCCGCTCTGCTGGCCGTGCCGAGAAGGGGCGGGACTCGATCTGCCAGCCGAGGAAGCGGAAGTCCTCCGGTCTGCCCGTGTCGCACAGCGGGCCGTAGAGGGGCAGCTCGCCGACTGCGCCGGGGATGTTGCAGTAGATGTCGTGCGGGTGCTCATGCGTGTTGCTGTCCGCCTCGTGGTCGACCGTGCAGCCGGGCATGCAGGTCGCGGTCACCTTTTCACCGGTGACGGCGCTGGTGAAGGTGAATGTGCGCCGGACAGCGGACGCTCCCACGATGGGCTCACCGTCGGACGGGGCTGCGGGGACGGACTGGATCCGGGCGGCCTGGCCGGAGCTCCCGGGAGGCTGGGTGGTGTGCTCCTCGGGACCGCCGCTGCTGGCGGCCGTTGGTATGTCTTTCACGTTTGTCTCCTCCGTTGCAGGGGTCGGGCTATGGCCTCACCTCCGGTGTTGAACCCACCACCGGCCGGGACCCTTGCTTTGGTGATACGCGCCCTGTCGAACGTGGTCGAGAGCGCTGTCCCGTTCGAGGGGGCCAGACTCGGAGTAGGGTTATTTCGCGGTAACTGGTGCGTAGAATGCGCTGTTTCGGCTGGCGGGGTGACTCCCGGGAGACCTGCCCGCCTGCTCTAGTACTACAGTCGGCCGTTCGCATCATTGCAGGTCACAGTCCTGTTCCTACGACCTGTTACAGGATCTGGTGTGATCGCGTGACACAGTCCGGCCCGATCCCTATTGGGCTCCTGCCAGCTGCGGCGGAACTCGAGAGGGCTGACCGCAACAGTGTGCGATGACTTGCGAGCACCGCCGTGTCCAAGCCATCGAGTGTTTCATGGTGCACGCCTGGAGCGGCGGAATCCGTCCCCGACTGGTTGGCTTATGCCCAGCTCAGTTCAGGCGTATCACGTGCGCTTGGGAGTGATCACGGCAGTCTGTGCGGTGGGATCGATCTCGGCCAGATGTCGCCAGGCGTGTCGCGTACATGACCCTGCGTCCCTACGGTGTGACACCTCGTGTGATGACGGTGGGGGTTCACGGGGCTGGAGTGTCCCGTGAGTGCCTTGGGGAGGGCACATGCAGGGCAGGGGTGGGCGTTTTCGCGCTGTGGTCGGTGGCGGCAGACGGCGGCTGGTGACCGTGGGGGCGCTGGTTCTCGCGCTGGCCGTGGGAACCGTGTCGGCCGAGGCGGTACCGCCGGAACCCAAGCCTCCCAACGTCACCCATGACGTGGTGGACACCCTGTCGTCCCAGGAGACGGCCGAGTCTGCATCCGAGCAGGCGCAGGCCGCCGCCGAACCCACCACCGATAACGCTGTCTACGCCTATGACGCGGCAGGCCGCCTGGTTGGCGTGACCGATCCCGATGGTGAGACCGCCCGCTACCGGTACGACGAGGCCGGCAACCGGCTCGGTATCGACCGGTTCGCCTCCAGCACGCTGTCGGTGCTGTCGGTCGTACCTGTCAGTGCCGCGCCCGGTGCCGAGGTCACCCTGTCCGGCACCGGGTTCGCCGCCACCGCCGCGGACAACACGGTGGCGTTCGGTGATTCGACCGCCGAGGTGAGCGAGGCGTCGGCGACTCGTCTGGTGGTGACTGTCCCGGACGGTGCGGATGACGGGCCGGTGGCCGTGACCGTCGGCGGAACCACCGCCGAGTCCACCGAGAGCTTCACCGTGGCGCCCGTCGGCCCGGCCATCACTTCCGTGGAGCCCTCGGCGGGGCCTGCCGGGACCGAAGTGGTCATCACGGGATCGCGGTTCGCGACTGAGGCTGCGGACAATCTCGTCCGGTTCAACGGTGGGACCCTCGCTGAGCTGGTTGGCGTCACGGGCACTGCTCTCACGGTGAGGGTGCCCGAGACCACGACCACCGGACGGATCACCGTCCAGACCCCGGCTGGAAGGACGACCTCGCCCGAGGACTTCACCGTGCCGCTCGTGGACGGTGAGGAGGAGTTCGAGACCACGGTCCGCATGTCGGTGGGCGACGAGGATCCGGTCTCCGTTGCGGTGACCGAGGCCGGCAAGCGTGCCCGGGTGCTGTTCGACGCCGAGCAGGGCGAGGACATCTCTGTGGGATTCACCGAGTCCACGTTCGATCCATCGGCGATCGTGGACCTGGTCGATCCGCGGGGCGAGACCGTGGGCGGCGGTGGCCGTGTCTACGGCGCATCGAGCGACTACGAGGTGCGTGATCTGCCGGTCTCCGGGACCTACACCCTGGTGATCGACCCCTCTGCGGACATCGCCGGCGCCGTGAATGTGACCATGTCTCATCCGGTGGGCGGGGAACTGCGCTTCACCGACGATCCGGCCGCTACGGTGATGAGCCGGGCCGGGCAGGACGGTCTGTGGACGTTCGCCGCGTCGAGGGGGGACTCCCTCAGTATCGGCGTCGACACCGCAGGCATGACTGCCGGGACGTCCGTGCGTCTGTACGAGCCCGACGGGGACCAACTGGATTCGCTGACGGTGTCCAAGGCGTCCGACGGTTCCCTGGACATCGACGCCCTGCCGGCGAGTGGGACGTACACCCTCTATCTCGATCCTGCGGATGGTGCGACCGGCACCTCGCAGGTCACGGTCTCGCACTACGCGGAGGCGGGGGCACTCGACACACAGGGCGCGGCCGTGCAGATGGGGATCACCCGGCCCGGGCAGGACGGTACCGCCTCCTTCGCCGCCGAGGCCGGGCAGAAGGTGTCGCTGGGCGTCACGTCCACGGGCTTCGCTTCGTACGTCTCCTTGCGGCTGTACGCTCCGGACGGCAGCAGGGTGGACAGCTTACTCGTCTCCTCCGGGCGCACCACGGACTGGGACAGCGACGCGCTCACGCAGACGGGCACCTACCGGCTGGCGGCAGAGCCGGCCCGGATCGGCACCGGAACACTGGCCCTCACTCTTTCCCGGCCCGTGGACGTAGGGCGGTTGAGCAGCAGCGAGGACGCGGCCGCTGCGACGGTCAGCCGTCCCGGGCAGGACGCCGAGGCGACGTTCAATGCGACGACGGGGGACGACCTCTCGCTCGGCATCACGGAGAACACGTTCACCACATCCTTCAGTCTCACCGTCGTCGCGCCGTCCGGCGCCGAGGTCGTCGGCTCTGCGACGGTGAGCGCCTCCAGGGCACGAACACAGGGTCTGCCCGACCTGCCGGAAACCGGCACCTATACGGTGATCATGGACCCGCGCGACGGTGCCCAGGGCGGTGCCAAGCTGACCCTCTCGGCCGATCTGGCCGTCGATGTCGACGTGGACGGCGACTCGGTGCCGGTCACCGTGACCCGTCCCGGGCAGCGGGTGCGGGCGACGTTCACCAGCTCTGACGGCGACTATCTCGGTGTGGGGCTCACCGGGAACAGCATCGACCAGAGCACCTACGTCAACCTGGTCGGCTCCGAGGGCGGAGACGGCGACTACGTCGGTCTGATGACCAAGAACTCAGCCCAGGCACTGAACCTGACCGGTCTGACAGCAGGTTCGTCCTACGCCTTGCTGCTGGAGCCGCAGAACGCCAGCACCGGCGGCGTGACGCTGTGGCTGTCCACTCCGGCCAAGGCGGGCGCCCTGTCGGACACTGCCCGCACGGGGACGATCACCCGGCCCGGCCAGCAACTGCAGTACACGCTGGACGCACAGGCCGGGGACGGCGCCGCCGTGGTGTTCAGCGACACCACGATCACCGGAAGCACCCGGATCGCGCTGCTGGAGCCGGGGGCGAGCGAGCAGACGAACCTCGGCTACCTGTCCGCGAAGGAGGCGGACTTGAGGGCTCCGCTCACAGCGGGCACGTACCGTCTGCTGCTCCAGCCGAGCAAGCCGGTGACCGGCGGCACCACCGCCAAGCTCGTCCCTGACGTGCAGGCGGGCACCCTCACGGTGGACGGCGAAGCCCGGGACGCCACGATCGCCACCGCCGGCCAGAACGCCCGGTTCACCTTCACCGGCACCGCAGGGCAGGAACTCACCGTCGGCCTGGGCGGCACGCCGCCCTACGCCTGGTACCTGTCGGTGTACGGACCGGACGGGGAGTGGCTCGTCGACGAGCGGTACATGTCCACGAGTACGACCTCATACGCTTTGCCGGAGCTGCCGGCCGACGGCACCTACACCGTCACCGTGGATCCCGCGTCGCTGAGGACCGGTGCCTACAGCATCGGCCTGTCGACCACTGCGGTCACGAGCGCTTCGAACGCTGCGGAAGACAGCGCCGCAGCAGGCGCAGAGCAAGTCCAGGACACCCGAGCCTCGGCGAAGCACGCTGGTGACAGCGGCGATGGCATCGTCCCGACCGGCGCCGACGCCTGGCAGCCGGACAAGCACAACCTCAAGGGCCGGGACTGGCTGACCCGGCGTGGCACGGCACCGAAAGCCCCGCCGAAGCTGCGCGCCCCGCCGGGCAAGACGGCGCTCACGGGACACGTGCTCAAACTGAACGGAAAGCCTCTCGCCAGGGTCACCGTCCGGGTCGGCGACAAGACCACCCGCACCGACGCCAAGGGCCGCTTCCTGCTCACCGGGATCAGCGCGAACGCCACCACCCTGGTCGTCGACGGCTCCACGGCCAATACGAAGAAGCGCGCCTACGGCCGCTTCGACATCCGCATCCACCCCAAGGCCGGAGCGTCCGTGGACCTCGATTTCCCGGTGTGGATGACGCCGCTGGACACCAAGCACACCGTCACCTTCGACGCCCCCGCGAAGAAGGACGTCGTGCTGACCACCCCGCAGATCCCGGGACTTGAGGTCCGCATCCCCAAGGGCTCGGTGGTCCGCGACGAGCACGGCAAGGTGGTCACCGAACTCGGCATCACGGCGATACCGATCGACCGTCCCCCGTTCCCGCTGCCCAAGGACGGCGTCGTCCCCGTCTACTTCACGGTCCAGCCCGGCGGGACGTATGTGTTCCCCGAGGGCGCGCAGATCATCTACCCCAACTACACGCACGAACCGCCGGGCACCCGAGTCGACTTCATGGACTACGACCCCGACGGCAAGGGCTGGTACGTCTACGGGCACGGTGAGGTGAGCGCCGACGGCACTCAGGTGGTTCCGGACGCCAAGACGCGGGTGTGGGCCTTCCACGGTGCCATGTTCAACACCCCGTCGCTGCCCGCGTGGGCCACCTCCTGGCTGGACGGCGCGATCGACTGGCTGTCCGGTGACCCGGTGGATCTGTCGACGGGCCTGCTCACCGACAGCCGCACCGACCTGGCGGTCGAGGACTTGCTCACTCCCGTCGAGGTGACCCGGACCTACTGGCAGGGCGACACCGAAAAGCGCGCCTTCGGTATCGGTCGCGACCTCGTCTACAACGCGTTCCTGCACTCCCAGGAGCAGTACCAGGAGGTCGACCTCTACCTCCCCGGCGGCCGGAAGGTGCACTACGTCCGCACCTCCGACGGCACCAGCTTCAGGGACGCCGTCTTCGAGCCGGAGGACACCACCGGCAGCTTCCGCGGCACGACGATCGAGTGGAACAGCAGATCGGGCTGGGACCTGACCTTCCCCGACGGCAGCGTGTGGGAGTTCCCGCAGTACGCCCCGCTGAAGGAGATCCGCGACCGCTACGGCAACACCCTCACCCTCACCCGCACCAACCGCAACCGGGGCGGGATCACCCGGCTCGCCACCTCCGGCGGACGCTGGATCACACTCACCTACGACACCCAGAACCGCGTGACCGAGGCACGGGACAACGCCGGCCGCACGGTCTCGTACACGTACGACGGCGAGGGGCGGCTGGCGACGGTCACCGACCCGACCGGGAAGGTGAGTTCGTACACCTACGACGGCACCTCCAACCGCATCGCCACCGCGACGGACGCCCGCGGCATCATCTACATGACCAACACCTACGACGCGGACGGCCGGGTCCAGCAGCAGACACTGACCGAGGGCGCGAAGTACACCTTCGCCTACACCGTGACCGGCACCGGCGAGGTCACGGCGACCCAGGTCACCCAACCCGGCGGCGCCGTACGGCGGGTGGAGTTCGACGGCGGCTACGGCGTCTCGGACACCGAGGCCTACGGCACCGACCTCGCCCGCAAGACGGTCTACGAGCGCGGCACCGGCCACCGCATCGACGCCGTGACCGACCCCTACGGGCGCCGCACCGAGCTGTCCTACGACACCGACGGCCACCTGACCGGGACAGTCGAGCTCGCCGGCACCGACGACGCCCGCACCACCAGCACGGTGGTCTACGACGGCGCCTACGACCAGCCGAGCAGCATCACCGACGCACTTGGTCACACGACCACATTCGCCTATGACGCCGACGGCAACCTGACGAAGACCACCGACGCCGAAGGACGCGAGACCTCCTACACGTACAACAGCGCCGGGCAGGTCAGGACGATCACCGACGCCTTGAACGCGGTGACGACCTACACCTACAGCAACGGCGATCTCGCGGCGATCACGGACGCCGAAGGCCGGACCGCTGTCCAGTTCACGGACGCCGTGGGCCGGCCGAGCGCGCTGACCGACGCGTCGGGCTCGTCGACCACCGTGACGTACGACAAGCTCAACCAGCCCCGCAAGATCATCGACCCGCTGGGCCACACCACGGGCCTCGACTATGACGAGGGAGGTAACCTCACCGCCCTGACCGACGCCCGCGGCAACACGACGAACTGGGCGTACGACGACGCCGATCGCCCCGAAACGGCGACCGACCCGCTCGGCGCACAGTCCCTGTTCGAGTACGACGCGGCCGGGTTCCTGAAGAAGGCGACCAGCCGATCCGGCACGTCAGCCATGGCCGACTACGACCTGTTGGGCCGGCTCAAGAGCGTCCGGTACGGCATCGATGACACAGGTCAGGCCGAATCCACCGTCACCTACGGCTATGACGACAACGACCTGCTCAAGCAGATCACCGACAGCCAAGCCGGTAACCAGTCCTTCACCTACGACGTCTACGACCGCCCAGCCTCGACCACCGGCCCCACGGGCACGGTCAGCTACGACTACGACGCCGCGGACCGCCGCACCCGGATGACGGCGGCCGGGGCGAGCACGACGTACGGCTACGACAATTCAGACGTCCTGACCTCCGTCACGTCGGGCAGCCAGGAGGTCACCTTCGGCCTGGACGACGTGGGCCGGGAGAAGACGGCGTCCCTGCCCGGCGGCATCACGCGCACCACCGACTACGACACCACCGGCGTCATCAAGTCCATCGTGTATACGCAGGGCGACACGACCATCGGTGACCTGAAGTACACCCGGGACGAGCGCGCCCTCCAGGCCGGGCTGACCGGCTCGCTGGCGAAGGTGACCCTGCCCGCCGCCGAGACCGGGACGCAGTTCGGCAAGGACAACCGCATCACCGGCTACGACGGGCGTACCTTCACCTACAACGCGGACGGGCAGCTCACCAACGACGGCCTCCGCACATACACCTGGAACGCCCGTGGCGAGCTGACCGGCCTGACAAGGACTGGAACAACGTCGTCGTTCGGCTACAACCCGGTCGGCGGACGCATCTCGAAAACCATCAGCGATGCCACCACCCGCTACCTCACCGACGGCGCCAACCCGCTGGCCGAGCAGGACAGTGCGGGCGCGACCACCGCCACGGTGGCCACCTCGGGGCTGGACGAGTTCCTCACCCGCACCGAAGGCGGCACGACCCAGGCCTACCTGACCGACGCCCTCGGCAGTGTGGTCGGCCTGGCGAGCGCCGACGGAACCATCGACACGACCTACACCTACGATCCTCATGGCACACCCACCGTCTCCGGCACGGCGACCTCGAACCCGTACACCTTCACCGGCCGCGAGGACGACGGCACCGGCCTGCTCTACTACCGCAACCGTTACTACGACCCGCAGACCGGCCGCTTCATCTCCCAGGACCCCATCGGCTACGCCGGCGGCACCAACCTCTACCAGTACGCCCTCTCCTCTCCGACGACCTACACCGACCCCTCCGGCAACAACCCCATGGTCGTCGGCTGCGTCATCGGCGGTGGGCTCGGAGGATTCCTCGACTGGGGCGCGCAGCGGCTGTCGGGACGCAAGGTCAACTGGGGACAGGTCGGCGGAGCCGCGCTCCTGGGCTGTCTCGAGGGCGGCCTCGGCGGCCTGCGCGCCGGCGAGTCCGCGGTGCGGGCCGCACGTGGCCTCGCTGACCAGGCCTCGGCGATTCGCCCCGGCAGACTGAGGCCGTCTGTGGCCGAGGCAATCGAGCTGCCCAACGGGCAGGTCATCCGCCACACGAGCGTCCGGGGGACTCCGCCGGCGTTGCATCCCCGTGTCCAGGACATCCTCGATCAGGTTCCAGCCTCACAGCATGGTCGGGGGCATGGAAAGTGCGGCCTGCCCGTCTGTCTCAGCAATGCGCTCACGAACGGGATGGATCCGACCGGCTCGAAGGTGGCGGCCGTTGTCATCCGACCAGACGTCAAGCACCCCAAACATGGATACCGTGTGGGTCCGTGCAACAGTTGCAAGGCGCTGGTGAAAGAATTCAATCTCGACTTCTTGACGGGGAAATAGCATGACGAGGTTCTCGGCAGAAACCGAGGAAGTTCTGCGGTCGGTTGGATGGCGCGAAGGGCGCAAGGTGTCGACTGCTGAATGGCGGGATCAGTTTGAGCGGCGCGGGATCACCATGCATCACGCTGCTGAGAGGTTTCTCGCGGAGTTCGGCGGCATTTCCGTCGACATCAGTGGACCTGGCATCAGCAGTGCACGCGAACCGTTCGAACTGGAACCCAGCCTGGCGTACGGAGAAGAGGACCGGTTCTCCGAGTGGGGCGAAGAGGTCGGTGCGTCCTTGTTCCCGATCGGCGAACTGGATCAAGGGCGTTTCTTCCTCGCCATCGACGAGAAATCGGTCATATACCTCGTCGCAGACTGGCTGGCTCACTTCGGTGAAATGCCTGCCGCTCTCGACAATCTGGTCCTCGGAGTCGCTCCCGAAATTGTCATCGAGTGATGAGACGCCGTACGGATTCGTTCCCACACGAGAACACGTCCGTGCCTGCCCCGTTTTCCCGACTCAACCGATACGACACTCAAGCTTTGTGTCGGACGGGAGGGACAGCTCTGTGACGGCGCACAGCAGACGCAGACTCCTGCGCGCGTCGACGGCTGCCGCCCTTGGAGTCGGTGGCCTCGCCGCTGCAAGCGCCGCAGTCCTGAACAGCGAGTCTTCTCACCAGGAGGAAGAGTCGGCCTATCTGCGCGGTGCCGCACCATTGCCGTGCGCGCAGCTCATCTCCCTTGACCTCAGCGCAGATCGGCAGCACCGTCTCGGAGCCCTTCGAGCCGCACAACGTGCTGTCACTGCCACCGATGGCGGCAACATAGCCGCGTGGCTCGCGCTGGGCGACAGCCTCCTTCCCGAAGAGGCAGAACGGCCCCGACACCTCAAGCGAATGCCGTCCTTCGCGGGCGATGTGCTGGATCCCGCCCAGTCGCACGGTGACCTGCTGCTGCAGGTCACCGGTACCTCAGCCCGGGCGGTGAGCAAGGCGGCGGATCAGACGCTGGACGCGCTGCCGCAGTGGCGGGTCCGCTGGCGCATGGCTGGCCTGCGCCCCGAGAACCGCACGGAGGACGGCAGGGGCCTGGCCCGCAATCCGTTCCACTTCACCGAGGGCTACGGAAACCCGGCTACCTCGGCCGGAACCGCCGACCGCGCGATCGTCACCGGTGCCCAGGGCGAACCGTCCTGGGCAGTTGGAGGAAGCTACCAGGTTGTACGGATCATCCGGCTCGCGACCGATTTCTGGGACCGGGACACCGTCCACGAGCAGGAGCGCATCGTCGGTCGGCGAAGGGACGGGCGGTGGCTGGACGGAACCCCCAGCACCGAGCGGCCCGTCTTCTCGACCGATCCCCAAGGCAAGATCACACCGCTTGACGCCCACGTCCGCAGGGCAGCTCCGGACCGGCGCAACCCTCCGCCCATGGTCCGGCGCGGCTACAACTACCGCGGAGGGGACGGTGACCAGGGACTCATCTTCTCCTGCTTCCAGCGTGATCTGGCCAGAGGCTTCGAAACCGTGCAGAAGCGACTGGAGGGAGAGGCCATGGCAAAGTACCTCCTCACCACTGGCGGCGGCTACTTCTTCGTGCCGCCGCCCGGGGACGAGTGGATCCGCGCAATTTCGTGACGCCGAAGGCTGCGATCAGGAGCGTGCTGTGTGTCGCCCACGCCAGGCAGAGTTGCAGTTTCGAGCGGTGTCTTGCTGATTTTCCACAGTCCGATTCTGCACAGGCACAGATCAATGAACCCGAGTTCACAGACGGTGCCGCAGATGCTCAAGTACGTCGGACACCGCAAGCTCGTACTGGTCCTTATCCTTCTCCCCGTGCGCCATGACCGATGCCGCGGCTTCGGCCATCTCGGTCGGGAGACCCGCCGCCCTCAGAGTGTCAGCGACTTCCAGCATCCCGGGGCCCCATCGCCAGGCTCGCGCGGCGATGCTGGGGAGGTGGTCCGGGTCGGAGAGGATCTGCGACGACATTCGGCTCGCCTCCCTCATGAGCAGGTCGGCGACGCTGTGAGTTCGGCAAGGGCGTGCGAAACGCCGGCCAATGTACGGGCGGCCTTCTGGAATCCTGCGAACGATGCTTTGAGGGCGGAGGCGGAGCCGACGCTGTCGCCAGCGCTGCGTACCTCCACCGCGGAGTCCTTGAACAGGGTGTGGATAAGCGTCGCGGCCTGGCTGCCACTGGCGACGTACAGTCGGCACGTCCGGCTATCCACAGGTGGGGGCCAAAGATTGAGCCGTCCAGCACTACGGGGGCCGGGCGGATTTCGTTCGCGATGCGCTTCATGCGCTGCGGACTGACCGCGTTGGCGTCGACGTACAGGCCGCTGAACGAATGTCAGGCGAGCTCGGCCGCTACGTCCTCCGCAGCGTGCGGCGGGCAGATGAAGTTCCCCCACAGCGTAACCACCCGCTGTCCATGGTCAGGGGGGAACTCCAGCCGGGGATGTCGGCGTGGAAGCCGCGGCCGATCAGGTCCGGGGCAACGTACCCCGGGGGGCCGCACTGGAAGACGCGGGCGCTCGTCGCCGCCGCCGGGCGGGCGTTCGCCCGGGTGGACGACGAGATCGGGGACTTCGACCGGGAGTGGGTGGAGGCCGAACGCGCGGGGGCTGCCTTGCTGTTGCGGGTCGACCCTGCCGTCGGGCTCACGGAGGGCGACGTCGCCTTGCTCGGCGAGTGGGCCGCCGCCAACGCCGCAGCCGCCGGGCCTGGTGCGGCGCCGGCGGCTGTGGTCGGTGGTGAGTCCGTCAGGAAATGAGCGCGGTCAGGTGATCACCACGTGCCCGGTTCCGCGTACCACGAGCGGCGGGGGTTCTCGAAGGTGCCGTCCTCGCGGGTGGGGAAGGTGAACGCGCGGGTCGCGCCGATCGCGTAGTTGTACATGATCAGGACGTCGGCCCGGCCGTCGCCGTCCGCGTCGCCCGAGACCGGCATGCCGGAGCTGCTGGCGTACCAGTTGCCGGCGCCCGACCGGTAGCCCTCCACGGGGGCGGCGAAGCCGCCGTTCGGCTGGGCGAGGAAGGTGTGCAGGGACGTCACGCCCTCGTCGTGCCGGTACATCACCGCGGCGTCGGCGCGCTTGTCGCCGTTGTAGTCACCGCTGGTCAGCTCGACGCGGTCGCGTTCCCAGGTGCCGGGGCCGACGTTCCAGGACTTGACCGGCTTGTCGAGCGTGCCGTCCGCCTTCGCGGGGAACGTCCACAGGGCGGCGGCGCCCGTGGCGTAGCCGTAGAAAGCGATCAGGTCCGCGCGGCCGTCGCCGTTGGCGTCGCCCATCGTGTAATGGGCGTTCTTCGCCCACCAGTTGCCGTCACCGGAGTTGAAGCCGCGTACGGGCATGGCGAAGGTGCCGTCCGCCTGGGCGAGGAACTTGTGCAGGCCCATCTGGCCGTCGTCGTAGTCGTAGACGGCGGTCAGGTCGGCCCTGCCGTCGCCGTTGACGTCACCGGCCTGGACCGAGACGACCCGCTGCGCGTACCAGCTCTTCGGCGGCAGCACGGCGCTCTTGGCCGGCTTGAAGCCGCCGCCCCGCTGGGAGACGAACGTCCACATGGCCATGGAGCCGTCCGCGTAGTCGTAGAAGGCCGCGACGTCCGCGAGGCCGTCGCCGTTGAAGTCGCCGGCCGTCCACCGGGCGCGGGCCGCGTCGAAGCTGCCGCGGTTGCTCGTCCACACCTCCCTGGGCGGTCGGACCCCGCCGTCCTCGTCGGCGGTCAGGACATGGATGCCGGTGGACGCGTTGCCGTAGTCGTACACCGTGATCATGTCGGTGCGGCCGTCGCCGTCGACGTCACCCGCGAGGTCGGTCCGCAGATGGGCGGTACGGTCCTCGGGCTTGTGCTCGACGGTCGTGCCGCTCGTACGGTTCCAGCGGACGTAGCCGTTCTCGAAGTCGGCCCGCACACCGCCGGTCACCTCGTACTCGTACGAGGTGGGGAAGCCCAGCCAGCCGTTCTCCGGCTTCAGGGACTCCCACTTGCGCATGATCGCGTTGTGGACCGGCCAGGCGCCGGTGGCCTTGCTCCAGTAGATCGCGGAGCTGTGCTCGGTCTCGTCGCGGTGGCGGAACTGCTGGTACGCGCCCGCCTTCGGCTTGGTGGCCAGCTCGTCGGTGACCGGGTAGCCGATGCGGGCCGGGCCGCCGAGCTCGAGGTAGCGCTGGTAGACCGATCCGTGCACCTCGTGCGCGCCGATGCCGGGCGCGTAGTAGATGCCGCTGCCCCGGCCGGCCTTGCTGAAGGTGTTGAACCGGCCGACGCCGTCGCTGGTGGGACGCTCGTCGGAGGTGGGGTAGCCGAGGACGCCGCCCTCGCGGCCCATCTCGGTCCACTTGGCCCAGATCGAGCCGTGCACCTCCCAGGCGCCCGTCTCCGGACTCCAGTAGATGGAGCGGTTGTTGGCGGTGGTGCCCGGGGCCTGGAAGTGGGTGTAGCGGCCGATCTTGTCGGGGGCGGTCACCACGTCCGTGCCCGGGTGGCCGAAGCGGGCCGGGCCGCCGAGCGCCTTGTACTTGGCGAGGATCGGGCCGCACAGGGTGCGCTTGCCGGTCGCCCTGGACTCGAAGGTCTCGCAGGTGCCCCACGGCGTGCCGCCGGTCACCAGCGGGCGGGCCGCGCCGAACGCGGAGCCGTCCTTGAGGGCCCGGCCGGGGAACTCGACCGCGCTGCCCTCGCCGTTCCGGGACCACAGGTCGGGGAAGCCGTCTCCCTCGAAGTCGCCGTTGGTGGCGAGGTGCGGGTAGGCGGCGCCGGTGAAGCCGCTGCCGATGGAGGTGGTACGGGCGGCCGGGTCGGCGTACACGGCCAGGTCGGCGGCCGTGATGTCGCCCTCGACCGGGTTCTCGCGGCTGGTGTACTGGTGGATCCTGCCGCTCTTGGTGTCCCTGGCCCACAGCTCGGGCAGGCCGTCGCCGTTGAGGTCGCCGGGGGCGAGGAGCGTCATGTTCTGCCAGTCGGCGTTGCCGAGGGAGACGGGCTCGATCTCGTCGATGAGCGGACTGCCCTGGAAGCCGAAGTACAGCCACAGTTCGGCGCCGTCCCGCACCAGCAGGTCGGGGGTGTCGTTCTCGTCGACCTTGCCGTTGCCGTCGTCGTCGTTGAGGCTGCCGATGGACAGGACCTGGTCGGCGTCGCTCCAGTGGTTCGCGTCGTCGACGGCCGCCTCCAGCTGCCAGCGCTCGCTGTCGGTGCCGCCGAGTTCGCCGTCGCCGCGGTTGGCGTAGACCCACAGCTCCTTGACCGCCGCGTCCTCAAGGCCGGGACGCAGGGCGACGAGGTCCTCGTAGTAGTCCTCGTTCCAGCTCCCGCGGTGCGTCATGACCGCGTCACCGAAGGACGCCTCGTCGGCCTGACGGCCCAGGCCGAACTTGCCGTTGCCCTGGCCCGGGTGGATCCACAGGGCGCCGTTGCCCGGGTCGACGGTCCACAGGTCGACGGTGCCGTCGCCGTTGAGGTCGCCGGGGCGGTCGCGGTGCGGGGCCCGGGTGGGGAGGAAGAGGTACGTCTTCAGGTCGGAGCGGTTGTCCGCGGAGTCCAGGCTGCGGACGTACATGTACTGCGGACCGGCATTGAGCGGCCGGTACTTCACCGGCTTCGACGGCCCGCCGGGCTTCGTCGCGTCGACGGACTTCTCCTTGGTGTCGGAGTCGGTCCACCACGTGTAGCGGGTGACGTCCTTCACGCCGCCCGCGTCGAAGACGAACGTGCCGTCCGTACGGGCCGGGTTGCCGTCCACGTCCGGCGGGAACTCCTTGGACGTCACGCCGGGCAGCTTCGACGGCCGGGTCTTGTCGAAGGTGAACTTGCACCGGCCGGCCCAGGGGCCGTTGGCCGTGCCGTCACTGGCCCTGACGTCCCACCAGTACGTGCCGGACGCGAGGTTCCTGGCGTCGATGCGCAGGGCGGCGACCGAGCCGCGGCTCGCCTTGACCTTGGCGGTCCTGGTCGCGCCGCCTTCGGGGGCGTAGTGGAACTCCGCGACGAGGTTGTTGTCCTCGGCGTCGTTCACCTTGGCGCGCAGGGTGATGTAGTCGGTGGTGCCGAACGTGCCGCCGGTGCAGGCCACCGACGGGTCGGTGGACCGGGAGGTCGGCTTCGACGGCAGGGTGTTCAGCTTCGTCGACACCCGCACGGAATTGGGGTCGAATTTGCGCCAGGAGACGTCCACTTCGGAACTCTTGGCGGTGAGGACGAATGCCCAGGAGCCCCACTTGTCCTTGGCGGCCTTGCTGATCGCGTCGGTCACGTCGAATTCGACGAGTCCGGCCTTGTCGGCGGGGCAGTTGCGGCCCCCGAACGACTCTCCGGAGGAATCGACGATGCCGCCCCACTTGGGCTGCCTGTTCCAGGTGATGTTCGTGGGCAGTTTGCTGCCGATGGTGCGGACCTGGACGGCCCCGGACTTGCAGGACCAGGAACCGGCGTGGGTCTGCTTGATCCTCAGGGTGGAGCGCAGGATCTGCTTGCCCCAGGTGTTTCCGGTGGCGATCCGGAAGTACGTGTTGGCCCGGACCGTGCCGCCGCGCTGGGTGTCGTTGGCGACGCCGACGCGGGCGAAGTCCGAGATGGTGCCGCCGTTCCAGTAGACGGTGTCGGCCGAGTTGGAGTAGCGGCTGTGCTTGTACGCGATCGACCAGGCGTTCTTCCAGGCGTCCTTGGCCCAGACCGGGTCGATGACCACGGGGAAGACCGTCTCGGGGTCGGTGAGCAGCTCCTTGTCCGGGCGCAGCGTCAGCGCGCGGTCGGTGAGGCGGACGTCGAGCCCGGCCTGGCGGGAGCCTTCGGTGGCGCCTTCCAGGGTTTCGGCCAGCGGGCGGGGTTCGGCCTGGCCGGCGGCGGCCGTCGTGGCGGCGGCTGTGGCTGTTGTGGCGGAGGCCGTGGCTGTTGTGGCGGAGACCGTGCTCGTCGCGTCGGGTGCGGAACGTGCCGTACGGGCCTTGGCCGCACCGCTCTTGGCGGCCTCGGGCTCGCCGGGCTCACCGGCGGCGGCAGGCGGGGCCGGGGTCTCGGAGCCCGCCGAGTCCCACATCTGGGGCCGGGGCGCCGAGAAGACGGCCGTGCCGGTCGGGTCGACGGCCTCCAGGCGGCCGTCCCCCGCGCTCTTCAGGTCGAGGCCCTTGCCGCTGTAGCCGAAGGTGATGGCCTCCAGGGCCGGGTTCTTCGCCGCCTCGGCGGTCTTCACCACGAGCGCGTGGGAGAAGCCCTCCACGGACGCGGTGGCGGTCAGGTCGACGCCCGGCAGCACCTCGCGGTACGTGGCCGTGCGGCCCGACACGGTCGGCTCGGGCAGCTTCCCGGGCCAGGTCAGGGACACCTCGCGGCCGTCCTTGACCATGTGCGCGAAAGCGCCGTCGCCGCCGCCGGAGAAGGAGACGGACATTCCGGCGGCCTTTGGCGCGATCCGGCCGTCCTTACGGGCGGCGAGATCCGTGTCGACGGGTACAAGTCGGCCGTTCTGCCGGACCCGGACGGGCACCAGGGCGCGCTCTACGGTGAACGTTCCGTCCGGGTTGGCGAACGTCTCGTCGGTTTCCGTCCGCTGGGACACGATTTCGACCGGCTCTCCGGTCGCCGCCGCCTTTTCTACGGCGGCCTCGCTTTCCGCGCGGCGCGGGTCGCCGGAATTTCCGTCGGAGGTTTTCGCGGCAGGTGTTTCGGCGGCTGCCGCAATCGCCGGAGAAAGGGTCACCGTTCCTGCGGAAAGGGCTATCAGCAATGCTGCTGATATCGCCTTTCTGAAGGTTCCCCCGGGGTCGCTGGCGACCCCTCTCGGTGTTGTTCTCATGTAGATGGTTCCCGCCCGTTTCCTCGCGGTGCAGTGGTCGTGTGCACGGACGGCGCGCATGAGCGTTCCGGTATGAGACCTTCCGTTTGTTCGATGCGCGCCCTCGCCGTGCTTTCTAGCAGGCCCGACGGGTCGAACGCGATCCAGGCCCCCTCTTCGCGGTGGGTGCGGGGGCTTGACGCATTCATTGTGAACTTGGTGGTAGCTTTCCGCTCGACTGTTTTTCACGGGGGATGAAGTGGGGAAATCTCTATGCCAAAACGGGGTGGGTACACGTATGCCCGCGGACGAATACGTACGGCGATGCGCTGGTCACTGCCCGCGCTCGCCACGTCGCTGCTTCTGACCGGACTACCGACCATGACGCCGGACGCGAGAGCGGCCGGTGGCAGCCTTCCGGAGCTGCAGCAACTGGCGAATGTGCCGGGCAAACCGGCCAAGGGGGGCTCGGCGGACACCAAGCCGCCGAAGCCGACCTGGACCGGGTCGCCCTCGGTGACCTGGCCCGAGGCCGGGGCGGCCGAGGTCAAGCTGGCGGCGGACACCGCTGGGGGCAAGGCCCCCAAGACCCGCGCCGGGGCGCTGCCCGTCAGCCTGGCGACGGCGCGTGGCCGCGAGGCCGCCGAACAGCCCGTGACCGCCCAGGTGGAGGTCGCGGACCGGAAGGCGACCGAGAAGGCGGGCGTCGACGGCGTCCTGCTGAAGGTACGGCGCACCGACCGGGCGCCGGACACCGCGCCGGTGTCCGTGGAGCTGGACTACACGAGCTTCCGCAACGCGTACGGCGGCAACTGGGGTTCCCGGCTGCGGTTCGTGGCGATGCCCGCGTGCGCGCTGACCACGCCGGAGAAGCCCGAGTGCCAGACCCGTACCCCGGTCGCCACGGCCAACGACCCGGCCAAGGGCACGGTGACCGCCACGGTCCAGGCCGCGCCGGTCGACGCGGCGGGCCCCAAGCCCGCAGGTACGGTCGCGGAGACCGGGACGGCCTCGGAGACCACCCGGGTCTCGGCGGCCACCGCCGACCCGACCGACGCCGCCGCCATGGCCGGAACCACGCCGGTTTCCGCCGCGCCCGCCCTGGCCGACGCGACGGCGCCGGGCCCGACGGCCCGCAACGCCTCGGCGGTCACGCGGGCGCCGGCGGTCACGGGCACCTCGGCCATCACCGCCACCGCGGGCACCGCCGCGTCTGCCGCGACGACCACGCGGGCCGCGGCCGACATCACCGCCGCCGCCACGCCCGCCGCGGCCTCCGCCGCCGGTTCCGCCATGGTGCTCGCCGCGACGGCCGCGCCGAACGGACCGACCGGTGACTACCGCGCCACCTCCCTCAGCCCCTCGGGCTCCTGGCAGGCGGGCGGTTCCTCCGGTGACTTCACCTGGCAGTACCCGATGGAGATCCCGTCCTCGCTGGGCGGCCCCGGGCCGCAGCTCGGCCTGAGCTACTCCTCCGCCGGCGTCGACGGCCGCTCCTCCGCCTCCTCCCAGCAGAGCAGCTGGGTCGGTGACGGCTGGGACACCGGCGCCAACTTCATCGAGCGCCAGTTCCTCCCCTGCTCCAACGACCGCAAGAAGGACTCGGGTTACAACAACCCGAAGCACCCCACCGGCGACCTGTGCCAGGGCCAGCCGGTCGTCACCCTGTCGCTGAACGGCAGCTCCACCCAGCTCGTCCTCGACGACAAGACCAAGAAGTGGGTCCCGGTCAGCGACGACGGCTCCCGCGTGGAGCTGCTCACCGGCGCCGAGAACGGCGACCACGAGAAGGAGTACTGGCGCATCACCAACGAGGAGGGCGTCCAGTACTACTTCGGCCGCAACCGCCTCCCCGGCTGGGCGTCGGGCAAGGAGGAGACCGACTCCGCCTGGACTGTGCCGGTCTACGGCAACCACAAGGGCGAGGACTGCCACAAGTCCGCCTACGCCGACTCGGTCTGCGACCAGGTGTACCGCTGGAACCTCGACTACGTCGTCGACCTGCGTGGCAACGCCATGACGTACTGGTACGCGAAGGAGCGCAACCACTACGGCTCCAACGTCACCCGCGAGGGCAAGTCGACCAACCGGGCCTACGACCGCGGCGGCTGGCTGAAGCGGATCTCGTACGGCCTGCGCAGCGACGACCTGTTCGCGGCGGCCCCGGCGCAGATCCTCTTCGACGTCGCCGAGCGCTGCGTGAAGACGCAGACCTTCGACTGCGCCGAGTCCAAGCTGACGTCCGAGGCGAAGTGGGAGACCACCCGCAACTGGCCCGACGTCCCGGCCGACCAGCTGTGCGCCAAGGGCAAGGAGTGCAAGGACCGGTACGCGCCGACGTTCTTCACCCGCAAGCGGCTCACCGCGGTCCACACCCAGGTCCTGAAGGACGGCAAGCACCAGCCGGTCGACACCTGGACCCTCACCCAGGACTTCAAGTCCACGGGTGACGGCGGCGTCGCGGGCGACTACCCGCTGTGGCTGGACAGCGTCCAGCACACGGGCAAGAACGGCACGCCGATCAGCCTCGCGCCGGTCGTCTTCAAGGGCAAGCAGCTCCCCAACCGCGTCGACAACGACAAGGACGGCAACCCGCCGTTCCTGCGCTGGCGCGTGGAGACCATCCAGACGGAGACGGGCGCGCGGATCGCGGTCGAGTACGCCAAGACGGAGTGCTCGACGGAGACCAGCCCGCACAAACTGCCGTCGGCCGCGCACTCCAACACGATGCGCTGCTACCCGGTGATCCAGGAGGTCCCCGACCCGACCGACGAGACGGGCCTGAAGAAGAAGTACTTCACGGACTGGTTCCACAAGCACCGCGTCGACGAGGTCCGCGAGGAGGACAAGAACGGCACCTCCCCTACCAAGGTCACCACCTTCCAGTACCTCGGTGACCCGGCCTGGGCGTACGACGACGACAGCGAACTGCTCAGCGAGAAGGCGCGCACCTGGAACCAGTGGCGCGGCTACGGCAAGGTCCGCACCCTCGTCGGTACCGCCCCCGACAAGCGCTCGCAGGTCGAGACGGTCTACTTCCGCGGCATGGACGGCGACAAGCTGCCCGGCGGCAAGCGCGAGGTGAAGGTCAAGGACAGCGAGGGCGGCACGGTCGACGACCACAAGCTCTTCGCCGGCCAGATCCGCGAGTCGCTGTACTACGACGGCGAGGGCGGCCCCCTCCAGTCGGCCACCCTCTACACCCCCTGGGTACGCGGCCCGACCGCGACCCGCCAGCGCACCGACGGGGCCGAGCCGCTCCAGGCCTGGGTGAGCGGCACCGAGAGGATCGCCTCCCGCACCGTCCTGTCCGGCAATCGGGGCCAGCGGCGTACCGCCGTGGAGCACTCGTACGACAGCCGGGGCCGGGTGGCCCACACCACGGACCGCGGTGACCTGTCGAAGACCGGCGACGAGACCTGCACCCGCTACACCTACGTCGACGACGGCACGAAGCACGTCTTCAGCCCGCAGAAGCGCGTGGAGAGCCTCACCAAGGCGTGTGACGCCAAGGACATCGCCCGCCCGGCGGACGTGGCCGGCGACAAGGTGATCCACTACGACGGCGTGTACAACGTGGAGAAGGTCGAGTCGCTCGCGGACTACAAGGACGGCAAGCCCGTCTACCGGCTCGACGCCTCCTCCGCGTACGACAAGCACGGCCGCCCGGTGTCCTCCACGGACATCTACGGCAGCACCACGAAGACGGTCTACACCCCCGCGTCCGGCGCGCTGCCGGTCAAGACGGTCGTCACCAACGCCCTGGGCCACACCCAGACCACCGAGCTGGACCCGGCCCGCGGTGTGGCCCTCGCCCAGGAGGACGCCAACAAGCGCCGTCAGATCCTGGAGTACGACGCGCTCGGCCGCCTGCGGAAGACCTGGTCGCCCGACCGCGACCCGGCCACCCAGACGCCGGACGCCGAGTTCTCGTACAGGGTGAGCCCCGACGGCCCGGTCGTCATCACCACGAAGAAGCTGCTGGAGCGCGGCGACTATCGCGTTACGTACGACATCTACGACGGCGCGCTGCGCCTGCGGCAGACCCAGCAGCAGGCCCTGGACGGCGGACGGGTCATCACCGACACGTTCTACGACAGCCGTGGCCTGATCTGGAAGGAGAACGGCGCCCACTTCAACAGCAAGGACCCGTCGCCCGAGCTGTGGATCTCGGACGACAACAAGGTCCCCGCGTCGACCCGCATGGAGTACGACGGCCAGGGCCGCCCGGTCGCCACGATCGCCCGCAAGTTCGGTGAGGAGACCTGGCGGACGACCACCACGTACGGCGGCGACTGGGTCGCCGTGGATCCGCCCAAGGGCGAGACCCCGACCATGTCCCTGGTCGACGCGCAGGGCCGCAAGACGGAGCTGCGCCAGTTCAAGGGTGACGGGCCGTCCGGCGCGTACGACAGGACGACCTACACGTACGAGCGGCGGGGCATGCTGGAGTCGGTCACCGACCAGTCCGGCAACGTCTGGTCCTTCAAGTACGACCTGCGGGGCCGTGAGTACGAGTCGAAGGACCCCGACAAGGGCACGAGCCGCACGACGTACGACAAGGGCGACCGCGTCCTGACGACGACGGACGGCCGCGACCCGGCGAGGACGGTCGCGTACGAGTACGACCGGCTCGGCCGGAGCACCGGCACGTACGAGGGCTCGCTCAAGGGCCGCAAGCTCACCGAGCAGACCTACGACACCCTGCCCGGCGCGCTCGGCCTGCCGGTCGCCGCGACCCGCTTCGTCGACGGCAACGCCTACACGCAGGCGGTCACGGGCTACGACAAGGAGTACCGCCCGACAGGATCGAAGGTCGTGATCCCGGAGTCGGAGGGCAAGCTCGCCGGTGAGTACGTGTACAGCAGCACGTACACGAAGACGACGGGCATGCCGCAGACGCTGACGCACCCGGCAACCGCCGGTCTGGCCCGCGAGCGGGTGTCGCTCGGCTACAACGGCCTGGACCAGATCAACACCATGGCGGTCGCGGGGAAGACCTTCGTCGCGAAGACGGAGTACACGCCGCTGGGCGACATGGTCCGCACCCGGGTCGGCCCGGCGGGCAGGCAGCTCATCACGAGCCGTGAGTTCGACGAGCAGACGCGGCGCCCGCTGCGCACGGTCCACCACCAGGAGGTCGGCACGACGGGCACGTCGCAGATCAGCGACATCACGACGTCGTACGACCAGTCCGGCAACATCCTGAAGATCACGGACGCCCAGGGCCCGAACCCGACGGCGGCGACGACGGACACGCAGTGCTTCACGTACGACTACCTGCGCCGTATGACGGACGCGTGGACGTCAGGGAAGACCGACAGCTGTGCGCGTGCGTCAGGCCCAGACGGGAAGCCGCAGGTCGGCGGTCCGGACCCGTACTGGACGTCGTACACGTTCGACGCGGCCGGCAACCGGAGGACGGAACTCAAGCACGACGTCACGGGTGACGCGTCGAAGGACGTCACCCGGACCTACGAGTACGCCGAGGGCGGCACGACCACGAGCAAGCTCATGAAGGTCCACACCAAGGGACCGGAGGGCGAGCGCGAGGACACCTTCGGCTACGACAAGGCCGGCAACACCACCCGGCGCACGGTGATGGGCACCACCCAGAACCTGGAGTGGGGCGTCGAAGGCCGCCTGGAGCGGGTGACGCAGGGCTCCGGCGACAAGGCGAAGAAGACCGAGTACGTCTACGACGCCGGCGGCAACCGTCTGATCCGCCGCGACCCGAACGGTACGACCCTGTACCTGCCGGGGACGGAGATCCAGCTCGACAAGTCCGGGAACATCGCCAAAGGCACGCGCTACTACCAGCACGCGGCGGGCCCGGGCATGGTGCGGACCGCCCAGGGCGGCAAGGTCACCACGGCGTACCTGCTGGCGGATCACCAGGGCACGGCGACGACGGCGGTGGACGCGGCGACCGGTCACGTGACCCGCCGGAAGTTCACGCCGTTCGGTGAACAGCGCGGCGCGAAGCCGTCGATGTGGCCGGGCGAGGAGGGCTTCGTCGGCGGAACGATGGACGAGTCCACGGGGCTCACCCATCTCGGCGCACGGGAGTACGACCCGGCGCTCGGACGGTTCATCTCGGTCGACCCCATGATGGACCTGGCCGAGTCGCAGACGATGAACCCGTACGCGTACGCCAACAACAGCCCGGTGACCTTCAGCGACCCGTCGGGCCAGTTCTGGGGCATCCCCCAGATCATCCAGAAGGTGCTCCAGGCGTACAAGAAGATCGCCGCCTCGCTCTCCGGCGGCGTTCCGCCGGCCCCGTCCAAGCCGACGCCCACCGTCAGCAAGCAGGACGTGGAGCGCGCCCGGTGGATGAAGAAGCAGACCAAGATGGACATGGTCATCCATGTCGCCAAGGAGGCGGTGAAGGAGGCCAGCGGCTGGAACGACATCGTCGACTGCATCAACGGCTCTGTCGGTACCTGCGCCATGCTCGCCGCGGAGGCGGCGATCCCGTTCGCGGGGAAGGCGAAGCGTCTGCTGAAGGCCCTGGAGAAGGCGTGGAGCGCGTACCGCAAGTGGGAGGACGAGGTCCGCTGGGCCACCGGCATCATCAAGCGGGCGGACGCCGACGCGAAGGCCATGGCCAAGTACACGGAGGACATGACCGAATGGAGGAAACAGGCCGACGCCGCGAAGGCGGCGAAGAAGGCGAAAGCCGACGAAGTCGAAGCCACGGCCGCCAAGAAGGCCGACAGTAACGACGGCGGAGGCGGTGGCGACGGAAGTCGGGGCGACTCGGGCGGGGCCGGCGAGTCCTGCCGGGTCAACAGCTTCACACCCGAGACCGAGGTCCTGATGGCCGATGGGAGCACCAAGCCCATCAAGGACGTCGAGCCCGGCGACAAGGTGGTGGCGAAGGACCCGGAGACCGGCGAGACGGCGGTCAAGGAGGTCACCGCCCAGATCATTGGCAAGGGCGCGAAGAACCTGGTCGAGATCACCCTCGACACAGATGGTGACAAGGGTGATGAGACGGCGAAGGCCACGGCCACGGACGGCCACCCGTTCTGGGCGCCGGAGCTGGGCGAGTGGGTCAAGGCCACGGACCTGAACTCCGGCGACTGGCTGGAGACGGGCGCGGGCACCCGCGTCCAGATCACGGCCGTCGAGCGCTGGACCCAGCAGGCCACGGTCCACAACCTGACCGTCGCGGACATCCACACGTACTACGTGGTGACGGGCTCGGCCTCGGCCCTGGTGCACAACTGCGGTGACCTCAGGACAGCATCGGACGCAGACCTGAGCGCCGCGGCTCTGCGGCCGATCCCGCCCAAGAAGGGCAAGCCGTGGAACCGCAACTACAACATGCACGAGATCGGGCGGTCCCTGCAGAAGCACACCGACCCCAACAAGCGCACGCCCGGCCACGTGGCCAAGTACGAGCCCTACCTCCATGGCGCGAACCGGCAGAACGACTTCGCCGCTCTGAACAAGGGCGGGGAGGAGCTGCTCGGAGAGCTGCTGAGCAGTCCGACCGCCACGAGGACCTTCGACGACACCGTCTCAGCGCACTACGGCAACCTCCACCTGAACATCGTGGACAGTGCGACAGGGCGTGGAGCAAGGTGGAGCATGCGAGGTGGTCGAGTGCAGTTCGAGGGGTTCCTGTGAGGCGTTTTTCCGTACAGGGACGCGACTATGTCGCGTTCATCGTCCTGAGCGACGATGTCGACTTCGACGCCATGGAGGTGGTGGAGTGGGTCGACGGCGCGCCCGGCAGGAAGCTGCTGGAGTACCGCATGGACGACAGTTCGGCACAGCTGAGCTTCATCCGGCCGGGCATCGACATCACTCTGCTCAGGGCGTCCCTGGACGTCTTCCGCGAGGAGTTCTTCGAACCGAGGTGGGCGTCGGGACACCCCTGTCCCCCCTGGTGAGAGTGGGCCGGCGCTGACGCGTGCGGACCGAGGAAGGCGGGCCCCGCCGGGATTCTCCCGATGCTGTTGGGTTATCCGGGGCCTGTGCGTGACGTCGGCCTTCGAGACCTGGTTGTGGTCTTGAAGGCCGACGTTGTCGTATGGGTGGGGAGTGTCCAGTAGACGGCTGATCCAGTTCCTGTAGTGGTCAGTTGGCGGCCGGGGTGAGTCGGCCTTCGAAGGCGATCTGGAAGGCGTTCAGGGGTGCCTTCCAGCGCATGGTCCATCGCTTACGGCCCTTGCCGGTCGGGTCCAGGCTCATCATCGCCATGTAGACGCGCTTCATGGCCGCGGCCTCGTTGGGGAAATGCCCGCGGGCCCGGACGGCCTTGCGGATGCGGGCGTTGACGGACTCGATCGCGTTCGTCGAGCAGATGACCTTGCGGATCTCGACGTCGAAGCTGAGGAAGGGCACGAACTCGGCCCAGGCGTTCTCCCAGAGCCGGATGACCGCCGGGTACTTCTTGCCCCAGGCTTCTTGGAACTCGCTGAACCGCTCAGTTGCGGCGGCCTCGCTCGGGGCCGTGTAGACGGGCTTGAGCGCCTTGGCGACCTTGTCCCAGTCCTGACGGGCCGCGTGCCGGAAGCTGTTCCTCAGCAGGTGAACGACACAGGTCTGAACGATCGTTCGAGGCCAGACGGTCTCCACGGCCTCGGGCAGGCCCTTCAGCCCATCGCAGACCAGCATCAGCACGTCATCAACGCCCCTGTTCTTCAGGTCCGTGAAGACGCTCAGCCAGTACTTCGCGCCCTCGCCACCGTCGCCGGCCCAGATGTCCCGCGTGAGGCGGGCGGCCGACACGAGCTTGATGTCGACGTCACTGGTCGGCGGTCGGTGGTCGGCATGAGGGTGGCTGCGCCGTGGCGCGGGTCGTGGAGTCGGATCGGCGGGAGGGCGGAGGCGGCGACGAGCCGTTCGGCACTACGGCTGGCGTGGCTCCGCCGCTGTTCTACGGCCACGAGGCCACGGCACGCTCGACGCAACCGCGCCGAACGGGCCGTGGGGCCGTGCCTGCGGGGCCGGGGCGCCGCAGGCCGGGGCTTCTGCCGGGTGGGTCAGCGGGGTTGGGTCAGTTGGGCGGTGAGGAGGTGGGCGTCCAGCAGGGCGGTGTCGGTGGTGCGGGCGGCCTTCGCGTAGCCGGTGAGCATGCGTTTGGTCAGCACGAGGGCCTGGGGGGAGCGCCGGGCCAGGGGTCTGGTCCAGGCGGCGATGGTGTCGTCCAGTTCGTCGAGCGGGGCCACCTTGTGCAGCAGGCCGAGCCGGTGGGCGGTGTGGGCGTCGAAGTCGTCGCAGGTGAGCATGAGTTCGCGAATCCGGGACGCTCCGGCCTCCGTGATCAGCCGGCCCATGGCGCCGCCCCAGGCGGGGGCGAGTCCGATGCCGATCTCCGGCATGCGGAAACGGGTGGTGTCCGCGCCTGCGCGCAGGTCGCAGAAGGCGGCGAGCGCGAGGCCGGCGCCGATGACCTTGCCGTGGAGCCGGGCGATGGTGATGGCGTGGGTGTCCTCCAGCGCCTGGCACAGGCGGTGGGCCTGGTCCGCGACACGCCTCAGCGTCGTGCCGGTGGGATCGGCGGCCAGGGCGTCCTGGTACTCCCGGCGGTCGGCTCCCAGGCAGAAGTCCTCGCCCTGCGAGGAGAGCACCAGGATGCGGACGTCGGGCTGGTCGTGGAGGCCGGCGAGGACGGCGATGAGCGCGTCCAGCACCGCGGAGCTCAGGACGTCGCCCTGCGCGGACGGGGTGAGGCCGACGTGGAGGACGGGGCCGGTCCGGGTGAGGGTCAGGGGAGCGGGTGTGCGGGTGGCATCCGAGGGGCGCGCGGGCTCCAGGGCGGGGCCGGGAGCGGACGGGGCGACGGGGATGGTTGGCGAGTTCATGCCAGTCCTACTTCCAGATTGAGCATGCGCCTGAACGCCACCCGGGGCGCCTGCGCGGGGCGGCGGACCAGGGTGAGTCTCGGCAGACGGGTGACCATGTGGCGGAGCAGTGTCTGCGCTTCCAGTCGGGCCAGCGGCGCTCCGAGGCAGTAGTGGATGCCGAAGCTGAAGGCCAGGTGCGCGGGGTTGCGGTGCGGGTCGAAGGAGTCGGGGTCGCCGAACCGGGCGGGGTCGCGGTGGGCGGCGCCCACCATGAGGTGGACCATCTCGCCGGCGCCGACCTCGGTGTCCCCCACCAGAGTGTCCTGGGCGGCGACACGGCTGATGACGTGGGTGGGAGGGTCGTAGCGCAGGGTCTCCTCGACGAATGCGGGCACGAGGTCCGGCTGCTGGGTGAGCAGGTCCCAGCGGGCCGGGCTCTCGACGAGCAGGAGCGTCATCGTCGACAGCAGGGTCGCGGTGGTCTCCAGGGCCGCCAGCAGGACGAACAGGGCGAGGAAGTAGACCGCCTCGTCGGCCTTGTCCCGGTCGGGTTCGAGCTCGTCCCAGGTGCGTATCCACCGGGAGACGGGGTCGTCGCCCGGATGTCTGCGCCGTTCGCGCACCAGGTCGAGGAAGTACGCGCGCAGTTCGGCCATGGCGACGTCGGACCGGGCCAGTTGGCTGGCGTTGGGGAGGAGTTCCTGGGTGAAGACCTGGTCGTGGGTGAGGTCACGCAGTTTCGGCCAGTCGGCGCTCGGCAGCCCGAGCCAGTCGCCGATGGTGGCGATGGGAAGTTCCTCGCTGACCAGCGCCGCGAAGTCGGCCTCCCCCGCGCGCAGACGTTCGTGCAGAGTGCCGAGGAGCCGGTCGACCACGTGGCTCACTCGGCTGCCTATTCGGTCGATGGTGGTGCGGTCGAAGGTGCCCGCCGACCGCCGCACCCGGGTGTGTTCCGGGGGGTTGAGTGCGGGCAGGGTGCGGCTGATCTCCCGGGAGGAAGGGGCGCTCCACCGAGTGCGGGCGCCCTGCCGTTCTCGCCACTCGGTATCCGGTTCGAGCCAGGTTCCGCTGCGCAGCACCTGCTCGCAGGTGTCGTAACCGGTGATGAGGAATCCGCCCCAGGGGGCGGGGCTGACCGCGCCGCGTGCCCTGAGCTCTGCGTAGATGGGGAAGGGATCGGCCTGTCCGTCGGCCGTCCGGAGACGGGAGAACAGGGAGATGGTGGCCCGACGGTCCGATGACGGGGTCGCGATAGTGCCCATGGTGCTGGTTCCTTTCTGCCAGCCGCCATCCGTACCCGTCGGGTGATTGAAACATCCAATAACCCTGTGTTCTCACAGGGTTACTTACGTCACTGGGTCATCTTAGTCACTCGCCGTTCACCCAGGCCCGGAAGCGGCTGAACAGCCCGCCCTTGGGACGCGGTGCGGCGTGGCCGGGCCGCCCGGCCGAGGGCGGCTGCGGCAGAGCAGCGGCCGGCTGCGGTGACGACGGCGCCGTGGGCTGGGGGGCGGCCGTCGGGAGCAGGGTGCGTGGGGTGTACCGAATGGGCACGGTCACCAGGGAGCGGCTCCACGGTGTTGCCGCCCATGCGAGTTCCTTGAAGGGGACGCGCATCTCGACATCGGGCAGCCGGTTGAGCAGGGACTCCACGGCGGTGGACGTGATCATGAAGGCTGGATCCTTGGCCGGACACGCGTGCGGGCCGGCACCGAAGGCCAGATGGGCCTTGGAGCTGAGCTGTTCACGGTGCTCGGTCAGCTTGGGATCGGTGTTGGCCGCCGCGAACGAGATCAGGACCGGGTCGCCCGCCCGTAGGGTCCGGTTTCCCAACTGCACGTCCTGGGTGGGGTAGTGGCCCGCGTAGTTGGCGATCGGGGCGTAGTTCCACAGGGTCTTCACGACCGCGTCCTCGATCGGCAGTCCGGCCAGCCAGTCGTCGCTGAGGTACAGCGCGGCGCTGGTTCCGATCGCAGCCGACAGGGGTGCGGTCCCGCCGGAGAGAAGCGTCACCAGCTGGTGCAGCACCTCCTCGTCGGTCAGCCGGGCGGCGTGCAGCATCAGTCGGGTGGTGAGGTCCTCGCCGGGTTTGCTGCGCTTGAGGGCGATCAGTTCGGTGAGCGCGCCGCCGAGGATCTCGTCGGCACCGGGGGTGCCCTGGAAGATGCCGCTGATCCCGGCGATGACGCGGTCGCCGAGCTCCGGCGGGCAGCCGAACAGGTCACCGAAGACCAGCAGGGGCAGCGGCTGGGCGTATGCGGCCATCAGCTCGGCCTGACCGAGGGAGTCGGAGCTGAAACGGCTGATCAGGTAGTCGGCCGTCTGCTGGGTCAGCCGGACGAGTCGGCTCTGGTCGATGGTGGTGAGGCTGTCCGTGACCGCCTGGCGCAGCCGGGCGTGTGCCGCGCCGTCGCTGAACAGGGCGTTGGGGCGGTAGCCCATCATGGGCAGGGCCGGGCTGTCCGCCGGTACCCGCCCCTCGTTGAGGGCGTTCCAGCGTCGCGAGTCCCGCACGAAGAGGGTCGGGTTCTGCAGGATGTACAGGCTTGCGTCGTAGCTGGTCACCAGCTCGACCTCGACCCCTGGCGCGATGTCGACGGGGGCGCTGGGCCCCATCTCGCGCAGCTGGGTGTAGGTGCGCTCGGGGGCGGAGCCGAAGTCGGCCCCGTACAGGGGGACATTGCCGTGCGCGGGGCACCCGTCCGGTATGCCGGTCCTCTCGGAGGGCTGTTGCATGGTGGCTCCTACTAGCTGAGTGAGGACAGGAGGTGCTTCACGAGCGTGATGAGCGCCTGCATCGAGGAGTCCTGGTCACGGACGTCGCAGTCGATGACCGGCGTCTCCTCTGGGATGTTGAGTGCCTCGCATACTTCGTCCAGCGGGAATCGGCGCTTGCCGTCGAAGGTGTTGACGCCGACGACATAGGGCAGGCCGAACGCCTCGACCAGGTCCAGGATGGGGAACGTCTCCTCCAGCCGCTCAGGGTCCACCAGGACCAGTGCCCCCAGTGCTCCCTTCGACAGGCCTTCCCACATCTGCTTGAAGCGTTCCTGACCGGGGGTTCCGAAGATGTAGAGGACCAGGTCCTCGCTGAGGGTCAGCCGCCCGAAGTCCATCGCCACCGTCGTGGTGGTCTTGTCCGGGGTCTCGGAGAGGTCGTCGAGGCCCTCGCTGGCCTCGGTGATCTCCTCTTCGGTCTGCAGCGGCTCGATCTCGGAGACGCTGCCGATGTATGTCGTCTTCCCGACCGCGAAGTGGCCCACGACCAGGACCTTCACGGAGCGGGAGACCTTGGGATCGAGGTACACGGGGCTACGCTCCGGTTCGGATTCTCATCAGGCCGTCGAGTACGGCATTGAGCAGCACGGGGTCGTGACGTTCGGCATGCGGCACCGGATTACGCACATGGATCAGGCCGTCCTCGGCCAGCTGGGCCAGCATGATGCGTACGACGCCCAGGGGCAGCCGGGTGTGGGCGGCGACTTCGGCGACCGAGAGGTAGCCGTCCGCGATCAGGTCCATGATGGCGCGGGTCTCCGGAGCCAGGGTGCGAGCCGCAGCCGCGGTTGCCTCCCCAGCCGTGATCATCGTCGTGTGCTCGTACTCGCTGTCCTGCGGCAGGGCGCGTCCCCCGGCGATGATGAACAGCGGAACTAACGGGGTGGTCAGTTCCAGCGCGTCGTCCGGGTCGTCATGCATCACTGGTCCCTACTCCCTGCGTGACCGGCCGCGAGACGAGCGCGGACGTCGCGTCAATCAGCTGTGCGGTGAACTCCTCGATGTCGCAGTCGTGCTCGGCCGCGGCCGCCAGGAAGTCACCCTCGTCGGTCCCGATCAGAAACACCCAGCCGTGCTGGAACTCGATGACCGTCTGACTCCACTCGTCGTCCTGCTGCCCGCCCGCGAACGGCGCGGTCGCCCGACTGTAGGCGTGAATGCCCGTCATGGCCGCCGAGATGGTGTCCGCGAGGTCCCGGCCGACCCCCGCGCTCGCCCCGCGCGGCAGTCCGTCCGGCCCGAGCAGCAGAGCGTGCAGGGCGCCTGGCACCGAAGCCACCGCCTTGTCCAGCTCGGCGAGTACGGCGACAGACCTGCCCGCTTCCTCGTGCGGCGCCGGGGAGTCGTTCCCGGCCCGGGCCACGTCGCCGGCGGTCACCCGCGGCGGGGCCGTGAGGTTGCTGCCCAGCCGGGAGACCAGCCGGTTCATACGGAAACTGAGTTGCTCCATGTCGACATCGGGCTCGGCGCCGGCAGCCAGGTAGGCGCCCTGCCCGGCCCCGATCAGGAACACCCAGCCGTGCTGGAACTCGATCACGGTCTGGATCCACGCCCGGTCCTGCGAGGATCCGGCGAAATGCGCGGTGGCCCGGCTGAGCGACTGCATCCCGGCCATGGCCGCGGAGATCGTGCGCACATCCTGGTTCGTCAGGCCGGCTGTGGAACCGCGCGGGATGCCGTCCGCGGACAGCACCACCGCGGCACGTGTCCTCGGCACGTTGTCGGCGATGTCCTGGACCATCCACGACAGATCTGGCGTACTCATGCGTTCTCGGACCCTCCGGACGTCGTGGCGTCGGGGGAGGACACGTCCCGCCCGGTCTGCGTACCACGCTGCAGCGCGGCCAGGCTGCCACCACCCCGCCGGACCCTTCGACCGGTCGGATGCTCCGTCGCGAGGGGGACGGCGGCGGGCGACGTGCGAGCCCCGCGCTTCGGCAGACCGCCCGCCGTACGCGCCGACGTCCCCTCCACCGACCGGATGCTGCTCACCTGTGCCGCCTCGGGCGCCGGCGGCGGGGTTTCCTCCATGGTCCACAGCTCCTCGGGCAGCAGGACGACGGCCCGCACGCCGCCGTAGCGGGAGACGCCGGTGACGTCCACCTTGAAGCCGTACTGGCGGGCGATCAGACCGATCACCGGAAAACCGAACTTCGGCTGGGCGCCCAGCTGGGACAGCCGGGGGACGTCGTCGCCGGACAGCAGCGCGCTCGCCCGTTGCCGCTCCTCGTCGCCCATGCCGACGCCGGCGTCGTCGATGACGATGCACAGGTTCTTCTGGGCCTGGCGGAACGTCACTTCGATCGGCGCGTCCGCCTGGGAGAAGCTGGCGGCATTGTCGAGCAGCTCGGCGACGGCCAGGGCGACCGGTGCCACGGCGGCGGCCTTCAGCGCGATGCCGCTCGGCTGCATGATCTCGACCCGCTGGAAGTTGCGGATCTGGCTCTGGGCGCTGCGCACGACGTCGTAGACGCTGGCAGGCTGGCTGCGACGGCCCAGAGGCGCACCGCACATGACCGCGATGCCCTGGGCCTTGCGGGCCATCTGGGCATTGGCATGCGTGATGTCCATCAGATCGGCCAGGACCGCATGGCCGCCGTACTCACGCTGGACACCGTCCAGCAGCATCGTCTGCTCGGCCGCGAGGCTCTGCAGGAACCGTGCGGCGCCCTTGAGGACTCCCTTGGTGTTCTCCTCGGCGCCCTGCTCCGCTTCGCGGATGGCGCGGTCCTGCTCGTCCCGGAGCCTGGACAACTCGGCCTGTACGCGGGCAAGTTCGCCCTGACTGTACTGCAGTTGAGCCTGTAGCGAGGCCTCGGACTCCGCCTTCCTCCTCTTCAGGCCTCTACTGCGGAACACGAGTGCCACGACCGCGACTGTGGCTATCGCCGCTATCGCAGCCAGGCACCAGAGAAGCGTTTGTTCAGTCATGGAAACCTTTCCCGGCGCATGGCATGCAGGCGTCGGAACGCCTCACGAGAATCCGCAACCCGCCCGGGGGCTGCGCAACGGGTTCGGGCAGAGTTCACCGCGTTCAGGTGCACCACCTGAACAAAAGTGGATCAAGGTTGCAGACGGCGGAATGCTATCACCGTCAACCGCCGCACCGGAGGCCGCTCCTCCGGGTTACGTCCCGTCAACATGCCATACATCTAAGGGCTGTTGGCAAGGGCCACATGCTGCCCCGGCAAGCTCGTGAGGGTCGTGCTGTCGGCTCGACGCTCTCGACACGGGACGGGTGTCTTCCCCGTGCTCCGTGCACCACGGGGTGCGAGGTCCGTGGCGTGACAGCCGGTGCGCCGTCCGGGCCCGCCAGGGCGCGGCCGCCCGGTGAGCGGTGTGCGCCCGGACCACGTCGAGGGCGAACGCACCACAGGACACGGCGGCCACCGCGGCGAGCACGGCGACCGAGGACCGGTGCCAGGTCGTCAACGGCGGGGCGTACGGCTCGTGTCGCTCTCCGCGTCAGGCGTACGGCTCTTGGCACTCTCCGGATCAGGGGACGCCGGTGCCCGGGGCGCGGCGGGCGCGTCGACCGTGAGTCGCCCGGACACGACGTCCGGACACGACGTCCGGACACGACACCTGTTCGGTGGGCGCGGTGACATGGCGCCGGACGTCCCGCACGGCATCGGCGAGCAGGGCGAGCAGGGCGGACAGGGCGGACAGGGCGGACAGGGCGGACAGGGCGGACAGGGCGGTGTCGTCCCCAGGCATGGTTCCGCCCGCCCCGCACGGACGCCGCGGCCACGGGTGGGGCGCCGCATGTGCGGCACCCCACCCGTGGCAACCCGTCAGCTACCGGGCATCAGGACGCTGTCGATGATGTAGACGGTGGCGTTGGCGGTCTGGACGTTGCCGCAGACGACCTTGGCGGAGTCGTTGACGGTGTAGGACTCGCCGGAACCGGAGGTGGTGAGCTTCGACTTCTCCAGGGTGTCGAAGGAGCCGCTCTCCAGGTCCTTGGGGGCGAGCTTCTGGCCGACGACGTGGTAAGTGAGGATCTTGGTGAGCTGAGCCTTGTCGTTGAGGACCTTGTCCAGCGTGGCCTTGGGGATCTTGGCGAAGGCGTCGTTGGTCGGGGCGAACACGGTGATGTCCTGGGCGTTGTTGAGGGTGTCGACCAGGTCGGCCTTCTTCACCGCGGTGACCAGGGTGGACAGGGCCGGGTTGTTGGAGGCCGCGGTGGCGACGGGGTCCTGGGCCATGCCGTCGAAGGAACCGGCACCGCTCGCGGGCACCGCGGAACAGGCCGGACCGAACGGCTCGTCCATGGCGGCGCTGCTGTTGGAGCCGGTCATGCTGTCGTCCGTCGCGGGCGCCGACGCCTTCGGCGAGGAGTCCGACTCGGCGGAGTCGGAGCCGCTGTCGGAGCAGGCGCTCAGGGCCAGGGGCAGGACGGCCACGGCGGCCAGGGTCACGGCGGTACGGCGGATACGGGTGTTCATGGTGTTTCTCCTGTTGGTTGGCGCAGCCTGAGCTGCCGTCACATGGGGAGGGGGAAAGTGGCTCGGGTCAGTCGACGGTGACCACCACGGAGTGCCATCCGTCGGCGCCGTCGGGGACGGTGCGGGTGCGTTTCTCGGTCTGCATCGCGCCGGTGCGGTCGGTGGCCCGGACGGTGAGGGTGTGGCCGCCCTTGGTGGCCTGCCAGGGGTAGGTCCACTGGCGCCAGGTGTCGGCCGTGTCCTCGGCGGCCAGCCGGGCTTCCCGCCAGGGGCCGTCGTCCACCCGGACCTCGACCTTGTCGATGCCGCGGTGCTGGGCCCAGGCGACGCCGGCGACCATCACCGTGCCCGCCCCGGGGCGGGCGAACGGCTTGGGCGTGTCGATGCGCGACTGCGTCTTGATCGGCGCCCTGCGGGCCCAGCCGCGCTTGACCCAGTAGGGGTCGTAGGAGTCGAAGGTGGTCAGTTCGATCTCCTTGATCCATTTGCAGGCGGAGACGAAGCCGTAGAGACCGGGCACCACCATGCGGACCGGGAAGCCGTGGGCGAAGGGCAGGGGTTCGCCGTTCATGCCGAGGGCGAGGAGGGCGTCGCGGCCGTCCATCACGTCCTCGACCGGGCTGCCGATCGTCATGCCGTCGACGGAACGCGCGACCAGCTGGTCGGCGGGACCGCCCTTCGAGGGC
The DNA here is from genome assembly GCF_014596915.1 of Streptomyces sp. TRM68416. GTDB lineage: Bacteria > Actinomycetota > Actinomycetes > Streptomycetales > Streptomycetaceae > Streptomyces. The sequence continues at coordinate 355,488 of NZ_JACVWU010000004.1, forward strand.
GGCTTCACCCCGCACTCGGCCAGCAGATCCGCCAGTCGTACGCCGATCCAGCGCGCGTTGCCGACGTAGGGTCCGCCGACCTCGTTGGAGACACAGGTCAACGTGATGTCCCGTTCGACCAGATCACGGCGCAGGAGATCGTCGTACGAGAGCGTGACCGGGCGGGTGACGCCCTTGCCGTGGATCCGCAACCGCCAGGACGTCGCGTCCACCTTGGGCACCACGAGGGCGGTGTCGACACGGTAGAAGTCGCCGTTCGGCGTGACGAACGGGCTGACCCCGGGAATCCGCAGTCCGGCGCCCTTCGGTACGGCGGGGGCCGGAGAGTCGGGAGCGGGCAGCACCACGTTCCGCCGGGAGGCGATCGCGTCCCGGCCGCGGGTCCCGGTCAGAGACCGGCCCAGCAGCCCGGTGCCCGCCGACGCCACGGCCGCCGCGCCCGCCGCGATCACGAAACCGCGCCGGTCCCAGTCCGCGGCGTACGACACCGGCGACGGCGCACGGGGTTCGAGGCGGCCCGCGAGCACGTACAGGAGCACGGCTCCGGCGACGGCCCCGGCCACCGAGGGCAGCGCGTCCATGACACCGGTCGAGTCGGGCCTGCCGGTCGCCGCGAGCGCTCCCACGGCCCCGAACAGCAGCACACCGGCCGCCGCCGTACGCCGGAACCACAGTCCGGAGATTCCAAGGAATACCGCGCACAGTGCAAGGACCGCGAGAATTCCCAGTTGGAGAACCAGTTTGTCGTCGGTCCCGAAATTCCGGATCGCCCAGTCCTTGACCGCCGCGGGTGTACGGTCGATCGCCGCGCCGCCGACGGCGACTACGGGACCGGCCTGCGGGCGGACCGCACCCGCCGTGGCCTCGGCGACCGCGAGGGCGGCACACCCGGCCAGCGCACCGCTGAGCGCGCCCAGCAGCAGCCGTACCGGGCCGGGCCGGCGGCGGGGATTCTTCTCGGTCTCGGTCACGTGGGGAATCCGGTCCTGCAATCCCGCCGGATTGGTCTTACCCGCGATCGGACGAATTTTCTTTTTCCACCAATCCGTGGCGGCTTCGGCTACGGATCATCTCCAAGGGGCCTTTTCCATTTCACCAGTCGCCGAGTGTGACGGAATCCTCCGCCGGGCCCTCGCGGCACGAAGTTCCCGCGCGGCGGAGATCGCGCCGCGGAGACCGCGCAGCGGAGACCGCGCGGCGGTGTCCGAACCCTCGGGAAGACCTGCCTCGGGAAGACCGGACCAGAGGAGCCGCCCAGTGGCGGGGGCCCGCGCATCGAGCGCACCGCCGGACAGCGCGCACCACCCGGCAGCGCACCGCCGGACAGTGCACCGCCCGGCAGCGCACCGCCGGATGTCCGGCTCGACACGGACGACGCTCTGCCGGCGGTCCGCGTCCCGGAGGGTGACGAGGACGCGTCCGCCGTGCTCGTCCGGCGGCACGCGGTTGTCTTCTTCGCCCCCGCCGCCCCTACCCGTCCCATCCCCCAGGGGCTCCGCCCCTTCGACCCCGCCAGGGGGCTCCGCCCCCTGGACCCTTCGGTGACTCGTGGCCGCCGTGCGCTCCCGGCTGTGCGGTATGCCTCCTCGGTGTCGTGAGTTCCGCCTGGGCGGGGTCGTGCAGCGGGTGGGAGACGGGGCCCAGAGCCGTCGCTCACGCGGCCCGCCACCGTCTCCTGGGCCCCCGGACGGAGGCGGAGGACGCGGTCCGGGACGCCTTCTCAGCCCCTGGCGGCGGTTGCGGCGGTTGCCCGGCTGCGAACCGGCGCAGCCCCGGCCCGCGCCGCGCCCGGCCGGGCGGCGGGGGCCCTTGCCGGGCGGCGGATGCCCTGGCCCGTCGGGATCCACGTCCCAGCGTTTCGGCAGGAACATCTGGATGATCCGGATGATCCGGATGCCGTAGCGGGCCGCAGTCAGGCGGGAAGGGGCATCAGCGCGATCGGCGTGGTGGTGGGCTGCTTCGAGCCGCCGTCGGGTTCGACGGTGATGCCCATGCCCGACGCCCGGTCGACGCCTCCTTGCATCAGGACCGCCTGGTCGGCGCGGTCGGGGTCCATCAGCCCGGCGGACCGCATGGTCCCGTCGTCGTCGAACCAGAGTTGGTAGACCTTGCCGCCGGGCGGACGGGCCATTCCCGAGACGACGAACACGGCCCTGTCCCGGCTGCGGGAGACGACGACCGTACCGGTGGCGCCGTCGGTCAGGCGGGCGCCGAGCGTGCTGGCATCCGGCGCCGCCAGTACCGCGGCGATCTCCTCGGAGGTCCGGGAGGCCTGGTCGGCCTGGGTGCGGGCGTCCTCGGCCCGGTGGTGCTGCCACACGGTCGTCCCGCCGAGCGCCGCCGCCGCCGCGAGGCAGGCGGTGAGCGCCCACCGGGACAGCAGCCGGGCCTTCAGTCCCGCGTGCCTCGGGAGGGCCCGGGTGGACGCGCCGGGTGTCTCCTGTCGAACGGTGGTGATCCGGCGCAGCACCCGCTCGCGCAAGGCCGGAGCCGGAGTCGTGGCGACGGCCAGTCCCAGACGAGCGGCGGTGGCGCTGAGCTCGGCCGTTTCCTGCGCGCACGTTTCGCAGTCGGCGAGGTGCCGTTCGAACGAGGCGTTCTCCTCGTCGGACAGGGCGTGCAGGGCGTACGCGCCGGTCAGCCGGTGCAGGTCGATGGTCGTCACGCGGTCACCCCAAGGCAGTCGCGCAGCCGGATCAGTCCGTCGCGCAGTCGGGTCTTCACGGTCCCCAGCGGGAGATCAAGCGCCTCGGCGACCTGGCGGTAGGTCAGGCCCCGGTAGTAGGCGAGGGTGACGGACTGACGCTGGAGCTCGGTCAGGGTGCGCAGACAGCGCCGCACCTGTTCCCGTTCCAGTCGTGCCTCGACGTGCTCGGCCACCTCGTCGTACTCCGGCATCCTGTCGAGCAGCGCGGCCTTGCGGTCCCGGGCCATCGCGGCGTCCACCGAACGGACCCGGTCCACCGCCCGGCGGTGCGCCAGAGTGAGGATCCAGTTGACGGCGGTCCCGCGATCGGGCCGGTAGCGGGGAGCGGTCCGCCACACCTCCACCAGCACCTCCTGCGCCACCTCCTCCGATTGTGCGTGATCCCTCACCACGGCACGCACGACGCCCAGCACCGGGCCCGCAACGAGGTCGTACACGCGAGCGAAGGCCTCCTCGTCCCCCAGGGCCACCTGCCCCACGAGTTCCTGCAGGTCGGGTCCCGACGGTGATTTTCTGCCGATATGTACTGCTTCTTTCATCGAGGGCCTCCACCGTCGGGACGTGTCCGGGCGTAATCCGTTCCCGGAAGCCACCTGGATTGGTTGCGCTCGTGACGGATTCGCCGACGGCGGCGACGGCGCACCTGCGGCCGTTGCTGTGCCGGGCGCGCAGCAGCCCTGCCTCGTTGCGGTTCCTCGGGGCGTCCTCATCGGTGACGGGGGACTCGCGCGGATGCTCCGATGCTCCGGGCTCTTCGCCCGGTGATCGGAACGTCGTGCCTGCGGGGGCGGGCCATCTCCCTGGGGCTGAGTGGGCCGTGGCCGCGCTTGCGGGCCGGTTCGTCGCCCTGCCGGAGAGGCGGGGAGCGCCAGGGGTCGCAAACGTCTGGGGCTGTGCCACTCGGGGCGCGGATACGGGACGAGGGTCCCGGTCGTTCACCTCCGCCGACCGGGACCCTCGTGTGTCCCCGGATCCGGCGCGACGGCGACACTCCCCCGAGTAACGCGTCAAACGCGCGCGCCGTCGGGCCAGATCCGATGCATTGATCACATCAGGCCGCGCCAACAGATCGCTAACATGTGGCCAATGGTCCTCCGTTTCGCTGTCGGCCGATTGGCGTGAAGACGTCGTACGGTCCCGATGGGCGCCGGAGCGGCAGCGGATTGCGGCGGCTGGCGCGTCGTGGACAGATGGCGGAAAACCGCCGCTGGTGGGAGGAGAATCCGCCAGGAGTGGTTCGGGATGTCGTACGTCGTCGTACGCACTCGGGAAGGCGATGGGGCGGTGGGGCGCTGTGACGCGGTGCGGACTGAGGTTCGGGCTGCTGGGGCCGACCGTTCTGTTCGGCGCCTCCGATCCGTACCGTTCCTCCGATCCGTACCGCGCCTCCGCGGGCCCGGGGGTCGCTGACGGCGTCGGGGTCCGTCCCATCGGCAGCACCAAGGTGCGCGTCCTGCTGGCCGCGCTGCTGCTCGAATCCGGCCGCGTCGTCTCGGTCGACTCGCTCAAGGACGCCCTGTGGGGCGGTGCGCCGCCCACGTCGGCGCAGGCCTCGCTGCACAACCACGTGACCCGGCTGCGACGGCTGCTCGACGACCCCGAACGGCTGCGGGCGGTGCCGCCCGGGTACCAACTGCGCGTCGACGAGGGCGAGCTGGACCTGCACGTCTTCGACGGCCATGTCGCCGCCGCCCGTGCCGCCCACGCCGACCGTGACTGGCAGCGCACGGTAGGTGAGTGCGAGTCCGCGCTCTCCCTGTGGCGCGGCACCCCGCTCAGCGGCCTCCCCTCCGAACTGGGCGGATACGCCCTCGTACAGCGTCTGCAGGAAGCGCGGCTGCTGCTCCTGGAGTGGCGCTACGACGCCGAGCTCGCCGTTGCCGGCGCACGGCTGGACTCCCTCGTACCGGAACTGGCGGCACTCACGGCCGAGCATCCGCTGCGCGAGGCGTACCACCGGCAGCTGATGCTCGCCCTGCACCGCACCGGCCGCCGCGCCGAGGCCCTGGCCGTCCACCGCGACCTGCGCAACCGCCTCCTGGAGGAACTCGGTATCGAACCGGGCCGGGCGGTGCGCGAGGCGCATGTGGAGGTGCTGCGGGGGACCGCGGACCCGGAGACGGTGGGTTCGGGGCTGCCGGGTTCGGGGGCGCCGGGCTCGGGCGCGGCGGGCGCGACAGTCCGCCCCCCGGATCCGCTCGGCACGCGCGCCGACGGTTCCTCGGGCGCGGTCGGAGCGGGGGCTGACGGTTCCTCGGGCGCGGTCGGAGCGGGGGCTGACGGTTCCTCGGGCGCGGTCGGAGCCGGGGCTGATGGTGCCCCGGGCGGGGTCGAAGCGAGGGCTGACGGTGCCCCTGGCGCCGCCGCCACGGGGGCCGACGGTGCCCCGGACGCGGCGCAGGGCGCCTCGATCGTCGTAGCCCCAGGAACCGCGCCCGCGGAACCGGCCCCCACCCCCCTGCCCCGTCCCGCCCAACTCCCGCCTCCACCGGCCCACTTCACCGGCCGTGCCGCCCTCATCCGGAACCTCCGCCGTACCCTCTCCCGCGCCGCCCCGGGCCGGCACCCCGCCGTCGCCGTCCTCAGTGGCATGGCCGGCGTCGGCAAGAGCGCCCTCGCGCTGCATGTCGCCCACGGGCTGCGGGAACGTTTCCCCGACGGCCAGCTCTACGTCCATCTGCACGGTGCCACCCCCGGGATGACCCCCCTCGCCCCCGGCCAGGCGCTCGCCGCGCTGCTGCGTGACGTCGGCGCGGACCCCCGCGCCATCCCCGAACACCCTGACGCGGCCGCCGCGTTGCTCCGCTCGCTGCTCGCGCCGACCCGCACCCTCCTGGTCCTGGACGACGCGGCGAACGCCGCACAGGTACGGCCGTTGCTGCCGGCCGGTGCCGACTGCGCGGTGATCGTCACCAGCCGTTCGCCGCTCACCGCACTCGACGGTGTCCGCCGCTTCCCGCTCGACCCGCTGTCCGCGGAGGAGAGCGCGACCCTGCTGCGCACGGTGTCCGGCCGTGACGAGGCCGAGGGCCCCGACGACGAGGACCGCATCGACGCCGCCCACCCCCTCGTCGAACTCACCGGCCGCCTCCCGCTCGCCCTGCGCATCGTCGCCGCCCGACTGGCCGCCCGCCGGGCTCTCACCCCCGACGTGCTCGCCGATCAACTGGCCGCCACGGAAGGGCGGTTGCGGCACCTGGAGTACGACGACCTGTCCGTACGCCGCTCCCTTGCCGTGGCCCACGACGCGCTCGCCGCCTCGGGCCGCCGCACCGACCGCGACGCCGCACTCGCCCTGCGCCGCCTGGGCGGGCTCGACCTGCCCACCTACGGCGCCCCCCTCATCGCCCGTCTCCTCGGCACCGACACCGCCCCCGCCGAGGCCGCGCTCGACCGGCTCGTCGACGTGGCCCTCCTGGAGGAGACCGCGTACGGCCGGTACGCCCCCCACGACCTGGTCCGCGACTTCGTGCGCGAGCTGACGGACACCCGGCACGCCCCCGACATCGCCCGCACGGCCGTGCGCTGGTACACGGCCGTCGCCGAACGCGCCCTCACCGCGATCGTCGAGCCCGGCCTCGACCAGGAGGACCGGCGCCGCCCGACCCCGTCGCAGCCGCCCGAGCACGCGGCGCACGCCCTGTCCGTACCTCCCTTCGCCTCCTCCGAAGAGGCCTTCGCCTGGTGCGGCTCGGAACTGGAGAACATCGTCGCCCTCGTCGAGCGGTACGCGGACGCGCCAGACGACGGCATCGCCGCCCATGTCTCCACCCTCCTGCGCCTGCTCTTCCCCTACCTCCAACGCGGCGGCCGCGTCTCCGAGATGGAGGGGCTCGGGCAGGCCGCGCTCCGGGTGGCGCGGCGGCTCGGGGACCAGGTCGCCGAGGCGTACGCGCTGGGTGACCTGGCAGGACTGCGCTTCCTCACCGGCCGCCAGAGCGAGGCCCTCGCGCTCGTCGACCAGTCCCTTGAACTGTGGCGGCGGCTCGGCGAGGTCTCCCGGATCCGGCGCTGCCTGCAGAACCGGGGCCTGCTGCTGGAGAACCTCGGCCGGTACGCCGAGTCCGGGGAGGCGCTGCGCCAGAGCCTGGAGCTGTCACGGCAGATCGACGACCCCTGGGGCGAGGCCGTGACCTACGGCCACCTCGGCAACCTGTACGAGCACACCGACCCCCGTGCCGCCATCGAACAGCACCGGCTTTCGCTCGCGATCGGGGCCGAGATCGGCAACGTCATCGTGCAGCACGCCGCGCACTGCAACATCGGCTACGCCCATCTCACCCTGGGCGAACCGGCCGCCGCCGTCACGCACTTCGAGGAGAGCCACCGGATCCTCGGTGGCCACGGCGACTGGCACGGTGAGTCCCAGTCCCGGCTCGGACTGGTTCGCGCCCTGCGCCTGCTCGGCCGGACGGAACGGGCCGACCGCGAGTGCGCCGAACTGCTGAGCCGCGCCGACGCCCGCGCCGACGGCTATATCGGCGGTCTCGCCCGCCACCAGTACGGTCTGATCCTGCGCGACCGGGGACACGTCGAGGAGGCGTACGAGGCCTGGCGGACGGCGCTCGCCGCGCTGGACGGCACGGAAGAGAAGACGGTCGCCGCCGAACTCCGCGAGCTCCTGGGCGACATCGACTGATCGTGCGTCGCGGGCTTCGGATGATCGCTCCGCGTCGACTCCGGCTGCCCCCGTTGCCACCAGCCCCAGCCAAATGCTCCCGTTGAGTCCAGTCGCCCCGTCCCTCCCCGCCCCCGCCCCTCACTTCGCGTCGGCATAGCACTCCACCACCGCCGTCGTGAACGGAAACCGCACCGGGGTATCCCCGAACGTCAGCCGTCCCGCCAGCTCCGAGGCCTGCCGGATCGCGGCCACGACGGCCTCGGTCTCCTCCTTCGGGCAGTGCACGATGACCTCGTCGTGCTGGAAGAAGACCAGCTCGGCCGCCATGCCCGCGCAGGCCTGGCGCAGGGCGGCGAGGAGCAGGAGGGCCCAGTCGGCGGCGCTGCCCTGGACGACGAAGTTCCGGGCGAAGCGGCCCCGCGCGCGGGCGTTGGTGGAGGCGTAGCCCGGTACCCACTGCTGACGGTCGTCGGAGTCGTCCTCGGCGGTCGGGATACCCGCCTCCTCCTCCAGGTCCTCGCCCGCCCCGGCCGCCGGGGGGCAGGTCCGGCCCAGCCAGGTCCGTACGAGCCGCCCCTCCTCGCCGGCCCGCGCGGCCTCGTCGACGTACGCCACCGCGAGCGGGAAGCGGCGGCGCAGCGCGGCGAGGTTCTTCAGGCCGTCGCCGGAGGTCTGGCCGTAGACCGCGCCGAGCACCGCGAGCTTGGCCTGGTCGCGGTCGCCGGAGAAGGCCCGGTCGGACACCGACTGGTAGAGGTCGCTCTCCCGCCCCGCCACCTCCATCAGCCCGGGGTCGCGGGAGATCGCGGCCAGGACGCGCGGCTCCATCTGGTCGGCGTCGGCGACGACGAGCCGCCAGCCCGGGTCGGCGACGACGGCCCGCCGGATGACCTTGGGGATCTGCAGCCCGCCACCGCCGTTGGTCACCCACCGCCCGGTGACCGTCCCGCCCGCGAGGAACTCCGGCCGGAAGCGGCCGTCGCGCACCCAGTCCTGGAGCCAGGACCAGCCGTGGGCCACCCAGATGCGGTACAGCTTCTTGTACTCGACCAGCGGCTTCACGGCCGGATGGTCCAGGGACTCGATCTCCCAGCGCCGCGTCGACCTGACCTTGATGCCGGCCTGAGCGAAGGCCTTGATGACGTCCGCGGGCAGATCGGGCCGGACGCGTCGGCCGAACGCCGCGGAGACCTCGTCCGCGAGCTCGGCCAGCCGTCGCGGCTCACCCCCGCCCGCGTAGCGCTCGCCCAGCAGTTCGTGCAGAACCCCACGGTGCACCTCGGCGCTCCACGGCAGCCCGGCCCGGTTCATCTCCGCGGCCACCAGCATCCCGGCCGACTCGGCCGCCGTCAGCAGCCGCATCCGGTCGGGGTGCGCGGTGGCGTCGTGGCGGCGCTGCTGGTCGGCGTAGACCTCGATCAGGTCGGCGAGCGGCACATGGGCGGACTGCGGCTCGAAGAGGGGCGACTGGGCGCCCGGCTCGGCGGACCGCTGGGGAGGGTCGGGCGGTACGGGCCCGCCGCGCAGCCGGGCCAGGGCGGCGGCCGCGGAACGGGGTTCGCCGTAGCGGCCCGCGTGGCCGAGCAGGAGGGTCTCGGCGTCCTCGATGTCGTAGCACCGCTCCACTCGCACCCCCGTGGCGAGCAGGCGCGGATAGACCTCGGCGGTGGACCGCCACACCCACCGCGCGACCTCCGGGCGCCCGCGCACGGCCTCGGCCAGGTCCGGTTCCCTGCGCACCGGTCCGGCGGGCAGCCCGTCCGGGCCGAGGGGGGCGACCTCAACGCCACCGTCCTCGGCCGGAGCGAGCGCCCAGCGGTCGGTCATGCTGCGAGTGTGGCAGGGGGGTCTGACAGTGGCCCCAGCTCCGCGGTCCGGTCTGACCCCTCCATCCCCCGTCTGCTCGCCGATCTTCCGGAACCGTGACGGCCCGGCCTGGTCTGGCCCCTCCGGCCCTCATCTGCTCGCCGATCCTCCGGAACCGCGAGAGCGAGTCGGCTACGTATTCCTTTTCCTCCGCCGCCTGTCCGTGCCCGGTGACGCCGAAGCCGGCCGCATGCGTCAACCCCGGGTTGACGCCCTGCCTGCCCTCCCACCCCATGGCACGATCCTCACGTGAGTACGCCCCGCACCGTCGACCTCGCCTTCCAGGCCGCCCTGCACACCGACTCGGACACGGCCCTGGACACCGGCGCCTCCCTCCTCGCCGCCGACCCCGGCGCGGACCGCGAGCTGGAGCGCCGGGGCACGGAGTTCGTCGCGTCGGCCTGGCGCCGCGGCTGGCAGCCCGCCGACGTCGTCCGCGTCGTCCGACGCGAGCTGGACGACGTACACGTACAGCTGGTGTCGGCCCTGATCGGCGCGCAGGCGCCGGACGACGGCCCCCGGGGCCCGCGTTGGCGCGCGCAGCTCGACGAGCTGGCCGCGAGCGTGGACGGGCCGCCGCGCACCGACCGCTTCTCGCGCGCGACGGCCGTTCTGGAGCTGTACCGCCTGCTGCTGCGCCTGCCGTCCCTCGAACGCCTCGACGAGCCTCAGCGGTCGCACCGGCCCGAGTCCCGCATGCTCACCCGGATCCGCGCGCTGCTCGCCAAGGCGGAGGCGACCGGCTACCCGGAGGAGGCGGAGGCGCTGACCGCCAAGGCGCAGGAACTGATGGCCCGGCACAGCGTCGACGAGGCCGTACTGTCGGCGCAGGCCCCGGCCGCCGACGTGCCGAGCGCCTGCCGGATCGGCGTCGAACCGCCGTACGAGCAGGCCAAGGCTGTGCTGCTGGACGCGGTGGCCGCCGCGAACCACTGCCGGGCGGTGTGGAACGAGCCCTTCGGCTTTTCCACCGTCGTCGGTTTCGAGCCGGACCTGGAGGTGGCCGAGTTGCTCTACACCTCGCTGCTCGTCCAGGCGCAGACGGCGATGACGAAGGCGGAGGCGCAAGCGCGCGCGGGCGGGCGGAAGCGGACCAAGACCTTCCGGCAGTCCTTCCTCGCCGCGTACGCGCACCGCATCGGCACCCGGCTCGCGCAGGCGGCCGAGACCCAGGTCAGCGACGACCTGCTGCCGGTACTGGCCTCCCGTGACGTCGCCGTCACCAACCGCCTGGACCACATGTTCCCCGAGACCACCACCACCCGCCTGCGCGGCATCAACGACACCGCGGGCTGGACCCAGGGCGCCGAGGCGGCCGACCGGGCCCAGGTGAGGGCCAGACGGCCGCTGGCCTGACGCGGCTCGGTCGCCGGTCGGCGGGAACCGCCTGACGGTGGCGTCCCCGGTGAGCCCGAGCGCCCCCGGAGCCGACGCGGCCTCAGTCACCCGTCGGCAGGAACCCGCTCACCGTGGCATCCGGCTTCCCGCCCTTGAGCGCCACATCGCCGTACGACCACGGGAAGTCCTCCGTCGTGTCGGCGCCGGGCAGGGTGAACTCGGCCGTCTTCGCCGCGAGGCTCTGATCGCCCTCCCCGCGCGCGTAGGTGACGGTGAAGGACAGCGAGCCGCCCTCGGCGAGCGTCAGCTTCCGTGCGGTGGCGGCGGGGTCGGGGGAGACCTCCGCCGAGGTGTCGCCCGCCTTGAGGGTGACGGCCGGCAGGCCGTCCAGGGTGCACTCGGGGCCGGTGTTGGTGAGGGTGACGGGCACGTTGCCGGTGTCTCCGGCGGCGGGCGCGGCGTTGGCGGGACCGACCCGGACGTCCATCCTGCCGAGCGCGCAGGCGGCCGTGGCATCGCCGCCCTCGTCGCTTCCTCCGTCACTGCAGGAGGTCAGCAGAAGGGCCGCGGAGAGGGCGGCGAGGGCAGGGAGGCGGAAGACGGTGGCGCGCATGTGGTGTCCTCGGGGGGTGCGGAGCTGATCGCGTGCATGGATCATCACGCATACGGCTCCGAGCCGGTTGCCGACCCCTGGGGATCCGAGGATCCCCGAAGATCACGAACCGTGGGTCACGACCCGAGACCGTCCGTCGGCAGTCCGGTCGGCAGCTCGGCGCCCTCGGCCTTCCGGTACGTCTCGGAGCCGAGGCCGCCCTCCCAGGTGACCTTGAGCCGCGTCTTGCCGACGGAGTCGACCGTCCCGGTCGACCGGTCCTTGCTGCCGTCCGTGCACGTGAGGCGAATCGTCTCGCCGTCGTCCACGGTGCCGCTGCACACCGTCCCGCCGGTCGCGAACAGACCGGCGCGGCTGCCGGTGACGACCAGCGCGACGGCGTTGCCGTCGGTGGTCGCCAGCCAGCTGCCCTCCAGGTCACCGGCGGGGGAGGCCGTACCGCCGTCGCCCCCGCCGGTGTCCGCGGTCTGCGTGGCGGAGGGCGTGGCACTCGGACTGGGCGAGGCCTCGTCCGAGGAACCGCCGTCACTGCAACCGCCCAGCACGAGCGCACACGTAAGCCCCGCGGCCGCCGCCGCGATCCGCCCTCGCTCGCGCACCACGCGCGTGTACGTCGCCGAAGTCACTGCAGGCCCCCAAGGTGAGCGGATCGGACGCTCCGACCGCAGCAAGCTACCAGCACGTAACCCGCGGGGAACCTGTGAGTTCGCGCACGACTGCCGAGAGAACCCGCGCACCCGGGCAGCCCCTCGGCGTGCGCCTGCTCCCGGCAGGACCTCCGTGCACGACTGCCGAGAGAACCCGCGCACCGGGGCAGCACCTCGGCGTGCGCCTGCTCCCGGCAGGACCTCCGTGCACGACTGCCGAGAGAATCCGCGCACCGGGGCGGCCCCTCGGCGTGCGCCTGCTCCCGGCAGGACCTCCGTGCACGACTGCCGAGAGAACCCGCGCACCGGGGCAGCACCTCGGCGTGCGCCTGCTCCCGGTAGGACCTCCGTGCACGACTGCCGAGAGAATCCGCGCACCGGGGCGGCCCCTCGGCGTGCGCCTGCTCCCGGCAGGACCTCCGTGCACGACTGCCGAGGGAACCCGCGCACCCGGGCAGCCCCTCGGCGTGCGCCTGCTCCCGGCAGGAACCCCGCGCACGACTACCAGGAGGACTTGCGCACCCCCGGCAGGAACCCGGCGTGCGCCTGCTCCCGCAGGGACACCCGGGACAGCCCGAACGCCCGGAAGTACCCGCGCGGGCGGCCGTCCACCTGGTCGCGGTTGCGCACGCGCGTGGGGCTCGCGTCGCGGGGCTGCCGGTCCAGCTCCCGCCGGGCGGCGAGCCGTTCGGCGTCGGTCGACGACGGCCGCCGGATGATCTCCTTCAGCTCGGCGCGTCGGGCGGCGTACCGCGCGACGATCTCCTGCCGCTTCTCGTTCTTCGCGATCTTGCTCTTCTTCGCCATCAGACCCGCACCCCCCGCGCGCGGATCCGCGCCACGGCCGCCTCGATGCCGATCGTGTCGACGGTCTTGATCCCCTTCGCGCTCAGCTTCAGCCGGACGTACCGGCCCTCGCTCGGCAACCAGTACCGCTTGGCCTGGATGTTGGGGTCGAAGCGGCGGGAGGTCCGCCGGTGGGAGAAGGAGATGGTGTTGCCGAAGCCCGGCCGGGCGCCGGTCAGCATGCAGTGGGCGGACACGGGTGATGCACCTCTCTCGAACGGGGTGTGTAAATGGAATTCATTTTCAGTAAGATACCAGCATGGCTCGCAACGAACTCCGCCCGGTCATCAAGCTCCGGTCCACCGCCGGCACCGGCTACACCTATGTGACCCGCAAGAACCGCCGCAACGACCCGGACCGCATGACCCTGCGCAAGTACGACCCGGTCGTCGGCCGCCACGTCGACTTCCGAGAGGAGCGCTGAACCGCCATGCGCCAGGGAATCCACCCCCCGTACGGCCCCGTCGTCTTCCGTGACCGGGCCGCGAACTACGCCTTCCTCACCCGCTCGACGATGACGAGCGAGAAGACGATCGAGTGGGAGGACGGCAACACCTACCCGGTCGTGGACGTCGAGATCTCGAACGTCAGCCACCCCTTCTACACGGGCACGGCCCGCGTCCTGGACACCGCCGGCCGCGTCGAGCGCTTCGAGCGCCGGTACGGAAAGCAGGACTGATGCTCCCCGTCGTGATCGTCGGCGGGCTGCACGCCGACGCCCGCAAGGCGGCCGTGGACCGGCTGCTCGCCGAGGTGCCCGGCAGCGTCGTACTCCACCACGACCTGGCGACGGCCGCCGCCGGCACGGTCGTACGGACGATCCGCGACGCCACCGGCATCCGGGACGCCGGCGAGGCACCCCTCGTCAACGACTGCGCCTGCTGCGCGCTGCGCGAGGACCTGGTGCCGGAGCTGGAGCGCATCCGGGACGCCGGTGACACCCCGCTCGCGGTCGTCGAGCTGTGGGACTCCGTCGAGCCCAAGGCGATGGCGGAGGTCGTCGCGGCCGGCGGCCTCACCGTCACCGGCGTCGTCACGGCCGTGGACCCGGCGTTGCTGCTGCCCTACCTCGCCAACGGCGACGACCTGGCCGACGGCGGCCTCGCCGCAGCCGCCACCGACCAGCGCACGGTCGCCGACACCTTCGCCCGGCAGCTGGAGTACGCGCCCGTCCTCGCCCTCGTCGAGTCCGAGGAGGCCGACGACGAGGACCGCGAGCTGCTGGCCCAGCTGCACCCGACGGCCCGCCAGGTCCTGATCGGCCACGGTGACCTGGCGGGCGCCGTACTCGCCGGCTTCGATGTGGAGGCGGCGGCCGCCGCCCAGCACCCGGCCTGCGCGCTGCTGCCCGCCGAGGCCGACGCGCACGGGGTGTCGACGCTGGTGTGGCACCGCCGCCGGCCGTTCCACCCCGAGCGGCTGTACCAGGCGCTGGAGGACCTGACCTGCGCCGCGGCGCGCAGCCGGGGCCGGTTCTGGCTCGCCGACAAGCCCGACGTCCTGCTGCACTGGGACGCCGCGGGCGGCGCCCTGTGCGTGGAGAGCGCGGGCCCCTGGCTCGCCTCGCTCCCGGACGCCGCCTGGGAGATGGTCCCGCCGGTGCGCCGCGCCGCCGCCGCGCTGGACTGGCACCCCGAGCACGGCGACTGCTGCCAGCACCTCGTCTTCACCTCGCCCGGCCTGGACCGGGACGGCCTGGCCGAGCTGCTGGAGTCCTGCCTGCTCACCGACGCCGAGTACGCCGCCGGGCGCGACGCCTGGAAGCAGCTCCCGCCCGCCTTCGACACCCTCCTGGAGGTCTGAACCCCCATGTCCCGCAAGACGGAACGCAAGCCCGCCAAGAACCGGCCGAACCCGCTCGACCAGGCCGGGATCGAGTACATCGACTACAAGGACACCGACCTGCTGCGCCGGTTCATCTCCGACCGCGGCAAGATCCGCAGCCGCCGCGTGACCCGGGTCTCCGCGCAGCAGCAGCGGCAGCTGGCCAGGGCGATCAAGAACGCGCGGGAGATGGCGCTGCTGCCGTACGCGAGCCGCTGATCCCCCTGACCTCCGACAACCCCCGTCCGCAGGCGCCGGACGGGGGTTTGTGCATGAAAGTTGGAACAACAAGGGCGTTGCGTGCGTCTCTGTCCCTAGAACGTGGGGGGCCGCCGCGGCTGTAATCGCAGGAACACCCCGCGTGCACGTGCATCTGCTCATGCATCCGCACATGAACAGGGTTATGATCCGGGTCAGTTGACCGCTGCATCAATGGCCACACCAGCCAGTGCACCACCGGGGAGCGACCTGTGGACCACGACGTGTACGACGTTGACGACGCGTCCGGCGTGTACAACGGCATGGCCGCCGCCCGCCTCAGTGGCGTCGCCTGGCAGAAGAGCAGGCACAGCAATTCGCAGGGCTCCTGCGTGGAGTTCGCCCGGCTGCCCGGAGGGGACGTGGCCGTACGCAACTCACGCTTCCCCGACGGTCCCGCGCTCGTCTACACGCGCGCGGAGATCGAGGCGATGCTGCTGGGCGTCAAGGACGGCGAGTTCGACCACCTGATCGTGGGCTGAAGCGCCGCCGGTCGAGCGGCGGACCTTCCGCGGCGAACGGCGTGTTTCCTCTGTTGACGCGCGTAGAACCGCAGTACCCCGAAGTGCCGTGGTTCCTCAGTCCGCGGAGCTCGCCTGCGGCGGCACCTGCAGGCGGAACAGGGCCCAGACCACCTTGCCGTTCAGCGTGCCCGCGAGCGGGTGCCAGCCCCAGCTGTCGCTGAAGGAGTCGACCAGGAACAGGCCGCGGCCGGACTCCGCCGAGAAGTCCTCCTCCGCGTCGCGCGCGACCGGGCTGTCGTGGCTCGGGTCGCGTACCGCGCACACCAGCCGCTCGGTCCACCGCATCAGGTGCAGCCGCACGGGCGGGGACTGCTCCGGTACCCGCGCGGCACCGGCCGGCAGGGCGTGGCGCAGCGCGTTGGTGACGAGTTCGGAGACGACCAGGCAGATGTCGTCGAAGCGGTCGCCCGTCTCCCACTGGTCGAGGGTTCTGCGGGTGAACCGCCGTGCTTCGCGCACCGCTTCGTAGCGGGCGGGAAGGGCGCAGGAAGCGGCGTTGGACGCGGCCGCGGGATCCAGCGGCGGAAGGCCCTGCCGTAACGGCTTGAGCATGGTCGATCCATTCGTCCCCATGCGAGGCACTCCCGGGAATTCGCGGTCGTTGCGATGCAGCGGTTGCGCGGGACCATGGTTTCGGATGCGTACAGCAGATGCAAGGGCAGATGCACGTGCACGTGACCGAATTGGGCCCTCCCGTACCGCTTGTTGGCCATTTTTTCCGCCATCCTCACACCCTCGACTTGCCTTCTTGCTCTCCCTTCCTGATGGAAATCTTTGGCTTCTTTCCATCTCTGTAATCAGACGAGTACAGCTCGGAGTGATTTAGTGGCAGACTTCGGGCCCTGAAAGAGTTGGGGAGGCTGGCGAACGTGAGCGCGGGAGAGCCCGGATCGGTGGTGCGGCGCATGCTGCTCGGCTCGCAACTGAGGCGACTGCGGGAGGCACGCGGGATCACGCGCGAGGCCGCCGGGTACTCGATCCGCGCGTCCGAGTCGAAGATCAGCCGGATGGAGTTGGGCCGGGTGAGCTTCAAGACCAGGGACGTCGAAGACCTGTTGACGCTGTACGGCATCACGGACGAGGTGGAGCGCAATTCGCTGCTCTCGCTCGCCAAGGAGGCCAACGTCGCGGGCTGGTGGCACAGTTACTCCGACGTGCTGCCCAGCTGGTTCCCCACCTATGTGGGCCTGGAGGGCGCCGCCTCCCTCATCCGCGCCTACGAAGTGCAGTTCGTGCACGGCCTGTTGCAGACCGAGGCCTACGCCCGCGCGGTGGTCCGGCGCGGGATGAAGGGCGCGAGCGAGGCCGACGTCGAACGGCGAGTGGCGCTGCGCCTGGAGCGTCAGAAGCACCTCGTCGACGAGAACGCCCCCGAGTTCCACATCGTCCTCGACGAGGCCGCCCTGCGCCGCCCCTACGGCGACCGCGAGGTGATGCGGGGGCAGCTCCAGCACCTCATCGAGGTCTCCGAACGCCCCAACGTACGGCTGCAGGTCATGCCGTTCAGCTTCGGCGGGCACTCGGGCGAGTCCGGCGCCTTCACGATCCTCAGCTTCCCCGAGTCCGACCTCTCCGACGTCGTCTACCTGGAGCAGCTCACCAGCGCGCTGTACCTGGACAAGCGCGAGGACGTCACCCAGTACGAGAAGGCGCTCAAGGAGCTCCAGCAGGACAGCCCGGGGCCGGACGAGAGCCGCGACCTTCTCCGAGGTCTCCTCCAACTCTCTTGAAACACAAGTACGATGACGTGCGATCAGACCGTGCAGATTGGTCAGCAGCGATCGATGGCGATCAGCGGCGCTTGAAGGCGATCAGGAGCGATCGACCGGGATCAGGGTGTCTGCTGGGGATTGAGGGATCACATGTCGTCCTACTTCACCGACCTGGCTCAGCAGTACATCGACGGTGAATGGCGCCCGGGCACCGGCTCCTGGGACATCATCGACTTCAACCCGTACGACGGTGAGAAGCTCGCGTCGATCACCATAGCCACGGTCGACGAGGTGGATCAGGCCTACCGGGCCGCCGCCCGCGCCCAGAAGGAGTGGGCCGCGACCAACCCGTACGCCCGCCGCGGCGTGTTCGAGAAGGCCCTGCGCCTGATAGAGGACCGCGAGCAGGAGATAGCCGAGGTCATCATCGCCGAACTCGGCGGTACGCGACTGAAGGCGGGGTTCGAACTCCACCTCGCCAAGGAGTTCCTGCGCGAGTCCATCCACCTGGCGCTGCGCCCCGAGGGCCGGATCATCCCCTCGCCGGTCGACGGCAAGGAGAACCGCGTCTACCGCGTCCCGGTCGGCGTGGTCGGTGTGATCAGCCCCTTCAACTTCCCCTTCCTGCTGTCGCTGAAGTCGGTCGCCCCGGCCCTCGCGCTCGGCAACGGCGTGGTCCTCAAGCCGCACCAGAACACCCCGATCGTCGGCGGCACCCTGGTAGCGAAGATCTTCGAGGACGCGGGCCTGCCCGCCGGCCTGCTCAACGTCGTCGTCACCGACATCGCCGAGATCGGCGACGCCTTCATCGAGCACCCGGTCCCGAAGGTCATCTCCTTCACCGGCTCCGACAAGGTCGGCCGCCACGTCGCCACCGTCTGCGCCTCGCACTTCAAGCGCTCGGTCCTCGAACTCGGCGGCAACAGCGCGCTGGTGGTCCTCGACGACGCCGACATCGACTACGCCGTGGACGCGGCCGTCTTCAGCCGGTACGTCCACCAGGGCCAGGTCTGCATGGCCGCCAACCGCGTCCTGGTCGACCGCTCGGTCGCCGAGGAGTTCACCGAGAAGTTCGTCGCCAAGGTCAGGACCCTCAAGACCGGCGACCCGCGCGACCCGGAGACCGTGATCGGCCCGGTCATCAACTCCTCGCAGGCGGACGCCATTTCGGGCGTCGTCGAGCAGGCGATCGCGGAGGGCGCGACCGCCCTGGTGCACGGCACCACCACCGACAACCTGATCGAGCCGTCCGTCCTGACCGGCCTGCCCGCCGACTCCGCCCTGCTCCGGCAGGAGGTCTTCGGCCCGGTCGCCTTCCTCATCCCCTTCGAGGGCGAGGAAGAGGCCGTACGCCTGGTCAACGACACGCCGTACGGCCTGAGCGGCGCCGTCCACACCGGCGACATCGAGCGGGGCGTGGCCTTCGCCAAGCGGATCGACACCGGCATGTTCCACGTGAACGACGGCACCGTCCACGACGAGCCGATCGTCCCCTTCGGCGGCGAGAAGAGCTCCGGCGTGGGCCGCCTGAACGGCGAGACGATGCTGGACTCGTTCACCACGGTGAAGTGGATCTCGGTGCAGCACGGGCGGAGCGGGTTCCCGTTCTGAGTATTTCGCTCCATGCGGGCCATTGAGGACCGTAGCTGTCCTCGATGGCCCGTAGTTTCGTCGGTGTCAGGCAAGGAGTCACCCCGACGAAAGGCGGCCGGCCATGGTCACCCACGTTCCCGCAGAGGCGCACGGCGACGAGCGCGGTGCCCTGCTCAACTTCCTGACCGAGCAGCGCGGCGGGATCCGCCGGGCGGTGCTCGGGCTGACGGACGAGCAGGCGTCCTCGCGGCCCAGCGCCAGCGAGCTGTCCCTGGCCGGGCTGGTCAAGCACGTGGCCGAGGTCGAGCAGTACTGGGTCTCGCTGGCCAAGGGCGAGCCGCCGGCGGTCAAGCGGGACCAGTCCAACTGGCACGAGTGCTTCGTCCTGGTGGACGGCGAGACGGTCGCCTCGCAGCTGGACTACTGGGAGAAGGTGGCCGCCGTGACGGAGGAGTTCGTCCGCTCGGTGCCGAGTCTGGACGACACCTTCGCGCTGCCGGACCAGCCCTGGTTCCCGAAGGACGAGCGCGTGTCCGTGCGCTGGCTGGTCCTGCACCTGATCCGGGAGACCGCCCGGCACGCGGGCCACGCCGACATCGTCCGCGAGTCGCTCGACGGCAAGACGGCCTTCGAACTGGTGGCCCTCGCCGAAGGCTGAGGCCCGCGGGTCATAACCTGGAGCGCATGTCAGCGATCCGTCTCCTCGTGCTGGGCGCGGTGCGCCAGCACGGGCGGGCCCACGGCTACCAGGTGCGCAACGACCTGGAGTACTGGGGCGCGCACGAGTGGTCCAACGCCAAGCCCGGTTCGATCTACCACGCCCTGAAACAGATGGCGAAACAGGGACTGCTCCACGCCCACGAGATCGCGCCGTCCACCGCCGGGGGCCCGCCCCGCACCGAGTACGAGATCACCGAGCAGGGCACCGAGGAGTACCTCCGACTGGTGCGCGAGGCACTGACCTCGTACGACCAGAAGACGGACATGAAGTCGGCGGCCATCGGATTCATGGTCGACCTGCCGCGCGAGGAGACGGTGGCCCTGCTCAAGGAGCGCATCCGGCGGATCGAGGAGTGGCGCGGGGCCGTCACCGAGCACTACGTCCCCGAGGACGGCCCCGGGCAGCTCGGCCACATCGGCGAGATCATGAACCTCTGGCTCCACACGGCCGACGCCGAGGCCGAGTGGACCGGGGGCCTGATCGAGCGGATCGAGGGCGGGGCCTACACGTTCGCGGGGGAGGGTGAGCCCTTCGTGGCCGTGCTGGCGGACGATCAGGAGAACCCGTACGGGACGGGCGAGCGGCATCCCGGGGATGCGCACTAATCAAGTTTGACGAATGCGGTCGGGGGGATATGTTGCCTTCGTAGTCAAGTTTGACTAGCGAGGGAGTTCTGTTGGCCGACACGGCGATCACCGTCGAAGGCGCACACAAGAAGTACGGCGACAAGAAGGCGTTGGACGGGCTCGACCTGCTGGTCGCGCGCGGCACGGTGCACGGGATCCTCGGACCGAACGGCGCCGGCAAAACCACTCTGGTCCGCATCCTGTCGACGCTCCTGCGGCCGGACGCAGGCCGGGTCGAAGTGGCGGGGCACGACGTGCTGAAGCAGGCCCGCGCGGTCCGCTTCCGCATCGGCCTGCTCGGCCAGCACGCGGCCCTCGACGAGGAGCTGGGCGGCCGCCAGAACCTGGAGATGTTCGGCCGCCTCTACCACCTGGGCGCCCGCCACGCGCGCGTGCGGGCCGACGAACTGCTGGAGCGCTTCGGCCTCGCGGACACCGGCCGCAAGGCGGTACGGCAGTACAGCGGCGGCATGCGCCGCCGCCTGGACCTCGCCGCGTCCCTGATCACCGACCCGGAGGTGCTGTTCCTGGACGAGCCCACCACCGGCCTCGACCCGCGCGGCCGCGCCGAGGTCTGGGCCGCGGTCCGCTCCCTGGTCGGCGGCGGTACGACGGTCCTGCTCACCACGCAGTACCTGGAGGAGGCCGACCAGCTCGCCGACCGCATCTCGGTCGTCGACGCGGGCCGTGTCGTTGCGGACGGCACGGCCGACGAACTGAAGGCGGCGACCGGCGGCGACCGCATCGACGTCGTCCTGCGCGACGCCGGCCAACTGGGCGCGGCGGTGGCACTGCTGCCGTTCGACCCGGCGGGCGTCTCGGTCGACACCGACCGCCGTCGGCTGAGCGCCCCGGTCACCGACCGCATGGCGGCTCTCTCCGGGGTCGTACGGGCCCTGGAGGTGGCCGGCATCGAGGCGGAGGACGTGGTGCTGCGGCGCCCGACGCTGGACGAGGTGTTCCTGCATCTCACCGGCGACCCCCGAGTGAAGGAGGCCGCGTGAGCAGCTACGCGCTGACCGATTCCTGGACCATGACCCGGCGCGAACTCGCCCACTGGGCACGGCAGCCGGTGCAGGTCGTCGTCAACCTGGTCTTCCCCGTGATGCTGCTGCTGATGTTCGGCTACCTGATGGGCGGCGGCCGCGGCATCGACGGCGACTACCTCGGCTACCTGGTGCCCGGCATGCTCGCGCTCACCATGGCCTTCGGCCTGGAGGGCACGATGATCGCCGTCACCCGGGATCTCGACAAGGGCGTCGTCGACCGCTTCCGCTCGATGCCGATGGCGAGCGGCGCGGTGCTGGTGGGCCGGGCGGTCGCCGACATGCTCCAGTCGGTGCTGGGCCTGGCCGTGATGATCGGCATGGGCTACGCGCTCGGCTGGCGGGCGCACGGCGGCGCGGGTCCGTTCCTGGCCGCCGTGGGACTCCTGCTGCTGTTCCGGTTCGCGATGCTGTGGATCGGCATCGAACTGGCGCTGGTCGCCGGGAAGCCGGAGATGGTGCAGGCCGTCCAGATCCTCGTCTGGCCGGTCGGCTTCCTCTCCAACGCCTTCGCCACCCCCGACTCCATGCCGGGCTGGCTGGGCACGGTGGTCGAGTGGAACCCGATGTCCCACACGGCCACGGCCGTACGCGACCTGTTCGGCAGTCCGGGCGGCGAGGCGGGGCACGTGTGGGCGGCGGTCGCCTGGCCGCTGGCGCTGCTGGCGGTGTTCTTCCCGCTGGCGGTACGGCGGTTCGCGGGCCTGAGCAAGTAGTTCCGGGGCTCCGCGCGATCGGTCCGCCGGAGGAGGGAACCCCGAACCGGTCTGCGGTGTATCAGAAGTAGCAATTGCCTGCTGGACACCGCAGATCGGGGGAAACCATGGGATTTCAGATGGTGCGGGAGCGTGGTGCGTCGGGGGTGCTGGGGCGGCTGAGGGCGCTGAAGGCGCTGGCCGGGGCCGTCGGGGCGGCCCTGCGTCTGACCGCGTGCGCCGCTGACGCGACAAAGGAGCGCGAGCGCGCGGGCGGCGCCGAGCGGCCCCGGGGGCGCCCGGCGGACCGGCCGCCCCGCATCCCGTCGGCCCCCGATCTCCCCGGCCGGTCCCACAGCGTCGGTTCGCCGCCGACGGAGTGCACTGGCACGCCTTCACCCTGGGCTCGCCCGCTCGGTGACGGAAGGCGGTCGCCGGGCCCGTGTCCCGGCCCGACGGAGGGATCCTCGCGGTCCGCCGGGCGGGTGTACGCGGGCACCAGCGCCGCCGACCCGGTCCGCCGCCCCGTGGAAGGGGTGCCCGGACAGCGGGCACGCACTCCCCGGGCCTGCCGGGCCCCTTGGGCAGCGGCATCGAAGTCTCCGCCTGGCGAAGGGGGTTCAGCGGACCGGACTGCCGTCCCCGCGCAGCTGCATCTGCGGCCGGCCCGTCACCAGCAGCCAGGCGGGCAGCGACGCGATGCAGAGCAGGGCGAGGATCGCGGGGGAGGCCACCAGGACGGCGGCGACGAACAGACTCACCCAGCCCTGCCGGGTGATGGCGAGCAGCATGCCGAGCACGCCCGCCGCGATGCCGACCGCCGGATGCACCCCCGGCACCAGGGCGTGGGCGCACAGGCCGAGGGCCGCCCCGATGAACACGGCCGGGAAGATCCGCCCGCCCCGGAAGCCGCAGGACGCGGCGACGAGCAGCGCGGCCAGCTTCACGACCGTCATCGTCGCGAACTCGCCCGCCGACCAGCCTCCGGGATCGGCGGCCAGCTCCCCGACCTCCTCCAGCCCCTTGAAGAGCGTCAGATGGCCGCCCAGGGCCCCGAGCAGGCCCAGGACGAGTCCGCCCACCGGAAGCACCACCATGGGGTGCCCGAGACGGGAGAAGGCGCGGTGCACGTACGGGAAGGCGTACACCGCCGCCATGCCGAGCAGCGCGCCCGCCGACGCGATCACCAGGGCGGCGAGCAGATCGCCCCAGCCGGGCCGGCCGAACGCGGGCAGGCCGAGGTCGAAGCTCGGTTCGGCCACCAGGGTGGTGGTCATCGCGCCGGCGGCGGCCGCGGTGAGCGGCGCAAAGACGTTGTCCCACAGCGCCCCCGGGGCCTTCCGCCCGGCCAGTGCCTCCGAGATCACCAGCGCCGCCGCCACGGGCGTACCGAACAGCGCGCCGATCGTCGCGGCCTCCGCCAGCACCACCCACGTCCCGCCCGGCAGCCGGGGCAGGAACCGGCGCCCGAGCCAGTACGCGAGCCCCACGTTCACGGCGATGATCGGGTTCTCCGGGCCCAGGCTCGGCCCGCCCGCGAGCATCAGCGTCGCCGCCAGCGCCAGGCCCGGCAGGACCACCGGCGGCAGCGGGACCGTCTCCAGACCGGTGGTGGCCGGATCCGGCCCCGCGTGCCCGGGCGCCTTCCACACCACGAGACCGACCAGCACCCCGGTCGAGGTGAGCATGACGATCATCCACAGCGCCGAGTACCGGCCGACGCCCAGCGCGTCCGGCAGGTCCTGCCACAGCACGTCCTGGAGGGCCTCCGCCAGCCCGCTCACCGCGAGGAACAGCAGGCTCGCCGCCACGCCCACCACCAGAGCAGGCAGGATCAACGGCAGCAGCGCCCGTGCCGGCGTCGAGGGAGTGGCGGGCGCCTGCCGCGCGGTGTCCTGATCCACGGGCACACGATAAGCGGGCAAAGCGGACTCAACATCCCAAACGGCGCCCGTCGGCACGCGGGCTTGCACCTCACGTGACGTGAGGGCTCACCGTGGAGGGCGTACCGAGAAGGGAGCGGAAGTGAGCTACTCCGTGGGACAGGTGGCCGGCTTCGCCGGGGTCACGGTGCGCACCCTGCACCACTACGACGACATCGGCCTGCTCGCCCCGAGCGAGCGCAGCCACGCGGGCCACCGGCGCTACAGCGACGCCGACCTCGACCGGCTGCAGCGGATCCTGTTCTACCGGGAGCTCGGCTTCCCGCTCGACGAGGTCGCGGCCCTGCTCGACGACCCGGACGCGGACCCGCGCGCGCATCTGCGCCGCCAGCACGCACTGCTGACCGCCCGGATCGAGAAGCTGCAGAAGATGGCCGCGGCCGTGGAGCACGCCATGGAGGCACGCAGGATGGGGATCAACCTCACGCCCGAGGAGCGGTTCGAGGTCTTCGGCGACCACGACCCCGAGCAGTACGCCGAGGAGGCGGAGCAGCGCTGGGGCGGCACGGAGGCGTACGCCGAGTCGCAGCGCCGCACCGCGGCCTACACCAAGGACGACTGGAAGCGCATGCAGGCCGAGGTGGCCGCCTGGGCCGAGCGCTACGGCGCCCTGGTGGCCGCCGGTGAGCCGCCGACCGGCGAGGCCGCGATGGAGCTGGCCGAGGAGCACCGGCAGCACATCTGCCGATGGTTCTACGCGTGCTCGTACGAGATGCACGAGGGCCTGGGCGAGATGTACGTCTCGGACGAGCGCTTCAAGGCCCACTACGACTCCATGAGCCCCGGTCTCGCCGAGCATCTCAGGACCGCGATCAAGGCGAACGCGGCCCGTCACTCTTCCCGGTGACGGAGTCGGTGAGGGATCGATGACGGATGCGGTCCGCCCGGACCGGGCCGCACGGCTTGGTCCGGGCAGGCCCACAGGGCATGCTGTGGGAACCCATGGAACCTGGGCGTCCAGCGCTGCGTTGGTACCAGTGCCGCGTTGGTACGTTTGACCACCTCCCCCGCCCGCCCCACCCGCAGGAGCCACAATCCCGTGACCACCCTTGCGCTCGGCCCCGAGTGGCTCAGCCCGGACTACCTCATCGAGACCTTCAGCCTGCCCGGCATCCTGCTGATCGTCTTCGCCGAGTCCGGCCTCTTCGCCTTCCTCCCCGGCGACTCCCTGCTGTTCACGGCGGGCCTCTTCGTGGCTGAGGGGACCTACATCAGTGAGCCGCTGTGGCTGGTGTGCACCCTGATCGTGCTGGCCGCGGTCATCGGCGACCAGGTCGGTTACACGATCGGCAAGTTCTTCGGCCCGAAGCTCTTCAACCGCCCCAACTCCAGGCTCTTCAAACAGGAGAACCTGGAGAAGGCGCACGAGTTCATGGAGAAGTACGGCCCCAAGGCGATCGTCCTGGCCCGCTTCGTGCCGATCGTACGCACGTTCGCCCCCATCGTGGCGGGCGCCGGCCGCATGAAGTACCGCACGTTCCTCACGTACAACATCATCGGCGGCATCGTCTGGGGCACGGGCGTCACCCTCGCCGGCTACTGGCTCGGCCAGATCGACTTCATCAAGACCAACGTCGAGGCGATCCTCGTCCTGATCGTCTTCGCCTCGGTCGTCCCGATCATCGTCGAGTACCTCCGCGAGCGCTCGAAGAAGAAGAAGCGCGCGGCGGCCGAGCCCCCGGCCGTGGTGCCTCCGGTCATGGACGACGCGACGACCCAGCTCCGCCGCATCGACCCGGTGGAGGAGCCCCCCCAGCAGTACGGCAACCAGTACTACGGCCAGCAGGAGCCGTACGCCCCGCAGCAGCCGTACGCCCAGCAGTACCCCCAGGGCTACGCGCCCCCGCCGCAGCAGCAGTACGGCCAGCCGCAGAACAACCAGTACCCGCACAACCAGGGGTACTAGAAGCACCCCGTCAGGGGCGCGGGAACCGAGGCGCCGCGGATCAGAACCCCCTGGTCCGCTTCGCCGCCCTGCGCCCCGCCCCGGCCCCGGCCGGAAGCCGCAGGAACAACCGCGAGATCTCCGACCCCAGGTTCACCCCGATCGCGATGGCCATGGCCAGGGACGCCGCCGTGGCCAGCGACACCAGCCCCTTGTCCACGTCGTTCTGCGCGATGGACAACAGCCCGAAGTACGTGGCCGACCCCGGCAGCAGGGGCCCGATCGCCGCGGTGGTGTACGGCAGCGCCGAGGCGAACCGGTACCGCGACAGCAGCTGCCCGAACAGGCCCACCAGGCCCGCCGCGACGGCCGTGGAAGCGACCGGCGACAGCTCGCCGGCGTAGCGCAGGGCGCCGTAGACCGACCAGGCGACACCGCCGTTCAGGGTCACGGCCAGCACGGTGGACCGTTCCTGCTGCAGCAGCACCGCGAACGTCAGCGACAGCAGCATCGAGGCGCCGATCTGCCACAGCGGCCGCTCGGAGATGTGCAGGGCCGCGTCCGGGTTCAGCTTGGCGCCCAGGTTCACGCCGAAGTACAGGACGATCAGGACCCCGGCGACGATCCCCACGAAGAAGTACATGACCTCCAGCAGGCGCGCGGAGGCGGTGATGTAGAAGCCGGTCAGACCGTCCTGCACGGCCGCCACCAGCGCCCGCCCCGGCAGCAGCGCGAACAGCCCGCCGGTGATGACCGCGGACGCCTTCACGTCCACGTGCGCGAGATTGAGCGCGACCCCTATCGCGGCCGGCGGCATCGCCGCCACCGTGAACTGGTAGAACTCCGGCAGCCCGCGCCCCGCGCACAGCCACGCCAGCCGGTCGCCGAGCATCGCGCCGAGCGCGGCGGCGACGAACACGATCGCGTCACCGCCGACCAGCACCGAGGCCGCCCCCGCCAGCAGCCCGCTCGCCGAGGTCAGCACCCAGGTCGGGTAGGGGTGCCGGTTGCGGCGGATCTCCGCGAGCCGCCGGTAGGCCTCCTCCAGGGAGACATGGGTCTCCGCGTCGCTGAGGTCGTCCACCAGCCGGAACACGGCCGCGAGCCGCGTGTAGTCGGTACCGCGCCGCCGGACCGTCCGCGACGCCGTCACCGGGTCGTCCACCAACGAGGGCTGGTAGGAGATCGACAGCAGGGTGAACGTGACGTTCGGCTCGCAGCGGTCGAGGCCGTAGGACCGGCAGACCGCGAACATCGCCGCCTCGACGTCCTCCGCGCCCTCCCCGCCCGCCAGCAGCAGCTCGCCGATACGCAGGGTCAGGTCGAGCACCCGGGGGACCGCGGGGCCCTCGTCCTCCTCGGCCTTGTGCGGCCGCTCGGGCGCGGGCCGCTCGGCCACCGGCATGCGCAGCATCGTGCGCATCCGGTCCTGCCACGGCACGTTCTTCGTCAGGCCGACCGTGGGGACCCCGCCCGCCGGGGTGAACGCGGGCGGCGCGTCCTTGCTGTGGTAGGTGCTCGGCGCGCTGAACGCCGACCCCTCCGGCTCGGCGGTCGGCCCCGCCGGCACGTCCAGACCCTCCGGGAGGGCGAACTCGGACGACGTCTCCGACTCGCCGCCGCCCCTGGGGACCGCGAGCCCTTCGGGAAGGGCGAACTCGGATGTGATCTCGGGGTCGAACGTGCCGCTCGCCTCGTCCGACTGCGGCTTGCGGTCCTCCGCATCCGTCACTTTGCGCAGCGCTCCCTGTACGACGCCTCAAGGCCAAGCCTCAGTATGCGCACAGAAACCGGAACGGGCCGCACGCGTGTGCGTGCGACCCGTCAGTGGACTGCAGGCTCAGTGGCCGCCCTGGTCCTTGAAGCGCTTGTAGGACCGCTCGATCTCGGCCTCGGCCTCGGTACGGCCCACCCAGTCGGCGCCCTCGACGGACTTGCCGGGCTCCAGGTCCTTGTAGACCTCGAAGAAGTGCTGGATCTCCAGGCGGTCGAACTCCGACACGTGGTGGATGTCCCGCAGGTGCTCCTGGCGCGGGTCCGTCGCCGGGACGCACAGCAGCTTGTCGTCGCCGCCGGCCTCGTCCGTCATCCGGAACATGCCGATCGCACGGCACTTGATGAGGCAGCCCGGGAAGGTCGGCTCGTCCAGGATGACCAGCGCGTCCAGCGGGTCGCCGTCCTCGCCGAGGGTGTTCTCGACGAAGCCGTAGTCGGTCGGGTAGGCGGTCGAGGTGAAGAGGCGACGGTCCAGGCGGATCCGACCGGTCTCGTGGTCCACCTCGTACTTGTTCCGCGAACCCTTCGGAATCTCGATCGTGACGTCGAACTCCACCGGTGGCTCCTCCATGATCAGCACATAGTTCTGGTGGTTAAGTGTCCCTCACGCACGTGTGTGATCGCGAAAGGGGCTGGTGGTCGTGCCGGAGCTGAGACCGTGGCGGGCCGCGAGACCGCATGTGGCGCGGGTCGCGAGCGCCGTACGCCCCCGTCTCGCGCGGGCCGCGACAGCCGTGGGGCCACAGGCCGCACGACTCGGCCGAGCGGTATCGACGCAGGTCACAACGGTGAAGACCTGGCAGTACACCGCCGGCGCCGCCATCGCCGGACTGGCACTGACCGCCTCCGTGGTGACCGCCGCCGGCCCCTGGGACTCCTCGGGTCAGCGTACGGCCGAGAAGGACCGGGCAGCCGCCCGGGACCACACGGGTGGCACAGATCACGGTCGTACTTCCGCTACGACGTCCAGGGCACCCCGGCCCGCCCCCAGCGCCGCATCCGTCCTCACCGGCCTCGGCGGCACCGCCGACAGCGCACGGACGGCACCGGCGGAGAAGGCCCTCTCCGACCTCCTGAAGCCCCTCCTGGACGTCCCGGCGCTCGGCGCCCGCCACACCGCGGCCGTCGTCGACGTGACGACCGGAAAGCGGCTCTACGGGACGCGCGCCGACGAGGCGTTCGTCCCCGCCTCGACCACGAAGATCGCCACCGCCGCGGCGGCCCTGTCCGCCCTCGGCCCCGACCACCGCCTCACCACGCGCGCCGCCCTCGAACCCGACACGAGGGAACTCGTCCTGGTCGGCGGCGGCGACCCCACGCTCACCGCGCGCGAGGACGCCGAGGGCTGGGCGAGCCTGCGCACCCTGGCAGCCGACACGGCGGCCGCCCTGAAGAAGCAGCGCATCACCGAGGTGACGCTCTCCTACGACACGACCCTCTACGCGCGCGACGAGATCCACCCGATCGGGGTCAACGACAACCTCGCCCCCGTCACCGCCCTGATGGCCGACGAGGGCCGCACCGACGACTCGAACGCCGGCCCGGCCCCGCGCGTTGCGGACCCGGCGGCGGACGCGGCCCGCACGTTCGCCGCGCTCCTGAAGGACCACGGCATCACCACGACGTCCCCCGGCCCCTCCAAGGCGACCGGCCGCGCCCGGACCCTCGCCACGGTCTCCTCGCCCCCGCTGTCGACCCTGGTCGAACGCATGCTGACGCACAGCGACAACGACATCGCCGAGGCCCTCGCCCGCCACACCGCCGTCGCCACCGGCGAACGCGCCGACTTCGACGGCGCCGGCCGCGCGATCCACGACCGGCTGAAGCAGCTCCGACTGCCCGTCTCCGGCGCCCGCTTCAAGGACGGCAGCGGCCTCGACCGCGACGACCGCCTCACCACCGGCCTGCTCACGGCCCTCCTGGCGAAGTCCGCCGACCCCTCCCGCCCCGAACTCCGCGCGGTCCTCACCGGCCTGCCCGTGGCCGGCTTCACCGGCACCCTGACCAGCCGCTACACGGACGGCGCCGCCGGCGTCGTACGCGCCAAGACGGGCACCCTGACCGGCGTGAACGCACTCGCCGGAACCGTCGTGGACCAGGACGGCCACCTCCTGGCCTTCGCCTTCCTGGCCGCCGGGACGACCGACCGGGGGGCGGCACAGTCGGCGCTGGACAGCACGGCCACGGCACTCGCGGCCTGCGGCTGCCGCTGAGCGCTCCGCTGGAAGTGCCGTGCTGTGTCGTCTGGAAGTGCCGTGCTGTGTCGTCGTTCGGCTGCGGACTCGTCGTGGCCGGTCGCGCAGTTCCCCGCGCCCCTTTGGGGCGCTGCCGAACCGCTGTCGAATGCGCCGGGTCCGTTCGGCGCCCAGCCGTACCGCCGTTCAGGCACCCGCATGCGTGGCCTGCCCCAAGCGGGAGCGCTCACGTACGGTTGACGCATGACGAGCATCGGTGGTGCCGCAACTCCTGGGATGGTCGACTGGAATCTCGCGGTGGCGACCGCGACCCGGCTCATGCGGCCGGGCCCCGAGGTCAGCCGCGACGAGGCCCGCGCCGTCGTCGCGGAGCTGCGCCGGCACGCCAAGGCCTCGGAGGAACACGTCCGGGGCTTCACCCGGCTGGCCACCGAGGAGACCCACGACACCCCCGTCCTCGTTGTCGACCGGCCCGGGTGGGTGCGGGCCAACGTCGCGGGCTTCCGGGAGGTCCTCAAGCCGCTCCTCGACAAGATGCACGAGCGCCGCGGCAACACCCCCGGCGGCGCGGTCCTCGGCGCCGTCGGCGGCAAGGTCACCGGCGTCGAACTCGGCATGCTGCTGTCGTTCCTGGCCTCCCGGGTCCTCGGCCAGTACGAGACGTTCGCCCCGGCCACCCGCGAACTGCCCGCCGGCGCGAACGGCGGCGGCCGGCTGCTGCTCGTCGCGCCGAACATCGTGCACGTCGAGCGCGAACTCGACGTACAGCCCCACGACTTCCGCCTCTGGGTGTGCCTGCACGAGGAGACGCACCGCACGCAGTTCACGGCCGTGCCCTGGCTGCGGGACCACCTCGAGGGCGAAATCCAGTCGTTCTTGGGCGAGACCGATGTCGACCCCATGACCGTGCTGGAGCGCATCCGCGAGGCCGCCCAGTCCCTCGCGGGCGGCCGGCCCGAGGGCGAGGAGGACGACGGCGGCCGCTCCTTCGTGGAGATCGTGCAGACCCCGGCGCAGCGGGAGATCCTCGGCCGTCTCACCGCCGTGATGTCCCTCCTGGAGGGCCACGCCGACTTCGTCATGGACGGGGTCGGACCGGCGGTCGTGCCGTCCGTCGCGGAGATCCGCGAGAAGTTCCAGCAGCGCCGCGCCAAGGGCGCCTCCCGGCTCGACATGGCCCTGCGCAAACTGCTCGGCCTGGACGCCAAGCTCCGGCAGTACCGGGACGGCGAACGCTTCGTGCGCGCGGTCGTCGACGAGGTCGGCATGGACGGCTTCAACCGCGTATGGACCTCCCCGAACACCCTCCCGACCAAGGCGGAGATCGCCAAACCGGCGGACTGGATCACACGGGTGCACCGCAAGGCCGAGTCGTGAACCCGACGAGCCCGTCGTGCACCCCGGGAAAGGTCGTGAAACGAATCCGGCCTACGGCAGGCGAACGCCCTCCCAATCACCCGTCCGAGGGACCGTGAGCCCCGGGTAGGCGTGCAATGCTCGGGGAACGGCCCGGTTCTGTCACCATCTACACACTCTGAGTGACCGACCCGGGCTCAGCCCCCGAAAAACTTCATGAAGGGAACCGGACATGGGTCCCCATCCTGCGGTCGCGGCGATACGCCTGGCGGTCCGCCGCGTCCTCCACGACATCCTCAACAACCACAACCGCACCGCGACCGACCTCCCGTACGAGCGGCCGCCGTCTCCGCTCGTGCTCGTGGCCTGCTCCGGCGGCGCCGACTCCATGGCACTCGCCTCCGCCCTCGCCTTCGAGGCCCCCAAGCTCGGCATCCGCGCCGGCGGCGTCACCGTCGACCACGGCCTGCAGCCCGGCTCCGACCTGCGCGCGGAGGAAGTCGTCCTGCGCCTGCGCGGCCTCGGCCTGGACCCCGTCGAGTCCACCGCCGTCACCGTCGGCCGCGAAGGCGGCCCCGAGGCCGCCGCCCGCGACGCCCGCTACGCCGCCCTCGACGCCGCCGCCCAGCGCCACGGCGCCGCCGCGATCCTGCTCGGCCACACCCGCGACGACCAGGCCGAAACCGTCCTCCTCGGGCTGGCCCGCGGCTCCGGCACCCGCTCCCTGTCCGGGATGGCCGCGGTCTCGGGGGCCGACGGCCGTTACCGCCGCCCCTTCCTCGAACTCGACCGGCAGACCGCCCGCAGGGCCTGCATGGTCCAGTCGCTGCCCGTCTGGGACGACCCCCACAACGCCGACCCCGCCTACACCCGGTCCCGGCTGCGCCACGAGGGCCTGCCCGCCCTGGAGAAGGCGCTCGGCAAGGGCGTCGTCGAGGCCCTCGCCCGTACGGCCCAGCTCTCCCGCGACGACGCCGACGCCCTCGACGCCTGGGCCAGTCAGGCCGAGGCCTCCGTCCGCGACGCCACCGGCCTTCTGGAGTGCGCCAAGCTCTACGCCCTGCCGCCCGCCGTACGGCGCCGGATCCTGCGCCGCGCCGCCATCGAGGCAGGCGCCCCGGCCGGTTCGCTGTTCGCCCGCCACATCGAAGAAGTCGACCGCCTGATCACCGGCTGGCGCGGCCAGGGGGTCATCAATCTCCCCGGCAGAGTCGTGGCCCAGCGGCAGGGTGGCAGACTGGTGATTCGGCAAGGCTGAAACCGGACCCCGCCGCGGCGGGCCGGTCCGGCCGGTGGGACGACCGAAAGTGATGCGGGTGGACGCGAAAGACATGGGTGCCGACCTCAAGCAGGTGCTCATCACCAAGGAAGAGATCGACGCGAAGCTGGCGGAGCTGGCCGCGAAGATCGACGCGGAGTACGCGGGCAAGGACCTGCTGATCGTCGGCGTCCTCAAGGGCGCGGTGATGGTCATGGCCGACCTCGCCCGGGCGCTGTCCACCCCCGTCACCATGGACTGGATGGCCGTGTCCTCCTACGGCGCGGGCACCCAGTCCTCCGGTGTCGTGCGGATCCTCAAGGACCTCGACACCGACATCAAGGGCAAGCACGTCCTGATCGTCGAGGACATCATCGACTCCGGCCTGACCCTGTCGTGGCTGCTGTCGAACCTCGGCTCGCGCGAGCCCGAGTCGCTGAAGGTGTGCACCCTGCTGCGCAAGCCGGACGCCGCCAAGGTCGCCATCGACGTCGAGTGGGTCGGCTTCGACATCCCCAACGAGTTCGTCGTCGGGTACGGCCTCGACTACGCCGAGAAGTACCGCAACCTCCCGTTCGTCGGTACGCTCGCGCCCCACGTCTACGGCGGCTGACCCGAAGGGCCCAGCGCCGGGCGAAGATCGGGAACCTCCGCGGGCGTCGCGCCGTTGGAGCATGCAGACGGGGCAGTCAGCCGTCCTGTGCGTCTTCGGGCCGCAAAGCTGGGGTACCGTCAGAAGAACTGTCTTATCAAACTCACTATGGCAGGAGGGACGGGGCGACACCGCTCCGTGTGGATGGACGTGAAGCGATACTTCCGTGGGCCGGTCATGTGGATCGTGCTGGCCGTCCTTGCCGTGGTCGTGTTGATGCAGGTCGTCGGCTCGTCCGGCGGCTACAAGACGGTGGACACCGGCCAGGTCGTCCAGGCGATCGCCGACAACAAGGTCGAATCGGCCAAGCTGACCACCGGCGACGAGCAGACCATCAAGGTCCAGCTCAAGGACGGCGAAAAGATCGAGGACAGCTCGAAGATCCAGGCGAGCTACATCGGCGAGCAGGGCGTGAACATCGCCAACACCCTGCAGACCAAATTCCAGGACAAGCAGATCCCGGACGGATACACCGTCTCACCGACGAAGCAGAACGCCTTCGTGAGCATCCTGCTCTCGCTGCTGCCCTTCGTCCTCATTGTGATCGTCTTCCTGTTCCTGATGAATCAGATGCAGGGCGGCGGCGGCCGGGTCATGCAGTTCGGCAAGTCCAAGGCGAAGCTCATCACCAAGGACACCCCGAAGACGACGTTCGCGGACGTCGCCGGCTCGGACGAGGCCGTCGAGGAACTCCACGAGATCAAGGAGTTCCTGCAGGAGCCGGCGAAGTTCCAGGCCGTCGGGGCGAAGATCCCCAAGGGCGTACTGCTGTACGGCCCTCCCGGCACCGGCAAGACCCTGCTCGCGCGCGCCGTCGCGGGCGAGGCCGGCGTGCCGTTCTACTCGATCTCCGGTTCCGACTTCGTCGAGATGTTCGTCGGTGTCGGTGCCTCCCGAGTCCGTGACCTGTTCGAGCAGGCCAAGGCGAACGCCCCGGCGATCGTCTTCGTCGACGAGATCGACGCGGTCGGCCGTCACCGCGGTGCCGGCCTCGGCGGCGGTCACGACGAGCGCGAGCAGACCCTGAACCAGCTGCTCGTCGAGATGGACGGCTTCGACGTGAAGGGCGGCGTCATCCTGATCGCCGCCACGAACCGGCCCGACATCCTCGACCCGGCCCTCCTGCGCCCCGGCCGCTTCGACCGCCAGATCGCGGTCGACCGCCCGGACATGCAGGGCCGTCTGGAGATCCTCAAGGTTCACCAGAAGGGCAAGCCGGTCGCCCCGGACGTCGACCTCTCGGCGGTCGCCCGCCGTACGCCGGGCTTCACGGGTGCCGATCTGTCCAACGTCCTGAACGAGGCCGCCCTGCTGACGGCCCGCTCGGACAAGAAGCTGATCGACAACCACATGCTCGACGAGGCCATCGACCGCGTCGTGGCGGGCCCGCAGAAGCGGACCCGGATCATGTCGGACAAGGAAAAGAAGATCACCGCGTACCACGAGGGCGGCCACGCCCTGGTCGCGGCGGCCTCCCCGAACTCCGATCCCGTCCACAAGATCACGATTCTGTCCAGAGGCCGTGCCCTGGGCTACACGATGGTCCTGCCGGACGAGGACAAGTACTCGACCACGCGCAACGAGATGCTCGACCAGCTCGCCTACATGCTGGGCGGCCGCGCTGCCGAGGAACTGGTCTTCCACGACCCGACCACGGGTGCCGCGAACGACATCGAGAAGGCCACCGCCACGGCCCGCGCGATGGTCACGCAGTACGGCATGACCGAGCGTCTCGGCGCCATCAAGTTCGGCGGCGACAACACCGAGCCGTTCCTCGGCCGTGAGATGGCTCACCAGCGCGACTACTCGGAAGAGGTTGCCGCGCTGGTGGACGAAGAGGTCAAGAAGCTCATCGAGACCGCGCACAACGAGGCCTGGGAGATCCTGGTCGAGAACCGCGACGTCCTCGACAACCTCGTCCTGCAGCTGCTGGAGAAGGAGACGCTGGGCAAGGAGGAGATCGCCGAGATCTTCGCCCCGATCGTCAAGCGTCCGCCGCGTCCGGCCTGGACCGGCTCCTCCCGCCGCACGCCGTCCACCCGTCCGCCGGTGCTCTCCCCCAAGGAGCTCGCACTGACGAACGGCGCCAACGGCGCGACCCCGGCGATCTCCACCACCAAGTCGGCGGTGACCGAGACCGCCCCGGCGGCCGAGCCCGCTCCCGAGGAGCGACCGGAGAGCTGACACCCCGGGCCCGGTGACCTCACCGGGCCCGGAATGGATGCCGCGCCACCCAGGTTTTAGCCTGGGTGGCGCGGCATCTTTCGTATGCCTGGCTGAAAGACACCTAGGAACGAGGCACTACATGACCGACCCCGTGACGCTGGACGGCGAGGGCCAGATCGGCGAGTTCGACGAGAAGCGCGCCGAGAACGCCGTGCGGGAGCTGCTGATCGCGGTCGGCGAGGACCCGGACCGCGAGGGCCTCAAGGAGACACCCGGGCGGGTGGCCAGGGCGTACCGGGAGATATTCGCGGGGCTGTGGCAGAAGCCGGAGGACGTCCTGACGACGACGTTCGACCTGGGGCACGACGAGATGGTGCTCGTGAAGGACATCGAGGTGTACTCGACCTGTGAACACCATCTGGTGCCGTTCAGGGGTGTGGCGCACGTCGGATACATTCCGGCCACCACCGGGAAGATCACCGGACTGTCCAAGCTGGCCCGCCTCGTCGACGTCTATGCCCGCCGACCGCAGGTGCAGGAACGACTCACCACGCAGATCGCGGACTCCCTGATGGACATCCTGGAGCCGCGGGGCGTGATCGTCGTCGTGGAGTGCGAGCACATGTGCATGTCGATGCGCGGCATCCGCAAGCCCGGCGCGAAGACCCTCACCTCGGCGGTGCGCGGACAGCTGCGGGACGCGGCCACGCGCAACGAGGCGATGAGCCTGATCATGGCGCGCTGACGCGGGGCCCCTTCATGCCGAGGGGGCCGTGCCCGCTTTTGCCGCTGGAGCCGTGCCCGCTCATGCCGCCGGAGCCGTCCCTGCTTATGCCGCCGGAGCCGTCCCCGCTTATGCCGCCGGAGCCGTGCCCGCGCCGTTGTGTTCGTCGTCCTCCGGGAGTCTGCAGACGCGCTCCAGGAAGATGGCCGCCGCTATGACGGCGATGCCCGCGAGGACCGAGAAGCCGGCGTAGATGGCCTGGTCGCGGCGGGCGGGGACGTCGAGGACTTCCAGCAGGAAGATGCCCGTACCGCCGTACATGCCGCAGACGAGGGCGGCGACCAGGGCGCTGGCCTGGCCGAAGACGACCGCGCGGGCAGCCATCAGGGGGTCGACGCCCTTGGCGCCGGGCCGGCGCTCGCGCTGCGCCTTGAGGCGGGAGCGGATCGAGAGCGCCGTGGCCAGCAGGACTGTGGCGATCAGGGCGAGGACGATGGGGGCGGCCAGGGGGACGCTCGGCAGGGTCCCGATCGAGTTCCAGAGGCGGGCGCCCGCCCAGGACAGGACGCCGGCGACGGCGAAGACGCCGGCCAGCATCCTGATACGCAGCTCTCTCACGGTGTCCCTTCGGCTCCCCCGGACTGTGGTGTGTCGTCGACCTTAACGATTACTCCGGCAGTCGGAGTTCCAGGTCCTCGCGCGGCGACACGCCCTCGCGGGGAACCGCGCCGAGCAGGTCGGCGACCGCGCCGCGGCCGGGCAGCTGCGCCGCGGGCTCCAGATCGTGCCAGGGGGCGAGGACGAAGGCCCGCTCGTGGGCGCGCGGGTGGGGGAGGGTGAGGACGGGGTCGTCGGAGACGACGTCGGCGTAGGCCACGATGTCGACGTCGAGGGTGCGCGGGCCCCAGCGCTCGTCCCGGACGCGGTGGAAGGCCTCCTCGACCGCGTGCGCCCGCTCCAGCAGGGAGGACGGGGGGAGCGTCGTCTTCAGCACGACGACCGCGTTGAAGTAGGAGGGCTGGCTGCCCGGCTCCACGCCCCAGGGCTCCGTCTCGTACACCGGGGAGACCGCCTTGATACGGACGCCGGGGGTGTCCTCCAGGGCGTCGATGGCGCCCTGGAGCGTCTCCAGGCGGTTGCCGAGGTTGGAGCCGAGGGAGATCACGGCCCGCTGCGGGTTGTGCAGGGTGGTGTCGGCGGCGTCGACCTTCTCGACGACGGAGGCGGGTACCGGCTGTACGGTCGGGTCGCTGTGACCCTCGGTGAAGGACGCGGTCATACTCGGCTCCGGGTGATGGTGACGGTCACGTCGTCGAAGGGGACCGTGATCGGCGCGTCCGGTTTGTGGACGCGGACCTCGACCTCCTGGACCCCTTCGTGCTTCAGACAGGCCTGGGCGATGCGCTCGGCGAGGGTCTCGATGAGGTTGACGGGCTCGCCCTCCACGACGGCCACGACCTCCTCGGCCACGATGCCGTAGTGCACGGTCTTGGTCAGGTCGTCGTCGGCGGCGGCCGGCCGGGTGTCCAGGCCGAGGACGAGGTCGACGACGAAGGTCTGGCCCTCCTCGCGCTCCTTGGGGAACACCCCGTGGTACCCGCGGGCCTTCAGGCCGCTCAGCGCGACACGATCCACGCGAATCACTCCTGCAATCGTCGGTAGCGGCCGGTCCGTGCCGCGTGCGGGCGGCACACCGGCCTCGGACGAATCTACCTGCGGGCACTGACAGGGCCGGGCCACGGGGGCGCGGGCCCGCGCCGGCCCATGAGGTTTCACCGAGCGTTTCCCCTGGGGAACCCGGCGGCTCACGGGCTGGTAGCCGCCCCTACCCACGGGTGCGTGAGTCCAACCACTTCCTGGTCCCTATGGGCGGTTCCCTCGGGCGCCCAGGCGTCTCATGGCGCGCCTACCCATTCAGGAGGGTGTCTCGCCGCCTTCCTCCTCATCGGTTTCGGCCAGAACGGGCGAGGCGTGGTGGGACCAGAGCTTCCAGCCGGCCGGAGTGCGGCGGAAGAGGTTCGTGGCCACGACCAGCTGCCCGACGAGCGGGCCCAGCTCGTCGCCGCCCTCGGGGGCCGGGCCGCCGCTGAGGATGTTCTCGGTGCAGCTCACCAGCGCGGTGTCGCCGGTGACGGAAACGTGCACGTCGGTGAGGAAGAACTGGATGTAGTCGGTGTTCGCCATGATCAGCGCGTACGACCGCAGGACCTCGCCGCGGCCGGTCAGCACCGGCCAGCCGGGGTGTACGCAGGAGATCACGCCCGCGTCGGCGGGGTCGTGGTAGCTCTCGTCGACGCCCAGGTCGGAGGGGGTGAGCCACAGGGAGGAGAGCTCCTCGAAGTCGCCGCGCTCCAGTGCCTCGTAGAAGGCGGTGTTGGCG
The DNA here is from genome assembly GCF_014596915.1 of Streptomyces sp. TRM68416. Classification (GTDB taxonomy): domain Bacteria; phylum Actinomycetota; class Actinomycetes; order Streptomycetales; family Streptomycetaceae; genus Streptomyces. The sequence continues at coordinate 393,460 of NZ_JACVWU010000004.1, forward strand.
GCTTCCACCTGCTCGACGTCGGTGTGGGGGGCGCTCACCGGGCTCCCTCGGGGGAGTGCGAGCCCGGCGCGGGGGCTTGCGCGCCCGGCGCTCGGTCGACTTCGCGCGCTCCCTCTACCGCGCGCGCGACCCGTACGGCGTCCGCGGTCGCGCGCACCTCGTGCACGCGCACCGCCCACGCGCCGGCGTGCGCCGCGAGCGCGGACACGGCGGCGGTCGCTGCGTCGCGCTCGCGCGCGGGCGGCGGCGCGCCCTGCGGGCCGGCCAGCACGCGGCCGAGGAACCGCTTGCGGGAGGCGGCGACGAGCAGCGGGTGACCGAGGCCGAGGAGACGGTCGAGGTGGGCGAGGAGCACGAGGTCGTGCTCGGCGTCCTTGGAGAAGCCGAGACCGGGGTCCACGACGATCCGGTCGGGGGCGATGCCACCCGCGAGGACGGCCTCCACGCGCGCGTGCAGTTCGTCGACGACTTCGGCGACGACGTCGTCGTAGACGCCCTTGACGTTGCCGCCCTCCAGGAAGCCGCGCCAGTGCATGACGACGAAGGGGGCGCCGGCGGCCGCGACGACGGGGATCATCGCGGGGTCGGCCAGGCCGCCGCTGACGTCGTTGACGAGGGCGGCGCCGGCCGCCAGGGACTGTTCGGCGACACTGGCGCGCATGGTGTCGACGGAGACCGTCACGCCCTCGGAGGCGAGGCCGCGGACGACCGGGATGACGCGCTTGAGTTCCTCGTCCTCGTCGACGCGGGTCGCGCCGGGGCGGGTGGACTCGCCGCCCACGTCCACCAGGTCCGCGCCCTCGGCGACCAGGGTGAGGCCGTGCTTGACGGCGGCCGTCGTGTCGAACCAGCGGCCGCCGTCGGAGAAGGAGTCCGGGGTCACGTTCACGACTCCCATGACCGCGCAGCGGTCCCACTCCGGAAGTCCTGCCACGCGCGCGCGTCCGCTCTGCTTGCTCATACGTTCAGCGTAGGCCCCGGGAGGGGCGGTCAGGTCGTGCGGCCCGGGCGGAAGCCCTCGGGGGCGTGGGGAGAGGGGAGGAGCTCCCGCCCGGGCCTGTCCGTGGTGTCCGTGCGCTCATGCCGCGCGGACGCTGTGCTCCGTCCTGGTGTGGACGCAGGGGCGCGCGGGGGCGGTACGACGGCGCAGGAAGCGGGGCATCGCCACGTCGACGAAACCCTCCGCCCGCATGGCGGCGAGGCCGATGCGCGGCAGGTCCGCGGAGGCCCGGTAGACGACGAAGCGCGGCTCCCAGCGCGGCTGGAACTTCGCGTTGAACTTGTACAGCGACTCGATCTGGAACCAGCGGGAGAGGAAGACCAGCAGTCCGCGCCAGGCGCGCAGCACCGGGCCCGCGCCGATCTTCTCGCCGCGTGCGAGCGCCGAGCGGAACATCGCGAAGTTGAGCGACACGCGCGTGATGCCGAACTTCGGGGCCGCCTGGAGCGCGGCCACGATGAGCAGTTCGTTCATGCCGGGGTCGGCCGAGCGGTCGCGGCGCATGAGGTCGAGGGAGGCGCCGTCCGTCCCCCAGGGCACGAAGTGGAGGATCGCCTTCAGGTCGCCGTAGGGGCCGGGGGTTTCGTCGGCGCGGTGGGCGGTGGCGATCAGGCAGTCGCCGTCGGCGGGGTCGCCGATGCGGCCCAGTGCCATGGAGAAGCCGCGTTCGGTGTCGGTGCCGCGCCAGGCGTCGGCGGCGCGGCGGATGCGGTCCAGTTCGGCCTCGCCGAGGTCACGGACGCGTCGTACCCGGGTTTCGTAACCGGCTCGTTCGATGCGCTTGACCATCTGGCGCACGTTGCGCATCGAGCGGCCGGCGAGCGAGAAATCCGCGACGTCCACCACCGCCTCGTCGCCGAGTTCGAGGGCGTCGAGACCGGTCTCGCGGGTCCACACCTCGCCGCCCGTCTCCGAGCAGCCCATGACGGCCGGGGTCCAGGAGTGGGCGCGGGCCTCGTCCATGAAGCGCTCGATGGCGCCCGGCCAGGCCTCCACGTCGCCGATGGGGTCGCCGCTGGCCAGCATCACGCCGGAGACGACCCGGTAGGTGACGGCCGCCTTGCCGCTGGGGGAGAAGACGACGGCCTTGTCCCGGCGCAGCGCGAAGTGGCCGAGGGAGTCGCGTCCGCCGTGCTTTTCCAGCAGGGCCCGCAGGCGGGACTCGTCCTCGCGCGTGAGGCGTGCGGCCGGGTGCTCCGGGCGGAAGGCGAGGTAGATCGTGGTGACGGCGGTGAGCAGGCCGAGGGCGCCCAGGGAGAAGGCGACGGTCCATGACGTCGTGCCCTGGTAGTCGACCGGGCCCTCGAAGCCGAACAGGCCGTACAGCACGTGCGTGATGCGCTCGGCCAGGCTCGGGTCGCCGATCAGGGTTCCCGGGTGGGCACTCACGATGACCAGGCCCAGGGCGAGGGAACCGGCGCCCATGAGGACGAAGTTGGCCAGCGCCCGCCACCTGCTGCGCGGGTCGGGCAGGGCCGCGAACTGGTCGCGGTGGCGCAGCAGGGCCGTCAGCAGGACGAGCGAGATGACCGTGCCCAGCACGGAGTGGCGGTAGCCGAACTGGGCGACGGCGCCGGCCGGCAGCAGCGCCACCGCGGCCCGCCATGCCCGGCGCTTGCCCCGCTTGAGGCCGTGGGCGAGCAGGAGCAGCAGCACGCCGGTGCTGAGCGAGAGCGCGGCCGCGAACGGGCCGAGCGCGCCCGGCAGTACCTCGGCGAGGGCGTGCATACGGCTGTGCCGGAAGCGCGGGAAGACGCCCGCCGCGATGTCCAGAAGGCCTACGAGGGCACAGGCCCTGCCGACGAGAAGGGGGACGGCCTCGGGGCGCGGGCCGCGCAGCAGCCGGCGTGCCCGGTCCGTCAGCTGCACAGCCGCGCCCGACATTTGCTCATCTGTCCTGACAGACATCGCATCCTGTAGTTCTGCGAGAGACCTTGGATCCGGTGCCGATTCGGGCATCCGGCGACATTGCGCCCTCTAGGACGGTGTCTCGGGGGGCGAGGTTCACTCACCTCGCCAAAGCCCGGTCAAAGCGCGGTCAAAGGCCGCGGAAAGTCCCGGGCAGGCGTCGGGGGGAGGTGTCAACAGCCGAAAATGATCTTGATCTTCTGCGAGTGCGGTCGCATTCGTGAGCCCTTCTGATTGCTGATGACTCGCGAAGGCTGCGGGATGGCTGTGTTTTTACGGGGCTGGCCTCCAAGATTCGCCTACGCGCGGTAAGTTTCTGGCCATGCCACGTGGACGTCACCGCCATTCACCGCCCCTGCACAGGCTGCTGCCCCCCTCGGCGATCGCCGGCGTCTCGCTCGTCTGCGCTCTCGGACCCTGGGTGTTCTCGGAGGCGATGGTGCTCCGCGGGCTGGCCGCGGCCGCCGCGGCCACGGCGGTCGTGGGCGCGGTCGTGATGCGCCGCTGGGACATCCAGGCGGGCAAGCAGGTCGCCGACCTCACGCGCGCGCGTGCGAGCGACGAATGGCGTCACGAGGAGCGGGTCGCCGAACTGGAGACCGACCTGGAGGAGTCGCGCGCCCTGCGCGGCAAGCTGGAGCAGCGGCTGCGGGCCAAGCGCTCGGAGCTCGCGGGGCTGCGCAACGAACACGCGGCGCTGCTGCGGCGGTACGCCACGGCGGAGACCGAGCGCGCGAGCGCCCTGGAGGGCCGCCGGCTGCTGGAGATAGAAACCACGGTGCCCTCGCGCGCGCTGCCGCCCGCGTCGGCACCGGTGCTGGAAGCCGAGCCGGAGAATGCCGGGGCCGTGGCAGCCCGGGCCGAGGCGCAGGCGGAGGCCGGGGACGACGTCGAGACCGGCCTCGCGGCCGACGACGCGTCCGGGACCGCCGGTGACAGCTCGGGCGACAGCGCGGGTGGTGAGGCCGGCGACGAGACGAACGCTCCGGCGATCTTCTCGCCGGAGGGCTCCCGGCTCTTCCTGCGCGCGCGGGCGGCACTTTCCCGGTTCGACGGCGAGCGTGCGGCCGAGGGGAAGGACGTTTCCGAGGCGGAGGACGAGCCGAAGGCTGAGGACGCACCGAAGGCGGAGGACGCTCCCAAGGCGGAGGGCACGCCCAGGGGGGAGGACGCTCCCAAGGGGGACGGCGAGGAGCGGGACGGCGACGCGGGGATGACCTCCGCGGCCGCACAGCACGACGCCTCCGCGCGGACGGGGACCTCCGAGCGGGCCGACGGCCCCGTGCAGACCGGGGAATCCGCGCAGACCGAGGGCTCCGCGCAGGCCGGGAGCTCCGTGCAGGCCGGGAGCTCCGCCCAGGCTGACGCTCCTGCGCGGACGGGAACCTCCGCGCAGGCCGACGGCCCCGCGCAGAGCAGTATCCCGGCGCAGGGCGGCCGCTCCCCGTACGACGAGGGGACGGCGGTCGGTTCAGCCGCGCAGGAGGACGAGGAGCAGGGGAAGCCCGAGGCGGTCGACGGGCAGGAGCACGTGCGCGCGGCCGCCGCCACCACGAGCAGGCCGGCTCTGCCCGCCCAGCAGCCCACCGGTCACTTCGTCGCCCCGACGGCGGTGGCCGTCGCCCCGTCGGCGCCCGTGCGGCGCCCGGCGGTCGAGGGCGGCTTCGACTTCTTCGGTACGAAGCAGGAGGCGACGCCCTCCGCCCTGGAGGCCGTGCAGAACGAGGACCTCGCCGACGTCGTCGGCCAGGAGGCGCTCGCGCTGCACAAGGCCGAGGCGGAGGCCGAGTTCAAGCCGGCGGACGAGGAGTCCCGCGGCATCGGCCAGGTGATCGACCTGACGGCTCACGACGAGACGGAGCAGATCGACATGCAGGGCCTGCGGAGCGCGGTTTCCTGAGAGGCGTGCCGAGGCCGGAGGGCCGGGGCCCGCGGCTCTATGCCATCCATCGGTCGGGCCGCGCGTCCCGCCGCCCCGTGCGGGACCGCTCCGCCTGACTCCGCAACAGCTCCGCGGCCTCCTCAGCGGCCCTGAGCCGGGCTGTCACCGTCTTGTTGGCCCCCGTGTCCACATGCACGTCGGCGAGGCCCAGGCGCCGCTGCCAGGGGCCTTGGGCCAGCCGTACGCTCTGCACCTTCGCGTGCGGCACCAACGCCAGGCTGCGCCGCAGCAGCCCCTCGTGCGCGGCGAACACCCCGTCGGTGACGGCAAGGCCGTAGCCGCGCCACCACACGGGCACACGCCACCGCGCGCGCCGCGGCGACCGGGACAGCGCCTCGGGCGGCGGCACCGTCACCCCCGGCAGCACGCGCGCGACGAGCGCCTCGGCGACCTCGCGCGGCGCGACCGGCACCAGTACGGAGTTCGACGACCCGGCGACATCCAGCTCGACCCGCACCCACCCGCGCCGCCGCCACAGCAGCGGCCGCACGAGCCGCACGGTCTGCACCCGCCCCGGCGGCACGGTCTCGTGGACGCGGTCCAGCAGTCCGCGGTCGATGCGCAGCCCGTCGGGGGAGTCGGCCACCGTCCAGTCGTACTCGGCGACGAACCGGCCCACGCTGCTCGCGCCCGCCGCGCCGAGCAGCGGCACGGCGGCGGCCAGGACCGTCCACACGCTGTGGGTGGCCAGCCACAGCACCGGCGGTACGACGAGTGCGGCGACCAGGGTCCCCCAGGTGGCGCCCGTCAGTACGAGTGAGACGGCGAGCACGCCCGGGGGCACGCGCAGCAGCTCGCGCGCCGGCGCCTCGCCCACTTCGTGCGCCGTCTCGGGCGCGAACCCGGCGGCGCGCGCGAGCAGCTCCGCGCGGAGCGCACGCGCCTCGTCCGCGCCCAGGAAGGCGAGCTCGTCCTTCTTGTCGGTGCCTATGACGTCGAGTTTGAGCTTGGCGACGCCCGCCACGCGCGCGAGGAGCGGCTGGGTGACGTCGATGGCCTGGATCCGTTCGAGCCGGATGTGCGCGGTGCGGCGGAACAGCAGCCCGGTGCGGATGCGCAGCTCGGTGGCGGTCACCGCGAAGTGCGTGAACCACCAGGTGAGGAAGCCGTAGAGGGCGGCTGCCGGGAGGACGACGGCCAGCACGATCAGCAGGGTGGTCGTCGTCAGCCGGGTCAGCTGGCGCTGCGCCTGGTCCGGGTCGTGCACCGCCCACCCGATGACCACGGCGACCGGCGCCCACGCCCGCCGGAGCGGTGTCACGGGGTGCAGCCGCCGCTCGGTGACGGACGGCTTCTCGCGTACGACGTCGTCGACGCCCGGCGCGGTCACAGCCCCGCCGATCGGGCCTCGCCCAGCTCGGTGAGCCGGTCGCGCAGCCGTTCCGCCTCGGCCGGGTCGAGGCCGGGGATCGTGGCGTCGGTCGCGGCGGCGGCCGTGTGCAGCTGCACGCTGGCCAGCCCGAAGTGCCGCTCGACGGGCCCGGAGGTGACCTCGACGAGCTGCATGCGCCCGTACGGCACGACGGTCTCCTCGCGCCACAGCACGCCGCGGCTGATCAGCAGGTCGTCGGCGCGCTCGGCGTAGCGCCAGGAGCGCCAGTTGCGGCCGAGCATCACCCAGCCCCAGACCGCCGTCGCGAGCGGCACCAGCGCGAAGGCGGCCCAGCCGGCGCCGGCGACGAGCCCGAGCAGCACCGCCAGGCCGACGGTCAGCAGCCCCAGCCACACCACCAGCAGCATCCGTCGCATACGCAGCAGCCCCGGAGGAAGTCCGGTCCATACCGGTTCGTCCGCCTTCATCTCATTGCTTCCCGTGTGCGCCGTGTTCTCCGGGCTCCCCGTCTCCATACGGCCAGCGTACGTAGGACAGACTGTGTTCATGACTCCTACGACGGAGACCATGGTCGGTATCGGCGGTGCCGCGGAGAGCACCGACATGGTGCTCAACATCGGGCCCCAGCACCCGTCGACGCACGGCGTGCTGCGGCTCCGGCTCGTCCTGGACGGTGAGCGCATCACCAACGCGGAGCCGGTGATCGGCTATATGCACCGCGGCGCGGAGAAGCTCTTCGAGGCCCGTGACTACCGCCAGATCATCATGCTCGCCAACCGCCACGACTGGCTGTCGGCGTTCTCCAACGAGCTGGGCGTCGTCCTCGCGGTGGAGCGCATGCTCGGCATGGAGGTCCCCCCGCGCGCGGTGTGGACGCGCACGCTGCTGGCGGAGCTGAACCGGGTGCTCAACCACCTGATGTTCCTCGGGTCCTACCCGTTGGAGCTGGGCGGGATCACCCCGGTCTTCCACGCCTTCCGGGAGCGCGAGACCCTCCAGAACGTCATGGAGGAGGTCTCCGGCGGCCGTATGCACTACATGTTCAACCGTGTCGGCGGCCTCAAGGAGGACCTGCCGGCCGGCTGGGCGGCACGCGCGCGTGCCGCCGTCGCCGCCGTGCGCTCGCGCATGGACGTCTACGACGACCTGGTCCTCGGCAACGAGATCTTCCGGGGGCGCACGCGGGGCGTGGGCGTTCTCACCCCCGAGGCTGTGCATGCGTACGGCGTGAGCGGGCCCGTCGGGCGCGCCTCGGGCGTCGACTTCGACCTGCGCCGCGACGAGCCCTACCTGGCGTACGGGGAGCTGCAGGACACCCTGAAGGTGGTGACCCGGCAGGACGGTGACTGCCTGGCCCGCTTCGAGGTGCTCCTGGAGCAGACGCACAACGCCCTCGACCTCGCCGACGCCTGCCTGGACCGGCTCGCCGCCCTGCCGCCGGGGCCGATCAACCAGCGGCTGCCCAAGGTCCTGAAGGCGCCCGAGGGGCACACGTACGCGTGGACCGAGAACCCGCTCGGCATCAACGGCTACTACCTGGTCAGCAAGGGCGAGAAGACCCCGTACCGGCTCAAGCTCCGCTCGGCCTCGTACAACAACATCCAGGCGCTGGTCGAGCTGCTGCCGGGGACGCTGGTGGCGGACATGGTGGCGATCCTGGGGTCACTGTTCTTCGTGGTCGGGGACATCGACAAGTAGCCCTCCGGGCAGCTCGCCCAGGGGTGCGTCCGGAAGGCCGACCGGCTGGAGCAGCCAGCCGAAGTCGCCGAGTCCGCCGGCCGCGGTGAGCTCGGCGGCCTCACCGGCGCGCGCGAGGGCGCGGACATATTCGGCGGGTTGTGCGGCGGCGAGCGCGAGCGGGGGGCGCGCGCCTGTGATGCCCAGGGCGCGCAGGGCATCGCGCTGGCGGAGTACGCGCGGGCTCGAAAGCGTGCGCGCCGTCGCGAACACTTCCGCACGCGCCCGCGCAAACCCCGCACCACCCGCCCGCGCGGCCCCCTCCGCGCCCGCCTGCGCAGACCCTTCCGCGCCTGCCTGCGCAGACCCTTCCGCGCCCGCCCGAGCGGACCCTTCCGCGCCCGCCCGCGCAGACCCCTCCCCGCACGCCGCCGCTCCCGCCTCCGCGCACGCGTCCAGCGCGACATGCGCCGTGATGTCGCACGAACCGTCCGGCACGGGTGCCGTCTCGCGCCCCTCCCGGAAGCCGGTCAGCGTCCCGAAGAGGGGGCGCGCGTCCGCCGTGTGCGCGTAGTCCACCGCGACCGCGAGCCCCCGGTCGACCGCCGCGACCGCCGAGGCCCAGGCCTCGTCCCGGGGCAGCCCGATCTCCGCCCGCAGCCCTTCCTCGGCGGGCAGCGGCCACCACCGCGCGAGCCACTGCGCGTCCGCACCGGCGACCGGCTCCCCGAGCCGCTCGGCCCCGTCCCGCCGCACGAGGACCTGCCGCGGCACGCCGGCGGCGTCCGTCTGCGCCACCTCCACCGGGACGTTGTCGAGCCACTCGTTGGCGAACAGCAGCCCGGTGATCGCGCGCGGCGGCTCGGGCAGCCACTCGATCCGGTGATCAAGGTCCGCGGGGCGGTCGGCGATCTCGACGGCACACCCGCGCGCGCGGGCGGCCACGTCGGCGGGCAGCGCGGCGAGGACGGCGGTGACCAGTTCGCCCCGGCCCGCGGCCATGTCGACGAAGTCGAGCGAAGAGGGCCTGCCCAGTGCCTCGTCGACCCGGCACAGCAGCCGGGCCACGGCCCGGGCGAAGAGCGGCGAGGCATGCACGGACGTACGGAAGTGCCCGGCCGGGCCCTCGGGCCTGCGGTAGAAGCCGTCCGGCCCGTACAGCGCCTCCCGAGCCGCCGTCCGCCACCCCAGCCATTCGCCCGTCGCCTCTCGCGTCACGCGCCCAGGCTAAGCGCACAGAGGAACGGGGCCTCCACCTTGCGGAGTACGCGCGCCCGCTGCGGATCGACCCATCGGTTGACCCCTGCACACGTCACGCTTCCCTACGCTGGGTTACGTGCAGCGCCTCTATGACTTCCTCCGCAGGCACCCGACATGGGTCGACAGCTTCTGGGCCGTCTTCCTGTTCGGGCTCTCGGTGGTGTCCGGAGCGGCGGGGCCGGAGGGGAGCGGCGTCGACCACCCGGTGGCCGTCGTCCCGATCGCCCTGCTGCTGGGCCTGGTCGTCGCGCTGCGCCGGCGCATGCCGGAGCGGATGCTGCTGCTGGCCATCGCGCTCGGCCTGGCGCAGCTCGTGCTGGACGTCGAGACCATGCCCGCCGACTTCGCCATGCTGGTGATCACCTACACCGTGGCCGCGACCGGCGCCCGCTGGGCGTCCCGGCTGGCGCTGGGCGTCGGTCTGTGCGCGGCGCCGCTGGCGCAGTTGCGCTGGCCGGAGAACCAGTCGAGCCCGCTCGGCACCCTCGCGATCATGGTCTTCACCACGGTGCCCTTCGCCCTGGCCTGGGTGCTCGGCGACTCGATACGCACCCGCCGCGCCTACTTCGCGCAGTTGGAGGAGCGCGCGACCCGGCTCGAAAAGGAGCGCGAGGCGCAGGCGAAGGTCGCGGTCGCCGCCGAACGCGCCCGCATCGCGCGCGAGCTGCACGACGTGGTCGCGCACAACGTGTCGGTGATGGTGGTGCAGGCCGACGGCGCCGCCTACGTCCTGGACGCAGCGCCCGACCAGGCGAAGAAAGCCCTGGAGACGATCTCCTCCACCGGCCGCCAGGCCCTCGCCGAGATGCGCCGCCTGCTCGGCGTCCTGCGCACCGGCGAGCACCAGGAGAGCGGCGAGTACGTTCCGCAGCCCGACGTCGAGCAGATCGACGAACTCGTCGAGCAGTGCCGCACCTCCGGCCTGCCGGTCGACTTCAAGGTCGAGGGCACCCCGCGCCCGCTGCCCAGCGGCGTCGAGCTCACCGCGTACCGCATCGTGCAGGAGGCGCTCACCAACACCCGCAAGCACGGCGGGCCGAACGCGGGCGCGAGCGTGCGCCTGGTCTACTTCGACGACGGCCTCGGCCTGCTCGTGGAGGACGACGGCAAGGGCGCCCCGCACGAGCTGTACGAGGACGGCGGCATCGACGGCCAGGGACACGGCCTGATCGGAATGCGCGAGCGGGTCGGCATGGTCGGCGGCACCCTGGACGCGGGCCCCCGTCCGGGCGGAGGATTCCGCATCAGCGCCCTGCTCCCGCTCAAACCCGCGCACTGACGCCTGCCCACGCCCTTTGTTGATACCGAAACAGCCTTGTAGACGGAGACGGAAGAGGACCCGATGACGATCCGCGTAATGCTCGTCGACGACCAGGTGCTGCTGCGCACCGGGTTCCGGATGGTGCTCGCCGCCCAGCCGGACATGGAGGTCGTCGCGGAGGCGGGCGACGGCGTGGAGGCACTTCAGGTGCTGCGGGAGACCGCCGTCGACGTGGTCCTGATGGACGTACGCATGCCGAAGCTCGACGGCGTGGAGACCACCCGTCGCATCTGCCAGGACGCCAATCCGCCGAAGGTGCTGATCCTGACCACCTTCGACCTCGACGAGTACGCCTTCTCCGGGCTGAAGGCGGGCGCCTCGGGCTTCATGCTCAAGGACGTGCCGCCCGGCGAGCTGCTCGCCGCCATCCGTGCCGTGCACAGCGGGGACGCGGTGGTGGCCCCGTCGACCACCCGGCGGCTCCTGGACCGGTTCGCGCCCATGCTGCCCTCCACCGGCAAGGAACCGCAGCACAAGGAGCTGGAGCGGCTCACCGACCGCGAGCGCGAGGTCATGGTGCTGGTCGCGCAGGGCCTGTCCAACGGCGAGATCGCGGCCCGGCTGGTCCTGTCCGAGGCGACCGTCAAGACGCACGTGGGCCGCATTCTGACCAAGCTCGGCCTGCGGGACCGGGTGCAGGTGGTGGTGCTGGCCTACGAGACGGGGCTGGTGCGGGCCGGCGGGCAGGCCTGAGCGCGGATCACCGCAGCAGCGCCTCCAGGAAGTCGCTGCCGAGCCGGGCCACGGCCGCCACGTCCAGCTGGTGCAGGACGTACCGCCCGCGGCGGCGGGTGGTGATCAGGCCCGCCTTCTTCAGCACGCCCAGGTGCCGGGATATCTCGGGCGCGGTCAGGTTGTGGATCCGCACCAGCTCGCTCGTCGTGTACGTGCTGCGGGCGAGGTTCCGGCACAGCTGCATGCGCACCGGGTGGGAGAGCGCGGTCATCCGCAGGATCAGCTGGTCGACCGAGGGCGGCGCGCCGAGCTCGGGGGAGCTGATCGGGTAGTGCAGGACCGGCTGCCAGCCGTGCCGGTGCAGCACCATCAGATGCGGCCGGCCCAGGCTGGTCGGCACGAGCAGCAGGCTGCTGTCGCGGAGGACGGTGCGGCCCTGGCGCAGCTTGTCGATGGTGATCCGGCCGCCGTCCTCGTCGAGCCTCACGGCGGCCGAAACGGCGGTGAGCGCCTCGCCCAGCCCTCGGTGGCGGATCAGGTCGGTCTTGTGGCGCGCATCGGCGGCCAGTTGGTGCCGCAGGCGCGACCAGACGTCCGCGAAGAACGCCTCGTCACAGTCCGCCAGGAACTGCCGCAGCCAGGCCCGTATCCGCGGCGGATCGTCGAGCAGCCGCTTGCTGAAACGCAGTTGCTGCGGTCCCCGCGCGGCGGCCAGTTCCAGGGCGCTGCGGCGCAGTTCGGCGTCGGCGAGCACCGAGGACCCCGGGGCGCTGTACGGCAGGGCGCAGGTGAACTCCAGGGCGGCGTCCGCGAACTGCTCGTCCGTCAGCTTGTCGAGCAGATCCAGTTCCTCGGCGAGGGTGGCGCCCGGGAGGGTGGGCCCGCCGGGGATGCCGGCGCAGGGCAGGAACAGGTCCGAGAAGGTCGTACGCCACAGGAAGTCGGCCTCGCACATACGGTCGGCCAAGTGCGGGTCGAGGCCCGCGGTCACGCCCGTCACCCAGCCCTGGAGGGCTGGATGGTGCGTCGGCTCGGACAGCGCGTGCAGCGCCATGCCGAGCTCGGCGAGAGGAGAGGGGACGGCGGCGACCCTCTCCGGCCGCAGCCCCGCGATGTCGATGCTCACGCTCATGCCCTCATGGTGCACCCCGCCACTGACAACGCCGTCCTCGTTTGACGCACGCCGTCAATCGACGCGACGTCGGCGCGTGAGCGGCGCAGGCTGGGATCGGCGGGCGGCCGCGAGCCCGACCACCGACCACGTCCCCCACGCCCGAGAAGGCGATCAGCCATGAGCAGCACACAGCAGTACCTCCTCGACGCCCTCCGCGCCCGGCAGCACGGCGAGGCACCCCCTGCGGCGCCCGGCACCCACGACGGGCGGCTGGTGCACGCGTTCCGCGACGACCGACGCTTCAGAGCCGTCGTCGCGGGACGCCCGGCCCGTGGGCGGACACGGCAGGCCCTCGCCCGGTGGCTGCAGGCGCGCCCACGCCCTACCCGCTGACCCCTTCGGGCAGCCGGGCCACGAACTCCGCGACGGCCGCCTTCACGTCCTCGGCCGTCCACTCCAGGGCCGCCGCCCGGACGTACACCTCCGTGAAGGCGAGGCCGGGCCCCTTGGGGTCCCAGGCGTTGCCGAACAGGAGCGTCCCCGTCTCCTCGGCCGTCCGGACGGCCGCTTCCGCGAGGACGTCGACGTCGTAGGGCAGCCAGACCTGGAAGTCGTAGGTGTGCGGCACCTCGGGGTGGACCCGGGCCCACGGCACCCCGGCCGCCGCGAAGCCCTCGCGCAGCGCGGCGGCCACCACGCGCGCGTGCCGCACGTACTCGGGCAGGCGGGGCAGCTCCCGCTCCAGGCCGGCGAGTGCGGACAGCGCGGTCGGGAACTGCTGGAAGACCTGACCGCCGTACCGGTGCCGCCAGGTCTTCGCCTCCTCCACCAGCGTGCCCGGGCCGGCGAGTGCGGCGCCGCCGAGGCCGTCGAAGGACTTGTAGAACGACACGTACACGCTGTCCGCCAGGCCCGCGATCTCCTCCAGGGGGCGGCCGAAGTGGACCGTGGACTCCCACAGGCGCGCGCCGTCGAAGTGCACCACCGCGTCACGCTCCCGCGCGGCCTCCACCACCTCGGTCAGCTCCTCCCAGGACGGCAGCAGGAAACCGGCGTCTCGGAGGGGCAGTTCGAGCAGCAGCGCCCCGAAGGGCTCCGGGAGGCCGCGCACGTCCTGCGCGGTGGTGCAGCGCGGCTCGCTCGTGACGTGCACCGGGCGCAGCCCGCCGAGCCGGCTGAGGGCGTCCCGTTCGTGCACCTCGGGATGGGCGAGGGCGTGCAGGGCGACCGTCGGGTTGCCGGTGCGGCCCGCCCAGCAGCGCAGGGCCACCTGCTGGGCCATCGTGCCGGTCGGGAAGAAGGCGGCGGCCTCGGTGCCCAGCAGGGCGGCGACCTTCTCCTCCAGGGCCTCGACGACGCCGCCCCCGTAGAGGTCCACCGTCTCGTCGAGGTCGTACAGCCGCGCCGCCTGCTCCAGCGACGCGAGCCGCTGCCGCAGCGTCTCGCGCAGGCCGAGGCGGGCGAGCACGCGGTCGCCCCTGCGGTACACGCTCAGGCGCCGCTCGTAGCGCCGTCTGCGCTGCTCCTCCACCGGGATCAGGTCCGCCGCGTCGCTCGTGTTCTCGCTCATGGCACCGGATCATCCCCCGCGCGGGCCCCTGCGGGCACCGGAATCAGCGGGCCGTACGAGCACCGGGACGACCCGCACGGCAAGCGTCCGGACGGAATGTCGCGCAACCCACAGCCTGTGGACAACCGGACGCCCCTCGAACCAATCGCGTTAACATGACGAGAAATCGTCCGGTACCCAGAGCGGACTGGAACGGGAAGGCCGCCGTCGCGTGAGTACAGTCCAACAGCCAGATCCGAAGGACCGCCCCGCGCGGCTCACCGTCGGCGTCGTCGGCGCCGGTCGGGTGGGCCCCGCGCTCGCCGCGTCCCTCCAGCTCGCCGGGCACCGCCCGGTGGCCGTCTCCGGGGTCTCCGACGCCTCCCGCAGGAGGGCCGCGCAACTGCTGCCCGACGTGCCCCTCGTGCCGCCCGCCGAGGTCCTGCGGCGCGCCGACCTGGTCCTGCTGACCGTCCCCGACGACGCCCTGCCCGGCCTGGTCACCGGCCTCGTCGACACCGGGGCCGTGCGCCCGGGCCAACTGCTCGTGCACACCTCCGGTCGGTACGGCGCCAAGGTCCTGGACCCCGCCCTGCGCGCGGGCGCGCTGCCGCTGGCCCTGCACCCGGCGATGACCTTCACCGGCACCCCGGTGGACGTCCAGCGCCTGGCGGGCTGCTCCTTCGGCGTCACCGCGCCCGAGGAGCTGCGGATGGCCGCCGAGGCCCTGGTCATCGAGATGGGCGGCGAACCGGAGTGGATCGCCGAGGAGATGCGCCCGCTCTACCACGCGGCCCTCGCGCTCGGCGCCAACCATCTGGTGACCCTGGTCGCCCAGTCCATGGAGCTGCTGAGCGCGGCCGGCGTCGAGGCACCCGACCGGATGCTCGGCCCGCTGCTCGGCGCCGCCCTCGACAACGCGCTGCGCTCCGGCGACGCCGCGCTGACCGGCCCCGTCGCGCGCGGGGACGCCGGCACCGTCTCCGCGCACGTCAAGGAACTGCGCGAGCACGCCCCGCAGACCGTCGCCGGCTACCTGGCGATGGCCCGCGCGACCGCCGACCGGGCGCTCGCCCACGGGCTGCTCAAGCCGGAACTCGCCGAAGACCTGCTGGGCGTGCTCGCCGACAGCACCGAGGGAGACGCGGGATGACCACCACCCTGCTGCGCACCGCCGACGAACTGCACGCACGCGCGCGTGGCGGCCGCCGTGCCGTCGTGATGACCATGGGCGCCCTGCACGAGGGCCACGCCACGCTGATCCGCACGGCCCGCG
This sequence comes from Streptomyces sp. TRM68416, assembly GCF_014596915.1. Lineage (GTDB taxonomy): Bacteria > Actinomycetota > Actinomycetes > Streptomycetales > Streptomycetaceae > Streptomyces. Next base: position 408,515 of record NZ_JACVWU010000004.1, read on the forward strand.
AGATCGCGGGCCGGGACGGCGAAGTCGTGGTGACGGTCTTCGTCAACCCGCTGCAGTTCGGCGCGGGCGAGGACCTCGACCGCTACCCGCGCACCCTCGACGCCGACCTCAAGATCGCCGAGGAGGCCGGCGCGGACGTCGTGTTCGCGCCCTCCGTGGACGAGGTCTACCCGGGCGGCGAACCCCAGGTGCGCGTCAGCGCGGGCCCCATGGGGGAGCGTCTGGAGGGCGCCGCGCGCCCCGGCCACTTCGACGGCATGCTCACCGTCGTCGCCAAGCTGCTCCACCTCACCCGTCCCGACGTGGCGCTCTTCGGCCAGAAGGACGCCCAGCAGCTCGCCCTGATCCGCCGTATGGTCCGCGACCTGAACTTCGGCACGGAGATCGTCGGTGTGCCGACCGTGCGCGAGGCGGACGGCCTGGCCCTGTCCAGCCGCAACCGCTACCTCTCGCCCGCCGAGCGGCGCACCGCGCTCGCGCTGTCCCGCGCGCTGTTCGCGGGCCAGGACCGGCACGCCGCACAGGAGGCCCTGCGCGCGCGGGCCCGCGAAGTACCCGCCACGCACGCGCGTGCCGAGGCGCTCAGCGCCCTCGGCGAGTCCCGCGCGGCCGCCGACACACACGCCGTCGCCAAGGCCTCCCCCGGCGGCCCCACGGCCGTCCGCGCCGCCGCCCGCCTGGTCCTGGACGAGGCCGCCCGCCTCGACCCGCCGCTCGCCCTGGACTACCTGGCCCTCGTCGACCCCGCCGACTTCACCGAGATCGACGACGACTTCACCGGCGAGGCCGTCCTCGCCGTCGCCGCCCGGGTCGGGACGACCCGGCTGATCGACAACATCCCCCTCAGATTCGGAAACCTCGGAGCCGCCTCGTGACCAGCACAGGCATACGACTGCACGCACCCGCGCCAGGGTGGTCCATCGACGCGGACGTGGTCGTCGTCGGCTCCGGCGTCGCCGGCCTGACCGCGGCCCTGCGCTGCGAGGCCGCCGGACTGACGACGGTCGTCGTCACCAAGGCCCGCCTCGACGACGGCTCCACCCGCTGGGCCCAGGGCGGCATCGCCGCCGCCCTCGGCGACGGCGACACCCCCGAGCAGCACCTCGACGACACGCTGGTGGCGGGCGCGGGCCTGTGCGACGAGAAGGCCGTACGGATCCTCGTCACCGAGGGCCCCGACGCCGTGCGCCGGCTCATCGAGACCGGCGCCCACTTCGACGAGTCGGAGGAGGGCGGCCTGGAGCTCACCCGCGAGGGCGGCCACCACCGCCGCCGCATCGCGCACGCCGGCGGCGACGCGACCGGCGCGGAGATCTCCCGGGCGCTCGTCGAGGCGGTACGCGCGCGGGGCATGCGCGCCATCGAGAACGCGCTGGTCCTGGACCTGCTCACGGACGCCGACGGCCGCACGGCCGGTGTCACCCTGCACGTCATGGGCGAGGGCCAGCACGACGGCGTGGGCGCCGTGCACGCCCCCGCGGTGGTCCTCGCCACCGGCGGCATGGGCCAGGTCTTCTCCGCGACCACCAACCCGTCGGTGTCGACCGGCGACGGCGTGGGGCTCGCCCTGCGCGCGGGCGCGGAGGTCTCCGACCTGGAGTTCGTGCAGTTCCATCCCACGGTGCTGTTCCTCGGCCCGGACGCCGAAGGCCAGCAGCCGCTCGTCTCGGAGGCGGTGCGCGGCGAGGGCGCCCACCTGGTGGACGCCGACGGCGTGCGCTTCATGGTCGGCCAACACGAACTGGCCGAACTCGCGCCCCGGGACATCGTCGCCAAGGGCATCATGCGCCGCATGCAGGAGCAGGACGCCGAGCACATGTACCTCGACGCCCGGCACTTCGGCGCCGAGATGTGGGAGCACCGCTTCCCGACGATCCTGGCCGCCTGCCGCGCCCACGGCATCGACCCCGTGCACGAGCCGATCCCGATCGCCCCGGCCGCGCACTACGCCTCCGGGGGCGTGCGCACCGACTCCCACGGCCGCACCACCGTCCCCGGCCTGTACGCGTGCGGCGAGGTCGCGTGCACCGGCGTGCACGGCGCGAACCGGCTCGCGTCCAACTCCCTCCTGGAGGGCCTGGTCTACGCCGAGCGCATCGCCGCCGACATCGCCGCGCGGCACGCCGCGAACGGCCTCCACGCGCGCGTGCCGGAACCCGTCCCGTACCCGGAGACGCCGGCGCACCCCCTCCAGGCCGCCGAGGCCCGCTTCACGATCCAGCGGATCATGACGGAGGGCGCGGGCGTGCTGCGCTCCGCCGACTCCCTCGCCCGCGCCGCCGACCGGCTCCAGCAACTGCACTCCGAGGCGCGCGACGCCCTCGACGAGAACGGCAAGACTGCCGAGCCCGGCGTCGACACCTGGGAGGCCACCAACCTCCTGTGCGTGGCCCGTGTCCTGGTCGCCGCCGCCCGGCTGCGCGAGGAGACCCGCGGCTGCCACTGGCGCGAGGACCACGCCGACCGCGACGACACCGCATGGCGCCGCCACATCGTCGTACGGCTGAATCCCGACCGCACTCTCGCCGTGCACCCCACCGATACCGCAGACTTCCCCCCGACCCGGCAGCCCCAGGAGCAGTGACAGAAGTGAGCACCCCCGACCTCCCCCTCGTCCAGGACGGCGGCTGCGGCGACGGCTGCGCCTGCGGTGCGGACAGCGAGGACACCTTCGAAGACAGCTACATGGAGTGCGGGCTCGACCCCGCGCTCGCCCAGCTCCTGGCCGACGCCGGGCTCGACCCGGTCGAGGTCGAGGACATCGCCAACGTCGCCATCCAGGAGGACCTCGACCACGGTGCGGACGTGACGACGGTCGCGACCATCCCCGAGGACGCGGTCGCCACCGCCGACTTCACCGCGCGCGAGGCGGGCGTCGTCGCGGGCCTCCGGGTCGCCGAAGCGGTGATCTCCGTGGTGTGCACCGACGAGTTCGAGGTCGAACGGCACGTGGAGGACGGCGACCGGGTGGAGGCCGGGCAGAAGCTGCTGTCGGTCACCACGCGCACGCGTGACCTGCTGACGGCCGAGCGCAGCGCGCTGAACCTGCTGTGCCGCCTGTCGGGCATCGCGACCGCCACGCGCGCGTGGGCCGACGCCCTGGACGGCACCAAGGCACGCGTGCGGGACACGCGGAAGACGACGCCGGGGCTGCGGTCCCTGGAGAAGTTCGCGGTCCGCTGCGGCGGTGGCGTCAACCACCGGATGTCGCTGTCGGACGCGGCCCTGGTCAAGGACAACCACGTGGTCGCCGCGGGCGGGGTCGCGCAGGCCTTCAAGGCCGTACGGGAGGCATTCCCCGAGGTGCCGATCGAGGTCGAGGTCGACACGCTGCACCAGCTGCGCGAGGTCGTGGACGCGGGCGCCGACCTGATCCTGCTGGACAACTTCACCCCGGGGGAGTGCGAGGAGGCGGTCGCGCTGGTCCACGGGCGGGCGGCGCTGGAGGCCTCCGGGCGGCTCACCCTGGAGAACGCCAAGGCGTACGCGGACACGGGCGTCGACTACCTGGCCGTAGGAGCGCTGACGCACTCCTCGCCGATCCTGGACATCGGACTGGACCTGCGAGCGGCGGAGTAGGGAGCGGGAACCGGCCATGCTGCTGACGATCGACGTAGGCAACACGCACACGGTCCTCGGACTGTTCGACGGCGAGGACATCGTCGAGCACTGGCGCATCTCCACGGACGCGCGCCGAACGGCCGACGAGCTTGCGGTGCTCCTCCAGGGGCTGATGGGCATGCACCCGCTCCTCGGCGAGGAGCTCGGCGACGGGATCGACGGGATCGCGATCTGCGCGACGGTGCCGTCCGTGCTGCACGAGCTGCGCGAGGTGACGCGCCGGTACTACGGCGACGTCCCCGCGGTACTGGTCGAGCCGGGGGTGAAGACCGGGGTGCCGATCCTCACCGACAACCCCAAGGAGGTCGGCGCGGACCGGATCATCAACGCGGTGGCGGCGGTCGAGCTGTACGGCGGGCCGGCGATCGTCGTGGACTTCGGCACGGCGACGACGTTCGACGCGGTGTCCGCGCGCGGGGAGTACGTCGGTGGCGTCATCGCGCCCGGTATCGAGATCTCCGTGGAGGCGCTGGGGGTGAAGGGGGCGCAGCTTCGGAAGATCGAGGTGGCGCGTCCGCGGAGCGTGATCGGGAAGAACACGGTCGAGGCGATGCAGTCCGGGATCGTGTACGGGTTCGCCGGGCAGGTGGACGGGGTCGTGGGCCGGATGGCCAGGGAGCTGGCGGACGATCCGGACGAGGTGACGGTGATCGCCACCGGTGGGCTCGCACCGATGGTGCTGGGTGAGTCGTCCGTGATCGACGAGCACGAGCCGTGGCTGACGCTGATCGGACTGCGGCTGGTGTACGAGCGGAACGTGTCGCGGATGTGAGCCGGGTGGGGGCGGGTGCCGGACTCTTCTCGCCCCCGTCGCCCTTACCCGTCCCGTCCCTGGGGGCTGCGCCCCCGGACCCCCTTTCGGCCTGAACGGCCTCGTCCTCAAACGCCGGACGGGCTGAGATTGTCTGAACCGGCGCTGCCGGGTTCGGGCGGAGCAACTGGGTGGTGGCCCCGCGCCACACCCTCTCCCTGTGTCGCGTTTGTCTGATTAGCGCGTACTGTCGGCGCATGCCCACGCCATACGGATCCCGCGGCGGCATGGCGTTCGGTGCGGAGGAGCTGCGTGTGCTCCGCCGTGCGCTCGCCCTCGCCCTGAACCCCGACCCCGCCTCGGCCGAGGACGTCCAGGACTGTCTCCGCCTCGCCGACTCCCTGGACGAAGCAATGCGCGAGGGCGCCCGGCTGCGCGCCTTCCTGGTGGCCGACCTCGCCCGGTACCGCGCCGCCCTCCCCGGCACCGCCGCCGGCTATCTCGCGCTCCTTGAGGAGGCGCTGAGTGCCGGATACCGCCCGGAGGCGGATGATCTCGCCGGTCTGCGCGCCCTGCGCGGCAATCCCGTCGCGGCGGCCCTGCTCGGCCGCTGTCAGGTGATGGCCGAGCACGACGTACGCGCCCGTCTGGCGCGCCGTGGAGGCAGTCGGGAGGTCCCGGCCGCCCCGGCCGTTCCGGCGTCCCGTACCCGCCTTCTCGCCCTTCCTGGGGGCCTTGCGGCGGCACCCGTGGCCGACGCGGAGAGGGATCCGGCCGGGAAGCCGCCCCAGAAGCCCGCCGAGAAGCCCGCCTCCCCCGAACCGGCCCGCCGGCCCGTCCCCACCCCGGGCGAGGTCTTTCCCCGCCGCAAGCCCACCCCGCCTTCGCCGCCCGCGACCCCGCCCCAACAACTCGCGGTCGGCTGAGACCGCGACCCCACCCCGCCCCGTCCCCGCCTCCCTGGCTAATCTGGACGCATGGACTACGTCTCCGCGCTGCTGCCCCCGGCCGTCATGGCCGTGTTCTTCGCCGGTGTGATCCGGGTGATCGTGAAGACCCAGGGCGGGGCCAACAAGACCAAGGAGGACGCGGCCGTGGATGCCGCGATCTCGCGCGCGGAGGGAGCCCGCCAGGGCTCCGCCGCCGCAGACTCCTGACGAGGGCGGCCCTTCCCGGGCGTACGACTCCCCGCGCACCCCGCGCTTTTCCGAGTCGTACGCCCTTTTTGTTCCCCTTTGCCATTGAAGGTGCACGTCCGGCACGCCAATCCCGGCATCTCCCACTATTGTGCTGAGCTGTGCCTCGCCCATTGGGAGAACTCGAAGACGCGGTCATGACGCGGGTGTGGAAGTGGAACCGCCCGGTCACCGTTCGGGAAGTCCTTGAAGATCTTCAGCAGGAACGGTCCATCGCCTACACCACGGTGATGACCGTTTTGGACAATCTCCATCAGAAGGGCTGGGTGCGCCGGGAGGCGGAAGGCCGGGCCTATCGCTATGAGGCGGTGTCCACGCGAGCCGCCTACGCCGCCGCCCTGATGAACGACGCATGGTCGCAGAGCGACAACCCCGCGGCCGCCCTCGTCGCGTTCTTCGGCATGATGAGCGACGAACAGCGGCAAGCACTGTCGGACGCCGTGCGTATCGTCCAAGGGCCGGAAACAGCGGAAGCGCCGCAGGGCACTCCCGATACCGGCCCGGATACGGAGCGGCAGAACCCCGGCTCGGCGCCGGAGGCCGACGGGCGATAGCGTCCGCTCATGTCTGCACAGAGCTCCTCCGCAGAGAGCCCCGAAGTCACCGCAAAAGCCATCACCGTCCGCCGGGCCCGCACCAGTGACGTCCCGGCCGTCCGCCGTCTCCTTGACGCCTACGTCCGCGGCGGCATCCTGCTCGACAAAGCCACGGTGACGCTTTACGAGGACATCCAGGAGTTCTGGGTCGCGGAACGTGACGACAACGCCGAGGTCGTCGGCTGCGGCGCACTGCACGTGATGTGGGAAGACCTCGCGGAAGTCCGTACTCTCGCGGTGAAGCCGGGCTTGAAGGGCGCCGGTGTCGGGCATCAGTTGCTGGAGAAGTTGCTGCAGACTGCACGTTGGCTCGGCGTTCGCCGTGTTTTCTGTCTGACCTTCGAAGTCGACTTCTTCGGCAAGCACGGCTTCGTGGAGATCGGCGAGACACCCGTCGACACAGATGTGTACGCGGAGCTGATGCGTTCCTATGACGAGGGCGTTGCGGAGTTCCTCGGTCTCGAACGAGTGAAGCCGAACACCTTGGGCAACAGCCGGATGCTTCTGCATCTGTGATCGCCGGGTAAGCCGAACCGCGGGCACGGTGCCCTATGTCCGAAACGCGCATGTTTCCGGACCGGGTACGGGCTGCGGGTCTCTCCCAGGGGTTTGTGTTTTTCCGGCAAAAGCGGTTTGCTTTCCAACGTACTGCAGTAGTGCATATAACAAGGGACGGCGAAACGGCGGACGCCGCAGACCTCACGTCCTCAAGTTATCGATGAAAGGAAATCCGGTGGCACAGAAGGTTCAGGTCCTTCTTGTCGACGACCTCGACGGCGGCGAGGCGGACGAGACCGTGACGTTCGCGCTGGACGGCAAGACGTACGAGATCGATCTCACGACTGCCAATGCGGACAAGCTCCGTGGCCTTCTAGAGCCTTACGTGAAGGGCGGTCGTCGCACCGGGGGCCGTGCTTCGGGCGGACGCGGGAAGGCGCGTGCCGCTTCCGGCGGCAGCCAGGACACCGCGCAGATCCGCGCGTGGGCGAAGGAGAACGGTTTCGAGGTCAACGACCGTGGCCGCGTTCCCGCCTCCATCCGCGAGGCCTACGAGAAGGCCAACGGCTGAGCGCACGCGCGCCGCAGCCGCAGCCGGTGGCAGTGCGTGGCCACCGTGTCGAGAAGTCGTACGAGATCGGGGGCGCCCCCACCGCCCCCCACGGCCGACAGCGTCGGCAGCGCGGCCTCGGCCTCGCTTCCCGGCTCGGGGGGCCGCAACCAGACGGCGGTCCCCTGCGAGGCGCCGGGGCGGCCCTGGGGAAACGGCCGCCCATCGGCCGCCCGGAGCGGCGCGTCCATGAGGCCGCCCTCGCCGACCACCGTCAGGTCGAGCGGCAGCGAGCCCCACTCCAGCCAGTCCAGCACACCCGGCAGCTCCTCGGCGCTGCCCGCGGCCAGCAGCAGCCGCATCCTCTCGCCCCGCACCGCCACCGGAGAGCCCGGCGCCAGATGCCGCAGCGCGGCCCGGCCCGCCTCGGCCGGTACATCCAGGACGTCGAAGCGCAGACCCACGACAAGTCGCAGGGGTCTCCCGGGCACCGTTTTCCACCCGAGTTCGTTCTCGTACCAACAGCGGGCCCGGTCGTCCGGATCGAGCGGCCGACGGGGGAGCGGGACCGTGGTGACCGAGGGGAGGCTGCCAACCATGCCAAGTGCAACCGTCGGAAGCCCCTGCGGGTTACGCTGGGTGTTCATGCATGCGCACAGGGTGTCGACGGAGGGGGCGTGCGGGAGTGCCGGGAGGCGCAAGGTTGTTCGCCCGTAGCGGAGGGAACCGGTGGGTGCGGCATGGACTGTCAGTCCGAGCGGGTAAGACATCCCTAGTGGGAGGGGGCGACACGCAGGGAAGGCCGTCTCACGTTCGCCATCGGCGTACTGATGATGAGGGTAACTGCCTGGCCTGCGGGAACATCGTCTCGCACCATCGGGTTGGAGCAGATGTCGGCGTTAGCGGGGTCAGGAGGCCATCGACGGTGTCGGCAGTTGGAATGAGCGGTCCCCGCTTGCGGGACTAAGCTGCGGAAGGACAGGGAGGGGAAGTTCCCCCCACTGCCTGACCGCTCTGAGGAGCGATTAACGATGTTCGAGAGGTTCACCGACCGCGCGCGGCGGGTTGTCGTCCTGGCTCAGGAAGAAGCCCGGATGCTCAACCACAACTACATCGGCACCGAGCACATCCTCCTGGGCCTGATCCACGAGGGTGAGGGTGTCGCCGCAAAGGCCCTGGAGAGCCTCGGCATTTCGCTTGAGGCGGTCCGCCAGCAGGTGGAGGAGATCATCGGCCAGGGCCAGCAGGCCCCGTCCGGGCACATCCCCTTCACTCCCCGTGCCAAGAAGGTCCTGGAGCTGTCGCTCCGCGAGGCCCTTCAGCTGGGCCACAACTACATCGGCACGGAGCACATCCTGCTCGGCCTGATCCGTGAGGGCGAGGGCGTCGCCGCCCAGGTCCTGGTCAAGCTGGGCGCCGATCTCAACCGGGTGCGGCAGCAGGTCATCCAGCTGCTCTCCGGCTACCAGGGCAAGGAGACCGCCACCGCCGGCGGTCCCGCCGAGGGCACGCCCTCGACCTCCCTGGTCCTCGACCAGTTCGGCCGGAACCTCACCCAGGCCGCTCGTGAGTCCAAGCTCGACCCGGTCATCGGGCGCGAGAAGGAGATCGAGCGGGTCATGCAGGTGCTGTCCCGCCGTACCAAGAACAACCCGGTCCTGATCGGTGAGCCCGGCGTCGGCAAGACCGCCGTCGTCGAGGGCCTCGCCCAGGCCATCGTCAAGGGCGAGGTGCCCGAGACCCTCAAGGACAAGCACCTCTACACCCTGGACCTCGGCGCGCTGGTCGCCGGCTCCCGCTACCGCGGTGACTTCGAGGAGCGCCTGAAGAAGGTCCTCAAGGAGATCCGCACCCGCGGCGACATCATCCTGTTCATCGACGAGCTGCACACGCTGGTCGGTGCGGGCGCCGCCGAGGGCGCGATCGACGCCGCGAGCATCCTCAAGCCGATGCTGGCCCGTGGCGAGCTCCAGACCATCGGTGCGACCACGCTGGACGAGTACCGCAAGCACCTGGAGAAGGACGCGGCCCTTGAGCGCCGCTTCCAGCCCATCCAGGTCGCCGAGCCGTCCCTGCCGCACACCATCGAGATCCTCAAGGGTCTGCGCGACCGGTACGAGGCCCACCACCGGGTCTCCATCACGGACGAGGCGCTGGTCCAGGCGGCCACCCTGGCCGACCGCTACATCTCGGACCGCTTCCTCCCCGACAAGGCGATCGACCTGATCGACGAGGCCGGTTCCCGGATGCGCATCCGCCGGATGACCGCGCCGCCGGACCTGCGCGAGTTCGACGAGAAGATCGCGGGCGTGCGCCGCGACAAGGAGTCCGCGATCGACTCGCAGGACTTCGAGAAGGCCGCCTCCCTGCGCGACAAGGAGAAGCAGCTCCTGGCCGCCAAGGCCAAGCGGGAGAAGGAGTGGAAGGCCGGCGACATGGATGTCGTCGCCGAGGTCGACGGCGAGCTGATCGCCGAGGTCCTCGCGACCGCCACCGGCATCCCGGTCTTCAAGCTGACCGAGGAGGAGTCCTCGCGTCTGCTGCGCATGGAGGACGAGCTCCACAAGCGGGTCATCGGCCAGGTCGACGCCGTCAAGGCGCTGTCGAAGGCGATCCGTCGTACGCGCGCCGGTCTGAAGGACCCGAAGCGCCCCGGTGGTTCGTTCATCTTCGCCGGCCCGTCCGGTGTCGGTAAGACCGAGCTGTCCAAGGCGCTCGCCGAGTTCCTCTTCGGTGACGAGGACGCGCTGATCTCCCTCGACATGTCGGAGTTCAGCGAGAAGCACACGGTGTCGCGTCTCTTCGGTTCGCCCCCCGGCTACGTGGGCTACGAGGAGGGCGGCCAGCTGACCGAGAAGGTCCGCCGCAAGCCGTTCTCCGTCGTCCTCTTCGACGAGGTCGAGAAGGCCCACCCGGACATCTTCAACTCGCTGCTGCAGATCCTGGAGGACGGTCGCCTGACCGACTCCCAGGGCCGGGTCGTGGACTTCAAGAACACGGTCATCATCATGACGACCAACCTCGGCACCCGGGACATCTCCAAGGGCTTCAACCTGGGCTTCGCGGCCTCGGGCGACAAGAAGACCAACTACGAGCGCATGAAGAACAAGGTCTCGGACGAGCTCAAGCAGCACTTCCGGCCCGAGTTCCTCAACCGCGTCGACGACGTGGTCGTCTTCCCGCAGCTGACCCAGGACGACATCCTCGCGATCGTCGACCTGATGATCGGCAAGGTGGACGAGCGCCTGAAGGACCGGGACATGGGCATCGAGCTCTCCCAGTCCGCCAAGGAGCTGCTGTCCAAGAAGGGCTACGACCCGGTGCTGGGCGCGCGTCCGCTGCGTCGCACGATCCAGCGCGAGGTCGAGGACACGCTCTCGGAGAAGATCCTCTTCGGCGAACTGCGCCCCGGCCACATCGTGGTCGTGGACACCGAGGGCGAGGGCGAGTCCCAGACCTTCACCTTCCGCGGCGAGGAGAAGTCGGCACTGCCCGACGTCCCGCCGATCGAGCAGGCGGCCGGCGGGGCCGGGCCGAACCTGAGCAAGGACGCGTAAGCCTTACGGCGACGCCGTAGAGGGGCCGGTGCCTTTGGGCGCCGGCCCCTCGTGCGTGGTCAGAAGAGGTAGGGCGTGGGCTCTTCAACAGTGACTTCGGCATCCGGGAAGACCCTGGCCCAGGCGACCGCGTTCAAGGGTGCGGCCACACGATCCGGGTACAGCTCGACGGTGCGGACGTGCGGGCAGGCGTGGGCCAGTGCCGTGAGGTCCGAGCTTTCCCGGACGTTCGTCACGTACAGGCAAGTGATTGTGGGCAGCTGAGGTCCGTCGGCGAAGGCGGGGATCAAGGCCGTGCCGACGCCCAGGCGGGCGAGGTGCGGGAGGAGTGTGACCTCCGCCCAGTCAGCTGAGCCGAGGGTAGCTACATCGTTCCTGAGGTCGAGGGCGTTCAGCCCCGGCCATTGGCTCAGGCGGCGCAGTCCCGAGTCCGCGATCGCGTCTCCGGTCAGGCTGATGGATTTGAGTGGCGCATCTTGAGGCAGGGCAGCCAGTCCGCCTGGTAGATGGGTGCCGATGTTGATGCCCTCCAGTGTGGCGATGCGGTCCAGCCCGTGCAGTTCGCCGAGCTTGAGGAGGGAGACCGTGAGCAGCCCCAGATCGGCCAGCGGTGAGAAGTCGATGGGCCCTGGGCATTGCAGCAGGGTCAGGCGACGGAGTGAACGCAGCGAGGCCAGCGGGCTCAGATCGTGCAGCAAGGCGTTGTCGGCGAGGCCCAGGTCCTCCACGTTGTCCGGCAGCAGCTCCAGCACATGCGCGAGGGGGTAGCTGCCGGACATGCCCAGCCGTGCCCGTCGGCCCAGCAAGGGCAGGGCCCGTACCTGCTCAGGCGACTCGGCGAAGAGGTACAGGTCGTCGGTGCCGACGTGGGCCAGCACCTCGGTGGCGTACGCCTCCGGGTCGAATCGCTCCCAGGCCCGGATGAGGTTGACTCGGACGCGGTCCGCCGTACACGCCCTGAACCGCCCCAGCACCGCCATCGCCGCATCCGTCCCCACCATCGCCGCCGTAGCCGTGACCGCCTCGGCCTCGTCGTCGGCCAATCCCTCCGGCCCCGGCAGCAGCTCCAGCACCAGCGGTCCCGCCTCCGCCAGGGTTCTGGCCTCCTCCGGTGTACGCGGCGGAATCAGCGCGGCCGCCCGTGCCTCCACCTCGGCCCGGACCGCCGGGTCCAGGGCCGGGGCGTGCTCCAGGCAGGCCAGGGCCAGCAGGCTCAGCCGCGGAGTCTCCAGGGCGAGCAACTGCTCCAGGAGGTAGGCGCGTTCGCGCGGACGGGCGTGGGCCACCGCCAGCCGGACCACGTCCTCCCACTGCGTGTCGTCCGCATGGCCGGCCAGTACGTCGAGGTGACCCTCCTCCACCGCGTACCGCGCGCCCAGATAGTCCTGGAAGGTGCGGTGGACGAAGTCGACGACACCTTCGGCAGGTTGGCGGAGCAGCCCGCTGCGCAGCAGCAGCGTCCGCAGTACCGCCGTGGCGGAACCCTGCACCGAGAGGGACGGCAGGCAGCGTTCGACGATGCCCTCGGCCGTCTCGACGTCCATCTCCGTGCGGCCGCTCAGCACCAGCGCGTACGCCAGCCGCTGGAGCACCTCCAGTTGGGCCTCCTCGCCGAGGTCCACGTCGTCCACCGTGCCCATGCCCCGTTCCCGGTCGCGGCGGGTGAGCAGCATCGTGAGGGCGGCGTCGTACAACTCCTTGCGGCCGGTGGGCAGATAGCCGCGTCGCTCGCGGTGCAGGGCGCAGATCAGGCCGCACATCAGGGGGTTGGTGGCCAGGCGGGCCAGGTCGCGCTTCGTGCGTAGCGAGTCCAGGAGAGGGGCCAGGTACTCGGGGGCCTGTGCCGCCTCGTGCCAGCGGCGGACGAAGGTGGTGACCTCGCCGTGCCGCATCGGGGCGAGGAGCAGTTCGCGGAAGTCCTCGGCGGTGAGCCAGTCGGGGCGCACGGCGGTGGGGCGTGAGGTCAGCAGCCACTGGTTGCCGGGGAAGGCGTGGATCAGGGAGAGGAGCCAGGCGCGGGTCCGGTGGCGGTCCGCGGCGGGGATCTCGTCCAGGCCGTCGACCAGGACCAGCGCCCGCCCGGCCGTCAGGACCCGCTCGGCCCAGCCCTCCGGCGGGGACAGCGGGCAGCTCACCGCGGACAGGAAGTCGGCCGGCGGCGGGAGGGCCCCCGCGCGGATCAGGGTGCGCAGGGGGAGGACGTACGGGATGCGGTCGCCGTTGCGCGCGGCCGTCACGGCGAGCCACTGCACGAGGGTCGTCTTGCCCGAGCCCGCGTCTCCGCGCAGCAGCACGCAGTCGTGGGCCAACAGGGCTTCCTCGGCGGGCAGATGGACGCTGAAGGTGGTCTCGGTGTCGAGGCCCGGGCCGGGGCCGCCCGTGAGCTCCTCGTCCCCCGTCGCCTCCAGGCTCAGGTAGGCGACTTCGAGGGGCCAGCGGTCGGGGGAGTCCCGTAGGTCGATGCCGTAGATGGTGATGTGGTTGTGCTGCTGGGCGACGTACGGCAGGTAGCGGCGCTCGAAGGCGGTGTCGCGGGCGTCTGGGCGGGGCGTCCGGGCGATCAACTCGTCTACGCGTGCGATGAGTTCGGACTGCATCCGGGTCTGTTCGACCAGGGTGCGGGCGACAAAGGTGGACCGGCGGGTGAAGAACTCCAGGATGTGCAGGCAGGCCCACTGGGTCATGGAGTCGAGGAAGAGGCAGGCGTCCCAGGACAGGCCGTCGGGGGGTGCGGCCCTGAGGTGCAACTCCTGGGCGAGTTCGTGGCTGCCCAGCCGTACGGCCTGGACGTCGTCCATGTCCAGGTCGCCCAGGGCGAGCAGCCGACGGGCGAGTGTGTCGGTGACGGCCGCTTCCTCGTCGGGTGGGAACGGTCGCTCGCCGGGTGAGGCCATCGCCTCCGACACCAGCTTGGCGGCCAGTTTGCGGACGTCCGCCTCGCCGAGCGTGCGCTTCTCGCCCCGGAACGAGACCAAATCGGCGAGGCGTACGGGCTTGTCGACCAGCCCGGCTCCGGCGGTGCCCGGCACGAACAGCCTCCGCACCAGCGGGCCGACCAGGCTCGACACCAGCCGACCGCCCAGCGTCAGTACCGCGGGCTCCATCCGCCTCACCCCCGTGATCGCGCGAACGGGGGTGAGACTACCGGGACTTGGTGGGAGTGGTCAGGAGAGCTGGCCGTCGTAGTCGGGGAGCTTGTACGTCTTCTCGGCGTGGCCGCCCGACAGGTCGGTGGCGCTGTTGCCGATGTTCGCGATGATCGTGTAGCCCTTGGACTCGATGGCGACGCGCTGGGCCGTCTTGTAGTCCGCGACGTTCTTGAAGAGGTCGAGGAAGTTGCGGACGTGGAGGCCGGATACCTGGTAGCCGACCTTCTTGAGGTTGTAGTCGGTGACGGAGTGGATGATGCCGGGGCGGGCGGTGACGAAGAACAGGGCGACGCCGCGCTCCTGGGCGTACTTGGCGACCTCCAGGACCGGCTTGTTGGCGGGCTGGGGGTAGCTGAAGCCGAAGTCGGTCTCCAGGGTGGTGTTGTCGATGTCGAAGACGATCGCCTGCTTCTCGCCCGGCTTCGTGTTCGCTATCCGCTGCTTCAGATAGGGCAGCGCCTGGTCCATCACCGCCTGGCAGTCCTTCTGCCAGGTCGCGTAGTCGACCTTCGCGGCGGAGGCCGCGGTGGCGGCATTCGCCATGGTGCCCGTGCTCGTCGCGGCCTGGGCGGGGCCGGTGAGGGCCACGAGGGCTGCTGCGGTGGCTGCGGTCGTGGCGGTGCGGAGCACCCAGGGGCGTCGGGTGGTCATGTGTGTGGGGGTCCCTTCGCGTACGGCCAGTGTGTCGTGTGCATGTTCGTGGAGCCGGGTGGCGCGAAGGGAACCGTAGGGTTACTGAACGGTAGGTGGCTAGGGGTGTGCGTCACACGACGCGGCGGACTTTCTCGAAGGTGCGGGCTGCAGGGAGGGGCGCGAGCACGTCCTCGGGGATCTCGTCGACGTCCGGGGCGTGGACGAGAGTGACCGAACGCAGGTGGGGGAACTGGGTGGGGACGGCCGAGAAGTCCTCGATTCCCTGGACGTTGTTCAGGCGGAGGTAGGTGATCCGGGGCAGCGGCGGGCCCGGCCAGCCGCCGGTGCGCTGCCAGTTGAGGTGCAGATGCCGGAGTTCCGGGAGCCGGGTGACCTCCTCGCCGTCGGCGGCGGAGAGCGGGCTCTCCAGCTTCGCGAGACTCAGCCGACGCAGTGAGGGAAAGTGGCGCAGGCCGCGCAACCCGGTCTGCTGCAGCGCGGACTTGGTGAAGCGGAGATAGGTCAGGTTCAGGTCCCGCGGCAGGGCTTCGTCGAGGGAATCGGCTTCCAGGAGGAACCCGAGGTCGAGCTGATCCAGGGTGGGTGAGCCGGAGAGGACGGACAGGTCCAGCTCGCGCGGCAGCAGGTCCAGGGACAGCCAATTCAGCGGGAGGCGGGCCAGCGCGGTCAGGTCCTCCAGGTGGAAACACCGGCTCAGGTCCAGGTAGTTCAGCCGGTGCAGGCCCGACAGGCAGCTCAGGTCGCGCAGTTCGTCGTTGTCGCGCAGGACGAGTTCGGCCGTCGTCGCGGGGTTCAGACCGGCGCTGATCTCCTCGGCCGCGATACCGCCGACGAGCTGGACGGACCGCCGTCCTCCGAGCTCCCGCAGGAATCGCAGCTGGTCAGTGGAGCGGGCGCTGAAGAAGAGCTCGTCCTGCGGCAGCCGGGCGATGATCTCCTCGCCGTACCGGCGTGTGGCGAACCGGGACCAGCTCCAGGACAGCTGCGCCCGCACATTCAGCGCCGCATGCTCCCGGAACCGCGCCAGCACCGGCAGCGCCGCCTCCGTCCCGATCAGCGACGCCGTGACGACGACCGCCCGCGCCTCCTCGTCGTCCAGCCCCTCCGGGCCGGGCAGCAGCTCCAGGGCGAGCGGCCCGACCGAGGCGAGCGCCCGGGCCTCCTCGGTGGTCCGGGGCGGGATCAGCGGGGCCGCGCTCCGCTCCACCTCCGCCCGCACCCGCGGATCCAGCTCCGTGGCGTGCTCCAGCGAGGCCAGCGCGAGGAGCCGTAGACGCGCGCTGACGGCGCCCTCCGCGCGCTCGGCCGCTGCGCTCAAGTCCCTTAGCAGCTCGGCCCGTTCGCGCGGGCGGGCGTGCGCCACCGCCATCCGGACCACGTCCGCCCACTGCTCGTCCGCCGCGCCGCGCACCAGCAGGCCGAAGTCGCCGTCCTCCACGGCGGCCTTGGCGCCCAGGTAGTCCTGGAAGGTGCGGTGGACGAACTCCACCGTCCCGGAGGTCGGTTCGCGCAGCAGACCGCTGCGGACCAGCAGATGGCGCAGGATCTGCCCGGCGTCGCCCTGGTCGGCGGCCGCCGGGAGGGACGGCAGGGCGTCGGCGACGATCCGCTCGGCGCGGTCGTGGTCCAGCTCCGACTGGTTGTTTCGGATCAGCCAGTACGCGAGGCGCTGCAGGAGCTGGATCTGCGGCAGTTCGGTGAGGAAGACGCCGCCGGATTCCCCTTGCGGGAACATGTCCCGCTCCTCGTCCCGCCGCACGAGCAGCATCGACAGGGCCGCGTCGTACAACTCCTTTCTGCCGTGCGGGAGATAGCCCCGCCGGTCGCGGTGCAGCGCGCAGATCAGGCCGCACATCAGGGGGTTGGTGGCGAGGCGTCCGAGGTCGGGCTTGCCGCGTACGGCGTCGAGGAGGGAGCGCCGGTAGCCGTCCAGACGCTCGGGGTCGGGGGCGTCGGCGCGGGCGGCCGTGTGCCAGCGGTCGATGAACGCGGCCACGTCGTCCTGGCTCATCGGGGTGAGCGCCAGCTCCCGGAAGCCGTCGGCGGCGAGCCAGTCCTCGCGTACGGCGGAGGGGCGGGAGGTGACCAGCCACTGGTTGCCGGGGTAGACGTCGAGCAGTTCGCGCAGCCAGCGGCGGGTGCGCTCCCGCTCGCGCTCGGGGATCTCGTCGATGCCGTCCACCAGGAGCAGCGCGCGTCCGGCCGCGAGGACGCGGTCCGCCCAGCCGTCGGGCCGGCTCGCGTGGAAGGGGAGGTGCACGGCGGACAGGAAGGCGTCGGGCGCGGGGAGACCGTCGGGGCGGCGGACCAGGGTGCGCAGGGGCAGCACGTACGGGATCCGGTCGCCGCGCTCGCCCCTGGCCGCGGTCACCGCGAGCCACTGCACGAGCGTGGTCTTGCCGGACCCGGCCACTCCGCGCAGCAGGACCCGGTCGTGCTCGGCCAGGGCCTCCTCGGCGGGCAGGGCGCCGGCGGCGGAGGCGTAGTGCAGCCCGCCCGGGCCGGTGCCGCGGTCGTCCTCGGCGGGGCCGAGGGCCTGGAGGCTGAGGTAGGCGGTGTCCAGGGGCCAGCGGTCGGGGGAATTGGCCAGGTCGATGCCGTAGATCGTGAGCCGGCCGTGCTTGGTGGCGACGTAGGACAGATAGCGGCGCTCGAAGGCGGTGTCGGTGCCGCCGGGGCGCGGGGTGCGGGCGAGCAGTTCGTCGACCTTGGCGACGAGCTCGCGCTGTCGCCGGGTCTGCTCCACGAGGGTGCGGGGGACGAAGGTGGACCGCTGGGTGAAGAAGTGGACGATGTGCAGACAGGCCGTGGTGAGCAGTCGGCCGTGGAACTGGGCGGCGTCGTAGGACAGGTCCCGGTCCGGGTGGCCGCTCGCGGCGCGCAGGTGGGCGGCGAGGACCTCGTGGCCGAGCTCCACCGCCTGTACGTCGGTCATGGTGAGGTCGCCCAGGGCGGCCAGGGTGTCGGCGAGCGCCTCGACGACGGCCTGCTCCTCGTCGGCGCGGATGGGCCGCTCGCCGCCCTTGAGGGCCTGGGTGACCAGCTCTGCGGAGAGTTTGCCCAGGTCGGAGCGGTCCAGGGTGCGTTTCTCGCCCTTGAACGAGACAAAGCCGGAGATCCGGACGGGGCGGTCGACCAGGGCGGCCCCGGGCCCCTCCCTCACGAACAGCTTCCGCACCAGTGGGCCGACCAGGCCGGAGGCGAGCCTGGTGCCGAGTACCGCCGGGTCCAACCGTCCACCCCCGTCGTCGCGTGACCGCTGGTCAGGGTAGTGCCGGTCACATTCGGCTGTCCGGCGATCTTGGAGGCCGGTGACATGCCGCACAGGCGATTTGTCCGTTACTAGGGCGCTTAGTGGAAAGGTCCGTTCCGGCAAAAAGGACTTTTGCCACGGAACCCCTAGGGGGGATATGCCGTCATGGGGCTCTTCATCCCTGATGGGCGCTCTGTCAAGAAGCCGTCAGTTTTGGGATGAAGTACTAGGTTCGGTCGTAGATCGGTGTTTTGGGAGTCGGTGAGGGGCGGGGTTACCAAGGGATGGCCCATCCGGCGGCCGTCTGTGTGCCGGGTGGTTTTTCTGTCCCCGAAGCTCCGAGGTTCCGATGTCCCAGCGCGTCTCCGCCCGCTCTGCCCGTACGTCCCTGTTCCGCACCCGTGCCGCCGTCGTGGCCGGCGCCCTGAGTGCATCGGTCGTGCTGGGGGCGTCGGTCGTGCTGGGGGCCGGAGTCGCTACGGCGGCGGAGGCCACCTCGGCCAAGACCGCCACCTCGGCCAAGACCGCCGGCTCCGGCAAGGCCGCGGTCTCCGGCAAGACCGCCGGCTCCGCCAAGGCTGCCGCCAAGGCCGCCGGTTGGGTCAAGCCGGTGAAGAAGTACACCAAGTCCGCGAGCTTCGCCCAGGCCGGCGGCATGTGGCAGTCCACCCACAGCGGCCAGGACTTCGCCGTCTCCACCGGCACCGACGTCGTCGCCGCGCACGGCGGCACCGTCGTCAAGGCCGGCTCCAACGGCGCCGGCGACGGCCCCGCCTACGGCAACGCGGTCGTGATCAAGCACGGCGGCGGCACGTACTCCCAGTACGCCCACCTCTCGAAGATCGACGTGAAGGTCGGCCAGGTCGTCAAGACCGGCCAGCGCATCGCCCGGTCCGGCAACACGGGCAACTCCAGTGGCCCGCACCTGCACTTCGAGATCCGTACGACGGCGAACTACGGTTCCGCCATCGACCCGGTGTCCTTCCTGCGGGCCAGGGGGCTGGCGCTCTAAAGGGGCCGGCGCTCTAAACCTCCCGCGCGCCGCCGTGCGCCTGCGTCACCAGATCGACCGCGACCTCCAGGACGGCCTTGCGCTTGTCCTCGGGGTCGCCTTCGACATCCCGCAGGTAGAACATCCCGGCGTTCATCGTGAACAGGGCGCTGATGCAGCGGACCTTGTCGACCAGGCCCGCGTCCGGGTCGATGATGATCTCGCTCATGCCCAGCATGCGTTCCTTGAACATCTCGCCGATGCTCAGTTCCCGGACGGTGGCCTGGTTCTCCTGCATGAACCGGAACAGCGGTGCCGCTTCGCTCAGGGCGTCGCTGTAGCGCCGTACGATCTCCTGCTTGGTCTCCAGGGTGTGCGGCTGCCGCCTGCCCCAGTCGATCAGTTCCTCGATCGGCTTCGTCATGTCCTCGAAGAGGCTGACGACGATCTCTTCCTTGGTCTTGAAGTGGTAGTACAGCGCCGCCTTCGTGACCTCCAGGCGCTCGGCGATCTCCCGCAGTGAGGTCTTCTCGTAGCCCTGTTCGGCGAAGAGTTCGAGCGCCACGTCCTGGATGCGCTGACGGGTGTCCCCGCGGCGCCGCTGCCTGGTGCCGTCCATGCCGCCCATCCTCGTACTCCTCGCGCTTGCCAGAAACTTACTTGACGCCCGGCTAGTTACGCCTCTACCTTCCCTCAGTGTAGACAACTAGCCGGGCGGCAAGTAAGTAGCTGGGGGAGTGGGAGCCATGGCGGACGTACAGACCGCGGACGCGGTACCGGAGAAGCAGCCGAGGAGCGTACGGGTCGTCCTGCTCGCCCTCATGATCACGATGATGCTCGCGATGCTCGACAACATGATCATCGGCACCGCGATGCCGACGATCGTGGGCGAGCTCGGCGGACTCGCCCACCTGTCGTGGGTCGTGACCGCGTACACCCTCGCCACCGCCGCCTCCACCCCGCTGTGGGGCAAGCTCGGCGACATGTACGGGCGCAAGGGCGTCTTCATGTCCTCGATCGTGCTCTTCCTGATCGGCTCCGCGCTCAGCGGCATGGCCCAGGACATGGGGCAGCTCATCGGCTTCCGCGCCGTGCAGGGCCTCGGCGCCGGCGGTCTCATGGTCGGCGTCATGGCGATCATCGGCGACCTGATCCCGCCCCGCGAGCGCGGCAGGTACCAGGGCATGATGGCCGGCGTCATGGCGCTCGCGATGATCGGCGGACCGCTGGTCGGCGGCACCATCACCGACCACTGGGGCTGGCGCTGGGCCTTCTACATCAACCTGCCGCTCGGCGTGGTGGCGCTGGCCGCCATCAGCGCCGTACTGCACCTGCCGAAGAAGCGGGCGCAGGCGCGCATCGACTACCTGGGCGCCGGGCTGCTGACCGTCGGCATCACCGCGATCGTGCTGGTCACCACCTGGGGCGGCACCGAGTACGCCTGGACGTCCGCGCGGATCATGGAACTCATCGGGATCGGCGTCGCCTCCCTCGTCGGGTTCGCGTTCTGGCAGACCAAGGCCGCCGAACCGGTGCTGCCGCTGCACATCTTCCGCAGCCGCAACTTCACGCTGATGTCCGTCATCGGCTTCGTCGCCGGCTTCGTGATGTTCGGCGCGACCCTCTTCCTGCCGCTGTACCAGCAGTCCGTGCAGGGCGCGTCCGCGACCAACTCCGGGCTGCTGCTCCTGCCCATGCTCGGCGCGATGCTCGTGACGTCGATGGTGGCCGGACGGGTGACCACCAGCAGCGGGCGCTACTACGTCTTCCCCGTCGTCGGCAGCGCCCTGATGGCCGTCGGGCTGTACCTGCTGTCGACCATGGACACCGGGACCTCCCGGCTCACCTCCGGGGTGTTCATGGCCGTCGTCGGTCTCGGCATGGGCTGTCTGATGCAGGTCACCATGCTCGTCGCGCAGAACAGCGTCGAGATGAAGGACATGGGCGTCGCCTCCTCCTCCACCACCCTCTTCCGTACGCTCGGCTCGTCGTTCGGCGTGGCGATCATGGGGGCTCTCTTCAACCACCGCGTCCAGGACGTCATGGCCGAGCGGGCCGGGGCGCTGGGCTCCAAGGTGACCGAGCAGTCCGCCCAGCTCGATGCGGCAAGCCTCGCGAAGCTGCCCCCGGCGGCACGGGAGGCGTACCAGCACGCCGTGTCGGCGGGCACCCACTCGGCGTTCCTGCTGGGCGCGGCCGTGACGCTGGTCGCGCTGGTCGCGGCGGTGTTCGTGAAGGAGGTGCCGCTGAAGGGGGCGGGGCCGAAGACGGAGCCGGTACCGGAGGCCGAGACGGAGACCGTGGTGGCGGAGAAGGTCTGAGGCAGCGGCGGAGCCACTGGGACGGCGCTGGGGACAGCGCCCCGAAGGGGCGCGGGGAACTGCGCCATCAGCCCCCACCGGGCCGCAGGATCGGCACGGCCGTTGTCCCCCGGTGGCACCGGAAGATCGTCGACGAAGCGCAACGAGGAGCCGGACTTCTCGAAGGAGTCCCGCTGATCACCCGCCGCGCTCACGGCAGCATCGGATAGCTTCCGGTGTTCGTCGGCGCGTGCTCCGGCAGCCACAGCACCGCCACCGCACCCTCCGCCGGCACGTCCTCCGGTGCCCCCGCCGGACGGACGTTGCGGAACGTCAGCCGCGCGCCCAGTACCCGCGCCTGACCGGCCGCGATGGTCAGTCCGAGCCCGTGACCGCGGCCCGCGCGATCACTGCTGCCGGTGCGGAAGCGGCTCGGGCCCTCGGCCAGGAGCGCCTCGGGGAAGCCGGGCCCGTGGTCACGGACCCGGATGACCCGGCCCTCGACGGTGACCTCGACGGGCGGTCTGCCGTGCCGGGCGGCGTTGGCCAACAGGTTGAACAGCACGCGTTCCAGCCGCCGGGGGTCGGTGGTGACCTCCGACTCGTGCACCACGCGCACCTCGATGTCCGGGTCCTTCGCCGCGACCCGCCGGGTGATGAACTCGCCCAGCATGATGTCCTGCAGTTCCGCCCGCTCGGAGGCACCGTCGAGCCGGGCCACCTCCAGGACGTCCTCCACCAGTGTGCGCATGGCCTTCGCCCGGTCCAGCACCAGCTCGGTCGGACGCCCCGGCGGCAGCAGCTCGGCCGCCGTCAGCAGACCGGTCACCGGGGTGCGCAGCTCGTGCGCGATGTCGGCGGTCACCCGGCGCTCCGCTTCGAGCCGCTGCCGCAACGCGTCCGCCATCGCGTCCACCGCCCGCGCCAGATCGTCGGTCTCGTCCCGTACGACCCCGCCGACGGCGTCCCGCACCCGGACGTCGGTCTCGCCCTTGGCGACCTGGCCCGCCGCGGTCGCCACCCGGCGCAGCCGGCGTGACATCTGCCCGCCGATGAGCACCCCGAGCGCACTGCCCCCGAGAACGACCGCGATGGAGCCGATCACCAGGGCCTGGTCGAGGTCCTTCAGGATGTCGGCGCTGCGGTCGGTGAACCCGGTGCGCAGGGACAGCACCCGTCCGTCCTTGGCCGGTACGGCCGCCCAGATGTCGGGCCCGCCCGGCGTGTCGCTCACATAGGTCGCCCGGCGCCCCTGCTCGACCTTCGCCCGCAGCGGCTCCGGCAGATCCGGGGCGTCGATCTTGATGTTCGGAATGCTGCGCCGCCCGGACAGCTCGTAGTTGCGCTGCGCGGTCTGGATGTTCTCGTTGGCGAGATCGCGCGCGTTGTCCAGCATCGACACCCGGGCCGCGTTGTGCACGACCAGGCTGAGCGCGATCGCCACCAGCGCGCCCACCAGCGCGATGGCCGCGCTGAGCTTCCATGTCAGTCCGGTACGGATACCGGCCGCGCGCAGATCGGCGCGGCGCCAGGAGATCCCCCGCATGTCCCCGCCCCGCTAGGCCTTCAACTTGTAGCCGAAGCCGCGGACCGTCTCGATGCGGTCCTGGCCGATCTTCGTGCGCAGCCGCTGCACATGGACGTCGACGACCCGGGTGTCCCCGCCCCAGCCGTAGTCCCACACGCGCTCCAGCAGCTTGTCGCGGGAGAGCACGGTGCCGGGCGCCGAGGAGAACTCCAGCAGCAGGCGCATCTCGGTCGGGGTGAGCGCCACCGGCTGCCCGGCCCGGCGCACCTCCATGCCCTCGGTGTCGATCTCCAGCTCGCCGAAGGTCAGCACACCGCCGTCCGCCGCGGAACCGGTCTCCTCCGCACGGTCGCCGCCGCCGGCGTGCCCGAAGCGTCTCAGCACCGCCCGGATGCGCGCGACCAGCACGGCACCGTCGAACGGCTTGGTCACGTAGTCGTCCGCGCCCGCCTCCAGACCCAGCACCACGTCGATGGAGTCCGCGCGCGCCGACAGCATGATCACCGGCACGGTCGACTCGTCCCGGATACGACGGCACAGGCTGACCCCGTCGAGCCCCGGGACCATGACGTCGAGCAGCGCGATGTCGGGGCGCTTCTCCCGGAACGCCTCCAGGCCCGACAGCCCGTCGGGCATGGCGGTGACCGCGAAACCGACCCGCTCCAGGGCGAGCTGGGTGGCCTCGCGGATGACGTCGTCGTCCTCGACGAACAGAACGTGGGTCTGGTCTGCCATCCCGCTGCTCTCAGTCCTCGTGGTCGTGGCTTGGTGGTGGGCGTTCTACAGAAGAT
Organism: Streptomyces sp. TRM68416; assembly: GCF_014596915.1. Classification (GTDB taxonomy): domain Bacteria; phylum Actinomycetota; class Actinomycetes; order Streptomycetales; family Streptomycetaceae; genus Streptomyces. The sequence goes on from NZ_JACVWU010000004.1 coordinate 431,950, forward strand.
CGGGTGGGAGGGGCCGATCGGTTCACGCGGCCACCGGATCGCTTCTCCGCCGGATCGATTCTCCGTCTCTCCGCCGGACCTGTTCCCTGTCTCTCCGGGGGGCGGCTCCGTCGCTCGGTTCTCCGTCGGTCGGTTCTCCGTCGGTCGGTTCTGATCCGGTCGGTTCTCTGCCGGTCGGTTCTGAGCCGGTCGGTTCTCCGCCCGGCTCAGCCGGCCGGAACCGGCGACGGCTCGTCCCCGACGGACGCGCCGTAGTCGTTGTGCCAGAAGTACGTCTGGGTGAAGCGGTTCGCGGTCCACCGGTACGTGATCACGTTCTCGCCGGACGGACGCGACACCGGGTCGCCCTTCTCGTACACCTGCTTGCTCACCAACAAGTCACCGCGGTCGATCTGCGCATAGACGGGAGACTCCTCGGTCGCGAACACATTCTCGTACGAGCCGTTCGCCTCGCGATACACATACGAGCCGACCCCGATCTGGTCACCGCAGGTCACCACGTTGACGACGACATCGCTCGACGCTCCGCCGGTCAGGTCGCCGTAGCTCACGTCGATGGGGTAGTCGTCGGCGACACACGGCTTCAGCGCGAGCTTGACCTTCTCGGAGACCTGCGGGTCCTGCTTGATGATCCGTACGACGTCGGCCTGGTCGGGGCGCCCGCCGTAGGCCGACGGGGGCGACGACGACGGGGTGGCCACGACAGCGCCGGCCGCCGACTCGCCGTACGCCGGGCCCTCGTCGCGGGTACCGGTGCCACCGGTGGCGCAGGCGGCGACGGAAAGGGCGAGGGCGGCGAGCACGGCCAGCGCCGTGATCACCGCCTGCAGGGTCTTGCGGGCCCCTGTCGTCCCTGTGGCCTCGTCGGCTAGGCCGCGCAACGCTCCCGCTCCTCACGCTCCAGCGCGCGTGCGTCCAGATCGCGGCTCTCCAGCTCCTCGCGGAGCCGGGCGAGCGCCCGGTGCAGCGTGCTCTTGACCGTTCCGGCCGACATGCCGAGGGCGGCGGCCGTCTCCTCCGTGGACATCTGCTCCCAGTGTCGCAGCACGACCACGCTGCGCTGCTTCGGGGCGAGCACCTTCATGACGTCCATCAGCAGGGCGCGGTCCGCGTGCTGCTCGGTGGCGTCGTCCACCGAGGCGTCCGGGAGCTGCTCGGTCGGCACCTCCTCCAGCTTGCGGGCCCGCCACCACTCGGTCCGCGTGTTGATCATGACGCGGCGCAGGTAGGCGTCGGCGAGCCGCTTGTCCTCGATGGTCTCCCAGCGGCCGTACGTCCGGACCAGCGCCGTCTGGAGGAGGTCCTGGGCGTCCACGGGGTCCGGCACCAGTCGGCGGGCACTGCGCAGCAGCGCATCCTGCCGGGTGCGGACGTACTCCTCGAATTCGAGCACCTCGCCCTGCGCCATGTCGACCGCCTCCACATCCCCGTTTGACTTACCCAGCGCTCCTGTCGAGCACGGAAATGAAGCTACGGAGGCGTTGTCACGGGGCTGTGCGCAGCAGCCTGCGGCTGTCCGTCGGCTGTCCGTCGGTTGTGTAACGGAAGTAGGAAAGGGGTAAAGCGGTGCGCCGAATGATCGGCTTATGGGGTGGTTTGGCGGGTGGAACGGGTGCGGCCGAGCTGTGACTCAGGTCAACGGCAGCCGATACAAACCACCCGGCAGAGGCTCCACCAGTCCGTCCGCCACCAGTCCGTCCAGCGCCCGGGCGCGCTGCACCGGCTCGTGCCACACCCGGTCCAGCGCCGCCTGCGGCACCGGCGCGTGGGCCTCGCGCAGTACGGCGAGCAGCTTGCCGCGCACCTGGCGGTCGGTACCCGCGTAGGTCTGGCCGCGGCGCGGCGGCCCGTCGTGCTCCGGCTTGCCCGCGAGCCGCCACGCGCACTGCGCGGCGATCGGGCAGCGCGGGCAGGCCTCGTTCTTGGCCGTGCACACCAGCGCGCCCAGCTCCATGGAGGCGGCGGCCCAGCGTGCGGCGGTCGGCTCGTCCTCGGGCAGCAGCGCGCGGGCGAGCTTGCGTTCGGCGGCGGTGGTGGCGTTCGGCGGGTACTGCACGCCGGTGACGGCCCGGGCGAAGACCCGGCGGACGTTCGTATCGAGCACGGCGTGCCGCTGCCCGTACGCGAAGGAGGCGACCGCCGCGGCCGTGTACTCGCCGATGCCGGGCAGGGCGAGGAGCTGCGCGTGGTCGGTCGGTACGTCGCCGCCGTGCCGTTCCGTTATGGCGACGGCCGCACCGTGCAGCCGCAGGGCGCGGCGCGGGTAGCCGAGCCGGCCCCAGGCGCGGACGGCCTCGCCGGGGGCCTCGGCGGCCAGGTCGGCGGGGCGCGGCCAGCGGGCCAGCCACTGCTCGTACACCGGCAGGACCCGGTTGACCGGCGTCTGCTGGAGCATGAACTCGCTGACCATCACCCCCCACGGTCCGGCCTCGGGCCGCCGCCAGGGCAGGTCGCGGGCGTGTTCCTCGAACCAGTCGATGACGGGGGCGTGCAGGGGCTCTCCGGCGGGGGATCCAGTGGGGCTGCCGGAGGGGGCGTCGGGCTTCGTGGGCGCAGTCATGGCCTTCCGATCCTGCCATGACGGGGCGGCCGCGCGGTGGGACCGCCACCCCTGCGGGGGACGGCGGACGGTCTTCGGCGGCCGGGTGCGCTGAACGGCGGCTTGCGGAGGTGCGGGTTCCGGCCCGGGACCGGGATGATGATCCGGAAAAGTTGTGGCTCTTGGCGGCGGGTGGGGCAAGCGAACCCGCCGATCTCTCGTACAGTTTGCGCCGTGGGATCTCTGCGCAATCCGGTCGGGCCGCTTCCCTCCTCCATCTACTGGCGACGGAGGGCCGTACTGCTGTCCGTGGTCGCCCTGTTGGCATTGCTGATGGCCTGGGTGCTCACGACGGGCGGCGGCGGCAAGAACGGCGCCGACGGCACCAACGGCAAGAATCCCGCCCCTTCGGCGTCGACCATCACGCCGGGGCCCTCCGGCTCCGGACCGGCGATCAGTCAAGCGCCGGGCGGACGCGAGGAGTCGGGGGACGAGGACTCAGGTGGGGCGGGCGACGGGTCTGGCTCCGGGGACTCGTCCGGGAGCGGTGCGGGATCCGGTGACGGGTCTGACTCCGACTCCGGTTCCGGCTCCGGGGCCGACGGGAGTGCGGGCGGCGGTTCGGAGGGCGGTACGGGAGTGGGGGCGGGCGACGCCCTGCCCGCGGGCTCCTCGCTGCCCAACTGCACCGCGGGCGCCGTCAAGTTGGCCCTGCGCAGCGTCCGCAACACCTACGAGCCCGGCCAGACGCCCGCCTTCGAGCTCACCGCCGCCAATTCCTCCGACCGCGACTGCAAGGTCGATCTCGGCCCGAAGAACGCGGTGTTGACCATCACCCAGGCCGGCGCCGACGAGGACTACTGGTCCTCCGCCGACTGCCCCAGGACCGCCGCGCACCTCGTCTTCCGCGTCGCCGCCGACAGTGCCGTCACCTACACCGTGAAGTGGGACCGCAAGCCCAGCGCCCCCAACTGCGCCACCCCGCGGCCGGGTTCGGCCCCCGCAGGCACCTACCTCGTCGAAGCCACCGCCCCGGGCTTCACGAAGACCCAGACGTCATTCGTCCTGGAGAAGGACTGATCCAACGGCCGAGCGGCGAACTTGCCCCACAGTCATACGCCCCACTTGGTCCGCCGCCCACCCGCGCTGGCGGTACTACAGGGCCCGCTGAGCCTGCGGGCATGCGTGCCGACCTGCGCTGGCGCCCCCAGCCCACGCGGTTGAGCCCGGGGGCATGCGTGCCGCCTGGGTCGGGCGCCCACCCGTGCAAGCGGTACCGACCCAAGCCGCTGAGCCTGCGGGCATGCGTGCCGGCCTGCGCTGGCGCCCACCTATGCCAGCCCACGCGGTTGAGCCCGGGGGCATGCGTGCCGCCTGGGTCGGCGCCCATCCGTGCAGGCGGTGCCGACCCAAGCCGCTGAGCCTGCGGGCATGCGTGCCGCCTGGGGCGGCACGGGTGGGCGCAGGCGGCACCCCGTTGGCGCCGGGCCGCGCGACGCCCCGGCCTCAGCGGCAGCGCCGGGCACCCGCCGCCACGTCAGACGTACCGCTCCAGAATCGACGACTCCGCCAACCGGGACAGCCCTTCGCGCACACTCCGCGCCCGGGCCTCACCCACCCCGTCCACGGTCTGGAGGTCGTCCACACTCGCGGCCAGCAGCTTCTGCAGCCCTCCGAAATGCTCCACCAGCCGGTCGATGATGGCCCCCGGCAGCCGCGGCACCTTCGCCAGCAGCCTGAACCCCCGCGGCGACACCGCGGAGTCCAGCGCTTCGGGCGACCCGGTGTACCCCAACGCCCGCGCCACCGTAGGCAGTTCGAGCAGTTCCGCATGGGTCAGCGCATCCAGCTCGTACAGCGCCTCGTCGACCGTACGGGACCGCTTGGCGGTGGGCTCGGGAACGTAGTCCCGTACGACCAGCTCCCGCTCCGGCTCCACCCCGGCGATCAACTCGTCCAGCTGAAGCGCCAGCAGACGCCCGTCGGTGCCCAGCTCCACCACATACTCGGCGATTTCGGTCGCAATACGACGGACCATCTCCAGTCGCTGCGCCACCGCCGAGACGTCCCGGACCGTCACCAGGTCCTCGATCTCCAGCGCCGACAGCGTGCCCGCGACCTCGTCCAGGCGGAGCTTGTACCGCTCCAGGGTCGCCAGCGCCTGGTTCGCGCGGGACAGGATCGCCGCGGAGTCCTCCAGGACGCGCCGCTGCCCGTCGACGTAGAGGGCGATCAGCCGCATGGACTGGGACACGGAGACGACGGGGTAGCCGACCTGCTTGCTGACCCGGTCCGCCGTGCGGTGCCGGGTGCCCGTCTCCTCGGTGGGGATCGTCGGGTCGGGGACCAGCTGCACGCCCGCCCGCAGGATCTTCGACAGATCCGAGGACACCACGATGCCGCCGTCCAGCTTGCACAGCTCCCGCAGCCGAGTCGCCGTGAACTCCACATCCAGGACGAATCCACCCGTGCACATGGCCTCGACGGTCTTGTCGGAGCCGAGCACGATGAGGCCCCCGGTGTTGCCGCGGAGAATCCGCTCAAGGCCGTCGCGCAGGGCCGTGCCGGGTGCCACGGCGCTCAGTGAGGCGCGCATCAGGCCATCGGCACCGGAGCTCCCACCGGACTTTCCGGGAGCTGCTGCCCGGTCGTTGGCTGCCACTGCACTCCTCCGGTCGCAGGTTCTGGGGCGCTCCCGTTTCGCACACTTGGTTCGTACGGACGGGCGAGACCAGGGCAAAGTCTACCGGCGGTCCTCCTCGTCCCGTGGGGCCTCTCGGCGACGCGAGCGCGGAAGGACCCGCAGAGCGTCCCCTATGTCGGCGACTTCCAGCACCTTCATCCCGGGAGGGATCTTGCCGGGGTCGCCCGGCACGAGCGCGTGCGTGAAGCCCAGCCGGTGCGCCTCGGCGAGTCGGCGCTGGACGCCCGTGACCCGTCTGACCTCCCCCGCGAGGCCCACCTCGCCGATCGCGACGAGGTTCTTGGGCAGCGGGGTGTCGCTGGCGGCGCTGGCCAGCGCCAGGGCGATCGCGAGGTCCGCGGCGGGCTCCGAGAGCTTCACGCCGCCGACCGTCGCGGAGTAGATGTCCTGCTTGCCCAGGGCGCTGATCCGGCCCCGCTGCTCCAGGACGGCGAGCATCATCGAGACGCGGGAGGTCTCCAGGCCGGAGGTGGTACGGCGCGGGGAGGGGATCTGCGAGTCGACGGTGAGCGCCTGCACTTCGGCGACGAGCGGGCGGCGGCCCTCCAGGGTGACGGTCAGGCAGGTGCCCGGGACCGGCTCCGCACGACGGGTCAGGAAGAGTCCGCTCGGGTCGGTCAGGCCCGTGATGCCCTCGTCGTGCAGTTCGAAGCAGCCGACCTCGTCCGTCGCGCCGTAGCGGTTCTTGACGCCGCGCACCAGGCGCAGGCGCGCGTGCCGGTCGCCCTCGAAGTGCAGCACGACGTCCACGAGGTGCTCCAGGAGGCGGGGGCCCGCGATGGCGCCGTCCTTGGTGACGTGGCCCACGAGCAGCGTGGACATCCCGCGCTCCTTGGAGGCCCGGATCAGCGCCCCGGCCACCTCCCGCACCTGCGCCATGCCGCCGGGGGCGCCGTCGATCTCCGGGGAGGCCACCGTCTGCACCGAGTCGAGGATGAGCAGCGAGGGCTTGACCGCGTCCAAGTGGCCCAGCACGGCCGCCAGATCGGTCTCGGCGGCGAGATACAGGTGATCGTCGATGGCCTTGATGCGGTCGGCGCGCAACCGTACCTGGCTCGCCGACTCCTCGCCCGTGACGTACAGCGTGCGGTGCTCGTCACTGGCCGACTTGGCCGCGACGTCGAGCAGGAGGGTGGACTTGCCCACGCCCGGCTCGCCCGCGAGGAGAACGACGGCACCGGGTACCAGCCCGCCGCCGAGGACCCGGTCCAGCTCGGGCACGCCGGTGGAGCGTGCGGTCGCCTGACGGCCGTCGACCTCGCCGATGGGCACGGCGGAGGTGGTGACGCGCCCCGGCGCTGTCGTACGGACCGCGGGCGCGCCGTACTCCTCGATCGTCCCCCAGGCCTGGCACTCGGGGCAGCGACCGAGCCACTTGGCCGTCTGCCAGCCGCACTCGGTGCAGCGGTAGGACGGGCGCTCTTTGGCGGACTTCGTACGGGCAGCCATGCACGAACCGTAACCGCCGCCACTGACAACCGGGCCGCGCCCGCCGCCCGGGGCCCGGTGGCCACCGAGATCCAGCCAGCATCTGCTGCAAATCGGACACGGAACGAGAGGTTCCTGTCCCCTTATGAGGGATCGTTTCACCCGTACGGATTAAAAGTGCTCAAGCGGGGAGAAGGGGCATCTCCCCGCCGCCTACGGTCCACGGGTGATGAGCAGCCGTCCGGAGACCCCGACCCGCACCACCGGCGCACACCGAGCGCAACGAGAGGCGCGCGACCGAGCCGCCGCGCGCACGCTGGCGCAGCGCCCGCCCGCGCGCTACGAGCCGTACCTGGACGGCCTGTTCACCTACTGCCTGTCCGTCCTGTGCGACCACGACGCCGCGACGGCGGCCCTCGGCGACGTCCTGGCGCTCGCCGAGCGGCGCGGACAGCGCGTACCGGAGTCCGCCGACGACCGCAGGGCCTGGCTGTACGCACTGGCCCGCTGGTCCTGTCTGCGCAAGCTCGCCGAGGCCAAGCAGAAACGTCAGGCCACGCACGCCGCAGGCCGCCCCGGCGCCCAGCGACAGCCCGCCGCCGCACCGGTCTCCGACGAGGTCCGGGAGGAGCGCGCGCGTGAACTCGCCCAGCTCGCCTGGCCGGAGGCCGCCGGGACCACTCCGGAGCAGCGTGAGGCGCTCGAACTCGCCGTGCGCCACCGGCTCGCCGCCCACGAGGTCGCCGCCGTCCTCGGCATGGACCTCGCCGCCGCCCGCGACCTGCTCGCCTCCGCCGCCTGCGAGGTCGAACGCACCCGCGCAGCCCTCGCCGTGGTCGAGACCGGCACCTGCCCGAGCGTCGCCCGCCTCACCGGCGACAACCAGCTCGTGCTCAGCACGGCCCTGCGCCGCGAGCTGGTGCGGCACGTCGACGACTGCCCGCGCTGCCGCCGCACCGCCGAGCGCGCCGTTCCCGGCCGCTGGCCCGGCGCCACCGTCACCCCGGCCGAGCTGCCCGTCCTGGAGGCGCCCCGCGCGGCCCTGTCCGCCGCCATGGCCCACGCCCCCCGCGCGCGGGGGGCCGCTCCCCGCTTCGACCGGCGCGGCTTCCCGATGGACCCCAAGGACTGGGCCGCCCGCCGGGACCGCCTCCGCGCGCGTGCCGTCACCACGACCGTCGTCGCCACCGTCGTGGCCGCCCCCGTGCTCGCCCTGTGGGCCGCCTACCGCGGCACGCCCACCGGCGAGGGCACCGGGGACCGCTCGGCCAGCGCCAGCGAGGCACACGGCCCCGACGCCCTCGACGGCGAGATGGCGGGCGGCGGCTACGAGAACGCCGGCAACGCCAGCCGCCCCGGCGGCCGCTTCTCCAAGGACGGCCATGCCGATGTCTGCGTGGAGGTCATCAGCGTCTCCGGCGCCGGGAAGAAGGACAGCGGCCACCTCGACGTCGCCGCCGACAACCGCGGCGACACCACGCTCATCACCCTGACCGCGACCGGCGACGCCCCCGTCCGCTGGTCCGCGACCACCGCGGCCCCCTGGCTCTACCTGAGCCGGTCGTCGGGAACCCTCGAACCGGGCGAATCGTTGACGATCAAGGTGTACGTCGACCACCTGCGCGAGCCGTCCGGGTACTGGAGCGCACGGGTGGCGGTGGCACCGGCCGGCGCCATCGTCTGCATCGAGGGCTACGGCAGCGCGCCCGGCCCCGACCCCGACCCCGACCCCGACCCGGAGCCCTCCACCCCCGGCAGCCCGCCGCCCTCGTCGTCCGACCCGGACCCGGCCCCCACCACCCCGGCCCCCACGGACCCCGCCCCGAGCGACCCGCCGCCCAGCGACCCGCCCCCCACGTCGCCCGACCCCGACCCGACCCCCACCGACCCGGCACCCTCCGACCCGGAGGACCCGCCACCACCCGGCGACAGCGACGACCCGAGCCCGTCCACGTCGTAACGTGCCCAAGGTCCTGCGCGGCGGAGCATCGGTGGGTCACCGGCCGCCCTGCCGCGACCGACCCGCCGTGCAGTCCCTAGTCGACGGGATCGGCCGGATGCGGTGCCAGCAGGGGCAGCTGCGAGGCCAGCCGCTCCTCGCACAGCTCGGCCAGACGGTCGTAGCCCGCCTTGCCCATCAGCTCGGTCAGCTCTGCCCGGTAGGAGACGTACACCGGTTCGCCGGCGCCGTGCGCCGAGGTGGCCGACGTGCACCACCAGTGCAGGTCGTGGCCGCCCGGGCCCCAGCCGCGGCGGTCGTACTCGCCGATCGAGACCTGGAGGATCCGGGTGTCGTCGGGCCGGTCGATCCAGTCGTAGGTCCGCCGCACCGGAAGCTGCCAGCAGACGTCCGGCTTGGTCTCCAGCGGCTCGCGGCCCTCCCGCAGGGCGAGGATGTGCAGCGAGCAGCCCGCTCCGCCGGCGAAGCCCGGCCGGTTCTGGAAGATGCACGAACCCTGGTACGGGCGGGTCTGCCGGGATCCCTCGTCGTCCTCGGAGACCCAGCCGGTCTCCATGCCCACGTCATGGTGCTGCCAGATCTCCGGCGTGAGCCTCGCCACGTGCTCCGCCACCCGCTTCTCGTCGTCCTCGTCGGAGAAGTGGGCACCCAGGGTGCAGCACCCGTCATCCGCGCGACCTGCTTGGATGCCCTGGCAGCCGCTGCCGAAAATGCAGGTCCAACGAGAGGTCAGCCATGTCAGATCGCACCGGAAGACCTGCTCGTCGTCTGCCGGATCGGGGAACTCCACCCACGCGCGCGCGAAATCGAGCCCCTTCTCGTCGGCCTCCGAGGACTTCTTCGCCTTCTTCGGTGGCTTCACCTGCGAAGAACCGCTGGTTGATTTGGCCGCCTTCTGGTCCTTCGCCTTTTTCGTCTTTGGCACGCGTCCAGGGTAAGTCGCCCGGAGCCTCCGCCGGGACCGCTCCGGGGCAGGTGAACGGCTCCGCTGGCAGTAGCGTTCCGTACATGAGACTCGGTGTCCTCGACGTGGGATCGAACACGGTGCATCTGCTGGTGGTGGATGCGCACCCGGGCGCGCGCCCGCTGCCCGCGCACTCGCACAAGGCGGATCTGCGCCTTGCCCAACTCCTCGACGAGGGCGGGGCCATCGGCCCCGAGGGGGTCGACAAACTGATCTCGGTCGTCCAGGAGGCGCTCCAGGCCGCCGAGGACAAGGGCGTCGAGGATCTGCTGCCGTTCGCGACCTCCGCCGTGCGCGAGGCCAGCAACGCCGATGACGTCCTCGCGCGCGTGCAGGCCGAAACCGGCGTCGAGCTCCAGGTCCTCACCGGCGAGGAGGAGGCCCGGCTGACCTTCCTCGCCGTCCGCCGCTGGTTCGGCTGGTCGGCGGGCAAACTGCTCGTCCTCGACATCGGCGGGGGCTCCCTGGAGATCGCCTACGGCATCGACGAGGAGCCGGACACCGCGGTGTCGCTGCCGCTCGGCGCGGGCCGCCTCACCGCCGGCTGGCTGCCCGGCGATCCGCCCGACCCCGACGACATCCGGGCGCTGCGTCGTCATGTTCGCGCCCAGATCGCCCGCACCGTCGGCGAATTCAGCCGCTTCGGCGCCCCCGACCACGTGGTCGCCACCTCCAAGACCTTCAAGCAGCTGGCCCGCCTCGCCGGCGCCGCCCGCTCCGCCGAGGGCCTCTACGTCCAGCGCGAGCTGAAGCGCGAGTCCCTGGAGGGCTGGGTGCCCCAGCTGGCCGGGATGACGGCAGCCCAGCGCGCCGACCTCCCCGGCGTCTCCGAGGGCCGTGCCGGCCAGCTCCTCGCGGGCGCGCTCGTCGCCGAGGGCGCCATGGACCTCTTCGGCGTGGAGACCCTGGAGATCTGCCCGTGGGCCCTGCGGGAGGGCGTCATCCTGCGACGGCTGGACCACATGCCCGCCGGGTGACACCGACGGGCGCGGGCATCGCCCTGACGTGGGGCGGTCCGCCCTGACGTGGGCGGGGGCGCCCGGCCAGGGGCGGGGCGGAGGCCGCGTAGACGTCCAGGGCGCCGAGGCGGGCGGGGAGGGGGGCGTGCGCCGCCCGCGCCCGGCTCACTTTGCGCACGCCCGGCGCGCGACGCCAATGAGCGCCGCCCGGCGCATGGCGCACGCGGGGCACCGCAGGGCGCACAACACCCGCACCAGCCCCGGCGTGCACAACGCCCGCACAAGCCCCGGAGTGCACGGCGCGCACCCCCAGCGCAGACGCAAGCCGCACCCCACCCAACCCCTCGCGCGCAGCGCACACCGCCCGCCCAAGAGCGCAAGCCACACCCCACCCGGCGCACAAGCCCACCACGCACCACCCGCCGCAAGGCGCACAGCGCGCACCAGCGGCGCTCGTGCGTGAAGTGCGCCACCCTCCCCTCGCCACACACCCCACCGATGCGGGCCCGCCCACTCCCCGCCCAACTCCCCACGCACGGCACACGCGCGCACCCTTGCGCCCGTATATGCCCTGCACGCGCGTGATGCGCCGCCCCGGCTCCCCGTCTCGGGAACCTCGTACGCACCCCTGGCCGGTTGTCGTACCCCGTGGCCCGCGCGCAGCGATCGGCTCCCCGGCGTCTGGGGAGTCCCCGTACTCTGTCCCTCGTGGCAGAACCAGCGGTGCGCATCCCGGATGCGAAGGTTGCCTTGTCGACGGCCTCCGTCTATCCGGAGTCGACGGCGACGGCCTTCGAGATCGCCGCGCGCCTCGGGTACGACGGGGTCGAGGTCATGGTGTGGACCGACCCGGTGAGTCAGGACATCGAGGCGCTGCGCAGACTGAGCGACTATCACCAGATCCCGATCCTGGCCGTGCACGCCCCCTGTCTGCTGATCACTCAGCGCGTGTGGTCCACGGACCCCTGGGTCAAGCTTCAGCGAGCCCGGGCGGCGGCCGAGAAGCTGGGCGCGAGCACGGTGGTCGTGCACCCGCCGTTCCGTTGGCAGCGCCAGTACGCGCGCGACTTCGTCGCGGGGATCTGGCGTATGGCGAACGAGACAGATGTGCGGTTCGCCGTGGAGAACATGTACCCGTGGCGCTACCGGGACCGCGAGATGCTCGCCTACGCCCCCGACTGGGACGTCACGAAGGACGACTACCGCCACTTCACGATCGACCTCAGCCACACTGCGACCGCCCGCAGCGACGCGATCCACATGATCGACCGCATGGGCGACCGCCTGGGCCATGTGCACCTCGCGGACGGCCGGGGTTCGGCGAAGGACGAGCACCTCGTCCCCGGCCGCGGCACCCAGCCCTGCGCCGAGGTGCTGGAACGTCTTGCCCTGACCGGTTTCGACGGCCATGTCGTCATCGAGGTCAACACCCGCCGCGCGATGTCCAGCGCCGAACGGGAGGCCGACCTCGCCGAGGCGCTGGCCTTCACCCGCCTCCACCTGGCCTCGGCGGTGAAGGTGCCCCGGCCATGACCGAGTCCGCACCAGTCCCGGCCCCCGAAGCCGCCCCCCTCCGCAGGGGCCGCGGCCGCCGTACCCGTACCGAAGCCGCCGGGACCCGTGACCGCATCCTGGCCGTGGCGCGCGCGGAGTTCTCCGAGCGGGGCTACGAGAAGACCTCGGTGCGCGGCATCGCCAAGGCCGCCGGCGTCGACTCCGCACTCGTGCACCACTACTTCGGCACCAAGGAGCAGGTCTTCGAGGCGGCGGTCGAGGTCGCCTTCAGCCCCGCGCTGAACGCCCGCGACATGATCCTCGACGGCCCGCTCGACGACGTGGGCGAACGGCTGACCCGGATGGTCTTCGGCCTCTGGGAGAACCCGGTCACCCGGACCCCGCTGCTCGCGATCGTCCGCTCGGCCGTGAACAACGAGACCGCGGCCGCCGTCTTCCGCCGCCTCGTCGCCGCCCAGCTGATGCGCCGCATCGCCGACCAGCTCGACACCCCGGACGCCCAGCTCCGCGCCGAACTCGCGGCCGCCCAGCTCGTGGGCATCGCGATGCTCCGGTACGTCATCAAGATCGAGCCGGTGGCGTCGGCGGACCCGGAGCAGATCATCGCGAGGGTGGCCCCGGTGGTGCAGGGCCACTTGACCGGCCCCTGAGCCCACCCGGCCCCTGAGCCCACCCGGCCCCTGAGCCCACCCGGCCCCTGAGCCCACCCGGCCCCTCAACCCCGGCCGCCGCCCGAGACGTACATCCCGCATTCCGGACACTGTGTCCGGCCCCTGGATGACCGGCGTACGCTCAGTAGCAGCCCTATCCGTCTGAAGGAGCGAGCGACGATGCCCGAGCTGAGGTCCCGCACAGTCACTCACGGCCGCAACATGGCGGGCGCCCGCGCCCTGATGCGCGCCTCCGGTGTACCGGGCGCGGACATCGGCCGTAAGCCGATCATCGCCGTGGCCAACAGCTTCACGGAGTTCGTGCCGGGCCACACCCACCTCCAGCCGGTCGGCCGGATCGTCAGCGAGGCGATCGCCGAGGCCGGGGGCATCCCGCGCGAGTTCAACACGATCGCCGTCGACGACGGCATCGCGATGGGCCACGGCGGCATGCTGTACAGCCTGCCCTCCCGCGACCTGATCGCGGACAGCGTGGAGTACATGGTCGAGGCCCACTGCGCCGACGCCCTGATCTGCATCTCCAACTGCGACAAGATCACCCCGGGCATGCTGAACGCGGCCCTGCGCCTGAACATCCCCACGGTCTTCGTCTCCGGCGGCCCCATGGAGTCCGGCCGGGCCACCCTCGTGGACGGCACGGTCCGCACGCTCGACCTGGTCGACGCGATCTCCGACGCCGTGAACGACAAGATCTCGGACGAGGACATCCTCCGTATCGAGGAGAACGCCTGTCCGACCTGCGGCAGCTGCTCCGGCATGTTCACGGCCAACTCCATGAACTGTCTGACCGAGGCCATCGGCCTCTCCCTGCCCGGCAACGGCTCGGTCCTCGCCACCCACACCGCGCGCAGGCAGCTCTACGTCGACGCCGCCCGTACGGTCATGGACATCACCCGCCGCTACTACGAGCAGGACGACGAGACGGTCCTGCCCCGCAACGTCGCCACCTTCCGGGCCTTCGAGAACGCCATGGCCCTGGACATCGCGATGGGCGGCTCCACCAACACGATCCTGCACCTGCTGGCCGCCGCCCAGGAGGCGGGCGTGCCCTTCGGCCTGGAGCAGATCGACGCCGTCAGCCGCCGGGTCCCGTGCCTGGCGAAGGTCGCGCCGAACGTCGCCAAGGACCGTACGTACTACATGGAGGACGTGCACCGGGCCGGCGGCATCCCCGCCCTCCTCGGCGAACTGCACCGCGCGGGCCTGCTGAACGAGGACGTGCACGCCGTCCACAGCCCGTCCCTCGCGGACTGGATGAAGACGTGGGACGTCCGCGGCGGCTCCCCGTCCCCCGAGGCGCTCGAACTGTGGCACGCGGCCCCCGGCTGCGTCCGCTCCGCCGAGGCATTCTCCCAGTCCGAGCGCTGGGAGGCGCTGGACGAGGACGCCGAGGGCGGCTGCATCCGCTCCGTCGAGCACGCGTACTCCAAGGACGGTGGCCTGGCGGTCCTCAAGGGCAACCTCGCCGTGGACGGCTGCGTGGTCAAGACGGCCGGCGTCGACGAGTCGATCTGGACCTTCGAGGGCCCGGCGGTCGTCTGCGAGTCGCAGGAGGAGGCCGTCCAGAAGATCCTCACCCAGCAGGTCAAGGAGGGCGACGTCGTCGTCATCCGCTACGAGGGCCCCAAGGGCGGACCGGGCATGCAGGAGATGCTCTACCCGACCTCGTACCTCAAGGGCCGCGGTCTCGGAAAGGCCTGCGCCCTCATCACCGACGGCCGCTTCTCCGGCGGCACCTCGGGCCTGTCGATCGGCCACGCCTCCCCGGAGGCGGCCTCCGGCGGCACGATCGCCCTCGTCGAGGACGGCGACCGCATCCGCATCGACATCCCCCACCGCACCATCGAACTCCTCGTCGACGACGCGGAACTCACCCGCCGCGACCAGGCGTTGAACGGCGTGTACGCCCCCAAGAACCGCGACCGCAAGGTCTCCGCCGCCCTGCGCGCCTACGCCGCGATGGCCACGAGCGCCGACAAGGGCGCCGTACGCGACGTGACCATGCTCGGCTGAGCCCTCCGCCGCCGGGTCCTACGAGGGGCCGCTTCCCGTTCGCCGGGGGCGGCCCCTTCGTCATGCCGTCACCAGGAGGCGGGGTCGCGAGCGTCCACGGCGAAGACGGAGCCGTTGGGGGCGGCGGCGTAGACGTGGTGGTGGGCGAGGATGGGGGCGGGCAGCTCGCCGACGACGCGGTCCGCCTTCGCGGCCAGCCGCGGCGACGTCTGACCGACCAGAGTCCCACTCCGTGTATCGACCGCGAGCAGCCGCCCGTCAGCACCGCTGATGTACACATGCCGCCCGTCGACGACCGGCGCGGAACCTCGGCTCAGGGAGGTCTCAAGAGACCAGAGCCGTTTCCCGGCCGCCATGTCGACGGCCTCCAGGGCGCCGCCCGTGGACAGGACGTACACGACGCTCCCGCGCACGGCGGCCAGGGGATCCTGACGGGTGACGGGCAGTGCTACGCGCTGCGGCGTCCGGGATCCAGGGGTGTAGCGAACGACGGCTGTCGTGCCTTGGAAGGGCTCAGAAGACAGAAAGAAGACGGACCCGTCCTGGGCTCCGACGGGTTTCAACGTCCCTGGCAGCCGCGCCTTCCACTGCACGCTGCCCGTGGCCGGATCCACGGCGGTGACGGCTGTGGTCGATTCGTCGGGCTGACTGGTCGCGTACGCCAGCCCGTCACCGGCGAACGACGAGAAGAAGGGCACGCCCTGGCCGGGTATGCGGTGACTCCACTTCGTCTCACCTGACATACCGTCCACACCGGTGACAGCGCCGTCCGCGTCGGTGAACAGGACCATGCCTCCCGCGGAGCACATACCGCTGTACGGGGGTGTCGTCCTCTCCCAACGTGCCTTGCCAGAGGCCGGGTCGAGCCCTTCCAGCCGAGGATCCCGCTCCGTCAGAGGCTGCACCACTCCACCGGACAGGACGGGGGGCTTGCTCCGGTGGGTCTTCGCGGTGGCGTGGCGCCACAGAAGGGCGCCGTCGGACGCCTTGAGGGCGAACACGACGCCGGGCTGCGCGCAGAGGAGCTTGCCCGCTCCGTAGGAGCACTGCGGCGTGGCCGCCGCTCCGGAGACCGATTCGGTCTCCCACGCTTCGAACCCGGCCGGCGTCGTCCGGGCGCTGTTCCTGGTCGGTGCCGGATCGTCGCCACCGACCAGGTGATAGGTCCCGATGCCGCCGCCCACCACGAGCGCCAGAACACCTCCTGCCAGAGCGGCTGCCCGGCGGCTCCGCCACCTCTTCGGCGGCCGCTCTGCCGGCCTCTCGGCGCGGCGGGGTATGGCCCGGTACTCGTCAGTCGTCCGCTGGGACGGAATGAACGCCTGTGTGTCGTACGAGGCCGCCACGGACCGCAGCGACCGCATCAACTCGTCAGGAGTGGGCCGGTCCTCCGGATCCTTGGCAAGACACCGCTGGATCAGCGGCGCGAGGTTGTCGGGGACGCCCGTCAAGTCAGGCTCGTCATGGACGACTTGGTAGGCAACAACGTACGGACTGTCCGAGTCGAACGGCCCGCGCCCCGTGGCCGCGTGCACCATCACGGACCCGAGGGCAAAGATGTCGGCGGCCGGCCCGACCTCTCGCGGCCGCCGGAACTGCTCGGGCGCCATGAACGGCGGCGTACCGATCAACTTCCCCGTCTCGGTCCGCAGCTCGCTGTCCTTTGGCCGAGAAATGCCGAAGTCGATGACCTTCGGCCCGTCCTCGGCGAGCAGCACATTGCTCGGCTTCAGATCCCGGTGCACCACCCCGACGCGATGAATGTCGCGCAGCGCCTCCGCCAGTCCGGCCATCAGCCGACGCAACTGCTCCGGCGCCATGGAGCCATTCCGCTTCACATGGTCGGACAGGGTCGGCCCAGGGATGAACAACGTGGCCATCCAGGGCCGCTCGGCCTCCGGATCCGCATCGACGACGGAGGCGGTGAAGGCACCGCTCACCCTCCGGGCCGCCGCGATCTCCTGCCGGAAACGCCCCCTGAACTCACGGTCCCTGGCGAATTCGGCATGAATGACCTTCACCGCCAGCTTCATGCCGGACGTGCTGCGCGCCAGGTGTACGACGCCCATCCCGCCGGAGCCCAGGCAGGACTCCAGCCGGTAGTGCCCGGCGTACTCCGGAAGTTCCGCTTCCGCGCCCGCCCCGGCGTTCCGCTGTGGCGCCATAGGACCACCCCCGTGCTGTTCGTCCGCGCGCGCGACGCAACGGGAGCCTAGTCGATGACCCGTACGAGACGGAGGCGGCTTGCTAGCCTCTGCGTGCGAGTTGCGTATATGTGTTTGATGGCGTGATTCAGGGGAATCAACGGGACCCCACGGCAGACGTGGGATCCAACGGGGGAGGCTTTTTATGTCTGTCGACCGAGTCGAAGAGGCCAAGGGCGGAGAGCAGGCGGAGGTACTCGCCACTGCGGCTCTGCGCTACTACTCGATCGCCCCGGGGGTCAAACTGAACGTCCGCAGCGGCCCCGGCACCGGCTACAGCATCGTGCGCGTCCTGCCCGAGGGCTCCCGAGTCCCGATCTACTGCCAGAGGCCGGGCGAGACGGTGACGGGCCCGTACGGCACCACCAAGATCTGGGACAACATCAGCAACGGCGAGTACGTCTCGGACGCCTACGTGTACACGGGCAGCGACGGCTACGTGGCCTCGCGCTGCGCCTGAGCCCCGGAGGGCCCCGTGGCCGGGCCCGGAGCCATAATCGACGCGTGAGCGACGAAAACGGCACCCCGTCCCCGGCCACGGGACCCCGTCCCGAGCCCCTCCGCTTCTTCGGTACGACGTGGGTCGACCGTACGAACGGCTATACGGCGCGCCGCATCGGCGTGGCCGTGGGCTCGCTCGCCGCCGCCGTCGTCTCCTGCCTGGTCCTCCGCTTCGCCTACCAGGGCCTGCAGATCGCGGAGGTCGGCAGCTTCGTCACCCTCCTCATGGTCGTGATGTTCGCGATCTGCAGTGCGCTCGCCTTCCGTCACACGTGGGACGGCTTCACCAAGCGCCCCGATCCCGACCGTCAGGCCTCCCTCCGCGGTCTGCTGGCCATCGGGTTCGTCGGCTCGCTGCTGGCGTATTTCTTCCGCTCCCTCGTCGAGGCCCCCGGCGAGAAGCTCCACCGCGAGGAGTACGAGACGGCCCGCAAGCAGTACGAGAAGCGCAGCACCCGCCGCTCGGGCAACCCCTCGAAGAAGCGCCGCCGCTCCTGAACGGCTGAGTTCCGGACATCGCCGCACCGCGCGGCGCGCTCCCGGCCACCATGGCCCTATGACGGCAGCCTCTTCGCACACCGACAGGGCCCGCTCCTTCGACGCCGCCGCGGCTCAGTACGCCGCCAACCGCCCCTCCTACCCGCCCGCCCTCTTCGACGCCGTGGAAGACCTGGCGGGCCGCTCCCTCACCGGCTCCCGCGCAGTGGATGTCGGCGCCGGCACGGGCATCGCGACCGCCCTTCTGCAGGCCCGCGGCGCCCACGTCGTCGCGGTGGAGCCGGGCGAGGGGATGGCGGCGGAGTTCCGCCGCGCCCACCCCGGCATCCCGATCGTCCTCGGGAACGGCAACGCCCTCCCGCTCGCCGACTCCTCCGCCGACTTCCTCACCTACGCCCAGGCCTGGCACTGGACCGACCCCGAGCGGTCGATCCCGGAGGCCCTGCGCGTGCTGCGTCCGGGCGGCGCGCTCGCTGTCTGGTGGAACACCAACCCCCACGACGTCCCCTGGGCCGCGGCCCAGGCGCAGCGCATGGAACGCTTCTTCGGCCTCGACCCCGTCGCTGAGAAGCACGGCGCCAGTGAACGGGCCGCCGATCCCGCCCACCGCCTCGACTTCGCCCGCCGCACGGTCCGCTGGAGCCGCCGCGTCCCGGTCGCCACACACCTGGCGAACCTCGGCAGCCACTCGATCTTCCTGGTCCACGGCGAGGAGGCGAGCTCCGCCTTCCTCACCCAGGAGCGCGCCCACCTCACGAAGCACTTCCCGGACGGGATCGTCGAGGAGGTCTACGACGTCGACCTGCTCGTCGCCCTCAACCACTCCTGACCGCGTAGCGCGGCCCCCACATGGTCGCCGTTTCGGCCACGGCAAGCACCGACCCCACCCACACCCCACTCGAACACATTCCCGAGCATCCCGCCCGCGGCGCCCCCTGCCTCGACCGTTCGCGCGGGAGTCG
The DNA here is from genome assembly GCF_014596915.1 of Streptomyces sp. TRM68416. Classification (GTDB taxonomy): domain Bacteria; phylum Actinomycetota; class Actinomycetes; order Streptomycetales; family Streptomycetaceae; genus Streptomyces. The sequence continues at coordinate 450,868 of NZ_JACVWU010000004.1, forward strand.
CGTGGGTACCGCACGGGGGAGGGGGTGGCGTCCATGCGTGGCATACGACCTCGCGGGCAGCGGCTCGCAGCCGTCCCTGGATCCGACGGAGGCGCACAGAGCGGACGGCTCACCTCCGATCGCGCCTCCACGCGCCTGCGCCATCCGGCCCCACCACTTGACGGCACCCCTCGCATGGAGAGTTAATCCGCACATGATGAATATCCCTTCGGAATCACCCACCCCAGGCACACCGCCACCCCCTGACACAGCTCCCGCCCAGGGCACCGGAAACACCTCCCGACCCACCGACGACACCCCCGCCATCCGCGCCGAAGGCCTCACCGTCGTACGCGGCCCGCGCACCGTCCTGCGCGGCATCGACTTCAGCGTCCCGCGTGGCCAGGTCACCGGCCTCCTCGGCCCCTCCGGCTGCGGCAAATCGACCCTCATGCGCTCGATCGTCGGCACCCAGGACAAGGTCACCGGAACCCTCGACGTCCTCGGCCTCCGAGCCGGCCACCCCACCCTGCGCACCCTCATCGGCTACGTCACCCAAGCCCCCTCCGTCTACGACGACCTGACAGTCCGCCAGAACCTGGAGTACTTCGCGGCGATCCTCGCCCCCGGCCACCACGCCGCCGACCGCCGCCACGAGAGCGTCACCCGAGCCATCGAGGACGTCGACCTCACCAGCCACGCGGACTCCCTCGCCGGCAACCTCTCCGGCGGCCAGCGCAGCCGCGTCTCCCTCGCGGTGGCACTCCTCGGCACCCCCGAACTCCTGGTCCTCGACGAACCCACCGTCGGCCTCGACCCCGTACTCCGCCGCGACCTGTGGAACCTCTTCCACGACATCGCCGCCCAGCGCGGCGCGACCCTCCTCATCTCCTCGCACGTCATGGACGAGGCCGAGCGCTGCCACCGCCTCCTCCTCATGCGCGAGGGCCAGATCCTCGCCGACGACACCCCCGACGCCCTCCGCACCCGCACCGGCTCCGAAACCGTCGAGGCCGCGTTCCTGCACCTGGTGGACGAGGCCGTCGCGGCCGCCGCACGCGAGAAAGAGGCCACCCGATGACCACGAAGACCAGCACCCCACGCACCACAGGCACACCCGCCGCCGTATCCACGAGCCCCTTGAACTTCTCCCGCACCATCGCCACCGCGGCCCGGGTCCTGCGCCAGCTCCGCCACGACCCGCGCACCATCGCGCTGATGCTCCTCGTCCCCTGCCTGATGCTCTTCCTGCTGCGCTACGTCTTCGACGGCGACTCGCGCACCTTCGACAACATCGGGGCGTCACTCCTGGGGATCTTCCCCCTGATCACGATGTTCCTGGTCACCTCCATCGCCACCCTGCGCGAACGCACCTCGGGCACCCTCGAACGCCTCCTCGCCATGCCCCTGGGCAAAGGCGACCTGATCGCCGGCTACGCGCTCGCCTTCGGGGCCATCGCCGTCGTCCAGTCGGCCCTCACCACCGCCCTGGCCCTGTGGGGCCTCGGTCTGGACGTCACCGGCAGCCCTTGGCTGCTCCTGCTGATCGCTCTGCTCGACGCGATCCTCGGCACCGCACTCGGCCTCTTCGTCTCGGCCTTCGCCGCCTCCGAGTTCCAGGCCGTCCAGTTCATGCCGGCGGTGATCTTCCCCCAGCTCCTCCTCTGCGGCCTGTTCACCCCACGCCCCAACATGCACCCCATCCTGGAGGCCATCTCCAACGTCCTCCCCATGTCCTACGCGGTCGACGGCATGAACGAAGTCCTCAAGCACACCGACATGACCGCCAACTTCGTACGCGACGTCCTGATCGTCGCCGGCTCCGCCCTCCTCGTCCTCACCCTGGGAGCGGCCACCCTCCGGCGCCGCACGGCCTAGCCCCACCAGCAACTCCCCGGTGTCCCGCCCAGCGGACACCCCACCCACACTCAAGTCACCGATGGGAGGATGAACCCCGGACGACGCAACCCCGGAGGGCACCCCAGCCATGACTCAGAAAGTCGCAGTCCTCGGCACCGGCAAGATCGGCGAAGCCCTGCTGAGCGGAATGATCCGAGCAGGCTGGGGCCCGGCCGACCTCCTGGTCACCGCCCGCCGACAGGAGCGGGCCGACGAACTCCGCGACCGCTACGGAGTCACCCCCGTCACCAACGCGGAAGCCGCCAAGACCGCCGACACCCTGATCCTCACGGTCAAGCCGCAGGACATGGGCACCCTCCTCGACGAACTCGCCCCGCACGTCCCCGCCGACCGCCTGGTCATCAGCGGAGCCGCGGGCATCCCCACCTCCTTCTTCGAGGAGCGCCTCGCCCCGGGCACCCCCGTCGTCCGCGTCATGACGAACACACCCGCCCTCGTCGACGAGGCCATGTCCGTCATCTCCGCCGGCACCCACGCCACCGAGGACCACCTCACCCACACCGAGGAGCTCTTCGGCGCCGTCGGCAAGACCCTCCGCGTCCCCGAGTCCCAGCAGGACGCCTGCACCGCCCTCTCCGGCTCGGGCCCGGCGTACTTCTTCTACCTGGTCGAAGCCATGACCGATGCCGGCATCCTGCTCGGACTGCCCCGCGACAAAGCCCACGACCTGATCGTCCAGTCCGCGATCGGCGCCGCCACGATGCTCCGCGACAGCGGCGAGCACCCCGTCAAGCTCCGCGAGAACGTCACCTCACCGGCCGGCACCACGATCAGCGCCATCCGCGAACTGGAGAACCACGGCGTACGAGCCGCTCTCATCGCCGCCCTCGAAGCAGCCCGCGACCGCAGCCGCGAACTGGCCTCCGGCAACAACAGCTGACCCCCGGCCGCCTCCTGCCCCCAGGGGGCGGCCCAGCGCACGCCTCGCTCGCCTAAGCAGTCACGCCGATATCCGCAGCCGCCGGCAGCAGCCCGATCGCGCGATAAGCGGCATCCACGGTCGGCCGGGCCATCGCCCGAGCTCTCTCCGCACCATCCCGCAGCACCCCCTCCACATAACCAGGATCAGCGCACAGCTCCCTGTGCCTCTCCTGCACGGGCCTGAGAACCTCGACCACCGCCTCCGCGGTGTCCTTCTTCAAGGCGCCGTACGACTCATATACACCGCTCAGGCCCGAGGGGTTCCCACCCGTGCACGCCGCGAGGATCTCCAGCAGGTTCGCCACCCCCGGCCGGCCCTCCTTGTCGTAGACGACCTCCCGCCCGCTGTCGGTCACGGCCCGCATCACCTTCTTGCGCACCACGTCCGGCTCGTCCAGCAAATAGACGATCCCCGGCCCGGTGTCGTCGCTCTTCCCCATCTTCGCCCCGGGTTCCTGGAGGTTCATCACCCGCGCCGCCACCCCCGGACGCGTCGCCCGAGGCACCACGAACGTGCTCCCGTACCGCTGGTTGAACCGCACCGCGAGATCCCGCGCCAGCTCCACATGCTGCGTCTGGTCGTCCCCGACCGGCACCTCGTCGGTCCCGTACGCCAGGATGTCCGCCGCCATCAGCACCGGATACGTGAGCAGCGACAGCCTCACACCCCCACCGCGCTCCCGCTCCCGCCCGGCCTTCTCCTTGTACTGGATCATCCGCCGCATCTCGCCGTCCGTGGCCACGCACTCCAGCAGGTACGACAGCCGAGCGTGCTCGTCCACATGACTCTGTACGAACACGGTGCACAGCGCCGGATCCAATCCCGACGCCAACAACAAGGTCGCCGCCTGCCGGCTCAGCCGTCGGACCCGCGCCGGATCGTGCTCCACGGTCAGCGCGTGCAGGTCGACGATGCAGAACAGGGCATCGGCGCGGTGCTGATCGACGTCGGCCCACCGCCGCATGGCACCCAGATAGTTCCCCAGCGTCAGATGCCCGGTCGGCTTGATCCCGCTGAAGACCCGCGTCATCTCTCCACCTCCTGGTCGAGGCCGCCGCACCCGGCCGGCCGATCCCTCGGGAGGGAGAAACGAGAACGGCCGCCGAGGCGGCGGCCGTTGAGTGCATACGTAACTACGGCCGCCGTCAGGCGGCCCACCACAGCTGGGTGCACGTACGCGTCGTCATGCGCTCCACGGTACGCCTCCCGGGGGCGGCCCGGAGCGGAGTTGACACACCTCGACCCGCTCCGTAGTGTTCTCCGAGTTGTCCGACGTGAGCGCCGACTCCGGTCGGTCCCCGGACAGCCATTCCGCAAGTACCAGCCAACAATCGACAACGGGTCGATCGATCCGTCGTCGCGTCATTGGCGTGCGTATTCGCGAAATGAGGAATCCACGTTCGAAAGGGCGCGGCCCCCGATTAGCTCGGGAGCCGGGAATCCGCTAAAGTCTCACT
>NZ_JACVWU010000040.1 GCF_014596915.1 Streptomyces sp. TRM68416
GAGCTGCCGCACCCACCCCCCGTGAGCAGCGAAAGCAGGCAGGCGATGAGCACGCACCGGCGCGGAATCAGCGGCAGGAACAAGGCGATGGGCGGCCTCGTCGCCGCGGCCGTGGTGGGTGGCGGCGCCGTCTTCCTCACCGGCACCGCGCAGGCGGCCGGCGTGGGCGCCGCCTACACGAGGACCAGCGACTGGTCCACCGGGTACACCGCGCAGTACGTCGTCACCAACAACAGCGGCGCGGCGAAGACGGACTGGACCCTGGAGTTCGACCTGCCCCCGGGCACGAAGCTGAGCTCGCTGTGGAACGCCGAGTCGAGCGTCAGCGGCGCGCACGTCACCGTGAAGCCGGCGGCCTGGGACAAGGACGGTCTGGCGGCCGGCGAGTCGGTCACCGTCGGCTTCGTCGTCAACGGCACCGGCGACCCGACGGGCTGCCTCATCGACGACGCGAAGTGCTCCGCGGACGACAGCGCCACCCCGCATCCGACCGGCCGCCCGACGGAGACGGCGACCCCGACCCCCACACCGACCCCCACCCCGACGGCCGAGCCGACCCAGACCCCCACGCCCACCCCCACCGCCTCCCCCTCGGAGAGCACCGGCAGCGGCACCCCGGCGAACGCCGGCTTCGCCCCCTACGTCGACACCTCCCTCTACCCGGCCTTCGACCTGCTCGCCACCGCCGCGGCCACCGGCGTCAAGCACTACAACCTCGCCTTCGTCACCGACGGCGGCGGCTGCACACCCAAGTGGGGCGGCGTCACCGACCTCGGGAGCGACGCCGTGGCCGGACAGATCGGCGCCCTGCGCGCCAAGGGCGGCGACGTCCGGGTCTCCTTCGGCGGCGCGGCCGGCAGCGAACTCGCGACGACCTGCGCCTCGGCGGACGCGCTGGCCACGGCGTACGGCAAGGTCGTGGACGCCTACGACCTCACCAAGGTCGACTTCGACGTCGAGGGCGGCGCCCTGCCCGACGCCGCGGCCAACACTCGCCGCGCCCAGGCCATCACCAAGCTCCAGAAGCAGCACCCCGGCCTGGACGTCTCCTTCACCCTCCCGGTGATGCCGGAGGGCCTGACCCAGGCCGGCGTGGACCTGCTGGCCGACGCGGCGAAGAACGGCGTCGACATCTCTGCCGTCAACATCATGGCGATGGACTACGGCCCGGCGTACAGCGGCGACATGGGCACCTACGCCGAGCAGGCCGCCACCGCGACGCAGGCCCAGATCAAGGGCGTCCTCGGGCTGAGCGACAGCGCCGCCTGGAAGGCCGTCGCCGTCACTCCGATGATCGGCGTCAACGACGTGCCCACCGAGATCTTCAAGGTCGACGACGCCGCCCAACTGGTGGACTTCGCCAGGTCCAAGGGGATCGGCTGGCTGTCGATGTGGTCCGCCACCCGCGACAAGCAGTGCCCGGGCGGCGCCAAGAACCACGCCGACGCCACCTGCAGCTCGATCGTCCAGGAGACCAACGCCTTCACGAAGGCATTCGCGGCCTACAAGTAGGTGCGCCGGTAACCGCCACGACAAGACCAGGGCGCGGCACCCCCCTCGGGTGCCGCGCCCGTCCCCCGTTTCCGGATGGTCTTCACTGCTCTAGAGGGTCTCCACCGCCGGCAGCGTCCCCGAGCGGGCCGCCTGGCCGTACCACAGGGCGCTCGACTTGGGGGTGCGCTCCAGCGTCCCGTAGTCGACGTAGACCGCGCCGAAGCGCTTCTCGTAGCCGTAGGCCCACTCGAAGTTGTCCATCAGGGACCACAGGTAGTAGCCGCGGACGTCCGCGCCGTCCTCTATGGCCCGGCGGACCGCCGCGAGGTGGCCGTGCAGATAGGCGATCCGCTCGGGGTCGTGGACCCGGCCGTCCGGGTCGGGCTTGTCGTCGTAGGCCGCGCCGTTCTCGGTGATGTACAGGGGCAGGCCCGGCGCCTCCCGGGTGTACCGCATGATCAGCTCGTGCAGGCCGGTCGGGTCGATCGTCCAGCCCATCTCCGTGCGCTCGCCCGGCGTCTGGTGGAACGCCACGTCGTCCGCGCCCGGCCAGGGGGAGTGGGCGCCCGCCCCGTGGCCGTCCGCGCGCGGGCCGGCCGGCTCCGAGGTCGCCGCCGAAACCAGCGTCGGCGTGTAGTAGTTGAGGCCCAGCGCGTCGAGCGGTTGGTGGATCGTGGCCAGGTCGCCGTCCTGGACGAAGGACCAGTCCGTGACCGAGGAGGTCGCCGCGAGCAGCGTCTCCGGGTAGGCGCCGTGCAGCAGCGGGCCGTGGAAGACGCCGTTGGCCAGGTCGTCGATGCGCTGCCGCGCCGCCAGGTCCGCCGGGTCCTCGGACGCCGGCCTGACCACCGAGGGGTTGAGGCTGATGGCCACCGAGTTGCGGGCCGGCATCACCGAGCGCAGGGCCGAAGCGCCCAGCCCGTGCGCCAGGTTGAGGTGGTGGGCGGCGCGCAGGGAGGCCGCCGGGTCCGTACGGCCGGGCGCGTGGACGCCCGCGGCGTAGCCCAGGAAGGCGCTGCACCAGGGCTCGTTGAGGGTGATCCACTGCTCCACGCGGTCGCCGAGCGCCTCGCCGACGATCTGCGCGTACTCGGCGAACCGGTAGGCGGTGTCCCGCTCCGGCCAGCCGCCCGCGTCCTCCAGCTCCTGCGGCAGGTCCCAGTGGTAGAGGGTGATCGCGGGCTTGATGCCGTGCGAGAGCAGCTCGTCCACCAGATTGCGGTAGAAGTCCAGGCCCCGCTGGACCGCGGGCCCGCGCCCGGTCGGCTGCACCCGGGACCAGGAGATCGAGAAGCGGTACGCGGTCAGCCCGAGGTCGGCCATGAGCGCCACGTCGTCGCGGAAGCGGTGGTAGTGGTCGACAGCGATGTCACCGGTGTCGCCGCCGGCCGTCTTGCCGGGGGTATGGCTGAAGGTGTCCCAGATCGAGGGCGTACGGCCGTCCTCCCGCACCGCTCCCTCGATCTGGTACGCGGAGGTCGCCGCGCCCCAGAGGAAGGCGGGAGGAAAGGTCACCGGGTTCACCGGCTGTGCGGACTCAGGCATGGAAGCGCTCCCATAGGGGGTCGTGAAGACCGACGGGTTGGGGGGAATGGAGGAAGAAACAGGGGCCGGAGCGGCGGTGACCCGGCCCCCTGAGACGAATGCGGGGCATCAGCCCTTGACGGCGCCCTGCATGATGCCGCCCACGATCTGCTTGCCGAAGATCGCGAAGACGAGCAGCAGCGGCAGCGTGCCGAGCAGCGCGCCGGCCATGATCAGGGACTGGTCGGGCGTGTAGCCGCGGCCCAGTCCCGCGACCGCCACCTGGACGGTCGGATTGCCGGTCTGGGTGAGCACCAGGAACGGCCACAGGAAGTCGTTCCAGGTCTGCACGAACATCAGCATGCCCAGCACGGCCATCGCGGGGCGGGCCGCCGGGAACACCACGTGCCACACCACGCGCCAACTGCTCGCGCCGTCCACCCGGGCCGCCTCGATGATCTCGTCCGGCAGGGCCTGGAGCAGGTACTGCCGCATGAAGAACACACCGAACGCGCTCACCAGCGACGGGAAGATCACCGCCTGCAACTGGTCGGTCCAGTCCAGCTTGGCGACCATCATGTACAGCGGGATGATGCTGAGCTGCGGCGGCACCATCATCGTGCCGATCACGATCAGCATCATGGCGTTGCGGCCCTTGAAGCGCAGTTTGGCGAAGGCGAACCCGGCGACCGTCGACAGCACGACGATCGTCACCGCGGAAATGCCCGCCACGATCGTGGTGTTGAGGAAGGCCTCGCCCAGGTTGGCGTCCTTCCAGGCGATTTCGAGCTTGTCGAACAGGCCGGAGCCGAACCAGAGCGGCGGCGGGTTCTCCGCCAGCCGCTGGTTGTCGCGCGAGGCGGCGATCGCCGTCCACACCAGTGGGAACAGCGAGCCGATGGTGAACAGCGCGAGGATGATGTACGCGATCGGCCCGGCGTGCATCTGCCCGCCGGCCCGAGCCGACTTGGGCCGCCGCACGCGCGGCCGCTTGTCCTCGGGGGAGTCGGGTTTCGTCAGGGTCGTCGTCACGGCCGGGTCTCCTAACTACTGGCGCGCAGCCGGCGCGAGATGACGTAGTTGACGATCCCGATCACGATGAGGATCAGGAACATCGTCCAGGCGATCGCGGAGGCGCGGCCCAGGTGCTGGTTGACCCAGCCCTGCTCGTACAGATACAGGCCGAGCGTCTGGAACTGGTGCTCGGGGCCGCCGGAGGCGCCCTTGTTCGCGTCGAACAGCAGCGGCTCGCCGAACAGCTGGGAGGCGCCGATGGTCGACACGACGACCGTGAACAGGATCGTCGGGCGCAGCGAGGGCAGCGTGACATGGAAGAACTGCTGCCAGCGGCTGGCTCCGTCGAGCGCCGCCGACTCGTACAGATCCTGCGGGATCGCCTGCATCGCGGCCAGGTAGATCAGCGCGTTGTAGCCGGTCCAGCGCCAGATGACGATCGTGGACACGGCGATCTGCGAGGCCCATGTGTCGTTCTGCCAGTCGACGCTGTCGATGCCGACGGTCCCCAGCGCCCAGTTGATCATGCCGTAGTCGCGGCCGAAGAGCAGCACGAAGACCAGCGAGGCGGCGGCGATCGAGGTCGCGTACGGGGCCAGCATGACGACCCGGTAGAAGGTCGACGCGCGCAGCTTGTAGTTGAGGATGTGGGCGATGCCCATCGCCATCAGCAGCTGCGGAACGGTCGAGATGATGCCGATCGTCAGCGTGTTCTGCGCGGCGTTCCAGTAGAAGTCGTCGTCGAAGATCCGCGTGTAGTTGCGCAGGCCCACCCACTTCATGTCGGTGGGTGCGGTGAGCTCCACCTGGTGCAGCGAGGCCCAGCCCGTGTAGATGAGCGGGAACAGGCCGAAGGCCAGGAAGAGCAGGAAGAACGGCGAGACGAAGGCGTACGGGCTCCAGCGCACGTCCCGCTGCCAGCGGCGGGACAGCCGGGACCGGCGCCGCCGCTCCTGCTCGGTGACCGGGCCCTCGCCGGAGGAGCGGCCCGGGGCCGCGCCCCCCTTTGCGGGGGACGCGGCGGCGGTGTCGTGCCCAGTGGTCATACGGGTCACTGATCCAGGGCGTTGTCGATGGTCTTCACGGCGTTGTCCCAGGCCTGCTCGGCGGACTTGCCCTGGGCGACCAGGACCACACCGTTGTCGGTGAGACCCTGCTGGATGATCTGGTCCTTCGGGCCGATCGTCTGGACCGGGATGTTCGCGGCGGCCTCGGCGAAGATCTCGCCGATCGGCGCGTCACCGGTCATGTCGTTCTTGGCGCTGGTCACCTCGGTCGACTCGTAGGCCGCCGGGGTGCTCGGGAAGCTGCCCTGCACACCGAAGAGCTTGGCCTGCTGCTCGGGGGCGGTCAGCCAGGCGGCCAGCTTCGCGGCCTCCTCCGCGTTCTTGCCGGACTTGGGCACGGTCAGGAAGGAGCCGCCCCAGTTGCCGGACCTGGGCGCCTGGGCGACGTCCCACTTGCCGGCCGCCTCGGGCTTCGACTTGCCCTTGATGTAGCCGAGCATCCACGGCGGGCAGGACATCGCGGCGAACTTGCCGTTGGCGATCGTGGTGTCCCAGGCGGGCTGGAACTGCGTCTGGTTGCCGACCAGTCCGGCCTCGGCCGCCTCGGCGGTGAGGTCGAACGCGGCCTTCACGGCCGGGTTGGTCTTGTAGATGACCTCGCCGGAGGAGTCGTAGAAGCGCTCCTCCTCACTGCTGAGGATGGCCTGGAGCAGGCCGCCGGGGGAGTCCAGGAAGGTGGTGCTGTCGCCCGCCTTCTTCTGGTAGTCCTTGCCGACCTCGACGAGCTTGTCCCAACTGCCGGCCCACAGCTTGCCGACTTCCTCGCGGTCGGTGGGCAGGCCGGCCTTCTGGAAGAGGTCCTTGCGGTAGCAGATGGCCATCGGGCCGACGTCGGTGCCGACGCCGATCGTCTGGCCGTCCTCAGTGGTGGCCTGCTCCCACTTCCACTCCAGGTAGTCGCTCTTCTTGCCGTACTTCGACAGGTCGAGCAGCTTGTCGGACTGGGTCTGGACGATCTCGGCGATGTTGCCGACCTCGACCATCTGGATGTCCTGGAGTCCGCTGTTGGTGGTGAGGTGGTTCAGCAGCGCCGGGTAGTAGTTCTCGTTGCGCTCGACGACGGTCTGCTGGATGTCGATGTCCGGGTTGAGCTTCTCGTACTCCTTGTACAGACCGGCCTCCTCGAAACCGGCGGTGCCGAACAGACCGAGCGTGATCTTGGTCTTGCCGCCGCCGCTCCCCGACGACGAGTCGTTGTCGTCGCCGTTGCCGTCGTCGGCACAGCCGGCCAGCAGCCCGGTGCCCAGCGACGCCACCGCCGCGAGGACAACCGCCTTGCGGCGGATTCGGGTACGTGCTCGCATGTCGTCCTCCTGTTGCCCTGACGTGCCGACCCCCCGGCCAACTGCAATGTTGGGCCCGTTAGTTCTCGCTGCGGCTCGGGCGGGGAACGTGCGGGATGTGTATGTGTCAGGTACCGTGGGAGCGCTCCCACAAGTGATGTGTTGAAGAGTCGTCGGTCCGGGCGGGGGTGTCAAGGGCACGGGAGCGGAGAGATGCGTTCAGTTATCGGGCTGTTAACTGCGACCCGGTGGGCGGCCGGGTCGCGCGGTCCGGTGGACCCGGTGTCGGGAGGGCGACTGCCGGGGGAAGGCCACAGTCCCGCACGGGACTGTTAAATTCCAGGCCAGCGACACGACGACGGCGAAAGGCGGAGCCCATGGCAAGCCACGGAGCGCGGGGCCGGAGCGGTGGGCGTCCCACCCTCGAAGAGGTCGCCGCGCGCGCCGGTGTCGGGCGGGGCACGGTCTCCCGGGTGATCAACGGCTCGCCCCGGGTCAGCGACGCCACCCGTGCCGCCGTGGAAGCCGCGGTCGCCGAACTCGGCTACGTCCCGAACACGGCCGCCCGCGCCCTGGCCGCCAACCGCACCGACGCGATCGCCCTGGTCGTCCCCGAGCCGGAGACCCGCTTCTTCTCGGAACCGTACTTCTCGGACATGCTCAAGGGCGTCGGCGCCGAACTCTCCGACACCGAGATGCAGTTGCTGTTGATCTTCGCGGGCAGCGACCGGGAGCGGCAGCGCCTGGCCCAGTACCTGGCCGCGCACCGCGTGGACGGCGTCCTGCTGGTCTCGGTGCACGCCGACGACCCGCTGCCCGACCTGCTGGCCCAACTGGAGATACCGGCCGTGATCAGTGGCCCGAGATCCGCCGCCGAGACCCTCACCTCGGTGGACTCCGACAACTACGGCGGCGCCCGCCAGGCCGTGGAGCACCTGCTCTCCCGCGGCCGCCGGGAGATAGCTCACATCACCGGCCGCCTGGACGTCTACGGCGCCCAGCGCCGCGTCGACGGCTACCGCGACGCCCTGCGCGACGCGGGCCACACCGTGGACGAGCGGCTGATCGAACCGGGCGACTTCACCGACGAGGGCGGCCGGCGCGCGATGACTGCCCTGCTGGAACGCCGCCCCGACCTCGACGCCGTCTTCGCCGGCTCGGACGTGATGGCCGCGGGCGCCCGTCAGGTGTTGCGCGAGCGGGGCGTGCGCATCCCCGAGGACGTGGCGCTGGTCGGCTACGACGACTCCGCCATCGCCCGCCACATGGACCCGCCCCTCACCAGCGTCCGCCAGCCCATCGAGGAGATGGGCCGCCGCATGATCGACCTGCTCCTGGAAGAGATCGCCGACCGCCGCCCCGCGGTCTCCCGCGGGCTGAGGCGACGCCAGATGGTGCTGGCCACGGAGCTGGCGGAGCGGGCCTCGTCCTGAGCCCGGGGTGTCGCCTCGGGGGGCGGGGTGATCGATCCGCGGCCGGAGCGGGATCGTCGCCCGCCGTGCCGCGGTGTTCGGGGGATGAAGCGACGCCGGGGCGTCCTGGCCACGGAGCCGGGGGCTTCAGCGGTGCCAGCCGCGGCGGGGGCCGCGGCTCGGGCGTTCGGTGTGGTGGGTGATGAGCCAGGCGGCGGTCAGGAGCACTGTGCCCGTCAGCCATACGAGGACGACCAGCCAGGTGCCGGTCGCGCTGGCGGGGTCGTTGGCCTCGCGGCACAGGTCGCCGACGCAGGTCTCGGTGTCGTTCTCGGCGGCGTCCAGGGCGACCACGAGCCACAGCAGCATCGCCAGGTTGAACGCGAGGACGAGCCACGTCAGCAGGCGCCACCGGTGAGTTCGTCGCGACCTCATGATGAGCCTCCCAGTCTTCCGGCCGGCCCATAAGGCGACGATACGCCCTGCCTGCGGTGATGGCCGCAGCCGCCAGCGGATCTCGCCGTCCTGCCGCTCGTCGGTCGGGGCCGACCCGGCGGCCCGCGCGACGGCCGCGGAGGCGGAGCGGCCGACGTGGACGTGGGCGATGACGGTGGGGGCGTCAGGCTGCTCGGCGAGCTGGGCGACGAGGGCGCGGGACGCCTCCGAGGGCCGGGCCACGGCCCTGCCAGGGCGCCGCGAGCCGACGACCCAGGAGGTCGAGGCACGGGGTGTGCAGGGAGGCGGTCATTCTCGGGAGCGTGCGCGGCGGCCCGCAACGCAATCAGCCGGTGACCTCCGAGAGGCCACCGGCTGATCGCTCAGGGTGAGTGACGGGACTCGAACCCGCGGCATCCTGGACCACAACCAGGTGCTCTACCAGCTGAGCTACACCCACCATGACCGGCTGTTCGCCTTGGGGCTTTCCGACCGGCCGAGAAAAAGTGTACAGGGTCCGAAGGGGTGCTCGCGCCCGCCTTTTGCGGGGCCCCGTTCCGGGCCCCGCGCGCGGCTACTGAGCAGGCAGAACGTACTTCGCGGCGATGCCCTTGGCGGTCTCGGAGTCCGGGCCGGGCTGGGGTACGAAGACGGCCTCGCGGTAGTACCGCAGTTCGGCGATCGACTCACGGATGTCGGCGAGCGCCCGGTGGTTGCCGTTCTTCTCGGGGCTGTTGAAGTACGCCCGCGGGTACCAGCGCCGGGCCAGCTCCTTGATGCTCGACACGTCCACGATCCGGTAGTGGAGGTAGTCCTCCAGCGTCGGCATGTCCCGCAGCAGGAAGCCGCGGTCGGTGCCGACGGAGTTGCCGCACAGCGGGGCCTTGCCCGGCTCCTTGACGTGCTCGCGGACATAGGCGAGGACCTGCGCCTCGGCGTCCGCCAGCGTCGTACCGCCGGCGAGTTCGTCGAGCAGTCCGGACGCGGTGTGCATCTGACGCACCACCTCCGGCATCGTCTCCAGGGCCGCGTCCGGCGGCCGGACGACGATGTCCACCCCCTCGCCGAGAATGTTCAGCTCGGAGTCGGTGACGAGGGCGGCCACCTCGATGAGCGCGTCGTCGGACAGCGAGAGGCCGGTCATCTCGCAGTCGATCCACACCATGCGATCGTTCATGCGACCACCCTACGGCTGACGTCGCGTTCTGTGGTGCCCGCGTCAGCAACGCCGCGAGGCCGGACGGGCTGGGACGCCGCGGGGCTGGGTGGGCTGGGACGCCGCGGCGCCGGGCGGGCTGGAGCGCCGCGGGGCTGGGTGGGCTGGAACGCCGCGGCGCCGGGCGGGCTGGAACGCCGCGAGGCCGGACGGGCTGGGACTGCCCGTCCGGCGTTCACGAGGTCACGCTCCGCTGCGCTGCCCCGGCAGGCTCGCGCGGCTTCCGGCGTACGCCTCACGGCCGTTGTCCGCGGCCGTGGCCAGGGACGAGGTGGCCGCGGGGCCGACGGCGTTCGCCGCCGCGGTGCGGCGGGTCTGCAGCGGGACGGGTCCGCCGCCCTCGGGGTGCAGCGTGGGCGTGGGTCCGGGCGCGGTGTCGACGTCCATCGGCGGCCTGTCGCCCTGCGGTCGGCGGGCCCGGTACGCCGCCCGGTACGCGGCCGGCGACGAGCCCAGCTGGCGGCGGAAGTGCCCGCGCAGCGCCACCGGCGAACGGAAGCCGCAGCGGCCCGCGACCTCGTCCACCGAGTAGTCCGACGTCTCCAGCAGGCGCTGTGCCTGGAGCACCCGCTGCGTGATCAGCCACTGAAGAGGGGCCGAACCCGTCAGCGAGCGGAAGCGGCGGTCGAAGGTGCGTCGGCTCATGTACGCCCTCGCCGCGAGCGTCTCCACGTCGAACTGCTCGTGGAGGTGCTCCAGCGCCCAGGCGACGACCTCGGCGAGCGGGTCGGCGCCGATCTCCTCCGGTAAAGACCGATCGAGGTAGCGCTCCTGGCCGCCCGACCGGCGCGGCGGGACCACCAGGCGGCGCGCCAGGGCGCCGGCCGCCTCGTTGCCGTGGTCCGTCCGCACGATGTGGAGACAGAGGTCGATGCCCGCGGCCGTTCCCGCGGACGTCAGGACGTCGCCGTCGTCCACGAAGAGTTCTCGCGGATCCACGTGCACCGACGGATAGCGCTTGGCCAGCGTCGGCGCGTACATCCAGTGTGTCGTCGCGGGGCGGCCGTCCAGCAGGCCCGCCGCGGCGAGGACGAAGGCGCCGGTGCACAGCCCGACGATGCGGGCGCCTTCCTCGTGCGCCCGGCGCAGTGCGTCGAGCGCTTCCTCGGGCGGTGGCGAGGTGATCGAGCGCCAGGCCGGCACGACGACCGTGCCCGCGCGCGAGATCGCCTCCAGGCCATGTGGTGCGGAGAGTTCCAGGCCCCCTGTGGTCCGCAGCGGGCCTTCCTCGCCGCCGCACACCAACAGGCGGTAGCGCGGCACGCCGGCGTCCTGGCGGTCGATACCGAACACCGACAGCGGTATGGAACTCTCGAAGATGGGACCGCCGCTGAACAGCAGCACCGCGACGATCTCCTTGCGGCGTCGCCCGGAAAGCTTCCGGGCCGCGGCTTCCGGCGCGGCAGTGGAGTCGTGGCTCATACTGCTAAGCCCCCCTCGGTGGTCGCGGCTCCTCGGTTGTGTCGCTCCTGCACGTTTCCCCTCGGTCCTGCACGAGTCCCCCGCCGTAAGACAGTCAAGATCGAATCTACTGTGTCCCGTGGTGCCGAGGTGACCAGTTCAGCACCCGGCACATTGTCGACTTGGCAACTTGGCGTAAAGCATTCGATCACGAAGCGTTGCATCCGGGGAGTGCGCAGGGAAGTGCGCCTTGTGGCAGTGGCCAATCCACATAGGGTGCGCGGGGCCCCGTACCCCCTTTCCGTGCAGGTGGAACGGGGGTTGGGGGGTGGTTCGGCCGAGGGATGCGCGATGGCCGGAAGTTGGCTGAAAAGATTCGCCCGAGGGCATGGAAACCGGTCAGCCGCCCGGTGTATTTCCTCCGGAGTGGCGTCCGGCCCGGTGCGAGCCCGCCCCGGCCCTGTGGTGGCGGCCCCGATGGGGCGGGCGGGACGCGTGTTCCTCGGCGAGCAGCCGGGCCGCGCCGCGCTCGGACTGGCGCAGCAGGAACCGGCATACGGCGGTGACGGCGGCGAGCCCCAGGGCGGTGCCGGTGGCGCCGGCCAGGGAGGTGCCGTACCAGAGGAGGACGACGGGGACGAGGACGCAGCTGAAGGCCGCCCAGCGGACCACGTCGGTGGTGGTGTCCTGGGGCTGCTGTCCGGACATGGCGTGCTCCCGTGGTCGGCGGCTCACCGGGTTCAACGCGTGTTCGACCGGTCGGTCACTGTGCCGCCGGGCCCGTCCCCCGCGGGGAGTGCGGGCCGTCTCCCGTGGGAGCGCCGGCCGCCTTCCGTGGGCATACCGCGCCCCCGGTATGTGAATCCCGTGCAAACCGCCTGTACAGCACAGCAACCATTGCGTTACGGGCGCCCCTCGTGCATGCTCCCTGGAACCCCCGCAGAGCGTTTGCGGGATCTGGGCTAAGGAGGCGTGCCGCCGTACCCTTGGGGGTATGGGGTTGGGAAGATGATTCCCGGACACAGCTCCGCCGAACCCTGTCGTCCCCCACACAAGGATCACAACGCCGAGACAGCCATGGCCGGTCACGAATTCTTCGAACCCGCGGACCGCAAGCGGCCCGTCGCCGATCCCACGGCGGCCGAGCCCCTGGCGGCGGAAGAACCACGCCGTTCCTGCGATCCCGCCTTCAAGCACGGTGTCGTCGTCGGCTTCGACGGCTCCACCTCCAGTGAGCGCGCCCTCGCGTACGCCATCGGCATGGCGCACCGCTCCGGCTCGGGCCTGATCATCGTGCATGTCGCCAACCGGCTGCCCACCACGGTGTGGGCGGGCTGCGAGCCGCCGGTCTTCGTGGACGTGCCGGATCACCGCACCGAGGTGCTGGGCCTTGAGCTCGCCTGTGCGGAGTACCTCTCCGAGGTGCCGTGGATCCTCGTCGAGCGCGGCGGCGACATCTGCCACGAGCTGGAGGAGGTCGGGCGGGAGTACGAAGCGGACGCGATCGTCGTCGGCTCGACCCACGGCATCGTCGGCCGCATCTTCGGCTCCGTCGCCGGACGGCTCGCCAAGCGGGCGCAGCGGCCCGTCGTTGTCATTCCGTAACTCACCGTTCTCCCTGGTGAGATGCGGCGTGGGTACCCACCGTCCCCTGTGTGCAGCGCATAAATCTACTCGCGCGTAGAGGTGTTTGTGCTCTTGTGAAGGGCATATATCGCTCACCGCACGACTGCACATGCAAGAAGGGAGCCCGCCGTGGACAACGACGTCTCTGCGGGAAGCGGAATCACCACCGTGGTCGGCCGACTCGCCCTGGGTGTCACCCTGTTGGCCTTCGGGCTGGGGCACACCGAAGTGATCAACGGGGTCACGGCCGCTGACGCCGTATCAATCGCACAGTACGTGGGCGGAGTTGCCCTCTTCGTCGCCGGCCTGATGGCCTTCAGTGACCGCGACAACGCCTCCGGTACGGCCTTCACGGCGCTCGGTGCGCTGTGGTTCACGTGGGCCGTGGCGCCGGAAGTCTCCGCCAACGCGGCCGGGTTGTTCCTGCTGCTGTTCGCCCTCGTGGCGCTGTCCCTGACGCTCGCCGGTGGCGACCAGCTCGGTCAGGGCGCGTACGGGTTGTTCTTCGTCTCCCTTCTCCTGTTGTCCATCGCGATGTTCGCCGGGAACGACGGGCTCGCGAAGGTCGGGGGCTGGTTCGCCGTCGCCGCGGGTGCGGTTGCCTGGTATGCGGCGACCGCGGCGTTGGCCCACTGGCCTACTTCGGTTCCGCGTCGTGCTGCCGGCCGGGGAGTGACGGCCACCGGTTAGCTGCGCGGGCCGGGGGGTTGGGCGGCTCCCCGGCGCATGGAGACGGCCCCCCGTGACTGGTGGCATCACGTGGGGGCCGTTCTCGTTGTGTGGCCTCTGCGGGGGCGTGGGGGCTTGTCGCGCCCTCGCGGCGGAGCCGCAGATCGATACAGCCCCGCGCCCCTGAAAGCCTGCTACTCGACCGTTACCGACTTGGCGAGGTTCCTCGGCTTGTCGATGTCCCGGCCCAGGGCCAACGCCGTGTGGTACGCGAGGAGTTGCAGCGGGATGCCCATCAGGATCGGGTCCAGCTCGTCCTCGTTCTTCGGCACGACGATCGTCTGGTCGGCCTTCTCCTGGGGCTGGTGGGCCACGGCGAGGATCTTGCCGCTGCGGGCCTTGATCTCCTCCATGGCGGCGCGGTTCTTCTCCAGGAGGTCGTCGTCGGGAACGATCGCGACCGTCGGGAGCGCGGGCTCGATGAGGGCCAGCGGGCCGTGCTTCAGCTCCGAGGCGGGGTAGGCCTCCGCGTGGATGTAGGAGACCTCCTTGAGCTTCAGCGAGGCCTCACGGGCCACCGGGTAGCCCCGGACACGGCCGATGAAGAGCATCGAGCGGGCGTCGGCGTAGGCCTTGGCCAGCTTCTCGATCTCGGCCTCCTGCTCCATGATCTCGGCGATCTGGGCGGGGAGCCTGCGCAGGCCCTCGATGATGCGCTTGCCGTCGCGGACCGAGAGGTCGCGGGTGCGGCCGAGGTGCAGGGCGAGGAGGGCGAAGGCGACCGTGGTGTTGGTGAAGCACTTGGTGGAGACCACGCAGACCTCGGGGCCCGCGTGCACGTAGATGCCGCCGTCCGCCTCGCGGGCGATCGCCGAGCCGACGACGTTCACGATGCCCAGGACCCGCGCGCCCTTGCGCTTCAGCTCCTGTACGGCCGCGAGGACGTCATAGGTCTCGCCGGACTGGGAGACCGCGATGTAGAGGGTGTCGGGGTCCACGACCGCGTTGCGGTAGCGGAACTCCGAGGCCGGCTCGGCGTCCGCGGGGATGCGGGCCAGCTCCTCGATCATCTGGGCGCCGATCATGCCCGCGTGGTACGAGGTGCCGCAGCCGAGGATCTTCACGCGGCGGATCCGGCGCGCCTCGCGGGCGTCCAGGTTCAGGCCGCCGAGGTGCACGGTGGAGAAGCGGTCGTCGATCCGGCCGCGCAGGACGCGGTCCACGGCCTCGGCCTGCTCGTGGATCTCCTTGTGCATGTAGGTGTCGTGGCCGCCCATGTCGTAGGAGGCGGCCTCCCACTCCACGGTGGTGGGCTCCGCCGTCGTACGGGTGCCCTCGGTCGTGTACGTGCGGAAGTCGTCGGCCTTCAGCGTGGCCATCTCGCCGTCGTCCAGCGTCACTATCTGCCGCGTGTGGGTCACCAGCGCGGCGATGTCCGAGGCGACGAACATCTCCTTCTCGCCGATGCCGAGGACGACCGGGGAGCCGTTGCGGGCGACGACGATGCGGTCGCCGAAGTCGGCGTGCATCACGGCGATGCCGTAGGTGCCCTCGATGACCCGCAGGGTCTCGCGGACCTTGTCCTCCAGCTTGGGCGCCTGGGAGCGGGCGATGAGGTGGACGAGGACCTCGGTGTCGGTCTCGGAGAGGAACTCGACACCGTCCGCCTCCAGCTTGCGGCGCAGGTCGGAGGCGTTGTCGATGATGCCGTTGTGGACGACGGCGACCTTGCCCTCGGCGTCCAGGTGCGGGTGGGCGTTGACGTCGGACGGGGCGCCGTGGGTGGCCCAGCGGGTGTGGGCGATGCCGGTGGTGCCCTTGAAGCGCGCCGGGACCTTGGCCTCCAGGTCGCGGACCCGGCCCTTGGCCTTGACCATCTTCAGGGTCGGCGTCTTCGGGGAGGAGACGACGACGCCCGCCGAGTCGTAGCCGCGGTACTCCAGGCGCTGGAGGCCTTCGAGCAGCAGCGGGGCCACGTCACGCTTGCCGATGTATCCGACGATTCCGCACATACAGGGGTATTCCGTTTCTCGGCCGTACGAGTCGCCCGTACGACTCAGCCGTAGACGATCCGGCGCAGCTGCCGGAGTGTGAGTTCCGGCGGTGCCACCGCCCGGTATTTCAGGTCCGCCGCGATCCGTTCGAAGATCGTCGCGTTCACCAGGCCCTGGGCCTGGAGCTCGCGGTGGCGGCGACGGACGAACTGCTCGGTCGTCTCGTCGAAGTAGGCGAGCACGTCCTGGACCACCCGCAGCGCCTCGCCCCGGCTCAGGGGCGTGGACCGCGTCAGATGATCAACGAGTTCGTCGTGCACCCGGTAGATCCTGGGGTACGGGCGATGCTTTCGCAAGAATCCTGCCCGATTC
Source organism: Streptomyces sp. TRM68416 (assembly GCF_014596915.1). GTDB lineage: Bacteria > Actinomycetota > Actinomycetes > Streptomycetales > Streptomycetaceae > Streptomyces. Next base: position 15,508 of record NZ_JACVWU010000040.1, read on the forward strand.
CGGGCAGGTCGTGTCCGATAGGTTCACATACGTTTGAGTATTGCCTGTTTGGCGAGGGTGAACTCCTCGTCCGTCAGCACCCCCGTCCGATGCAGCTCGCCGAGTTCCCGCAGTCGGCGCAGCAGGGCGTCGTGGTCGTCCTCGGAGGCGGGCGGCAGCGCGCGGGCGTCCGCCGGGTCCTGCGGTCGTCCGTCCGTGGCGGCGGCCGCGGACGGATGCGGCAGGCGGGCCTGGACGGCCGCCGCGACCAGGGCCATCAGCGGGTCCTTCTTGAAGCCCCACAGCTCCACGGCGTTGGGGTCGTACTTCGGCGGCGCCTTGGTCGGGGCGTTGCGCACGGTGAAGCGGAGGTGGCCGTTCTCCAGGCCGGCCGCCGGATGCCACTCCACGGCGAGGATGTCGGGCAGGCGCAGGCTGCGCGAGCCCGCGGCGGCCTTGGCGTCCTCCGTCTTCCAGTTCCACTCCAGCCGCACGCGCTCGCCGTCGAAGCTCGCGGTGCCGTCACCGGCGGAGACGGAGAGCGGCACGGACGGGCCGGGGAGAAGGTACGAGGTGACCGGGTCGGCCGGGACCCGGTCCAGGAGCAGGGCGTTGCGGACCTCGTCCGTGAAGTACTCGGCGACGCCGTAGCGGTCGGACTCCACGAGGAGTTGGTAGGGGTCGTGGGGCTCGGTGAGGCGGCCGCCGGTGGCGTGCAGCAGCGGATCGGCGCCGTCGCGCAGCCGCAGTCTGAGCCGCCCGGTCTTCTTGCCCTGTTCGAACGAGACACCCGCCAACGCCCCCAGAGGTACGACGAGTTCACCGAGCGCCTTGCGCAGGAGGCTGACGTTCTTGTCCCTTCCCGGTGTCAGCCGCAGGGCGTCCCCGTCGAAGGCCCAAGTGCCGTCCTTCTGGATGATTTCCGCCATGGGGCGATTGTTTCACCGGTCTTGGCGGAGAGCGGTCCGTGCCGTGCGGACGGGCACCCCGGGGGACCGTACCCCTGGGTGCCCGTCTGTCGGTGGGGGGCCTGCATACGGCCCTGCACGCGGCCTACAGACCCGCGATCGGGTTCTTCAGCGTGCCGATCAGCTGCAGTGCGCCCGCCGGGTCCGCCAGGTCCACCATCTGCTGGTTGTCGCGCAGTTGGAGGCGGTTGAGGCAGGACAGGGCGAACTCGGGGGCGAACATGTCGTACTGCTGGAACTTGTCGGCGAGTTCGGGGACCGACGCCTGGTACTCGTGGGTGACGTCCGCGACCGTGCGCCAGAAGTCGTCCTCGGACAGGATGTCCTCGGTGGCGAGGTTCGCGGCGAGGAAGCGGAAGAAGCAGTCGAAGACGTCCGTGAAGATCGACAGCAGCTTGGTGTCCTCGGGAACGTCCACGCGCACCCGCTCGACCGCCGGCGGGAGTACCGCGTCCGGGTCCATGACCGCGATCTCCTCGGCGATGTCCTTGTAGATCGCGCGCTCCACGACGCCGTCCTTCAGCACGAGGATGACGTTCTCGCCGTGCGGCATGTAGACGAGGTCGTAGGCGTAGAAACTGTGCAGCAGCGGGGTGAAGTACGCCTTCAGGTAGCGGCGCAGCCACTCGGTGGGGGCCAGGCCGGACTGCTCGATCAGGGCGCCCGCGAAGGACGCGCCCTCGTGGTCCACGTGCAGCAGCGAGGCCATGGTGGCGAGCGACTCGCCGTCCCGCAGGGAGGTCACCGGGCTCTCCCGCCACAGTGCGGCCAGCATCTTGCGGTACGGCGAGTAGCGGTCCGTCGCCGCCTCGTACTCCAGGTGCCGGTAGCCGACGGCGGCCCGCTCGCGGATGATCGACAGGCCCGTCCCCTTGAGCACCGGGTCGTTGTCGACGAGCTGGGCGAGCCAGTCGTTGATGGCCGGGGTGGCCTCCATGTACGCCGCCGAAAGGCCGCGCATGAAGCCCATGTTGATGACGGACAGGGCCGTCTTCACGTAGTGCTTCTCGGGGCTGGTCCGGTTGAAGAAGGTCCGGATGGACTGCTGGGCCAGGTACTCGTCGTCGCCCTCGCCCAGGCACACCAGGTGCCCGCGGGCCACCTCGGCGGCGAAGGTCACCGTCAGCTTGTTCCACCACTGCCAGGGGTGGACGGGGACGAGGAGGTAGTCGGCGGGGTCGAGGTCCCGGTCGCGCAGCACGCCGTAGAAGCGCTCGACCGTCTCCGTGCCCAACTCCTGCCGTACGAAGGTCTCGTACTCGATGCCGACGCCCGCGGTGAACGCCGCCCGTGAGCGGTGCGCGGCCAGCCACACCAGGCGGACCGGGCTCGCGGTCTCCGGGGCGTACGACAGGTACTCGTGGATGCCGAAGCCGAGGCGGCCGTTGTTGGCGACGAAGCAGGGGTGGCCCTCGGTCATGCCGGTCTCGACGGCCTGGAAGCCGCTCCTCGCCAGTTCGGCGACCGGGACCTGCGGCTTGGTGAGCTTGTAGCAGGTGCCGGAGAGGGTGGAGGAGATCTCCTCCAGGTAGACCGGCAGGATCGCGTCGCTCAGGCCGAGGGACTGCTTCAGCTCGATGAAGAAGTCCAGCGCGGCGAGGGGGAGTTCGGCGCCGTCGCGGTGACGGGTGATGGAGTCGGCGTCGACCTGCCAGTGGTCCAGGGCGCGGCGGACGGCGCTGAACCGGTAGCGGGTCAGACCGTCGTCGCTGCGGACGACGTACTGGTTCTCGCCGGCGGCCTCGGGCGTGATCAGCCGCTCGTGCGCGAACTCGGCGAGGGCCTTGCGGACGAGCAGGCGGTTGGCCTTCTCCCAGCGCTCGGGGGAGAGATGGGCGACGGAGTCGGCGAGGCTCATGCGGTCACCGCCGTCGCGGCCAGGAACTGCTCCCGGGTGCAGAAGCTCAGCAACGCCTTCTTCTCCGGCTTCTGGATCTCGCGCTCGGGCACGAAGCCGACGGCCTCGTTCAGGGCGTGGACGGCCGTGTTGGACACGTCCGGCTCGACGACGACCCGTCGCACCGCCGGGTCCTCGAAGAGGTGCGCCATCACGGCGGTGATGACGGCCCGGGTGAAGCCGTGCACGGGCCGGTCGGTGGCGGGTGTGAGGAAGTGCATGCCGATGTCGCCGGGCTGCGCCTCGTACAGGCCGACCAGTTCGCGGTGGGCGGGGTCGTACTTCTCCATCAGGAAGGCGGGCACGCCGTCCTTCAGGCCCAGCAGGGCGTGGTGGTGCTCGTCGGCCGCGATCTCCATGTACGCGCGCTCGACGTCCTCCAGCCTGGCGTCCTGCATCATCCAGAAGGCCGCCTTGGGGTGCGTGACCCAGGCGTGCAGCAGCTCGGCGTCCTTCAGGGGGTCGAGGGGGCGGAAGGTGAAGGTGCCTGTGTCGGTGGTGCTCATACGGCGAACTCCTGGAACGCGATGGTCTTCTCGACCGGGTAGTACTCGGTGCCGAGCAGCTCACGGATGATGGTCGAGTTCCGGTACGGGCCCATGCCCAGGTCCGGCGAGGTGATGCTGTGGGTGTGGACGCCGGCGTTCTGGAGGAAGACGCCGCGGCCCGTGACGTCGATGGCGTAGTTGCGGGCGACGTCGAAGTTGCCGTGGGAGTCGCGCACCAGGCGGTCCTGGATCGGGGCGAGGAACTCGGGCTCGGCGTAGGCGTAACCGGTGGCCAGGACCAGGCCCTGGGACTCGATCTCGTAGTCCTTCTCCTGCTCCTCCTGGCGGAAGGAGAGCGTGTACGTGTCGTTCTCGTACCGGGCGCCGGTGAGGGCGGAGTTGGTGAGCAGGCGGGTGGGGACCGGGCCGCCGAGGTTCTTCTGGTAGAGCAGGTCGAAGATCTCGTTGATGAGGTCGCCGTCGATGCCCTTGAACAGGCCCTTCTGCTGGGCGGTCAGCCGGTAGCGGGTGTCCTCGGGGAGCGCGCGGTAGTAGTCGATGTACTCCGGGCTCGTCATCTCCAGCGTGAGCTTGGTGTACTCCAGCGGGAAGAAGCGCGGGGAGCGGGTGACCCAGTTCAGCCGGTAGCCGTGGACGTCGATCTCGGCGAGGAGGTCGTAGTAGATCTCGGCGGCGGACTGGCCGGAGCCGACGATCGTGATGGAGTCCTTCTTCTGGAGCTCCGCCTTGTGCTGCACATAGCGGGAGTTGTGGAAGAAGTCGCCGCCGAGGCCTTCGACGGCCTTCGGGTAGTGCGGGGAGGTGCCGGTGCCGAGGACCAGGTGGCGGGCGCGGAAGACCTCGCCGGCCTCGGTCCGCACCACGTACAGCTCGTCCTCGTACGTCACCTCCGCCACCGTCGTGCCGAAGCGGACGCTGCTCAGCCGGCTGGCCGCCCAGCGGCAGTAGTCGTCGTACTCGACCCGCAGCGGGTAGAAGTTCTCGCGGATGTAGAACGAGTACAGCCGGCCCTTCTCCTTCAGGTAGTTGAGGAAGGAGTACGGCGAGGTCGGGTCGGCGAGGGTGACCAGGTCCGACATGAACGGCGTCTGGAGGTGGGCGCCCTCCAGGAACATCCCGGCGTGCCACTCGAAGTCCGGCTTCGACTCCAGGAAGATGCCGTCGAGTTCGGCGATCGGCTCGGTGAGGCAGGCGAGGCCCAGGTTGAACGGGCCGAGCCCGATGCCCACGAAGTCGTAGGTCTTGCTCGTGGATTCAGGAAGCGCGGTCAAGGGACTCTCCCAGGTACTGCTCGGCGTGGCCGGCGATCAGGTCGAGGACGGCGGTGATGTCGGCCGTCGTGGTCTCGGGGTTGAGCAGGGTGAACTTCAGGTAGTGGCGGCCGCCGACCTTGGTGCCCGCGACCACCGCGTCACCGGAGGCGAACAGGGCCTTGCGGGCGTAGAGGTTGGCCCGGTCGATCTCGGACGGGTCCGTCACGGCGGCCGGGATGTAGCGGAAGACCAGCGTGGAGAGCGAGGGCTGCACGACGACGTCGAAGCGCGGGTCGGCGGCGAGCAGTCGCCAGCCCTCGGCCGCGAGGTCGACGACCTCGTCGAAGAGCTGTCCGATGCCGTCGGCGCCCATCACGCGGAGCGTCATCCACAGCTTCAGCGCGTCGAAGCGGCGGGTGGTCTGCAGGGACTTGTCGACCTGGTTGGGGATGCGCTCCTGGACCATGCGGCGGGGGTTGAGGTACTCCGCGTGGTAGGTGGCGTGGCGCAGGGTGGCCGCGTCGCGGACCAGGACGGCGGAGGAACTCACCGGCTGGAAGAAGGACTTGTGGTAGTCCACGGTGACCGAGTCGGCGCGCTCGATGCCGTCGATCCGGCCGCGGTGCTTCACGGAGGCGAGCAGGCCGCAGCCGTAGGCGGCGTCGACGTGCATCCAGGTGCCGAACTGCGCGCACAGCTCGGCGATTTCGGGCAGCGGGTCGATGGAGCCGAAGTCGGTGGTGCCGGCGGTGGCGACGACGGCCATGGGGACGAGGCCGTCCTTGGCGCAGCGCTCCAGCTCGCGGGCGAGGGCGACGGTCTGCATGCGCTTGTCGTGGTCGACGGGGATGGAGACCACCGAATCGGCGCTCAGGCCGAGGAGTTTGGCCGACTTCTTCACGCTGAAGTGGCTGACCTCGGAGGCGAAGATGCGCAGTTTCGCGAACGAGTCGGTCTTGGACTCCTCGCGGGCCAGCAGCAGAGCCTGGAGGTTGGACTGGCTGCCCCCGGAGGTGAACACGCCGTCGGCGGCCGGGCCGAGGCCGATGCGGGCGGCCGTCCAGTCGATGAGCTTGCGCTCGATGAGGGTGCCGCCGGCCGACTGGTCCCAGGTGTCCAGGGAGGAGTTGACGGCGGAGAGGATCGCCTCGCCGAGCACGGCCGGGATGACGACCGGGCAGTTGAGGTGGGCGAGGTAGCGGGGGTGGTGGAAGTAGATCGCGTCCCGGAGGTAGACGTCCTCCAGCTCGTCGAGGACCGCGGCGGTGTCGTGCAACGGCTTGTCGAGGTCGATCGCGTCGATGGTGGGCGCGAGGGCGTCGACCGTGACTCCGGTGAACGGGCTGTCGGTGGTGGCGAGTTTGGCGGCCACCCGCTCGATTCCTTCGGTCACGGAGCGGCGGTACTGCTCCGCGGTCGTGTCGTTGAGCAGGTGCGAGCGCATGGGGGGTCCTCCGAGGGGAAGTCCGTGCGGGACGGGCGTAGCGGAGTGGGGGGAGTGCGGATCGACTCAGGGCGATCAACTTAGGTTAGCCTAACCTAAATTGATCCGTGTATGGGTAGGGCAGAACCCGCCCCACCGGTGACAGTCGTCACTTCCGGCGCATCACTCGCCGGCCTCGCGCAACTGCTCCTCGGTGAGCCCCTGGCGCCAGTAGCCGACGAAGGTGATCCGGCGGCGGTCGATGCCGCGCTCGTTCACGAAGTGGCGGCGCAGCTCCTTCACACAGCCGGACTCGCCCGCGATCCAGACGTACGGCCGCTCGGCGGACGGCAGTTCGGCGGCGCGCAGGGCATCCAGGGCCATGGGGGAGCCCTGGATGTCCCGGTCCTCGCGGACCAGCCAGTCGATCCGGACGTCGGCCCCGGTCGCCAGGTCCTGGATGTCCTCGGCGTGCTGCACCTCCAGCCAGACCCGGGCGCGGGTGCCGGCCGGCAGCTGCTCGACGATCGCGGACACCGCGGGTACGGCCGTCTCGTCGCCCCAGACCACCACCAGATCGGTGTCCGCGGGCGGCCGGAACCGGATCGCCCGGTTGTCCGCGACGGACGGCCCGATGAGCAGGACCCGGTCGCCGGGCGCCGCGTCCGCCGCCCACCGGGAGGCGGGCCCGGCCGGCACCGCGGCGCCGGGCTCGACGCCGTGCAGCACGAAGTCGATGTCGATCTCGTCGGGGTCGCGCCGCAGCGCGCGCAGGGTGTACGAGCGCATCACCGCCCGTACGTCCTCCGGGAGATCGCGCCACCCCTGCCACCAGCCGTCACCGAGCTCGACCGGAACGACCGGCGCCTCCTGCCCCGGGTGCGGCAGGAACAGCGACAGCGACTGGTCGTGGCCGTCGGAGTGGAAGTCGCGCAGCTCGTCCCCGGCGAAGGTGACCCGCACCAGGGACGGGCCGAGCCGCCTCGTCCGTACGACCTGAAGGGAGAAGAAACGGAACGCGACGGCTACGGCCGTGGGCATGAGTGCTCCTGAGCGGGATTCAGGGGGCTGGGATCAGGGGGTCAGCTGACCTTCTTGGCGTTCTCGATGGCCTCGGCGAGGTTGTCGAGCAGCGGGGTGCACTTGTCGTAGGACAGGATCGGCTCCGGGGAGCGGGGGATGACCTGGCCGGCCTTGACCGCGGGGAGCTTCTTCCAGGTGGCCTCGGTGATGTCGGCCGGCTGGATGGTCGAGGAGCGGTCGTCCATCACGATGATGTCGGCGTCGTACTTGTCGACGTTCTCCCAGCTGAGCGCCTCGAACCAGCCGCCGCTCTTTTCCTTCGCCTTCTCCGAGGGCTCGACGAAGTTCACGCCGAGCGCCTTGAAGTACTCGAGGTCGATGGAGAAGTTGGTGCCGGAGACGTAGAAGACGGTGTCCGCGGCGGAACCGGCCAGCACCTTGATCTCCGGCTTGGCCTTGGCGGCGGCGCGCAGGCGGGCGGCGGCGGCCTCGAACTTCTTCTTCGACTCGGCGATCTCGTCGGACTTCATGTCCGCGCCGAGCGATTCGGCCAGCTCCCACATGCGCTGGAGCGGCTCGGTCAGCTGGCGGTCGTAGACGGAGATCGCGACGCTCGGGGCGAGCTTGGCGACCTTGTCCGCGGACTCCACCGGCACCGACCAGAGGGTGCCCGCGTCGTCGAACGTGGTGGTGATGAGCACGTCGGGGGAGAGGGCCGCGTACTTCTCGATGTTGAGCTTGCCCCACTCGTTGCCGAGGACGGTGACCTTGCTGACGTCGAGGTCGCCGGCCTGGACGTCGGGCTTGCCGTCCGCGGTCGTGGTCGGGCCGAACACGCCCTTGACCGAGGTGCCGTAGTCGTGGAGGGCGGCGGCGACACCGGTGAAGGCGACGATGTTCGCCGGCACCTTGTCGAGCTTCACCGTGGTGCCGCGGTCGTCCTTGAAGGACCAGGGGCCGGACTTCGCGGCGGTCGTCCCCTCGCCGGAGCCATCGCTTTTCGCGTCGTCGCCTCCGCAGGCCGCCAGTGCGGCACCGAGGCCGAGGGCGCCACCGGCGGCGAGGATGCCCCGGCGGGTGAGGTGGGTGGCTCGGGCGTTGGACATAGGTGTGGCCGCTTTCGAACAGGGCGGAGCGCCCGCCGGACAATTCGAAGGTAGGTTAGCCTAACCTCAGCAGTTGTCCAGGGGGCGGGTCCCCGGACGTACAACCTGTGCCTCGCCTTTGAGGCCCAATGCCGGGTACAGCTGAGGCCCAACCCCGTTGTGGTCAACGGTGGTTGGGCCTCAGCTGTACGGTCAGGCCGCCGACCGCTGCTCGCGGGCCAACTCCCTGGCGGCATCCCGGCGCTTGCCGGACCGCACGTCCACCGGGGCGCCGGCGCCCTTGCCGGGCTCCTTCTCCCAACCCCGCAGCTTGGCCACCACCTTGGCCAGCAGCGGGCTGCCCGGCTTCACATCGAGGTAGAACAGCGACTCGTCGGGTGTCCGGTCGTCGCCGCCCCAGCGCACCACCCCTTCGAGCTCGGCGAGGATGTCACGGATCACCATCCGCTGCGGGGCGAAGAAGCCGCCCTCGACGCCGCTCGGGTAGTGGCCCGGACGGATCTGCACCGCGGTTCCGGAGGCCTGGTTGGCCTCGGCCAGCTTCCGGCGCACCGCATCCGGGCTGCGCCAGCCGACCACATCGCCCTTGCGCAGCTCCTCAACCTCGTAGTGGAACCGGCGGATGACATGCACCAGCACCGTCTCCACGTCACCGATCCGTACGGTGACGCCCTCGACGGGGGTGCCGGGGACCGGCCGGGTCCACACGGCCCCGCCCTTGTCGGTGGTCAGTTCCATCTCCCAGCCGTTGGGGCTCGGCTTCCCCGACTGGGTGCGCTCGGCACGGGCCAGGGCGCGGCGGGCCGCGTCCCGGACGTGCTTCGGCTCGGCCCACCGGTCCGCCGCGTGAGCGGGCGAGGTGAGGTACTCGGAGAAGGGCAGGCTCGCCACGGCCGTGGCGCCCGCCAGCACGGTGGCTCGGGCGAGGAAGGTGCGGCGGGAATGCGATGTCATGGACGCCTTGTCTCTCTCTTGAAGTCCCGGGTGGCCCGGCGCTCGGATTCCAGCAGGCTGAATCCGCCCAGCGCGACGGCGGTGAAGGCGAGTGCGCCCACCGCCGGGTTGACATAGCCGGGCACGCCGATCGAATAGGTGGTACCGCTCTTCAGGTGGCAGCCGAGGCCGAGGGGGATGTAGGTGGGCCGGTAGGAGTCGATGTCCCACGCCTGCGCCGTACCCACCGCCTCCTTGCAGCCCAGGTCCCGTCCCGTCTCGTCCAGCAGCATCAGGTGCAGCGCGCCCCAGGCGTAGAGCAGGGCGGCACCGGCCCCCGCCAGCGCCGCGCACGAGCGCAACTGGACCAGCAGGCCCGAGCGTCTGACGCCGTGGCGGGCCAGCGTGGCACAGCCGACGACGGCCAGCGTGGCCGCGGCCCCCAGGGCGACGAGAATGACGAGCAGAAGGACGAGAGGGTTGTGTCCCTCGTACGGGTCCATTGCCACGATGCTCCTGACTGCGGGTGTGTTCGGACTTACCTCCGGGAGAGTCCGTTGTACTTCTCGAAGAGCTGGTAGAGCGCCATGCGCTTGCCGGCGTGCTCCTCCGCCTCGTCGCCCCAGCCCTGGTAGCGGCGCAGGACCTGGAAGATCTCGGACTGGTTGTAGTCCAGGCTCATGGGGCGCAGCGTGGACTCGCCGTCGGGCGGGTTCTGGCCGCCGGCCTTGCCGGAGGCGTCCCACAGGTGGATCAGGGCGACGGTCCGGACCGAGTGCGCGTTGTCCTGGTTGACCTTCTGCCACATCGTCCAGATGTCGGCGTCCTTGGCCGGGTCGAGGACGGTGCCCGAGACCAGGCCGGCCTGGATGCAGTGGTTCCAGGCCCGGATGCCCACCTCGCCGCTGATCTGCGCGATGCCGGTGGAGGAGTCGCGCTTGGGGACCACCCCGCCCCCGACTCCGGTGTGGTAGTAGGTGACGGCGGCGTCCACAGTGAGGTCGACCACGTCGTAGTGGCGCATCTCCCAGTAGGCCGAGGTCTGGATCAGCGCCTTGCGCATGTTGTATCTGTTCGACAGCTGCGTGACCAGGGTGTCGTGCGCCATGATCGTCTCAAGGCACTCGGTGTGCGTGAAGATACGGCTGGCGTCGGAGTCCGGGAACCCGATCTGTTCCATGTACGTGCTGACGTCGGAAGTCAGCGCCGTGTAGTAGGACGTGAAGTCGAACGCGGTGTCCGGGTCGTTGTCCAGGAACGACGGGTTGAACGAACCCTCGCCGATGTCGCGGCCCGAGGCGATGTTGTGGTCGACCTCGATGGCGCCGTCGCCCGTGCCCAGCCACCGGGTGACGATCTGGTCGTAGGCCCAGTTGGCGGGGAGCGGGTAGCCGTAGTTGCCGGAGAAGCCGCTGGACATGTCCGAGACGAAGCTGGCCGTGGCGTGGCCCGCCTCGGACGCCCGGATGCACACGTTGCGCGGCCCGTAGACGCCGATCCGGTAGGGGTTGCCGGACATGGCCATGGCGTCCTCGACACCCTTGAAGTACGGCAGGATGTTGTTGGTGACCTCGTAGTCATAGGCGTCGAAGTCGACCGCGAAGAAGATGCGGGCGCCGTTCTTGAAGCCGTGGCGCTGGGCTGCGGCGATGGCGGCGAGTCCGTCCGCGCTGCCGGAGGGATAGCTGAAGCCCTTGGCGTCCCGGCCGTAGGTCTGCCAGATCGGGAAGCAGCGCAGGCCGTTCTCGGCGATGGTCTGCAACTCGCCGGCCTGGATCTCCTTCTCGTAGGGCCGGCCTCCGGTCGGGTTGATCAGATAGCGGCCGATGTACTTCACACCCTCGGCCTTGAGGGTCGCCGCGCGGGCCGCGGTGATCTTCGTGACGCCGTCGCAGGCCTCGCCCCGGCGGTTCTGGTCGCCGTACGAGACCAGCAGTGAGGCCCAGGTGGAGAAGTCGCCCCTGCCGGTGACCGGTAGCTTCACGAACGACTGGAACGCGGCCGTCTCACTGGCGACCGTGCTGTTGAAGACCGAGGTGAACGGGGTGGCCGAGCGCCCGTTGAGGATCAGCGCCGCGCTGAACAGCTGCGGCCAGGTGCCCGCCGACCCCTCGGAGAGGGTGTGGTCGGCCAGGCCCGCCTTGGTGCCCGGGCCGAAGTTGCCGTTGGCGACGCCGTCGGCCATGCCGAGCTCGTACTGGATGGCGTACAGCATGGACGAGGCCACGGTCCGGGAGTGGTGCCCGTCGCACGGCACGATGAAAAAGTCCGCGCGGCCTATGTAACGGCTGTTCAGCCACTGCTGGATTTCCCGGATCTTCGTGCTTCCGCTGCCCACCACGACATACGGGTCCATATTGAGCAGGCCCTTGAAGACCTTCGGGTAGAGGCTGTCCGGGTCCGAGAACGACGAAAGCACGCCCATGTCGCTCTTCAGTTTCCTGATCGAGGCGGCGACACGGTCGTTGTACTTGCCGTCGATCTCGCCGCCGTCGTACCCCTTGCAGTACAGCGCGGACTGGATGATACGGGCGAAATTGGCCGACGGAACGGTCCCGTCGTTCAGCACCGGATACTTCGATTTCAGCGTGTTGAGCGTGGTCGGCCCGAAGTTGTTGGAGAGCGAGCTGATTCCGAGTTCCAGCTGCAGGGCGCGGGTGAGCGCGTACATCACGGTCCAGCTCGTCTGGCCGTTCTCCTCCAGCCGGTCGATCCCGAGCATGTTGGGATACGTCGTATTGATGAACCGCTGGGCGCGGAGCACCATCTCGTCGGCCATGCCGAAGCTCGCTTTCGCTGGAGGGAAACGCAGGGCGGCTGCTGATTCTTTGTCAGCCGGGGCGGGCGGTGGAAGGGGTGAAAGGTTTCTGGCGCAATCACGCCAGAGGGACCGCGACTTGGGCCGGGCGGAATGGCGTAATGGCGCCAGAGTCATTGGAAGTCCCATCCCGCGGTGCCACGATCTACGCTCGCCGATCCCCGAGGAGATGGATATGCGCACGCTTGCCAAGGCCCTGACGGTGGCCTCTGCCGCCGGACTGCTGATGTTCTCGGGAGCGCCCGCGAACGCGTCGACGCCCCAGGACGAGGAGAACTACTGGCTGGGCTGCCAGTCGTACAACACCTTCAAGTTCCGCCTGTACTACAACTCCAACAACAAGGGCGCATACCGCGATTTCGGTTACGCGGTCGGCAATTTCGGAGCCGTCGAGATCTACGGCTCCGGCACGGTCGCCTACAAGTTCTGCAACACCGGTGCCGCCGGATCGGGTCAGGGTGTGAAGAACAACGCCGCCTCGGCGCGCAACCTGCACACGTCGTACGGCGCTTGCGTCTACTACAACAGCTGGTTCAACGGCGCCAAGGACAGCCTGCCGCCCGCCACTCCGCTGCCGACGTCCAAGAACCTGGTGAACACCTACAACGACAACGCCTCCTTCCAGTGGTGCTGAGCGGGATACTCAGCTGAAAGGGATGTTCATGCGTACCTTCACCAAGGCTCTTGTCGCTGCTTCCGCCGCCGGGCTGCTGACGTTCTCGGGGGCGTCGGCGTACGCCTCGGACCAGACGGACTTCGACAACTACTGGCTGAGCTGCCAGTCGGGCAACAACTTCAAGTTCAAGCTGTACTACAACTCCAACAACAAGGGCGCATACGCCGATTTCGGCTACGCGGTCGGCAACTTCGACTCGGTGTACACCGGTCAGGGATACAAGCCCATGAAGTTCTGCAACACCGGGGCCGCCGGCTCTTTGCAGAACGTGAAGAACAATGCCGCCTCGGCCCACAACGCGCATACCTCGTACGGCGCTTGTGTCTACTACAACAGCTGGTTCAACGGGGCCAAGGACAGCCTCCCGCCGGCCACTCCGGTGCCGACGTCCAAGAACCTGGTGAACACCTACAACGACAACGCCTCCTTCCAGTGGTGCTGAGAATGACGCGGGCCGGGTGCGCGCCCCGCCGGGTGCGCTTCTGGCTGGCCTTCGCGGTGGCCCTGCCTCTGGTGGCGGGGTGTGGGGGGCGGGACGCGGGTGCGGGTGCGGGTGCGGATAGGGGTACGGGTGCGGGGGATGTGTCGGCTGCGGGCCGGGCCGTCGATTCCGCGAACCCGGCCGGGTGGGTGCTCCCGCTTCAGGCTTACCTGCCGGACGGGGACCAGGAGGACCTGCTCTTCGACGGCGTCGAGCAGGCGAAGTCGGCGTGCATGAAGAGGTACGGCTTCGACTACCGGCCCGCCGAGCCGCTTCCGAAGATCGGCCCGAAGACGCTCACCGACCTGCGGTACGGCATTCACGACCGGGACGTCGCCGCTACGTACGGGTACAAGCCCGCCGGTGACATGAGCGCCTACCAGCGGGAGGTGCGGCGGCTGATGGAGGCGTCCGTGCTCGGCCCCGAGGAGGAGGCGGCCATGACCGGGCAGCAGGCCGGGGCGGTCGCCGGGTCGGTCGCCGGTGAGAAGCTGCCCGAGGGCGGCTGCGGCGGCGAGGCCCACCGCCGGGTCCACGGCTCGGCGACACCTGTGTCGACCCTCGCCACGGATCTGAGCAACGAGGCGTACACCAAGGCGCAGCGGACCGAGCCGGTGCGGAAGGTCTTCCGGTCCTGGGCGGCGTGCATGGCCGACAGCGGCTACACCTACGACGAGCCGATGGACGCCCCGAGCGATCCCGCCTTCGCCCAGCCGACGGTCACCGCGGAGGAGATCGCCACCGCGCTGGCCGACCTGAAGTGCCGGGACACGCACAAGGTGGCCGAGATCTGGTTCGAGGAGGAGTCCCGGATTCAGGAGCAACTGGCCGACAAGCACGCCCAGGAGCTCAAGGAGGCGGGCCGGGCGCTGAAGAAGGCCGTGCAAGCGGCGGATGCGCTGCGGCGGTGACCGGTTGGCTCCCGCTGGGATTTGGCGTAATCACGCCAGCCGGGTGTCGGGTGTTGTGAGTACTTTGGGTGATTGTTTGATGGAGCGGCGGGGAAGGCGAGTGCTTAGGGTGACCTAAGAGGTAGTTGTGGTTCCGCTCTGTGGGGGGATTGTTACCTTGAGTGCTTCTGTGAGGCCTGGCCAGCTAGATCAGACGGACCTGACGATCGTCCGCATGCTGCACCGGGGGCTCGGTGACGCCGCGATCGGCCGCAGGCTGGGCATCGGGCATCGCACGGTCCAGCGGCGGGTGCACCGGCTGATGGAACGCTGGAGCGCTCCGGGGCGGGTGGCGTTGGGGGCCCGTGCGCAGGAACTCGGGCTGCTCGGCGAGGGGCGGGTCGGTGATCCCGCCTTCGCGGAGGAGCGGCTGGCCGAGTCGGCCTGAAGCGGTGGGGCACCGGGAGCGCGTTCGTGGCGCACTCCCGACGCTCCCGGCCCGTCGTCAGGACGCGGTCGGCAGGCCCAACTCCCGTGCGATGAGCATCCGTTGCACCTCGCTCGTGCCCTCCCCGATCTCCAGGATCTTGGAGTCGCGCCACATTCGGGCCACCGGGTACTCGTTCATGAAGCCGTAGCCGCCGTGGATCTGTGTCGCGTCGCGGGCGTTGTCCACGGCGATCGTGGAGGAGTACAGCTTGGCGAGGGCCGCCTCCTTCTTGAACGGCTCCCCGGCCACGAGTCGGTAGGCGGCGTCGCGCCAGGTCAGACGGGCCGTGTGGGCGCGCATCTCCATGTCGGCCAGCTTGAACTGGATGGCCTGGTTGGCGCCGATCGGCCGGCCGAAGGCGTGCCGCTCCCGGGCGTACTTCACCGACTCGTCGACGCAGCCCTGGGCAAGTCCCGTCGCCAGCGCGGCGATCGCGATCCGGCCCTCGTCCAGGATGCGCAGGAACTGGGCGTAGCCGCGGCCCGCCTCGCCCAGCAGGTTGGCCGCCGGGACACGGACGTCGGAGAAGGACAGCTCACGCGTGTCGGAGGCGTTCCAGCCGACCTTGGAGTAGGCGGGCGCGACCGTGAAGCCCGGGGTGCCCGACGGCACGATGATCGAGGAGATGAGGGGCTTGCCGTCGGGCTTGCGACCCGTCACGGCCGTGACCGTCACCAGGCCCGTGATGTCCGTACCGGAGTTGGTGATGAAGCACTTCGTGCCGTTGATCACCCATTCGTCCGTCTCCGGGTCCAGGCGGGCCGTCGTGCGTGTCGCGCCCGCGTCGGAGCCGCCGTCCGGCTCCGTCAGCCCGAACGCGCCGAGCATCTCGCCCGAGCACAGGCGGGGCAGCCACTGACGCTTCTGCTCCTCGGTGCCGAAGAGGTGGATCGGCATCGCGCCCAGCGAGACACCCGCCTCCAGCGTGATGGCCACCGAGGAGTCGACGCGGGCCAGTTCCTCCAGCGCCACGCCCAGCGCCAGATAGTCGCCGCCCATACCGCCGTACTCCTCGGGGAACGGCAGCCCGAACAGGCCCATGCGGCCCATCTCCCGCACGATCTCGTACGGGAACTCGTGCCGCTCGTAGAAGTCGCCGATCTTGGGGGCCACGACGTCGTGAGCGAACGCCTCCACCGTGCGGCGCAGTTCTTCGAGCTCCGGGGAGAGCTTGTGGTTCATCGGGGTCACTCCTTGTGGGAGAGGGCTCGTACGGTGCGGGACGGGCTCGGTCGGCCCAGGTGTCCGGCCATCCACGCGCTGGTGGCGACGAGGCGGCCGAGGTCGACTCCGGTCTCGATGCCGAGGCCGTGCAGCATCCAGACCAGGTCTTCGGTGGCGAGGTTTCCGGTGGCGGACTTCGCGTACGGGCAGCCGCCGAGGCCGCCCGCGGAGGCGTCGACGGTGGTGACGCCGTGGCGCAGGGCCGCCAGGGTGTTGGCGAGGGCCTGGCCGTAGGTGTCGTGGAAGTGCACGCCCAGCCGGTCGGTGGGCACCCCACGGTCGTTCAGGGCCGTCAGCAGCGCGGTCACATGGCCCGGGGTCGCGACCCCGATGGTGTCGCCGAGGCTCAGCTCGTCGCAGCCCAGCGCGAGCAGTTCGGCGCAGACCCGGACCACCTGGTCCAGGGGGACCGGGCCCTCCCAGGGGTCGCCGAAGCACATCGACAGATAGCCGCGCACGTGCACGCCCTCGGCCTTCGCCCGCGTCACCACCGGGGCGAACATCGCCAGCGCCTCGTCGACCGTGCGGTTGAGGTTGGCCTTGGCGAAGGACTCCGTGGCGCTGGCGAAGACGGCGACGCGGCGGGCGCCGAGGGCCAGGGCGCGGTCCAGGCCGCGGTCGTTGGGCACGAGCACCGGGAGGGCCGCGTCCAGGTCGGCGACCTGCGGGAACAGCTGTTCCGCGTCGGCGAGTTGAGGCACCCACTTGGGGTGGACGAAGCTCGTGGCCTCGATCGTGGTCAGGCCCGCGTCGGCCAGCCGGCGGATGAACTCCGCCTTGACCTCCGTAGGAACAGTGCTCTTCTCGTTCTGCAGGCCGTCGCGGGCGCCCACTTCGTGGATCCGGACGCGCGCGGGTAGGTCCGGGGCCGGTACGACCATGGGGAGCGTCATGCCTGCGCCTCCTCGTGCGGTGCGATCACTGCCAGGACCTGGTCCATGGCGACCGTGGTGCCCGGTGAGACGTCCAGCTCGGCGACCGTGCCCGCGTGCGGGGCGGAGATGACGTGCTCCATCTTCATCGCCTCCACCACCAGCAGGCTCTGACCGGCGGTCACCTCCTCGCCCACCGCGACCTTCACCACGGTCACGGTGCCGGGCATGGGGGCGGTCAGGGAGTCGGCGCCGCCCGCCCCGGCGCCGGTGAGCGAGGCCGCCACCGGGTCGTGGTCGCGGACGTGCCAGGCGTCGCCGTCGCGGCCGATCCAGTCACCGGCCCGGTGGAAGGCGTGCCGGACGCCGTCGAGGGTGACGGCCACGCGGTCGTCGGTGACGGTGTGGGTGCCGCGCGGGACGTGCTCGACGGGCTCCTGGACCCGGAGGTGGAAGCCGGCCGGCTTCGGGGTGCCGCCCAGCCGCCAGCCGCTGGGCACCGAGAACGGGTCGGTCCAGCCGTCGCCGCGCGGCCTGAGCGCGTCGAGCCGTACGGCGGCCGCCGCCTCGTACACCTCCTCGGGTACGTCGGTGTCGACCAGCTCGTCCACCACGCGCGCGACGAGCCCCGTGTCCAACTCGCCCGAGACCACGTCCGGATGGGCCAGCAGCCGGCGCAGGAACCCGGCGTTCGTCTGCACGCCCAGCGTCACCGTCTCCGCGAGGGCCGCGCGCAGCTTGCGCAGGGCGGTCGCTCTGTCCGGGCCGTACGCGATCACCTTGGACAGCATCGGGTCGTACAGGCTGCCCACCTCGGTGCCCTCGCTCAGCCCCGAGTCGGTGCGCACGCCCTCGCCCTGGGGCTCGCGCAGCATCAGCACCGTGCCCCCGGAGGGGAGGAACCCGCGCGCGGGGTCCTCGGCGCACAGCCGGGCCTCGATCGCGTGCCCGGTGAGCGTGATGTCGTCCTGCCCGAACGGCAGTCGCTCGCCCGCCGCCACCCGTAGCTGCCACTCCACCAGGTCCAGACCGGTGACGAGTTCGGTGACCGGGTGCTCCACCTGGAGGCGGGTGTTCATCTCCATGAAGTAGTACGCGGACGGGTCGCCGCCGGGCACGATGAACTCCACCGTGCCCGCGCCCCGGTAGCCGCAGCTGCGGGCCGCCTGGACCGCGGCCTCGCCCATCGCCGCCCGGGTCTCCTCGTCGAGGAGGACACTGGGCGCCTCCTCGATGATCTTCTGGTGGCGGCGCTGGAGGGAGCACTCGCGCTCGCCCAGGTGCACGACGTTCCCGTGGCCGTCGGCCAGGACCTGGATCTCGATGTGCCGGGGGCGGTCGATCCACCGCTCGACCAGGAGCGTGTCGTCGCCGAAGGAGGCGCGGGCCTCGCGGCGGGCGGCCGCGATCTCCTCCTCCAGCAGGGTCAGGTCGCGCACCAGGCGCATGCCCTTGCCGCCGCCGCCCGCGCTGGGCTTGAGCAGCACGGGCGCGCCCAGCTCGCGGGCGGCCACGGCGAGTTCGGGGTCGCGGCCGCCGGGGACGACGGGGACTCCGGCGGCCTGCACCGTCTCCTTGGCGCGGATCTTGTCGCCCATCAGGGAGATCGCCTCGGGCGGCGGCCCGACGAAGACGAGCCCGGCCTCGGCGCACGCGCGCGCGAAGCCCGCGTTCTCCGCGAGGAAGCCGTAGCCCGGGTGGACGGCCTGGGCGCCGGTGCGGGCGGCCGCGTCCAGCAGCCGCTCGACGGACAGATAGCTCTCGGCGGCCGGCGCCGGGCCGATCCGTACGGCGGTGTCGGCCTCCCGTACGTGCCGCGCGTCGGCGTCGGCGTCGGAGAAGACGGCCACCGAGCGCACGCCCAGCGAGCGCAGCGTACGGATCACGCGGACGGCGATCTCGCCCCGGTTGGCCACGAGCACGGTGTCGAACATGGTCATCGGTAAGAGCCCCTCACATCCGGAAGACGCCGAACTGGGGGTCACCCAGGGGCGCGTTGGCGCAGGCCGTCAGTGCCAGGCCCAGCACCTGGCGGGTCTCCAGGGGGTCGATGACCCCGTCGTCCCACAGGCGGGCCGTGGCGTAGTAGGCGTTGCCCTGGCGCTCGTACTGCTGCCGGATCGGCGCCTTGAAGGTCTCTTCCTCCTCCGCCGCCCACGCCTCGCCCCGCGCTTCGAGCTGGTCGCGCTTGACGGTGGCGAGGACGGAGGCGGCCTGCTCGCCGCCCATGACGGAGATCTTGGCGCTCGGCCACATCCACAGGAAGCGGGGGGAGTAGGCGCGGCCGCACATCGAGTAGTTGCCCGCGCCGTACGAGCCGCCGATCACGACCGTCAGCTTCGGCACGCGCGTGGAGGCGACGGCCGTGACCATCTTGGCACCGTGCTTGGCGATGCCCCCGGCCTCGTAGTCCCGGCCGACCATGAATCCGGAGATGTTCTGCAGGAACACCAGCGGGATGCCCCGCTGGTCGCACAGCTCGATGAAGTGGGCGCCCTTCTGGGCGGACTCCGAGAACAGGATGCCGTTGTTGGCGACGACGCCGACCGGGTGGCCGTGGATCCGGGCGAAGCCGGTGACCAGGGTCTGCCCGAACTCGGCCTTGAACTCCGCGAACCGGGAGCCGTCGACCACGCGCGCGATGACCTCGCGCACGTCGTAGGGGGTGCGGGAGTCCACGGGCACGGCGCCGTAGAGCCCGGCCGGGTCGACCTTCGGCTCGACGGCCGCCCGCACCTCCCAGGGCAGCGCCCCGCGCGCGGGAAGCGTGGAGACGATGGTCCGGACGATCCGCAGGGCGTGCGCGTCGTCCTCCGCGAGATGGTCGGTGACGCCCGACACGCGCGCGTGGACCTCGCCGCCGCCCAGCTCCTCGGCCGTGACGACCTCGCCGGTGGCCGCCTTCACCAGCGGGGGGCCGCCGAGGAAGATCGTGCCCTGGTTGCGGACGATGACGGCCTCGTCGCTCATGGCCGGGACGTACGCCCCGCCGGCCGTGCACGAGCCGAGGACGGCCGCGATCTGCGGGATCCCCGCGCCGGACATCCGGGCCTGGTTGTAGAAGATCCGCCCGAAGTGCTCGCGGTCGGGGAAGACCTCGTCCTGCATGGGCAGGAAGGCGCCCCCGGAGTCGACCAGGTACAGACACGGCAGCCGGTTCTCCAGGGCCACCTCCTGGGCGCGGAGGTGCTTCTTGACGGTCATCGGGTAGTACGTGCCGCCCTTGACGGTGGCGTCGTTGGCGACGATCACGCACTCGCGCCCGCTGACCCGGCCGATCCCGGCGATCACCCCGGCCGCCGGCGCCTGGCCGTCGTACAGCCCGTCGGCGGCCAGCGGCGCCAGCTCCAGGAAGGGCGAACCGGGGTCGAGGAGGGTGTCGACACGGTCGCGCGGGAGCAGCTTCCCGCGCGCGGTGTGCCGGGCGCGCGCCTTCTCGCCGCCGCCGAGCCGGGCCGCGGCGAGCTTGCCGCGCAGCTCCTCGACGAGCGCGCGGTGCGCTTCCTCGTTGGCCCGCCAGGCCTCCGACGCGGGATCTGCCGCGCTGTGAAGCTCCGGTGCCTCGAACATCCTGCGGTCCCCTCACCAGTGGTCGACCAGTTAATGAGCGTTAACGCATTTCCTTCAGGTTAACGACCGCTAACCTCCCTGTCTAGAATTGCTTCCATGGCCACCAGAACCGACGCCCCCACCCGCCGCGAGCAGATCCTCAAGGAGGCCGCGCGGCTCTTCGCCGAGCGCGGCTTCCACGGTGTCGGCGTCGACGAGATAGGCGCCGCGGTCGGTATCAGCGGGCCCGGCCTCTACCGGCACTTCGCGGGCAAGGACGCCATGCTGGCGGAGCTGCTGGTGGGGATCAGCGGCCAGCTCCTGACCGGCGCGAAGCGGCGTCTCGCCGAGGCCGACGGGGCGGGTCCGGACGAGATCCTCGACTCCCTCATCGAGGGCCACATCGACTTCGCGCTCGACGACCGCCCTCTGATCACCCTGCACGACCGCGAGCTGGACCGCCTGCGCGACAGCGACCGCAAGCTGGTCCGCCAGCTCCAGCGGCAGTACGTGGAGCTGTGGGTGGACGTGGTCCGCAAGGTCTACCCGGAGCTCGCGGAGCCGACGGCCCGCTCGGCGGTGCACTCGGTCTTCGGCCTGCTGAACTCGACCCCGCACCTGGGGCGGCCGGGGTCCCTGCCGGGGCGGGGGACGACGGCGGAACTGCTGCATCGGATGGCGCGGGGGGCGTTCGGGGCGGCGGGGGTGGAGTAGTCCTCGGTACCCTCGGGCCGTGGAGTACGCGAAGATGCGCGCCATTGCCGAGCGGCTCGGGGCCCATGCGGAGAGCCTTGAAGGGGCCTGGGTCGCCGAGATCGGCCCCGCAGGCCCGGTCCTGGCCATGAGGCGCAGCTCGAAGCGCCATGCGGGCACGGTGCACCGCATCCGCAACCAGCTCGACGAGCAGCTCGTCACGACTCATCGCGGCTACATCTGTGCGAACGGCCCTCTGGTCGAGCACCCGTCGATCGGCCGTATGCGGTGCCCGGACGCCGTGGTCATCCCGGAGGGGGTGCTCGACGAGGAGGGTCTCGCCGTTGACGCGGCGCAGGTGCTCGCCGTCGTCGAGGTCGTCCCGCCGTCCGGCCCGGACGGCGGCTGCGGGGACAGGCTCGGGGAGTACGCCGCCATGGGGATTCCCCACTGCATGATCGTCGGCCCCCGCACCGGCACCATCGAGGTCCACTCCGACCCGTGCAGGGCCGGCTACGGCCGCAAGGACCCGTACATCTTCGGGGACTCGGTGCCCTTTGGGCCGTGGACGGTGGAGACATCCGCGTTCCGCCGGTACGGCACGTCGGGTGAGTGACGAGCGTTACGGCGCTGTACATCTGGACGCCTGTGGATACCCGCCGGTACGGTTGAGTGAGCAAGCGCTTAGATATTCGTAGGCGGAGGAGGGCGGCCGTGCGCCGTACTGTGTTCAACGAGGACCACGAGGCGTTCCGGGAGACCATCCGCGCCTTCATCGAGGCCGAGGTCGTACCCGTGTACGACGAATGGTTCGCGGCGGGCCAGGCCCCGCGCGACTTCTACTACAAGCTCGGCGAGCTGGGCATCTTCGGCATCAACGTGCCCGAGGAGTTCGGCGGCGCCGGCCTGGACACGCACAAGTTCGAGGCCGTCCTCTACGAGGAGACCGCGCGCGCGGGCGTCCAGTTCGGCGGCTCCGGCGTGCACGTCCTGCTCGCCCTGCCCTACATCAAGATGCTCGCCACCGACGAGCAGAAGAAGCGCTACCTGGAGAAGTTCGTCTCCGGCGAGGAGATGTGGGCGCTCGCCATGACCGAGCCGGGCACCGGCTCCGACCTCGCGGGCATGAAGACCACCGCCAAGCTCTCCGAGGACGGCACGCACTACGTCCTCAACGGCGCCAAGACCTTCATCACCGGCGGCGTCCACGCCGACCGCGTCATCGTCTGCGCCCGCACCGCCGCGCCCACGGCCGAGGACCGCCGCCACGGCATCTCCCTGTTCGCCGTGGACACCAAGTCCGAGGGCTACTCCATCGGCCGCAAGCTCGACAAGCTCGGCCTGCGCACCTCCGACACCGCCGAGCTGGCCTTCGTCGACGTCAAGGTCCCGGTCGAGGACCTGCTCGGCGAGGAGAACAAGGGCTTCTACTACCTCGGCCAGAACCTCGCCTCCGAGCGCTGGGGCATCGCCTTCGGCGCCTACGCGCAGGCCAAGGCCGCCGTCCGGTTCGCCAAGGAGTACGTCCAGGAGCGCACCGTCTTCGGCAAGTCCGTCGCCTCCTTCCAGAACACCAAGTTCGAGCTGGCCGCCTGCCAGGCCGAGGTGGACGCCGCCGAGGCCGTCGCCGACCGCGCCCTGGAGGCCCTGGACGCCGGTGAACTCACCGCAGCCGAGGCCGCCAGCGCCAAGCTGTTCTGCACCGAGGTCGCGCACCGCGTCATCGACCGCTGCCTCCAGCTGCACGGCGGCTACGGCTTCATGAACGAGTACCCCATCGCCCGCCTGTACGCGGACAACCGCGTCAACCGCATCTACGGCGGCACCAGCGAGATCATGAAGTCGATCATCGCCAAGGACATGGGTCTGTAAGGTCCCGGAAAACACTGGCCGGTACAACCATCACCATGAGCCAGGCACTACAGGATCTCCTCGATCTGCTCGACCTGGAGCAGATCGAGGAGAACATCTTCCGCGGCCGGTCCCGGTCCGCCGTCGTCCCCCGCGTCTTCGGCGGGCAGGTCGCGGCCCAGGCCCTCGTCGCCGCCGGACGCACGGTCCCCGAGGACCGGCTCGCCCACTCCCTGCACGCGTACTTCCTGCGCATGGGGGACCCGGGCGCGCCCATCGTCTACACCGTCGACCGCATGAACGACGGCCGCTCCTTCACGGCCCGCCGGGTCGTCGCGGTCCAGCACGGACAGCCGATCTTCGCGCTCTCCGCCTCCTTCCAGACGTACGAGGAGGGCTTCGACCACCAGACCCCGATGCCGGACGCCCCCGACCCCGTCACGCTCCCCACCTCCGAGGAGCGGCTGCGCGGCTACGGACACCTCGCCCCCGAGGTCGTCGAACGGTTCCTGGAGGCACGCGCCGCCGTCGACCTCCGCTATGTCGACGAACCCCCCTACGGCCGCTTCGGCGAGCCGCGCGAACCGCACTCCCAGGTCTGGTTCCGCGCCAACGGCAAGCTCGGCGACGACCCCCTGCTGCACGTCGTCCTCGCCACCTACGTCTCCGACATGACCCTGCTCGACTCGGTCCTGCTCGCCCACGGGCGCGGCGGATGGGCCGTGGGCGACGTGGTCGGGGCCTCCCTGGACCACGCGATGTGGTTCCACCGCCCCTTCCGCGCCGACGAGTGGCTCCTCTACGACCAGGAGTCCCCGTCCGCCTCCGCGGGCCGCGGCCTCGGCCAGGCCCGCATCTACACGCAGGACGGCCGGCTCGCCGTCACGGTGATCCAGGAAGGCGTGGTCCGCAGCCCCCGGGAGCGTTGAGGGGGCCGCAGCGGCCCTACGCCAGCCCCGCCTCCGCCAGGAGATACGCCGTCATCGGGTCGTAGTAGCGCGGGCTGAGGACATGGTCGTCCAGCGGAACCGCGACCTGGAGGGTGCCCTCGGACTCGGCGAGGAAGAGGGCCGGGTCGTTGCAGTCGGCGTACCCGACGGAGTCCACGCCGTGCTGACCGGCGTAGCCCGCCCAGCCGTGGTCGGCGACGACCAGGTCGGGCAGCGGGGCGCCGAGCCGCTCCAGGGCCGTGAGGATGGCCTTCATCGGCTCGCCCGAGTGGGTGTGCCACAGCGTGGCGCCGTGCTCCAGCACCGCCACGTCCGCGAACTGCATGACGTACCCCTCGTCCGTCTGCAGCCCGTCCGGGATGACCACGATCTCGCAGCCGGCCGTGCGCAGGGCGGCGGCGGTGGCGCGGTGCACGTCGAGGAGGCCGCCGGGATGGCCGGTGGCGAACAGCACCCGCTGACCGCCGTCGGCCGCCTTGCGCAGCCGGCCCGCCAGCCGCTGCAGGGCGTCGACCGTCAGCTCGGGGTCGATGGTGTCCTGGCCGAAGCGGTACTCGGGATCGTCGTTCACACCGACCCGCTCCGCCATCACCGCGAGCACGTCCTGCTCGTCGGTCCAGCGGTCGCCGAGCTCCAGGCCGAGCCAGAAGTTGCGGTCGCCGTTCGCGAGCTTGCGGTAGTGGGAGAGGTTGTTCTCGCGGGGCGTGGCTACGGCGCCCGCGATACGGGTCCTGACGAGGTGTTCGACGAGCTCGGCGCGGCTGGGTGTCCCGGGTATCGGCATGTGTCCCATTGTGAGGCAGACGCCGGTGGGCGTGCCGGGTGTCCCGGCCGCTGGGACGCGGGTCACTCGGGCGGGGTGACGCGCGCGGGTCGCTCGCGCGCGGTCATTTCCGTAGCGCGAACCAGAGTTCCATGCGTACGTCCGGGTCGTCGAGGTCGGTGTCCAGCAGCGCCGCGCATTTCGCGATGCGCTGGCGGACGGTGTTGCGGTGCACGGACAGGGCGACCGCGGTGCGGTCCCAACTGCCGTGCAGCGAGAGCCAGGTGCGCAGGGTGTCGACGAGTGCGGGGGAATCGGCGACCGGCGCGAGGAGGGTACGCGCGTGTGCCTCGGCCTCGTCGCGCGGGACCAGGTCGGTGAGGGCGGCCCGGACGCGGTGGCGGACGAGCGGGGCGCGGGTCGCCCGGGCGCGGGCCAGGGCGCGGGCGGCCTGCCGGTCGGCGGCCGGCCACTGCGCCGGTTGCGCGGCGTCGCTCACCCCCAGGGTCCAGCCGGGTTGGGGGGCCGGTTCGCGCTCGGCGGGGACGAGGACGCGTACGACGTCGTCGGCCAGGTCGACGAGGGGGGAGCCGAGCGCCGTACCGAGGGCGGAGGCGGCGACGGCGTCGGGAGCGGTACGGGCGGCGGGGTGGGCGTGCACCACGTGCCAGGCGCCGGTACCGAGGAGCGGCGCCACCTCGTGCGGGGCAGCGCCCAGGAGCATGCGCACCAGCGCGGAGGAGCGGGCCGCGTCCGTGCCGCTGACCTGCTCGCCGGCGAGGAGGGAGCCGGTGAGCAGGGAGAGGAGGACGGCGGCGACGGAGGCGATCGTGTGGTCGGACGGGTCCCGGCGGGGTGCGGCCACCGCGAGGACGAACCCGCTGCCGTGGCCCGGGGCGAGGGCGTACGCGGCCAGGTGGCTGCCGGCGACGGTGTCGGTCGCGGTGGCGGAGGAACGGCCGGTCACGACCCGCGCGAGCGCGGCCAGCCCTGCGCTCACGGCGTCGGTCTGGTGGTGTGCTGTGTTTGCGGTGTCGGTCTGTTGGCGTGCTGTGTTTGCGGCGTTGGTCTGTTGGTGTGCTGTGTTTGCGGCGTCGGTCTGCTGGCGTGCTGCGATTACGGCGTCGGTCCGCTGTCGTCCCGCGTTCACCGCGTCGCCCTGCTGTCGCCCCGCCTCGGCGAGGAGCCCGCCGTCCGGCCCGAACAGCACCGCCCGCCCCCCGACCCGCCGGGCCAGCTGCCGCAGCACCGACGGCACCGGGTCCGGGCGGGAGGCCGCCGCGGCCAGGCTCTGCTGGGCCTCGGTGACGCGGCGCAGTTCGGCGTGCCGGGCCTGTGCCATGAGCTGCCAGACCGCCCGCGCGACGCCCGCGAAGGGGGTCTGCGGGGGCACCTCCAGCAGCGGCAGGCCCTGCGCCTCGCAGGCCGCGACCAGCGCCGGCGGCACCGCCTCGTGCACCGGCGCAAGGCCGAAGCCGAGGGCCGCGCCGCCCGCCGCGACGATCCGGGAGACGTAGTCGTCGAAGGAGGCGTCCGAGCCCTCGGTCCCGGCGATGTGCACCCCGGCGGTCAGCAGCAGCTCGCCGCCCAGGAGGTACGGGTACGGGTCCGCCATCTCCGAGGCGTGCGCCCAGTGGATCACCACGGCGGGGCCGGTCGGCCCGGCGATCTGACGCAGGGCGAGGTCCTCACGCGCCAGCAGCGCCGAGAGCGGCACCGGGGGTGTGGGAGGAGCGGCGGGGGCCGGCGCGGCGGCCGCGGTGGACATGCTGGACGGTTCCTCCATTCTTCCCGGCGGGAATGGATGAAACGTACACTTCGCACTGGCTGCCGGGCCACCTAGGGTCGAAGCTGGTCACCCGCGTAGAACGGCACGGACCAGGGCAAGCCGAGGGCTGAACACCCACGGTCACACGCCGAGGGCTGAACACCCACGGTCACACGCCAAGGGCCGACCACCACAAGGCCAACCGCAAGGGCCGATCACCACAAGGCCACACCAGGGCCGACCACCACCCAAGGGCCAACAAGAAAGGCATCCGACCATGAGCAGCAACGAGACGCCCCGCGGCCCCGTCGACTCCTCCCGCATCCCGCGGTACGCCGGACCCGCGACCTTCGCCCGGCTGCCGCGCCTGGACGAGGTCGGCACCGCGGACGTCGCCGTGGTCGGCGTGCCCTTCGACTCGGGCGTCTCGTACCGGCCGGGCGCCCGCTTCGGCGGCAACGCCATCCGTGAGGCCTCCCGGCTGCTGCGCCCGTACAACCCCGCGCAGGACGCCTCCCCGTTCGCCCTCGCCCAGGTGGCGGACGGCGGCGACATCGCCGTGAACCCGTTCAACATCAACGAGGCCGTCGAGACGATCGAAGCCGCCGCCGACGACCTCCTCGGCACCGGCGCCCGCCTGATGACCCTGGGCGGCGACCACACCATCGCGCTGCCGCTGCTGCGTTCGGTGGCGAAGAAGCACGGCCCGGTCGCCCTGCTCCACTTCGACGCCCACCTCGACACCTGGGACACCTACTTCGGCGCCGAGTACACCCATGGCACCCCCTTCCGCCGCGCCGTCGAGGAGGGCATCCTCGACACCTCCGCCCTCTCCCACGTCGGCACCCGCGGCCCGCTCTACGGCAAGCAGGACCTCACCGACGACGAGAAGATGGGCTTCGGCATCGTCACCTCCTCGGACGTCTACCGCCGCGGCGCCGACGAGATCGCCGACCAGCTGCGCCAGCGCATCGGGGACCGCCCGCTCTACATCTCCATCGACATCGACTGCCTCGACCCGGCCCACGCCCCCGGCACCGGCACCCCCGAGGCGGGCGGCATGACCTCCCGCGAGCTGCTGGAGATCCTCCGCGGCCTCGCCTCCTGCAACCTGGTCTCCGCTGACGTCGTCGAGGTCGCGCCCGCGTACGATCACGCGGAGATCACGTCGGTGGCCGCGTCCCACACGGCGTACGAACTGACCACGATCATGTCCCGTCAGATTGCAGAGGCACGCGCGAAGTGACCCACGACCACGACCTGGTGCTCCGCCCCACCGCCGCCCAAACGGAGGCCGCCCTGAACCCTCCGCCGGGCCGCATCGGCGGAGACCTGGTCGTGGAGACGCTGGCGGGCCTCGGCGCGACGACCGTCTTCGGCCTGCCCGGCCAGCACGCCCTCGGCATGTTCGACGCGCTGCGCCGCTCCGATCTGAGGTACATCGGCCTGCGCGTGGAGAACAACGCCGGGTTCGCGGCGGACGCGTACGGCCGGATCACCGGCGAGGCCGCGCCCCTGCTCCTGTCGACGGGGCCGGGGGCGCTGACCTCACTGGCGGCGCTCCAGGAGGCGGCGGCCGCCTCGGCCCCGGTGCTGGCGATCAGCAGCCAGATCCCCACGGCAGGGCTCGGCGGTGGCCGCCACGGCTACCTGCACGAACTCCCCGACCAGGCGGCCTCGTTCCGCGGCGTGGTGAAGTCCGTCCACACGGTCCGCGCCCAGTCCCAGATCCCGTCCGCGATCGAGGCGGCCTGGAAGTCGGCGCTGAGCGCCCCGCACGGCCCGGTGTGGGTGGAGATCCCGCAGGACGTGCTGCTGGCCCCGACCTCGCTCCCGGTGGTGACGGGCGGCGACGCCTTCCCCGAGGAACTGCCGCCGCGCCCCGAACTGACGGCGGTCGCCGCCGATCTGCTCTCCAGGGCCTCCCGCCCGGCGATCATCGCGGGCGGGGGAGTGGTACGGGCGGACGCGAGCGGCAAGCTGCGGCAGCTCGCCGAACTGCTGCAGGCCCCCGTGGTCACCACCCCCGGCGGCAAGGGCGCGTTCCCGTGGACCCACCCGCTGTCCCTCCAGTCGTGGCTGGAGGACCGGCACACCACCGACTTCCTGGAGGACGCGGACGTACTCCTGGTGGTCGGCTCCGGCCTCGGCGAACTCTCCTCGAATTACCACACGTTCAAGCCGCGCGGCCGGGTCGTCCAGATCGAGGCGGACCTGGGCAAACTGGAGTCCAACCATCCGGCGCTCGGCATCCACGCGGATGCCCGCCTGGCGCTCCAGGCGCTGCTGGAGACGGCGTCGCGCCGGGAGGACCCGACGGCGCCGGAACGGGTGCGGGAGCTGCTGTCCCGAGTCGGTGAGCGCATCGCCGCCCAGGAACTCACCCTGGAACAGCAGGTGCTGGCGTCGGTCCGCAAGGCCCTGCCCGCCGACTCCCCGTCCTTCTGGGACATGACCATCCTGGCCTACTGGGCCTGGTCCGCCTTCGACGCCAAGGGCCCCAACCACATGCACTCGGCCCAGGGCGCCGGCGGCCTCGGCTACGGCTTCCCGGCGGCGCTGGGCGCGGCGGCCGCGGACCCGACCCGGCCGGTGCTGGCCGTGTCGGGCGACGGCGGGGCGCTGTACTCCGTCGCCGAACTGGCGACGGCGAAGCAGTACGACCTTCCGGTGACGTGGCTCATCGTCGACGACGGCGGCTACGGCATCCTCCGCGAGTACATGACGGACGCCTTCGGCACGACCGCGGGGACCGAGCTGGTCCGGCCGGACTATGTGGCGCTGGCCGAGTCGTTCGGCGTCCCGGGGGTACGTACGACCCCCGAGACGCTGGAGGCCGACCTGGCCAAGGCGCTGCGCGAGCCCGGCCCCTCGGTGGTCGTCCTCCCGGCGGTGCTGCGGATGTTCGCGCCCACGCACCTCGACGGCTGACCTACCAGATCGCCTCGACCCACTCCGGGTGGTCGATGAACGGGTTCCGGTTGCCCTGGTAGTTCGAGTAGATGAGGTCGTTGCGGCGCTCCTCGAAGGCGTCCGGCGGGTCCATGTCGTTCCAGGCCTTCAGGACGGAGAGGCGGCCGTGGAAGGGGACGCTGCCGTTGCTGACCGACTCGTTGGGCTCCAGGTTCGGCCAGCCGTCGTTGCCCTCGTAGCGGACGGCCATGTAGAGGATCATGCGGGCCACGTCGCCCTTGACGGCGTCGCGCGGCTCGAAGGAGTTGGAGTCGGTCAGGCTGCCGCCGGAGTTGGTGAAGCCGCTTCCGCCGTTGTCGAAGTCCTTGTTGCCGCGGATGGCGTTGACCTGGACGTCCTCGGGGCGCAGGTGGTGCAGGTCGGTGCCCGGACCGGTCGAGGTGCCGAAGTCGCCGTGGGACTTGGCCCAGACGTGCTCACGGTTCCAGTCGCCGACGTCGCCGCCGTTGAGTGACTTGCTGCGTGAGATGCCCGAGTACAGCAGGACGACGTTGCCGCTGTTGTTCGGGTCCTGGTCGGTGACCTTCAGCGCCTCCCAGACGGCGGAGTACGAGATCTTCGTCTGCGGCTTGATGATCGTGTGCAGCGAACTCTTCAGGCTCGTGCCGGTCTTGCCGATCGCGTTCTTGTAGTACGTGCTGTCGTACGCGGTCGTGGTGGCCGCGGCCGGGGTCGCGGTGAGCGCCGGGGCGGTGAGTCCGACCATCACGGCCGACACGGCCAGCGCCAGGGACTTCCAACGGCGTATGGATCTCACGGGCATCGGGGAGTGTCCGTTCTACGCGAGTGGAACGAGGGGGACATCCGGGAGAGTGACATGCACATGTAGCCGTGTAAATGGATGGCGCGTGTCCATCGGGTGACGGGAAACGGCAAATCAGCCGTTGTCTACGCGAGTTGACACCTCACGTGACCGGAGTGCGGGCGATGACCAGGGCGGCCACGGTCGCCGCGCCGTGGCCCCACACCCGTTTCGCGGACGCCCCGGATCGCCGCCGGCGCGATCAGCACCATCTGGCAAGGACGACGACTACGTCGGGGAGGGAGAGTCTCACGGCTCGGAGAGTTGATCACCCATTCGGCCACGCAGACTTTCCGAAGCGGGTATGTTCCCGGAGGTCACGGGCAACCTCAGGTCGGCACTGTCGGTCCCGGCGACTAGTCTGAGCCGCGAGAGGAGGACGGTGTGCTGCTGAGGTTCCGCGTGGCGAACGTACGGTCCTTGCGCGATGAGCAGGAGCTGTCCTTCGTCGTGTCCGACGATGAGACGCGCGCGGCCGTCCGGCAGGTGGAGCTGGCCGGAGGCAGGTCCGTAGGTGTGCTCCCACTGATCGGCATCTTCGGCGCCAACGCCTCGGGCAAGTCGAACGTTCTGGCCGCCTTGGTCGACATGCGCAGCGCGGTCCTTAACTCCTACGCCCGCTGGGCCTCGTACGACGGGATTCCGCGAACGGTCTTCGCCTTGGAGTCCAAGGCAGCGAACGAACCCAGCTTCTTCGAGGTCGACCTCGTCCTGGACGGGGTGCGCTGGACGTACGGGTTCGAGCTGGGTAGGGCACGTGTCGAGGCCGAATGGCTGCACAGTTATCCGCGTGGGCACCGCCAGGTTTGGCTTGACCGGGACGCGTCCCGCGGGGAGGCGTACGAGTGGCCCGGCAGCCGGGTCAAGGACCGGGCGCAGCTCGTCCGGCGGACCCGGCCGAACGCCCTCTTGCTGTCCACAGCAGGTACTGACAACCACCCGCAGTTGTCGCCCCTCTTCCACTGGTTCCGCCGCAACCTATGGCTGATCAACCCGGAGGACGAGCGGACTCAGCGGGAGGCGTTCACCAGGCAGGAGCTGTCCGGGGCCAGAGCCCGGCGCATCGAGGAACTGCTGCGCGTGGCAGATCTCGGCATTACAGGAACCGAAGTCGCCGAGGACGGCCGAGGGCGGCCGACAGTGAAGCTCGTCCATCGCTCAGCTGCTGGCGAGGTGGCATTCGACTGGCAGCAGGAGTCCTTCGGCACCCGTTCCTGGTTCGCGCTGCTGGGCCCCATGCTGCTGGCCCTCGACGAGGGTGCGGTGCTGCTCGTTGACGAGCTGGACGCGAGCCTGCACCCCCGCTTCGCCGCCGAGGTCGTCCGCCTCTTCCACGACCCCTATGCCAACCCGAACGGCGCACAGCTGGCGTTCACCTCGCACGACCCGTCGGTGCTCACCACCCCGAGCGGCGGACGTCTGCTGGAGCCCGGTCAGGTGTGGCTCACGGAGAAGGACAAGGACGGGGCGACGGAGCTCTATCCGCTGACAGCCGCGGAGCCGGGGAAGGACGAGGACCTGATGAAGTCGTACCTGGCCGGCGCGTTCGGTGCCGTCCCTTCGCTTGTGGAGGGCCAGATCGCCAGGCGGCTCCTGGCCGCCCGCGAGTACGGCGAGCACGAGGTGGGGCAGAGCTGATGGCGAGGACGAGGGGGAAGGACTCGCTGGGTCCGGCACAGCGCCGCGGGCGGCGCAAGAGAGTCGTCCACGTCTTCACCGAGGGGCTGGTCACCGAGCCCTCGTACATCGAGATCATCAAGCAGCATGGAGTCCCGGCCGACGCGACGATGACCGTCGAGGTCCGGATAGCGAACACCTCCGCTCCCGGGTCCCAGCGCAAGCCGCTCAAGCTGGTGGAGGCAGCCGTCCGGCTGATGCGGGACGAGACACGGCAGGCGAAGCGCAGTGGACTGGACGAGAAGTACCTGCCGCAGGTGTGGTGCATTTTCGACCGGGACGAGCACGAAGGCATCGAGACGGCGTTGAAGCAGGCCCGGGAAGGGAATGTCCGGGTCGCCTTCTCGCATCCGTGTTTCGAGGTGTGGCGCCTGCTCCACCACAAGCCGGTCACCGGCACGTTCGGCGGGGTGTGCGGCCAGGTGACGACAAGACTGCCCTTCGCGAAGACCTCGAAGGATTCCGCGAACATCAAACTGGTCCTGCCGCACCAGATCACGGGCCGCTACGAGGACGCGAGGAAGCGCGCCCTTCAGATGAACGCACAGCACGGCGACCACGTGTCGCTGCTGCACCGGGACCCATACACCGACGTCCACGAATTCGTGGAGCAGGGCCTCGGAATCGCCTCGTACTGACCGCCTCGGACCGCTCATGAGTCCGTCGGGCGTGAATCGCGATCGACACCGGCAAGCGGATTTCAGCAGAGGACGCACTCGCCGTAGGGTTCCTACGTCACCACAGGACGTTGGGAGTCGTACGTGGCCAAGCTCACGCTCGCGCAGTTGGAGCGGCACCTGTTTGCCGCTGCGGACATCCTCCGCGGCACGATGGACGCCTCTGAATACAAGGACTACATCTTCGGTCTGCTCTTTCTGAAGCGGGCTAACGACGAGTTCGAGGCGGCGCGCGAGCAGATCGAGGAGCAGGCGGCGAGGGAACTCGGCCTCACCGGTGAGATGCTGGCCGGCTACCTGGAGCAGGAGTCGGAGTACAGCGAACGGGATGTGCTGTTCGTGCCGAAGAACGCCCGCTGGAAGTGGGTCTCGTCGGCCACGCACAACATCACCGAGGACCGGCTCCGCCCCGCCCTGCAGGCGCTGGAGGGCCAGAACTCCAAGCTCAAAGGCCTCTTCGACCACCTCGACTTCAACCGCATTGGTGGCTCCGGCGCGGCGGCAGGTGCGGCTAAGCTCGCCGACCAGCGGCTGAAGCTGCTGATCGCGCACTTCGGCCGTGTCCGCTTGCGTACGGACGACTTCGAGTTCCCCGACCTGATCGGTGCGGCCTACGAATACCTGATCAAGGAGTTCGCGGACTCGGCGGGACGCAAGGGCGGCGAGTTCTACACCCCCCGCGCGGTCGTCCGCATGATGGTCGAGCTGCTCGGCCCCCGGCAGGGCATGCGGATCTACGACCCCTGCGTCGGCTCGGGCGGCATGCTCATCCACGCCAAGGAGTACGTCGAGGAGCACGGCGGCGACACCGGCGACATGTTCTTCGCGGGCCAGGACGCCAACAGCGGCTCCTGGATCATGTCGACGATGAACATGGTCCTGCACGGAGTACGGCGCTTCGACCTGAGCACCGGTGACACGCTCGCCGAACCGACGCACGTACCGAAGTCGGACGCGGACCGCTTCGACGGGGTGCTCAGCAACCCGCCGTTTTCCATGGACTACGTTCTGACGGACCTCGCCCACCGGACACAGCGCACGACCTACGGGACGACCAGCGAGCGCGGCAAGGCCGACCTGATGTTCCTCCAGCACATGCTGTGGGAGACGAAGCGTGAGGGTCGCGGTGGCATGGTCATCACCGTCATGCCGCACGGTGTGTTGTTCCGTGGGGGTGGGGAACAGGAGATCCGCACGGCCCTCCTGGAGGAGGACGCGATCGAGGCGGTCATCGGCCTCGCCCCGAACCTCTTCTACGGCACCGGCATCCCCGCCTGCATCCTGGTCCTGCGTCCACCGGGCAAGAAGGATGCGGCGCGGGCGGGCAAGGTGCTGTTCATCAACGCGGACCGTGAGTTCCACGCGGAGCGGGCGCAAAACATCCTGTTGCCGGAGCACGCCGAGAAGATCGTTACGACGTTTCGTTCGTACGCGGAGGTACCGGGCTTCTCCCGGGTGGTCACCCGGGAGGAACTGCGCGAGAACCACGACAACCTCAACATCCGCCGCTACGTGGACAATGCTCCGCCGCCGGAGCCGCAGGACGTGCGGGCGCATCTGGTGGGCGGCATGCCCAGGGCGGAGATCGAGGCGAAGAAGGAACTGCTCGACTCGTACGGGATTGCTCTGACCGACCTGTTCGCGGAGCGGGACCCCGTCGACGAGAAGTACGTGGACTTCCTGCCGGAGGGGCAGCGGCCGGACACGACGCGGCTGGCGGAGCTAGCACTTCCGCGTGAGGAAGCTCAGCGGACGGTGTTCGACAAGTGGTGGGCGGCGGAGGCCCGGCAGTTGGAGGCGGTCGCGGCTACACCGGAGCGCCTGGCCGACACGACACCGTCGGAGCGGAAGGCTGCGCTGATGGAGTTGCGCGGCGCGCTGATGAAGTCGTTCGTGGAAGACCTGGGCGGCGTGGGGCTGCTGGACCGGTACGCCTTGGCGGGCGCGGTGGCCGGCTGGTGGCACGAGGCCAAGTACGACCTGCTCGCGCTGTCGGAGAACGGGTTCGCGGGGGTCGTCGACGGCTGGGTGGAGAACGTCGAGACGATGCTGGCACCGGAACAGGACCCGAAGACGCGGAAGCTGCGGAAACGGACGGCGGCCGAGCGGCGGCAGGCGTACGACCACAAGGTGGTCGCGGCCATCGCCCCGGACTTCCTGGAGGAGCTGGCGGCGGCGGATGCGCGGAAGGCAGACCTGGACGCGCGGTGGAAGGAACTGAACGCCGAGCCGGAGTCCTCGGAGGACGGTGAGAGCGACGAAGGTGACGGGGCCGCTGTCACACGCGAGGAAGTCGCGCTGAACGCCGAGCAGTTGGCTGAGCTGGCCTCGGTGAAGAAGGAGCGCGCGAAGGTGGGCGCGCTGATCAGGCGGCTTGAGGCGGACTTCTGGTTCGAACGGACTCCGGGTGACCAGCCCAAGCTGGGGGAGGACACACCGAGGTTGTTCCGGGCGCGAGAGGCGCTGGGGCCGGAGGGGGAGCGGCGGGTGGTGCTAGATCTGCTGCGGGGTGACCTTGCCGGGAAGCTCGATGGGCATGTGGTGCGGCGGCGGCGGGAGTTGTCGGAGACCTATGGGGTTTGGGAGGGGAAGTACGCGGTTTCGTTGAGGGAGATTCGGGAGGGGCGGGAGAAGGCGGCGGCGACGTTGGATCGGTTCCTTGAGGAGCTTGGCTATGCGCTCTAACGGTTGGGGGCAGATCCCCCTGGCAGAAGTGCTTGCGGAGCCAATCCGGAACGGCGTCTCTCCTGTGGAAAGCCAGGCCTGGACTGGTGTGAGGATGCTCGGTCTGGGCTGCCTGACTGGCGAAGGTTTTCAGCCGAGCCAGCTCAAGAACGCGCCGTCCGCTACGTACGGCTCGCATTCCGCCCTCTTGCGGGACGGTGATCTCCTGATCAGCCGGGCCAATACGCGGAATCTAGTGGGGTTGGCGGGCATCTATCGTGACGTGGGGGGACCTTGTATTTATCCCGACCTGATGATGCGTTTGCGGACTTCCCCTCGTTACTTGCCCGAGTTTCTGGAGCTGGTGCTGCGTGCTCCACGTATCCGGCAGCGCATTGCGATCATGGCGCAGGGTACGTCTGAGAGTATGGTCAAGATCTCCGGTGGAATGCTTGGTAGTTTGCTGATTCCGGACGTCCCGATTGATGAGCAGCGGCGAATCGTTGAGGTCGTCCGTGTCGTATCGGTACATGAACGTGCTATCGGGGCGTCAATTGCGAAGCTACGAGGCATGAGGCAAGGAGTTTTGTTCGCTTCGATGGCCTCGGCTGATGGTAGGGAGGTGCAACCCGGCTGGACCCGAACGCGTCTGAAGGAAGTCGTCCCCAAGGTCGAATACGGGACTTCGGAAGCGCTCAGTCGAGATTCGCAAGGCATTCCCGTTCTGCGCATGAACAACCTTGAGGACGGTAAGCCGGAACTCTCGGAACTCCGGTACTGCCCAGTGCTCGTACCGCACAGACTCGAACTGCGGCACGGAGACGTCCTGTTCAACCGCACGAACAGCATCGATCACATCGGTAAGTCGGGGATGTGGCGCAGCGAGATTCCGCGTGCCACGTTCGCGTCGTACCTAGTGCGGATTAATCCGGACCCCTCCCGGCTGATCCCTGAGTATCTCGTCGAGTGGCTGATGCATCCCTTGATTCGCCAGCGCGTCCGGTCGATTTCGACTGTCGCAGTCCAGCAGGTAAACGTCAATCCCACGCGGTTGTGCGAGCTGGAGATCGATATGCCGGCGGATCCAACCGAGCAGCGACGGATCGTCGACGCGCTATACGCATGTGACGAGCAGATCGAGGGTGAGCGGGCGGAACTGGCGAAGCTGCGAGCCCTGAAGACGGGACTCGTGGATGATTTGCTGACGGGGCGAGTCTGAGGGTGCTGCTGGGGAGGGCGCCCTTGTAATAGGCGGGTTTGGGCCACTCTGGTCCCCAGCCCAGTTGGTCGCGGCTCTCGGAGCTGGCCCGAATGTGCCAGTTGGTGCCGCTGCTGCATGGTCAGGCCGAGAGTTCGCCGCCCTTGACGGCTGCCACGAACGATGACCAGCCGGGGGCCGGGAAGATCAGCGCGGGGCCGTCGGGGGCCTTGGAGTCACGGACGGGGACGCCGGACGGATATCCGTCCAGGACTTCGACGCAGCTCCCCGACTCGTTCCCGCTGTACGACGACTTGCGCCATCCGCTCAACGCGGAGGAGTCCGAGATGGTGGGCTCAGCCATGGTGTCCGTATTCCTTTGCAATTGCTCTCATCAGGACAAGGGACTCGTGCAGCGGCAGTGCGTCGCTCAGTGCGAGATCGTAGGCGCCCTGCAGCCGCTGGACCACAGCTGGGGAGTCGTGCACCTTGCCGATGGCCAGCCCCTCGCTGTACGCGGCCGGAGGTTGATCCTCGAACCACCACAACGACAGCATGCTCTGCATGAGCGGGTGAACTCCCAAGCCGAGCGGCAGGATGTGAGCGCGCACGCGCTTGGTCTCGACCAACTTGACGATGTACGCGACCTGTTCGGCCATGATCTCGGGGCCGCCGACCGGTCGGCGTAGCACCGTCTCGTCCAGCAGTGCCCACACTACGGGCGTTACTGGGTTGCTGAGGATCTTCGCGCGCTCAAGCCGTGTGACAACGTGCCTGTCACGTTCCTCGTCACTCCGGGGAGGGAACGTCGTGCCCAGTACCGCACGTGCGTACCGCTCTGTCTGAAGGATGCCGGGCACGAAACTCAGCGCGAACTCGCGGATCATCGTTGCCTGCTGTTCGAGTTGGCGCGCCGACTCGAAGTAGTCGGCAATCGTGCCGTCCTCCTGCGGCAGGAAGCTGCTCAGCACATCCCCCGTGTTCAGGGCCTTGTCGAGCCTCCGCGCATCCTCCTTCGACGGCACCCGGCGCCCCGCCTCGATGTGGGCGATGTGCGAACGGGTCATGACCGTCATGTCGGCCAGTTGCTGTTGCGTCAGCCCTGCCGCCTCGCGCTGATGCTTCAGCCAGTCACCGTACGTGTTGGTCATGGCCAACTCCCTTGTGACAAATGCCTGGTCACACTCAACCCCCTGGCGAGCCTAGACCGTGACGTCTCACTCTGTGAACGGATCGCTACAGAACGCGAGACCCCCGCGACCGAGCGACCGGTCCGGGGGCGTGGCCATCAACCATCCCAACGGAGTTGACGACATGAATCACCGTATCGCCCGTCTCTTCGAGCCGCTGCTCCGGCTCCTGCTCCCCGGCTCCGGGCGCCGTCGGCGTACCACGACCACCCCGAAGCCCACAGAGGCACTGACCCGTCACGCACCTGGTCCGACCGCCCACCGCCCCGGCTCCCGCCCTCTCCGCGGTGAGGATCACGCTCTCGTCCGTCCCTACCTCGTCGCCCACGAGCGGCGCGAGGAGGCCCGGCGGCAGCGGGCCCGGCGGCAGCGGGCCCGGCGGCGTGCGCTGTGGCTCGCCGTCCACGGCATCGACGTAGGGCCGCGTGTCATCCACGGAGTCGAGGTGACCGCGTGAAGCAGGGGACGAGCGGGGTGCGGCTGCTGCCCTGGGCGGGCCCGGAAGGCAAGCGCTGCTATCTCCTGACCGACGGAACCGGCTATCTCTCCCGCGTCGCCGACAACGTCGAGAGCGTGCAGTTGGAGATGGCCACCGACCTCCTCGGCCACGCCGCCGACATGCTCGACGATCGGCGGGCCACCCCCGCCCAACTCCGCTTCCTGCTTGCCCGGATGAGCGAGTCGCTGACCGACGTGCACCGGATCGCCGAGAGCCGCGGCGCCCGGCTCCCCGCGCCGGCCTACGAGGTCCCGGACGACCTGCCCGACCTCGACGCCCCCGTGCGGGAAGCCTGAGCCACCCGCCCCGCCCTGCCCGACGCGGCCGAATCCCTCCCCTCCGCCCCGCTCAACGCGCACAATGGATCACTTGAGCGGGCAACGTGGACGGCGGGCGAAGGGCGCGGGCGGGGCATGGTGGTTCAGGTGGAGCGCGAAGAGGCGGAGCGGCCGTTCGTCGACCAGCTCAAGGCCATGGGGTGGACGCATGTCCCGGGGGCGGACGTCGGCACTCTCGACGCCGGTACGCCTCTGCTCGTCGACCGGCTCGACGCCGCCCTGCGACGCATCAACCTCCTCGCAGGCGACCGTATGCCGTGGATGGACGACACCGACGTCGCCCGTTCCATCGCGGAGCTGGCCTCCGTGCCGCTGGGTCAGGGCATCGCCCAGGCCAACTTCGCCGCCACCGACCTGCTGCTCAGCGGACTTGTCCTCACCGCCCCCTCCGCCGCGCACGGTGGTGCCTCCGCCACCGTCCAGTACATCGAGTGGCACCCGGACCACGTGGGGCTCAACGACTTCACCGTCGTCGACCAGCTCCGCGTCAAGAACCGTTCCGGGGACGTGTCCATACTCGACATCGTCCTGTTCGTGAACGGCATCCCGCTCGTCGCCGTCGAGTGCAAGAGCCCCGACCTCGCCGAGCCCGTCCGCAGCGCTGTGCTCGACCTGCGGCACTATGCGGGCGACCCGATCGAGGACGACGAGCGGTCGGGTACGGACCTGCCGCTGCCCGGCGGTGTGCCGGAGCTGTTCCGGACCGTGCAACTGCTCGTCGCCGCCACAGGCGAGACCGCCCAGCTCGGCACCATCACCTCCTCGCCCGACCACTTCCACCCGTGGCGCAGCGTGAGCCCGGAGAGCAACAGCACCCTTCTGTCCGAACTGCCGGATGAGACCCGCAAGCTCACCGAACAGCACAAGCTCGTCGGTGTGGTTCTGCGACCGGCCTCGCTCCTCACCTTCGTACGCCACTATGTGATCCCGCTCCCCGTCGAGACCGACTCCGGCGCCGTGCGGACCGTCAAGGCAGTCGCACGCCATCAGCAGTACCGGGCGGCCGAGAAGGCCGTGCGGAAGCTGCTCACCGGTCGTGCCCGCGGCGGACCTGTCCTCGACGACGAGCGCGGCGGTGTCATCTGGCACACCCAGGGATCCGGCAAGAGCCTCACCATGACCTTCCTGGTGCGCCGAGTCCATCTGCACCCGGTGCTCAGTGAGTTCATGGTCGTCATCGTCACCGACCGTACTCAGCTTCAGGATCAGCTCTCCGAGACGCTGAAACTGAGTGAGTCGGACGTCGAGACCGCCGAGACCCGTACCCAGATGGAGGGGCTGCTGCGGGACGGTGGCCGTCGGGTCGTCTTCGCGATGATCCAGAAGTACGGGGGAGGCTTCACCTTCGCCGCCGAGGCCGAGGGGGACGGCGACGACCGGGACGTCGTAGCCGAGTACAAGGACGCCGAGCGCGCCAGGAAAGGCCGCAAGCGGCGTCAAGAGGCGGCGCCGGTCCCGAAGTTCCCCGAGTGCAACACCTCGTCTGACATCCTCATCCTCGTCGACGAGGCGCACCGCTCGCACACCAGCGTGCTGCACGCGGCCCTGCGCAAGGCCATTCCCAACGCCGCGAAGATCGGGTTCACCGGTACGCCGATCATGACCGGCGAGGCGGCCGACACACGCCGGATCTTCAGCGGCGGGCCGGACAGGGGCTTCCTCGACGAGTACCGCATGGAGGAGGCCGAACAGGACGGTGTCGTCGTCCGGATCCGGTACGAGGGGCGTACCGGCGAGGGCAAGGTTCGGGACAAGCAAGGCCTGGACCGTGCGTTCGAGGATCTGATCCGCGACCGCACGGAAGACGAAAAGGCGACTCTGCTCAACAAGTGGCCCACCGAGCGGGACGTCGCCGAGTCGTGGCCGGTGATCTGCGCCAAGGCCGAGGACATGCTGGAGCACTGGGTGCGCTGGGTGCTGCCCAGCGGCGGGTTCAAGGCCCAGGTCGCGGCCGTCAGCCGGAAGGCCGCCGTCGAGTACCACCATGCGCTGCGCCGGGCGCGTGACGAACTCCTGTCGGAACTGTCGGAGTTCAAGCCCGAGTCTGTCCAGGGGATCCCGCTCAAGGACCTGCCAGAGCGCCTCCGGTACCTTTACCAGGCTTACGAATACCGGGCCCTTCTGCGTCGAATCGACTTCGTGCCCGTCATTTCCCCGGGGGCGGAGCGCAAGCGCCGAAAGTGGCTGCACTGGACCGACCCCAGTCGGCAGAAGGTGTACATCGAGCGTTTTCACGAAGCCTTCCCACAGCTGCCGCCTGAGCCCGACTGGGTCGCCGCGGCGCCCTTCAACGTTCCCGAGCCCGACATCCCGGAGGACGGCCTTGGTGCCGACACCCCGTGGTCGGACATTCCGACCGGTGAGCCAGAGCAAAAGGGGCCGTCTAAGGCCGCAGTCCCCGACCCCGTCCATCCCGAGAGTCCCATCGCCTTCCTGATCGTGAAGTCGATGCTGCTCACCGGCTTCGACGCGCCGCGCGAGCAGGTGCTCTACCTCGACCGGCCGATCCGCGACGCCGAGCTGCTGCAAGCCGTCGCCCGGGTCAACCGGCCCGCGCCGGGCAAGAAGGTCGGCTATGTCGTGGACTACTACGGCGTGTTCGAGCACCTTTCCAGCGCTCTCGCCGACTACCGGAAGACCGACGTCGACGACACCATGCGCAGCCTGTCCGAGGAGGTCGCGGAGCTGACGCCTGCCGCTGATCGGGTCCGCGATTTCCTCGCTGGACACGGCATCACGGACGCGGATCTCACCGACCTCGCCCGGCTGCGCAACGCTGTGCTGTCCTTCGAGGACGAGACCGTCCGCATCGGATTCGACGAAGCGCTCCACGAGTTCCTTGCCGTACTGGAGCGTGTGCTCCCGCACGAAGATGCGCTGGACCATCTGCCGGACGCACGGCGCTGGGGCATGCTGCAGAAGCGCATCCGGCGCCTGTACCGGGATGACACGGGCGGGACTTTCACCTTGCGTCGCTACGGGCGCAAGGTGCGGTCCATGATCGCCGACCATCTGGAGGGACCGGAGATCGAGCAGGTCATCCCGCCCGTATCGCTCACCTCTCCCGCCTTCGACGACATGGTCCGCGAGCTGCCCCCGCGCGAGGCGGCGGCCGAGATGGGGCACGCCCTCCGGTTCCACCTGGAGGAGAGGGTCCGGCGCGCGGACCCGGAGAAGTACGCCAGGCTCTCTCAGCGACTGGAGGAGATTCTCCGGCTGATGCCCGGGCGCTTCGAGGAACAGGTCGAGGAGTTCGAGGCGCTCATCGAGCAGGCCAGGCAGGAGGACGAGGAGGATCCCGCGCTCGCCGGGCTCACCCCGCTGGAACAGCGTGTTCACCGGCTCCTGGACCAGCTCTTGGAGGACACCCCCGGTGTCTCCGGCGGCACGCAGGACATGCGGCCACTGGTGATCGACGTATGCGACACGGCGGCAAGCACCATGTCCAAGGCCTCCTACCAGGGGCAGCACCAGGACATAAACTCGCTGGCCAACGGGATTCAGAACAGACTGATCCGCGGCGGCCTCAGACCCACGACGTCCGACTGGGGGCCGCTCAACGGCATCGCCCAGCGACTCGCCGCGTACGCGGAGGACAACCGGCAGCAGTTCCTGAGCCGGTCGCGGGGAGAATAGGGCGCGTGCCCGCGCTCACCGACCACCACCAGGACCTCTCACCGGTCGACGGTGACTCACTCACCGTCGACGGGCTATTCCTGCGAGTTCGGACAAGCGCCCGCCGCAAGCGCTTCGCGCTCACCGTCGAGCCCGACGCGACACTGATCCTGCATGCACCCGAAGGCCGACCGAAGGCGGAAGCTGAGGGCTTCGTGCGTGCTCACCGCGCCTGGGTCGTGGAGAAGGTCGGCCAGCAGGAGCGGAGTCGCCCGCTGAACCCCACCAAGCAGCTGGCCGAGGGCGAGGTGTTCCGCTACTTGGGGCGGACGTACCGGCTGTCCCTGTCGGACGAGGCGGCAGGTGACGGAAGGGTTCGCCTGGTCGCTGGGCGTCTGGTCATGCCAAAGAGCCAGGCCGCGGACAGGCGGGCAGGGCGCGATGCGCTCGTCGAGTGGTACTGCCGGGCGGGACGCACTTGGGCCGGCAACCGACTCCAGCCTTGGGCGGCCCGCATGGCGGTGGCCGAGCCTGAACTGGAGGTCCGGGACCTGGGGCAGCGGTGGGGTGCGTACCAGCCGGGCCGCGGTGCGAGCAGGCGGGGCCGGATGAGCCTGGGGTGGCAACTGTTCCAGCTGCCCATGCATCTCGTGGACTACGTCATTGCGCACGAACTGGCACACGTCAAGGTGGCAGGGCACCGGGCCGACTTCTGGCGACTGGTGCGGCTGGCACTGCCGGAATACGAACAGCGCCGTACGGAGCTCGATGAGCTGGGACGCCGTATGTGGATGGGGCAGATCCGCTGAGCGCCGCTC
>NZ_JACVWU010000041.1 GCF_014596915.1 Streptomyces sp. TRM68416
CAACAAACAGCCTGACCAAACCCACAGACCTTGACCGAACAGATA
The DNA here is from genome assembly GCF_014596915.1 of Streptomyces sp. TRM68416. Taxonomy (GTDB): domain Bacteria; phylum Actinomycetota; class Actinomycetes; order Streptomycetales; family Streptomycetaceae; genus Streptomyces. The sequence goes on from NZ_JACVWU010000041.1 coordinate 46, forward strand.
GAAGCACCCCCCTGGGAGCCGGTCGAACCGGTCCCTGGCCGGCTGGTGGACCGGCCACGCCCCGCCGTCATGTGATCGCGGTACTCAGCCCAGCGCGATCGCGGTCCACGACACCGGCGGCAGCTCGATGCTCAGCAGGCCGTCGGACAGGATCGCGCTCCGGTTCGCATGCGAGGTCACGCGGTTCTGCTCGGCAAGCGTGTTCTTCGCGTACGGGTCCGAGTCGGCGAGCGTGACCGCCTCCAGTATGCGCGAAGAGCCGAGGCCGCTCACATCGACCGTGACCTGAGTGGCCTGCGAAAGCCCGCGGTTGACGAGGAAGACGGCGGCCCGGTCCTCGTCGACGGTCGCGACGGCGTCGACGGGCGCCTCGCCATGGCTTGCGGTCGTGTACGTCAGCGTCTCGATCACGGACCGGATCACCTCACCGGCGGCAAGCCGGCTGGTGATCGAGAACGGGTAGAAGGTCGTCTGCCGCCAGGCGGGACCACCGGGCTCGGTCATGATCGGCGCGATCACGTTGACCAGTTGCGCGAGCGAGGCCGAGGTGACGCGGTCGCTGTGCTTGAGCAGCGTCATCAGCAGGTTGCCGATGACGACGGCGTCCGCCACGGAGTAGACGTCCTCCAGCTGCCGGGGGTCGCGACGACGGTGTCGATGAAGTAGTCCATGTCGGTCGCCGAGGCGAGGAAGGAGCCGAGGTCGCCGTCGCGCTCCTGGTAGGAGGCGTGGCAGGAAACGTAGTCGACGTAGTCGTAGGTGTGCTCCAGAACCGTGCGTTCCCAGTCGCCGAAGGTCGGCATGGCGGACCCGGAGGAGCCACAGACGACGAGTTCGAGGTCCTTGTCGGCCATCTTCATCGCGGCGGCGGTACGGGCGGCGAGCTTGCCGTAGTCGTCGGCCGTAAGGAAGCCGGTCTGCCAGGGGCCGTCCATCTCGTTCCCCACATCCGTACGTCGTGCGGGTCCGGCGTGCCGTTGGCGACACGCAGGTCCGACAGCGCCGTACCGGACGGGTGGTTGGCGTACTCGAGCAGGTCCAGGGCGGGCTGGATGCCCCGCGTACCGAGGTTCACCGCGAGCATCAGCTCGGAGTCGGTGAGCTTGAGCCAGCGGGCGAACTCGTCCAGGCCGACCTGGTTCGACTCCAGGGAGTGCCAGGCGAGGTCGCGGCGCACCGGGCGCTTGTCGCGGGGGCCTATCGAGTCCTCCCAGCGGAAGCCGGAGACGAAGTTGCCGCCCGGGTAACGGACGGTCCTGGTGCCGAGCTCCCTGACCAGTTCGACGACGTCCATACGGAACCCGTCGTCGTTCGCGCTCGGGTGTTCCGGCTCGTAGAGCCCGGTGTACACGCAGCGGCCGAGGTGTTCGACGAACGAGCCGAAGGTGCGGCGGCGGACCGGAGCGATGACGGCCTGCTTGTCGAGACTGATGTGGGCGCGGGGCAATTCAGTGGTCCTTTGCAGCTCAGGTGGGAATGGGGGTGGGGCAGCGAACGGGCTACTTGACGGCGCCTGCGGTCAGGCCCTTGCGCCAGAACCGCTGGAGGCTGACGAAGGCGACGAGCAGGGGGATCAGCGACAGGAAGGCACCGGTGATCGGCAGCAGTGGCGGCACTCCGTTGGCGAACTCCGAGCGCCACTGCACCAGGCCCACCGTGACGGGCTGCAGGGAGGGGGTGTTGAGCATGAGCGAGGGCAGCAGGTAGTTGTTCCAGATGCCGACGAACTGGAACAGGAAGACGGTCACCAGTGCCGGGGCCATCAGAGGCAGGGCGATCCGGAAGAAGGTGCGCTGCTCGCCCGCTCCGTCGAGCCGTGCGGCCTCAAGGAGTTCGTCCGGGACGGACGCCGTGGCGAAGATCCGGCACAGGTAGACGCCGAACGGGCTGACGCAGCTGGGCAGCAGCACCGACCAGTAGGAGTTGGTGATGTCGAGCTTGGCCATGAGGAGGAACAACGGCAGGGCGAACATCGGCATCGGGATGAGGACCGAGGCGAGGATGACGTTGAACACGCTTTCCCGGCCGCGGAAGCTGAACTTGGACAGCGCGTAGCCGGCCATCGCGGACAGCAGGGTGCTGACGGTGGCGCCGACGAGGCTGTACAGCGCGCTGTTGGCGAGCCAGGTGGAGAAGACACCGCCCTCGAAGCTGAACACGTTCCTGACGTTGGCGACCAGGTCGAAGTGGGAGAACCACAGCGGCGTACCGGTGTAGAAGTAGCCCGAGCCCTTGGTCGCGGAGACGAACAGCCACCACAGCGGGATCAGCGTGTACAGGGCCATCAGGCCCAGCACCCCGTTGACGGCGACCCTGCTCGCGATCTCTGTGCCGCGGCGGTCCGGTCGGGTCGGCCGGTCGGCCCGGATCACGCTCATGCCGTCGCTCCCTTGCGCTGGGTGTACTTGAGGAATCCGAACGAGAGCACGAGGGTGATCAGCGCGAGCACGACGGACTGGGCGGCGGCCAGGTTCTGGTCGCCCACGTCCATGGCCAGGGTCGTGTTCATGATCGGGGAGAACTTCGGGGAGACGCCCTGGATGCGCGCGCCGACCAGCACCGCCGGCTCGGTGTACAGCTGCGCCGTCCCGATGATGGAGAAGACCGTGGTCAGCACCAGCGCGGGACGCACCAGCGGGACCTTGACCGCCCACGCCAGACGCCATCCGGTGCAGCCGTCGAGCACGGCGGCCTCCATCACCTCGGCGGGGATCGTCTGCAGCGCGGAGTAGATGATCAGCATGTTGTAGCCGGTCCAGCCCCACGTGATCATGTTCCCGATCGAGAACGGAACCCACGACGGTGACAGGAAGTTCACGTCGATCCCGATCTGGGACAGCGGTCCGGTGAATGGCGAGAGGTCCTTCACCAGCAGGAAGGACCACATCACGGCGGCGATCGCACCGGGCAGCGCGTAGGGCAGGAAGAACGTGAGCCGGAAGGTCTTGCGCAGCCGGGCCGAGCGGGAGTCCAGCAGGAGCGCGAGCAGGAGGGCCAGGCCGAGCATGACCGGGACCTGGACGCAGCCCAGCAGCACGACCCGGATGATCGACGCGGTGAAGTCGTCGTCGCCGAAGGCGGCGGCGTAGTTGGACAGTCCCGCGAACTCCGTGGACCGCGCACCGCCGAACAGCCCGGCGCGCTGGACGGTGAAGAAGCTCTGGTAGATCGCGTAGCAGATCGGCGCGACCATCATGGTCAGGAAGAGCACCGCGAACGGCGCCAGGAAACCCGACGCGGTCAACGCGGCACGACGGCCGGTGCGCCGAGGCCGGCCGGCGGGTGGGACGCGGGGGGTGACCGCGGGCGCCGGGCGCGGCGGCGGCGCGGTCCGGGCGCTGCTGGGACTGCTCATGGAAACCTCGCTGGGCGGTTCGTCGTCGGGGAGCAGGTTCCCGGCGGCGCCCGGTACGGGCGGCCGCGGGGAACCCTTCGGGGCGGCTGGAGTCCCGCCACCTCAGCCGTCGGTCACCGACAGTCCGAGCTTCTTGATCGCGGCGACCGTCGAGGCCTGCACCTTGGTGACCGCGTCCGGCAGGGTGCCCTGGCCGATGGCCTCGGTGAAGTCCGTCTCGACCTGCTGATAGGTCGGGCCGTTGGTCCAGGTGGTGGGGACCTGCTCCGCGGAGGCCTTGTACAGGTCACCGACCTTCTGGCCGCCGAAGTACGGGTCACCCGCCGTGAGCGAGGAGTCGTCCTGTCCGGCCTTCGACGCGGGGTACAGCCCGCCGGCGATGCCCTCTTTCACCGCCTGCGGGTCGCTGGACAGGAACGTGGCGAACTGCGCGGCTTCGCGGGGCGTCTCGCACCCGGTCATCACCGAGGTGGCCGAGCCGCCGTTGCTGGAGCTCTTGCCGTCGCCGGCCTCCCAGGTCGGCATCGCGGCGACCGCCCACTTGCCGGACTGGTCCTTCAGGTCCGACTTCAGGCCGCCGGCGGCCCAGGACGCGTTGACGAACGACAGCACCTTGCCGGCCGTGGCGGCCTTGTTGAACTGCGGGTCCCAGGCGTTGCCGGTCGTCGCCACCAGACCCCTGTCCTTCAGGTCCTGCCAGAAGGAGGCGACCTTCCGGGTGCCGGCGTTGTCGATGCTGACGGTCCAGCTGTCTCCCTGGGTCGAGTACCAGGACTGGCCGGTCTGCAGGCTGAAGGCCGCCAGATCGTTGCCCTCGGCGGGCGCGGTGCCGAACTTCACGCTCGGATCGGCGGCGGCGACCTTCTCGGCGTCAGCCTTGTACTCGGCCCAGGTGGCCGGCGGCTCGGTGATGCCGTACTTGGCGAACAGATCCTTGCGGTAGAAGAGGACCATCGGGCCGACGTCCACCGGGACGCCGTAGATCTTGCCGTCGATGCTGGAGGCGGAGACGGCCGACGGGGCGTACTTGGCCATGTCGGCGCTCGCGTACTCCGTGATGTCCATGACCGTGTTCTTCACGAGCATCGACGGGATGGTCTGGTACTCGATCTGGGCCAGGCACGGGCCCTCGCCGGCGGTGATCGCGTTGGTGATCTGGGTGTAGCCGCCCTTGCCCCCCGACGGGATCTTCTTGAAGGTGACCTTGCTGTCCGGGTGGGCGGCGTTCCACTGGTCGACGATCTTCTCGTAGGAGGCCCACCCCCAGAACTCCATGTTCACCGGCCCGCTCTGGCCCGATTCCGCGGCGGAGGTGTTCTCGTCGCTGCTGCACGCGCCGCCGCCGAATGCGACGACCGCCGCGGTGGCGAGCGCCAGGAGTCTGCGGGTGCTTGGGGTGGTGCTGTCCATGAGAGCGAAACCCTTCGTGACGGGGGACTGACTTACCGGACTGTCGGTGAGCGGGCTGCCGATGCCCGCCTGCCGACCGGTGCTGAACCTCACGCCGAACACCGTCGGGACCGCGGCAAGGACGTCCGATGCCGAGGCCGTGGTGCGCTGGGGTGTGCCGTGGTGGGTCAAGCGGTGCCAGGCGCCAAGCGGTCGCCGCGGGCTGGGCCGCTGCTGTCCCTCACCGTCAGGGTCGGGCGCAGCAGCGTTACGACGTTGGTCGGCGGCCGGCCGGAGTCGACGGCTCGTAGCAGTAGTTCCACGGCCTGCTGGGCCATCTCGCGCTTGGGGAAGGTGACCGTGGTCAGCGCGGGTCGGATCCGCCCGACCTGGGCGATGTCGTCGAAGCCGACCACGCTGACGTCGTCGGGGACCCGCCGCCCGGTCCGGACCACCGCCTCGACGGCACCGACGGCCAAGATGTCGTGGGTGGCGAAGATCGCCGTCAGCTCCGGATCCGCGTCCAGCGCCGCACAGGCCGCGGCGAACCCGCCGGCGGCGTCGTCGCTGGTGCAGGCGAACACCTTGCGGTCGTCCAGCCCGTCGGCGGCGAACGCGCGGCGCAACCCCACGACGCGCGGCTCGTGCGCGGGGAGGTCGGCGACCACCGCGATGTTCCGGTGGCCGAGATCCCGCAGGTGACACCCGGCCAGGAACCCGGCGTGCTGGTAATCGATGGACACCACCGGGAGCGTGGTCGGCGGGTCCCCCTCCCAGGCGAACAGCGCGACCGGGAAGCCGGCGGCGGCGAGCATCGGCAGCTGCTGATCGACGCCCTTGTCCCCGGCGGCCAGCAGTGCGTCCACCGAGCGCGCGGCGAGGTTCTCCAGGTGGGCCCGGGTGTAGTCGGGATCGTCGCGCGTCGTGGCGAGCAGCAGGTTGTATCCGTGGCCGACCAGGAGATTCTCCACCTCCTCGACCATCTCCGAGTAGAACGGGTTGGCCACCGACGGCACGAACAGCCCCACCGTCGACGTGCTGCCGGTACGCAGCGAACGCGCCACCAGGTTCGGCTTGTAGCCGAGTTCGGCGATGGCCTTGTTCACCTTCGCCAGAGTCTCCGGCCGCACCTTCTTGCCGGACACCACGTTGGAGACGGTCTGCTTGGTGACCCCCGCCCGAGCCGCCACCTCCGCCATTGTCACCACGTGCGCCCCCTGAGACGTTTATCGATCCACGAAAGCGGCGCCAGCGTAGGGTGAGTGTCGCAGCAAGGCAAGGTTTCGCACGGCCGCCGTGATTCAGCCGTTACGGAGCACGATGAGGGCGTAGCGGGCAGGTCACGGCTCCTTCCGCGACTTGAGAGCGCGCGGAGCATTGACGGTTCCAGAAATACGGCAGTAACCTCCCCGCCACGTCTGATCCCGTGGATCGGTCAATGCAGTGGCGTCACCCTGGCGACCGCGACGGTCCCGACGGCCGTGTTCGGCCTCGGTCCGGCCGCGGCCCTCCCGAATGCTCCACGCCGTCTCCAGCAGACGGCGAGCGCCTGAACAGACCCGGAAGGGTCTCGTCCTGAGGAGAGACAGGCATGATCAGACCGCCCGGCGACGACGCTGACCCGAACCCCGCCCCGGCGCGACGCGGCTCGCGCGTGAAGCGCTTCGTCGCGGCCGTTGCCGGCGCCACCATCGCGGTGGCGGGCCTCATACTCACCGGCACCGTCCCCGCACACGCCGCCACCACCGTCCACACGTACGCGCCGACGGGAGTGGGAGGCGGTACGACGACGTCCCCGGACGTGGCGTCCACCAAGTACCAGGTGCAAGTCGCCGGCACGTCCGTCCAGGCCGTCCGATACACCCAGAACGGCCACAACTTCGACATCGCGCGCTTCGCGTCGGACTCCCGGACACCGACGATCACGGTCACGCTGCCCGGCACCACGATCGACAGGGTGAACATCTACCCGGCGCGCTACTACCCGGCCGGTAGCGTCTCGGTGAGCGCGGACAAGCACACCCTGACGTTCCAGATGTCAGCCGACGCCGGGTTGAACCAGGCGATCGTGATGGTCAACGGTGACTCCACCAACGCCACAGGACAGCCCTACCTGGCAGTCATCAACGACCCTCTGGAAGACCCGGCGCAGCGCCCGGACACCACGAGCGCACCGGACGGTTCCGGTGTCAACCTGCAGACCGGTGTCCTCAACTTCCAGCAGTTCGCCGCGAAGTACCTCGCGGCGCACCCGAACAGCGCCGCTCAGAAGGCTCCCGCCGCGACGACGAGCTCCATGGCCGGCAAGACGGTCAACGGCACCGCCGTCCCCGCCGGTCAGCAGACCTCGGCCGGGACGCTGGTGAGCGCGAGCAGCGTCAACGTGCGGTACCCGAACGTGCGGAAGATGGCCGCCGACGACGTCACGTACGCCCTGCGGGCCGCCATCGACACGATCAAGGCCAACCCCACGGCGCTCAACACGCTCTACTTCCCGAACGGCACGTACGTGTGGTCCGGTCTCCTGGTGAACGGTGTGGACGGCAGCAAGCTCAAGGGCGGCAAGCTGAAGATCTACACCGACGAAGGGGCCCTTCTGAAGAACCGCGTCCAGGCGTACATGGAGGCGTTCGAGCCGGCGGTCGGGATCATCAACTCGAGCGACATCGACATCGACGGCCGCGGCGTCTTCGACGGCAACGGCGTGGCGAACTACAACGCCCGCACCACCGGTGACCTGCACGACGCCTACCGCAGCCAGCACCAGGGCGGCGTCATGGTCATGCACTCGTCGGACATCACGTTCGACGACACCTACGTGCGCAACGCGAAGCAGTGGAACTACGAGACCCACACCGCGAAGAGGGTGACGTTCAACAACATCAAGGCCCTCACCCCGTACCGCCAGCCGTGGATCGACGGGACGAACTTCGCGAGCGGCCAGGACATCACCGCCAACGGCGTCTTCACCCTGGGCAACGACGACGCGTTCGCCTCCGGCCACTACAACCCCAGCGACGGGTTCACCCCGCTGGCCCCCGGCGTGTGGAGCAACTTCCAGCTCGGCACCTCCACCCCCGACGTCCAGGGCTACGTCAACGCGGTGGGCGCCCACGACAGCGTCGCCGACGAGCTCGGGTTCGACTCCTATCACTGGGACACCCAGGACTCGAAGAACATCTCGGTCAGCGACACGCTGAACTGGTCCGTCGGTGCCGGCAACGCGATCCGGATCGGATGGGCCCCGTACGGATACCGGCTCCACAACTACATGTTCGACAACTTCAACTCCGTGTCGCCGTGGGCCGGTGGCATCGCCATTGGCGGCGGCGGCCCCAACCCGTACCCGGACATGAGCGTCGTGGTGAAGAACAGCTCGATCGACAACTCCCGGTTCACCAAGGGACCGGTCGGGGTCTCCAACGGCAGCGCCACCAAGACCATCACCGCCGAGCAGCAGGCGATCTACGGATACGCCCCCAACCCCGACGGGTCGGGCACCACATACACGTACACCAGGGCCCCGATCGGCACCTTCAAGCTCGACAACGTGTGGTTCTCGCAGCAGAGGACGAACAGCAGCCCGTTGAGCGGCGTCACGAACGCGACACTGAACGACCTCCACGTCGCAGGCCGGCTCGTCAGATGCACCGGCCAGTTCCCGCTGACGACGAGCGGGATCGGCACGCTGACCACCACCTACACGGACGCGAACGGCCAGACCCGGAACGTCCAGGCCGGCGCCCCCGCCGACGGCGACACCTGGGTGGGGGCGTGGTCGGGCGACCAGACCAGGAACAGCTCCTCGGACCTGACCCTCATCACCCGCAACACCGGGGTCGGCCTGATGGGCGAGCAGTACACCACGGGATCCGGCGACGGAAAGCTCTCCTACCTCCAGATCCCCCTCAGCAGCCTCACCAGGGCACCGAGCCGGGCCACACTCCATCTCACCTACGTCGGACACCGCTATGCCTCGGTGCCGTCGACTGACACCGACCAGCTCCTCGTGCAACCCGTCAGCGACACCACGTGCACCGGCGGCGGCACGTCCTGCCCGATCAACACGATGACTTGGCAGAACCGGCCGAGCTTCACCGCCACGACCTCCTCCGTCGCGAAGTCGGCCACCTTCGCCCTCGGTTCGACCATCGTCCCCGAGGGCGGCGGGACCCACCAGGGCAACGCCATCGACGGCCGCGACATCACCGTCGACATCACCTCCTTCGTCCAGAACGCCTACGCGGCAAATCAGTCCACGCTCCTGCTCGCCGTCGGCAACGCGGGGGGCACCAACCACGAGCTGCGCTTCGTCAGCTCCGAAGGCGCCACCGGCTCCGGGAAGCTCACCAGGGCGACCGCCGAAATGGCGCCCGCGCTGACCGTGACCCCGTAGCACCGGGTGGGAGGGCCGGGTCGCCCGGCCCTCCCACCCCACCACCGGACACGCGGGTCTCGCATCCGGCGGTTCACCCAGCCGATCTCAACCGTTGCCAGGCCGGCTTGAGCATGTGCGGGCCGTGCTCACCGCCCGTACACCCCAGGGAATGCCCCCGACCTCGCTGCTGGCACACTGTTGCCTCTTGATCCATGGACGCGTCGACAGGGCAGGTGGGGTGAGTGCGCTCGCAGGACGTGCAGGAACAACTGGACGTCGCGGTCGTCGACGCGGCGCGGGCCGGGGACCCGAAGGCGTCGGAACAGCTGGTACGGGACTGGCTGCCGCTGGTCTAACAACATCGTCGGGTGCGCGCTGGACGGGCACAGCGACGTCGACGACGTGGTCCAGGAGACGATGCTGCGCGTCCTGGACGGCTTGCCCGGCCTTGAGCGGCCGGACCGGTTCCGCCCCTGGCTGGTCGCCATCGCCGTGCGGCAGGTCCGCGACCGGTGGCGCAGCGGGCGGACCCGGCCCATCGCGGCGCCGCTGGAGGAGACCGGACAGGACCCGGATCCGCAGGCCGACTTCGCCGATCTGACGATTCTGCGACTCGCGCTGTCGGGCCAGCGTCGCGAAGCGGTGGAGGCGACGCGCTGGCTGGAGGACGAGGAACGCGAGGTGCTCGCGCTGTGGTGGATGGAGGCCGCCGGTGAACTGACCCGCAGCGAGCTGGCGGCGGCCTGCGGCTCACGTCCCAGCATGCCGCGGTCCGCGTCCAGCGGGTCAAGGAACGGCTGGAGGCCGCCCGCACCGTGATACGGGCCGTGGCCGCCTCGCCACGCTGCCCGGAGCTCACCGCCACGCTCACCTCGTGGGACGGACGGCCGTCCGCACTGTGGCGCACACGGCTGGCCCGCCACGTCCGCGACTGCCCCCGGTGCCTGCTCAGCGGCTCCGACCTGATACCGGCGGAGGGGCTGCTGGGCGGCCTCGCGCTGGTGCCCGTGCCGATCGGCCTGGCCGGGCTGGTGCCGCACACGGCCCTGGAGCACGGCTCGACCGGGACGGCGGCCGGCGCGGGCGCACACGCGGCCGGCGGTACGGGGCGGGTGACACGCGTCGTCGGCAGGCTGGCTGCCAAGCCGGTGGCGGCGGTGACCACGGGTGCGGTGGCGCTCACGACCGCGGGGGTGGCCTGGTACGCCGTCACGCCCTCGCCCACGCCCGAAGCGGCTCCTCGGCCCTCCGCCTCGGTGCCGCTGTCCTCTGCCGCCCCGTCGGCATCGCCGACCCCGAGCGAGTCGGTGGCGGCGTCACAGCCGGCGTCACCGACGGCGTCCGCCTCGCCGACCCCGAAGACCGCCGCGCGGCTCTCCGGACCCCACGCCCTGCGATCCTTCGACGCCCCCAGCCACTATGTGCGCCAGTCCGACGATTTCGGCGTCCTGGCGCCGGTCGGCGCCTCCGGCTCCGCGGCCACCCGGCAGACCACCACCTTCACCTTCGTCCCCGGTCTCGCCGACTCCGACTGCTACTCGCTCAAGGACGCCGCCGGCCGGTACCTGCGGCACTACGCCTTCCGCGTCCGGCTGGACACCGACGACGGATCCGCCCTCTTCCAGAAGGACGCCACCTTCTGCCCCCGTCCCGGCGCCGGCTCCGGATCGCTCTCGCTGGAGTCGTACAACTATCCCGGCCGCTACCTCCGCCACCGGGACGACCTCCAGCTCTGGCTGGACACGTCCGAGAACACCGCCGCGTACCGAGCCAGCCGTTCGTTCCTCGTGGTCGCTCCCCAGGTCTGACACGAACCGCCGTCACCGGCCGCGCTCGCATCGGCCCCACCATGTGGCAGGAGGGGCCGATGGCCGACCGGGGACAGGCCGAACGCGCTCAGCGTCGTCAGGGGACCTCCGGGCCGTGGTACTCGCTCATCGCGTCGATGAGCCAGCGGGCCAGGTAGTCGGCGAACGAGGAACGCGGGAACAGCCGGTACGTCGGTGTGTCGTCGACCTGCCAGAGCAGTACGGCAACGGGGCCGACCGTGGTGGACACCGCCCGGCCGGGGGCGAAGGCCCGGGGATGGAGATCCATCGGGCAGCCCTTCTCCAGTACCTGCCGGGCGGCCGGGCCGCTCAGCTCCAGTGTGGTGCGGTTCGCCGAGACGTCCACGACCGAGCCGGGAGCAGCACCGAGCGCCTCGCTCAACTCGGCCGTCACCGCGGACGGTTCGGCCCGCGACAGCACCAGCCACTCGTCCGGGCCGAGCCAGAAGACCGTGTGCGGGCCGGAACCTGTGGTTTCGCCGCACCGGTTCGGGAGCGGTGCTCCCAGGGTCTTCCCGATCCGGTCGGCCGCTTCGGACGCGGAGTCGACCCGCAGGTTCACCATCGTCAGGAACGGCCGCTCGGTGAGCGCGGCACCCCGGTCACCGGTGACCGCGGCCGCCCGCATCCGCTCCTCCAGGTGTGCCAGCGGGCTCACTCGTACGTCGGTCGTCGGCTCAGCCATCGCGCTTGGTCCCTTCCGGGTCGTACAGGACGAAGTCGGTCACCTCGACGGGCACCAGCTCCTCGCCCACGGGGGCAAGGAGGGTGTCGCCGATCCGAGCCCGCCCGTTCGCGACGAGGGCGAGGGCGAAGGGGCGGCCGAGGGCCGGACTGTGGTAGCTGGAGGTGACATGGCCGAGCATCGGGACGGGTACCGTCTCCGACGCCAAGTCGGCCTCGGGTGCGAGGAGTTGGGTACCCTCGGGCAGCCGGGTCGTGCGGTCGGCCGGCAGCAGGCCGACGAGTTGCTTGCGGTCGGTGCGGGAGGTGTCGGGACGGGAGTAGGAGCGCTTCCCGATGAAGTCCTTCTGCTTGGAGACCACCCATTCCATGCCCGCGTCCTGCGGGGTGACGGTGCCGTCGGTGTCCTGCCCGACGATGATGTATCCCTTCTCGGCCCGCAGGACGTGCATGGTCTCGGTGCCGTACGGGGTGATGTCGTACGGCCGACCGATCGCGTCCACCTCCTCCCAGACCTCCAGGCCGTACCAGGAGGAGACGTTGATCTCGTAGGCGAGTTCGCCGGAGAAGGAGATCCGGCAGATGCGGGCAGGGATGCCCGAGGCCAGGGTCGTCTCGCGGAAGGCCATGAACGGGAAGGACTCGGCCGACAGGTCGACATCGGGTGCCAGATGGGCGACGACCTCGCGCGACTTGGGGCCGACGACGGCGATCGTCGCCCACTGCTCGGTCACCGAGGTGCAGTGAACGTCGAGTTCGGGCCATTCGGTCTGGAGCCACTCCTCCAGCCAGTCCAGGACACCCGCGGCGCCGCCGGTCGTGGTGGTCATGAAGTAGCGGTTCTCGTCCAGGCGCAGGGTCACGCCGTCGTCGAAGATCATGCCGTCGGGCTTGCACATCACGCCGTAGCGGGCCATGCCGGGCTTCAGCTTCTTGAAGGCGTTGGTGTAGACGCGATTGAGGAACTCGCCCGCGTCCGCGCCCCGGATCTCGATCTTGCCGAGGGTGGAGGCGTCCATGAACGCCACACTCTCGCGGGCCGCGCGGCACTCACGGGCCACGGCGGCGTCCATGTCCTCGCCGGGCCGGGGGTAGTACCGGGGGCGCTTCCACTGCCCGACGTCCTCGAACGCCGCGCCCTGGGCCACATGCCAGCTGTGGATGGACGTGGTGCGCTCGGGGTCGAACAGCTCGCCGCGCTCACGTCCGGCCAGGGCGGCGAAGGCGACGGGCGTGTACGGCGCCCGGTAGGCCGTGGTGCCGATCTCTCCCAGGGAACCGCCGAGCATCTCGGCGATCACACCGATCGAGGTGACGCCGGACGTCCTGCCCTGGTCGTTCGCCGTGCCGAGAGAGGTGTAGCGCTTGACGTGTTCGACGCCCCGCATGCCGGCGCCCGTGGAGCGCCGCACGTCGGCGACGGTGACATCGCGCTGGAGGTCGACGAAGTGGGTGTCCTCACCGCCGTCACGGCTCGGCACCGACCACAGGGCACGCGTCGGGCCGACTGCGGTCCGTACGGCATCAGGAGGTACGGCGACAGGGTGTCCGGTCTTCGTCGCGGCCAGCGCACCGGCCCGCGCCCCCTCGGACAGGCAGCCGTCGAGGTCGTACGTCCCCTGCGCCGCGCCCACGACCTGCTGGTCCCGGACCGTTCCGTCGGGGACGAAGGCGACCAGGTCCGCGTCCCAGCGCAGTCTGCCCTGACGCTGGCTGTGCAGGTGCACCACCGGGCTCCAACCGCCCGAGACGGCGAGCAGGTCGCAGTCGAACGACTCGGGTGGGCCGGTGAGTCGTCCCTCCTCGTCGAGCGCCTGCACGGTGACGCCGGTGAGCCGGCCGTCGCCCGCCGTGTCGACCACCGCGCTACCCGTCAGCAGCCGCACCCCGGTCGCCGCGGTGACCTCTGCGGCGCGGTGGGACGGCTCGGGGCGTGCGTCCACGACGGCGGCGATGTCGATGCCGGCGGCATGGAGGTCGGCGACGGTGTCGTAGGCGCTGTCGTTGGTCGTGCCGACCACGGCCCGCGAACCCGGCGCCACGGCGTACCGGTTGAGGTAGGTGCGCACGGCCCCGGCGAGCATCACTCCGGGCCGGTCGTTCCCGGCGAAGACCAGCGGACGCTCGTGCGCCCCGGTCGCCAGGACCACCTGACGTGCCCGGATGTGCCACAGCCGCTGACGCGAGACGCCCTTGGGGGCGGCGGCTCCGAGATGGTCGGTGCGCCGCTGGAGGGCCAGCACGTAGTTGTCGTCGTACGACCCGAAGGCCGTCGTACGCTGCAGGACGACCACCTCGGGGGCGGCGTCGAGCGCCGCGCGGACCTCCGCGGTCCACTCCAGGACGCTCCGGTCGCCGGCCCGCTCGCTGTGCCCGGACAGCAGCGAACCGCCGGGCTCGGGCTGGTCGTCGACGAGGAGCACCCGGGCGCCGGAGCCGGCGGCAGCGGCGGCTGCCGCGAGCCCGGCCGGTCCGGCACCGACGACCAGGACGTCGGTGTGCACGTACTTCTTGTCGTAGACGGCGGGGTCGGGGGTCGGGTCCAGCCGGCCCATCCCGGACAGCGTGGTCGCGGACAGGCCGTCGTACAGCTCCACGGTCGTGGCCGGGAGCATGCCCTCCGAGTGCGGACCATCGATCTGCACCAGGGCGTTGGGCTCCTCCACACCCGCGGCGACGATGCCGCGCGGGCGGCCGCGGTAGAGCGACGGGGCGACTTCGACGAGGCCGCCCGCCAGCATCGCCGAGGCGACCGTGTCTCCGGGGTGCCCGGTCAGCTCCCGCCCGTCGACGGTGAATCGCAGCACGGTGCCGCGGTCGACGCGGCCCCCTCGCGGCAGCCGGAAGTGCTGGTCGGTCATCGGTTCCCTCCGGCCTGGGGCAGTGCGGGGCGGGGCTCGTCGAGCCGGTACACGGCGAGCACCTCGTAGTTCACGGTGTCGCGCAGGACGTTGAACCAGCGGCGGCAGCCGACGCTGTGCATCCACCGCTCGGCGAAGGGGCCCTTGGGGTTGTCGCGGTAGAAGACGTACTCGGCCCACTGTTCGTCGGTGAGCTCGGCGGGCGTCTCTGGGTAGGGGACATGGGCCTGTCCCCCGTAGTGGTACTCGGTCTCGTCCCTCGGGCCGCACCACGGGCAGTCGATCAGCAGCATGGCGTCCTCCTCAGTGGGCCACGGCCGCGGCGCCGTGTTCGTCGATCAGCGCGCCCGTCCGGAAACGGTCGAGGGCGAAGGGGGCATTGAGCGGATGCGGCTCGCCGGTGGCGAGGGTGTGCGCGAAGGTCCAGCCGGCGGCCGGGGTGGCCTTGAAACCGCCGGTGCCCCAGCCGCAGTTGACGTAGAGGTTCTCGACGGGCGTGGTGCCGATGACGGGAGAGGCGTCCGGGGTGACGTCGACGATGCCGCCCCAGGTGCGCAGCACATGCGCGCGGGCGAAGACCGGGAACAGTTCGACGGCGGCGGCCATCTGCTGCTCGATCACATGGAAGGAGCCGCGCTGTCCGTAGCCGTTGTACGAATCGACGCCCGCGCCCATGACCAACTCGCCCTTGTGGGCCTGGGAGACGTAGACGTGCACGTGGTTGGACATGACGACGGTGGGGTGCACCGGCTCGTGCAGTTCGGAGACCAGCGCCTGCAACGGATGCGACTGCACCGGCAGCCGTACGCCCGCCCGCGCGGCCAGCACGCTGCTGTGCCCGGCCGCCGCGAGGCCGACCCGGCCGGCGTGGATGCGGCCCCGGTTGGTGTCGACGCCCACGATCCGGTCGCCCTCTTTGAGGAAGCCTGTGACCTCGCAGTCCTGGATCAGATCCACGCCCAGTTCGTCGGCACGGCGGGCCAGCGCCCAGGCCACGTGGTCGTGCTTGGCGATGCCGGCCCGCGGCTGGAAGGTGCCGCCGAGGACCGGGTACCGGGTGCGGGAGGAGACGTTGAGGATGGGGCAGACCTTGGCGACCTCGTCCGGCTCCAGCCACTCGGCGTCGACGCCGTTGAGCCGGTTGGCGTTGACGCGGCGCACGCCCTCGCGGACGTCCTGGAGGGTGTGCGCGAGGTTGAGGACTCCGCGCTGGCTGAACAGGAAGTCGTAGTCCAGCTCCTCCGGGAGCCGCTCCCACAGCTTGAGGGCGTGCTCGTAGATCGCCGCGCTCTCGTCCCAGAGGTAGTTCGAGCGGATGATCGTGGTGTTGCGGGCCATGTTGCCGCCGGCCAGCCAGCCCTTCTCCAGGACGGCGACATTCGTGATGCCGTGGTTCTTGGCGAGGTAGTAGGCGGTGGCCAGGCCGTGGCCTCCGCCGCCGACGATGATCACGTCGTAGGAGGAGCGCGGCTCGGGGTTGCGCCAGAGGAAGTCCGGGTGCTCCGGCAGCGGTTCGGCGGTCATGCCGCGGCTCCGTTCGCAGAGGGCAAGTGAGGGTAGAGGGGGAAGGCGGCGGCGAGCTTCTCGACCCGGGCGCGCAGTTCGTCCTCGGGCCGTTCGCCCTTCAGCGCCTCGGCGATGATGTCGGCGACCTCGCGGAACTCGACCTCGCCGAAGCCTCGCGTGGCCAGGGCCGGGGTCCCGATCCGCAGCCCGGACGAGACCATCGGCGGGCGCGGGTCGAACGGCACCGCGTTGCGGTTGACGGTGATCCCGACGCGGTGCAGCCGGTCCTCGGCCTGCTGTCCGTCGAGGGTGGAGTTGCGCAGGTCGACCAGGACCAGGTGCACCTCGGTGCCGCCGGTCAGCACCGTGATCCCGGCCTCGGCGACATCGTCGGACAGCAGCCGTCCGGCGAGGATCTTCGCGCCCTTGAGGGTGCGCTGCTGGCGCTCGCGGAACTCCTCGCCGGCGGCCATCTTGAAGGCCACCGCCTTCGCCGCGACGACATGCTCCAGCGGGCCGCCCTGCTGGCCCGGGAAGACCGCGGAGTTGATCTTCTTGGCCAGGTCGGCGCGGCTGAGGATCACCCCGCCGCGCGGGCCGCCGAGGGTCTTGTGTGTCGTGGTCGTCACGACGTCGGCGTACGGCACCGGGCTCGGGTGCAGGCCCGCCGCCACCAGCCCGGCGAAGTGCGCCATGTCCACCATCAGATACGCGCCCACCGCATCCGCGATCCGCCGGAACTCGGCGAAGTCCAGCTGCCGGGGGTAGGCCGACCAGCCGGCGACGATCAGCTTGGGCCGGTGCGTGAGCGCGAGCTGCTCGACCTCGTCCATGTCGACCCGCAGATCGGACTCGCGCACGTGGTACGGCACGACGTTGTAGAGCTTGCCGGAGAAGTTGATGCGCATGCCGTGGGTCAGGTGCCCGCCGTGGGCCAGGTCCAGGCCGAGGATCGTGTCGCCGGGCTTCAGCAGCGCGAACATCGCGGCCGCGTTGGCCTGGGCACCCGAGTGCGGCTGGACGTTCGCGGCCTCCGCACCGAACAGTTCCTTCACCCGGTCGATGGCCAACTGCTCGACGACGTCGACGTGTTCACAGCCGCCGTAGTAGCGCCGACCCGGGTAGCCCTCGGCGTACTTGTTGGTCAGGACCGAGCCCTGCGCCTCCATCACCGCGGCCGGGGCGAAGTTCTCGGAGGCGATCATCTCCAGGGTGGACTGCTGGCGGTGGAGTTCGGCCGCCACCGCGGCGGCGACCTCCGGGTCGAGTGCTCCGAGCGGGAGGGAGAGCGGCGAGGTGGCCTGGGCGAGCAGCGGGGTCGTTGCCATCGAGCACCATCCTGAGAGCCAACTAATGGTCAATTGATATATCAGCTTGTGCGGTAAGGTATGTGAGCTCACGGAACAGGTCAAGGGGGCGCCCATGCAGCAAACGGCGGCCGAGGGCGAGGAACTGTCCCTCGCCGAACGCGCCTACCGTGCCATCCGCGACCGGCTGGTCATGCTGGAGATCCGTCCGGGTGCGCCGATCAACGAGGAGCAGCTCGGGCAGTCCCTCGGGGTCGGAAGGACGCCGGTACGCGAGGCGCTCAAGCGGCTCCAGTACGAGCGGCTCATCACGACCTACCCGCGGCGCGGCACCTTCGCCGCCGACGTCAACATCACCGACCTGGCCCACATCTCCGAGGTGCGCCAGGAACTGGAACCCCTCGCCGCCGCCCAGGCTGCACGCCGGGCCACGACGACGGACCGCGCGACGCTGACGGCTCTGCGACAGGCACTGCGGAGCGTGGACCCACGCCGCGACGACGCCACCGCACTCATGCACCTGGACCTCAAGGTCCACCGCGCCATCTACGCCGCCACGCACAACCCGTACCTGGAGGACACCCTCGTCCGCCACGACAACCTGGCGACCCGCATCTGGTGCCTGTTCATCGACCGGCTGTCCGACATGTCCGGTCACGTCGGGGAGCACGGCCCGCTGATCGAGGCGATCGTCGCCGGGGACGCCGACACCGCGGCAGGGCTCGCGCGCAGCCACGTCATGGGCTTCGAACGGGCCATCCGCGACGCCGTCTGACCCGGCACGGTGAGCCTGCGGGGCCGACAACTCGCTTTCAGAACATGCTGGTTGGAGATGGAACCGTCCACATGTGCGGAGCGATGCCAGCCTCGGAGAACTGATCGTCCAGCTTTGGCGCCGCTGTCACAGGATGCTGTCGATGAAGGTCCGCGTCGACTCGTGGACGGGTGCGTCGATCACCTGGGACGGCGGGCCCTTCTCGACGAGTCGGCCCTCGGACATGAAGACCACTTCGTCGGCGACGCCGCGGGCGAAGCCGATCTCGTGGGTCACCACCATCATGGTCATACCGCTGGTCGCCAGCCGCTTCATGACGCCCAGCACCTCACCGACGAGTTCGGGGTCCAGAGCCGAGGTCGGCTCGTCGAAGAGCATGACGCTGGGCTTCATGACCAGGGCCCTCGCGATCGCCACGCGCTGCTGCTGACCGCCGGACAAGGTGCTGGGGTAGACATCGGACTTGTGGGCCATCCCCACCTCCTCCAGCGCCTGCATCGCGTCCGCCACCGCCTGGGCCTTGTCCACGCCCTTGACCCGGCGCGGCGCCTCGATGAGGTTCTCCAGCACCGTCATGTGCGGAAAGAGGTTGTAGGCCTGGAAGACCATGCCGGTCTTGGTGCGCTGCTTCGCGATGGCCGAGGGCGGCAGTTCGTGCAGCTTGTCGCCCTTGATGCGGTAACCGATCACCTCGCCGTCCACGATGACGGTGCCGCGGGACGGGCGTTCGAGGTGGTTGACGCAGCGCAGCATGGTGCTCTTGCCCGAGCCGGAGCGCCCGAGGATGACGACGACCTGGCCCCGGTGCACCTCCAGGTCGACTCCCTTGAGAACCTCGACGGGTCCGAAGCTCTTGTGCAGGTCGATGATCCGGACGATGGGATCGGCCGTCGGGGTGTCGGTGCCGTCGGGCGTGGATGTCGTTGCGCTCATCGGATCTTCACCGGTCCTTTTCGTTGTGCCGGTCACGCCGGAGTCGGGGTGTCGTTCGACTGGGATCGCTGCCAGAGCCTGGACCGGAGCGAGCGGAGCTTCGCGAGTCCGCCCGGCCGTTGCGTGCCGACGTGGACACCGCGTCCGTAATGACGCTCGATGTGGCTCTGGGCGTAGGACAGGACCGTGGTACACACCAGGTACCAGAGCGAGATGACGACGAGCAGCGGGATCGTGCGGAAGTTCTGCGAGTAGATCAGTTGCGCCGAGTACAGCAGGTCGGCGAGCGCGATGATGCTCACCAGCGAGGAGTGCTTCAGCATGCCGATGACCTGGTTGCCGGTCGGCGGGACGATCACTCGCAGGGCCTGCGGCAGGATCACTCTGCGGAAGGTCAGCCAGCGGTTCATCCCGAGCGCGATGGCCGCCTCGCCCTGGTGCTTGGGCACCGAGAGCAGGCCACCACGCACGATCTCCGCCATGTAGGCCGACTCGTTCAGGGTCAGGCCGATGATGGCGACCGCCCACAGGTTCAGCACGCCGTTGGTCGCCGCGCCGGCGATCTCAGGCCCCCCGAACGGCACGCTGAGCGACAACCGGGGATAGAGGGCCGAGAGATTGAACCAGAAGATCAGCTGGACGAGGAGCGGCGTGCCTCGGAAGAACCACAGATAGGCGCCCGACAGTGTGGACAGCACCCGGTTCGCCGACATCCGGCAGGCGGCCAGAACGATGCCGAGGATGATGCCCAGGGTCATGGACACCCCAGTGAGGACCAGTGTGGTGCGCAGGCCCGCCATGATCTCGGGGTTGAACAGGTACTCCCAGACGACCGGCCACTCGAAGTTGGCGTTGGTCATCACGGAGTAGCCCAGACTTGCCGCGGCGAGGAGAACGAGCAGCGCGGCGAGGCGCCGGCCGAGATACCGCATCGGAACGAGTTCCGAGGGCGGGGTGGCTGACGGGGCCACCCGTGTGGAGTCCGTGGCAGTGGCCGCCTTCATCAGTTGCTCCCCGTGGACGGAAGGATCTCGGCCTTGTCGATCAGCCCCTGGCCGGCGTTGAACTCGTCGAGGATCTTCTGCAGTTCACCGTTCTCGATCAGGTGGTCGGTGGCCGCCTGAACCGCCTTGGCGAACTTCTCGGTGTCGCTGTTTCGGCCCAGCACCATGCCGGTCTTGTACTGGGGGGCCCAGGGCAGCTCGACCAGCTTGAACTGGTTCTTGGTCTGGCTCATCACATAGGCGACCTGGCTCGCGCTGCTCACCGCCGCGTCGACCCGGCCGCCGCTCAGGGCGAGGTTGACCTCGGCCTGCGACTTGAAGGTCTTGACCGTGATCGCGCTCTTGCCCGCGGTCTTGCACTTGCCCGCGAGCTCCGTGGCCAGCGCGGCCTCGGCGGAACCGAGCGAGGCGGCCAGGGTGTGACCGCAGAGGTCTGTTTCGCCGGCGGCACTGGTGATCTTGCTGCCGGTCGGCACCATGAGGGCGTCGCTCGACGAGTGGTTGGTCACGAACGTGACGGTCGCCGTACGCTCGTCCGTCGCGTAGATCTCCCCGGTCGCGGCGTCGTACCGGCCGGCCTGCAGGCCGGCGATGATGCCGTCGAACGGGGCGATCTTGATCTGGACCTTCAGGCCCAGGACCGCGGCGATCTGCCGCACGTTCTCGATGTCCCAGCCGGTGGGGGTCCCGCCGTTGGCCGGCTCGATCACCGCGGGCGGGTACGTGGCGGCGGCGATCGTCAAGGTGCCTTTCTCTGCTATCGACTTGGGAACCATGGCGGCGATCGAGTCGACCTTCTGCGACCCGCCGTCCGCCGCGGCGGTGGAGGAACCGGTGGTGGACGACCCGCACGCGGCCGTCGACCCGATCAGTGCTACGGATCCGACGATCGCCCCGAAGCGAACCAGACGTGAACCGCGAAGACGCTTCATGACTCTCCCTGCCTGTGGCTGAAATGCCTGAGCGGATTAATCCCGAAATAGTCCCTGTTTCGGATGTCTCGGGACCGCGTGATGGCAGGTAACTTCGCACCTTCATCGAGGTCTGACAAGATGTGATCACAGATCTTTTTTGTCTCGATACCCACACCCCTTGCTCTGACCTGGGAAAAGCGCCCGTCAGGAATTTTGACGAGCGAGCGCGAAGGCGATCATGCCCCCCTGACACGACGGCGAACCGGGCGAGTGAGGGGATGGCAACCTGCCTCGGCCGCAATCCCCCGCCCAGCACGCACCAATCAGTGCGATTCGTAGTAAATCGGTAATCCATTGGTAACCGATGGGGCGGAATATGGTCAGTCACGCGTCGGTAGAAGGAAGGAACGGCAGCGGATCCACCGAAGCGCAGTCCCGGCCGAGCGCGGCTCGGTGACCGGGGCCGATACTCGGCCGCCGCGCCGCCTAACGCGAGACCAGCTGTTCCTTGATCCGGTCGGTGGCGTTGGCCAGCGACTCGTTGGTGATCGCGGCCGCTGCCGCGCCGTCGCGCGCATGGGCAGCCTTGAGCAACTGCTCCTGATAGCGCCACAGCGTGTCGTCGCCGGGTGCGTCGAGGGCCGCCCGGGCGCCGACGACCTTGTAGGCGCGGCAGTGCTGCCACAGGGTACGGATGGTGTTCACCAGCACGGGGTTGCCGGCCGCCTCGTAGAGAATCGCGAGGAGGGCCTCGTCGTGGTCGAGGTACGGAGCGACGGCACCGTCGGCTATCGCGCGCCGCATCAGCTCGAACTCCTCACGCATGCGGGCGGCGTCCGCCTCGTCGATCCGCGTGGCGCCGCGGCGCGCGGCCTCGACCTCCAGGACCTGCCGCGTGTCGTAGATGTGGAGCAGCTCGGCGAGGTGCTGGCCCTTCACCACCGAGCCCTTGTGCGGGACGCGCTCGGCAAAGCCGGCCTCCTCCAGGCGCCGGATGGCTTCGCGCACCGGCATCACGCTGGTCCCGACCTCGGCGGCGAGATCACGGATCCGCAAGCGGTAGCCGGCTGGATACTCGCCACTCGTGATCGCCTCGTGCAGTACCGCGTACACCTGGTCGGTCAGAGAGGGCGACGGCTCGACACGTTTGGACATACGCACGACTGAATCATAAAGGGCCTGGTCGGTGGCAGGAGTTCGACGAACGCTCGCGTCCGTCCCGTCTCCGGGCCGCGCCGCCCCAGCGGGAACCTCCTTCGAAAACTCCACCTGAACCCCACTCCAACCCATTGTGTGATCTGTGATCACATCCTATGGTGGCGGGCAACCGCGGTGGGACCGGAGCTCCCCCCCGGGCATCGCGTGACGAAGCCCCTGCCCCCAGACATCAGCGCATGGGACGTGTCGGGACCGGACGTCCGACACCTACGACAAGACATCAACCCCCGCCTGCCCCGGAACCCCCCTCGACGAGTGAGCCCGGGAATCGCTCCAGGAGGCCGTGATGACCGTGAACGCCGGAAACAGGCTGGATGACGCACCACTGTCCCGGTTCCACAAGAAGCTCGCGTTGTACTCCTCCGGGGGTCCGTTCCTCGACGGGTACGTCCTGAGCATCATCGGCGTCGCGATGGTGCAGATCTCGCCGCAGCTGAACCTGTCCGACTCCGCCGAGGGCCTGATCGGCGCGTCCGCGCTCATCGGCATCTTCCTCGGCGCGTTCGTGGGCGGCTGGCTGACCGACAGGTTCGGCCGACAGCTCCTCTACACCATCGACCTGATCGCCATCATCGTCTGCTCGGTCGCCCAGTTCTGGGCCACCGACCCGGTGTGGCTCTTCATCCTGCGGCTGCTGATCGGCGCCGCGGTCGGCGCGGACTACCCCATCGCCACCTCGCTGCTGGCCGAGTTCACGCCCCGCCGCTACCGGGGCCCGCTGCTCGGCGGCCTGGTCGTCATGTGGTTCGTGGGCGCCGCCGCGGCCTACATCGTCGGCGAGATCATGCTGTCGACCATGGGCAACGACGCCTGGCGGTGGATGCTCGCCAGCGCCACCCTGCCCGCCACGGTCATCGTGCTGCTGCGCCACGGCACACCGGAGTCCCCGCGCTGGCTGGCCAACAAGGGGCGCGTGGACGAAGCCAACGCCGTCCTGCAGCAGGTCTACGGCCCTGACGTGACGGTCGCCGACATGCCGGACGAGGCCGAGGAACGCGAGAACGTCGACATCAAGGCGATCCTGCGCTCCGGCTACGGCGGACGGATGCTCTACATCACCGTCTTCTGGACCTGTTCCATCGTCCCGCTCTTCGCCATCTACGCCTTCGGCCCGAAGATCCTGGACGCGCTGAAGCTGGAGGGCGGCCTGGCCAACATCGGCGAGGCCATGATCACCGTGATGTTCCTGATCGGCTGTGTGGTCGCCCTGCTCGGCGTGAACAAGATGGGCCGGTGTCCGCTGGTCATCCACAGCTTCCTCTGGTCGGGCCTCGCCCTGCTGCTGCTCGGCATCTTCCCCGACGCCCCCTCGGGCGTGATCATGACCCTGTTCGCCCTGTACGCGGTCATCATCGGCGGCACCCAGATCCTGCAGTGGATCTACCCCAACGAACTATTCCCGACCGAGATGCGCGGCTCCGCCGTGGGCCTGGCCTCCTCGGCCAGCCGGATCGGCGCCGCCGTCGGCACCTATCTCGTCCCCATGGCCCTGACCGGCTGGGGTGTCGGCGGCACCATGCTGGCGGCCGCCGCCATCAGCCTAGTCGGCGCCGTCGTCTCCGTCTTCTGGGCGCCCGAGACCCGCGGCATGGCCTTGCACGAGGCCGCGGCACTGACGCCGCAAAGCGGCAAACCCGTCGGCCGCCCCGCGAACGTCTGACCAACCGGTCCGAACCCACCGTTCGGCGGAGGCCCGGACGGATCCCCCGAACACCCTGGTGGCCGTATCGCTCGGCACAACGGGACATGGCACGGCAAGGCTCTTCGAGCGGCCGAAATATTCACCCGCAACTGCGCAGGAGGGTCGATGAAAGACGTAGTGATCGTGGGAGGCGGCATCGCCGGTCTCGCCGCCGGCTGGCGTCTGCGGCACTGGGACACACTCCTGCTCGAATCCGAGGGCCGGGTCGGCGGACGCATCCGCTCGGAGCGCCGCGGACCGTACTGGCTCAACTGGGGTGGTCACGTCTACGCCGGCGGCGACTCGGCCACGTCATGGCTGCTGAACAGCACCGGCGTGGACTCGGTGGCGGTGCCCGGCTCGCTGGCCGGACTGTCGATGAACGGCAAGCTGCTGCTCAGAGGCCGCGTGGAGAGCTACCCGTTCCGCATTCCGATGCCGATGTCGGCGCGGGTCGGCATGGTCAGGGCAGGCGCGAAGGTCGCCCTGCACGTGGCCCGCTACGCCCGGATCGTGCAGCGGCGCAAGGGCGAGACCGAGGCCCAACGCCAGCAGCGTATCTACGACTTCATGAACGACCGTTCCTTCAAGGACTTCATCGGCGACCTCCCCGAGGACGCCGAGGCCCTGTTCAAGCCCACGGTCACCCGCTCCGCCGCCGACATCGACCAGCTCTCCGCGGGCGCGGGCGTCGGCTACTTCAGCCTGGTGTGGAACATCGGCGCGGGCCTCTCGCAGAGCATCATCGGCGGCCCGTCCACCCTCACCGAGTCCATCGCCGCGACCCTGGGCGACCGGGTGCGGCTGAACGCGACCGTCGACGAGGTGATCCAGAAGAACGGCTCCGTCGTGATCCGCTACCGGGAGGGCGGCGTGGAGAAGGAGGTCGAGGCCCGCTGCGTGGTCCTGGCCACGCCCGCGACCGTCAGCCACCGGATCGCCGTCGATCTCGACCCCTACATCCGCGAGGCCCTGTCGAAGATCGTCTACGGCCCCTACGTGAGTGCCGCGTTCCTCAGCAACGAGACGGGGCGCCAGGTCTGGGACGACGCCTACGGCATCGCCACACCGAAACGATCCTTCAATGTCGCGCTGAACATGTCCAACGTCGTGCACGGCTACGAGTCGGAACGCCGGCCCGGCAGCAGCATCATGACCTTCTCGCCGGGCAGTCTGGCCCGCGAGCTGCTGGAGCACGACGACGACAAGATCCGCCGGATCTACCTCGACGACCTCGACCAGGTCCTGCCCGGCTTCGCCGACAAGGTCGTCGAGGCCGAGGTTCAGCGCTGGCCCACGGGTGCGCCGTACTGCTTCCCGGGCCGCGGAAAGCTCCAGCAGACGCTCACCCGCCGCACCGGACGCGTCCTCCTGGCCGGTGACTACCTCGGCACCCTCTACACCGAGACCGCGATCTCGTCCGGACTCTCCGCGGCCCAGGAGGCCCAGAGCCTGCTGGCCACCGACCGGCAGACCGCCCCGCACGGCCTGGCGCCGGCGGGCGCCACTCCCTGAGCCGACCGTTCCGTCCGGAGCCCGACGGCTCCGGCCTCCCGTCCGCTGCCCGGTATCCACGCCCCGGCGCTCGCCCGCCCACAGCCTTCATCTCAGGAGACTCGACAATGTCGACACAGCTGAGCGGTGTCCTCACCGCACTCGCCTCACCGTTCGCCTCGGACGGAGAACTCGACGAGAAGACACTGCGCCGCCTGGTCGACCGCAGCATCGACGGCGGGGTCGACGGTGTCGTCGCCTGCGGATCCACGGGTGAGTTCGCGGCGATGAGCGCCGCGGAACGGCGCCAGGTGGTCGAGACCGTCGTCGACCAGGTCGCCGGACGTGTGCCGGTCATCGCCCAGACCGGTGCGGTGAGCACCAGGGAGGCGATCGAGCTCTCCCGCCATGCCGAGGCCGCCGGAGCCTCGATCCTGATGGTGGTCGCCCCCTACTACGAGCCGCTCACGCTCGACGAGACGCTGCGTTACCTGCGCACCGTCGCCGACGCCGTGAACATTCCGATCATGCTCTACAACCTGCCCGGCGCCACCGGGGTCAACCTTTCGCCGGAGACCGTCGGACAGCTCGCCCGCGAGGTCGAGAACATCCAGTACATCAAGGACACCAGCGCCGACATGGCCCAGGCCGGGCAGCTGATCCACCGCTACGGCGACGTCATCTCCACCTTCATCGGCTGGGACAGCCTCCTGCTGCAGGCGATCTCCGAGGGCGCCGCCGGTGTCATGGCCGGGACCGCGAACGTGATGCCGGTCGAACTCGTCTCGATCCACCGGGCGCTGCGCGACGGCGACCTCGCCCGCGCGCAGGCCGAATGGGCGCGGATCTACCCGCTGATGGACGCGATCATGTCCGCCCCGTTCATCCCGGCGGTCAAGGCCGCCCTGAACGCGGTCGGCCTGCCCGTCGGCGCGCCCCGTGAGCCGCTGCTCGGCCTCGACGACGCCACCGCCGCCAGGATCTCCTCCCTGATCGAGACGATGCCGCAGCTCTCGACGGCACGCTGAGGAAGGGCCGCAGTCATGAGATTCCTCGACGAGCACGACGTCCGTTCCGTCTTCGACATCGACACCGCGATCGCCTCGCAGCGGGCGGCGTTCGTCGCTCTCGCGCGGGGAGAGGCATGGCAGCCGGAGAAGATCCTGGGCGGTTACGCCGACGACCCCGACAGTGTCTTCTGCTACGCCTCCCGCCTCGACCCGGCGAGCGGCCCGGTCTGCAAGTTCGGGAGCATCAACCCCGGGAACGCGGGAAGCGGCCTGCCCACCATCCATGCGGTGGTCGCCGTGCTCGACCCCCGCACCGGCGTCCCGCTGGCCTTCATGGACGGTACGGCGATCACCACACTGCGCACCTCCGCCGCGAGCGCGGTCGCGGTCGAGGCACTGGCCAGGAAGGACGCGGCCCGCCTCCTCGTACTGGGGTCCGGGGTACAGGGGCAGGCGCACGTCGCCGCTCTGCAGCGCGACAAGGGCTATGCCTGGACCGGAATGTGGTCACCGCCCGGGTCCCCGCTCGACGCCGCCGTCGGACGCCTGCGCGAGCAGGGGTTCGACGTCGAACCGGTGCGGTCCCTGAGCGACGCGATCTCCGAGGCGGACGTCGTCGTCTGCGCCACGCTGGCCACCGAGCCACTGTTCACCGCGCGTCAGCTCCGACCCGGTACCACGGTCGTCGCGGTCGGATCCTTCGACCGGCACCGTTGCGAGATCGGCCCCGACGTCCTGCGCGCCGGCCGCCACGTCGTCGTCGATCACGCACCGACGGCGCGCCAGAACTGCGGTCCGCTCGTCGCCGACCGGGCGCAGAGCGCCTCGGCGGAGCTGGAGGTCCTCGAACTCGGCCATGTCCTGACCGGTGCCGTGGCCGGCCGCAGCGACGACGGCGACATCGTGACGTATCTCAGCGCCGGCCTCGGCGTGCAGGACGCGGCAGCGGCCTGGAGCGTCTACCAGCAGGCCGAACTGCACGGCGTCGGCCGGAGCGTCGGCTGACCGGCCCCCGCACCACCCGGCGTCGGCCCACCCCCACTCGACCACACTCAAGGAGTCACCGACCATGACCACCACTACCGGCCCCACCGCCGCGGTTCGACGCGCCACGGACGCGCCGCCCCTGATCACCGAAGCCGACCTGCCCCCAGCCCGCCACTTCATCGACGGGAAGTTCGTCGACGGATCGACGCAGCAGGCGATCGACGTGGTCGACCCGAGCACGGAGAACGTCATCGCGCGCATTCCCGAGGCAACCGTCGAGGACATCGACAGCGCCGTCGCCGCCGCGGTCTCGGCCAAGGAGCAGTGGGCGCTTCGGGTCCCCAAGGACCGCTCGGAGGTGCTGCACGCCGTCGCCGACCGGCTGGCGGAGCACACCGACCTCCTCGTCCGGCTGGAGTCGGCGAACACCGGAAAGCCGCTCGCGGTGTCCCGGGACGACGTGGCCATGACGATCGACACCTTCCGCTTCATGGCGGGCGCGGTGCGCGCGACCACCTCCCTGGCCGCTGGTGACTACGCCGAGGACCATCTCTCGGTCATCCTGCGCGAACCGCTCGGCGTGGTCGGCGTGATCACCCCGTGGAACTACCCCCTGCTCATGGCGGCCTGGAAGATCGCGCCGATTCTCGCCGCCGGCAACACCCTGGTCATCAAGCCGTCCGAGCAGACCCCGCTGACGACCCTGAAGTTCGCCGAACTCGTCGCCGATCTCCTGCCGCCCGGCGTGGTGAACGTCGTCAACGGCTACGGCGCGGTCGCCGGGGCCCGCCTCGCCGAGCACCCGGACGTTGACATGATCGCCCTGACCGGTTCGGTCAACAGCGGTCGTGCCGTCGCCCGGGCCGCCGCCGACACCCTCAAGCGAGTGCACCTCGAACTGGGCGGCAAGGCACCGGTCGTGGTCTTCGAGGACGCCGACCTGGCGGCCACCGCGTCGTCACTGCGCACCGGCAGTTTCTGGAACTCGGGCCAGGAGTGCGGGGCCGCCTGTCGCGTCCTCGTCCACGAGTCGGTCGCCGAGCGGTTCGTCGAGCAGCTCGTCGGCGAGGTCCGGTCCCTGGTCGTCGGTGAGCCGACCTCCGGCGAGGACGTGGAGGTCGGCCCCATGGTCTCGAAGGCGCACTTCGAGCGGGTCACGGGCTATCTGGAGCGTGCCAAGGCCGAAGGCGTCCGGGTGGCGACCGGCGGCGGAGCCCTCGACGGACCCGGCTACTTCGTGGCGCCGACCGTGCTGGTCGACGTCCCCGAAGGCGCCGAGGTCGCCCGCGAGGAGATCTTCGGCCCCGTCGTCACCGTCGAGACCTTCGCCGACGAGGAGGAGGCGGTACGACGGGCCAACGACGTACCGCTCGGCCTGTCGGCATCCGTGTGGACCGAGAACGCCCGTCGCAGCCACGACATCGCGGCCCGTCTCGACTTCGGAACCGTCTGGGTCAACTCCCACCTGGTCCTGGCCGGAGAAGTCCCCTGGGGCGGCTTCAAGGGCTCCGGCTACGGACGGGACCTGTCGATCTACGCCCTGGACGACTACTCGCGCACCAAGCACGTCATGCACAACCACGGGCGCTGACCCGCCCGTCCGGACAATCCGCGGAGGTGTGAGGTGGCTGTCACCGACCCCCTGATGAGCCCGTTCGTCCTGAAGAACCTGACGTTGCGCAACCGCATCGTCAGCACGTCCCATGAGCCGGCCTACAGCGAGGACGGTCTGCCCAAGGACCGCTACCGCGCCTACCACGTCGAGAAGGCCCGTGGTGGCGTCGCGTTGACCATGATCGGGGGCAGCGCGCTGGTCAGCCGGGACAGCGCCCCCGCCTTCGGAAACCTGCAGCTCTGGAAGGACGAGTCGGAGCCCTGGCTGCGCCGGCTCGCCGACGAGGTCCACGAGCAGGGCGCCGCCGTGATGACCCAGCTCACCCACCTCGGCCACCGCACCAGCAACTACACCGACACCTGGCTCCCGGCGATCTCGGCGAGCAACGTCCGCGAACCCGCGCACCGCGCGTTCACCAAGGCGGCCGAGCAGTGGGACCTCGACCGGGTGCTCAAGGACTTCGTCGCCGCCGCGCAGCGCTGCCGGTCGGCCGGCCTCGACGGGGTCGAACTCATGACCTGGGGCCATTTCCTGGACTCGTTCTGGACGCCGTACTGGAACCACCGGGACGACGAGTACGGCGGCTCCTACGAGAACCGGATGCGCTACCCGCTCCAGGTCATCCGCGCGGTACGAGAAGCCGTCGGCCCCGACTTCGTCATCGGCGCGCGCATGACCTTCGACGAGGAGCGTGAGGGCGGCCTGGAGACGCCCGAGGCGCTGCGCATCGCCGAGGACATCACCGAGGCCGGGATCGACTTCATCAGCCTCATCAAGGGCTCGATCGGCACCGACGCCGACCTGGCCCGCACCATTCCGCCGATGTCCACGCCGGCCTCTCCCCACCTGGAGTTCGCCGGACGCATCAAGCAGAAGCTCTCCGTCCCGGTCATGCACGCCGCCCGCATCAGCGACGTCGCCACCGCGCGGTACGCCGTCGCCGAGGGACTGCTCGACATGGTCGGCATGACCCGGGCCCTGATGGCCGACCCCGAACTGCCCAACAAGGTCCGCGACGGCCACACGGACCGCATCCGTCCGTGCGTCGGCGCCAACATGTGCATCGACGGCATCTACGCCTCCGGTGCGGCGTACTGCATGCACAACCCGTCCACCGGCCGCGAACTCGACGTACCCCAGCGCATCGACCGTGCGAGCACACCGAAGCGCGTGGCGGTGGTCGGAGCCGGGCCCGCCGGCCTGGAAGCGGCCCGGGTCCTCGCCGAGCGCGGTCACGACGTACACCTCTTCGAGGCCGCCGACAGGGTGGGCGGACAGCTCCTGCTGGCATCGAAGTCCCAGCGTCGCCGCGACCTGCGCGGAATCATCGACTGGCGCACCGAGGAACTCGCCCGCCTGGGCGTTCCGGTCTCGCTGAACACCTACGTCGACGGCCCGACGCTTCTTGAGCAGTCCTGGGACGTCGTGATCGTCGCGACCGGCGGCGCTCCGGCCGCCCCCCGCGTCCCGGGGGCCCGGCTGGTCCACGACACCTGGGACGTGCTCTCGGGGGCCAAGCGACTGCGGGGGCGTGTGATGGTCTACGACGACCACGGCGGCAACCAGGCACTCGACGCGGTGGAGGCCCTGGTCCAGGGCGGCGCCACCGTCGAGATCGTCACGCCCGAGCGCACCCTCTCCCCCGACGTAGGTTCGCTCACGGCGTCCTCCTACTTCAACACGCTGGCGGAGAACGGCGTCGCGGTCACCGTCCTCCGGCGGCTGCGCGGGGTCACCAAGACCGCGGACGGTGTGACGGTGGAACTGGGGGTGGACGGTTTCGCCTTCCGTGAGCAGCGCACCTTCGACGCCGTCGTGGCCGAGATGGGCACCGATCCGGTCCGGGAGCTCTACGACGAGCTGCTGGACTCCTCGACCAACCTGGGCGCCGTCGACCTGACGGAACTGCTGGCTCTGGGGCCCCAGTCGGTGGTCCGCAACGAGGACGGTTCGTTCCGGCTGTTCCGTATCGGGGACGCGGTGGCCAGCAGGAACGTCCACGCCGCGATGCTGGACGCGGCCCGCCTGTGCCGAGCGATCTGAGAGACGGCGAAGGAAGTCGGTCACAATGTCTTTCAAGCGAATGATCCACGCGGTGGAGACCCACTCGGGCGAGCCGATGCGCGTCATCACCGGGGGTGTCCCGCACATCCCCGGCGAGTCCGTCTACGAGCAGATGAAGTGGCTCGAACGGAACGACGACCAGCTCCGGTCGCTCATGCTGCGCGAGCCCCGTGGCTATCCGCCCCTGTGCTGCAACCTGATCGTCCCGCCCAAGCACCCGGACGCCGCGGCCGGCTACATCATCATGGAGCAGGTCGAGTACCCCGTCATGAGCGGCGGCAACACCATCGCCGTCGCGACCGTCCTGCTCGAAACCGGCATGATCCCCATGCGGGAGCCCGTCACCGAGTTCACGCTCGAAGCCCCGGCAGGGCTCATCGGCATCCGGGCCGAGTGCCGCGACGGCAAGGTGAAGCAGGTCACCTTCGAGAACGTGCCCGCCTTCGCCGCGCACCTCGACGCCGTGATCGACGTCCCCGGACTCGGCCCGGTGACCGTCGACGTCGGCTGGGGCGGCATGTTCTACGTCATCGCGGACGTGCGGCAGTTCGCGGGGCTGGAGCTGGTGCCGTCCCACGGGCGGGAGATCACCCGTGTCTCCTCCCTGATCCTCCGGGCCGCCCAGGACCAGCTGCCCGTCGAGCACCCCGACTACCCGGGCATCGGGATCACGATCTCCCAGCTGTCCGGCCCCACCGACAATCCGGCCGCCGACATGAAGAACGCGGTGACGGTGGCGAGCGGCCCCGTGGACTTCTCCGACCCCGCGACGTGGACTGGCTCGGTCGACCGCTGCCCGTGCGGCACCGGCACGTGCGCGCGGATGGCCACCCTGTACGCCAAGGGCGCCCTCAAGCTCAACGAACCCTTTCGCCACGAGGGTGTCCTCGGCACCGTCTACACCGGCGAACTCATCCGGGAGGTACAGGTCGGGCCCTACACCGGAGTTGTCCCCACCATCGGCGGCCAGGCCTGGATCTCCGGTTACAGCACCCATGTACTCGACCCGGACGACCCGTTCGTCGACGGCTTCACCGTCGGGGACATCTGGGCCTGAGCGACGCGCGGACGCCCCCGTGCCACGGGCAACCGTGGGAAGCGACCGTGGCCCGACACCGAGTGGGAAGATGAGTGAACTCGTACAACACCCCAGGAGAACGCCCCATGCCCGTCCGTTCCCGCATCCTCTACGTCACCGATCTCGCGTATCAGGCTCGCGGGCGGCGCTACTGCGACGAGGACATCTTGTTGTCGTCCCGGTTGCGGAACGACTTCGACCTAGCCCTGTGCCATCCGCTCGACGCCGCCGCCATGATGGACGACTTCGACGCGGTGGTGGTCCGTAACAGCGGCCCCGTACTGCACTACCAGAAGGAGTACGACGCCTTCCGGGACCGGGCGGCAGCGCGCGGGACGCGGATCTACAACCCGCTCACCGGCCGGGCCGACATGGCTGGCAAGCAGTACCTGCTGGATCTGACCGCGGCCGGATACCCCGTCATCCCCACCGTCGAACGGCCCGAGGACCTCGGACTGCTCCCGGAGAGCGACCAGTACGCGGTCAAGCCGAAGGCCGGAGCGGACTCCATCGGCCTCGACTTCGTGTCTCGGGACGCGCTGCACGACCTCACCTACGGCGACGTCCTGGTCCAGCCCCGCATCGACTTCCGCTACGAGGTGTCGTTCTACTACGTCGACGACTCCTTCCAGTACGCCCTCAACGCCCCCGACCCCGACCGTCGCTGGGCTCTGGCCTCATACCGGCCCACCGAAAGCGACCTGGCGTTCGCCCGGCGCTTCATCGACTGGAACACCCTCGCACACGGCATCCAGCGTGTGGACGCCTGCCGTACTCCGGACGGCGAACTCCTCCTGGTCGAGCTGGAGGACCTCAACCCCTACTTGTCCCTGGACCACGTCGACGACTCCACGCGCGACGCCTTCGTCGCCGACATGACGGCCTCTCTCCACCAGTTCCTGGAAGCCGCCCCGGTCTCCTGATACGGCACCACTGGGGATGCTCTGAAGATCGCGCAGGCCCGGTGCGACCGCCTGGGCGCGTGGCCCAGCGCTGGTGCGTACAGGGCGGTGCAGGCCGGTGGTCCGGGACTGCACCGCCCTCGAGTTCACCCGGTCGCCGTCAGGAGACCTTCACCAGCTTCCACAGCTGGTTGCTGCCGCCGGTGGTGAACCACTGGCCGACAACCGCGCCGTCGGCGGTGGAGCCTCCGGCGACGTCGGCCTTGTAGCCGTTCGAGCGTGACTCGATGGTGTAGGCACCGTTGTCGCTCGGAGCGACCACCCACTGCTGGTTGGTGCCGGAGTTGGGGGCCCACAGAGCCAGCTGGGTCCCGGGCCAGGTGCTGACGTTGGGGATGTCCAGCGCCTTGCCGCTGCCGACACCGGTGATCGTGTAGTAGCCGGCGCTGTTCAGGGCCAGCTTCCACTGCTGGCTCGTTCCCGAACCGGAGGTCCACTGGACGACGGGCGTGCCGTTCGCGGTGCCGCCTCCGGACGTGTCGAGGGCCTTGCCGCTCTTGACGCTGACGATCTTGTAGGTGCCGGAGAGGTCGGGCACGGTTTCGGGGGTGATGGACAGGTTGGAGTACTGGACCGCGTTGTAGTTGTCCGCACCGAGGCCGACCAGACCGCCCCCGTAGCTGGTGTCGGTGAGCGTGGCGACGGTGGTGCCGTCGATCTTGGCGGTGATGCTGCTGCCCTGGAAGGTCAGGGCCAGCTTGTGCCAGGTGTTCGTCCCCGGGGCGGTGACGGTGCCCCTGGCGAGGGCGGTCCATGCCCACTTGTCGCTGCTGGTCTTGTACACCGTCCAGGAACCGGTGTCGGTCAGGCGCAGGTGGTAGGCGTTCAGGCCGCCGTTGAACTTCGGCTGGGTGCCGACGCGGCCGAGGATCGTGGCGCCGCTGCCGCTCTTCTCCAGCAGTACGTCGGCACTGACCGTGTAGTTGCTCCAGCCCACGTCGCCCATGAGGGTGTACGGCTGGATGCTGTCCATGGTCGGGGACCACCAGGTGATCGGCTGCGTCGGCGCCGTCTGGCGCAGGCACTGGCCGCTGCGGCCGCCGGCGCAGGGCGCGGACTGGTAGGCGCCGTTCATGGTGGCGAGGTACTTCGCCTCCTTGCCGGTGCTGTAGCCGGCGAGGGAGTCGGAGTACGGCAGTGCGAGCCGGGTGCGCGACGGGGAGGTGACGGTACCCGCGCCCTGACCGGTGGTGGTGGTCACGGTGTAGACGCGCCCGGGCTGCAGGGTAAGTGAGTAGGTCCCGTTGCTTGCCGTCAGGTCGGCGTTCTTCACCATGCGCGGGGTGGCCTTGCCGGCGGGCGCCGACATGTCAGTGGACCACACGTGCAGGGTGCCGCCGGGCAGACCGCCCGTGGTGTTCAGGGTGACCGTCTGCGCCTCGGTGGCGTCCAGGGTCTCGATGACGGTGCTCCACGCCCTCTTGTCGGGCGCCGCGTAGCTGACGTAGCTGCCGTTGGCGCGGTCGCCGCCGAGGTAGCCGGTCGCGCTGTCCAGGTACTTCCAGCCCGGCGAGGTGAACTGCGTGGTCTGCGCCATGGCCCAGACGGTGCGGGACACGTTGTAGTGGCCGGACCACGGCTGGTTCGCGGTGATCAGACCCTGGTCGTGGAAGAAGAGGTTCTGGTAGTCGGAGGCGAGCAGCGGCCAGTTGATGTACGCGCTCATCTTCGCGTCGATATAACCGCGGTTGATGGCGCGGGCGACCGGTGCCGCGCCGGTCTCGGCGTTCTCCGAGCCGTTCTCGCTGGCCCACAGCTGCTTGCCGAGCGCCTTGGCGTCGGCAGTGGAGGTGCAGGTGGTCATCGCCGACTGGTACACGCACGGGTAGTGCGAGCCGACGATGTCCACGGCGCTGTTCAGGGCGCTGTCGTTCTTCATGCCGGTGGCGACGTCCCAGTTGTTCTCGTCGCCGCCGACCAGCTTGGTCGAGGTGTAGCCGTTCGAGATCAGCGCCGCCTTGAGGTCCTTGTAGAAGGAGGCGCTGTAGGGCTGCTCGTTCCGGCCGCCGATGTAGTC
This sequence comes from Streptomyces sp. TRM68416, assembly GCF_014596915.1. Lineage (GTDB taxonomy): Bacteria > Actinomycetota > Actinomycetes > Streptomycetales > Streptomycetaceae > Streptomyces. The sequence goes on from NZ_JACVWU010000041.1 coordinate 35,107, forward strand.
GATGGTCAGGCCACGCTGCTTGGCACAGTCGAGCCAGGAGATCAGGTAGTCGACGCCGTCCTGGGAGTAGAACGTGCCGTTGCCGATCCAACCGGGGGCGCCCCAGGCCAGGGCGGAGAGCTTGATGGCGGGGTTGCGGGCCTTGGCCTGCTCCATCATCCACCACTCGTAGCCGGCGTCGCAGTCGATGTCGCCCCTGGTGTGCTGGTGGCTGATCTCGGCGCCGTCGGTGGAGTTGGTGTCACCTCCTATCTCGACCTTGAGGATCTGCAGGGAAGCGCCGTAACCGGGCTTGAACAGGTAGTCCAGGACCTGGTTGCGCTGGGTGGCCGGGTAGTCGAGCAGCAGACGGCTGTTGCCGCCGCCGCCGCTGATCGCACCGATGCCGTCGAAGGTGCGTCCACCGCTGGTGCCGTCCACGGTGATCGCGGTGCTGGTAGCGGCGTAGGCGGGGGACGGTACTGGGCCGATGAGCAGGGCGAGGCCGAGAAGCACGGCGGCCAGGGTCGCGATGCGTCTGGTGAGCCTGTCATGCAGGCTCATGGCAATCCGCACGGGGAGGTCCTCCTTGGGATGGGCAAGCGGGGGCGTTCGTACGGCGGAACTGGGGATGGCGCCGGTATCCGAACAGTGGCGGGCCCCGCGGCCTGGGGTGACCGGCAGGCTGTCGTGGGATGCCCAGGAGTCCGCGTGACGTCCACGCCGTCGGAAGGGGGGCCGGAGCAGGGGTGACCGGTCGGCCTTGGCCTCCGATCACCCCGTGCGTCCGGAATATGGTCCCGGGTCAGGTCAGGGGGAACAGTTCGAAGCGGTCGAACGTCATCCAGTGGTTGCTGGAGGCGGCGTTCTTCCCGACGACCTTGAACTGCAGGGTGTGCTGACCGGCGGAGAGCTGGAGATGACCGAAGGTGGTCCGGTAGTACTCCGCGGCCGTTCCGTACTCGTCCTGCGGCGGACCGAACGCCTTGCCGTCGACGTAGAGCTGGAAGAAGCCCCGGTTCGCCAGCCGCTTCAGATAGGCGCTGAGCTCATAACGCCCCGTGGCGGGCACGTTGACCGTGTAGGTCACGGACTGCCCGACCGCGGTCGACTCCAGCGCGCTGGCCTGCCCACCGCTGGCCCCGTCCTCGGTGAAGTTGCGGCGCACCACCCCGGAAGTGGAAGTGACGGGCAGCGACTCGGCCTCGTACACCGTCTTGGGGCTGCCCGCGACGACCGGACTGACATCGAAACGCAGCGAGGCACTGGCAGGCAGCGCGGGCAGGCTCACCTGCACCGCGTTCCCGCTGACCGCGTAGTCGCCCTCCAGAACCTTGACCGGATTGGTCAGCTCCGCGACATCGTCGAAGCGGGTGGCCCGAAGCCGGACCTTCCCATCACGCTGCAGCGCGGCGGGAATGTTGCGCAGATCCAGCGTGACCGTGTGCGCGGCTGTCGTCTGGTTGCCCACCAGACCGGTCGAACGGCGCTGGGCGGTGTCGACGGAGGTGAAGGCGTCCACCGTGCCCGCGGCCGACGACGTGGTGCCCACGAGCCGCCCCGTCATGTCCTTGTACGTGTTGTAGTTCCACCACACACCCCTCGGCAGAGCCGCGTTCGGGGTCGCGGCGTTGCCCAGGGTCGCCACGAAGGCCGGGTTGTCCCCGACCCATTCCCAGGCGGAGTAGAGCCCGTCGGTCAGGCCGTTGGGCACGCTGCGCTCGAACTGGGCGAGGTAGCGGACGTTGACGCCCGCGTCCCACGCGTCCGCCTTTCCGTACCCGGTGCCCTGGTACTCGGTGATCGCGATCGGCATCGGGGTGATGCCGTTGTCGATCATCCACTGCTTGATCTGCGCGGTGTGGCCCGGGATGTCGGGAGCACCCGCCGTCAACTCGTGCCAGGACAGCACCTGCGGCAGGCAGTCGTTCTGCTTGCAGTAGGTCAGGAACTGCGTGAGCCGCGCGAAGCTGTAGCCGGACAGCTCCGGGGCCTGCACCTTCAGTGCGGAGTCACGCGCCTTCAGGGTGTCGTAGGCGACGTTGTGCGCGGCGAGGTAGCTGGTGAAGGGCCGCGCGGTGGTGTTCCACTGCAGGTCCGGTTCGTTCCAGGTGATCCAGGAGTCGACGTCGTAGTTGTCGGTCTGCGCCTCGTCGTAGACGCTGTTGACGATGTTCCGCCAGCGGTCCTGGTCGCCGCCGTCCCCGGGCCGGTAGTTGCGGTCGGGGTGGTTGGGATCCGCGACGTAGTAGTAGACGCCGACCTGCAGGCGTGCCCCGGTGGCCTTGACCCGGTCGTAGGTGGGACCGTCGAACAGGCTGGGCAGGTTCGGGTGGTGGTCCGCGCCGCGGATCGCCCGGACCTTCACACCGTCGATCAGGTACTGGGCGGGCGAGGCGGCGTCGATCCCGTGCAGATAGCCGCTGGCGACCTGATTCGACGGCCCGGCGTCGGCACCGTAGTCCACCGTGACCGTGATCGTGTCCGCTTGCGCGGGCACCACCCCGACCAAGGTGCTCAGGACCGTGGCGGCAGCGGCCACGGTGAGCCCTCTGAGGATTCTCATCGTCGAAAATCTCCCTTGCTTGTCGTGCGTGGGGGTGTGCTGGCCCGCCCTCCGTCACCATGACGGTGGGCGGGGAGGGGGCGGTCAGGTCGTCCGGTAGGTGTCCAGGCGTCCGCACATGCCGAAGGCGCGATCGTCCGGAGCGGGGGCGTCCGCTGACGTGACCTGCGCGTCCCGCAGGTGGGAGCTGTCTGATTCCAGCAGTGCGTCGATGTGCCGGGAACTGGCCGCGACCGCCGCCGCGGGGCCGGCGGCGACGATGTCGCGCCATGCGGCAGCCCGTGGCCGTACGAGCGCCGCGGCCTGGCGGTAGAGGGTGAGGAGCGGCTCGGGGTCGCCGTCCGCCAGGCGGTCTCGCAGGGTCTGGAACCCGGCGACGGCCAGATCACGCCGACGCCGGGCGGAGCCTTCGAGGTCGTCCGGGTCCAGGGTGACGGCGGCGCGGTAGCGCTCGGCGTCGGCCAGCATGTCGGGTGGGAAGGTGAGGACGGCATCGCCCGCCTCGGGCAGGCCGGCGTTCTGCATCACCACGACCACCCGCAGGCCGCCGTGGTTGACCGCGCGGTGCACCGTGCCCGGGCTGAACCAGGCGACGGTGCCCGCCCGCAGGGGGACGGAGGCGTACCCGGAGGGGGTGAGGGTCTGCAGCTCACCGCTGCCCGCCACGACGACGTAGCCCTCGGTGCAGACGGTGTGCAGGTGCGGTGACCCGCCGTGGCAGCCGTCGGCGGCCTCCCAGGGGTAGACCTCCAGCCCCGAGACGCCGGTGCCGCCGGGGAAGGTCACCACGGGTGCTCCTTGAGGTATCCGGTGACGGCGGCGCGGTCCCACAGACCGTCGGCGACGACGATCCGGGAGTGGCGGCGCAGGGCGTCCCCGGCGGGCAGGACGAGTTCCTCGTGGAAGGCCGGTGACGGGGCGACCGCGGGGAACGGTTCGCTGCGCACGAACCAGTGGGTCGTCCCCTCCTCGTCGGGGTCCTGCTCGAAGACGAGGGTGGAGGCCGCGTCGACCTCGTCGTGCGGGGAGGAGTACGCCAGCCACGCCGCGGTGCGGCCCATGACCTCGCCGCCTTCCAGGTCCCCGTCGGCGAGCACCGAGCCGTGGGTCATGTCCCGCGGGCCGCGCCAGAACAGGCCCGTGTAGCCGGCGGCGGGCCTGCCCGCCGTGGTGGGGCTGCCGATCTCCAGGTCGCGGCCGCTCACGTTGGTCAGCACCGAGCCGAAGCGCAGCGTCCACGCCCCCGCGGTCGCGTCCACGTCGTGGACCCGCAGCGTGCGCACCTCGGTGAACCACTCCTCGCCGCGCGCGGTCAGCCACGTCAGCCGTTCGGTCAGCCGCAGTTCCCGACCGTCGCACTCGAGTTCGTCGAAGCCCTCGTGCCTGAGGCACCCGACGTTGTCGAGCTGGACGTATCCGTGGCCGGGGGCGGTGGCGTCGAAGGTGGGGCCGCCCCAGAAGTTCTGTCCCGAGACGTGCGACAGGGTCATCGTCAGACCCTTGTGCCACCGGTGGTCGTGCGGCCGGTTCGCCGAGACGACCTGGCCGGCCAGGGTGCGCAGCGGGTGCAGGTGCGGTGCCGGGCACTCGGAGGGGGCCGTGTCGGAGCGGAAGGTGTAGCGCAGCAGTTCCACCCCGTGCGCGGTCAGGCCGAACGATGCCTCGTCGCGGCTCAGTTTCAAGGAGTCCGAGGAGTCCGAAGAGGGACACAAGATCATTCGCTTTCGGTGGAGGTGGAGGAGCGGGACGAGCTGGGGGCCCAGCCGTCGGTGTCGCCGTGCAGCCGGTGGTAGAAGGGGTCCGCCGGGGTCAGGTCGGCTCGTGCGACGGTGCTGCGCGTGAACGCCGACCGGTAGACGGCGGTCACCAGCTCCAGCGTGCGCCGTCCGTCCGCGCCGCTCACCGGGGGCCGTTCGCCCCGGTCGTGGGCGTCGAGCAGGGCGGTCAGCTGGGCGGCGTGGGAACTGGGTTCGTCGCCCGCGGGGGCCGACCAGCGGGCGACGCGCTCCTGGTCGTCCACGTGCGGGGCCGGGGTGTAGGTCCAGTCGTCGTTGCCATAGCCGTACAGGTGCTTGACCTCGACGGTGGCGTCGGTGAGGTCCACGCGGATGTAGCTCTCCTCGCGCGGGGACAGCACGCTGTTGACCACGGTCGCCATCGCGCCGCTGTCGAACCGCACGATCGCCATGGAGACGTCCTCGGTCTCCACGTCACGGTCCAGCCGGCCCACCACGGCGGTCACCTCGGTCCAGTCCCCGAGCAGTGCCAGCAGCAGGTCCATCTGGTGGATGCCGTGGCCCATGGTGGGACCGCCGCCCTCGCTGTCCCAGGTGCCGCGCCACGGCACCTCGTAGTAGGAGTGCGGGCGGTACCAGGTGGTGCTGCAGTGCGCGACCAAGGGGCGGCCGAGCCCGCCGGAGGCGATCAGGTCCGCCGTGTGCCGGCCGGCCGCGCCGAAGCGGTGCTGGAACACCACGCTCGCGTAGGCGCCGCCGGCCTGTTCGGCCTCGGTGATCACGTCGTACTCGGCCAGGGAGAGACAGGGCGGCTTCTCCAGCCACACCCAGGCGCCCGCCAGCAGGCACTGCCGGGCCTGTTCGGCGTGCAGGCTCGGCGGCGTGCACAGGTGCACGAGGTCCGGGCGGGCCTGTTCGAGCATCTCCCCCAGATCGGTGTACGCGCCGGGGATGCCATGGGTGTCGCAGAACGACTTGACGCGCTCGGGATCCACGTCGCAGGCGGCGACGATCTGCACCCGGTCGCCCTGGGCTGCCAGGGCGGGCAGGTGCGCGCCCTCCGCTATGCTGCCGGCGCCCACGAGGGCGACCCGTACGGGTTTGTTCGTCATGGAGCTACTTCCTCAACGGCGGTTGCGTGCGGCGACGGACGTCGGGTCGACGAACCGCAGGGCGATCATGAGCAGGACGAGCGTGGTGAGCATGTAGACGACGGCCATGGCGTCGATCTGCTGCGAGGGCAGCTGACCGGCTTGCAGGGACGCCCCGAACAGGGCGACCACGATGGTCTGGCTGTTGGGCCCCGCGACCAGGAACGTCAGCTCGAACTGGCCGACCACCCGGACGAGGACCAGCACACCCGCGGCCAGCAGTCCGGGGACCATCAGCGGGGCCAGCACCCGCAGGAACACCTGCCGCATCCCCGCGCCGAACACGCGGGCGGCGTCCTCGACGCGGGGGTCGATCTGGTCCACGAACGGGATGAGGACCAGGACGGCGAAGGGCAGCGCGGGCACCAGGTTCACCAGCACGAGCCCGGCGATGGTGTCGTTGAGCCGCAGCTGGTACACCAGCGTGGCCAGCGGCACCGCGTAGCTCATGGTCGGGATGACCTGCGGCACCAGGAACAGCAGCAGCACCAGGCGCTTGCCGGGGAAGTCCAGCCTGGACAGGGCGAAGGCCGTCGGGATCGCCACCAGGAGCGACAGCGCCACCACCGTGACCGCGACGATCAGTGTCGTGGTCAGCAGAGTCGGCAGGTCGAAGTAGGACCAGGCGCCGGAGTACCACCTGGTGGTGAGTTCTCCCGGCAGCCATCCGCTGCTGAGCTGCTGGGTGAACGACGCCAGGACGACCACCAGCACGGCGACCAGCAGGCCGCCGATGAACGTCCACAGTCCCGTCCAGGTGACCGCGCCGGTGACGGTGAATCGACGGCGGGCGCTGATCTCGGCGCTCATCCTTTACCCCCTGCGGTGGAGCCGCGGTAGAGCCTGCTGCGCAGGCCGAACACCAGGCCGATCACCGCCAGTTGGATGACCGCCATGATCACCGCCGTGGCCGACGCGGTGGCGTACTGCGCGTTGGTGTACTCGGTGTAGGCGATCTTGGACAGCACCCGGGTGGGTCCCGCGTCGTTGCCGACCAGGGTCGCCGAGGGGAACACGCCGAACGCGAGCACGAACGACAGGCAGAACGTGATGGTCAGTCCCGGCAGCAGGAGCGGCAGCGCGATCAGCCGGAACCTGGCCCGGGCGTCCGCGCCGAGCACGGCGGCGGCCTTCTCCAGGCTCGGGTCGATGCCCGAGGCGTAGCCGAGCATCAGCAGGAACGCGAACGGGAAGCCGCTGATCACCAGCGACAGCAGCACGCCGAGGAAGTTGCCGGTCAGCTCCAGCGGCTTGTCGACCAGCCCGACGGTCACCAGCGCCTTGTTGAACCAGCCCGCGGGGCCGAGGAAGTTGTTCATCGCCGAGGCGACGAACACCGTCCCGAGGGTCATCGGGATGAGCACCACGGCGGTGATGACCCGCTTGCCGCGCACCGGACCACGCATCCGATAGGCGATGGGCAGCGCCGCCCCCACGTTGATCAGTGACGCCAGCAGCGCGAGCTGCAGCGTGATGACCACCGACTCGCGGCTGCCCTGGTTGTTGAGCAGCCGGTTGTCGAAGAACGCCTGGTAGGCGGAGAGGGGACCGTCCTTGCCCTGGAACGACAGGCCGACCCCGTAGAACAGCGGGTAGACGAAGAACAGCAGCATGAACAGCACGCCGGGGACGACCAGCCACAGCACCGGGGTGATCCCCCGCGCACGGGCCCACGCCCGCGCGCCTTCCCGGCCTCGGACGCCCTGCGGGGTCGCGGCGGCGGCGCTCACGACTGTTCCCCGCTCGCGACCAGGGCCAGTTCCTGCGCGCCGGCCGCACCGTCGGCCGGGAAGACCTGGATCCGCTCCGGTTGTACGCCGGCGTCGACGGTCGTGCCCGGCGCGAGGGGCTCCAGGGAGTTCGCGTGCACCACCGTGCCGTCGGCGGTACGGCCCTCGACCGTGAACGTCCGGCCCTGGTACTCGCACACCCGCACGGTGAGCGGGATCGGCCTGCTGGTCTCCGGGCCGCCGATGAGCAGGTCGTCCGGGCGGATCATGGCGACCGCGTCGCCGTCGGCCCCTTGCGCGCGCTCGCAGGGGAACGCCCATCCGAGCCCGGCGACCTCGGCGGATCCCCCGGTCATCCGGGCCGGCAGCGCGTTGCGGTAGCCGACGAACGCGGCGACGAAGGCGTTGGCCGGGCTCTCGTACACCTCCGACGGGGTGCCGATCTGCTGCACCACTCCGCTGCGCATGACCACCAGCCGGTCGGCCAGGGACAGCGCCTCGGCCTGGTCGTGGGTGACGTACACGGTGGTGAGGCCGAGTTCCTGGTGCAGCAGCCGGATCTCGGTGCGCATGTCGAGCCGCAGCTTGGCGTCCAGGTTGGACAAGGGCTCGTCCATGAGCACGAGTCGGGGCTCGACCACGATCGCGCGGGCGATGGCAACCCGCTGTTGCTGCCCACCGGAGAGCTGCCCGGGATGCTTGTCCGCCTGCTCGACCAACTGCACGAGGTCGAGCGCCTTGCGGACCCGCTCGGCGCGCTCGGCCTTGCCCACCTTGCGCATCCGGAGTCCGAACCCGACGTTCTCGGCGACCGTCAGGTGCGGGAAGAGCGCGTAGTTCTGGAAGACCATGCCGAAGTTGCGCTTCTCCGACGGCAGTGTGTCCACCCGGTGCTCGTCGATCCAGATCGACCCGCTGGTCGGCTCCAGCAGCCCGGCCAGCAGGTTCAGCGCGGTGGACTTGCCGCAGCCCGACGGGCCGAGGAGGGCGATGAACTCGCCCCCCTTCACGGTGAGGTCGAGCCCGTCCAGGGCGGTGAAACCGTTGGGGAAGCGGCGGCCGAGCCCGTCGATCCGCAGCTCTCCGAAGGTTGCCACGCGACTCACTTCTTCGATCCGATCTTCTCGTTCCACTCCGCGAACTTGGCCTGCACGTTCGTACCCGCCATCGGGGCGATCGGCGTCCCCTTCTGGAGCTTCTCGACCAGCTCGGGCCTGCCGTACTTCTCGAACACCGCCGCGATGTCCGCCGGCGCCAGGTCGGGCGTGACGCCCTTGACCGGGAAGCCGCTGCCGTGCAGGGCGTAGGTGAGCGCCTGCTGGTCCGGCTTGAGCATCCACTTGGCCAGGTCGAGGACCACGGCCAGCTTGTCCGCCTCGACGCCGCGCGGCACCGTGACGTACCGGCCCTCGATGACGAGCTTGGGATCGTCGAAGGCGGCGACCTCGATGTCCTTGCCCAGGGTGCCGTTGGCGTGCTGCTGCTGGTCCCAGCCGCCCGAGGTGAGCGTCATGTCGATGGCGCCCTTGGTGACCGCGTCGAAGGACTCGGAGGTCTTCGCGTAGTAGGTACCGGTGTACTTGTTGAGCTCGGCCAGGTAGGCCCAGGTCTTGTCCCAGGTCTTGGGATCGTCCGGGTTGGTGTCGCCGAGCATGTGCGGCAGCGCGTCGATGAACTGGTTGGCCGGGCCGGAACCGCCGGTCGGGTTGGCGTAGCTGAACTTGCCGGGGTGCTTCTTGGCCCAGGCCAGCAACTCCTCCGGCGTGGCGGGCGGGGTGCCGACGCGGGACTTGGAGTAGGTCAGCAGCGGGCCGTTGGCGTCGGCGGAGTCGGTGATGCCGTACCCGCCGCCCGCCTTCTGCATCACCGAACCCGCCTCGGTGAGCTGCGAGGACAGCGCGGGCACGGCCGACTCGTAGGCCGGCGTGAGCTGCACCAGCGTCTTCTGCGCGCGCATGTTGGACAGGCCTTCGATGCCAGTCAGCACGATGTCGATCGAGACGCGGCCGGCGGCCTGCTGGGCGGCGAGCTTGCCGGCCACGTCGGCGGGCGCGCCCGTCTCGTAGGTGATGCCGGAGACGAGCTCGGGGTGCGCCTTCTTGTAGTTCTCGATCACCGGCTGCATGTGGGCCAGGTCGCCCGACACGTCCAGGATGTTCAGCTTGACCGGGGAGTCGGGCAGCGCGGGGGCCGAAGCCGGTGCTTCGGGCAGAGACTGCGTGTCGGGCGTCGCGCAGGCCGAGGTGACCAGGGCTGCGGCCAGGAGGCCGGCTACACGGACGGCTGATCTGATCTTCATGGGACAGGCCTTCCTCAATCACCGGGCTCCAGTGCCCGGCGGCGGCGAAGGAAATCGCTTTCCGGACCGTAGGGCCGACCCCGAATGTGTGTCAATGGACGCGTCGACACTGTCTCGTCATGAGATCGGAACGTGTTCGTCCGCGCCTGGGCACGATGCCGCCGAAGCGGATCACCGTGCCGCTCGACAGACTGCGAACTGGCCAAACGCGATCACTGGCGCCTTCCCCGTCATGGGAGGCAGGATCGCCGGCAGGACGCTCGTCGGCGTTCCCGATCAAGTATCGTCCCGTTGCGCGCAGTTGCGCGGTCGGTCGTCCGACACCTGAGGAGACAGCCCGATGCCCGAAGGAACCAGATCTCCTGTCACGTTGCGTGACGTCGCTGCCGCAGCAGGCGTCTCGATCACCACGGCCTCCCGCGTCCTGGGAGGCAGCACCCATTCGGTGTCGCCCGCGACCGCCGAACGCGTGCGCACGGCCGCCGCGGACCTGCGCTACACGCTCAACGCGTCCGCACGGGCCATGCGTCGCACCAGTGAGGCGATCGCACTGATCGCGGACGACCTGACCACCCCCTCCATGGGCATGGTGGTCTCGGCGATGGAGAGGCAGGCTCGGAAGTCGGGCGCGTTCGTCACCGTCTCCTCGACCCGCGCGACCCCGGACAGACAACTGCAGACGGTCCGGCTGCTACGGGGCCTGCGGCCCAGGGCGCTGGTTCTCACCTCCGGCCGCCTGCAGGGCCACCGGCTCGAAGACCGGCTGCTGAGGGAACTGCGGGCCTACGAGCGCGAGGGCGGCCGGGTCGTCGTCGTCGGCACCGCGGTGGAGGAGTTCGACTCGATCGACCTGGACAACCACGGTGCCGGGTACTGCGTGGGCGACTACATCGGGCAGTCCGGTCATCGCGAGGTGGTGATCCTCGGGTCCGAACAGGGCACGGCGAACCTCTCGGCGCGCGCCGCCGGCTTCATCGAGGGGCTGACCGACACGGGCGTCCCGGCCGCGGCCATCCGCGCGGTGAGCTGTACCGGCGACCGCCGGGGTGGCTTCGAAGCCGCCCGCGAACTGGCCGGCCAGGGGATGGCGGCGATCGACGCGGTCCTCGCCGTGAACGACGCGGTCGCCATCGGCGCGATGTCGGCACTCCGCGCGGCCGGCGTCGGCGTGCCCCATGACGTCTCGGTGACGGGAATCGACGACATCCAGCTCGCGGTCGACGTGACCCCCCAGTTGACCACGGTCGCGCTGCCGCTGACGGACATGGGGACGACCGCCATCCGGATGGCACTGGCCGACCGTCACGAACCGACGACCCTGACCGTCCAGGGTCATCTGGTCGTCCGTGACAGCACCAGGCCGAGGGGCACCCGGAGGTGACAACCTTGACGTGGCGACACCCTGCGGCCACACTGCGGAAAACGATTGCCATCCCTGACCTCTACAGTTACTGGCGGTGAACAGCGCCCGATGTCCGTACGGGACAACAGGTTCGAATCCGACGCGACGCCCCTCCGCAACCGGGCCATCGATCCGGAATCCTCATCCGTCACCCTGCAGGATGTCGCCGCGGAAGCACGGGTTTCCCTCGCCACCGCCTCCCGGGCCCTCAACGGCGGCAGCCGCGGCGTCCGGTCGGAGAACCTCGCGCGGGTGCGCGCCGCCGCTGCCAGGCTCGGCTATGTGCCCAACGCCTCGGCGCAGGCCACCGCCAAGGGATCGACCCAGACCGTGGCACTGGTGGTGAGTGACGTGGCCGACCCCTATTACTCCGCCATCGCCGCCGGCATCACAGACGCGGCGGACGCGAACGGGCTCGTCGTCACCATGGCCGTCGCCGACCGGTCCCCCCGCCGTGAACTGGAACTCGTCAGGGGGCTGCGCGGCCACCGTCCGCAGATCATCGTCCTCGCGGGGAGCCGGATCGACGACGTCGAGACCGAGCGGGAACTGGTCGACGAACTCACGCAGTACCGGGCCACCGGGGGCCGTGTGGTCCTGATCAGCCAGCCGGGCCTGCCCTTCCCCACCGTCACCGTCGACAACGCACACGGAGCGGAGACCCTGGCCCGCGCTATGGCCGGGGCCGGCTACCGACGGTATGCGATCATCTGCGGCCCCGACCGCATCAAGACCTCTCTCGACCGACGCGAGGGGTTCGCCGTCGGCCTGCGCGCATCCGGCATCAAGAAGGAGGACCACGTAGTCGTACACACCCAGTTCACCCGCAGCGGAGGCTACGACGCGGCCCGCGAACTCATCGAACGGGGCCTGGACGGCATTGACCTGATCTTCGCGGTCAACGACACCATGGCGATCGGCGCGATGACCGCACTGCGCGACGCGGGCCTGGAACCGGGCCGTGACATCGCCGTCGCCGGCTTCGACGACATCGGCCCGGCGATCGACATCGTGCCCGCGCTGACCACCGTCGCGGTACCCCTCGGCGCGGCCGGGGCCGCGGCCGTAGGGCTCGCGCCGTCCGACGACGAAGCGCCCCTGCTACGCATCCCCACGACCGTGCACGTCCGCGAGAGCACGCCCCGCGCGCAGACATCCGACCGTGCGGCGCCCGAGCCGTCCACGTAGGCGCGCCCGTCTGCCCAGCAGACCTGGCCGCTCGCCGCGTTGAAGGTGACCGTGTGTAGTCGACGCCTGGGACGGATCTCACCGGCGGCCGGTGGAGCACTGCGGGCGGGGTGAGATCGCGGACGACGCGTTTCGCCCCGGCCGGTGCCGCCCCACGAGCGGGCAGCGGCACGCGCGGCCGAGAGCAGTACGCGGTAGCGCTCCCGCCGCATCGAGCGTTA
>NZ_JACVWU010000042.1 GCF_014596915.1 Streptomyces sp. TRM68416
GCGTGAAGTACAAGGAGACGGCGCGGGGCGGGCTCGCGGTGAACATCATCGAGTGCTGAGCGTCAGGCCCTGAATTCCGGCTTGCGGTCCGGGGAGGCCTCCGCCAGGGCCTTGGTGACCTCCTCGACTCCGGCGCGCAGGCCGTAGACGGGGGTGTCGGGCTGCTGGCGCCAGGAGTCGTCCAGGCCGCCGGCGTCGACCGTGTCGTAGCCGAGTTCGTCGATCAGGGCGCGGACCTTCGCCTTGGCGGCCTCGTCGTCGCCGGCCACCGGCAGGGCCATGCGGTCGGGGGCACCGGCGGGGCGGTGACGGTCCAGGATGTCCTGGGCGTAGGTGCCGTTGAAGGCCTTGACGACGGTGTGGCCGATCTGGCGTGCGGTCCAGCGGCTCTCGGTCAGGCCCTCGTCCTCGATCGCGGCGATCTTGCCGTCCCGCTGCCGCGGGTAGTAGTTGCCGGTGTCGATGACGGCGACGCCGTCCGCCGCGCCGTCCAGGAGGCCGGAGGGGAGGTCCGGTACGGCCTTGAGCGGGATGGTGATGACGACGATCTCGGCGCCGCGTGCGGCCTCCGTCACCGGGACCGGTGTCGCGCCGGTCTCCGCCGCCAGCTCCGCGAGCGTCTGCGGTCCGCGCGAGTTGGCGACGGAGACCTCGTGGCCGAGGGCGGTCAGCCGCCGGGTGAGGTTGCCGCCGATGTTGCCCGCGCCGATGATGCCGATCTTCATGACAGAGCCTTCCGGGTTGAATGCATGTGCATGGGTTCGCTGGTGTGCGTCAACCGCGGCGGTCGGCGGGCTATTCCGGGCGGCGGCAATCGGGTGAGCGGCGCCAGAGCCGTACGACGATCCTGCCCGTGCGGCGGTCGGACTCCGTCAAGCGGTGGGCGTCCCGGATGCTGTCGAGGCCGTCGAAGACCTCGGCGACGACCGGACGGAAGCCGCCGTCGGCGAGACCGGCGTCGAGGAAGGCTGTGGAGCGGCGCCGGGCACGGGGTGGCCGGCGGCCTGGACGTGCCGTTGGAGGAGGTGCTGCCGGAGGAGGACGGCACCCGGCCCGAGACGGCACCGGATCCGGTGGAACGCGCCGACTACGCCTCGGGCATGACGAAGGGGCGCCCGTCCTCGCGGACCGACGCCCCTTCTCCGCGCGTCACTTGTTCAGGTGGGCCCAGAACTCGTCGAACGACAGCATCTTGTCGCCGTTGAGGTCGCGGCTGGCGATGACCGCCTCGGCGACCGCCTCGGTGACGTTCCAGTCGCCGCCCTGGGCGAGGGCGGTCTTGAACTCGGCCGCGGTGATGAAGCCGTCACCGTCCGTGTCGATCCGCTCGAACTGCTTGCGTGCTTCCTCGATGTCCGCCACCGATCCGCCCCTTCGTTGCGCGCCTTGCCTGATGCGTACTGGCTTGATTGCGAAGGTCAGATTAACCGCCCGTGCAGTCGTCGATCACGTCTGGGAGCCTGGGGCCTGCGGTGGACGGAGACTCAAGGAGTGCGAGTGGAGACCTTGCGGGACATTCTCGACGCGGCGGCGCGGGGCGTGTTCCCGCCGGCCGACGGCGGCACGACGGTCGTTGCCCAGCACGCGCCGCGTGACGCGGGCGTCCTCGCCTTCACCGCGCACTCCGTCGTCTTCACGGACGAGGATCCGGACTGGGTGTACGAGACGCTGCGGGCGACGGAGTGCGACGCGCTGGCTGCGACCATGAACCCGCGGTTCCTGGGGGCTCTTCTCGACCGGACGGGGCGTACGACCGACACGATCGACGTGCTGATGGTCGCGGACCCCCTGTCCGGGCGGCCGGGCCTTCCACTGACGGAGATCGCCGATCCCGGGCACCCGCGTGTGGTGTCCTCCCGCAGGCGGCGCGACGACGTGCGGGTGTGGGCGGCGGACGGCGGGGTGCTCGTCGTGGGGCGCGGGGTGGCCGGGCGGCAGGAGGTCGCGGTGGAAGTGGACGAGGGGGTACGGCACCGGGGGCTGGGCCGGGCGCTGGTGACGGCCGCCCGGCAGCTCGTCGCGGAGCCGCTGTGGGCGCAGGTCTCGGCGGGGAACGCCCGCAGTATGCGGGCGTTCCAGGCGGCGGGGTACCGGCCGGTGGGCTCGGAGGCGTTGCTCTTCGCGCGGTAGGGGTCCGTCAGGTCGTGTACGGGGGTCAGGTCAGCGGAAGATGCCCGTGTGGCCCAGCGAGTAGCGGCCCGGCTGCGGGTACACCGCGAGGCCGTGCGGGCCGCTGCCCACGGGGATGCGGGCGAGCTGGGTGCCGGTGCGGGTGTCGATGGCGTACACCTCGGCGTCGTAACGGCCCGACAGCCACAGGACCTTGCCGTCCGCGGAGACGCCGCCCATGTCGGGGCTGCCGCCGTCGGGCAGGTGCCACTTCTTGGTCAGCTTGTCCTGGGTGAAGTCGAAGACGGAGACGGACCCTTCGCCACGGTTGGAGACGTACATCTCGCGGGAGTCGCGGCTGACGTAGAGGCCGTGGCAGCCCTTGCCGGTGGGCAGGAGCTTCGGCTCGTCGAACGTGTCACCGTCCAGGACCCACATGCCGTTGGCCATCATGTCGGCGATGTAGAACTTCTTGCCGTCCGGGGAGATCTTCACGTCCTGCGGCATGGCGCCGTCGAAGGGGAGCTTCTGCTGGCCGACGACCTTCATCTTCTCGGTGTCGACCTTGAGGAGTTCGCCGCTGAACTCGCAGGAGACGATGAAGTACCGGCCGTCCAGGGAGAAGTCGGCGTGGTTGACGCCGTAGCAGGTGACGGGGACGGTCTTCTTCCGGTCCATGGTGTGCGGGTCGCGGAAGACGAGTTCGCGGTCGAGGGAGGCCATGACGACGGCGTACTTGCCGTTGGGCGTGAAGTAGAGGTTGTACGGGTCGTGGACCTCGACCGGCTTGCCCGCCTTCCCCGTCTTGGGGTTGATGGGGGTGAGGGTGTGGCCGCGGTTGTTGTTGACCCAGAGGGTCTTCATGTCCCAGGACGGGACGACGTGTTGGGGCTGGCGGCCTACGGGGATCGTCTCGATGATCTCGTACGTCTTCGGGTCGATGACGGAGACGGTGTCCGACTCGGTGTTGGGGACGTAGACGCGGGAGGGGAAGTCCTTGACGACCGGGGAGAGTTTGTTCGGGCGGTCGGCGGCGTAGACGTCCTTCGGGTCGAGGACGGGGGGCATGCCGGGCAGGCCTTGGATCGGCTTCTTCTTCGGTGGGGCGGGGACGGCGGCGGCCTGGGTGTCGGTGGTGGCGGTGGCCGTGGTGTCGGTGGTGGTTCCGTCTGGGGTTTCGGTGCCGCAGGCGGCGAGGGCCGTGAGGACGGCGAGGGTCGCGGTGGTGACGAGGGTGGTCTTCACGCGGGTGGTCTTCACGCGGGTGGTCTTCACGAGGGGTCGGCGCGTCGGGGTGCGGTGCATCAGCTGAACAACTCCGTGGTGGTGACGGCGGTCAGGCCGCGGCGGTCCAGTTCTTCGAGTACGGCGGGGAAGGCGGCGACCGTGTCCGCGTAGCCGAAGTGCAGGCTCACGATCGATCCGGGGCGGATGCCGGCGGTGATGGCGCGGGTGACCGCGGCGGGGCCGGGCGAGGTGGCGTCGAGGGAGTCGACGTCGTAGGAGAGGACGTGGGGGTAGCCGGCCCTGCGGGCCAGGCGTTCGACGAGGGGGGTGGCTCGGGCGGCGCGGGAGGGGCGGAACCAGGTGCCGATGGAGCCGGTGAGGCGGTGGAGGCGGTGGGCGCAGGCGGTGATCTCGGCGTAGGCCGCCGCCTCTTGCATCGTGTTGATGTCGAGGTGGTGGTGGGTGTGGTTGCCGAGGTCGTGGCCTGCGTCGAGGATGCGGCGGGCGAGGGTGGGGTTCTCGTCCAACCAGGTGCCTACGGCCAGCACGGTGATGCGGGTGCCGTGTCGTTCGGCCTGGTTGAGGAGGGCGTGAGCGGTGGTCGGGTTGCCGTTGCCGTGGAAGGTGAGGGCGACGTGGGGGATGGTGCGGGGGCCGTGGGTGAGTTGGGCGGGGTGGGTGGGGAGGCGGTGGGGCGTGGGGGTGGGGGTGGGGGTGGGGTGGGGGCTTGGTGGCGGGGCTCGGTGGGCTTGGGTGGTGGGGGTGGAGCAGGCGGGGGTCAGGGTGGTTGCGGTGACGAGGCCGGCGGTGGCTTGCAGCAGCGTCCGGCGGTCGGTCGGGGGCACGCGCCCTATTTAAGGGGTGGCGTGGGGGAAATGGGGTGATTGGGCCGGTTGGTGGCTTGTGCGGGTCGCTTGGGTGCGGCTCTGTGTTTCTCCGCCCCCGCCGCCCCTACCCGTCCCATCACCAGGGGCTCCGCCCCCTGGACCCCCGTTCGGCCTGAACGGCCTCGTCCTCAAACGCCGGACGGGCTGGATGTATCGGCCTGCGTTTCCACCTGTCGGGCGGAGGTGTCAGCGGTCTGCGACTCTCATTTCGAACCAGGTTGTCTTGCCTCGGGGGAGGAGGTCCACTCCCCATCTGTCGGCGAGTTTGTCGACGAGGAACAGGCCTCGGCCGCTGATGTCCATGTCCTGGACCGGCATGAGACAGGGGAGGCCTCGGGAGGGGTCGCGGACCTCGATGCGGATCCAGCCTCGGCGGCGGCGCATGCGGAGGCCGAAGACGCGGGCGCCGGTGTGGCGCACGGCATTGCCGACCAGTTCGGAGACCAGTAAGACGGCGTCCTCGGTCATCTTGGGGGTGAGACCCCACTGGCGCAGGACGACGACCTGGG
The DNA here is from genome assembly GCF_014596915.1 of Streptomyces sp. TRM68416. Classification (GTDB taxonomy): domain Bacteria; phylum Actinomycetota; class Actinomycetes; order Streptomycetales; family Streptomycetaceae; genus Streptomyces. The sequence continues at coordinate 4,733 of NZ_JACVWU010000042.1, forward strand.
CCAGTCGGCGGGCCGTCGCCGCGGACTCGGGGCGGGAGGGGAGGGGAACCTCGGCCTCCGTCGGGTTGCCGAACAACTCCAGCGCCTTCACTGCGTGTTCGTCCTCGACCGCCGGCGACCAGCGCGCCGCCGTCGCACGGCCGTGTCCCCGCGGCTGTTCGATGCCCTCCAGCCCCGCCATGCCCCCATCATGGCCGCCCAGGGCGCCTTCCGGGGCCGTTCCGGCGGAATACGCCCCCCGGAATCCATCATTCCGCAGCGGCTGATCGGCATATGCCAGCGGCAGTTCGGAGGTGGTTGCAGCCCGTCTGAGCTGCGGCAATGGCTCGATCGGAGGCAATCGACCGGCTCCCTCGGCAAGACAGGCTTAAGGCTGAGTTAAGGCTGCCATAAACCGCCCCTTCGAGGGACCCGGATCAGACATCGCGTCAATTGCAAGGGCCACGCGGGGTCTTCTAGAGGAATTTCGCCTTCCCCGGACCCTCCTCCACGAAGCTCCTCATCCCCGTCTCCCGGTCCGCCGTGGCGAACAGGCCCGCGAACCAGTTCCGTTCCACCGCGAGGCCGGTCTCGATGTCCGTCTCCAGCCCGGTGTCGATCGACTCCTTCGCCGCGCGCAGCGCGATCGCCGGGCCCTGCGCGAGCTTCGCGGCCCACGCGTGCGCCTGCGCGTACACCTCCTCGGCCGGGACCACCCGGTCCACCAGGCCCAGGGTCAGCGCCTCGTCCGCCTTGACCATCCGGCCCGTGAAGATGAGGTCCTTGGCCTTCGAGGGGCCGACCAGACGGGACAGGCGCTGGGTGCCGCCCGCGCCCGGGATCAGACCGAGCAGGATCTCCGGCTGGCCCAGCTTGGCGTTCTCCGCGGCGATGCGGAAGTCCGCGCACAGTGCCAGCTCGCAGCCGCCGCCGAGGGCGTAGCCGGTCACCGCGGCGACGACGGGCTTGGGGATGCGGGCCACGGCGGTGAAGGAGTCCTGGAGGGCTCGGGCGCGCAGGACCATCGCCGTGTGGTCCATGGCCTGCATCTCCTTGATGTCCGCGCCCGCCGCGAACACCTTCTCGCCGCCGTAGATCACCACGGCACGCACGTCCTCGCGGCGGGTCGCCTCCTCGGCGAGCTCCTTCAGACGGTCCTGCGTGGCGACGTCCAGCGCGTTCATCGGGGGGCGGTCCAGGCGGAGGGTACCGACACCTTCGGCCACTTCGAGATTCACGGTCATGCGTGCAGGTTAACGGGGACTAACGGGGGGAGGGCGGGTGCGGTGCCTCACATTCGGCCGGGGGCGCGGTGCCTCACATTCGGGTGCGTACGACAACGGCCCCGGTCGCCCGGGGCCGCCGTACGTCATCCGTGTCTTACGCCTTCCACTTCTCCCACGACATGTTCCAGCCGTTGAGGCCGTTGTCGGGGGCGACCGTCGCGTCGTTGGAGTTCTTCACGATCACCACGTCGCCGATCATGGACTGGTTGTAGAACCAGGCGGCCGGAGCGCCTTTGTCCCAGGCGCCCTTGACGTCGCGCAGGCCGACGCAGCCGTGGCTGGCGTTGTAGTTGCCGAAGGCGTCGCCGCCCCAGTAGTTGCCGTGGATGAAGGTGCCGGACTGGGTCAGGCGCATGGCGTGCGGGACGTCCTCGATGTCGTACTCGCCGGTGTAGCCGACCGTGTCGCCGTTCATCCGGGTCTGGACGAACTTCTCGGTGATGACCATCTGGCCGTTCCAGGTGTCGTACCCCGGCTTGCCGGTGGTGACCGGGATGGTCTTGACGACCTTGCCCTCCCGCATGACCTTCATGTGCTTGGTCTTCACGTCGACGACGGAGACCTGGTTGCGGCCGATGGTGAAGGAGACGGTCTTGGCCTGCTCGCCGTAGACGCCGTCGCGGCCCTCGACGCCGTCGAGGTTGAGGTCGACGGTGACCTTGGTGCCCGCCTTCCAGTACTTCTCGGGGCGGAAGTCGAGGCGGTCGTTGCCGAACCAGTGGCCCTCGACGTCGACGGCCGGCTCGGTCTTGATGTCGATGGCCTTCTCGACGTCGTCCGGGTTGGTGATGCCCCGGTCGAAGCGGATGGAGAACGGCATGCCGACGCCGACCTTCGAGCCGTCCTCGGGCGTGAAGGTGCCGGTGAAGGTGTTCTGCGGGGTGAGGGTGGTGAAGGTGGACTCCTCCTCCGTCTCCCGGCCTTCGGAGTCCTTCGCCACCGCGTGCACCGTGTACGCGGTCGATGCCGCCAGGTGCGTGGACGGCGTCCAGCTCGCGCCCCCGTCGGTGATCTTCCCGGCGATCTTCTTGCCCTTGCCGTCCGTGACCTCGACCTCGGTCAGTTTGCCCTTCGTGGCGCTGACCTTGAGGGCGCCACTGGTGTCGACGGACTTGGCGCCGTCCTTGGGTGCGATGGAGACGACCGCCTGCGACTGCTTGCTCTCGGTCTGCCCGGAGCCGCCGCCGGGCTTGCCCTTCCCGTCGCCCCCGGACCCCGTGTCCGAACCGCCGCCGCACGCGGTGACGGCCAGCAGCAGCCCTCCGGCGAGCACCGCCGTCAGCCTCCGGCGTCCTCGCGCTCGTGCGCCAACCGACGCCCCCGATATCGGTCGCACGTTCAAGTCGTCTCCCCTCGCCGGGCCTGTTCAGGCCCCCGCCCCCGCGCGTGTCGCAAGCGCTCGGCGCATATTAACCAGATGGTCATCAGCGCCGGAGCCCGCGATTGTCACCGTTCCGTACCGAGTTCAGTTGCCGACTTCGGCGGACAGGTCCGGCAACGTGTCGCTCTGTCCGGTTACTTCACCGCACTGCCGGCCTTCCACTCCTTCCAGCCCATGTTCCATCCGCCGAGGCCGTTGTCGGGAGCCACCTTCTTGTCGTCGCTGCGGACCACCTCGACGACGTCCCCGACGAGGCTGCGGTCGAAGAACCAGCCCGCCGGGGTGTCCGAGCCGCCGCCCTTGACGTCCCTGAGCCCGACGCAGCCGTGGCTGACGTTGGCCTTCCCGAAGACGTCGCCGCCCCAGTAGTTGCCGTGCAGGAAGGTGCCGGAGTCGGTCAGCCGCATGGCGTGCGGCACGTCCGGGATGTCGTACTCGCCGCCGAAGCCGACCGTGCGGCTGTTCATGCGGGTCACTTCCAGCATCTCGGTGACGACCATCTTGCCGTTGTACGTGGTGGTCTTGGGGGCACCGGCCGTGATCGGCACGGTGGCCAGCAGCTCGCCGTCCCGGCGGACCTCCATCGTGTGCCGGGACGCGTCGACCGTGGAGACCTGGTGGCGGCCGACGGTGAAGGAGAACGTCTTGTACTGCAGGCCGTAGACGCCGGGTGCCCCCTCCACGTCACGCAGTTTGAGGGCGACCGTGACGCGGGTGCCGGGCTTCCAGTAGCGCTCGGGGCGGAAGTCGAGGCGGCCCTTGCCGAACCAGTGCGGCCGGATCTCGACGGCCGGCTGCGCGGTGACGTGGACGGCGCGTTCGACGGCGGCGCGGTTCTCGATCTCCCGGTTGAACTCCAGGGAGACGATCATGCCGGTGCCGACGGTGGAGCGGTTCTCCGGGGAGACGTAGCCGATGAAGCGCTCCTCCGGGACGTGCGTGGTGAAGGTGGTGCGGCGGGCGGAGCGGCGGCCGTGGCCGTCCAGCGCGACCGCGTCGACCGTGTACCGGGCGGCCAGCGCCAGCCTGCGGTCGTCGGGTTCCCAGCGCAGGCCGTCGGCGGAGATGTGCCCGGGAACGGAGGTCTCCTGCGCGTCCTGGGACTTGACGACCTTCACCGACTCCAGGCGCCCGCTGGGCACCCGTACCCGCAGTGTGCCGTCCTGCCGGACGCCCTTGCTGCCGTCGTCCGGCGAGACGTGGATCACCTCCTCGGGCGCGGGCGGCTTGCCGAGCCCGCCGAGACCGATGCCGCCGCCGTTCCCCGAAGTGCAGCCGGCGGCCGCCGCCAGCAGCCCTGCCCATGTCAGTACGGCCACCAGCCCGGCCCTCGCGCGCCGCGCGCGCCCTTGTGCATGCCTCACGGGGTGCTCAACGACCGGGCACGCTCCGGGGAAACGTGAGTGCGAGCCAAGCGCTGGGCAGAACAGTGGGGAGGACGACGCGACAGGGAGCCACGGCTGCGAGCCGAAGGGGCGCGCCGCTGTCGGGAGGGCGGGCGCGCGGAGGCCCGAAGGGCTGAGCACGGTCGCCCTCCCGACAGCGGCAGAAGCGCACCGGAGCGAGCGGCCCGAAGAAGGGGCCGGGGACTCCGCATGCCCGTCTGCCCGTCGTTCCGCGAGCCGTGGGAGGCCGAGCGTGTCCAGCAGCGCAGCCGAGCGTGAGGCAGTGCAGGAGCGTGCCACCGAGGGCACGGGTGTCGTACTGAACGGCGCGCGGCGCCGGACTCCGGCCGTGCCGGTGTGGCCAGGTGCGCCGACGCCCCTGGGGGCCCGGTTCCGGGTGGGTCCGGACGGGGTGGCGGGCACCAACTTCGCACTGTGGGCGGGCGGGGCCGAGGCGGTCGAGCTGTGCCTGTTCGACGAGCGGGGCAGGGAGACGCGGGCCCGGCTGACCGAGCTGACGCACGAGATCTGGCACGGCTTCGTGCCCGGCGTGCTGCCCGGCCAGCGCTACGGCTTTCGGGTGCACGGCCGCTGGGATCCGTGGACGGGCGCCCGCTGGAACCCGGCGAAGCTGCTGCTCGACCCGTACGCGCGCGCGGTGGACGGCGACTTCGGGCTGCCGCCGGAGGTGTACGGGCACGTCCGGGACTGGCCGCAGCAGCAGGTCGCCGACACCGTGCGGGACGACCGGGACTCGGCGCCGTTCGTGCCCAAGGGCGTGGTGGTGCACGACGACGCGCCGGACGACGAGTGGCGGGACGACCGGCGGCCGAAGACGCCGTGGGCGGACTCGGTGATCTACGAGCTGCATGTGCGCGGCTTCACCAAGCTGCACCCGGGCATCCCCGAGGAACTGCGCGGCACCTACGCCGGTCTCGCGCATCCGGCGGCGATCGAGCACCTGGTGAAGCTCGGGGTGACGGCGGTGGAGCTGCTGCCCGTGCACCAGTTCGCGCACGAGGACCATCTGCTCCGCCGCGGCCTGCGCAACTACTGGGGCTACAACTCCATCGGCTACTTCGCCCCGCACGCCGCCTACGCGGCCTCCGGCACCACCGGCCAGCAGGTCGGGGAGTTCAAGCGCATGGTGCGGGCGCTGCACGAGGCCGGGATCGAGGTCATCCTCGACGTGGTCTACAACCACACGGCGGAGGCGGGCGAGCTGGGCCCCACGCTGTCCCTGAAGGGCATCGACAACCGCGGCTACTACCGCCTCCAGTCCGACGCCCGCCGGTACGCCGACTACACCGGCTGCGGCAACACCCTGCACGTCGTGCAGCCGCACGTGCTGCGCCTGATCACCGACTCGCTGCGGTACTGGGTGACGGAGATGGGCGTGGACGGCTTCCGTTTCGACCTGGCGGCCGCGCTGGCCCGCTCCATGCACGACGTCGACATGCTCTCGCCGTTCCTCGCCGTGATCGCCCAGGACCCGGTGCTGCGCCGGGTGAAGCTGATCGCGGAGCCGTGGGACGTGGGGTCCGGGGGCTATCAGGTGGGCGCCTTCCCGCCGTTGTGGGCGGAGTGGAACGACCGCTACCGCAACGCCGTACGGGACTTCTGGCGCGGCGCGCTGCCGGACGTGCGGGACCTCGGCTACCGGCTGTCGGGGTCGAGCGACCTGTACGCGTGGGGCGGGCGGCGGCCGTACGCCTCGGTCAACTTCGTGACGGCGCACGACGGTTTCACGCTCCGGGACATGGTGTCGTACCACGGCAAGCACAACGAGGCCAACGGCGAGAACAACCGGGACGGCACGGACGACAACCGGTCGTGGAACTGCGGTGCCGAGGGCGAGACGGACGACGAGCGGGTACGGGCGCTACGGCGGCGGCAGCTGCGGAACCTGCTGACCACGCTGCTGCTGTCGACGGGCGTGCCGATGCTGGTCGCGGGCGACGAGCTGGGCCGCACCCAGCGCGGCAACAACAACGCCTACTGCCAGGACAACGAGATCAGCTGGCTGGACTGGGGCCTGCTGGAGGACCCCGGCTGGAAGGCCCTGTTCGACCTCACCTCGCGGCTGATCGCCCTGCGGCACCGGCACCCCGTGCTGCGCCGCCGGGCCTTCTTCTCCGGGCGGGCGCACTCGGCGGACGGGCTGCGGGACCTGGCCTGGTTCACCGCGCGGGGCACGGAGATGACCGAACGGGACTGGTACGCGCCCGCCGCCACGCTCGGGATGTACCTGTCCGGGCGGGACATCCCCGGCCGGGACGAGCGGGGGGCGCCGATCCTCGACGACAGCTTCCTCGCCGTCCTGCACGCCGGTGACCGCCCGACGGGCTTCGTACTGCCCGGGCCGCCCTGGGCGGAGGGGTACGAGGTGGTCGTCGACACGTCGCGGGAGGAGCAGGCGGAGGCGCCGGCGGCGGTGGAGCGGGCGGGCACCTCGATCACGGTGCCGGCCCGGTCGGTGCTGCTGCTGCGGGTGATCAGCGCGTCCACGCCCAGGTCGTAGGAGCTGCGGCCGACCCCGGTCCGGCCAAAAGTCGGTGGGCAGTGTCAGTGGCGAAACGTAGGCTCGCTGCTGATGTCGACGACACGTGCAACCACCGAGGAACGCTCCGCCGTCAGAACCCTGCTGCGCCTGTGGCCGTACGTGCGGCCGGTGCGCGCGAGGCTGTTCACCGCCGCGTTCGTGGCGATCGTGGCCTCGTGCACCGGGCTCGTCATTCCGCTCGTACTGAAGTGGATGGTGGACGGGCCGGTCGCCGACCGGGACTCGGCGGGGGTGTGGCTCGGGGCGCTGTTCCTGCTGCTGCTCGGGCTGGGCGAGGCCGCCCTGTTCGGGCTGCGGCGGTGGCTGGTGGCGCGGCCGCTGTCGCATGTCGAGGCGGAGATGCGGGCGGATCTGTACCGGCATCTGCAGCGGCTGCCGGTCGCCTTCCACGACCGGTGGGCGTCGGGGCAGTTGCTGTCCCGGGGGACGACGGACCTGATGCTGCTGCGCATGTTCCTCGCCTTTCCGCTGACGTTCCTGCTGGTCAACGGGGTGACGATCCTGGTCGGCGTGGTCATCATGCTGCTCCAGGACTGGACGCTGGGCCTGGTGATCCTCGCGCCGGCCGTGCCGGTGATGGTCATGTGCCTGGTCTTCGAGAAGCGGTTCGCGCAGGTGGCGCGGCAGGCGCAGGACCAGGTCGGCGATCTGACGACGGTCGTCGAGGAGAGCGTGCTCGGGATCCGGATCGTCAAGGGGTTCGGGCGGCATCGGAGCCAGGCGCTGGCGTTCCGGGAGCTGTCGCGGAAGCTGCGCGGGACGGAGCTGCGCAAGGCCCGGCTGCTGGCCGTCATCTGGCTGGTGATCGTGACCCTGCCGGAGGTCGCGGTCGGGGCGGCGCTGGTGCTGGGGTGCGTGCAGGTGGCCGACGGGGCGTTGTCGGCGGGGACGTTGGTGGCGTTTCTGTCCACGGCGCTGGCGTTGCGGTGGCCGGTGGAGTCGATCGGGTTTCTGCTGGCGATGAGTCAGGAGGCGGCCACGGCGACGGAGCGGTACTTCGAGGTGTTGGACGAGGTACGGGAGTCCGATGCGCCGGGGGTTGCTGGTGGGCCGGGGTCGGTGTCGGCCGGGGGTGGGTCGCGCAGCCCGGCGCCAACGGGGTGCCGCCCGCGCCCACCCGTGCCGCCCCCGGCGGCACCGCTGCCCGCGGCTGGGCGGCAGCAGCTACCCGCGGCTGGGCGGCAGCAGCGAGGGCTCTGTTTCCACAGCGTCTCCTTTCGTTATCCCGATGCTCCTCCCGACTCCCCTCCCGTCCTCGACCGCATCGATCTCCATATCCGGCCCGGTGAGTCCATGGCCCTGGTCGGGGCCACCGGGAGCGGGAAGACGACGCTGACCGCGCTCGTCCCACGGCTGCACGAGGTGACCGAGGGGCGGATCACGCTGGACGGGCGGGACGTGACCGCCATGCCCCGGGCGGAGGTGCGGGCCCTGGTCGCGATGGCCTTCGAGGAGCCCACGCTCTTCTCCGCGAGCGTCGGCGAGAACGTGCTCATGGGGGCCGGAAAGGCGGCCGGTGAGGAGGAGTTGCGGCGGGCGCTCGCCGTCGCGCAGGCCGACTTCGTACACGCCCTGCCGCAGGGCGCCGACACGCAGGTCGGCGAGCAGGGGCTCAGTCTCTCCGGCGGGCAGCGGCAGCGGCTGGCGCTGGCCAGGGCCGTGGTGGGACGGCCGCGGTTCCTCGTGCTCGACGACCCGCTGTCGGCGCTCGACGTCCACACGGAGGCCGCCGTGGAGGCCGCGCTGCGGGAGGTCCTCGCGGACACCACCGCCCTCATCGTGGCGCACCGCCCCTCCACCGTGCTGCTCGCCGACCGGGTCGCCCTGCTCTCCGGCGGCCGGATCACCGCCGTAGGCACCCACCACGAACTGCTGCGCACGAACGCCGAGTACGCCCATCTGATGGCGGGAGCCGACGAGGAGGCCCAGCGATGACGGCACCCACCACGACGGCACCGGCGAAGGACACCCCCGAGGACGAGCCCGGCGACCCCTTCGACCGGGACGTCCTGCCCACTCCCCCGGGCGCCACCGCCGCCCTGCTGCGCTCACTGCTGGCGCCGATGAAGGCGCGCGTCGCGCTCACCACGCTTCTGCTGCTGCTCCAGCAGGCGGCCGTCCAGGCGGGCCCGCTGCTGGTGGCGTACGCCATCGACCAGGCCGTACCGGCGTTCCGGCGCGAGGACCACGGGCCGTTGATCGCGGTCGCACTCGGCTATCTGCTGTGCGCGGCGGCCGGCGGCGCGTTCCAGTACGCGTTCATCATCGCCTCCGCCCGCGTCAACCAGGACGTGCTGCTGGAGCTGCGCGGCCGTATCTTCCGCCACGCGCAGGCGCTCAGCATCGACTTCCACGAGCGCTACACCTCCGGACGGCTCATCTCGCGTTCCACCACGGACGTGGAGTCGCTGCGCGAGCTGCTCAGCGAGGGCCTCCAGGAACTCGTCACGGTCATCCTGTCGTTCGTCTACATCTCGGCGCTGCTGCTCTGGCTCGATCTCGGGCTCGGGGCGCTGGCGGTGGCGTCCTTCGGGCCGTTGTACCTGCTGATGCGGTCCTACCAGCGGCGCGCGAAGCGGGTGTACCGGCTGCGGTCCACCGCGATCGCCGCCGTGATCGTGAAGTTCGTCGAGACGATGAACGGCATCCGGCCGGTGCGCGCGTTCCGCCGGGAGGCCGTCAACGACGCCGACTTCCGGGTGCTGAACCGGCGGCACGAGCGGAGCAACGGCGACGCGCTGCTGGAGATGGCCCGTTACGTCGTCGGCTCCCGGCTCGTCGCCAACACGGCCGTGGCGCTGATCGTGCTGTGGGGCGCCCACCGCGTCGCGGACGGCTCGCTGGCCCTGGGTGTGCTGGCGGCGGCGGTGCTGTACCTGCGGCGGCTGTACGACCCGATCGACCGGCTGGGCATGTTCCTCAACTCCTACCAGTCGGCGTACGCGTCCCTGGAGAAGATCGCGGGGCTGCTGGCGCAGACACCGTCCGTGCCGGAACCCACGGCGCCGCGTCAACTGCCGCCCGTCGAGGGCGAGCACCCGGGCCGCGAGGTCGTCTTCGAGAGCGTGCGGTTCGGCTACCGCACCGGCGGCGAGGTGCTGCCGCCCTTCGAGCTCACCCTGCCCGCCGGGCAGACGGTCGCCGTGGTCGGCTCGACCGGAGCCGGAAAGTCGACGCTGGCGAAGCTGCTCGCCCGCTTCTACGACCCCTCCGAGGGCCGGGTGCTGCTGGACGGCGTCGATCTGCGCGAGCTGTCCGTGCCCGAGCTGCGGCGCGGGGTGGTGATGGTGACGCAGGAGGCGTTCCTGTTCTCCGGCACGGTCGCCGAGAACATCGCCATCGGGCGGCCGGACGCGACCCGGGAGGAGATCGAGCGGGCCGCGAAGGCGATCGGGGCGCACGAGTTCATCAGCGCGCTGCCCGACGGCTACGACACGGACGTCCGCAAGCGCGGCGGCCGCATCTCGGCCGGGCAGCGCCAACTGGTCGCCTTCGCACGGGCGTTGCTGGCCGACCCGGCGGTACTGATCCTCGACGAGGCGACCAGTTCCCTGGACATCCCCGGCGAACGGGCCGTGCAGCGCGCGATGTCGACGGTGCTGCACGGCCGTACCGCGGTGGTGATCGCGCACCGGCTGTCGACGGTGGAGATCGCGGACCGGGTACTGGTCATGGAGCACGGGCGGATCGTCGAGGACGGGACTCCGGCCGAACTCATCGCCGGGACGGGGCGATTCGCCGACTTGCACCGCGCGTGGCGGGACAGCCTGGCGTGACCTTCCGCGCACAGCCCGGCGTCACCTTCCAGGGGGAGCACAAGTGATCGACGCGTACGAGGATCCGGGCACGCCCGACCGCCGTGGCGGCTGGCGGTATCTGCTGTGGCTGGTGCGGCGGCAGCCGGGGCGGTCGGCCGCGGGGGCGCTGCTGGGCAGTGTGTGGATGGTGCTGCTCGCGGCGACGCCGTATCTGATGGCGCGGGCGGTGGACGAGGGCCTGGAGCAGGGCGACATGGGCGCACTCGCCCTGTGGACGGGGCTGCTGGTCGCGGTCGGGTCGTTCAACGCCTGGCTCAGCATCATGCGGCACCGCACGATGACGCGGGTGCGGATGGACGCCAACTTCCGCACGGTCAAGGTCGTCGTGGGGCACACGGTGCGGCTCGGGGCGGCGCTGCCCCGGCAGGTCAGGGCCGGGGAGATCGTGACGATCGGCGTCGGCGACGTCCAGCAGATCGCCTCCGCGCTCACCGTGATCGGACCCGGCGTCGGCGCGGTCTTCGCCTACCTCGCGGTGAGCGCACTGCTGCTGACCGTCTCCGTCCAGCTCACCGTGGTGGTGCTGCTCGGGATGCCCCTGATCGCCCTGCTCGTCGGCCCGTTGATGCGTCGCCTCCAGGTCACGGAGGCCGAGTACCGGGAGCGGCAGGGCGTACTGACGGCCCGCATCGGCGACCTCGCGGGCGGCCTGCGCGTCCTCAACGGCCTCGGCGGCAAGGGGCTGGTCGCCGACGCGTTCCGCCACGACTCGGCCCGGCTGCGCCGCCAGGGCTACCGGGTCGGCTCGGTCACCTCCTGGATGCAGGCCCTCGGCATCGGCCTGCCCACCCTGTACCTCGCCCTGGTCACCTGGCTCGCGGCCCGCATGGCGGCCCAGGGCACCCTCACCGTGGGCGAGTTGGTCGCGGTCTACGGCTATGTCGCGGTCCTGGTCCGCCCGGTGGCGTACTTCGTCGACTGGGGCTACCAGCTCGGCCGCGGAGCGGTGGCCGCGCGACGCGTCGTACGGCTCCTGCGCCTGGAACCGGAACCGGACACCGGGACGAGCGAGGCTCCCGCGGAACCGTCGGTCCTCTACGACCCTGAGTCCGGCGTGCGCATCCAGCCGGGCCGCCTGACCGCGCTGACGGGAGACACGGGAGACACGGCGACGGTAGTGGACCGCCTGGGCAGGTACGAGCCGTCGAGAACCCTGTGGGGCGGAGTACCGCTCAGCGAGATCCCCCTGCCCCAGGTACGGGAACGGATCCTGGTGGCGGACAACGAGGCGGACCTGTTCGCAGGAGACCTACGCGAGGTGATAGCGCCCCAAAGGGGCGCGCGCACCCACATCGGACCCGCATCCGCCACCGAACACACCGAGGCACTCTCCAAGGCGCTGCACGCCTCCGCGGCCGAAGACATTGTCCAAGCCCTCCCCCACGGCCTCGACTCCCCCTTGGACGCCAACGCCCGCAACCTCTCCGGCGGCCAGCGCCAGCGCATCCGCCTGGCCCGAGCCCTCCTCGCCGACCCCGAGGTGCTCCTCGCCGTGGAGCCCACCTCCGCCCTGGACGCCCACACGGAGGCCCGTGTCGCGGAGCGCCTGCGCGAGGCCCGCAAGGGCCGTACGACGGTGATCACCACCACCTCGCCCCTGATGCTGGACCGGGCCGACACCGTCCACTATCTGGTCGACGGCAAGGTCGCCGCCACCGGCACCCATCAGCAGCTCCTCGAAGAGGACGCCGGCTACCGGTCCCTCGTGGCCCGCGACGCCGAGGAGCCCGCCCGATGACCCGCAGCCGGCTCCCCGTCGCCGACGCGGCCGCCGTGCGCCGCGCCTCGCTCCGTCTCGTACGGGCCGACGGGCGTGCCTTCCTCGGCGTGCTGGCCCTGAACGCGGCGGCCGCGGCCGCCGGGCTCGCCGGTCCCTATCTCCTCGGCCGGATCATCGACGACGTACGGGCGGGTGCCGGTGTGTCCGCCGTGGACCGCGCGGCGCTGGGCATCCTCGTCTGCGCGGTGGCCCAGCTCCTGCTGGCCCGCTGGGCGCGGTACGCGGGTCACCGCTTCGGCGAACGCACCCTCGGCCGGGTGCGCGAGGAGTTCGTCGACCGGGCCCTCGCCCTGCCCGCCTCCACGGTGGAGCGCGCCGGCACCGGCGACCTGACCGCGCGCGGCACCGCCGACGTGGCCATGGTCGGCACCACGCTCCGGGACGCCGGGCCGGAGCTGCTCATCAACATCGTGCAGGCGGTGTTCCTGCTCGGCGCGGTCTTCGTGATCGACCCGCTGCTCGGCGCGGTGGGCGTGTTCGGCCTGGTCCCGATCTGGTTCGTGCTGCGCTGGTATCTGCGGCGGGCCCGGGACGCCTATCTCGCCGAGGGCGCGGCCAACTCGGACGTCGCCGAGATCGTCGCGGCGACGGCGGCCGGTGCCCGCACGGTGGAGGCGTTCCGGCTCCAGGAGCACCGGGTCGCGGCAAGCCGGGAGGCGCTGGATCAGTCCCGGCGCACGCGCCTGCACACCCTGTTCCTGCGGTCGGTGTTCTTCCCGGTGGTGGAGGTCTCGTACCTGTTCCCGCTGGCGGGCGTGCTGCTGATCGGCGGGGTCCTGCACGCGCACGGGGCGGTGAGCCTCGGCGCGGTGGTGGCGGCCGGGCTGTATCTCCGGCAGTTCGAGGGCCCGCTCGACGAGATCCTGATGCGGGTCGAGCAACTGCAGAGCAGCGGCGCCTCGTTCGCCCGCGTGGAGGGCCTGGCCGGGGCCCCGCGCACCACCGGCGCCGAGGCACCCGCCCCGGCGGACGACCGGATCGACGTCACGGGCGTGCGCTATTCCTACGGCCGTGGCGGCGAGGTGCTGCACGGCGTCGACCTGACCGTACGCCCCGGGGAACGGCTGGCCGTGGTGGGCCCGTCGGGCGCCGGCAAGACCACCCTGAGCCGGCTGCTGGCGGGGGTCGACGCGCCCACCGCCGGTTCGGTGACGGTCGGCGGGGTGCCGGTCGTGCGGTTGGGGCCCGAGCAGTTGCGCCGCCAGGTCGTGCTGGTCACGCAGGAGCACCACGTCTTCCTCGGCTCGGTCCGCGACAACCTGCTGATCGCCGAACCGGACGCCGGTGACGAGGAGTTGTGGGCGGCGCTGCGGGCCGTCGGCGCCGAGGACTGGGTGCGGGAGCTGCCGCAGGGCCTGGACAGCCCGCTGGGCGAGGGCGGTCGGCGCACCGACGGCTCCCAGGCGCAGCAACTGGCGCTCGCCCGAGTGGTGTTGGCGGACCCGCACACCCTGATCCTGGACGAGGCCACCGCGCTGCTCGATCCGACGACGGCCCGGCGGACCGAGCTCGCCCTGGCCGCCGTACTGGAGGGCCGTACGGTCATCGCCATCGCGCACCGGCTGCACACCGCGCACGACGCGGACCGGGTGGCCGTGATGGAGGAGGGCCGGCTGGCGGAGGTCGGCACGCACGAGGAGCTGGTGGCGGCGGGCGGGGCGTACGCGCGGTTGTGGCGGACGTGGCACGGGGACCGTACGCCCTGACCCGAACGGTCCGTTTATCGGACGTGAACTCCCGGACAACGGACGATTTCCGGCCAACTTTCTGACGCGCCCCTGACAGGAGCGGTGATCTCCTGCCACTCTTCCCACGGCCGCTTCACAGCAACCCCACATGGTCACAGCAGTGCTGTGCACGGCCGCACTCCCGCACGTGGTTCCGCGTACCGCCCCGTTCTGCCCGCCCGGCCCACCCGCCGGACGGTCTCCCCTGGCCGCGCGATCCGCGGCCGCGCAGAAGGAGTCAGTGTTGAGAGACAGTTCCTCCCACAGACGCACCTCCCACACCACGCACCGCCCCACCACACACCGGCCCACCACGCACCGCCGGGCCGCCGCGCTCGCCCTGGTCGGCGTGGCCGCCCTGATCGCCACGGCCGTCCAGTCGGGCGCCGCCACCGCAGCCCCGGAGAAGGCACCGTCGGCCGCGGGCAAGGTCATACCGGGCGCCGAGTCGGTCAAGCTGTCCCCCGCCCAGCGGGCCGAGCTGATCCGCCTGGCCGAGGCCTCCCGGGTGGAGACCGCCAAGGACCTGGGCCTCGGCGCCAAGGAGAAGCTGGTCGTCCGTGACGTCGTCAAGGACGGCAACGGCACGCTCCACACCCGTTACGAGCGCACCTACGACGGTCTGCCCGTCCTCGGCGGCGACCTGGTCGTCGTCAGCACGAAGACCGACGCGACCGCGGCCGTCCGCAAGGCCACCCGGGCCGCGATCAAACCGGCCACCACCGCGGCCGCCGTACCGGCCGCCAAGGCCAGGACGCAGGCCCTCAAGGCGGCCGAGGCCGAGGACGCCGAGAAGCCCGAGATCAACCAGGCCCCGCGCAAGGTGATCTGGGCCGCGAACGGCACCCCGACCGTGGCCTACGAGACGGTCGTCGGCGGCTTCCAGCACGACGGCACCCCGCAGGAGCTGCACGTCGTCACCGACGCCACCACCGGCGAGAAGCTGTACGAGTGGGAGGCGATCGAGACCGGCACCGGCCACACGGTGTACAGCGGCACGGTCGACCTGACCACCACGCAGTCCGGTTCGACGTACAACCTCACCGACGGGGCGCGCGGCAACCACCGCACGTACAACCTGAACCGCGGTACGTCCGGCACCGGCACGCTCTTCTCCGGTCCCGACGACGTCTGGGGCAACGGCACCCCGTCCAACCTGGAGTCCGCAGCCGCCGACGCGCACTACGGTGCCGCGCTGACCTGGGACTACTACAAGAACGTGCACGGTCGCAACGGCATCCGCGGTGACGGTGTGGGCGCCTACTCCCGGGTGCACTACGGCAACAACTACGTCAACGCCTTCTGGTCCGACAGTTGCTTCTGCATGACCTACGGCGACGGCGCGAACAACGCCAACCCGCTCACCTCGATCGACGTGGCCGCGCACGAGATGACGCACGGGCTCACCTCGAACACGGCCAGGCTGGTCTACAGCGGCGAGTCGGGCGGCCTGAACGAGGCGACCTCCGACATCTTCGGCGCGACGGTGGAGTTCTTCGCGAACAACGCCTCCGACCCCGGTGACTACCTCATCGGCGAGGAGATCAACATCCGGGGCGACGGCACCCCGCTGCGCTACATGGACCGGCCGAGCAGGGACGGCTCCTCCAAGGACTACTGGTACTCGGGGATCGGGTCCATCGACGTGCACTACTCGTCGGGCCCCGCGAACCACTTCTTCTACCTGCTGAGCGAGGGCAGCGGCGCCAAGACGGTCAACGGCGTCACCTACGACTCGCCGACCGCTGACGGGCTTCCGGTCACCGGCATCGGCCGCGCCAAGGCGGAGAAGATCTGGTTCCGGGCACTGACCACGAAGTTCACCTCCACCACCAACTACGCGGGCGCCCGCACCGGCACCCTGGCGGCGGCCGGTGAGCTCTACGGCACCACGAGCGCCGAGTACAAGGCCGTGCAGGACGCGTGGGCGGGCGTCGCCGTCGGCTCCCGCTCCGGCGACGGCGGCGGTGGCGGCACCTCCTTCGAGAACACCACCGACGTGTCGATTCCGGACAACGGCGCCGCCGTGACCTCGTCGATCAACGTCACCGGCCGGACCGGCAACGCGCCCGCCAACCTCCAGGTCGCGGTGGACATCGTGCACACCTACATCGGTGACCTCCGGGTGGAGCTGATCGCACCCGACGGTACGGCGTACACGCTGAAGGGGTACGGCACGGGCGGCAGCTCGGACAACATCAACACCACCTACACGGTGAACGCCTCCTCCGAAGTCGCCAACGGGACCTGGCAGTTGAGGGTCCAGGACAACGCGGCCCGCGACACCGGCCACATCAACAGCTGGAAGCTCACCTTCCCGTAGGCCGACCGGCCCCGCGGGACCCAAGTCAGGGCGCCTCCCCGGCGGTTCGACTCCCCGGGGCGGCGCCCGCCCGTGCGTCGCCTCGCCCTACTCTTGTGACCCATGTCCTTCACGTACGACGACGTCGGCGCGACCCGGGAGACCGGCTTCTGCCCGCCCGGCTTCCACCCCCTGCTCGTGCGCACGCGCATAGGAGAGGGCGAGGAAGTCTTCCGCAGAGCGGCGGAGGCCGTCCTCACCTGGGAGATGCACCGGGCGATGGGCGTGGGCGTCGACGCGGGCGCGGACCGGGCGGCGCCCGGCGTCGACGTGACGGTCACCCTGGCCGGCGTCATAAAGGCGCCCTGCCGCGTGGTCTGGACGGTGGAGGAACGCCGCCGGGCCGGCTGGGCCTACGGCACGCTGACCGGCCACCCGGAGTGCGGCGAGGAGTCCTTCCTCGTCGACCGGACCGGCGACGGCACCGTCTGGCTGACCGTCAACGCCTTCAGCCGCGCCTCCAAGTGGTACGCCCGCGCCGGCGGCCCCGCCACCCGAGGCCTGCAACAGGCCTACGCCCGCCGCTGCGGGGCGGTTTTGCGCCGCTTGTGCGACGCACCGGAGTAGCCGGGGCCGGGCGTGAGTCGCGCAGCCCGGCGCTACGGGGTGCCGCCTGCGCCCACCCTCCCCCACGCTCGGCTTCGCTCGCGCGGGGGGACCCCCATCGCCCCAGGCGGCACGCATGCCCGCAGGCTGACGGTACTCAGCCCGTCCGGCGTTTGAGGACGAGGCCGTTCAGGCCGAACGGGGGTCCAGGGGGCGGAGCCCCCTGGACGGGGGCGAGGTCACCTCATCAGTACCCCCGCCGCTTCCATCACGTCCTCCGACGGGACCGTCACAAGCCCCAGTTCCGCGCTCGACGCGAGCAGCCGGTGGGCAGGCAGAATACGGACCGTGTACCCGTAGGGACCGGTCCGATCGAGGGAGAGAGGCCCCTCGTACACCCAGCGCCCCTCCACGTCAGCACCACCCGACGGCTTCAGCGGCACCGCCTCCCCGTCGGAGATGCGATCCTCCGCATCCACCCGCCCGGCCACCACCTGCACCTCCACGTCGTCGGGCCCCAACTCCCCGAGCCCCACCCGCACCCGCAGACTCAGCGTCGTCCCCAGCTCCGGCGTCATCGTGGCCGCCGACGTCTCCACATGGTCGACCGTCACCCCGTGCCAAGCGGCCCGCACCCGCGCCTTCCACCCGGCCAGCTCCCGCGCAGACTCCGCGTCCATGGACCGGTGGGCCAGCGCGGCAGGCGCGTAAAGACGCTCGACGTACTCGCGGACCATGCGCCCCGCCAGCACCTTCGGCCCGAGCAGCGTCAGCGTCTGGCGGACCATCTCGATCCACCGGTCCGGCAGCCCGGCCTCCCCCCGCTCGTAGAACCGCGGGGTCACCCGCTGCTCCAGCAGGTCGTACAGCGCCGCCGCCTCGATGTCGTCCCGGTGGTCGGGATCCGTACCCGTCCCGTCCGCCGTGGGGATCGCCCACCCGAAGTCCGGCTGGAACCATTCGTCCCACCACCCGTCCAGCACCGACAGGTTCAGACAGCCGTTCAGCGCCGCCTTCATCCCCGAGGTGCCGCACGCCTCCAGCGGCCGCAGCGGGTTGTTCAGCCAGATGTCGCAGCCGGGGTAGAGCTTCTGCGCCATGGCCATGCCGTAGTCGGGCAGGAAGACGATCCGGTGGCGGACCCTCGGGTCGTCCGCGAACCGCACCAGCTCCTGGATCAGCCGCTTGCCCCCGTCGTCGGCCGGGTGCGACTTCCCCGCCACGACGATCTGGATCGGCCGTTCGGGGTGCAGCAGCATCTCCATCAGCCGGTCGCGGTCGCGCAGCATCAGCGTCAGCCGCTTGTAGGAGGGCACCCGGCGCGCGAACCCGATGGTCAGCACGTCCGGGTCCAGCACCCCGTCGATCCAGCCCAGTTCCGCGCTGCCCGCCCCGCGCTGCCGCCACGACGCCCGCAGCCGCTCGCGCACCTCCACCACGAGCTGCTCGCGCAGCACCCGGCGCAGTTCCCAGATGTCCTGGTCGGGGATGTCCGCCACCGCGTCCCAGCGGTCCGAACCGCCCACCGTCAGCGCGTCCTCCGTGCGCTGGGCGCCGATCTGCCGGGCGCCCAGCCGGAACACCTCGGGAGCCACCCACGTAGGGGCGTGCACGCCGTTCGTCACCGAGGTGATGGGCACCTCGTCGGCGTCGAAGCCCGGCCACAGCCCGGAGAACATCTCCCGGCTGACGTTGCCGTGCAGCAGCGAGACGCCGTTGGCCCGCTGGCCCAGGCGCAGCCCCATCACCGCCATGTTGAAGAGGTTCGGTTCGCCGCCCGGGTAGGTCTCCATGCCCAGCCGCAGGATGCGTTCGACGTCGATGCGCGGGAGTTCGGCGTCGGGGCCGAAGTGGCGGGCCACCAGCTCGCGGTCGAAGCGGTCGATGCCGGCGGGGACGGGGGTGTGGGTGGTGAAGACCGTCCCGGCCCGTACCGCCTCGAGACCGGAGTCGAAGTCCAGCCCCTGGTCGCAGAGTTCGGCGATCCGTTCCAGGCCGAGGAAGCCCGCGTGCCCCTCGTTGGTGTGGAAGACCTCCGGCTCGGCGTGGCCGGTGAGGCGGCAGTACGTCCGTACCGCCCGGACCCCTCCTATGCCCAGCAGCATCTCCTGGAGCAGCCGGTGCTCGCTGCCGCCGCCGTAGAGCCGGTCGGTCACCCCGCGCTCGCCGAGGTCGTTCTCCTCCACGTCGGAGTCGAGGAGCAGCAGCGGGACCCGGCCGACCTGGGCCAGCCAGATGCGGGCGTGCAGCGAGCGGCCGCCGGGCAGGGCGAGCGAGACGCGGGCCGGGGTGCCGTCGGCGTCCTTGAGCAGGGTGACCGGCAGTTCGTTGGGGTCCAGCACCGGATAGTGCTCCTGCTGCCAGCCGTCCCGCGACAGGCTCTGCCGGAAGTAGCCGTGCCGGTACAGCAGCCCGACCCCGATCAGCGGCGCCCCGAGGTCGCTGGCCGCCTTGAGGTGGTCGCCGGCGAGGATGCCGAGGCCGCCGGAGTACTGGGGCAGGGCGGCGGTGATGCCGAACTCGGGTGAGAAGTAGGCGATGGCGGCGGGGAGTTCGGCGGACTGGGACTGGTACCAGCGGTCGCCGGTGACGTAGTCCCGCAGATCGTCGGCGGCAGCGGTCAGCCGGCGCAGGAAGCGGCGGTCCTCGGCCAGCTCGGCCAGCCGTTCCGGCGCCACGCTGCCCAGCAGCCGTACGGGGTCACCGTCCGAGGAGGCCCAGCGTTCGGGATCGACGGACTGGAAGAGGTCGCGCGTCTCCGCGTGCCAGGACCAGCGCAGATTGCGCGCCAGGTCGCTGAGCGGCCGGAGGGGTTCGGGGAGAACGGGACGGACGGTGAATCGACGGATCGCCTTCACATTCCACCTCGGAGGGCGTGCGGAAGAGGACGCACGGCGGTGTGCGTCCCGTCATCATCTCGACGGTATCGGTGCGCGGGCTCTGTAACCACGGCGCATTTTCTGGCGTTTCCACCGCCCCTGCCACCGGCCCCGACCGATCCTCAACCCGCACTCCGTCCGAAAACCGACGCAACCTTCACGTGTTCCCCTTCCGGCGGTATGGCCGATTCCGCCCCCGTAGGCGTCCTTGTGGCGGCTTCACCCGTCACGAGAGGCTGCTCATGGCGTGCCGGCCCGCGCCGGGTGCACCCGGCGGACAGCGGCTGCCGGACGCCGAGTCGAGGAGGGGAACTCGGATCATGGCACGGACGCGCACCTGGCGTCTGCGCTGGGCGGGGGGCCTGACCGCGGTGACCTGCACCGCGGCACTTTCGGCCATCAGCCCGCCCGCGCACGCCGCACCGGAGGGGCGGATACTCGGCGCCGGTCAGCCCGGCTCCGTCAAGGGGAGTTACCTGGTGACTCTCAAGGGGGGAACAACGGCTCCGTCGGCGGCCGGAAAGAGCCTCGCCGAGAAATACGGGGCGAAAATCAGCCACACCTACGGCACGGTCCTCAACGGCTACGCGATCCGGGCCGACGAGAGACAGGCGAGGCGGCTCGCGGCGGACTCCCGCGTCGCCTCCGTCGTACAGGACACCCAGGTGACACTGAAGGACACCCCGGGGGACACCCCGAAGAAGACCTTGAAGAAGACCTTGAAGAACCCGCCGTCCTGGGGACTCGACCGCATCGACCAGCGCAACCTGCCGCTGGACAGGAGCTACACCTGGCCGGAGTCCGCAGGCGCGGGGGTGACGGTGTACGTGATCGACACCGGTGTCCGCGTCTCGCACCGGGACTTCGCCGGCCGCGCGCGCCACGGCTGGGACTTCGTCGGGAACGACGGCTCGGCGGGCGACGGCCACGGCCACGGCACGCATGTCGCGGGCACGATCGCCGGCGCCCGGTACGGCGTGGCGAAGAAGGCGAAGATCGTCTCGGTCCGCGTCCTGGACGACGCCGGCGCGGGCACCACGGCCCGGGTCATCGCCGGCATCGACTGGGTGACCCGGCACGCGAAGAAGCCCGCGGTCGCCAACGTCAGCCTGGGCGGCACCTACAACGCCCAGCTCAACGCGGCCGTACGCAACTCGATCGCCTCCGGCGTCACCTACACGGTCGCCGCGGGCAACGACGGCCTCCCGGCCGGTCTGTACTCGCCGGCCGGCGTGCACGAGGCGATCACGGTCGGCGCCAGCGACCGCGAGGACGACCGCGCGGGCTTCTCCAACTACGGCTCGTCCCTGGACCTGTTCGCCCCCGGCGTCGCGATCACCTCGGCGTCGCACACGAGCGACACGGCCCGGGCGACCTATTCGGGTACGTCGATGGCGGCACCGCACGCGGCGGGCGCGGCCGCGCTCCAGCTGGCCGACCGGCCGAAGGCCACCCCGGCCCAGGTGTCCAAGGCTCTCGTCGCACAGGCGGCGAGCGGCAAGATATCCGGACGCGGGCTCGGCTCACCGAACAAACTGCTGCAGGTGCCGGGTTCGTAGCGGACGCCTCTGTGCACGGCACGGCGACCGGCCCCGTCCGTCACGGGCGGGGCCGGACTTGTGCGCCTGCATACGCGTGAGTAGTTAACAAAGTGCCGGATTGCCCACCCGAATAGGGTGGGAAGGCTCCTCCGGTACACCCCACAGACATGCCACAGCAGCATCCTGCAGGACCCACCTCCCCACAGCCATCCGCCCACCCACGTTGACGCGGACAGGAGCGGTCATGCCCGCCACGCACCATTCGTCAGCACCCCCGACGCGCACGTCCGAAGCACCCCCTGTACGGCGCCCGGCCGACGCCGGACCGCCGGCCCCGGAGCCATCCTCCGCGGGCGGCGCTCCCCCTGTCGGGCGCATACCCGTCCTCGACGTCCGTCCGCTCGTCCTGGGCGGGCGCAGGCCCGCGAAGGCGGTCGTGGGTGAGACGTTCGAGGTCTCGGCCACCGTGTTCCGCGAGGGTCATGACGCCGTCGCCGCCAATGTCGTCCTCCGGGACCCCGAGGGGCGTCCGGGCCCCTGGACGCCGATGCGGGAGCTGGCCCCGGGCACCGACCGCTGGGGCGCCGACGTCACCCCGACGGCTCCCGGGCGGTGGACGTTCCACGTGGAGGCCTGGGGCGACCCGGTGACCACCTGGCGGCACCACGCCCACATCAAGATCCCTGCGGGGATGGACACGGACCTGGTCCTGGAGGAGGGGGCACGCCTGTACGAGCGGGCGGCGGCCTCCGCCCCCGAAGGCTCGCGGGACGTGCTCCGCGCGGCCGTGGACGCTCTGCGGGACGAGAGCCGTCCGGCCACGGCCCGGCTGGCCGCGGCGCTGACTCCCGAGGTGGACGCGGTGCTGTCGCGGTATCCGCTGCGGGAGCCGGTCACCGCTTCCGAGCCGCTGCCGCTGCTGGTGGAGCGCGAGCGGGCCCTGTACGGCGCCTGGTACGAGTTCTTCCCCCGC
>NZ_JACVWU010000043.1 GCF_014596915.1 Streptomyces sp. TRM68416
GCCACCGCCTGCAGGGCGGCCGTCTCGTTCGGGTAGTCGTCGCGTACCTCGGCGACCATGCGCACCGCACAACGGCGGAGCTCAAGCGGGTAACGGGAAGGTCGTGCCATGACTCGATCCTTTCATGAAATCGAGCCTCTATTCGAGCCGGGGCGGTTCAGTGCCGGGGCAGGCCCGGCGGATGCGCGATCTCCGCGACGTTCAGGCCTTTCGCGGCGTGACACGGCTCGCGGTGCGGCCGGACTTGGTAGCGGCGAAGCGCACGGGTCGAGCAGCCGCCTTCCTCGCCCAAGTCCCTGACCTCGTCGGACAGGGCCGAGGCGCCGTGTGCAGCTCGGCCCGCGCGGTCTACCGTGGCGGCGGCCTCAGCTTTCGGTGTCGACGGTGCGGCCGCGGTCGTCGCGCAAGGTGGCGGCCGCGACGATCGCGCCGGCGGCCGGGACGGTGGCGGCTACGGCGTAGCAGGGACATGTCCGTCACCGCCGTCGACCGCGGGCGTCGGACGGCCTCACGTCTTCGTTCCCGGCCGTGGCGCCCCGTCCGCCCAGGCGCGGGTGAACCGCTCGTGCGCGGGGGCCGGGACTGCAGCGGGGGCTTCTGGCGGGGCGGCGGGTTCGGGGCGCGGGGCCTTCGCGGCGGTCAGCTCCTTGCGGACGGCGCGGTGGTGGTCGACGGACCAGGAGTTCCAGCGGCGGACGGTGCGGTCGGCCGGGCGGTCGAAAGCGTGCAGTTGGAGCTGGAGGGCGGCCGCGTCACGGCTGACGCCGAGAGCCGCCGCCACCTCGTCCACCAGGTCCGGGACGCTGAAGAGGGGGTTGTTCTCGTACTGGCCGGGCGGAACGGGGGTGGTGGCGGACCGGTCCGCCAGCCTGCGCAGAGCGGTGAGCAGGTCGGCGGGCAGGTCCGTGAGCCCGTCGAGCAGGGCGCGGGAGCCCTGCGCCGCAGGGTCTCCTACCGGGCGCTCGGCGAGAGCCCAGGCGACAGCGGTGGCGGCGGCCTGGATGTCGTCGGCCTGCAGGGGTTCTTCGAGGCGGCCGGTGAGCAGGGCCGTGGCCCAGCTGTCCGGGAGGGCGTGGTCCGCGGTGAGGGCAGCGGCATGGCTGCCGTCATCGGTGTACGGGGCGGCGCCGAGCAGCTGGGTCCAGGCGGCGGCCATGCGTTCCGCGGCTGCGGTCATCCCGCCGGGGGCCCAGAGCTCGGCCGGGTCGACGGGCAGAGCGGCGGCGAGCACGGTGCGCCGGCCGGCCGGCCCGAGCCGTCGCCGGAACTCGTCGTATGCGTGGAGGGTGTTCTGGTCGGCCTTGTACGGCTTGGAGCGGACCAGCTTGCGGTGCGCACCGTAGTCGTCGCTGCCGGCGAATCCGTCGAGGACGAGGGCGGCGATCGGGCGCGGCACCCCGGTGCGCCAGCGGAACAGGTCCACGGCCTCCTCGGGCACCGGCAGGGGGCCGTGTCCGGCGAGCAGGGCCAGCAGGCGGGGTAGCCGGTCGGTGTCATCGGCGGCGACGGTGTGCGTGGCGCACTCTTCGGCATCGTCGGGCGCCGGATCGGCTGCGCGCTGGAGGAAGGGGGCGAGGCCGCTGCGCTGCGGGCCGGAGGCCACGGCGCAACCGTCCGCGCGCAGTGCGGCGATCCGCGGCTCCGGGGCCCGGCCGGTCCGCCAGCAGCTGCCGGCCTCCGCGAACGGCTGCCGGCTCCATACGCCGAGCAGTGCCGCGAGGGCCTGCCGCTGCTCGTCGGGGGTGGCTGCGACGACGGTCCGCCAGGCCACGGCATCGATCCGGCCGGTCAGCGCCGCCCACTCGGGGGGCGGCGCGGGCAGGGCGAGCACCCGCACCTCGTCGTCGATCTCGCCGCGCAGGTAGCGGCCGTCGGCGGCGACTGCGGTGAGGAGAGCGGGCTGTGGCTGCGGCTGCCGTTTCTCGTGGCTGCGCAGCTGGGGCAGGAGGCCGTGGAGGGCCGGGACGAGCCGGTTGTCCGGCGCGGGGTCGGGCAGGTCGACGACGGGCCCGGCCCGCATGACGGCGACCCGGTGGGACAGCTCCTTGCGGCGGCGCAGTACGTCGGCGGCGAGCCGGACGGCGCGGTCGACGCCGTCCTGGACCTGCGGGTCGGTCACTTGGGGCAGGGCGCGCCCCGTGCCCTGGTGCAGCAGTTCGCGTACCGCGCTGTCCGTGACCGTCCGCAGGGCCTGGGACGAGGGTGCGTGGCGCGGGGTGAGGAAGTGCCAGAAGGCGGGGGGCGGTACCGGCCCGGCCAGTTCGCCCAGGGTGGCCCGGGTGCGGGTCCTGCGGCGGCTGCCGGGGAAGCCCTGGACCTGCCAGAGCAGCGAGTTGTCGCCGGCGGCGTGGCAGCGGACGGTGGTTCCTCCGGCCAGGACGGCGTCCTCACCGCCGAGCGGCAGGGCGAGGATTCCCCACGGGCGACGGCCCCAGTTGTTGCTGCGGTAGGAGGCGGTACGGCCGTCGATGGACTCCAGCACGAACTCGCGGGGCGAGGGGCCCGCGTACGGGGTGCGGTAGTCGACCCGGCAGCCGGTGAGTGTGCCGTCCTGGCCGAGCGGGGAGGGTGGGGCGCCGGGCGGCAGTGCGGCGAGGATTCGGTGGTCGGTGAAGGGCTTCATGCCGGGCGGGGACCGGTCGGGGTCGTGGAAGGGGGGCAGGGTGCGGTCGGCGGTGGGTACGCCGGTGGCCGGGTCGATGCGGTTCCAGCCGCCGCGGTCCTCGCTGAACACCTCGGTGCTCCAGAAGGTGCGGCCGTCGTTCATCTGGTAGTCGCGGTGGCCGATGCCCTCACGTCCGCCGGGGCGCAGGACGCGCTCGCCGTCGAAGCGGCCTCCCCCGTCCGGGGTTTCGAACTGGTAGCCGAGGCCGCCCTGGATGCTGCCGCCGTAGGGGCGCAGCCCGTACGTCTGCTCCGGTTCGAATGTGTCGCCGGGGTGGTCGGACCAGTAGGCGGTGCGGGAGGAGTTCTCCTCGTGCTGCTCGTTCCAGGCGACGAGGAACTGACCGCCGACCCAGTGCACGGTGTGGTCGAGTGCGCCGTCGGGCAGTTCCAGGGTGTGGTCTGCGCGCAGCCCGGCGTGGTCGACGGCGAGGGCGCGGGTCTCGCCGTACACGGTGAGCACCGGCCAGGTGCAGGTGACGTGCACGGTCTCGTCGGGCCGGAAGGCGGCGAGGGCCTGGTCCAGGGCGGGCCAGCCCAGCTCCTCGGGGAGCCCGGCCCGCAGGGCTCGGGCCAGCGGGCCGGTGAGGTCGAGTGCGTCCAGGGCCTCCTCGATGCCGTCCAGGGCGATGGCGGTGGGCCGGTCGAGGAGGCCGTGCAACTCGTCGACGGCCTCGTCGGCGGCGGCCAGTCCCCCGCCGCGCAGGGCGTCGAGTAGCTTCTCGACGCGGGCGTGCACCTCGGCGGTGATGCCCGGGTTGTGCGGGAGCCGGCTGATGGCGGTGCCGCTGACCGCAGCGCCGCCCCCGGTGCGGAGTCCGGCGTGCACGGTGCCTTCCAGCCGGGGTCCGAACACCGGGTCGGCGGCAAGTGCCTTGAGGTCGCGCTGGGAGTGCTCGCCCCAGAACTCCAGGCTGATCGCGGCGCCGGGGTCGTGGACGGGTACGCCCTCGGCGAGGCAGAGGTCCAGGAGGTCGGCGTCCAGATGCGGCCACCGGTAGCGGTCCTCGTGCAGGTGGACCGGGGTGCCGTGCGCGCGCAGCAGCGGGGCGAACCGGCGCACCAGGTCGAAGAGTTCCGCGGGCATGGGCTGGCGGGTCACTCCACCGCCGCGGACCGTGCGGTGCGAGTATCCGGCGGCGTACCGGCGCAGCCAGTCGCCGAGGCCGCCCTCCGGGGTGATCCGCCCGGCCGCGGCCGCATCGGCGGCACCGCACGCGATGAGCAGCCGCAGCCAGGCGGCCGCGTCGTTCTTCGACTCGGGAAACAGGTCGAGGAGGGCGGTGGCCTGCTCGTCGGTGGGCGGGTGGGCGGCGAGCAGGCCGGCTGCCGCGTCGAGCAGCCGGTCGGGTACGGCCTTGCCGCGGGCCGCGGCCAGCACCCCGCCCAGCACCCGGGCCTCCTCTTCGCTGCCGAGCCCGGCCGCACGGGCCGAGTCCCGGACCCGGCGGGCCAGGTCGGCGGGGAGCTCGCCGGGGGACGCCGCCCAGGCGCTCAGCAGGCGGACGAACTCGTGGTGCGCGTCGTCCGGTTCGAGGACACCGGCCAACCAGGCCGCCGCTGCGCTGAGTTCGCCGGCGGGCAGGGCGCCGAAGCGGGCGAACAGCAGCTGGTTCGCCCGCCGCCAGTGGGGATCGACCGGCAGAGCGTGGGTGCGCTCGGCGGCGCGGGCCTGCGCGTAGGCGCGGGCGGCGGAGCGGCGGTGGGTCTCCAGCATCCAATGCCCGATGGTGTCCCAGAACCAGGGCAGGTGGGTGGCCGGCAGGCCCCGGGCCAGGCGCTCCGCGTCGTCCACGAACCGGCCGGGCTTCTCCCAGGCCCGGTGCCTGCTGCTGCCCGCCCGTTCCAGCGTGGCGCGGGCATCGGTTTCGACGCCCGGCCCCTGAGTACGTGCCCAGTCGGCGTACGTCTCGGAGACGCGGTGGTTGGCCAAGAGTGGGACGGGGACGGGGGTTCCGGTGCTGCTGGTCATACGTGCGATCTTGCCAGGCGGTTCTGACAACGGGTGCGGGAGATCGGGGGCGTCGACAGCCCCGGGATCCACACCGGCAGGGACACCCGCGCCGCCGCTCCCCGCAGCCGCAACGTCCACCCGGCAGTCGTCGGCCGCGTGCGGGGCCCTCGACCTGTCCCGTGAGCACTTCATCGTCCGGCGCCTCGGCAAACGGCACATCATCTACCTCGACGAACTCACCTACCGCTGCGCCTCCGCGTGGCTCCGCGAACGTCACCGCCGCTGGCCAGTGACCACCAACCCGCATCCGCTGATCAACCGATGGGCCGCGGTAGACGCCGCTCACTCGTCCATCGGCACCACGTTCACCGCCGTTTTCCGGCCCACCGGACTCACGATGCAGACGCTACGGCAGGACCGGATCCGCGACGAGGCATTCGAGGTCGACGACCCGCTGCACCTGATGCGCCTGTTCGGCATCTCCTCGCAGACCGCAATGCGGTACATCAGCGGCTCACTCCGAACGCACCGCGAAGCTTCCCCGATGAGGCGAGCGGCAGCCATCAACCAGCAGAGCCGTTGCATGAGGACCGCGTCATGCGGCAGCCGCGCATCGCGCACTTCGGCCGTACTCTCGCCTCACAGCAAAGCATTCTTTCACTCCGGCCGACGTTGGCGTATCACTTCGCGGGCACTTTCATTCTGAACAGTCTCTCTGCATTTCGGAAAGCAATCTTCTCCTTGTCTTCGCGTGGCAAATCGACTCCGCGGAACCAGTCGGTCTGCTCCTTTATGTCCGCGAACGGGTAGTCGGTTGCGAACATCACTCGATCCACGCTTATGTACTTCAGCAGGAGATCGAGCAGTTCAGTCTGGGGGAATGCGCTGGTTGTGACCCAGAAGTTGTCCTGGAAGTATTGCCCGATGGGCTTCTCGAGCGAGTCTTCGGTTGGCTCGCCCATGTCATTGACGATCCGCTCGTAGTAGAAGGGAAGACCTTCACCCATGTGGCCGATGATGATTTTCAGCTTGGGGAATCTGTCGAAAACCCCGTACGTGATCATCCGAATGCATTGGGTCAACACCTCTTGATGCCAGCCATATCCAGACCCACTGAAAATGTAGTCTTGGTAATCTTCCGTGTACTCAGACCGTGTGGTGCTGTAGTAGATCTTGAAGACCTCGTCAGCTGGATAGCCGGGATGCAGGTAGATCGGCACATCGAGAGCAACGGCACGTGCCAGCACAGGCTCGAAATCAGGATGATCGAGATACTTCTTCGCGATGTGTCCGTTGGTCAGGGCGCCCAAGAAGCCATCTTCCCGAACCGAGCGCTCCAGTTCGTCCGCCGCCGCCTCCGGGCTCTGCAAGGGCAAAGTGGCGAAAGCCTTGAAGCGGTCCGGGTATTTGGCGATTGGCCCGTCCACGAGCTGCCGGTTAAGACGATAGGCAAGGTCGATACCCCTTTGCCCAGGGACATTTTGCACGGAGGGTGTATGAGCAGAGAGGATTTGAATGTTCAGTCCCCCCGCATCCATATCGCCGATGCGGCGTCGACCTAGATCCGAAAGACCAATTTCCTCGAGGAACGCTATGTGATCCTGATTGATGGAGTTCAGCTTCAACAACGTGGGGGTCGAAAAGGTCTCCTCCGTGCCGATGAAGGGCAGGTCCCGGTCTCGCGATGCAATGTCCGCAGTCTTGTCCGGAGTCTTGTTCCCGTCCGTTGCCGAAACGACGGCATACGCGGACAAGCCGGCACCAGCGCCAAGTGCCGTGGAAGCGGCTAGAAAGCCGCGACGTCCCATAGACTTCATGTCAGTCTCTCCTCATCAGGTGTTTGTGTGGTGCGGCATCCGTCTGCGAGATGCTTCAGATCGACCTTCGTCGTTACCGGGTCATTACAGGCGCGCCCAGGTGTCCACCCACGCCGCGCCCCTCTTCGACCTCGACGCCGACCGCACCGCTTCCGCCGAAACGCTGCCAGCCGAGAGCACGGGTCTTCGCGTCCTGCTCGCGCGCCACGGCAGCGCCGCGCGACGGCACTGCGTACACGACGGCGTGGTGCGCAGTGGCAAAGTTCTCCGATGCGCATCGGGTCCCGGTCAGGAACGCCGTCGTGGTCAGGCCCGGATCGGTCACCTGGCACCGGTACCCGTCCGAGCCGCCACCCTTCGGCGGCGCGGGCGTCTAGGCCTCGGCCATCATCAGGTCGAGGAACCGCTCGCCGACGCGCAGCGGCTGGGGTGGAACTGACGACCCGCTCGCGTGCGCGCTGTGCGGGCCGGTTTCGGCGGGCGCCGCACTGTTGTCGGCGTGCGTCCCGCGGGCGGCGACAGCGAACGCCGTCGCCAGCGCCCTGGTGGCCGCCCCGAACCTCAACCGCCCGGGCGGCGCTTTCCCTGGCGGCGCTGCGTCGACTGCCATCACCAGCCTCCTACATACGGGTTGCAGCGCTTATCTGGATGCCTACTTCCTACCGAGCGAACCTGAGACGAACGTTAGAACCCGTCCTTGAACCGTCGCGGTGCAGAGGCCGGACGGATACTCGACGGCCGACGCTGTCGCATATGGCTCTCGTCGCCCCGTGGATCCATGGTGTGTATCGGTGCGAGAATCCCTGAATGCGCTCGACCGATGACACGATGCCGGTCACTCTCTGGCCAGCGGACAGCGAACTGCGTCCCGTTGTCGAAGAGTTGGCGCAGATCTACCGTCATGACATGCCGGAGTGACCAAAGAACGGTAGTGGGCCGCCTCGAACTCCTCGGGTGGGAGGTAGTCGAGTGCGGAGTGCAGGCGCTCGGTGTTGTACCAGCCGGCCCACCACACGACGGCGTGTTCGACCTGGTCAGCGTCCCGCCAGGGGCCTTGGTGCCGACCTACCCTCCTGGGCCGCCGCCCTCGGCGGTTTCGGCTTCACTCCCTTGACTGCGGCGGAACTCCTGTCCTCGCTTGAGGATGCGGACACTTCAGCTCTGTCCAAGGCGGAGTGGCGCCAGATCAAGCACTGGCAGCCCGCGACTCTTGGCGCGGCGGTCTTCAACTCGTGGGACTGACGGGTCACTCAACCTGCGACGGCACGCGCTCAAGGTCCGGTGGCGCAGGACAACCGTTCCACTCGTCGGCGCGCACACCGAGGCCGGGCGCTCCAACAGAGACATCATGTCAAGTGCCGTGGTGGAGGCTGCCGTTCGTCTGCCGGGCGGGCGGTACGTCCCCCACCGTGATCGTGTGTCTGCACCGCCTGCGCCCCCCTCCGCCAACAGGGCCTCCGCCTCCCCGGACCGATGGCAACGGGCGCGGGCACGATGGGCCGACCGGCACGCTCTGCCAGGCCTCGGGTGGACCCGGTCCCACGCCTGGGCTTCAGCCTTGCCGTAGTTGGTGGTGTCGGTGACGGTGGTGATCGCCGCCTCGGGCCAGGTCTCGGGGTTGGCGAGGCAGAACTCCTTGCCGTGCATCAGCGGTCGCCCGCCCTGGGGACAGGCCAGGGCGTACTCCTTGATCGAGGGCTTCGGCAGCCGCACCACCCGGTTGCTGCGGATCCGCCCCGCCAGGCCGACAGAAGCCCTGATGCGACCCGGCCCGCAGACGAGGGCGCTGTGGGAGATGTTCTCCGACCTGATGGACCTCGACGACGCCCACCGGTACGTCACCGAGCCGCTCGCCGGCAGGGACGCCCGGTACGACCTGGGCGACGACCACCGGCTCGTCGGCAGCCTGTGCCCTTAACAGTCGTCTCAGGTTCGCTCAGTAGGAAGCAGGCATCCAGATAAGCGATGCAACCCGTATGTAGGAGGCTAGTGATGGCAGTCAACGCAACGCCGTCCGGGGAAGCGCCGGCCGGCCGGCCGGTTGGCAGGCCGGTGGGTGCCCTGGTTGGTGATCGGCTTGTGGCTGGTGCTGGCGGCGGGCATGGTGCCGCTGAGCGGGAAGCTGAGCTCGGTCACCACCGACAGCGCCGTAGACACCCTGCCGGCCAGTGCCGAGTCCACCAAGGTGGCGGTGCTGGAAAACAGTCTCCCCGACGGTGACAACAACACGTTCGTCTTCGTGTACCACCGCGTCGGCGGCATGACCGCCGCCGACCGCACGACGGTCGAGCGCCACTACAACACCCTTGCCAAGCGGTATCCGCCGACGGCGGCGGCCGGCGAGGACGACGAGGGCTCACCGACGAGCCTCTCCACCGACCGCAAGGCGATGATGTTCACCCTCGAGGTGAGCACGACCTACGGCGCACCGGAGGACATCGTCGGCCTGTTGCGTGACGCCGCGAAGGACCGCCCCTCCGGCCTGGAACTCGACGTGACCGGCCCGGGCGCGATCGACGGCGACATGGACGCCGTCTTCGACGGCATCGACGTGCAGGTCCTCCTCACCACCATCGCCGTCGTCACGCTCCTGCTCATCCTCACCTACCGCAGCCCGGTGTTGTGGATCATCCCGCTGCTGGCCGTCGGCGCGGCCGCACTGACCTCGATGGGGACCGTCTACCTGCTCGTCAAGGGCTTCGGCATCGTGGTCAACGACCAGAACTCGGCGCTGCTGACGATCCTCGTATTCGGCGTCGGCACGGACTACGCGCTGTTGCTCATCGCTCGATATCGGGAGGCACTGCACCACCATGAGAACGTCCGGGTCGCGATGGTCCACGCGCTGCGCGGCGCGGCGCCGGCCATCGTCGCGTCCGCGGCCACCGTGGTCGCCGGCCTGCTCTGCCTGCTCGTCGCGGACCTGAACAGCACCAGCGGGTTGGGCCCGATCGGTGCGGCCGGCATCCTGTGCGCGCTGGTGGCCATGCTGACGCTGTTCCCGGCGGTGCTCGTGGTGCTCGGCAGGCGGATCTTCTGGCCGGCCATCCCGCGACTCGGCACGGCCGTGGAGGAGAAGCCGGGGCTGTGGGGGCGGCTCGGCACCGCCATCAGCCGCCGCCGGTGGGTGGCTACGCTCGGCTCGCTCGGAGTCCTCGGCGTGCTCGCCCTCGGGCTGGCGGGCAACACCGGCGCCCTGCGAGAGCAGGACCAGTTCCTGTCCGCGCCGGAGTCGGTCACCGGCTTCACCGTTCTCCGCCAGCACTTCCCGGAGCTCGGCGGCCAGCCGATGACGATCTTCACGCGGCCGGCGTACCAGGAGCGGGTGCTCGACATCGCCAAGGACACTCGCGGTGTGGCCCTGGCCATCCCGGAGCAGACCAGCGGTGGCTGGGCCAACATCTCCGTGTTCCCGAAGGACGCGCCGGACACCGCCGCAGAGTACGACACGATCAAGCGGGTGCGCACCGCCGTGCACGCGGTGAGCGGGGCGGAGGCGATCGTGGGCGGGCCGAGTGCGGAGAACCTCGACACCGAGGTGACCACCAAGCGCGACGAGAAGCTGGTGATCCCGCTGGTGCTCGCCGTCGTCCTGATCGTCCTCGGGCTGCTGCTGCGCGCGGTCCTGGCCCCGCTGGTCCTGATGGCCACCGTGATCGTGTCATTCGCCGCGGCCTTCGGCGGCAGCGTGTTCGTCTTCGACACGATCCTCGGGTTCAAGGGTGTCGACTATTCGGTGCCGCTGCTGGCATTCCTGTTCCTGGTGGCGCTCGGCGTCGACTACAACATCTTCCTCGCCAGCCGGGCCCGGGAGGAGACCGTGCGTCTCGGCACCACAGAGGGCATGCTCAAAGCCCTCTCGGCCACCGGTGGCGTCATCACCTCGGCAGGCCTGGTCCTGGCGGCCACGTTCGCGGTCCTCGTGACACTTCCGCTGGTGATGCTGGTCGAGGTCGGGTTCCTGGTCGCCTTCGGCGTGCTGCTCGACGCCCTGCTGGTGCGGTCGGTCCTGGTGCCCGCCCTCACCTTGCTGATCGGCCGGCGGATCTGGTGGCCGAGCCGGTTGTCCCGTCCGGCGGCAAAGCTGCCGAACGGTCAGCAGCCGCTCGCCGGCGACGAGGAGCCCGCGCTGCAACGGTGAGCGCGGCGGCCCAGACGAAATCCGGGACGGGCCCCCAGGGCCTGCCGATCATCAAGGTGTCGTCTTGATCTTGCAATTGGAGTTGCTGCTTCGGGTGGCGACTTGGGCTTGGAGCGCTGCCTGGGCGGCTGGTGGGGTGGTGGCCGGCGTGATGGTGACGTCGTGTGCTCCGAGCAGGCGTCTGGTCTTCAGCAGGGTGCGGTGCACGGCGGTGCGGCTGCTGTTGAAAGCACGGCGAGGGGTATCGGCAGGCCAATGCAGTTGCCTTTGAGTTGCGGGGATCGTTGCCCTGCGTGTGACGGGGTGGGGCGCGGGCCAGCGGGAGCAGATCGGGATCCTGACGAAGGTGTTCACCGCTGAGCTGGTGGACGCGGCGATAGCCAAGCACGACCGTGCCGAGCGGCGGCGCCGCCTCCTGCCAGCGAGGCTGGTCGTGTACTTCGTCCTGGCCCTGTGCCTGTTCGCCCGGGAGTCGTACGAGGAGGTGCTGCGGGTGCTGACCAGCGGCATCCCGGGCAGCCGGGCCCTCGCGCGGGTGAACCGGTCGTCATTGTGCCGGGCCCGCGCCCGCCTCGGCGAGGACGTGCTGGAGACCGTGTTCCGCCAGGTGGCTGGCCCGCTCGCCACCAGGGACACGCCCGGCGCATGGTGGCGAGGTCTGCGACTCCTCGCCCTGGACGGCACCCAGTTCGATCTCCCGGATTCGACGAGCAACGGCGACACCTTCGACGGCCCCTCCCCCACCGGCGGCGTCCCTTTCGGCTTCCCCCAGGTCAGGGCGGTGGTCCTCGCTGAGATCGGAACGCACGGAGTCCTCGATGCCCGCCTCGGCGGCTACCGCGACGGAGAACGTAGCCTCGCCTACCCGCTGGCTGGCTCCACCGGCCCCGGCGACCTGGTCACCGCCGACCGCGGCTTCTGGTCGGCCGAGTTCGCTCACGCCTTCACCGTGGCGGGTGCGGATCTACTGGTCAGGCTTCAGTCCAACCATCTCGGCACCGTCCAGGCAGAACTTCCGGACGGCTCGTGTCTGTCGATGGCGCGACCGGGAAAGGACGTCCGGCTGCAAGCCGCGAGGGAAGGCCGGGTGCTGACGCAGCACGTGATCTATCGCGTCATCACCTTCACGAAGGGCGACAAGGTCGCCTACCTGGGCACGACGCGGCTGGACCCCGAGCAGTACCCGGCCGCCGAGCTCGTCGCGCTCTACCGGGAGCGCTGGGAGATCGAGCCCGCCTTCGACGAGATCAAGAACCACCTCGGTCCAGGCGGGCCGATCAGGTCGCGGACACCGGACGGCGTCCGCCAGGAACTGTGGGCCTACCTCGCCGTCCACCACGCAATCCGCCAGTTCGCCCACACAGCCGCGCCCGCCCGGCCGTGGACGCCGACCGCGTCTCCTACCTGAAGTGCGTCCGCATCATCCGCCGCAGCACCCCGTCTCAGCTCGGTGCGACCACTACCAAGCTCGCCCGCTCATTTGCGGAGGCCGGGCGGGAGGCATGCAGCCGCTTGCTTCCCGCCCGGCGCCGCCGGGACTGCCCACGCGCGATCAAGAAACCGAACCGCTGGCCCGTCCTGAGAACCCGTGCCAGACGGGACACGGTTCAGCCCGGCCGTTGGGCCCACAACCCAAGCTCGAAGGCGAAGAGCAGTCGCAGGGCGGGTCGGCCGGCGTTGAAGGGAACCCAAGCCCAGGCAACATCCTGACCTCTTCTTTTATCCCTGAGACCGGGCAGGGACCGTCTCCTATGCTCTGGCCGTGGATGGATATCAGGGCCTGACGGCATTGATCGAATCGGCCTGGGGGGAGCTGAACGACTCCGATGTGGGCCGCCGGGACCTCTGCCTCGATGTCGTCAGCGACGTCCTGGAGACGGGCCGTCTGGCGCAGAACGACGTCGAGCGGGCCGTCGAGCGTCTCGCCACCGTCGCGCTCTCCGGCGAGAGCTACGAAGTGCGAGAGTCCGCGCTGCACGCAGTCTGCACGGCCTCTACGCACTACGAACTTCCCTACCGAGTGGTGGAGCCGCTCGCAGCCGGGGTAGACAGCTTCGAACCCTTGCTCCTCGCCTACGTCCTGGCCGTCCTCGGCTGCACTCACGACGGGGCAGCGCTGCCGATCGTCGAGCGGTTCCTCCACCACCCTCACTCCGAGGTCCGCCGGGAGGCCTCGGAGGCGGTGACGGAACTCCACTGGCACCGAGAGTCAGCCCAGGACAAGACGGCGTAGTCCCTGCGGCTCAGCAGCTCAGTCGTCAAGGCAACTGCATTGGTATCGGCAGGCCCCCAGGCCCGTCCCGGATCTTTTCATGGCCCGACGGCCGCCGCCCCTTGGTCCTGCGCCACGCGCCGGGGCTGTGGTCGGCGCATCGCGGTGTCCTGCCCCGACGGTGAGCCGCGCGGGGCCAAACCCGAGCGCCGCCGTCACTCGTCCTGCGCCGCGCCGCCGGGGCGGGTCAGCGCACCGCGGTGTCCTCCCCGGCGGTGAGCCGCGCGATCGGGGCGGGCGGGGCCGTGGCCGGAAGGTCGACCCGAAGCAGCGCGCCACCGCGCGCGGAGCGGGCGACAGTGGCCCGGCCGCCGTGCGCGTCGACGACCCGCTGCACGATCGACAGCCCCAGACCGGATCCCGGCAACCCCCGGGCGCTGTCGGCACGGTAGAACCGGTCGAACACCCGCGGTACGTCAGCGGCATCGATGCCCGGCCCGGCGTCGTCGACCTCGAGCACCGCCGACGCGCCCTCGGCACGGAGCCGGACCTGGACCGGCTGGTCCGCGGGGGACCACTTGCCGGCGTTGTCGATGAGGTTGAGCACCGCCCGCCCGAGCGCAGCGGGACGCCCGTTCACCCACACAGAGGTCACGTCGAGCACGACCTCGATGTCGGGCACGCGGGAACGCGCCCGGGTCGCGGCGGCCGCCACCACGTCGGCGAGGTCGAGCAGCTCGGTGCTCTCGTCGCTGATGTCACCGCGCGCCAGGTCGGTCAGCTCGGCGGCAAGGGTGCTCAACTCGGCCACCTGGGCGCCGAGATCGTTGAGCAGCCGGGTCCGGCTCTCCGCCGGCAGTGCGCTGTCCAGGGTGCCGCGCCGATCCAGCCGGATCAGCAGCTCGACGTTGAGGCGCAGGCTGGTGAGCGGGGTCTTGAGCTCGTGGGCGGCGTCCTCGGCGAGCAGCCGCTGGGCCCGCCGGGAGTCCCGGAGCGCGGCGAGCATGTCGTTGATCGACCGGATCAGCCGCCGGATCTCCCCACCGCCCTCATCCGGGATGTCGGCGTCGAGATCCCGGGTGCGCGCGACACGTACCGCGGCGGCAGTCAGCCGGTCGATCGGTGCCAGCCCGGTCCGCGCCACGGTCCACCCGACAAGGGCGCCGCCGACCACGCAGAGCAGCCCGATCAGCAGCATGCCGAACCCGAACTGGTTGATCGGGCTGTCGTCGCCCACCTGGGCCACCTGGACCGCGCCGTCGCCCGCCCGCAGCGTGTAGATGAGGTAGCCGTCCTCGTCGCTGTCGTTGGACTCCATCAGGTCGGCCGACGCGCCCTGCGCCACGCGCCCGGCGTGCTCGCTGACGGGGGGCAGCGCGGGTTGGCCGGCCGGCGTCCGAGTCGAGCCGTCGGGCAGGATGACCCGCACCAGCCGACCGGATCCGGGATACGGCGGTAGCTGGATCTGCGCCAGACCGGCGCGCTGCGCGTTTGTCGCCAGGACGCGGGAGTCGGCGCGCAGCTGATTCTTGGCGCTGTCCTGCAGCTCCCAGCCCAGTAGTTCGCTGGCCACCTGGAAGGCCAGGAACACGCTGACCGCGATGGCCGTCGCCGCGATCACCGTGAGCCTGGCCCGCAAGGACCGCCGGCGCCACCACCGGGTCAGCCGGCGCGGTTCCCGGCCGGCGGGCCTGCTCACGGAGGAGTCTCCCGCAGCACGTAACCGAGGCCGCGCAGCGTGTAGATCAATCGCGGCTCGCCCTCGGCCTCCATCTTGCGGCGCAGGTAGCTCACGTACACCTGGAGGTTGTTGGCGGTGGCGCTCATGTCGAAGCCCCAGATCGCCTCGAACAGCGCGTCGCGGGTCAAGACCCGGGTCGCGTTGCGCAAGAGGACCTCCAGGAGGGAGAACTCGGTCCGGGTCAGGCGCAGCGGCCGGCCGCCCCGCCACGCCTCGAACCTGTCGGGATCGAGCCGGACGTCTGCGAACGACAGGATCTGCGACTCCCCGTCGGTCTGCGTGCGCCGGCGCAGCAGGGCCCGCACCCGGGCCAGTAACTCCTCGGTGGCGAACGGCTTGGGCAGGTAGTCGTCGGCGCCCGCGTCCAGCCCTGTGACCCGGTCGGAGACCTGGTCACGGGCGGTCAGCATCAGTACCGGCAGATCCCGACCCGCGGCCCGCAACCGCCGGCAGGTCTCCAACCCGCCGAGGCGGGGCATCATCACGTCGAGGATCAGCAGATCCAGCGTGTCGCCGTCGGCCCCACCGACCCCGTCGAGCACGGCGAGACCGTTGGCGACGGTGCTGGTGTCGTAGCCTTCGACCTGGAGCACCCGCTCCAACGACTCACGGATGGCCGCTTCATCATCCGCGATCATGATCCGCACGCCGGCCCGCCCCCTTCCAATCGATGTTTTTGCCGCTCATTGTCCCCGATCAACCTGAGACCAGGATTAGAGCCTCGCTGGGTACCGCGCTCTTGCGGAGACGTTCACCGGGCTGCGAGTGACGCAGTTTCAGCGTCTGTTGAAGGTCTTGCGGGAGCGCGGCGGTGACGGCACACTTCTGGGGCGGCCGTGGTCGCTGCCGCTGGCCGAGCGGGTGCTGGTGGTGGCGGTGTCCTACCGCACGAACCTCACCATGCGGCAGCTCGGGCCCTCTGTTCGGCATCTCTTCCTCCCGGTGCCGACGGGACTTGCCCATCGTCGCCGCGGCGGCAGCCGCGGGGCACCACTCCCGCGCACACCACGCACGCTCCCACGCGTCCTCGGACCGGGCGCGGTCGAGGCGATCATCGGCGCGCTGAACACCGCCCGGGAACGGGGCATGGTCCTGGCGATGCTGCTGGGCGGACTGCGCCGCGGGTGACCACGGTGTCGTGCAGGGTGGTGGCCATGACGTGGAAGACGTCGGACTGCTCGAATTCGTAGCGCCAGCCCTTGGAGAAGCCGTAGGGGGCGTCCGCTGTCAGCCAGCCGAACGGGATCTTCTCGGCGATGGCCCGGCGGACCATTGCCTTGGCCATGGCCACCTTCGTGGCGAAGGAAACCGTGTCGTCGATGCCCGCCCGGCGGCAGCGGTCCCGGTCGTCCGTCCAGGAGGTGGGCAGATACAACCTGTGGTCGATCAGGGTGCGTCGGCGACTGGTGGAGTAGGCAGGGAACACGCCGATCTGGCTGTTCTCGGTGCGTCCGGCGGTGCCGGAGTACTGCCGCTGGACGCCGGCCGAGCGGATGCCCTTCTTCAGAAAGCCGGTGTCATCGACGATCAGGACGGCATCCGGATCGCCGAGGTGTTCCACGACGTAGTCGCGCACGTCGTCCAGGGCCTCGTCGGCGTCCCGCTCGATCCGGTTCAGCAGCCGCTGAATGCGGTCGGGACCCGCATGCCCGGCCTCTTCCCGCAGGCGTCCACCCGTTCTTCCGCTCCGGCGGCGCGATCAGCCCTCGCATGTACGCCAAAGCGGATTGCCGCGGCTCCTCCCGATTGAACCGATGCACGAACCGCTCATGCACCGCATCCAGTTGGGTCTGATGCGGCGTTGGGTGACAAGTTCGGTCACGCGGCCTGCAGGGCCGGTGTTGTCGTGACGGTCTCAAATTCGACGGGGTGAGCCGGCCGAGCGGCGTTTGTCGGCGGCGTCGGTGGTAGGTCCGCTCGATCCAGGTCACGATCGCGATCCGCAGTTCTTCGCGGGTGGTCCAGTTCCGGCGGTCGAGGACGTTCTTCTGCAGCAGGCTGAAGAAGGACTCCATGGCGGCGTTGTCGCCGGCAGCTCCGACCCTCCCTATCGATCCGGCCATCCGGTGGCGGTCGAGCGCCCGGACGAATTTCCGGGAGCAGAACTGCGATCCGCGGTCGCTGTGGAGGATGCGTCCGTCGACCTGTCCGCGCCGGGCGACGGCGTTGTCCAGAGCAGTCACGGCCAGGCGGGACCCGTGCATCGATGGAGTAGCCCACGATCCTGTTGCTGGAGACATCCTTGATCGCGCAGAGGTACAACTTCCCTTCGTCGGTGGCATGTTCGGTGATGGCGGCAAACCAGAGCCGGTTCGGACCGTCGGCGGTGAAGTTGCGGCGGACCAGGTCGTCGTGCACCGGCGGGCCAGCCTTCTTGATCCTTCCTCGCTTCTTGCCGAACACGCTCCACCAGTGGTTGTCCCGGCAGATCCGCCATGCGGTCCGGTCGGCCATCGCGGCCTCCGAGCTGCGGGCTTCGTCGGCCAGGAAGCGGTAGCCGAACTCAGGATCCTCACGGTGGGCGTCGAACAGCGCGTTCGCCCGATGAGCCTGCTCCAGCACGGCGTCCGTCACGGGCTTGTCGAGCCAGCGGTAGCAGGGCTGTCTGGCGAGCTTCAGCACCCGGCACGTCACCGTCACGGGCACCCCGTCCACGGCCAGCTCTTTCACGAGCGGGGAGATCCTTTTCCCGGCAGATGCGCCTGCGACAGATAGGCCGCCGCCCGCCGGAGGACCTCGTTTCCT
Source organism: Streptomyces sp. TRM68416 (assembly GCF_014596915.1). GTDB lineage: Bacteria > Actinomycetota > Actinomycetes > Streptomycetales > Streptomycetaceae > Streptomyces. Next base: position 17,275 of record NZ_JACVWU010000043.1, read on the forward strand.
GCTCCAGCAGCTGATCCGCCGACGTGCTTCCCGCAGTTCCGCGCTTTCCTGGCTGGTCACCCCGGGCTTGGCCCCGTCGCCGATGTCCGCCCGCCGCATCCATTTCCACAACGCCATCGGGTGGACTCCGAAGTCCTTGGCCACCTGCTCGACCGTCACCCCCGGGCCACGGTTCCTCGCAACCCGCACGACGTCCTCACGGAACTCTTCGGGATTAGGCTTGGGCACAGCGGCATCCTTCCCACCCGCCCCACAGGGCAAGCCAGTTCAGATGTCACCCCATGGTGCGGCAGACCCACCACATGCAGTGATGGCATGCACAATGCGGCCATGAGTCACGACTACAGGCCTGGTGACGTGCTGTTGCTGGAGTGCCCGTTCACTGAGGCCACCGTCACAGGGGTCACTCGTTACTACGTGTCCGTGCAGTGGCCGTGGCTGGAAGTGGATCCGCAGGCTGAGAGCATCAGATGGAACGGCCGAAGGGCGCTTCCAACGCCCGCGGCCCGTGAGCGGGAGATCTTCCGAACGGAACCGGTGGAGACCGCACTGAAGCCCGGCGATACCTGTCTGGTGGGCATCCCCGCGACCGTGGTGCACGTCCAGGCGGTCCACCGCTTCGATCCGCCTCTGGTCACCGGCATGCTGCCCCGGCCCGCGTCCTACCTCGAGGTCCTGCAACAGGGTGAGACACATGATCCTTCCCTCGAGGACCAGGGCTACACGATCGATCCGGCCGGCGGCGAACCCATATGCATCGAGCTGTTCTTCCGTCCATACGCCTTCCTCGAACTGGGTGACGAGGTTGCTGACCGGAACGGGCGCGCCTGGCGGTTCGACGCCGCCTGGAACTGGCACTCCTTCAATGGTGAGCAGTCGGGCACTCCGGCCTGGCCGCTGACGCTGCTCTTCCGCCATGGTGAGCCGACACTGAAGGCTGCCGAAGAGGTCGCCCGGGCAACAGCGGTCGGCAGCCACGCGGACGAACTGGAGCGCTGGAGCGGACTCACTCACGCGCGACCAGCCGCCCATCAGTCTTCCAGATGTGGCGGGGCGGAGGTCAGCGGAGAGTGCGACCAGCGGACGGGGTGCCGTCAGAGCCGTGGGTGAGCCAGGAGCCGTCTGTCCTATGAGTCCGTCTCCTAGGAAGCGGGGTGTTGGTACGGGGGCAGGCCGGCGTCAGTCGGTGGTCGGGGTGGTCCACTCGACGAACTGGACGACGACGCCGTTGGGGTCGGTGACCTGGAAGAGCCGTTCTCCCCAGGGCTCTTCGCGCAAGGGCATGGTGATGTCGACATCCTCGTCCCTCAAGCGCTTTTCCTCCGCCTCCAGTTCGGTGACGGTGAAGGCGAGGATGAGGCCGGCGGCCCGCAGGTCGCGCTGGTCGGCGGGGAGCACCTCGATGCCGCGCCGCAGCAGGACGATGTCCGCTGCGGCGTCCTGCCTGCTCAGCGAGGCGAAGCCGTCGGCGGCCATGGTCTCGGTGTAGCCGAGGTGGTGGGTGAAGAACTTCGCGGAGGCGGCCACGTCGTCGACGGTGAGCGACACGGCGGTGGCGGTGATCTGCAAGGGGTCTCCTGGTGGTGTCGGATCTGCTGGGCGGCGCACTGAGGAGTACGGGCAGAAAGTTCGTACGGGTGTAACTTTAGAGCGGGTCACCTCTGCGCGTCAATGCATTCTTGCTACGGATGTAAAATTGCCTCATGAGTATCGAGACCTTGGGGCTCCGTGAGTCCAAGAAGCGCGAGACACGGCAGTCGATCTCCGACCACGCGACCCGGCTGTTCCTCACCCAGGGCTTCGAGGCCACGACGATCGCCGACATCGCGGCGGCGGCCAGGGTCGCCAAGAAGACGGTCACCAACTACTTCCCCCGCAAGGAGGACCTGGCCCTCGACCACCAGGACGCGTTCGTCGCGAGCCTTGCCGACGCCGTCCGGGGCCGCGCCCCGGGAGAGACGGCGCTGGCCGCCCTCCGGCGCGCCTTCCAGGAGGCCGTCGAGGCGCACAACCCGGTCGCGGGATTCGCCGGCCCGGAGTTCACCCGCATGATCGCCCAGAGCCCCACCCTGACGGACCGCCTGCGCGACCTCCACGACCTGCGCCAGGACGCCCTGGCCGAGGTCCTGGCCGAGACCACCGGACAGTCGGCCGACGCCATCGCCCCCCGCGCCGCCGCCGCTCTCCTGGGCGCCGCCCACCACCTCCTGTTCCGGCGCATCCAGGAACTGACCCTCGCGGGCCACGACAACACGGAGATCGCCACCGTCGTGACCGCCGAGGCGGCCCACGTCTTCGACCTGCTGGAACCCGCACTGGGCGCATACGCCGCCGCCTGAGACGGCGGGGCCCGGCGCCCGCGCGGCAGGGAGTGCTCCAGGAGGGCCGACATCGCTGTCACCGGACGGCCCGCTGCCCGGCCCTTGGGCTGTGCGCCTCCGCGCACCGGGCCCGGCGGACGCCGCAGGGGCTCGCCGGTAAGGGAAGTGAACGGAGTCAGCGATGAAGATCGCGATCATCGGCGGAACAGGTCTCATCGGCTTCCAGATGGTCGCGCTATCGCACTACCGCGCGACCGTGGTCACGAGGCAGCCGCGGCAGCCCCGTCCACGGGCGTCGACACCCTCACCGGCAACGACGGCGTGCACATCGTCTCCACCCGCTACGGGGACTGGCTCAAGCGCCACTGACCGGCGCACAGGGCTACGAGCGACCGACGGCCCCTGTGCGCCGGCCGCTCTCGTACGTCCTCAGCCTCTGCGGCGCCAGGACCCAGTGCAGGCCGTCGATGCCGCCGGTCCCGCGGTGATCCTGGCCAGGGCCACCGCAGTACCGTCCTGCGCGACACGGGCAGCAGGCAGGGTTCGACGTCGGCCTCGACCAGCCGGTACTCGGCTTCGGGGAAGAACTTCCGGGCGAAGGCGCTGATCCTGGTCACGCGCCCGGCCACCACGACCTCCGGCCGGGGCACGCCGCGCGTGCCGTTGCCGTCTGCACAGTCGGCCGCGTCGGCCGACAGCACGTCTTCGAGGGCGGCGATGGTGCCGTCCCGTGCGGCGGTGACGAGTGCTTCGAGTAGGCGCCGGTGCTGCGCCGGGTCGACGGGTTCGCTGCGCTCGGCGGACAGGCGCTTGCGGGCCCTGTTGACGATCTGCCGCGTGTTGGCCCGGCTCGGCTGGAGGAAGCCTGCGGTCTCGTCATAGGCGTAGTCGAACGCCTTCCGGAGCACTCAGGCCGCCCGTTCCACCGGATTCCATCGAATTCCACCGGATTCAGCCGCTGCAGAACCAGCAGCACGGCCTGCTGCAGCGCCTCGCCGCGTTCCGCGCCGACCTGCGGATGCGCGCCGGTGTCCACCGGTTCCGGCAGCCGCGGTCCCACGTGGGCCTCTCGGCGTAGCCGTGCCGACTGCGCGGCCGTGACCGCCAGACGGGTGGTGGTCGAGCGCGGTTGTCCGACCCGCGCGGTGTCGGCCCGGGTCGGCACAAAAGGAAAGGCAAGGAGGTAACCCACTCCTTGCCACTCTCAACGTATAGCGCACCGGGGGGCTTGCGGCAAGGCCCCCGCCGTCCCGCAGAATCACTCGCCCACCCCGGAATCTGCGGAATGGATGTCACGACTTGACTCTCCCGACCACCAGCGTGTTCGACCTTCACGACCGTCTCTCCGCCAAGGCCGACCCGGCGTTGATCGCCGCCGACGAACGGCACTTCGCGGCCGTCGCGGAGAGCCTCGACCGGGCGATCGCCGAACTGTCCGACCGACTGGACGACCTGCTCAGGGCTCCGGGCGGTCTGGGCCGTGAGGCGATGGACCGGGATGTGGAGATCCACCGGCTGACCGGGCGGCTGCGGACCCTGCGCCGCTTCGGCCTGGACCTGTGCCTGGGGCGCATCGTGAGCGCGGATGCCTCCGAGCCCGTGTACATCGGACGGCTCGGCCTCACCGACAGCGAGGGCCGCCGCCTGCTCCTCGACTGGCGCTCCCCCGCGGCCGAGCCGTTCTTCGCGGCCACGCACGCCGACCCGATGGGTCTGGCGAGCCGCCGCAGGTACCGGTGGACCCGGGGCCGGATCGGCGACTACTGGGACGAGGTGTTCACCGCCGACGGCCTCGAAGGGCACGCCGCTCTCGACGACCAGTCCGCCTTCATCGCGAGCCTGGGCAGCACCCGTTCGTCCCGGATGCGTGACGTGCTCGCCACCATCCAGGCCGACCAGGACGCCATCATCCGGGCGGGATCGCGCGGCACTCTGGTCGTGGACGGCGGTCCCGGTACCGGCAAGACCGTCGTCGCCCTGCACCGCACCGCCCATCTGCTGTACTCCGACCCGCGGCTCGGCCATCGTCGCGGCGGTGTGCTGTTCGTCGGTCCGCACGAGCCCTACCTGGCCTACGTCGCCGACGTGCTGCCCAGCCTGGGCGAGGAGGGCGTGCAGACCTGCACCGTGCGCGACCTCGTCGCCGAGGGGGCCGCGGCGGCGCCCGAGACCGACCCGGAGGTGGCCCGGCTGAAGTCGTCCGCGGACCTGGTGAAGGCGATCGAGAAGGCCGTCCGGTTCTACGAGGAGCCGCCCGCCGAGGGGATGTCGGTCTCCACCGACTGGGCCGACGTCTGGCTGAGCGCCGCCGACTGGGCCGAGGCGTTCGAGGCACCCGGGCCCGGCACCCCGCACAACGAGGCGCGTGAGCTGATCTGGGACGAACTGGTCGCGATCCTCGGGGAGAAGCACGGCGGGGACGTTCCGGCCGACGCGTTCCGCAGGTCGCTGCAGAGCGACAGGGAGCTGGTCGACACCCTCCACCGCGCGTGGCCGCTGCTGGAGGCGACCGACCTCGTCTCCGACCTGTGGTCGGTCCCCGCCTACCTGCGGATGTGCGCTCCCTGGCTCGACCGGGACGAGGTGCGCAGGCTCCAGCGCGCGGACGCCAAGGCCTGGACGGTGTCCGACCTGCCGCTGCTGGACGCGGCACGGCAGCGCCTCGGCGACCCGAAGTCGGCGCTGCGCAAGCGTCGGCAGCAGGCCGCCGTGGCCGCCGAACGCGCGCGCATGTCCGACGTCATCGCCGACGTGCTCGCGGCCGACGACGACGGCGAGGGCGCGGTGACGATGCTGCGCGGGCAGGACCTCCAGGACACTCTCGTCGACGGGTCCGTGCCGCCCGGCACCGAACCGGACCTGCTCGCCGGGCCGTTCGCGCACATCGTGGTGGACGAGGCGCAGGAACTGACCGACGCCGAATGGCAGATGCTGCTGCTGCGCTGCCCGTCGCGGAGTTTCACCATCGTCGGGGACCGCGCCCAGACCCGGCACGGGTTCCCCGAGTCGTGGCGGGAGCGGCTCGCGCGGGTCGGGCTCGACCGGATCGAGGTGGCCTCCCTGAGCATCAACTACCGCACGCCGGAAGAGGTGATGGCGGAGGCGGAACCGGCCATTCGCGCCGTACTCCCGGACGCCAATGTGCCGATCTCCGTGCGCAGCAGTGGCATCCCCGTCGTACACGGGTCCGTCGCCGAGCTGGAGTCGGTCCTCGACACGTGGCTCGCCGCACACGACGACGGGGTCGCGTGCGTCATCGGCGACCCCGCGTTCCGGGCGACGCCCCGGGTCCGGTCGCTGAGCCCGGACCTGGCGAAGGGGCTGGAGTTCGACCTCGTCGTCCTCGTCGACCCGCAGCAGTTCGGCGAGGGCGTCGGGGGCGCGGTCGACCGCTATGTGGCGATGACCCGGGCGACACAACAGCTCGTCATCCTCACGTCCGCCCCGCACCGGCCCGGGCCGACCGGCATCATCATGTGAGTGTCCCGACCGTCGAGGCGGGTCGCGTCACCGTGGTCCCTCCTGTTCGCCCATCCGCTGGAGGGATCCCCCAGTGAGACGGAGACGATGCGTGGCAGGCGCGATCGGTGCGGTTTCGGGAATCGCGCTCGGTACGGACGCGGCCAGGGCCGACGTGCCGGCACCCCTCGTGGCCGGCCGACAGGCCGTACCCGTGTCCGGCCGCATTCCGGCCGCGCGGTAACGCCGTGTCGCCGCGGTCGGCCCTGACTGGCCCGGTCCGTCGGCGAGGAGGATCTCGGCGGGGCGTCGGGGGCACGGGCGTTGGCCATGTGCGGTGCGGCGGGACGGCGGCGCCTGGACGCATGGGACCTGTCGCGTCTCGACCACTCGCGGCTGCTGTGTGTCGCAGGTGCCCGCGCCACGGCGGCGTGGTGTGTCGCCAACCTCCGGGAACCGGCGGCCAGTTGTTGTGCTGGGAGGCGACGACGTGGTGCGAGGCGCGGTTCCCGGGCAGGGGCGTCCCGGACGTCCGGACGG
>NZ_JACVWU010000044.1 GCF_014596915.1 Streptomyces sp. TRM68416
TCCTGCCAAGTGATCTGATACCGCCAGTCGTTCACCGCCGCGTACTCCCGCCGCGTACGCCACCACTGCGAGATGACGGGCAGCGCGTCGCTGATCGCGTTCCGCTCGTGCGCGTCGGCCAGCCCCAGCAGCCCGGCGAGTTCCTCCGAGTCCTCCCGCTCCACGAGACGCCAGAAGCGCTCCTGCTCCGGGTCGGCGACGACGCCGTCGCCCGCGCCGTCCCCGCCGTCGTCGGACGGGAGTACGACGGTGGTGTCGGCGGGCGGCAGCAGCGTGCCCCAATCGAGGTCGACGCCGGCGGCCCAGACCTGGGCTGCGCTGGTCTGCAGCCGCTCCATCCCGCCGTCGTCGCGCCGCAGCGAACCGGTGACCGTCACCTCGTGCCCGTGCGCCTCCGCGCTCTCCCCGATGCCCATCACCAGCACCGGATGGGCGCTGGACTCGATGAACACACCGGTGCCGTCGTCCAGCAGCGCCCGCGTGGCATCCTGGAACCGCACCGGTTCCCGCAGGTTGCGGTACCAGTACGCGGCGTCCATCCGCGTGCCGTCCGCGACCTCGCCGGTCACCGTCGAGTACATCGGAATGCGGCCCGCCGACGGGGAGAGACCGGTGAGCCCGTCCAGGATCTGCTCGCGCACCGCCTCCACGTGCGGGGAGTGCGAGGCGTAGTCCACCGGGATGCGCCGCACACGCAGCCCGCGTTCGTCACCGGCCGCCATGAACTCCAGCGCCGCCTCGACGTCACCGGCGACCACGGTGGAGGACGGTCCGTTGACCGCGGCGACCCAGAGGCGGCCGGCCCACTTCTCCAGCACCTCCTCGGTGGTGGTGACGGACGCGGCGACGGAGAGCATGGCGCCACCACCGGCGATCGCCACGATCGCCGCGGACCGGGACACCACGACACGTACCGCGTCCTCCAGCGACAGGATTCCGGCCACACAGGCCGCGGCGATCTCGCCCTGCGAGTGACCCACGACCGCGTCGGGGACCAGACCCGCTGCCTCCCAGACGCGGGCCAGGCCGACCATCACGCTGAACATGAGCGGCTGGACGACGTCCACCCGCGCGACGTCCGCGGCCTCCGGCGCTCCGGTGAGCACGTCCAGCAGCGACCAGCCCGCCAACTCCTCCACGATGTCCGAGACCCGGCCGACGACATCGGCGAACACCGTTGAATCGGCCAGGAGTTCACGCCCCATGCCCAGCCACTGCCAGCCCTGGCCGGGGAACACCAGCGCCACCCGCGCACGGTCGGAGGCGGCCTGCCCCGAGACGGCGGAGCCCGTGGCCGAGCCCGAAGCCGCCATGTGGTCGAGCGAGGCCAGCAGGGCCGAGTCGTCCTTTCCGACGATCGCCAGCCGGTGCCTGCGTGCCGGGTCGGCCGACAGCGCGCGGCCCACCGCGACGGAATCGGCACCTGACTCCCTTATGAAGGAAGCCAGTTCAGCCGCGCGGGTACGCAGACCGGTCTCCGTGTCGGCGGAGACCGTCCAGGCGGTGGAGCGCGGGACCGGGAAGTCCCGGTACCAGTAGTCCTGGTGCTCCCAGGGGTAGGTCGGCAGCTCGGCGGGCGGGCGGGCCGCCGAGGCCGGCGCGGGCGGGCGGTGACCGGCGACGAACAGCTCGGCCGCCAGAAGCCCGGGCGTGGAGTCCTCGCCCAGGACGTCCACGGTGAGGTCGCACCACCCGGTGCGTTCCTCCCGCGGTCCCAGGTCGAGGTCGCCGCCGAGACAGCGGCGCAGCGCGTCCGCGGACGTCAGCCGGCCCGAGACCCAGGCGGCGGTGACCGCGCCGACGCCCTCCCCCTCCGCGTCGTCGACCGTCACGCCGTACGCGCGCAAGGCCTCGGTCGCGGCAGCCTGATGACAGAACATCAGCGCAGGCCCTTCGAGCGCTTCCGTTCGGGGCACGTCGAGCGTGCCGAGCAGGCGCGTGTACTCGTCCAGGGTCCTGCGGTACGCCGGGGACGCGGCCGCCCAACGCTCCAGCGTCGCCGGGGTGGGCAGGCGGTCGGCGTAGCGCAGCGCCACCGTCGCCCGCGCCCCCCGCTCGGCCTGGCCGGTGCGCGTGGCGGAAGAGGCCTCGCCGAAGGCGGCCTCCTCCAGCGCGGCGGCGAGCGACGGGGCGTCGGAGCCCACCACGGCGAGGCGGTGTTCCAGCCAGGCCCGCCGATGAGTGGCGGTGAAGACCAGGTCGTCCAGCCGCCCGGGCAGGGTGTCCAGCCGTTCGGCGGTGCGCAGCGCCACGGCCCGCAGCGCGGACGGCGTCGCGGCGCTGACCACCAGCACCCGCTCCTGCTCCTCGCCGTCCGCTGCCACCGGCGGCTGTACCGCGCCCCGGTACTGCTCGACCAGGACGTGGGCGTTACTGCCGCTGAATCCGAACGCGCTCACGCCGGCCCGCGCGGGCCGGGTGTGCTCGGGCCAGGGCCGCGGCTCGTGCACCAGGGCGACGGGCAGCCGGTCCCAGTCGATGCGGGTCGACGGCTTCTCCACCAGATGCGGGGGCAACTCGCCGTTGCGCAGGGCGAGTACGACCTTCAGCAGGCCCACCGCGCCCGCCGCCGCGCCCAGATGACCGACGTTGGCCTTGGCCGAGCCGATGAGCAGCGGGTGTTCCGGGGTGCGTCCCGCGCCGAGGGACTCGGCCAGCGCGGACACCTCGATCGGGTCGCCCAGCGGCGTGCCGGTGCCGTGCGTCTCCACGTAGTCGACCTCGTGGGGCGCCCAGCCGGCCCGCTCGACGGCCTTGCGGACCACCTCGACCTGCGCCACCGGGTTGGGCACGGTGAGGCCACCGGAGGCGCCGTCCTGATTGACGCTGCTGGCGCGCAGCACGGCGTGCACCTCGTCGCCGTCGCGTACGGCCGCCGACAGCGGCTTGAGCACGAGGACCACGGCCCCTTCACCGCAGGCGAACCCGTCGGCGCTCTCGTCGAACGTCTTGCACCGGCCGTCCGCGGAGAGGGCGTTGCTGCCCGCCATGGAGGCCAGCAGCGGGCTCGGCGCGACGATGGCGCTGGCCCCGCCGACCACGGCGACCTCGCAGTCGCCGGTGCGCAGTGCCTGGCAGGCCAGGTGTACGGCGGTCAGGGCTGAGGAGCACGCGGTGTCCACGGTCATGCTGGGACCGCGCAGACCGAGGATGTACGACAGCCGGCCGGCCAGCGCGGCGAACGACGTTCCGGTGCCGTGGTAGAGGTTCAGACTCTCGCTGTCCATGTCGCGGGCGACCAGATACTGGTAGTCGGCCATGGACAGACCCGCATACACGCCCACCGGCCGGCCCTGGAGGGCGTCCGCCGGGCAGCCGGCGTGCTCCAGGGCCTCCCAGGCGCCTTCGAGGAACAGCCGCTGCTGCGGGTCGAGTAGTTTGGCCTCGCGCGGGGAGATGCGGAAGAACGCCGCGTCGAAGGCGGCGATGTCGTCGAGGTAGGAGCCGGGGAGGGCGGCTACGTTGTCGAGTTCGGCCCAGACGGGGTCGCGCAGTCGGTCCGCGGGGAAGTCGCCGTGGACGCCCTTGCCCGAGTGCAGCAGCTCCCAGAACTCCTGTGGTGAGGACGCGCCGGGCAGCCTGCAGCTCATGCCGATGACGGCGATGCCGTCGGTCGCGCTGTGATCGTAGGGGGCCGGGGCGGGGTCGGCCACGGCGGTCACGGCCGGGGCGTGGACCGGGTCGGCCACGGCCGCGGCCGGCGGCGCACTCGCGTCCGACTGCCGGGGCAGCATCCCCGCCAGATGTTCCGCCAGCCCGATGACCGTCGGATGCTCGAAGATGACGGTCGTCGGCAGGGAGAGGCCCAGTTGCTCGCCCAGCCGGGTGCGCAGCGCCACGGCGGTGGCAGAGTCGAGCCCCTGCTCGAAGAGACCGCGCCGACGGGCCACCGGCTGGTCCGGGCCCAGGCCCAGCAGCTCGCGGACGGTCTCGGTGACCAGCTCACCGAGCCGCCCGACATCGGCACCGGAGGCGGCCGCACGGGCCGGAACGGGCGCCGGCGTCGCGGAGGCGACGGCCGGGGCGGGCGCCGGGGCGGGGGCCCCGTCGGGCACGGCGTACATCTCGGACGTCACCTGCCCCTGCTCGTCCAGCAGCGAGAGCCGGATCCGGGCGGGCGCCGCGCCGCCGGCGGGCGCGGTACGGGCCGGGTCGGTGACGCCCTGGGCACCGCGTTGCACGCCGGGCAGCCAGTAGCGTCCGCCGCCCCAGGACGGGACGGGCAGCGTACGGTACCGGCTCGGCCGTCCGGTGACCGCGGACCAGGCCACCGGGACGCCCGCGGTGTGCAGCCGGGCCAGAGCCCGGTGCGCGCCGAGCACTCCGGGAGTGTCCTCGTCGAGCAGTGCCAGGGCCGGTGCCTGCCGGTCGCGCAGCCGCTGCGCCTCGGTGAGCGCCGCCGTCAGGACGGGCTCCGGGCCGATCTCCACGAGCGGGCGGTCCTCCTCGGCCAGCAGCGCGTCGAGGGCGGGCCACAGGCGTACGGGCGCGGTCAGCGCCCGGGCCCAGTAGGCCGCGTCGAGCAGCGGGGAGTCGCTGCCGACGTCGACCGTCGACGACATCCGCACGCCGGGCGGCACCGGGGTGATCGAGGCCAGCTCGCCCTCCAGACGCGGCACGAGGCCCGCCGCGAGCGGACCGTAGGCTGCCACGCCCCCGGCCGGCACACGGCACGCCAGCCCGCGCGCCCTCAGCGCCTCCGCGGCCCGCTCGGTCTCCTCGGGAGGCCCGGCGACGACCAGTGACTCCGGCCCGTCGACGGCGACCACGGAGACCGCCGCGCCGACCGACGCCAGGACCTCGGTGACGGTGTCCTGCGCACCGGACACCGCGAACCGCGCGCTGCGACCGGCGACTTCGTCGAGCGCGGCGGCCAGGCGCAGGACGACGGTGGCGGCGTCCTCCAGGGTCAGCGCACCGGCCACATGGGCGGCGGCAACCTCGCCCGGCCCCTCACCGACGACCGCCGCCGGGACGACGCCCCGGGAGGTGAGCCAGCGGGCCGCGGCGACCTGCACGGCGAAGGCCACGGGCAGCCGCGGCGACGGCTCGTCCGCGCGCAGCGCTTCCAGCAGTGACCAGCCGGCCTCGGCCTGGATCAGTTCCGTGAGCTCGTCCAGGACCTCACGGACCTCCACGGCATCGTCGTAGAGGTCCATGACACGACCCGGCAGCCCGGTGCCGTGACCGGAAAAGACGAACACCGGCCCGGGCGCGCTCTCGGGATCCGGGACATGGCCCGAGAAGGCGCCCTCACCCGGGGACCCGAGTACGCGCAGCATCTCCTCGCGGTCCTCGGCGACCACGACGTGGCGGTGCGCCTCGTGGGTGCTGCGCGTGGTGGTCGAGGCCGCGAGGTCGGCGAGGTCCGACTCGTCGGTGTCGCCCACCAACTCCCTCAGCAGCGCGACCTGTTCGTCCAACCCTGCGGCCGTGGACGCAGAGGCGGTCAGCGTGTAGGGGCGGCCGGCGGGCCGCTCGGGGGGCGTCGGCCCGGACGCGGGCGGCGCCTCCAGGACGACGTGCACGTTGGTGCCGCTGAGCCCGAACGCGCTGACGCCGGCCCGGACCGGCCGGTCCGCCGGAGCGAGCGGGGTGTTCTCGGCCGGCACGGTGAGCGCGCCGTCGCGCCAGTCGACACGCGGATTGAGCCGTTCCACGTACGGCTGCCGCGCCACCGTGCCCGAGTTGACCACCCACACCGACTTCAGCAGGCCGCCGATGCCCGCCGCCGCGTCCATGTGCCCGAGCAGCGCCTTGTGCGAGCCGACCAGCAGCGGGTTGTCCGCGTCGCGCCCCTCGCCGTACACCGAGCCGATCGCGTCGACCTCGATGACGTCGCCGATGGCCGTGCCGGTACCGTGCGCCTCGACGTAGTCGACATCGGTGGCGGTGAGACCCGAGCGGCGCAGCGCCGTGCGCAGCAGCTCGGCCTGGGCCACGGCGTTGGGGACCGTCAGGCCGAGGCTGGTGCCGTCGTTGTTGGTGGCCGAACCGCGGATCACCGCGTGGATGCGGTCCCTGTCGGCCAGCGCGTCGGACAGTCGCTTGAGGACCACGACGCCCGCGCCCTCGCCACGCACGATTCCGTCGGCGTCCGCGTCGAACGGACGGCAGCGCCCGGTCGGCGAGATCGCCCCGACCTGGCTGAGGAAGACGCTGATGTCCGGGGTGATGAGCAGGCTGACACCGCCCGCCACGGCCGTGTCGCATTCGTCGGCACGCAGGCTCTGGCACGCCTGGTGCACGGCGAGCAGCGAGGAAGAGCACGCCGAATTGACCGTGCTCACGGGCCCGTTGAGGTCGAAGGAGTACGCGAGCCGGCCGGCCGCGAAGCTCGCCTCCAGGCCGCTGACGTGGTGCCGCCCGATGTCGTCGATGCCGAGGGTCCGTGCGTGCAGCAGCTCGTAGTCACGGGCCAGCAGCCCGAGGACGACGGAGGTCCGGGTGCCGCGCCACTCCTCGCGTGTGCGTCCGGAGTCCGCCATCGCCTCCCAGGCGACCTCCAGCACGAGGCGCTGCTGGGGATCGAGCAGGTCCGCCTCACGCGGGCTGATCCCGAAGTAGTGGGCGTCGAAGCGGTCGATGTCGTCGAGGAAGGCTCCCCGGCCGTTGGAGATGCCTCCGGGCAGGCCCGCCCGCTCGGCGTGCTCGGGCCCCCACCGGTCCGCGGGTACGTCCGAGAACGTGTCCGTCGCCTCGGTCAGCAGCCGTCCGAACGCGTCGAGGCTTCTGATCCGGCCGGGGAAGCGGCATCCCACACCCACGACGGCGATGGGCTCCATCATGTCGTCGGATTGCTTTCCGTTGCCGGAATCGGTGCTCATCAGTTCCCTCCGATTGGACAGGGCCCGGAAGTGGGAGAAGCCGTCGACGTGGGACTTCATCGGTGCAGGGCGACGGCCCGGCGATGCTATGGACGGCCGCCACGGGGTGTCAGCCCCTACCCGCCCCCTAAGACCTCCCGGCCCGTGAAACCGGGGCCGGACCCGGCCGTCGGGCCGCTTCTAGGGGTGGCTACGGGTACCGGCGGCGCCCCCGCGCTCGCGAAGCTGGACGGAACCGTCTGCGCGTTCGCCGGTCCGACGGCCGCGCAGGCACTCGGCGTCTGCGCCGAGGCCCCCAACCCACGCGAGGAGTCCGCACATGCAAGGGAAGGTCGCAGTCGTCACCGGCGCAGCCGGAGGCATAGGGGCGGCGGTGGTTCGCGCGCTCGCCGAGCAGGGCGCGGCGGTCGCGGCCGTCGACGTCACGGCGGACGGGTTGGAGGCCCTGGCCAAGGAGTTGGACGCCGACGGGCTCACCGTCCACGCCTTCCCGGCGGACGTCACCGACCCCGGTCAGGTGGGTGAGACCGTCGCCGGGATCGAGCGGCGACTCGGCCCGGTCGACCACCTCGTCAACGCGGCCGGAGTGCTGCGTCCCGCAGGCGTCGACGCCATCACGGCCGCCGACTGGAACGACACCTTCGCGGTGAACTCCACCGGCGTCTTCCTGATGTCGCAGGCCGTCGTGGGGGGCATGGTCGCGCGTGCCTCGGGCGCCATCGTCACCATCGCCTCCAACGCGGCCGGCACGGCCCGCACCCACATGGCCGCCTACGCGTCGTCCAAGGCCGCGGCGATCGCGTTCACCAAGTGCCTCGGTCTGGAGGTCGGCAGGCACGGGGTGCGCTGCAACGTGGTCAGCCCCGGCTCCACCGACACCGACATGCTGCGCACGCTGTGGGCCGGCGCCGACGGCGTGCAGAACGCCATCGACGGTTCCCTTCCCGCGTACAAAGTGGGCATCCCGCTGCTGAAGATCGCCCGCCCCCAGGACATCGCGGCCGCGGTGGTCTTCCTGCTCTCCGACGCGGCCGGGCATGTCACGCTTCAGAACCTCACCGTCGACGGGGGCGCCACCCTCGGCGTCTGACAACCGGTCGACGACAGGAAACCGGCCGCCCGCGTCGAGCGGGCGGCCGGTTGCGTTGCCGGCGGGCCGGTCAGTCGGTGTTCATGTTCCCCTGGCCGAAGCCGACCGTCTGTGCGCCGATGTCCGTTGCCGACTCCTCCAACGGCAGGTAGGGAACGGCCCGTTCGGTGCCGCCGCGATAGCGGGTCCAGTCCGCCCGGCCCACCGCGACAGGCCCCCCGGACAGGTCCGGTGCGGCCCATACGGCGTCCAGCAGCTCGCCGACCGGAACGGGGTGCAGGCCCGCGGCCGCAAGCTCCGCGATGCCGGTGCCCACCGCCTCCCGCCACGGCCCGCAGGCCAGGCTCAGCGCCGCGACACCGGCACTGCGCCGCCTGCGCGCCAGCGCGTCGGCGTATTCGGCCGCCGCTGTCGCCACCGCCGCACCGGCCCGTCCCGGCAGGGTGGCGAGTGGGGAGCACAGGAGCAGGAAGTCGAGGCCGTCGGCCCGTTCGTCGAGCAGCCGGGGTACGGCCACGACCCGCTCCAGCGCCTGCTCGAACCCGGGCCCGTCCCAGTCGGCGAGCGTCCGCCCGGGTACCTCGGACGCCAGGTGCACCACGCCCCGTACGGACGCCTCGGCACTCAGCGCCGAGGCGACCTCTGCCGGGTCGTCGGCGACCCGGACGAGCGAGCCGGCTCCGCGCGTGGTGAGCCAGTCGGCCGCAGCGACCGCCTCGGGGCCGTTCCCGACGACGAGGTAGGCGGCGTCCCGGCGGAGCGCGGGCCCGTCGGCACCGGCGCCGAGCGGCCGCCCCCGCAGCCGCGCCTCGTACCAGCGTCCGCCCCGCCACGACAGCCGACCCGATCCACCCAACTGCTCCACCCGGCCTAGCAGTTCGGCCGCGTCCGGCAGCGCGCCGTCGGCCGCTTCGACGGAGACGCAGGGGAGCTCCGGGTGCTCCCAGGCGGCCGTACGCGCCAGCGCGGAGACGAGCCCGGCGTGCGGGGCGGACCTGCCGGAACAGAGCACGACCGTCGGCCGCTCCGCCGGACAGGCCCGCAGGAAGCCGCGGACCACCTGCGACGCGGCCGTGGCGCTGTCGTGCAGCAGCAGCCCGGCGACCGTGGTGCCGCGCCCGGCGAGTTCCTTGCGGACCCGCTCGAACGCGTCGTCCTCCGCCGTGTCCAGCGGCAGCACTCCGTCACCGTCACCGGCCGACTCGGCCGCGGGCACCAGGACCAGGGCGGGGACCCCGGCCAGCGCGAGCTGTTCACGCCACTGCTCCGCGGCGGCGGTGTCGGCGCCGTGGATCAGCCAGCAGCCCTCGCGCGCGCCGGGCACGGCGGTACGCAGCGCACCCGCGAGGGGCTGCCAGTGCAGTTCGTGCGCCAGCAGTCCCGCGGCCGCCGTCGGCGACCGCTCCTCGTCGACCGGTCGCAGGCGCACCCCCTCGGCCACCAGCAGCAACTCGCCCTGCTCGGAGGTGACATCGAGCGTGAGCGAGTCCTCGGGGCCGCGCTGTGCCCGCACCCGGAAGACGGCGGGCAGTGAGCCGTACACGGTGATCCGGCCGATCGCGGCGACCGTGCGCAGCACCGGCGCGGGATCGTCCTCGGCGGCCGACGCGGCGATACGCAGGACCGTCTCCAGAAGGGCGGGAGGCAGCTGCCAAGGACCGGTGACGTCCGCCGTGTGCCGCACCACCGCTTCGGCGCGTCCGGGGCCGGTGTACAACGCGGTGACCCGGCCCGCAGCCCGCTCCTGCGCTACCCCCAGCCGCCACAGCCGCCCGTGCCACTGCTCGGCGTCCGCTTCCCCGGGCCGCTCATGGCTGTTGGCGGGTACCGCTTCGGAGCGGTCCGTCAGTGCGTGGCCGTCGGCGGGTACTGCGTCGGGGCCGCCCACCAGTGCGTGGCCGTCGGCAGGCACCGCGTCGGGGCCGCCCACCAGCGCGGTGAACGACAGGTGCCACGCGGCGTCCGCGCGCACGAAGCCTCGTACCTGCTCGCCGCCCTCTTCCTCGGTGCTGATCGTCTGGACGGCGAGCGGCCCGTCGACGGGCAGTTCCGATACGCCGTGCAGCCGCACCGCGCTCAGGGTGACCGGGGCGTCCTGCCGGGCCCGGCCGTGCCGGGCCGCCGCCAGTGCCCAGTCGACGAGGGCGGCGGGGGAGAGCAGCGCGACGCCGTGCACGCGCGGCAGCGCGGTCCCCGCCGGGGTGCCGGCGGCGATCCGTCCGCCGAACCGGCGCTCGTCCGTGCCGGCCAGCTCGATCGGGGCCCCCAGCAGCGGATGGGCCGCGGCCCCCGGCAGCGGCCGGGGAGCGGCACCGTCGGGCGGCACCAGCCAGTGGCGGCTGCGCTGGAAGGGGTAGGTCGGCAGGTCCACCCGCCGGGCGTGGTGGCCTTCGAGGGCCGGTTCCCAGTCCACGGTGACACCGTCGGCGTACAGCGCGGCCAGGGCCGACAGCAGCGCCCGCGGCCCGTCCTCCGGCCCGTCGGCCCCGGCCAGCAGGCCCACGGGCAGCAGGGTGCGCCCCGGCTCGCCCTGGCCGGCGGCGGCGCGGGCGACAAGGGGGGCGAGCGCGGCCCCCGGATCGAGGTCGACGAACCGGGTCACCCCCCGGGCGAGCAGGTGCCGCACGGTGTCGAGGAGACGGCCGGGCAGCGCCACGCGCCCTGCCCAGAACTCACCGTCCGTCAACTCCTCCGCAGTGACAGCCCGTCCCATGCCTCCGAGGACCAGCGGCACGTCCGGCTCGTGCGCCGACAGCCCCGCGACCGCGCGCCGCAGAGCGGCGGAGTCCACAGTCCGCACGACGCGGGGCCCGTCCAGCGCGCGGACCTCGCGGCCCCGGGCACGCCAGTGTTCGGCGAGTGCGGCGACGGCGTCCGCCGGCCCGGTGAGGACCGTGGCGCCGGGCTCGTCCACCGCGGCGACGACCACACCGTCCCCGGCCGGTGCCAGTTCCGCGCGCAGCTCCTCCTCGTCCGCCCGCACCCACACCGACGCGAGACCCGTGCCGGGCTCCTCGTCGGCCTTCCCGGCCAGGGCCGTGGCCAGGACGCAGGCGTCGTCCAGGCCGAGCGCTCCAGAGGCGTGCGCTGCGGCGACCTCGCCGAGGCCGTCCCCGGCCACCTGCCGGGGAACCACCCCGAAGGCCGTCAGCAGCCGGTGCAGGGCCATCTGGAGAGCGAACCCGGCGAGGCGGGCCGCGGCAGGGGAGGCGAAGGACCGCGTGCCGTCGAGCAACGCGGCGCGCACCGACTCCCCGAGCCGCTGACAGACCTCGTCCAGCGCGTGGGCGAACGGCGGGAACGCCTCGTACAGCCCCAGCGCGTCGCCGGGACGCGCCGGGGAACCGGCGCCGAACAGCACCGCCGTGTGGCCGCGCGGGTCCGCGGCGCTGTGCACCACACCGGCGTCGGCGCGCCCGGTCGCCAGCGCGTCGAGGCCTGCCAGCAGCTCCTCGCGCTCGGCGCCGACGACGACGGCCCGGTGCCGGAAGGCGGGGCGGCCGCGCACCAGGGCGGCGGCCGTGTCCCGGGGGTCGGCCTCGGTGACCGCCCCGCGCAGCCGGGCCGCCAGCTCGCGCAGTGCCGCCGGCGTGCGTGCGGACAGCGGCCAGGCCACCGGCGCGGCGGGGGAGGGGACCGGCTCGGCGCTCTGCTCGGCGGGCGGCTCCTCAAGGATCAGGTGGGCGTTGGTCCCGCTCAGGGTCAGGCACGACACGGCGGCCCGACGCACTCGCTCGTCGGCCGGCCAGGCACGGGCTGTGGTGGCCAGCTCGACCGTGCCGGACGACCAGTCGGCGTGCGTGGTCGGCGCGTCCACATGCAGCGTCGCCGGGACCCGCTCATGGCGCAGCGCCATCACCAGCTTGGTGATGCCGGCGATCGCCCCGACCGTCTGCGTGTGGCCGATGTTGGACTTCACCGAGCCCAGCACCACCGGGCGCTCGGGGGAGTGCTCGCTGCCGTAGACCGTGATGATGGAACTGGCCTCGACACCGTCGCCGAGGGTCGCGCCGACCCCGTGGCCCTCGACCACGTCGACGCTCTCGGCGGACAGCCGGGCGTCGGCCAGCGCCTGGCGGATGACCCGCTCCTGTGCCTGGCCGCGCGGGGCGGACATGCCGTTGGTGGCGCCGTCCTGGTTGATCGCCGAGCCCCGGACGACGGCGAGCACCGGATGACCGTTGCGCCGCGCGTCCGACAGCCGCTCCAGCAGCAGCATCCCCGCGCCCTCCGACAGGCTCACCCCGTCGGCGGCCGCCGCGAACGACCGGGAACGGCCGTCCGAGGAGAGCTTCCCGGTACGGCGGAACTCCAGCAGTGTGGTCGGCAGCGACATCACCGCGGCCCCGCCGGCCAGCGCCAGCGTGCACTCGCCGTTGCGCAGCGCTTTGCACGCCAGATGTACCGCGACCAGAGAGGACGTGCACTGGGTGTCCACGGTGACGGCCGCGCCCAGCAGCCCCATCAGATAGGCGACGCGGCCCGAGCCGGCGCCCACCGAGTTGCCGAAGCCGAGATAGTCCTGGATGTCCGGGCCGGGGGGCTCGCGCAGGAGCAGCGGGTAGCCCGCGAACTGGAGGCCCGCGTACACCGCCGTACGGGTCTCCTTGGCGGATGTCGGGTCGATCCCGGCCCGCTCGAAGGCCTCCCAGGCGGTCTCCAGCAGCAGCCGCTGCTGCGGGTCCGTGGCCAGGGCCTCGGCCGCCTCCATGCCGAAGAACTCGGCGTCGAACTCGTCGGCGTCGTGCAGGAACCCGCCGCGCAGGTCCGGCATGGCATCGGCCAGGTTCCAGCCGCGGTTCTCCGGGAGCCCGGAGATCACGTCCTCGCCACTGTCGACCAGCCGCCACAGGTCCTCCGGCGAACGCACGCCGCCCGGGAACCGGCAGCCGATTCCGATGATCGCCACCGGCTCGTGGTTCTTCGCCTCCTCGGCCGCCAGCCGTCCGCGCGCCTGCCGCAGCTCGGCCGTCGCCTTCCGGAGATACCTCTGAAGCTTCTCTTCGTCCGCCATGGGGCGCTGGGCTCCTCAGAACAGGACGGCCCCCGGCCGGTACCGCGGCATCGGGCGGCACCGGCCGGGGGCCGTCGGGGTCGGTATAGGGGTGCGGTAGGGCCCGCTCAAAGCTCCGCGAGCGGCGTCAGGTGGCAGTCCTGGATGTCGTACAGCTTCCACTCGCCGTTTACCTCGACGTACGCCTCCAACTTGAAGTGGCGCTCGTCGATGGGGACGTAGGAGTCCTTCGAGCGGGTGCGCACGCCCACCTCGCCCAGCACGTGCTCGCCGATGAACTCCAGGTGGTCGCCCTGCCAGCCGGTCGACGTGGAGACGCCGAGCGTGCCCAGGGTGTCCACGTAGTACGACTCGAAGTGCTGGTCGACCTCGCTCCAGCCGATGATCCACTTGCCTTCGAGCTTCGGCGAGCCGTCCGCGTAGGTGGACTTCAGGTCCATCTGGTAGTAGTGCCCGCCCATGATCGGCTGGGTCAGCGCCTCCATCTTCACACCGGTGTCGAAGGAGACGGTCATCCTGCCGAGCAGGAAGTCGAGTTCCTTCATGCGCGGGGAGACCCCGGTGTCCTTCTTCACCGGGCGGGCGGTGGGACGGTGGTTGTCGAGGTAGTCGGCGACCTTCTCGTCCTCGGCGGTCGGCGTGGTCTCGGTCATCGTTCGCTCCTCATGGTCGTGCCGGGGTGGACGGGTGGTGGTCAGGCGCCGGGGCGGGCCGCGAGTTCGCGGACGACCGAGGCGATGGTGCGTACGCTCTTCAGGTCCCGCGCGCTGATGCGCGACGGTGGGACCTTGACACCCAGCTCGTCATGGATGTGGTTGAGGAGCAGCACGGTGTTGAGGGAGTTGAGGACCCCCCAGGAGAGCAGCGGGGTGTCCATCTCCAGCTCGCCCTTCGGGTCACCGTCCAGGAAACGCTCCCGGATGAACTCGGTGATGGTCCGGGTGACCTCGTCGGTCCCGGTGGCGTCGGTCATCTGACATTCCTTCCGATGCGGTGCGAGGTCACTGCAGTACGGCCGCCAGTGCGGCGCGATCGGCCTTGCCGTTGCGGGTGCGCGGCAGCTCGGGGGTGGTACGGAACTCGTCGGCGACCATGTAGCGCGGCAGGTGCTCGGCGCAGTGCCGACGCAGCTCCAGCACGCCGACGTCCTCGCCCTTGGCGGGCACGACGAAGGCCACCAGGCGGGCCTCGATGCCGCTGCCCACGACGAGCGCCACGGCTTCGGCGACCGCGGGGTGCGCGGTCAACGACGCTTCCACGTCACCGAGTTCGATGCGGTGACCGCGTACCTTCACCATGTGGTCGCGTCGGCCGACGTAGTCGAACAGTCCGGGCTCAAGTACCCGCACCACGTCACCGGTCGGGTACGGCCCCCGGTGCGGCTCACGGCCCCAGTAGCCGAGCATCACCGTCGGGCCGTCGGCGACCAGCTCGCCCTCCTCGCCCGGGCCGCAGACCTCGCCGTCGGACCGCCGGGCCCAGACGCGGTCACCGGAGCAGGCGACGCCGATCGGCACCGGCCGGTCGCGCTCCAGGTCCTGCGGCCGGACCTCGTGGAAGGTGCAGACGTTCGTCTCGGTGGGGCCGTACAGGTTCAGCAGCCGGGCCGGCGTCCAGTCGGCCAGCGCGCGCACCTGGGCGATGGGGAACGGCTCGCCGGCGAAGAGCACAGCACGCAGCCCCTGCGGAGGCTGTCGTTCCAACAGGCCGCCCTCGCGCATCATCAGCGTCAGCGCGGACGGCACCGAGTACCAGACGGTAATCCGCTGCTCGTGCAGGAAGTCAACCAACTGGGCTGGTGCATAAGCGAGTTCGGCGGCTATCAGATGGACGGACGCGCCCACGGAGAAGGCCGCGTACAGGTCGAGAACCGACAGGTCGAAGTTGAGCGGCGCGTGGTTGGCGAACCGGTCCCCGGGCCCGGGGGCGAGTTCCCGGACCGCCCACTCCACGAACGACAGGGCGTTGCGATGGCTGATGCACACGCCCTTCGGAGCGCCCGTCGAACCGGAGGTGTACAGGATGTAGGCGAGATCGTCAGGATCGGCCGGCTCGTCGATCCGCGCGTCCTGCGGCTCGTCCGTGCCCTGCTCCCGCGTTGCCGCCAGCTCTGCCACGGTGACCTCGTCGGCGAGCAACTCGCCCAACGGGGCAGCGCGTTCGCCGGTGGTCAGCACCACCCGGGCCGCGCAGTCGCGGGCCAGCACCGCCACCCGGTGGCCGGGCGCCGAGCCGTCCGCGGGCACGTAGGCGGCGCCGAGCCGCAGCACCGCCTGCATCGCGGTGATCACCGCGATCGACTTCTCGCCCCAGATCACCACCCGGTCGCCCCGGGTCACGCCGAGTGCTCGCAGCCCACGGGCCAGCCGGTCGGCGGCGGAGTCCAGCTCCGCGTACGTCAGTTCCCCGTCCGCGGCCACGAGCGCCGTACGCCCGCCGTGCACCTTCGCCGCGTCGGCCACCAGTCGATGAAGAGTCACAGTCCCAGATCCTTAGCGATCAGCTCACGCTGGATCTCCGTGGTGCCGGAGAACAGCGTGCTGGGCACCGAGTCGCGCAACTGCTCCTCGGCACCGCCGGCCAGATACCCGCGGCCGCCGAACAACTGGACCGCGTCGGTGGAGTTGTGCACGGCAGCCTCGGAGACCGCGATCTTCGACATGGCGACCGCGGCCACATGGTCCCGGCCCTCGTCCATCAGCCAGCACGCCCGATGGAGCAGCAGCCGGGCGCTGTCGAGCCGCTGCCGCATCGCGGCGACCGTGTGCGACACGGCCTGGAACTCGCCGATACGCTGTCCGAACTGCCGCCGCTGCGAGACGTGTTGAACGACCTGCCCCAGCTGGCGCTCCATCATCCCGAGATAGATCCCGAACAGACAGGCCCGCTCCCACACCATGGAGTGCTGGAAGACGGCCGATCCCTGCCCCTCCTCGCCCAGCAGGTACTCCTCGGGAACCACGCACTCCGCGAAGTCCACCCGACCGGCCAGACAGCCCGTCAGCCCCATCTTCGGCAGCGGAGAGCCCAGGACCGTCCCCGGCAGCCGACTCGGCAGCGCGAACGCCGACAGCCCGAGGAAGCCTGCATCCGGGTCGGTCACCGCGTAGGTGACGATCACATCGGCGACCGGTGCGTTGCTGGCCCACGACTTGCGCCCGTCCAGGACGAACCCGGAGCCAACCCGCCGCGCGGTCGTGCGCAGCGCGCCCACGTCCGAACCGGCCTCGTCCTCCGTCATCGCGTTCGAAGCGATCAGCTCCCCTGACGCCAGCCCGGCCAGCAACTCACTGCGCGCCTTCTCCGACCCGAAGTCCCGCACCGGCACCGCACAGGCCAGCAGATGCGCCGCCACCGCGAACGCCAGACCCAGGTCCGCGCAGCCACGGCCGAACGCCTCCAGGCACAGCGCCGTGTCCAGCGCGCCCAGACCGCCGCCGCCCACATCGCGTGGCAGACACAGCCCGGTCAGCCCCAGCCGGCCGGCCTCCCGGAACGCCGCGCGCATGACGTCGGGATCGTCCGGGTTCACCGGCCCTCGGTCCCAGCGGGCACGCGCTTCCTCGAAAATGGTGTCGCAGCGTTTCTGCTGCTCGAAAGAGACTCCGAAATCCATGGGCGAGGGGAACCTCATCGTGAAGAGTGGCAATTCGCCGGAGCCCGGGCGGGGCAGCGGGAAAAGCGCCAAACGGGTGGTCGGGAATTTCGCGATCGCTCTTCCGAATGAGCGTCGGCACGCCTGAGCAGATTAGGTGCGGCCGTTCACGGACGTCACCCCCTACCGGCCCCTATCCCCGCACGGCCGTCCGAGTCACCGCCGAACCGGCCCACCCGGGTAGGGGTGTTGGGATCACCCCGATCACCGGCCACTTGCGCCCGGACGCGCATGTTAGGGGTTTCCCGGCCCGTCACCACAGGCCCACCATAGGGCCCGCGCCCCCCGGTCCGTCGTCCCCTTCGTGCCGCAAGGGCTGAATCCCACGGATCAACTTCGCGTATTCCGGCAGGTTCATCTGCGTACCGCGCAAGGAGACAATTGACATGCAGTGGCTGACCGACTCCTCTCCCCTCTCCGGGGAGAAGCAGTCAGCAGGGAAAAGGGCAGGGCATCAACCCGACTGGCAGAACCACGCCGACCTCGCCCATATCCGCTCGCAACTCGCCGCCCGACCGGGCATCGTCACCGCTGAGGACACGGCGGCACTGCGCTCGCTCCTGGTCGACGTGGCGGCCGGCGCCGCCCACGTCATTCAGGCGGGCGACTGCGCCGAGGACCCCGACGAGTCCACCGCCGACTACGTGGCCCGCAAGAGCGGACTGCTCGACCTGCTCGCCGCCACCATGCAGATGAACACCCACCGGCCCGTGGTCCGCGTCGGACGCATCGGCGGCCAGTACGCCAAACCCCGCTCCCGGCCGACCGAGACCGTCGGTGGACGCGAACTGCCCGTCTACCGCGGCCACATGGTCAACAGCCCCGAACCCGACCCGCGGCTGCGTCAGCCGGACCCGTGGCGCATGCTCGACTGCTACCGTGCCGCCGCCGAGGTCGCCGGCCACCTCGGCTGGACCGGCACCGACCGGCACTGGTCGCGCGCACCCCGCGTCTTCACCAGCCACGAGGCCCTCGTCCTCGACTACGAGACGCCCCTGCTGCGCCACGACGTCGACGGCAGGCTCTACCTCGCCTCCACCCACTGGCCCTGGGTCGGCGAACGTACGCGCCAGCCGGACGGCGCCCACGTCGCCCTGCTCGCCTCCGTGGCCAACCCGGTCGCCTGCAAGGTCGGACCCGGCACGACCGAGGACAGCCTGCTGCACCTGTGTGCCGTACTCGACCCGCACCGGGAACCCGGCAGGCTCACCCTCATCTCCCGAATGGGCGCTCCCGCCGTCGCCGACCGGCTGCCCCCTCTGGTCAAGGCCGTGCATGCCGCCGGCCACCCCGTGATCTGGCTCTCCGACCCGATGCACGGCAACACCGTCACCACACCCGCCGGACTCAAGACCCGCCACCTCGACACCGTGCTGTGGGAGGCCGAGCACTTCCAGTGTGCCGTGCGCTCCGCCGGCGGTGTGGCCGGCGGTCTGCACCTGGAGGTCACCCCCGACACGGTCACCGAGTGCGTGGGCAGCGCCGACTGCGAGGACCGGGTCGCGGAGAAGTACACGACTCTGTGCGATCCACGGCTCAACCCCGAACAGGCCGTGTCCGTCGCCACCTCCTGGACCGCGTAGCACCACACCGCGCCCGACCCACCAGCCGAGGAAGACGATGCCAGGGATACCCCCCATCACCGACTACCCGATGCCGACCGCCGACCAGCTGCCCGCCAACACCGCGCACTGGACCGTGGACCCCGCCCGGGCCGTACTGCTCGTCCACGACATGCAGCGCTATTTCCTGCGGGCCTTCCCCGAAGGCGGCTGCCGCGAGACCCTCCTCGCCAACGCCGCCCGCCTGCGCCGGAGTTGCGCCCAGCTCGGCGTTCCGGTCGCCTACACCGCCCAGCCGGGCGGCATGACCGAACAGGAACGCGGCCTGCTGAAGGACTTCTGGGGCCCGGGCATGACCGTACGCCCCGAGGACCGGCAGGTCGACGAGCGGCTCGCGCCGGCCGACGGCGACTGGAGCCTCGTCAAGTGGCGCTACAGCGCCTTCTTCCGCTCCGAACTCCTCGAACGCCTGCGCGCCGAGGGGCGCGACCAGCTCGTGCTGTGCGGCGTGTACGCCCACGTCGGAGTCCTCGTCACCGCCATCGAGGCGTACTCGCACGACGTCCAGACCTTCCTCGTCGCCGACGCCGTCGCCGACTTCTCCGCCGAACACCACCGGCAGGCCCTGCACTACGCGGCCGGACGCTGCGCCATGGTCCGCACCACCGACGACCTCCTGGCCGAACTCGGCGGCACACTCGTCGGCCACACCGGCCGCGCCGACAGGGGGAGCGACCGGTGACGAACTCCCCCCACGGCACCCACCCCGGTACCGAGCCCGCCGAGGAGCTGCTGCGCCGGCTGCTCGGCGCCGAGCAGCCGGCCTTCGTCCTGCTGCACCGCCCCGACGCGTCCGGCCACGACCGTCTCGACCTGCTGCTCGGCGAGGTCTCCACCCCCGCCACCCTGGCCGAGCTCCCCACCCCGGGCGCTCCGGCCACTCCCGGCACGGCCACCAGCGACCTGTTCGTGCTGATCCCCTACCGGCAGATCGCCGAACGCGGCTACGAGTGCGTCGACGACGGAGCGCCCCTCGTCGCCCTGCACGTCACCGATCAGGCGGCCCTCCCCGTCGGCACCTTCCTCGACCACGTCCCGGACCGGCCCATCCAGGTCACCGGCGGCCACTTCGACACCGACGACACCGCCTACGCCGAGATCGTCCGCACGATCATCGACACCGAGATCGGCGAGGGCGAGGGCGCCAACTTCGTCATCCGGCGCTCCTTCGTCGCCGACATCACCGACTACGAGCCCGCCACCGCCCTCGTCCTCTTCCGCCGACTGCTCCAGAGCGAGACCGGCGCCTACTGGACGTTCGTCGCGCACACCGGCGAGCGCACCTTCGTCGGCGCCACCCCCGAACGCCACGTCACGCTCGACGACGGCGTCGCGGTCATGAACCCCATCAGCGGCACCTACCGCTACCCGGCGGCCGGACCCACGCTCGAAGGAATCAAGGAGTTCATCGCCGACCGCAAGGAGACCGACGAGCTCCACATGGTCCTCGACGAGGAACTCAAGATGATGGCCCGCATCTGCACCACCGGCGGCCGCGTCTCGGGCCCCCACCTGCGCGAGATGGCGCGGCTCGCACACACCGAGTACTTCATCCAGGGCCGCAGCGACCGGGACCCGCGGGACATCCTGCGCGAGACCATGTTCGCCCCGACCGTCACCGGCAGCCCCCTGGAGAGCGCCTGCCGCGTGATCCGCCGTCACGAACCCGAGGGCCGCGGCTATTACAGCGGCGTCGCCGCCCTCATCGGCCACGACCACCGGGGCAACCCCTCCCTCGACTCGGCCATCCTCATCCGCACCGCGGACATCGACCGCACCGGCCGGGTCTCCATCGGCACCGGCGCGACCCTCGTACGCCACTCCGATCCGGCCGCCGAAGTCGCCGAGACCTGGGCCAAGGCCTCCGGACTGCTGTCCGCGCTGATGACCGACACCGCCCGGAGCTTCGCCGAACACCCCGAGATCGCCGGCGGCCTCGCCGACCGCGGCGGAACCATCGCCGCCTTCTGGCAGGCCGACAACCGGGATCACGACCGCCCCGACCCCCAGCTCGACGGCCGCCGCGTTCTCGTCATCGACGCCGAGGACACCTTCACCGAGATGATCAATCTCCAGCTCAGGTCGATCGGACTGGCCGTCACCGTGCGCCGGTTCGACGAGCCCTACGACTTCGAGGGCTTCGACCTCGTCGTGATGGGCCCCGGCCCGGGCGACCCCCGGGACGACCACGACCCCAAGATCGCCCACCTGCGCTCGGCCGTACGCACGCTGCTCGCCGCACGGCGCCCCTTCCTCGCCGTCTGCCTGAGCCACCAGGTGCTCAGCCGCGAACTCGGCCTGCCGCTCGCCCCGTGCACCGTGCTCAACCAAGGCGTCCAGAAGGAGATCGACCTGTTCGGTCGCACCGAACGCGTCGGCTTCTACAACAGCTTCACCGCCCTCAGCGACGACGACAAGGGCGACTGCCCCGGTATCGGCGTCGTGGAGATCGGCCGCGACAGCGCCACCGGCGAGGTGCACGCCCTGCTGGGCCCGCACTTCGCATCCATCCAGTTCCACGCCGAATCGGTGCTCACCCAGGACGGCGTACGGATCCTCGGCACCCTCGCGAAACGGGTGCTGGCGATGTAGACGCGCTCTCCTGCCACCGCATCCACGCGGCCGAACACCGAACCCGGGCACCGATTTCTCAGGATCTTTCGAAAGGCTGGACTGATCTCCATGGCGGACGAGCAGAAGACCGTTGAATACCTTCGGCGTGTGACTGCGGACCTGCACAAGACGCGTCGGCGTCTGCACGAGGTCGAGTCCAGCATGACGGAGCCCATCGCGGTCGTCGGGATGGCCTGCCGCTTCCCCGGCGGGGTGCGCTCCCCGGAGGAGTTGTGGGACCTGGTCGCGGCGGGCGTCGACGCCATCACCGACATCCCCGGCGACCGCGGCTGGCCGGAGGACGTCTTCCACCCGGACCCCGAGCACACCGGCACGTCCTATGTCCGGCGCGGCGGCTTCATGGACGATGTGGCGGGCTTCGACGCGGAGTTCTTCGGGATCTCTCCGCGTGAGGCGCTGGCGATGGATCCGCAGCAGCGGTTGCTGCTGGAGGCGTCCTGGGAGGTCCTGGAGCGTGCGGGGATGAACCCGCAGTCCCTCAAGGGCAGTTCGACGGGTGTGTTCGTCGGTGCCTCCACCTCGGCCTACATCCCCGACATGGACAACGTCCCCGAGAAGATCGCCGGCTTCACGATGGCCGGAAAT
>NZ_JACVWU010000045.1 GCF_014596915.1 Streptomyces sp. TRM68416
TTAGGGCCTGTCCGGCGGATCATGCCGGTGAGCGATGAGCCACCGTCGCTTTCCTGCGACCTGATCCGCCGGACAGGCCCTAACCCTCCGTGGGATGCGAGCCCGGCGTCAGGATCTCGTCCAGCACCGACAGGACGGTCTCGTAGGCCAGCCACCGTACGGTGGCCTCCCGGGCGCCCTCCGGGTCGCTGGTGCGCAGGCCGAGACTGCGCGCCCGCCACGCCTCCTCCTCCCGTCGAGCGCACGTCCTGGCGCGCTGCATGCGCCGCAGCAGTTCGTCCGAGTCCACTACATCGGTCATACCGGCCGGGTACCCCGACGATCCGCGAGCAGGCCGCGGGACCCGGCCGCGGGAGGTTTGACCGGCCGAACAAGGGCGAGCCGAAGAAGAGACCCGTGGCGCTCCGTCCGCCGCGCGACCGACGCCGACGGACCGGCCACCGTGCGGGCGGGGCCGGGTGACGACCGCACGATCGCCCCGCGGCCGACCCCGGGGCGCGGCGGGGCAACCCGTTCTGCAAGTCCCCAGCGATCCAGGGAGCCAGGCGATGTGCGCGGAGCACAGGTCCGAACCCTTCCACCAGCCGTCCGCCACCGACCGACGGTGCGCGCACGTCTCCAAGCCCGCCGACGCATGCCGGGCCGTGGAGCGGGCGATCACCGAACGCTGCCGCACCGCACACATGCCGTGCGACCGCGACGCCGTGTCGGACGCGCTGCTCGTCACCTCGGAACTAGTCACCAACGCGATCCTGCACGGCGGCGGCGTCACGGACTTCAGCGTCGACCTGGTCGAGCCGGGCGTCCGCGTCTCGGTGAGCGACCCCAGCGACCGGATTCCGGTCGTCCGGGACTCCGGTGGCCCGCGCTCCGGTCGGCGGCTCGGGGGGCGCGGATGGCCCATCGTGTGCCGGCTGGCACGCGACGTGCGGGTGTCGGCGCTGCCGACCGGCGGCAAGCGCATCACCGCGGTGGTCCCGCTCGGCTGAGACGCCGCCCGAAAGTCATTGCGGAAAGCGGAGTTTGCGCCCCCGGGGGCCGGGCAGTCGCAATTTCGTGCTTCGGACCGGAGGCGCGCCTGTGGGAGCGGTATGGCTGCCCGAGGACCTTCCTTCGGACTGCGCGCCTGCCTTCTCCCGCGGTTCAAGTCCCTGAAAGCGACCCTTCAGGAGCGATTCCGCATGCTGATCGAAACGCCCACGGCCGACCGCAGCGTCTCGGCGCGACCGCACACGCCCAGCCGTCGATCGCACGACGACGCCCCCGACACCGACGAGCTGTTCCACCGTCTGGCCAGCCTCGAGGAAGGCCCCGAGCGGGACGCGGTACGCGACGAACTCCTCCGGGCCTGGCTGCCCATGGCCCACCGCATCGCCGGCAAGTTCCGCGACCGCGGCGAGGCCGTGGAGGACCTGCGCCAGGTCGCGGCACTCGGCCTGCTCAAGGCGATCGACCGGTTCGACCCGGATCGCGGAGCCTTCGAGAGCTACGCCGTGCCCACCGTCACCGGCGAGATCAAGCGGCACTTCCGGGACCGGATGTGGGCGCTGAGGGTCCCGCGCCGGGTCCAGGAACTGCGGAACAAGGTCCGGGTGGGCCGCCGTGAACTGTCCCAGGCCCCGGGCTGCCCCGAACCCTCCGTCGCCGACATCGCCGCGCACACCGGGCTGACCGAGGAGGAGGTCGCGACCGGCATGGCCGCGCTGGAGAGCTTCAGCACCCTGTCGCTGGACGCGGAACTGTCCAACGGCGACGACAACCACAGCCTCGCCGACACCCTCGGCGAACATGACCCCGGCTTCGACGTAATCGTGGACCGGGAGGCGGTCAAGGAGGGCCTGAGCCGCCTGCCGGAGCGCGAACGCGCCATCCTCTACATGCGCTTCTTCGAGGACATGACCCAAAGCCGCATCGCCGACCGGCTCGGCGTCTCCCAGATGCACGTCTCCCGGCTCATCAGCCGCAGCTGCGCCCGGGTGCGGGACGAGGCGCTGGGGCACCGGCCGGGCCGTTCGACCGGCGGCCGACACGGCTCTGCCGCCTGAAACCGACACCTGAAGGAGGAGCGAGACCATGCTGGTTCCCCACCCCGCCTTCCTGCGCGGACTGGTCGAGGAGTACGAGGCCCTGCGGGCCGCCGAAGCCGCCGGTCCGGGCGCCGAGCGGGACCCGCGGCTGCGGGACCTCGCCTACACGCTGTGCGTGTCCACCGGCACGCGCGAGGTCCGTCTGGCCCTTGAGGCGGCGCACCGCCTGCTCGCGGCCGCGCCGGCCGCGTCGGCCACTCCGGCCGCCTCACGGGCCGACTGACGCCGTGCCCTCGGGAACCGGCGATTTCCCGGCCCGGTTCCCGAGGGCACGGGCACGCCCGTACCGGCAGTCGGGGGTGTGCGGCGTCCGTGACGGGGCATCCGGAGGCGGGAGGCGAAGATGAAACCGAGCGTCGTGGCACGGGCCGGGCGGTCGACCACCGAGCGGAAGGTGACCGCGTCGGTGACCGAGGGCGCCGCCCGCGTCGGGCTGGCCGCACGCGGAGTGATCTACCTGCTGGTGGGCGCCATCGCGCTGCAGATCGCCTTCGGCGACACCAGCCGGCAGGCGGACCGCCAGGGCGCCCTGGAGCAGATCTCCGGCAAGCCGCTCGGCGCGGTCCTGCTGTGGGCGCTGGGCATCGGGCTCGTCGGCATGGCGCTGTGGCGCCTGTCGGAGGCGGTCCTCGGCGCCGCGGGCCCGGACGGCCACAAGGCCCGCAACCGCCTGCTCGCCGCGGGCCGATGCGCCTTCTACGCCTTCGCCGCCTACTCCGTACTGAGGTTCGCCGCCAATGGCGACAGGGGAAGCTCCAGCGACGAGCAGTCGCGCGACGTCACCGCCAAGGTGCTGCAATGGCCCGCAGGGCAGTGGATCGTCGCCGTCGGCGGGTGCGCCGTCGTCGTGGCGGGTGTGTGGATGGGCGTGCAGGCGCTACGGCGCTCCTACCACGACGAGCTGAAGATCGCGGAGATGTCCGGGGCGGGCCGCCGGCTGGCCGACGTGACGGGCGTGGGCGGCGGCGTCGCCCGTGGCCTGGTCTTCGCGGTCGTCGGGGCGTTCGCCGTCCGCGCCGCCGTCGACTACGACCCCGACCGGGCCAAGGGACTGGACGACGCACTGCGGTCCTTCGCCGACACACCGCTCGGCCCCTGGCTGCTGGCCTGCGTCGCCCTCGGCCTGGTGCTGTTCGGTCTGTTCTCCTTCGTCGCCGCGCGCAGAAGACGTGTCTGAGGCGCGGCACAAGGGGAACGCGCACCCCATGAACGACTACGAGCATCGGCCCGGCGGCCGCCCCGTCGACATCCACCTGCACACGCTCCGCTCCCGCATGAGCGGAGCGGACTTCCGGCTCCTGCTCGATGCCGTCGAACCGGCCCTGCGGGCCATCGACGAGCACCGCCTGTCTCCCGTGGAGTCCGTCCTGGACGGCTACGGGGACCTGCCCGAGGCGGTCCGGGAGGAGGCCCTCCTGGTCATCGCCACGGCGGTCACCGGGCGGCTCGACAACGAGGTGGTCGACATCGACTTCGGGGACGGCCCGGTGCGGGTGATCACCGACGCGGAGACCGCCTCCGACCCGGAACGCCTGAGCGCCATCGTGACCTGTCTGCGTGAGCGCCGCCGGATCGACGAGGAACTGCGGGGCATAGCCGAGGCAAGCGGCCTGCCCACCGACCTGTGACCGACAGCGCGCCCCCGCCGCACCGGCCGGGACCGGGTCAGGACGGGCCCACCGGGACGCCCAGCGGACGCGCCAGACCCACCACCGACTCGTCCAGACGCTGTACATGCCGCAGCACACGATCGGTGACCCGCCCGTACCGCGTGGCCCCGGGGGCCTGCGGCCCCAGCAGCGCGGCGACGCTGGAACCGGTCTCGACGCTCCCGCCCTCCTCCCCGGCGGCGAGGTGCCCGGCCAGCGCCCCGATGTTGCGCACGATGCGCTGCCCCGCCCCGCGCAGCCGCGGATCCGCCGCGATCGAGGGGTGCATGGGCAGGAGCTCGGCGGTCGCCGCCAGCGACCGCGCGTGGTAGGCGCACGTCTCCAGAAGAGCCACGACGTAACGGGCCGTGTCGCGCCGTGCCCGCAGCGGGGTGACCGGGTGGGTGAGCGGCTGGGTGGCGGCCCGCAGATCGGCCAGCGCCTGGTCGAGCTCGCGTGCCCGGTCCAGCAGGTCGACCGGGGGACCGCCACTGAGCTGGTCGACGGCCCGTTCGGTGACCTCCCCCAGACACCGCAGGACGGTGGCGAGGAGTTCGTCGGTACGACGGTCGGTGGGCACCGGCAGCACCAACGCCGCCGCGATCACCCCGCAGGCAGCCCCGAGCGCCGTCTCCTCCACCCGCAGCACCAGCACGGACAGGCTGTACGTGTGCAGCAGCGTGTACAGCAGGCCCAGCGCGGCGGTGACGAAGAAGGACATCAACGTGTACGACAGGGGCGCGGTGTAGAACATCGCGAAGACGCACAGCAGCACCAGGGCGAACGCCGTCCACGTGTGCTGCCCCGCGATCCCGGCCAGCACGATGCCGGCGAGCACGCCCAGCACGGTGCCGAGCAGCCGGCGATAGCCCTTGACCAGGATCTCCCCGGTGGAAGCCGTGTTGAGGAACACGATCCAGCAGGTCAGTACCGCCCAGTACCAGCGATGGCTGGAGAGCAGCTCGCCGCCCACGATGGCCAGGGCCGACCCCACGGTGACCTGCACGGCGGCCCGCGTGGTGGGCCGGTCGAGGCCGGTCGGCTCCTCCTCGGCGGCATCCTCGGCCGCGTCGATGGCGGCGTCCTCGACCTCCAGCTCCTCACGGGAGCGGGCCGTGGCCGGGGTGTCGTCCGCCCCGTCCTGCGGCCCGTCGAACGCGGTGCGCAGTCCGAGGACCGCGCGTGCGGCCTCACCGATGCCGCGGAAGACGTCCTGCACCGCAGGTGAGCCACCGGGCGGACGCTCCTCCTCGCGGTAGCCCAGCAGACGGTTGCGCACCTGGGCCAGGCCGGTTCCGCCGCCCCCGACGGCCGGATGCAGTACGAGCATCCGCAGCGCCGCCAGATCGCGGCGCAGCGTCGTGCTGGCCTCCTCGTCCACGGGCAGGCCCCCGGCGGACGGGGCCGGTGCGCCGGGCAGGTGCAGGGCGAGGGTGTCCGCACGCTCGGAGCCCCGCGCGCTCAGCAACAGCAGCCCCAGGCGCTCGGCGGCGATCTCGGCGTCCGCCACGCGTCGCTGCACGGTCCGGGCCAGGGCCTCGTCGGCCGTTCCCTCCTCCAGCCGCCCCTGGATCAGCAAGGCCGATTCGTGCAGGCGCGCGGTGCCCTCGCGTACCGCGGCCAGCGCCCGGTCCGCATCCTGGGGACCGGCCCCGACCAGGTCGATCTGTGCGGCCAGCAACTGGGCCAGCCGGGCGCGAAAGGCCTCACGCAGCCGGTCCAGGGTGCCGGACGGCGTCTCGGGCACGAGGACGAAGCGGACCAGGGCGCCGCACAGCACCGCCGCCGTCACCGCCCCGTACAGCCACGGCAGGTCCTCGACGCGGGCGCCGACGAACAGGGCCACGAAGTACAGCTGGAACGCGATCAGTCCCACGGCGGTGCCGCGGTCGCCGTAGCGGCGCCCGTAGACCGCGCCGAAGATGAGCACGACGAAGACCAGGTCGCTCGCCACCGTGTGGTCGTGCAGCAGCGCCGCCGCCGTCACGGAGGCGAGCGCCGCCGGCAGGCCCAGCGCGAGCGTGACGGCCTGCCGCGGACGCTGCTTCTCCCGGATGGCGAAGGTGGAGACCATCGCAGCCATGGCACCCGCCACCAGGTGGGTGATGTCCGCGCCGAACAGAGCCAGCACGGCGAGGGTGAGGGCGATCGAGCCGACGGTCCGCAGCCCGGCCGCCAGCCGCAGCAGGCCCGGGTCGAAGGCGACGAAGCGGGACCGCAGGCGGGCCCGCAACGGCACGTCCGCCGTCCGCTCACCGTCCCTCTCGCTGTCCCGTTCCAGGTCGCGACCCGCCTCCCGCAAGGAACGGCACCGGGGCGAGCACCCGCCCCGGGCCGCCGTCCGTACCTATGCCTCGCCGTTCGGGCCCGTCACGTACTCGCGCAGCTGCTCCGGGGACAGGTACGCGTCCGTGTACTCGAAGTCCTTGAGCTTGGCGGGCTTGCGCGCCTGGAAGCCGGTCCGTACGAAGTCGTCGCCGGCGACGGCGTTGAGCAGCCAGTTCGTCAGAACGCGTGTCTTGGCGACGTTCGTGCGCAGCGCCGACCAGTGGTAGCCGCGGGCCACCGCGAGCGCGGGCAGGCCCTTCAGCTCCACCCCGAGCGGCTTGGACACCGCGTCACGGCCACCGAGGTCGACGACGAGGCCCAGATCCTTGTGCTCGTAGGGTTGCATCGGCTGGTTGCGCAAGGTGGCGATGACGTTGTCGGCGACCACCCGGGCCTGGCGCATGGCGTGCTGGGCGGTGGGCGGACAGATCGCGTCCTTGTCGCCCTTGGCCAGATCCGGTACGGCCGCGGCGTCGCCGAGCGCGAACACACCGTCCTCGCCGGGCAGGTTCATCGCGGACGTCACCGCCAGCCGTCCGCGTACGGTCTCCGCGCCGAGCGTGCCGATGAGCGGGCTGGCGACGACGCCCGCGGTCCAGATCAGGGTGCGGGTGGGGACCACCCGGCCGTCGGTGAAGGTGACCTCCTCCGGCCCTGCCTTGGCGATCGAGACGCCCAGCGAGATGTCGATTCCGCGGC
The DNA here is from genome assembly GCF_014596915.1 of Streptomyces sp. TRM68416. Lineage (GTDB taxonomy): Bacteria > Actinomycetota > Actinomycetes > Streptomycetales > Streptomycetaceae > Streptomyces. The sequence goes on from NZ_JACVWU010000045.1 coordinate 6,764, forward strand.
GGCGCAGGATCTCCTGGGCGTCCTTGCCCAGTTGCTCGCCCAGTTCCGGCATGAGCCTCGGGGCGATGTCGATCAGGTGCCACTTGATCAGGGCCGGGTCCAGCCGCGGGTAGCGCTTGACCGCGTTGTGGGTGAGCTGCTGCAGACAGGCGGCGGTCTCCGTGCCCGCGTAGCCGCCGCCGACCACCACGAACTGCAGCCGCGCGGCCCGCTCGGCCGGGTCGTGGCTGGCGTCGGCGAGGTCGAGCTGGGAGATGACGTGGTCGCGGATGTAGGCGGCCTCGGCGAGCGTCTTCATGCCGAAGGCGTGGTCCGTCAGCCCCGGGATGTCGAACGTACGGGTGATGCTGCCGGGGGCGAGCACGATGTAGTCGTAGGCCTCGGTGACGATCTCGTCGGTGATCGTGCGGATGACGCAGACCTTCGCCTTCAGGTCCACGCCGATGGCGCCGCCCGGAATGATCCGGGTGCGGTACTTGCGGCTGCGGCGCAGGGAGAGGGCGATCGACTGGGGAGTCAGCACTCCGGAGGCGACCTGGGGCAGCAGCGGAAGATAGAGCTGGTAGGCAAACGGGGTCACCAGGGTGACGTCGGCCTCGCGGGCGGAGAGTTTGCGTTCCAGGCGGCGGACGCACCCCACTCCGGCGAAGCCTGCGCCAACCACCAGGATCCTGGGTCGTGTCACGGTGTTCGTCCCTTCTGCGGCTCCAGGCGGTCTGCCTCGACGTGGTTCGCCTGCCCCTGGATCGCTGCTTCGCACCTCATTGATCCCACCGTGCCCGGACGCGTTGCGCCAGTCGGGTGCGGCATGCAGATGAACGAGCACGGGCGAGCCTGCCCCGCGGCGCTCAGGTCCCCTCGTCCTCCCGCACGTGGCACAGCAGCATGCACACGTCGTCGTCGCCCTCGGAGTCGCTCAGCATGGGGCGCAGGATCCGGTCCGCCGCGGCGTCCAGGTCCTGGTCCAGCTCGGCGGCGGTGAACCCGGCGAGCGTCGCGGCCAGCCGGTCGATGCCCGGGTCTATGCCCAGGCCGCGTCGCTCGACCAGACCGTCCGTGTACAGCGCCAGCGTCGACCCGGGCGGGAGCCGCTCGGTGTGGTCGGCGATGTCCTGGCGCAACGGGATGCCGAGCATGGCACCGGGCTTGGCGTCCAACGCGCGCGCCGACCCGTCCCCGGTCCGCAGCACCGGCGGCGGATGGCCGGCCGCGGCCCAGGTGAGCGTTGGGTCCCCGGGCCGGAAACGGGCGATGACCGCCGTGGCGTACAGATCGGGCTGCAGGTGGTGCAGGAAATCGTGCAACCGCGTCAGCAGCTGACCGGGGCTGGCGTTGTCCACGGCGTACGCGCGCAGGGCGGTGCGCAGTTGGCTCATCATCACCGCCGCGTGCAGACCGTGCCCGGTCACGTCGCCGACGACCGTGATCAGGCTGCCGTCCGGCTGACGGAAGGCGTCGTACCAGTCGCCCCCGATGTTGAGCCCGTGGGTCGCGGGCAGGTAGCGGGCGGCCAGCCGCAGGCGGGGTGGTGCGGACAGCTCCGTGAGCAGGGCTCGCTGGAGGGTCTCCGCGATGTCACGGTTGTGCTCGAAGCGTCGCGCGTTGTCCAGCGCGATGCTGGCCCGCCGGGTGAACTCCAGCAGCATCACGGCGTCGTCGGGGTCCCAGCGCGCACCGGGCGGCGACAGCGTCAGCACGCCGAGCGTCGCCCGCCGGATGCGCAGCGGCACGCACAGCATCGGGCTGCCGGGGGCGAGCGCGGAGGGCGGGCGGTCCTCGACACCCGGCAGACCGCCCGGAGCCTCGGCGGCGTACTGCGGACGGCCCGTGCGTGCCGCCCGCACCGCGGCCGCCGGACGGGGCGCGGACCGGTGCCGCGCCGCATCGTTCTCGAAGAGCCAGACGTCGACGCTGCGGGCGTACTGCGGCACGAGCAGCTCCGGCAGCCGCCGCACGATCTCGTCCTGGTCCAGCGAGGCGGTCAGCACCGCGCTCGCGTCGGCCAGGAACGTGAGGCGGCGGCGGGCGCTCTCCGCCTCCTGGCGGGCTGCGTGCTCGGCGGCGAACGCCTCGCGCTGGGCGCGGTCGGCCGAGTCCAGCTCGGCGTGGAGCGCCAGCACGCCCTGGTTGGTCTGGTGCAGCTCCTCGCGGTGGAAGGCGACCAGTTCCTCCTGCTCCGCGAGCTTGCCGAGCACCGCCGCGGTGTCCTCGTCGGCGCCCAGCAGCGCCTCGGCGAGGGTGGCCCGGTCCTCCGGCACGCTGCCGCCGACGGCCGCGGTGTGCGGTGCGGCGCAGGGGACACTCATCTGCCAGGGCGGCGCGGGCGCGATGAGCGGCTCGCCCTCGGGGACCACCCGGACGTGCAGGTGGTGCTCCCCGCGGGGCGCCGCGACGGCGGACAGGGTGACCAGCCAGGCACCCCCCTTGGTGAGGCACTGCCGCAGATGCGTGCTGAGCGCGGCGGTGATCCGGGCTCGGTCGAGCGTGGACACGCCGTGCGCGGTGGACAGCCGCGCCACGGCGATGCGCGCCCGCGCGGCCCGGGTGACGTCGGTGATCCGCCAGGTGTACGTCATGACACGTCCGCCGCGGGAGACAGTACGGCGACGGTGAGGTCGTCCCGCACCGGGCGCGCAAAGCTGCTGGCGTCGCGCACCGTCACGGCCGCTGCCACGGCCGGGTCGGCCGTGCGGGGGAAGGCGTCCGGCGGGGGAGTCCAGCGGCTGGGCAGGCCGTCGCTGTGCAGGATGAGCAGCCCGTCCGGCGCCCAGGGCACCTGCTGCTGGTGGAGCCGTGCGGGGCGGTGAACGCCCACGGCTCCGGGGCGTGAGAGCAACGGCCGCCAGGTGCCCCGGTGCCTCAGCCGCGCGCCGACGTTCCCGACGCCCGCGAAGCTCAGCACTCCGGTGCCGGTGTCGAGCTGGGCCACCGCCATCGCGGCCCCGCGGGTGCCGCGCAGCGCGTCCTCGGCCTGACGCAGCAGCTCGGCCGGGGCCAGGTGCGCCGAGCGGTGCACGGCCTGTACCGCGACGCCGGACGCGGCGGCGGCCTCGGGCCCGCGGCCCAGCCCGTCGGCCAGCACCAGGCTCAGCCGCGTGTGCGAACGCGCCCACGTCCAGGCGTCACCCGAGCAGTCCGCGCCGGCGAAGGGCACGGTGATGCCGCCCGCTCGCGCGCTCGCCCCGGCCGGTGTGCCGGGCCCGGCCAGGTCGCCGATCCGGGCCACCGCGACCGTCCCCCGGCCCGGGGCGCCGTGCAGGTCGAAGGTGTCGGCCGCGCGCCGGCAGGTGCCGAGCCCGGCGCCGAGGGAGGCGGCGGTGGAGAAGCCGTCGCTCAGGGCGCCGGGCACGTCGTCGAGCCCCGGACCGCGGTCGATCGCGGCGATCTGCACGACGCCGGCGCCGGGCCGCGGGGACCGAGGGAGGGGCGGTGCGACGACGTCGACCAGCAGTTGCCCGCCCCCGGCGTGCTTGAGGAGGTTGGTGGCCAGCTCGCTGGCCACCAGCGCCGCGGCCGCGGTACGCCGCTCGCCCAGCCCGGCCAGCGCCGACGCGGCCTCGGCCGCCACCCGGGCGTCGCGCACCCGGGTGGGGTCGTGGACCGGGACGTCCCACACACGCGCCATCAGACACCCCCGCGCGGCCGCGGCGCCGTGCCGACCCAGGAGACCACCGTCACCCGTGTGCCCCGGCCGGGCGTGCTGTCGAGCTCGAAGGCATGGACGAGACGGCGTGCTCCGCCCAGCCCCATGCCCAGACCGCCCCCCGAGGTGTAGCCGTCGCGCAGCGCCCGGTGCGGATCGGCGATGCCGGGCCCTTCGTCGGCGAAGACAAGCCGGAGCCCCTTGGTACGGCTGTTCTCCAGCGGTTCCGCGCGCATCACACCGCCTCCGCCGTGGACCAGCGTGTTGCGGGCCAGTTCGCTGGCCGCGGTGACCAGCTTGGTCTGGTCCACCAGTCCGAAACCGAGCCGGGCCGCCGTCTGCCGCACGTGCTGCCGGGCCCGGACCAGATCCGTCTCGGAGTGGATCGGCAGGCAGTGCCCGGCTCCGGCGGCCGTCTCCGTCATGGTCGCTCCTGGCCTCGGCCGACCGCGCGGGGCCGATACCGGTTGGTGGTGACAAGCCCCATCGCCCGCTCGGTGTTCAGCGCGGTGCGCAGCCCCGGCAGGTCCATCCCGAGTTCGACCAGGGTGATCGCGACGGCGGGCCGCATGCCGGACACCACCGTCTCGGCAGCCAGCAGCTCCGCGTTCGCCGCGATCTCGGCCAGTACACGTCCCAGGAAGGAGTCGACGACGTCCACCTCGGCGATGTCGATGATCACGCCGGTCGCCCCGCTGTGCGCGATCGCCGCGACGACGTCCTGCTGGAGCTGCTGGGCCGCGCCGTCGTGCAGATCGCCCTGGACGGCCACCAGGAGCACGTCGTCGAGCCTGCGGACCGGCACACGGCCCGGGACGGGGGACGGGTACGCGTCGCTCACGGGGTGCCCGCACCGCCCGGCGCCGGACCCACCACGGTGACGTCGAGGCGGTGCAGGGCGTACGCGAGGGCGTCGGCGAGGCTGGCCCGGGTGACCACCGTGCCCAGGTCGAGCCCCAGGTGGACGATGGTCTGGGCGATGGCGGGACGGATGCCGGACACGACGCACTCCGCACCCATCAGGCGCGCGGCGGCGACCGTCCTCATCAGATGCTGCGCCACCAGGGAGTCGACCGTCGGCACCCCGGTGATGTCCAGGATCGCGAACCGGGCCTGCTGCTCGACCACGGCATCGAGCAGGGTCTCCATCACCACCTGGCTGCGGGCGCTGTCGAGAGTGCCGATCAGGGGAACCGCGACGACGCCGTCCCACAGCCGGACCACCGGCGTCGCGACCTCCAGGAGCTGGAGCTGCTGGCGCTCGATGAGTGCCTGCCCCTCGTTCAGCGCCGTCTCCATGACGACCAGACGCAGGGTGCCCATCAGCACGGTGAGCGCCGAGTCGCAGGCCCTGACGCGTTCCTCCGGCGCGCCGGCGAGGTCGGCGACCAGCAGCTGCGACACCGCAGGGCGCAGGGTCTCCACTTCCGTGGTCACCTGGGAGATGCTGAGGCCGGCCCGGGACCGGGAGGCCGCCATCCTCGCCAACTGCTCCCGGACGAGGGTGAATCCGGTGGCGTCGGGTGCGTCCACCCGTCCGGCGCGGGCCACTTCGGCGAGCGCGTCCACCACGGCCCGGGACGCCTCCACCGCCTCGTCCCGGGAGACCGTGAACACCGAACGGAAAAGGGGCTCGTCGGCCCAGCGCTGAGCGATCTGCTCCCGTTGGGCGTGCAGGAAGACGCCCAACTGCTGTGTCACCAGACCCTGCTGTCGCTCGCCATCGTGCTCCGGCACGTACACAACTCCTCGTTCGCATTACGTCGTCACCCACCCGCAGGTGGCGTCGGGCCAGCGTCAATCATTGCCGGACGACAACTGTATCCATGCCCCGCCGCGCTCGGCACCCACCTTGCGGAAGAGGAGGGTCCGCGGGCCGACGGCGCACAACGCCCGTGCGAGGCACGGGTCGTCCTTCTGCGGCACGCCTCGGGCGGCTGCATCACCCTGTGGGCGCAGCGGTCCCGTCGTGGCCGTCCGGCCGTGCGCCGAACCAGTCCAGGCAGGCCGCCACCGCCTCGGCGTCGGGTTCGCCCGTGTCCTGTCGCCCCGCCACTTCGCGCAGCACGGCCGCGGGAACCTCGGTCGGGCGCAGCAGGCCGGTGGCGGCCACGGCCCGGGCGAGCGCGCGCTCGCCCGGGCCGTCGCCGCCCGGGCCGGATGCGCCGGACCGGCGCCCCTCGCCGACGAGGACGAGGCGGTCGCCGGGGCGCAGGGCGAACTCCTGCGCCGCGTAGTCCGTCTCCTCGAACATGCCGAGGGGGAGCTGGTCCTCCACGTCGACGGTGGTCGCCGCCCGGTCGCGCAACCTCACCATCCGGGAGGCTCCGGCCGCCACCACGCGCAGCCGTTCCGTCGTGGTCGCCAGCTCCGCGAGCAGGGCGGGCACATGGGCCTTGCCCTGGAAGTGCGCGTACAGCGCCTGGTCGGTCAGGGCCGCCTGGTCCGCGAGGGGGAGCCCCGCGCGGCGCGCGTTGCGCAGGGCCGCGACGGCCAGGTGCGTCCGCAGCGAGGCGTCGACGCCCTCGCCCGTGCCGTCCACCAGGTACAGCGTCAGCCGGTCGGCGCCGAGCGCCCAGTCGAAGCACGTGCCCTGGAGCCCGTAGGCGGGGTGCATATGGGCGCCCAGCGCGAACTCGGGCCGCTCGCAGGAGCGGGCCGGCGGCAGCTGCCACTGCAGCTCGGCCGTGAGCGTGAGGCGCTCCTGGCGGAGCGCCTGGTGGAACAGGTCGGTGCCGCGTCCGGCGACCACCACCTCATGGCCCAGCACCTGCGCCAGCTCGGCGAGTTCACCCAGTTCCCGGCGGGCCCGCACTCCTGTGACGGAGAGCACGCCGAGCCGGTCGCCGCGTGCCGTCACCGGCAGATGCGCCCGCACGGCACCCTCGCCGTCCGGCTCCTCGAGGACGGTCCGCTGGGCGGAGAAGGCACGGCCGGCCGGGGTGCCGTGCACGGGCTGCGGCCGACGTTCCCGTGCGGCGTCGGTCACCGGCAGCAGGACGCCGTGGCCGTAGTCGGCCAGCAGGAAGTCGGCCGACTCGGCCGCGTAGTGGGCGCGCAGGACGCGGCGCAGGGCGTCGGGCAGCCGGTGCGGGGCGGCCGAGCGCAGCGCGCGGTGGGAGATCACGAGTCTGTTCACGATGTCGGCACCTCTTCCTTTCCGTGGGCGTCGCGCCGCACCGGCACACGGCACGGGCGAGCTGACACCGTCCCCCGAAGCCTGGGAAAGTGTCGGGATGACTTCCTCCACCTCACGTCCCGGCCCCCATGAGGCGGCCCGTGTGACGTCCCGGGCGGCGGAGCTGCTGGAGGTCGTGTGGGGACGCACATCGACCAGCCCGGTCTCCCCCTCCCAGCTGCGTGTGCTGTTCATCCTGGAGCACCAGGAGGGCATCAATCTGCGCGGACTGGCCGACGCTCTCGGTTCCACGCCTCCGTCCACGAGCCGGTTGTGCGACCGTCTGCAGGCCGTCGGCTTCGTGGACCGCGAGGCCGCCGCCGACGACCGCCGTGAGCTGCGCCTGCACCTCAGCCGCCGCGGCCGGGCCTACCTGGCCGATCTGCGGTCCCGGCGCGAGGCGGCCCTCCGCTCCGTGCTGGAGCAGATGACCGCCGGGGAGCGAGCCGCGCTGTTGAAGGGGCTGGAGGGGTTCTGCGCCGCCGCGGCGGCCCGGGTCGACGAGGACTACCGGCCCGGGATCCGCAGCGCCTGACGGTGCATCAGGTCTTGCGGTCGGTTTCGGGGCCCGGTCCGTTCTCCACGCGCTCCAGGGCCTCGTCGACGCTCCCGGAGACCGGGATGGTGATGCTCACACCCGTGAGGTCCAGGATGCGCCGTACGGGAGGGGTCGGGGAGACGATGTGCACGCTTCCCGCGGTTTCACGTACCTCCTGGTAGACGCGCAGGATGATGTTCATGCCGGAGGAGTCCATGAACGGCACGTCGGACAGATCGAGCACGAAGTGCTTGTGTCCGTGGTGGAGCTGGTTGGCGAGATGGTGCTGGAACTCCGTTCCGGTGTCCAGGTCGAGGTGGCCGGTCAGCGTCAGCACGGCGGTGTCCGTCCCGTGCAGGACGACTTCGACGGAGAGGGGGCGGGCGATGGGCACGGGTTGCCTCCAACGGGTCCGGGCGGCCAGTACTGGTTACCCCTGCGGGGCACTTCAAAGCCTGTCGGGTGCTGGGATGCACGAAGTGAGTGCTCTCACAGCGCGGCGTTCGCGGCCGGTCGCCGCGGCCGCCTCTCAGACCACCTGCGGATCCAGCAGGCCCGCGCGGAGGTGCTTCACCATCCGGCTGAGCAGCCGCGAGACGTGCATCTGGGAGATCCCGAGTTCCTCCCCGATCTGGGCCTGGGTGCGCTCTTCGACGAAGCGCATGTGCAGGATCCTGCGCTCCCGCTCGTCGAGCTCGGAGATGAGCGGAGCAAGGGAGTTGAAGTCCTCGACCAGCTCCAGCGTCGGATCCTCCTCGCCGATGAGGTCGGCCAGCACGCTCTCCCCCTCGATGCCCCCGTCGGGCGCGAGCGCGGCGTCCAGGGAGGCGGAGGTGTAGGCGTTGGCCGCCTTGCGGGCCTCTATGACCTCTTCCTCGGACAGCGACATGAGCTGGGACAGCTCGCGCGTGGTCGGCGTACGGCCCAGGCGGGTGCGCAGCTCGTCGGTGGCCTTGGCGAGTTCCACACGTGCTTCCTGGAGCCTGCGCGGAACGTGCACCGCCCAACTGGTGTCCCGGAAGAAGCGCTTGATCTCACCGACGATGTAGGGGATGGCGAACGACGTGAACTCGACCTCGCGGGCGAGCTCGAACCGGTCGATCGCCTTGATCAGGCCGATGATTCCGACCTGGACGATGTCCTCCATCGATTCGCTCCGGCTGCGGAACCTGGAGGCGGCGTAGCGGACCAGGGAGAGATTCAGCTCGATCAGGGTGTTGCGCGCGTACTGGTACTCGGGGGTTCCCTCTTCCAGTACCGCCAGGCGGTCGAAGAACTGCCGGGACAGCTCGCGGGCGTCCTGCGGCCCGACCTTCGACGGGGCATCGATCCAGGGCAGTTCGGACCGGCTCCCCTTGAGACCGGTCCTGCCCGCCGTGGCCGTCGCCTCTGCCACCGTCACGGCCTCCATGGTGTCCACTCCCATCGTCGCGTACGTCGTCGTGTGAGTTCCCGTGCCCCCGAACCGGGTTCTCATGCGAAGGCGTGGCGAAGAACCCCGTACCGGGGACCGACGTGGCCGAAGATCGCCTCTCCGCCGGCTGTGCCGCGCCCCGGCTCACCAAGGGAGGAATACGTGGATGTCCTTGCCGTGCTCGTGCGGGACGACGCTGACCTGTTCGCCCAGCACCTCGATCAGGTACCAGCCGATGCCGCCGCCACCGTTGTGCGGACGGAACCGGCGCGGGGTCGGCCGGGTCGTGCTGCTGTCGCACATCACCACGTGCACGCCGTCGGACGTCCGGCCCATCCGCAGCTCGAACGGGCCCGGCGCGTACTGCACGGCATTCGCGGCCAGCTCGGCGACCACCAGGAGTACGTCGTCCAGGTGGTCGGGGCTGGAGGGTGGCGCGTCCCGCGCGAGACCGCGGAGGAAATCCTCCGCGGCCAGGCGGGCCCCGGTCACATCGGCCAGCGCGCCCGTGAAGCGGCTGACGTGGTGCGCGTCCGTCTCGGACGGCGGTGAGTCTTTCCAACGCGGCTCGGTCGCCATATCGCCTTCCCGGCCCGGCGCCGGCGGGACTGCAGTTCGTTCGCCCGGCGTCCTGTCTCTGATCCCTGCGGGTGCTCCCGTGTCGGCCCTGGGCCGGTCCTGTGGGATCCCTGGGGTGTCAGATTCCCGATTCGTCGCGAGCTACGCACCCGACTTGTCCTGGATACGCGGTCAGCGGAAGACATTGTCGGCGTCGTCCCACTGTGCCCATTCGTCGGCCGGGCTCTGTCGCGGAGTGGGCGTGCGCGCCTGGTACATCGCGTCGATCTCCGTCGCGTAGTGCCGCACGATGGTGTCCCTGCGCAGCTTCATCGACGGAGTCAGCATGCCGTTGGACAGGTCGAACGGCTCCGGCAGCACCCGGAAGACCCGGATCGACTCCGAGCGCGACACCGCGCTGTTGGCGGCGGCCACGGCCCGCGCGACCTCCTCCCGCAGCGCGTTCGCCTCCCGGGCGTCCCGGTTCGGCGCGTCGGTGCGCGGCACCTGGGTGCCGCGCCACCACGCCACGAAGTCCGGGTCCAGCGTGAGCAGGGCGCCGACGCAGGGGCGGTTGTCGCCGACGACCACCGCTTGGTGGATCATCGGGTGCATCGTCAGCCGGTGCTCCAGGGTGGCCGGGGAGACGCTCTTGCCGCTGCTGGTGATGACCACGTCCTTCTTGCGCCCGGTGATCGTCAGATAGCCGTCGGCGTCGAGCAGCCCGAGGTCACCGGTGGCCAGCCAGCCGCCGCGCAGCGCGGCCCGGGTCGCCGACTCCGCGCCCACGTACCCCTGGAACACCGAGGGGCCGCGCACCAGGATCTCACCGTCGTCCGCCACCCGCAGGGCCATGCCCGGCAGGATCTTGCCCACCGTGCCCGCCCGCTCCCGGCCCGGCGGCTGGGCCGTGATCCCGCCGCTGGTCTCGGTGAGGCCGTAGCCGTCGTTGATGGGGATGCCGATGCCCTCGTAGAAATGGGCGAGTTCGCGGCTGAGCGGTGAGCCGCCGGACGTGGCCCACAGCACTCTGCCGCCCAGCGCCTCGCGCAGTCTGCGGTACACCGTGCGTTCGTACAGGGCGTGCTGGAGCCGCAGATCGAGGCCCGGTCCCGGGCCCTCGTCGAGCCGTGCGCGCTCCGTCGCGGCGGCGAAGTCCCGTGCGGTGGCGGCGGCCCGCTCGAACAGGGCGCCGCGGCCCGACTCCCGGGTCGTGCGCAGGAAGTTCTTGTAGATCTTCTCGAACACCGAGGGGACGGCACAGAAGTACGTGGGCCGGAAGGAGCGCAGCGCCGAGGAGAGCGAGTCCGCGGTCAGGTCGGGCTCGTGGCCCATCACCATGCCGCCGCGCAGACACAGACCCTGCACCATCAGGCCGTACACATGGGAGAAGGGCAGGAAGGCGAGGACCGACGCCTGCCCGCCCGGCGGTACCACCAGGTGCCCCCAGCCGGCGAGCAGGGTGTCGCAGGAGCTGGCCAGGTTGCGGTGGCTGAGCGCGCATCCCAGGGGGTGGCCCGTGGTGCCCGAGGTGTAGGCGACCACGGCCGTGGAGTCCGGCAGCACGATGCGGCGCAGCGAGTCGACCGTGGTCTGCGGCACCGGCTCGCCCCGGGTGACCAGTTCGTCGAGCGCGCCCGCGTCGAGCTGCCACACATGGCGCAGCCGGGGCAGCGAGGCGCACACCGAGCCGACCGTCATGACCGCCTGTTCGTCCTCGACCACCACGCCCACGCAGCCGGAGTCCTTCAGGATCCACTCCACCTGGTCGCGCGAGGAGGTCGGATAGACCGGGACCACCTCGGCGCCCACCGCCCACAGGGCATAGCTGAGGACCGTCCACTCGTACCGGGTGCGCGCCATGATCGCCACGCGGTGGCCCGGCGAGATCCCGGACGCGATCAGCCCCTTGGCCAGGTCCACCACCGTGTCCCGCAGCTCCACCGCGGTCACCTCCTGCCAGGCGGCGGAACCCGTCGGGCGGTGCGTGAGGACCGGCAGGGTGGGATCGAGGTCGGCCCGTTCGAAGATGCCGTCGGCGAGGCCGCCGACCAGCGGCGACGAGATCGCGGGAGCCTTGGCGAGGTCGCGCATGCGCAGCTCCTGAGCTGTACCGAATGTGACGCCACCGATGAGCAGAGTTATCGGCGGTGCTCGAATGTAGCCCAGCTACGAGCGAACCGCGCCGGAAACCGACAACCCGCCGACTGATGATCTGGGCGCGTTCGGGGGACCCGGAGGACATGACCCACGTCAACCCCGATCCGGAGCCCGAACGCACCACCGGTCTCGAACCCGGCGGCGGCGTACCACCGGGCGAAACCCCGCCGGCGGAGAGCAGCCTGCCCGAGGCAGGCCCGCAGGAGACGCACAATCCGCCGACGGGATGGGCCAAGGCACCGCTGGTCCTCATCCTCGCTCTCGCCGTGATCTGCGCGGCCTTCTTCCTGGTCTACGCGCTGGTCCTGCTGCTGTGACCGGCGCGGGACTCACCCCTGGGTGTGCCGTACGCACTCGGTGACGACGTCCCGCAGACTGCCGCTGCGGCGCATCAGCTCGCGCTGCACCCGGGCCCCGTTGCCGCGCCCCAGCAGGCCGGCGACGCAGGCACGGGCCCGATCCAGGTCGCCGCAGTCCGCCAGCGCGTCCCCGACTTGGTCCAGCAGCGCCTGGAGCACGGCCTGGGCGGGCATGCGCTGCATGGTCACCGGATGCAGCAGCTCGTCCGTCAGCCCGTTCCGGGCGGCCTGCCAGGCCGCCAGCCGCAGCACGCTCACACTGTGCTCCGCGGGCTCCCGGCCCGCCCGCCACTCGCGTGCGGCGGTCTCCACCAGACCGCGGGCGAGGGTGGCGACGAGGACGGCCGTCTCGGCGTGCAGGCACACGTCCGACACGCGGATCTCCACCGTCGGGTAGTTGCGGGACAGCCGCGCGTCGAAGTAGACCATCGCCTCGTCGAGGATCACCCCGGTGGCGAGCATGTCCGCGACCACCTGGTGGTACCGCCGCGCCGACCCGAAGACCTCGGTCGCGCCCGCCGACGGCCACCGCTGCCACACCCGGCTGCGGTAACTGCTGTACCCGGTGTCCCGGCCCTGCCAGAAGGGCGAGTTCGCGCTCACCGCCGCGAGCACCGACAACCAGGGCCGCAGCCGGTCGATGACGGCGACACCCTCCTCGTCGGAGTCGACACTCACATGCACATGGCAACCGAGGACGAGCTGTTCCTGCGTCGCGATGCCGTACTGCTCCGCCATCCACTGGTAGCGGTGGTTCGTCCCCACGGACGGGCTGACCGGTAGCGGCGAGGTGGCCAGCGCGGCGACCGCACAGCCGATCCCGCCCGCGTGCCGCGCCGCCTCCTTGCGGCACCGCACGATCTCCCTGCCCAGCGCGTCCATGTCGGACTGCGGATGCGTGGCGAACTCCAGCATCTGGTTGTGCAGTTCCCTCTCGAACACGTCGTCCCCGTCCGCGCGGTCCAGCGCGGCCCGGGCGAGAACCGCGGCGGACAGGGCCCGCGGCTCGCCCGTGTCCGGGTCGACAAGGAGGAGCTCCTCCTCCACTCCGACGGTGCGCACGTGAGGCAGCCCTTCTCTGGTGCGAGGACGAGGATTGCTCGTCGTACGCCCCGACTGCCCCTTTCGGGGCATCCGGACACCTGCCGGCGCGGCGCGGGCCTCAGCCGGGATACGGCGTCAGCCACACTGTGGCCAGCGGAGGCAGGGTCAGCCGGATGCCGCCGTCCTCCGGTTTGACCGGGTCGGGCCGGGTGACGTCGCCGCCTCCGTAGCGGGCGGCGTCGGTGTTGAGGATCTCCTGCCAGGCGGGCACGTCCCCGGGGGTCCACAGGCGGTAGTCGTGGCGGACCACCGGGGAGAAGTTCGACACCGCCAGCAGGGGCGCGCCCTCCGCGTCGTACCGCAGGAACGCGAAGACGTTGTCCTCGGCCGCGTCGCCGGCCACCCACTGGAAGCCGCCCGGGTCGGTGTCGCGCTGCCACAGCGCCGGGGTCGCCCGGTAGACCGAGTTGAGATCGCGGACCAGGTCCCGCACGCCGCGGTGGTCGGCCTCGGCGCCGTAGGCCGGGTCCAGCAGCCACCAGTCGGGACCGTGGGCCTCGGCCCACTCCGCGCCCTGGGCGAACTCCTGGCCCATGAAGAGGAGTTGCTTGCCGGGGTGGGCCCACATGAAGCCCAGGTACG
>NZ_JACVWU010000046.1 GCF_014596915.1 Streptomyces sp. TRM68416
CCTAGAGCTCGTGGTCCCGGGCCAGCCCCTCCCAGTCCACCTCCCGCAGTTCCGGCACCGCCTCGCAGCCCGAGGGCACGGTCGGGGTGGGCTGGAACCAGATCAGTACCAGGTGGGAGCGGTGCAGGACGGGGTCGTTGGACGGGGTCAGGGGGGTGGAGTGGAAGGAGCCGACGCAGGCCACCTCGGGCAGTACCTCCACCGGGCCGAAGGCGCCGGAGTACTGGTCGGGGTACTCGCGCGCGGGTGGGACCAGATGGACCGGCGTGTTCGGGAAGGCGCGTGCCGCGCAGTGCCGTAGGCCCCTGATCCTCATCTCGTTGACCGGCTTGCAGGGGTAGCCCTCCAGCATCCCGCCGTACGTGGAGGACAGCTGGAGCTCCGCGAGGTCGAGTGAGCGGCCGGAGGCGAGGACTACGCGGGTCAGGGACATGAGCGGCACCCTAGGGGGCTCCCGGATCTGGTTCTTGTGGATTTCACGGGCGGTGTCCCGTCATGCGGGCCGCCGACGCGATCGTGGCCCGTGCCTCGCGCTCCGTCAGGCCGGTGGCGCGGGCCGCCTCGACGAGCGGGGCGACCAGGGCGGGGCCGATGCCGTTCTCGTAGGCGCGGCAGGCCGCCCAGAACAGGCGGGTGTTGCGCTGGCCCTCGTGCGCGGCGAGGACGAACTGGACCAGGCCCTGGCCGTGGTCGCCCGCCCCGGAGGAGCGTGGAGAGGTGCGCGGCGGCGGGAGCAGGAGGCGGAGGAGGGCGGGCGGGCAGGGCGCGGGCGGCAGATGGGCCGTGCCCGGGGCGGTGGTGTAGACGCCGTGGTCGGTGCGGGAGCCGGGGCCGACGAGGTAGCCGCCGGCGCCGCGGATGTCGATGCCGGGGGCGAGCCGGCCGGCCGAGTTGGGGACGACGACGTCCCGAGGGCCCGTCAGCCAGAGGTGGCGGCCGCCGCTGGGGGTCAGGACGACGACCGTGGCGGGGATGGTGAACAGGTGGCGCAGGGCCAGTTCGCGCAGGGCGGCGGAGGAGTCCGTGCCCGACTTCGTGTCCAGGTCGACGCCGATCAGATAGTGCGGCGGCAGACCGCACGCGATGCCGTAGCCCGTCGCCCAGGGGGCGGCCGCGAACAGTTCCCGGATGCGCGCCGGGTCCGTGGTGGCGTCGTGGACGCCGTGGCCGAAGCCTCCGCACTCGCCGTGGCAGGGCGTGCCCGAGGGGTCGTCGCGGTGCGGGGAGCGCACCGCGGGGAGCTTGGTGCGGGACAGGGGGATGACGGCCAGTCCGCGTTCGGCGGCTGACAGGGCGTGTGCGAGGGCCAGCGTCGTGGCCTGCCGGGGGTGCCGGTCGGTGGTGGCCATACCTCTATGTTCGTACGTATGTTCGAGAAAGGGAAGAGGGGTCGAGCGTGACACGCCGGGCGGGACGGATGGGCGGGAAATGTGCGGGAACGCTTCCTCTCTTGCGGCACTTGGCCGCCGTTGTCCGTACTGCCCTGAGCTGGGGGTTAAGGGGCTTCAAAGGGGTTTATCGACTTGTCATCACGCTTGAGGGCGAATCACCGCTTCCGGGGTGGTTCGCCGGGGATTCGGTGGGCAACTCTGGTCTCGCGACGTCGTGCACAACACCGGGGCGGTTCGGCCAACTGCCTTGGAAGAAGCCGTAGTTCACGTGGTTCGAGGCCGTACTTCACGGCTTCGCGTACTTCCCGTTCTGGAGGAACAAACATGGCAAGCATCCGTACCGCCCGCGTCATCGCCGCCGTCTCCGCCCTCCCGCTCGCCGCCGCCCTGTTCACCGGCGTCGCGGCGGCGGACAACGGCGCCATCGCGGACGACGGATCGAGCGCGGCCGTCACGAACGCCTGGCAGGGCATCATCGGCAGCGGTGTGGGCGGCGACAACTTCGGCAACTCGTCCACCACTCAGCAGCAGGCGATCGGCTCCGGGGCGTCGAACCAGAGCAACACCGCCCAGGTCAACGGCTCCGCGTTCACGGCCATCAATCAGGGCAACGACAACACGCAGGTCAACTTCACCCCGCTGTGGTGGTGAGCTGAGGGCCGGTGCCGCGGCACCGGCCCGCTCTCTCCGGGTGGTGTGCTCCGTGGGGTGTGACGCGTCTGCGCGGCGGTGCTTCGGCACCGCCGCGCAGGCGTTTTTCCGGCATCCGGCAACGGCCTTGACAGCCCATCGGATCTGACGGACAGTCAGAAATCTTCGTGCGGTTCGCGGGAACCCGAGCGGCGCCTGCGGTGTACCAAAAGTGTCAGTGCGATGCGAGCGGGACACCAGTGGGCCGAGGGACGAGGGGGCGACATGGGCGGCAGGGGCGGCAGGGGCGGCAGGGGTGAGACGGACGACGGGCTGGGGCGACGGCTGAAGGCCTACGAGGGCCGGCCGGCGGCCCTCCGGGGCACCGGCAAGGACCCCGTCAACCTCCCCATGATCCGGCACTGGTGCGAGGCCATGGGCGACACCAACCCGGCGTACCGCGGCCCGGACGCCGTCGCCCCGCCCGCCATGCTCCAGGTCTGGACGATGGGCGGCCTGTCGGGTCATACGGGGCGCTCGGCGGCGTACGACGAACTGCTGGGGCTGCTCGACGCGGCGGGCTGCACCGCGGTCGTCGCCACCGACTGCGAGCAGGAGTACCTGCGCCCGCTGCATCCCGGCGACGAGATCACCTTCGACACGGTGATCGAGTCCGTGTCCGGCAGGAAGACGACGAAGCTCGGCAGCGGCCACTTCGTCACCACCCGCACCGAGCTCCGGGTGGGCCCCGACCTCGTCGGCACCCACCGCTTCCGCATCCTCAAGTACGCCCCCGCCCCGAGCAGACCCCCTCGCCCCCGCCCCGTCGTCAACCGCGACAACGAGGGCTTCTGGGAGGGCGTGGCGCAGCACCGCCTCCTCATCCAGCGCTGCACCGGCTGCGGCACCCCGCGCCACCCCTGGCTGCCCGGCTGCAACGCCTGCGGCGGGCTCGACTGGGACACGGTCGAGGCGTCCGGCGAGGGCACGGTGTACTCGTACGTCGTCATGCACCACCCGCCCTTCCCCGCCTTCGACCCGCCGTACGCGGTCGCCCTGATCGAGCTGCCGGAGGGTGTGCGCATGACCGGGAACGTGGTGGGGGTGCCGTACGACAAGGTGCGCATCGGGCTGCCCGTGCGCCTCGAATTCCGCTCCTACGACGAGGAGTTGGTGCTCCCCGTCTGGCGGGCGGACGCATGAGGCCGGGGGACGAACTGCCACCGCTCACCGTCCCGATCACCCGCACCCTGATCGTCGCCGGGGCCGTCGCCTCCCGCGACTACCAGGACGTGCACCACGACCCGGAGCTCGCGCGGGAGAAGGGCGCACCCGACGTCTTCATGAACATCCTCACCACGAACGGCCTGGTCGGCCGCTATCTCACCGACCACTTCGGTCCGACGGCCGTGCTGCGCAAGCTGGCCGTCCGCCTCGGCGCCCCCAACTACCCCGGGGACACCATGGTGTTGACCGGGCGGATCGAGGCGGTCGACGGCGACACCGCGACCGTGCGGGTCGTCGGGACGAACGGCCTCGGTGCCCATGTGACGGGCACCGCCACGCTCACCCTGGGCGGCAGGCCGTGACCGCGGCGATCGTCGGCATCGGCGCCACCGAGTTCACCAAGGACTCCGGGCGCAGTGAGCTGCGGCTGGCCGTGGAGGCGGTGCGGGCCGCCCTCGACGACGCGGGCCTGGCACCGGCCGACGTGGACGGCATGGTCACCTTCTCGATGGACACCAGCCCCGAGATCACCGTGGCGCAGGCGGCCGGGATGGGCGAGCTGTCCTTCTTCTCCCGCGTCCACTACGGCGGGGGCGCCGCCTGCGCGACCGTCCAGCAGGCCGCCCTCGCCGTCATGGCCGGGGCCGCCGAGGTCGTCGTCTGCTACCGCGCCTTCAACGAGCGCTCCGGCCGCCGCTTCGGCTCCGGGGTACGGCACCGGGAGCCGACGGCGGAGGGCGTGGCGCTCGGCTGGGTGATGCCGTTCGGGCTGCTCACCCCGGCCTCCTGGGTGGCGATGGCGGCCCAGCGGTACCTGCACACCTACGGCCTGACCCCGGAGGCGGCCTTCGGGCCGGTGGCCGTCACCGCCCGTCGGCACGCGGCGACGAACCCGGCCGCCCACTTCCACGGCCGCCCCATCACCCTCGCCGACCACGCCTCCTCCCGCTGGATAGCCGAGCCGCTGCGGCTGCTGGACTGCTGCCAGGAGACCGACGGCGGCCAGGCGATCGTGGTCACCTCCCTCGACCGCGCCCGTGACCTGCGCAGACTGCCCGCGGTCGTCGCGGCGGCGGCCCAGGGTTCGGCCCGAGGCCAGGAGCAGATGACCGGCTTCCACACCGGCGACCTCACCGGCCTGCCGGAGTCCGCGGTGGTGGCCCGGCAGCTCTGGCGCACGACGGGGCTCGGGCCCGCCGACATCGACGTCGGCATCCTCTACGACCACTTCACCCCGTTCGTACTGATGCAACTGGAGGAGTTCGGCTTCTGCGGCCGGGGCGAGGCGGCGGACTTCGTCGCGGAGGACCGGCTGCCGCTCAACACCCACGGCGGTCAGCTCGGCGAGGCGTACCTCCACGGGATGAACGGCATCGCGGAAGGGGTGCGCCAGGTGCGCGGGACGGCCGTGAACCAGGTCGCCGGTGCGGCCCGGGTTCTGGTTACGGCAGGGACGGGGGTGCCGACCTCGGGGCTCGTGCTGACGGCGGACGGATGAGCCCCCAGGGGTCATCCCGTAGTAGCCGGGGCCCTCTCGTCCACCCTCAGGAGGTGTAGCCACCCCCACCCCTACAACCTGAGAGGGAGTCTGCTTCGGGACCTCCGGCCGATGAGCGGACAGGGGGGCCGCTCCTAGCGTGGAGCCATGACCACACCCGTCTGCACCAGCGCTTCGAACGCCGCCGCACCCAGGGCGCAGACCCTTCCGTACCCGTCGTTCGCCTCGTACGTGAAGGCCCGCCAGCCGGTGCTGCTGCGTACCGCCCGGTCGCTGACCGCGAACCCGTGCGACGCGGAGGACCTGCTGCAGACCGCGCTCACCAAGACCTATGTGGCCTGGGAGCGCATCGAGGACCATCGCGCGCTCGACGGCTATGTGCGCCGGGCGCTGGTGAACACGCGCACCTCGCAGTGGCGCAAGCGCCGGGTCGACGAGTTCGCGACCGACGAGCTGCCCGAGCCGGAGCCCGTCCCCGGCGGCGACGACCCGGCGGAGCAGCAGGCGCTGCACGACGCGATGTGGCGGGCGATCATGAAGCTGCCGGCGCGGCAGCGGGCGATGGTCGTTCTCAGGTACTACGAGGATCTCAGCGAGGCCCAGACGGCCGAGGTGCTCGGCGTCTCGATCGGCACGGTGAAGTCGGCGGTCTCCCGGGCGCTGGGCAAGCTGCGCGAGGACCCCGAACTGTGTCTGGCCCGGTAGTCTCAGGGCGGATCGTGTTGTCAACGTGACGTGATCGATCGCCCTCCCCTAGTGACATACCAAGCGGTATGTGCGCAGAATCTGCGCAACCGTTACCACCGCGTAGGCAATGTCGCCCCCGGGAGGACACCGTGCTGAGCACGATGCAGGACGTACCGCTGCTGATCTCCAGGATCCTGACCCACGGGCAGACGATCCACGGCACCTCACAGGTGACCACCTGGACCGGCGAGGCCGAGCCGCACCGCCGCTCCTTCGCCGAGATCGGCGCCCGCACGGCCCAGCTGGCGCACGCGCTGCGCGAGGACCTGGGCGTGGCCGAGGACGAGCGGGTCGCCACCCTGATGTGGAACAACGCCGAGCACGTCGAGGCGTACTTCGCGATCCCCTCCATGGGCGCGGTCCTGCACACCCTGAACCTCCGCCTCCCGCCCGAGCAGCTCGCCTGGATCGTCAACCACGCGGCCGACCGGGTCGTCATCGCCAACGGCTCCCTGCTGCCGCTGCTGGCCCCCCTGCTCCCGCACCTCAAGCCCGTCGAGCACGTCGTCGTGGCAGGGCCGGGCGACCGGTCCCTCCTCGCGTCGGCCTCCGTCCAGGTGCACGAGTACGAGGACCTCATCGCCGGGAAGCCGACCTCGTACGACTGGCCGGAGCTGGACGAGCGCGCGGCCGCGGCCATGTGCTACACCTCCGGCACCACCGGGGACCCCAAGGGCGTGGTCTACTCCCACCGTTCGATCTACCTGCACTCCATGCAGGTGAACATGACCCAGTCCATGGGCCTGACCGACCAGGACACCTCCCTCGTGGTCGTCCCCCAGTTCCACGTCAACGCCTGGGGCCTGCCGCACGCCACCTTCATGACCGGCGTCAACCTGCTGATGCCGGACCGCTTCCTCCAGCCCGCGCCCCTCGCCGAGATGATCGAGGGCGAGAAGCCGACCCACGCGGCCGCGGTCCCGACGATCTGGCAGGGCCTGCTGGCCGAGCTGACGGCGAAGCCGCGCGACGTCTCCTCGCTCGGCCAGGTCACCATCGGCGGCTCGGCCTGTCCGCCCTCCCTCATGGAGGCCTTCGACAAGCTGGGCATGCGGGTCTGCCACGCCTGGGGCATGACCGAGACCTCCCCGCTGGGCACGGTGGCCCGTACGCCGGCCCATGCGGTCGGCACCGACCAGGAGTTCGCCTACCGGCTCACCCAGGGCCGCTTCCCCGCCTCCGTGGAGGCCCGGCTCACCGGCCCCGGCGGCGAGCGCCTGCCCTGGGACGGCGAGTCGGCGGGCGAGCTGGAGGTCCGCGGCCCGTGGATCGCCGGCGCCTACTACAACGGCCCCGGCGCCGAGCCCCTGCGCCCCGCCGACAAGTTCAGCGAGGACGGCTGGCTGAAGACGGGAGACGTCGGCACCATCTCCGCCGACGGCTACCTGACCCTCACCGACCGCGCCAAGGACGTCATCAAGTCCGGCGGCGAATGGATCTCCTCGGTCGAGCTGGAGAACGCCCTGATGTCCCACCCGGACGTCGCCGAGGCCGCCGTGGTCGCCGTCCCCGACGAGAAGTGGGGCGAACGCCCGCTCGCGACGGTGGTCCTGAAGGAGGGCGCGACGACCGACTTCACCGCCCTGCGCGCCTTCCTCGCCGACCAGGCGGGCATCGCCAAGTGGCAGCTCCCGGAGCGCTGGACGGTCATCGAGGCGGTCCCGAAGACCAGCGTCGGCAAGTTCGACAAGAAGGTGCTGCGCAGGCAGTACGCGGAGGGCGGCCTGGAGGTCACGCAGCTCTGATTCTCCATTGGCAGATTTGGGCCGGACATACACCGCGAAACGGGCGTAGGGCCGGCCCAAATCTGCCATTCACCCACTGGCCACCCTCCTCGTCCCTACGGCCGTGGCGCCCCAGCCGGTCAGCAGCCAGGCGCCCGCGACCGCGCTCACGCCGGTCCAGCCGAAGTGGGCGTAGGCGGGGCCCGCCAGGGCCGAGGCCAGGGCGCCGCCCGCGAAGCCGCTCACCACGTAGGCGGTGTTGGCGGCGGCCGGGGTCTTCGTGGTGGTCAGGGCGAGGGTCTGGTTCGCCACGTGGGAGGTGACCAGGGCGGCGTGGATCGCGATCGAGGCCGCGAAGAGCGCCGCCATCACCTGCCCGCCCAGCCAGAACAGCGGGACGGAGACCGCGGCGAGGAGATAGGCGGCCCGGACCACCTTCGCCGCGCCGAAGCGGTCCACCAGGCCGCCCGCGAGGGGCGCGACCGCGCTCGCGGTCAGCCCGAACAGGCCGAAGAGCCCGGCGGTGGCCGTGGACAGGCCGTACTCCGGGCCCGTCAGCAGCAGCGCCAGCGAGGTCCACAGCGCGCTCCAGGCGCCGAACATGCCGGCCTGCCGCAGGCACGCCCGCCACAGGTCGGGCGAGTGGCGCACGAGGCCGGGCAGGGCGGCGATGCCCGCAAGGAAGCCGGAGGCCGAGCCGGTGCGCCCGCGCTCCGACGGCAGCACGCGGGCGGTCGCCAGGCCCAGCACCAGCGTCAGCACGGCCGATCCCGCGAAGACCCAGCGCCAGCCGAACGCCTGCCCGGCGAGGCCGCCCAGCACGCGGGCCGCGACGATGCCGGTGAAGAGTCCGGCGACGACGGCGGCGACATGGCGGGCGCGTCGGTCGGCCGGGGCCCGTTCGGCGACCAGCGGGACGAGCAGTTGCGGGATGACGGTCGCGGCGGCGGTGACGAACACGGCGGCCGCGAGGGCGGCGGTGCCGGGTGCCGCGGCGCCGGCCGCGAGGGCCGCCGTGGTGACCAGGGTGAGGACGGCGACCAGGCGGCGTCGGTTGGCACGGTCGCCGAGCGGGGCGAAGAAGAGCAGGCCGACGGCGTAGCCGAGTTGGGCGACCGAGGCGATCCAGGCGACGGCGGAGGCGGTGGAGCCGTAGTCGTGGGCGATCAGCGGGAGCAGGGCCGCGACGAGGTAGATGTTGGCCGCCGTGACGGCGGTGGCGCCGGCGATGAGGACCAGGAAGGCGGAGCCCGGGCGGCGGGCGGGGGACGGTGTCCGTCGCTGTCGGGACGCGGTGGTTGCTGACGGCATGAGCGGGCGGGCTCCTTGGAGTCAGATCTAGCAACTAACTGGTTGGTTGGAAGAGTGAACAGTCTGGGGCTGCCGCCGATTCCCTGTCAACCAAATGGTTGGTTACTTGCCGCGCTACCCTGACCGCATGGCAGCAAGGGACCCCGAGGCCACCAAGGCCCGGATCTACGAGGCGGCGGTCGCCGAGTTCGCCCGGCACGGCATCGCGGGCGCCCGCATCGACCGCATCGCGACCGAGGCCAAGGCCAACAAACAGCTGATCTACGCCTACTTCGGCAACAAGGCGGAGCTGTTCACCCAGGTCCTCGGACAGGTCATGGTCGACCTCGCCGTCGCCGTACCCGTCGAGCCGGACGACGTCGACGGCTGGATCGACCGCCTGATGGACTACCACGCGGCCCACCCCGAGGTGCTGCGCCTGCTCCTGTGGGAGGGCCTGGAGTACGGCACGACCGAGCTGCCGGACGAGGCCGCGCGCAAGGAGCACTACCGCCACAAGATCGCGGCCGTCCGGGACGCCCAGGAACGCGGGGTCGTCACCGACGCCATCCCGGCCGGTGACCTGCTGTTCCTGCTGATCGCGGTCGTCGACTGGGCCGTGGTCGTCCCCCAGATGACCCGCATCCTGGTCGGCGACGAACCCACCGACCGCGCCCGCCTGCGCGCCTCCGTGAAGGAGGTCGCGCGGCGGATGATCGCGAAGGAGCAGCGGCCGGTCGGTAAGGAGTAGGGGCTGGTCGGTAGGGAGTAGTAACCGGCCGGTAGGGAGTAGTAACTGGTCGGTAAGGAGTAGGGGCTAGTTGGTGCCGATCCGCGCCAGCAGGTCCACGATCCTCGACTGGACCTCCTCGCTGGTCGAGCGCTCGGCGAGGAAGAGAACCGTCTCGCCGGACGCCAGCCGCGGCAGGTCGGCCTGGTCCACGGCGGCCGTGTAGACGACCAGCGGGGTGCGGTTGAGCTGGCCGTTCGCCCGCAGCCAGTCGACGATTCCGGCCTGGCGCCGGTGCACCTGCATCAGGTCCATCACGACCAGGTTCGGCCGGAACTGCCCCGCCAGCGTCACCGCGTCGGTGTCGCTCGCCGCCCGCGCCACCTGCATCCCGCGCCGCTCCAGCGTCGCGGTCAGCGCCAGCGCGATCTCCGCGTGCTCCTCGATGAGCAGAACGCGCGGCGGGTGCTGCTCGCTGTCCCGCGGCGCCAGCGCCTTCAGCAGTACGGCGGGATCGGCGCCGTAGGCGGCCTCCCGCGAGGCCTGGCCCAGCCCCGCCGTCACCATCACCGGCACCTCGGCGGCTACCGCCGCCTGCCGCAGCGACTGGAGCGCGGTCCGGGTGATCGGCCCGGTCAGCGGGTCGACGAAGAGCGCGGCCGGGAACGCGGCGATCTGCGCGTCGACCTCCTCGCGCGAGTGCACGATCACCGGCCGGTAGCCGCGGTCGCTCAGTGCCTGCTGGGTCGTCACGTCCGGCGCGGGCCACACCAGCAGCCGACGCGGATTGTCCAACGGCTCCGGCGGCAGCTCGTCGTCCATCGGCTGCGGCCGGGGGGTGTCGGAGACCTCGACCGCCCCGCCGGGACCGTCCAGCGGCTCGGGCCCCTCGGCGGCGTTCTCGTCCGGCGCCCCTATGGCGTACGACCGCCCGGTGCCCTCGGTCGCGGACGCCGGCCGGGGCTGCGGTTGCGGTTGCGGTTGCGGTTGTGCCGGGGTGGGCTGCGGTTCGGCCTGCGGGTGCGGGTGCGGGCGGGCCGCCTGCTCCGGCCGGGCCTCGGCGGGGTCGGGCCGCGTCCCCAGCTTGCGGCGCCTGCCCGAGCCGCCCGGCTGATGTGGGGCGGGCGTCGCCGACGGCTGCTGCACCTGGGCCGCCTGCCGCGTGAACGGCACGCCCTGCCCCAGCGTCCGCACGCTGATCGCCCGCCCCTGCGTGGAGTTCGGGTCGACCGCAGCGGCAGCCTCCGCGGGCAACGGCTGCGCGACCCGTGGCTGCGCAGCCGGGGCCTCGGGCGGCAGGGGCGTGCCCTGCGACGGCGTGGACTCCGGCACCGCCTGTGGCTGAGCCGCGTTCGGCGCCGCTACGGGCGTACCGGCGCCGGAAGTGTCCCCACCCGCCGCCCACGACTGCGCCGCGGGAGCGGGCGCCTCGGCCGCCTGGGCCTGCGGCTGCTCCTGCACCGGCTGCGCCACGGCCCGGCGCCGACGCCCGGTCGGCGCGCTCGTCGGATGCGGCTGCGGCGGCGTGTGGTCGTCGGACTGGTCGTGCGGCACGGCGTCGTGGCGGCCGTGGTCGCCCATCGAGTTGTTGACGGGGGGAGCGGGGGCGGGAGCCGGAGCGGCGGCGGGAGCAGGGGCGGGCGTGGGAGTGGGGCCGGGCGCTGGTGCGGCGACGGCCTGAGCCTGAGCCTGAGCCTGAGCCGGGACCTGTGGCTGGGCCTGCGGTGGGACCGGGGCAGGGGCCTGTGGTTGGAGCTGCGGCTGTACCGGGGCAGGGGCCTGCGGCTGGACGTGCGGCTGTCCCTGCGGTTGGGCCTGCGCCGGGACCGGTGCGGCAGGGGCCTGCGGCTGGACCTGCGCCTGACCGGCGACCGGCGCCTGACCGGGCAGCTGCCCTTGGCCGGGTACCTGTGTCTGACCGGCGGCCTGCGCTTGACCGGGCACTTGTGCCTGACCGGATACCTGCGTCTGACCGGCGACCTGCACTTGACCGGCGACCTGCACTTGACCGGGCACCTGCGCCTGACCGGGTACCTGTGTTTGCCCGGCGGCCTGCACTTGGCCGGTCACCTGCGCCTGACCAGGCACAGGTGTTTGCCCGGCGGTCTGCGCCTGCCCGGCGACCTGTGCCTGACCAGGCACCTGCGCCTGCCCGGCGATCTGCGCCTGACCAGGCACCTGTGCCGGGATCGGGGCGAGGCCCTGGCCTGCCGGGGCGTCCGTGGTTTCCGGGGCGGCCGCGGCCGCGGCCCCGTCCGGGCGGTCCGCCTCCGCGGGCGGCAAGGCGAAGACCGTACGGGGACTGGCCTCCTGCGCGGCGGCGCGCTCGTTCGCGGCGGCCAGCGCACGGCGACGGCGCCCCGTCGGCTGTGCGCTCTCGGCCGGGACGCCCTGCGCGGGCACCGGACCCGGCCCACCGGACACCGGCAGCGCCGGAGGCAGCGCGTGCTGCTCGCCGCCGTCCCGCCGGGCCCGCCGTCCGCCCGGCGCGGGCACGCCCTGCGGCGGTACGGTCCCGCCCAGACCGTTGCCCGAGGCCGCGGCCCCGGCGGCGTGCTCGGCGGCCGTCACCACGGCACCCTCGGCGACACCGCCACCAGCAGCAGCGCCCCCGGCGTCCTCGGCCGGTCGGCCGCGCCGCCGCCCCGTACCGCCGGAAACCTCCACGGCCGCGCCCTGCGCCACCTGCCCCTGCGCCACCTGCCCCTGCGCCACCTGTTCCTGCTGCGGCTGCGCGGCCTCGACCGCCCGCCGCCTGCGCCGCCCGGTGGGTGCCCCGGACTCCGCCTCGGGGGCGTCCTCGCCGTCGAGGAAGGCGTCGACGGAGGACCGCCGGGCCCGCCGCCGCCCGCCGCCGGAGGTGTGCTCGGCGTCCTCGGAGGCGACCGCCGACGGGTCGGCCGCGACCGCCCCGGCCCCGCCCCCGATCGGCACCTCCAGGACGTAGGCGTTGCCGCTCATGCCCGGCACCTCGTGCGTCTGGAGCACGCCGCCGTGGGCGCGCACGATCCCGCGCACGATCGGCTCGTGCACCGGGTCTCCCCCGGCGTACGGCCCGCGCACCTCGATGCGTACGACCTCGCCGCGCTGCGCCGCCGCGACGACCACGGTGTTGTCCATGTAACCGCCCGCCGACACGGGCGAGTTCCCGGTCGCGTCGACGCCGGCGACATCGGCGACCAGGTGGGCGAGCGCGGTCGCGAGCAGGCGGGCGTCGACCTCGGCCTCGATGGGCGGCGCGTGCACGGCGAACTGCACCCGCCCCGGCCCGATGAGCTCGACGGCCCCGTCGACACCGGCGGCGACGACGGCGTCGAGCATGACCTTCGTCCGGGTGATGTCGTCGGTGCCGGCGTCGAGCCGCTGGTAGCCGAGGACGTTGTCGATGAGGGTGGTGATGCGTGAGTAGCCGGCCGACAGGTGGTGCAGGACCTGGTTGGCCTCGGGCCACAGTTGCCCGGCGTCGTCCGCGGCCAGCGCCGCCAGTTCGCGGCGCAGCTCGTCCAGGGGGCCGCGCAGGGACTGCGCCAGCAGCGTCAGCAGTTGCTCGTGCCGTCCGGTGAGGGCCTCGAAGCGGTCCTTCTCCCGCTCGCCGAGCGCGGCGTAGCGCTCCTCGTTCGCGGCGAGCTCCTCCTCGTGCCGCTCGGTGAGTTCCTCGACCTCGGTGACGTGCTGCTGGCGCAGGGCGGTCAGCTCGGAGGCGTGTTCCTCGGCGAGCCGCTCCAGCTCCTCCTCGTGGGCCTTCTGCGCGGCTTCCTTCTCCTTGGCGAGCGCGTCGTAGGGCCGCCGGTCGGTGAAGGTCATGACGGCGCCGACGAGCTGGTCGCCGTCGCGCACGGGTGCGGTGGTGAGGTCGACCGACACCTGCTCGCCGCTCTTGGCGAACAGCACCTGCCCGCGTACGCGGTGCTTGCGTCCGGAGCGCAGGGTGTCGGCGAGCGGCGACTCCTCGTACGGGAAGGGCGAGCCGTCGGGGCGGGAGTGCAGCACGAGGGTGTGCAGTTCGCGCCCGCCGAGGTCGCCGGCGCGGTAGCCGAGTATCTGGGCGGCGGCCGGGTTGACGAGGACGATCCGCCCGTCGGTGTCCGTGCCCACGACGCCCTCGGCGGCGGCCCGCAGGATCATCTCGGTCTGCCGCTGGGAGCGGGCCAGCTCCGCCTCGGTGTCGATGGTGCCGGACAGGTCCCGGACGACGAGCATCAGCAGTTCGTCGCTGGTGTAGCCGTAACCGTCGTAGGCCTGCTGGCCGTTCTCCAGGGTCGCTGAGGTGACCTCGACGGGGAACTCGCTGCCGTCGGTGCGCCGGGCCATCATCCGGGTCGGCTTGGTACGGCCGCGCGGGTCCATGTGGTCGGGGCGCCGCATGGAGCCCGGGATCAGCTTGGAGTCGAAGTGCGGCAGCAGATCGAGCAGCCCGCGCCCGACGAGCGCCGTGCCCGGTGCCTCGAAGGCTTCCAGGGCGATGGTGTTGGCGTTGACGACGGTTCCATTGGCGTTGACCAGGACCAACGCATCGGGAAGCGCGTCGAGTATGGCTGCGAGGCGAGCAGCGCCTCGGGATGGCCTGCTGCTCACGAGACGCTTCCTCCCTGTTACCGCACCTTGCCGACCGCTCGGGCCATCTTGCCAACCGGCCCGCGACGTGTCACGCGAGGGAGTCTAAGGGCTGGGGTTGCGCTCGCGGCGCCGGATGAGAGCGAGGTCGCACGACGAAGTGACCCAGAACGTATGACCGTGTACGGCTGCTCCGCCGGACCTGCGCGCAACCTTTACGGACGAGTCGCAGGCCGGCCGACGACTCGTGACCCGTCGGTCCGCAGACCGGGCGGAACTCATGCCCCTTCGGTCCGCAGATCGGGCAGAACCGGCACGAGCCGGTCCCAGCGGGCGATCCGGCAGCCGTCGCCGCGGTCGAAGCGGGCGTCGACGGGCCGCCCGGCCCAGGTCCCGGTGACGTGGGCGGTGGCCGGTCCGCCGTACTGCATGGTGCAGACGCTGCCTGGCGGTACGGGGGCGAAGGCGTCCTTGCCCCAGCGGGACCCCCGGTCGAGCGCGGCGCAGGCACCCGCGGCGTCAGGGTGGTCGCCACCGGCGGGGTGACAGCGGAGGACGAACCGCCCGTCGGCACCCCCGCCCGCGTTCCTGACGGTGACGACGAGGCGGTCGCCGTCGTGGGGCGGGGCGACGGGCAGCGGGGCGGCCGTGCCGGGGTGGGCGGCGGCCGGTGCGGAGGTGAGGGCGGAGGCGGCGGCGACGGACCCGGCGACGGCGACGAGGAGCCGCCCGACCCGCCCGACCCGGCCGTTGCGGATGACCTGGAACATGACCTGACTAACGCCCACCCCCTCCGAACGTTGCGCACGCGCCCGACCGGCGAAAAGGGCTTTGCCCTGCGCCCCGCCTGCCTAGTACCGTGGGGGGCGATTGGTGACACCACGCTCGACTGTGTCATCATCGGCACGCACCGCTCGCGCTCGCGCGGGCCGGATGTGCTGGAGGCGTCGCCTAGTCCGGTCTATGGCGCCGCACTGCTAATGCGGTTTGGGCCTTAAAGCCCATCGAGGGTTCAAATCCCTCCGCCTCCGCCCATGGACCAGGGGGTCCAGCCGATCTCGGCTGGACCCCCTGGGTCGTTCTTGCCGCGGGTTCGCGGGTTCGCGGGTTACTGCGGGCGGGCGGAGCTGATCGTGTTCTTGAAGGTGGCCGAGGCGTTGCCCACGTAACCGGCCGGGATGTAGCCGATGGTGCCGGAGTAGTCGACGCCGGTGTACACGTTCCAGGTGACGTAGTCCATGTTGTGGTAGGACGCGGTGTTGTTGTTGACCGACTGGCCGGACCCGGCGCAGCTGCCCTTGAAGACGTCGTTGCCGAAGTTGCTGTCGCCGTAGAAGATGTCGAAGACGCAGCCCGCCTGGTTGGAGTTGTAGTAGAAGCCCATCTCGTAATTGGTGAGCAGGCCGTTCTTCTCGGTGACGGCCGCGGCGGAACCGGCGGTCGTGAGGGTGAGGCCGAGCGCGGCGGTGACGGCGCCGGCGGCGAGGCCGATGCGGGAGCCGGTGGTTCCGAACATGACATGTCCCTTCATGGACGCGACAAGTGGGGGCGCGTCCTCGGTGGTGGCGTGGTTATCTGTCCGCGCCGTCAGCCGACCAGGTCGGCCGCTTGCTCCAAGCGGTCTTCCTGCTGCTGCACGGCGAGTTCGAGGGTCGCGGCGTGCTGGTCGACGAGCCGCTGCTGATAGGCGGCCAGGACCGTGTACCGGACGCCGACGAGATTGACCTTCTTCTTGCAGGCGACGTCCGCCTTGGCCGCGGCGACGGCGGCGGGGGAGTCGAGGGCGCCCTCGAAGCCGAGCTGCCGTACGACCGCCATCGGGTCGGTGGCCCGGTAGCCGGCCTTCTTCATGCAGGCGGCCCACTCCTCGTTGTTCCGCCGCAGACGCGCGTCGGCGTCGCCCTGCGCCTTCGCCCTGGCCTTCAGATTGAAGACGAACATGATGTCGACGGCGTCGGCCTTCGGCGCGTAGAGCTTGAGATAGGACTCCCGGTTGCACCCGCCGACGGGTACGGACTTCCCGCCGACCTTCCGCTCGCTGCCGCCCTCCCGCTCGGCCTCCTCCTGGCTCATCGGCATCTCCGCCGGGGCGACCCGCTCCCCGTACAGCGTCAGCCGCCCCTCCGCGGACAGCTCCGGGTCGCGGGGGCGGTCGGCGGACGCGGCGCCGGGATCGCGGTAGCCGTACCGGGCGGCCTCCTCGGCGTCGACGACACCGAAGACACGCGAGTTGACCGGCCGCTCCGGCCCCCCGGAACGCTTCGGCGGGACGTACTCGAACCCGTACCGCGCCATGCACCGCACCGCGAGCCTGTCCTGCGCCCGCTCGAGAAGCCGCTGGTCGGCGGGCGAGGGGTCGTAGGCGTCGAGGGGGAAGCTGAGCCGGCTGGTGTCCGACATCGCGGGTATCTCACCCAGCGCCGGGGCGCTTGCGGCGGGCTCACTCGCGACCGGTTCGCTCGCGACCGGGGCGGCCACGGGACCGCCGCCACCGCTCCCGCCGCCCCCGCAGGCGGCCAGCACCAGCACTCCGGCACCGGCCCCGAGTGCACGGCACAGGCTTGCGTAGCGGCGGGCGAAGGCTGCGGCGGGCATGCGAGGTCCTCCGGGAAGACTGGGCAGGGGCGCCAAGCAGAGATCATCTAAGAGCCGGAGCCGATCCCCTGTCCACTGCCCGTGACCCCCCACTTCGGCGTTTTCGCAGCTCAGAAGGGGTATGCCTAATGGATTTCACATGGCGGCGGCGGTCATGTAATGTTCTTCCTGTCGCCGCGAGAGGCCCGGAGGGGCAAGGAACGGCGGGAAAACAGAACAAGCACTCGTAGCTTAACGGATAGAGCATCTGACTACGGATCAGAAGGTTGCAGGTTCGAATCCTGCCGAGTGCACAGCACGTCAAAGGCCCTGTGGAGTGATCCACAGGGCCTTTGCTTTATGCCTTGACGGCAGTGTTTGACGGCAACCGCCTTCGAGGGCCGATCAGACGGCTACCGGGACACCGGCCGCGCCGTCGTCATCGTCCGATCCGTTGCCGTCACCCCGCAATGCGTCCCCGACGCGGTCGAAGGCGGAGCGCTGGGAGTCGAGCCGCACGAAGGTGTAGATGTCCATCGTCACGCGGATCAAGGCGGCCCGCCTACGGCGGGCCGCGCGCGCTGGCGGCCACGGGCCGCCGCCGCTCCATGTCTCCGCCACCGCTCCGGCGGCC
>NZ_JACVWU010000047.1 GCF_014596915.1 Streptomyces sp. TRM68416
CGGGCGCGTGCGATCGGTGCCATGCCCCGTGCGATCTTGGCACACTGATCGGAAGTGCTGTTGTCGCTCATCCGCGTTGCTCCACGAGGGTTGAGGGGGTCGGTGGAGCGGGCGCGGACGCACCTCTCCATCCCGTACGTGGAGTTCTGAGCCCGCCGCGTTAGGCCCTCGTGGTGTGACCTGCGTCACATCAACTGATGGGTGTCGGCGCTGCTCGCACGGTGGGTCGGTGGGCGCGCGAGACGGGGTGCGCTCTATCCATACGTTGCCCCAGCGGGGCATCGTCGATGCCGTACAGGCGTGCACAGGCGCCCTCAGCATCCAGGGAGCACAAGTCAGTTGAGCTGCCGCGTGACCTAGAGCCCGTGTACACCCCCACCTCGGGCTACGCCCACTTCGCCCTCAACAGCGAGCCGAAGTACGGCATCGCCGGGGGGCACGTGGAACGGCGCGGTGTCCGTCGAGCGGGAGTCGCCGTACGTGACGGAGTGGCTGGGCAGGATCCAGCGCGCTGCGCGCCGAACACCCTGCACACCACGCTCGTGGAGTCGGACAAGATCGCCAGCTTGTTCCATGCGTGCGTCGACGACGACAAGGACTCCCCGGCGGCGGTTGGCGGATCGGGCTGCCTGTGCTTCAAGAGCTTCATGGACCCGGAGTTCGGGCTGCCGGTCGTGGCGGACCACTACCGCACCGTCGGCGGGAACATCGACCAGTGGACCTACAAGGCGTACGCCCCGCGCGATCTGCGGCCGGATGGCGAGTTCTACCGCCTGATCATCGACCGCCGGTCCGGCATGTTCTGGATCCGCACCCGCGACGGCCTGCTGTCGATCCTGCCGGAGGAGAACGGGCGAGGCTACGGCGGGGGAGGCCCCTCCGAGCTCGCCCGGTACATCACCGCGCTCCTGGCCTCCGGCGGCGAGAAAACCGCAGCCGCGGGCGACCGTCGGCACAACGACCAGCCGGACGCGAAGGTGTTCGCCTGGGTGCGTAGCGAGGCCGCCGCCCGCACCCAGGAACTGTCGTACGAGGACCTGGCGGCCATCCAGAACGGCTGACCCACCCCTGAACCCAGTAGCCCCGCACCGGCGCAGAAGCTCGGTGCGGGGCCCCTGCGCTTATCCGCGGGGGATCGGATGTGCATCACGCGACGCCGTGCTCAACGCTTCGGTGCAGGGCCAGGTTACGCCGCCGGGCCGTCGGAGGAGTCGGCAAAGCGCCGACGGACGACGTCCGGCAGCTCGCGGGAGCAGGCGGCCGGAATGAAGAAGAGGCCGGCCATGCCCAGCCCGGTGACCACGAGGCTCAGCAGCCCGGCGGACACGCCGGGGTCGTCGACGGCGGCGACGCCGCAGAACACCGACACCGCGGCGATGAACAGCAGCACCATCACGGTCCACCGCTCCCGCAGCGGAGACGCCGTGCGCGTCGCCACGCTCACCCACCAGGCATGTCCGACCAGCACGCACAGCACCACGGCGGCCGCCGGGACCAGCGTCGGCAGCGCCCAGCGGATGACGTCACTGTCGGGCAGACGGTGCTGACCGGTCAGGTAGCCGGCCCGCACCAGCCACACCACATACACCGGCACGGCGGCCACGATCAGCACCCACATCGCGATCCTCAGCACCCGCGCCCGCCCGCTCATCGTCTCCCCCTCGCTCGCCCGGCCAGGAGGACCGTACTGACGGCCGGCCCGGGCCCGCCAGAACGCATTCACCGCCACGGGTGGCCGGTTCACCCTCCCGGCGGCCGGCCGCTGTCGGGGCATCCGGCACGGCGGGCGATGAACTCGAGGACGTGGTCGGCGACGTGGAGGTAGTCGCGGCGGGTCCGGTCGGTGCCGGCGACCGCGTCGAAGCCGTAGACCAGGCGCGCGAGCTCTTCCCGCAGCGGCCGCCCGGTGTCGGCGGGACACCGCAGGTCCCGGTAGCTGTCCCTGGCCATCGCCCCTCCCCAGCCGGTTGTTCGCCAGCATCGTGGGGCGGTGTCGCGCTTATGTCGTACGCCGGGGCCCGTCGGAGCTTCCCGGTCAGGACTGTGCTGAAGCCCCGCTGTCTGGGGGCGTGGCGGGTTCCGTGCCCCAGGGGTAGAGCTCCCACGCCTCGTCCAGGATCGGATTGATGACGGGCCGTCCGTCGGCGAGGGCGCGCAAGGACCATCCGGCGGGCGGTGGCTGCTCGATCCGGGCCAGGATCGCTTCCTCCAGCGTGGGGTCCGTCGCGACGACCGCGTCCTCCAGTTCGCTTGCCGAGGCCACCACCGTCGGCACGTCCGAGGTCGGCAGGACGTGCCGGAACTCGGGGGTGTTGACCAGGTGGTACGGCTCCATCGTCATCACGATGCCGAACATCGGCCGGTCGTGGGGGATGTGGGCGAACTTCGGGTGCCGCTCCCGGATGAGCTTCGCGGTGTTCGGGATCTGCTTCCCGATGGCCTTGCCCAACTTCTGGTTCAGCTCTTCGCCGAACGTCTCCTGCGGCCCGAGCCGCAGGCCTGCGGTGGGCCGGGCCGACTTGGACCAACATGGCCAGACTGCGGGCGAGCTCGGAGAAGTCGTCCTCCTGCCAGGTGAACTGCTGTCCGGCCACCCGCAGCAGGTATCCCGACAGCCGCTCACCGACCGGCAGGTGCCGGTAGAGGTCGTCCAGCGCCACGTACTGGGCGAGGATCTCCTCCAGGTCGTCCATGGCCGCCAGCCGCTGCCGATGCTCGTTCCCACGGGTCAGTGACACCCATGCGGCGTCGGCGAACGCCCACGGCCGGTACAGCCCCGTGATGCTGCGGTGCCGGTTCAACCTCACCCAGTCCTGCTGCCAGTCGACCTTCGTCGGCAGGATCGAGCTCACCTGCGCAATCAGGGGCAGCAGGGAACTGGGCGGGTGACGGCGGACCCGCTGGACGTACTCGTGGTCGGAGATAGGGAACCTGGACGAACGGACCATACACACGATTCTGCCCGTGCCGACCCGCTGGGCAGGCAGCACTTTCCGTGCGACAGACGTTCAGCCGTCCGAGGGGAAGCCTGTGCTCGGCTGCCTTCGCCCACACCGTGTACAGGCAGGCTCCACACGGCTGTCCTCGAGGTCTCCCAGCACACCGTGGAGCGATACGTCACCGGCAAGTTCGTCCAGAGGGCGTCGCTCACCAGGGGTGGTGTTTCGAACGGAACTCCGCGAGCGCAGTCAAGGCCTTCTTTGCGCGCTCCGTGTCGGAGCTGAAGGCGCCAGCCTGGACGAGGGGCCAGGAGTCATTGATCTCTCGCTCGATATCAGCAGCCAGGCCGTTCTGGTCGTACCCCCACACATCATCGTCGAAGAACTCCCCGGACCATGGGCTCGCGAGAGCATGCTCGGTATCCAGAGTGACCAGCGAGGCCAAGAACTCGAATCGGTGGAAGGCCGCACGGTAGGCATCGTCGTTCGGCTCCACCAGGCGGAACGGTTCTCGCAGTTCCTCACGAAGCCATCGGCTCTGCGGGTAGAACCACGTCCTGCCCACACCGGGGCTGCAGACTTCATTGATCGAGCCGCTGATGACGCGACGGGGGTTGAGGTAGACGGCCGGAACCTGACGGCCATTGGAGAAGAGCGGCGACCACAGCGGCTCGATGAGAAGGCGGTGCAGAAAATCCTCGCGTCTGGCGAGAACTGCGGCGGTGCCCATGGTGAAGATGGCGAGTACGGCCGGGTAGTGCCGCAGCCTCTCCAGTTCCTCGGTATGGCCGTTGATGTTCTTGTGGCGCAGGCGCCCCAGCCGCTCGATCACGCGCTGCCAGAGGGCGTTATAGGTGCCGTCGTCGTGAAAGACGCCGTTGGCGAGCAGGTGCAGCAGGGTGTCGGAGTCGGCGCGGTAGCGGTGGATGCTCTGCGCGAAGACGCTCCCGGTCAGCGGATACCGGTCCTGGCTGGCCTTGTTGGCGATAAGCGACGCACTCTGTTCGATCAAGTCGTGGATCTCGATACGTCGGATGGGGTCGGGGAGGAAACGCTTGAGCTGGGCGACGGCCGTGTCCCGGGTCACCGGGGCGGCGGTCATCCGGTCCAGCGCCTCCACCCTGCGCTCGAGATCCGTGAAGAGGTCGTCTGCAGTCACACCGTCGATGACGGCGGCAGAGTGCTGGGCGACCAGCCGTCGGGCCGGCTCGCTCATTCGGCCGAACTGCCCCCAGTACATCGGATAGCGCCGGGACCGGGTTCCTTCCACGGCCCTGACGAGGGCCCTGTCCCAGTCGGCTGACCAGCCGCACACGATCAGTCCGTACTCGTCCAGCACACGCTCGAGCAGCTCCTGCTGCGCATCGGGGTACTTCTCCAGCTCGTCCACGGTGTTGCGCTGCTCCAGGTCGGCGTAGTCGCCGTGGAGTTTGATGATCGTGACCTGGCTGTGCACGAGGGGCTTCATACTGTCGATCTGATGGTCGCGGACGACCTGGGGGGAGATGCCGACCTCCTCCAGCGCTCGTTCCATGAGGCGATCGAAGTTGGTGGTCAGGATGACCTTGACGTTCCCTCGCTTCACCAGCCGGGCGATCGCCCGGTGCGCCGCGGTGGGTTGCTTCACGTCGTCGCCGTCTTCGGGCTCGAAATAGCCTGCGAGCAAGGCTTGTCGTGCCGCCGAAGTGGGGGCGGCCTCGGAAAGCAGACGCGAGTAGCCCAGCTGCTCGCCGAACTGCTCCTGCCACCAGCTCTCCGGATCGGCCGCGGGCCCCGCGCCGGCGTCGGGCGCGTCCGGATCATGCAGGACCGCGACCTTGGCGACGAGGTCCTGGACGATGCCCCAGCCGGTCTTGATGCCGGACGCCATGGAGATGCCGGCCCCGAGCAGCACCGCGTACACCCCCGGGCATGTGTGAACGTTCAGGGCCAGGGACATTCGAGGATCGAGAACCCCGCCGACGCCCGGGACCGTCGGATTTCCCTGCCCTGCGGCCTGCTTCGTCACCGCGACCACCCCTCCTTCAAACGGGCACACCACCCCAAGCGGCGGAAACACTGCCCGCGTATCGGAGTTCACCCTACTCCACAATCTCGTCATTATGACGATAAGCGCCGTAAGGCAGTCGTCTCAGAATGCAATCGAACATGTGCTCGAAGTCTGCATTATGGTGGGCACCTGGAGAGACGGAGCACATGGAGATCGAGCTGTAGGGCTCCCCCAGCACAAACGCCTCGTCCCCGGCATTGCAGCTGCCGGGGACGAGGCGTTCAGGCATCCTACGAGGGCGCAGATCCACAGTCATGGCTGACGGGTTCTGTCGCTCGGGAGGTCAGGAACTGTTCTTCTCCACTTCTACCTTGACCTTGGCGATGATCTCCTCCGGAGGCTCCTCCAGGTGATTCACCGCCGTCGCCAGCAGCACGGTGCCGACCCGGGCGTTGGCGTGCGCGATGTGCGCCGCCACGTCGACGAGCTCGTTCCAGCCGGCCTTGATCTGCTCCAGGTCGTCAGCCTCGATACCCGCTCGGAACGTGGACTCAGCCGCATCCAGCAGATCGCGATATGCAGGCGCCACCGCCTCCCCGGCATGTCCGCCACCAGCCGCGGCCAGGTTGTAGAAGGCGACCAGGGCCTGGCCAGCGCGACGGTCGTAGTCACGCGACTTGTCATCGTAAGTTCCCATACCGCAGAGGCTATCGAGCACCACTGACACCCAGGGGTCACGCGCCTGCTCGCACCCGTTACCCCGGCGAGCTCCTGCGTCAGGTTGTGCGCGTAGCACGGCGACGTGCCCACCAGGACAGCCGTGGCGCGGTGGCCGCGCGAACGGCCTGCCCGAACGCCTCCAGGGCTGCCTCGAGGCGCTCGGTGTTCTCCACGTCCCCACAGGCGTTGAGCAGCTGCTCGGTGGTGGCGGCGACGGCTGCGTCGGTGGAGCGCATCAGCGGGGCCGCCGCTGCGGCGGCCGCGTTCTGCTTGCTCGCCCGCCGGTCCCGACTCAGAAGGTCGGCCGCCTGCCCCATCCCTACCTGCGCGCTCAGATGGTCGGAGCCGCCGGCGATCCGGGCCAGGGCTGCACCTCCGAAGAACCCGAGCGTGGCCAGCAGGAACGACCGTGCCCGCTCAGCCGGGCCGTCCCACAGCAGGCGGTTCGCGGCGGCCGCGCCCCGCAGTTCGGCCACCGCCACCGTCAACGCGTCGGCTTGCACCCGCAGGGCGCCGATCTCCTCCTGCTGGTCCTGGCGGTTGCGGGCGCGGGCGGTCAGCTGGATCAAGCGGCGCCTCGCAACTAGCGGTCACCTGCGGAAATGGATCGCTCAGCAGGGGCAGGACGTTCCGGGTGAGTTCCTGAAGGGCGCCGCGTACAAGCTCGGCAGCGGTGCGGTCACCCTGCTCATCCTGTGGTGGGAGACCCGGCACTGAAGCCCGGTGGTGGGCCCTCCCGGGGCCCACCACCGGCCGGGCAAGCCGCTCTTCGAGGTCTCGAGGACGGTACGGCCCGCGCCGGGGGACACGGCGCATGTGCGAGGACCGACCGCCGGCGGTCCGCCAGGGCGCCCCGCCGGCGCGCAGCGTGGTCTCTACTCCAGGATGCCGAGGTGCCGGTCGGGGCGGCAGTGGGTGCAGGCCGGTAGCCCCGCGGCTAGGAGTCGGCGGGCCTCGTCACGGTCGACGGCGCGCCGTCGCTTCGCGGCCGCATAGCAGTCTCCGGCGTGGACTTGCACGGGCGGGTTTCTGCAGCCGATGCCGAGTTCGATGATCCAGTCCGGAGCGGGAGGCCGTCGCTCCTCTCCGCGCGCCCGCTCGGCATCCCGCTGACGGACGGCGGCGATCTTCGTGTCGATGCGCTGCAGCCACATGGCGTGCCATACCCGGATTCTGTGGAATCAACTTTGTCAAACCGTACTGCTGGAGGTGTGCGCGGCAGACTGCCTCGCCGGGCCGGCATGAGCGCAGCCGAGTGGCGTCACGTGTGAGCGTTGAGTCTGTCAGCAGGTACTCGTTCGATGCGGGTCCAGCCGCTCCAGCCACGCTCCTTCAGAATCGCCAGCACCAGTTCGGCGCCCGGTGCGGACTCAAGCATGGTTGAGTCCATCAGGGCGACGAACTGATCGTCGAAGCCGTCGTCACCCACCTCGCCGGCCTCCACGGCGCGAATCATCAGGCGCTCCAGGATGTCGGCGACCTCGACGATCCGTGGATCGCCGGCGCGCCAGTCGGGCTCCCCGGTGAAGAAGCTGTAGAGCCTCACCATGTCGGGGTCGTCCAGCTCATCGTGTTTCTTGGCAATCACGGAGTCGATCAGGTCCGGCACCTGCGCGGCGATCATGATCCAGGCATCCCGCTCCAGCTCGATGTACCGCTCCCCGACGCCGAGACCGCGCAGCCGGTCGAGGTAGCCCACGACGCTTTGCGGGAGTGCTAGGTGCTCTCCGGCGGCGAGCCGGGCGAGCCGGCTGCGGGTGTCCTGCAGCCGCCGGATCTCGGCGCGCAGATCCTTGTCGATCTCCTGGACACCGCCGGCGAACTCCTCCGCGCCGGCGTCGAGGAGTTCCTGCACCCTGGCCAGCGGCACGCCCGCATCAGCCAGGGTGCGGATCCGGATCAGTCGCACGACCGCGGCGGCATCGTAGATCCGGTACCCGGACCGGTCGCGCTCGGGCTCGGGCAGCAGCCCGACCTTGTGGTAGTGGCGTACGGCCCGCACCGTCACCCCGGCGTACGCCGCAAGCTGGCTGATGGTGAGCATGAGTCTCAGACTGCATCAGGCGATCTTCCGGCGATAGGCGGCCATCGCGAAGACGTACGCCACGACGAGGATGCCGAGGCACCAGGCGAGGGCGGTCCAGATGTCGTCGCCAACCGGCCGCTGGGCGAACAGGCCGCGGATCGTGTTGACGATCGACGTCACCGGCTGGTTCTCGGCGAACCAGCGCACCGGGCCGGGCATCGTCTTTGTCGGCACGAACGCCGAGCTGACGAAAGGCAGGAAGATGAGCGGGTAGGCGAACGCGCCCGCTCCCTCGACCGACGACGCGGAGAGCCCGGGGATCACGGCGAGCCAGGTCAGCGCCAGGGTGAACAAGAGCAAGATGCCGGCGACCGCGAGCCAAGCCGACACTCCTGCCCCCGAGCGGAAGCCCATGAGCACAGCGACGCCCACGACGAGCACAAGCGCGATCAGGTTGGCGACCAGAGAGGTGACGACATGCGCCCACAGCACACCCGACCGCGCGATCGGCATGGACTGAGATCGCTCGAAGATCCCGCTCTTCACATCGGTGAACAGCCGGTACGCCGTGTAGGAGATGCCCGATGCGATGGTCATGAGCAGGATGCCGGGCAGCATGTAGTTCACGTACGAAACCGACCCGGTATCAATGGCGCCTCCGAACACGTAGACGAACATCAGCATCATGGCGACCGGCGTGATGACGGTCGTGATGATGGTGTCCATGCTGCGTGTGACATGGCGCAGGGTCCGCCCCGTGAGCGCGGCAGTGTCGCTGAAGAAGTACGCGGTCATCCTTGTCCCCCAGTTGTCGTGCCAGTGGCGTCGCACTTTTCGCCGCCGCCGATGACCGAGAGGAAGATCTCCTCCAGAGTCGGCTGCTTCTCGACGTACTCGACCTTGGCGGGCGGGAAGAGCTGCTTGAGCTCGGCAAGGGTGCCATTCACGATGATCCGACCCTGGTGGAGGATCGCAATCCGGTCGGCGAGCTGCTCAGCCTCGTCCAGATACTGCGTGGTGAGCAGCACCGTCGTGCCGTACTCGGCGAGCTCCTTGACGGCATGCCACACCTCAATGCGCGCCTCGGGGTCGAGTCCGGCCGTCGGCTCGTCCAGGAAGATCACGGATGGATTGCCGATGAGGCTCATCGCGATGTCCAGCCGACGGCGCATCCCACCCGAATACGTGGACACCTTCCGCGGGCCGGCGTCGGTCAGCGAGAAACGCCTCAGCAGGTCATCCGCGATCGCGCCCGGGTTCTTGAGGTGGCGCAGCCTGGCCACGAGTACGAGGTTCTCCCAACCGCTGAGGATCTCGTCGACGGCCGCGAACTGCCCGGTGAGGCTGATGGATTCCCGCACATTCGCCGGTTGCGTGGCGACGTCGAAGCCATGGACGCTGGCTGTCCCCGCATCGGACGTCAGGAGCGTGGCGAGGATCCTCACGGTCGTGGTCTTGCCCGCCCCGTTGGACCCGAGCAGGGCGAAGATGCTGCCCCGCGCCACCTCGAAGTCCACGCCGCGCAGCACTTCGAGCTTCCCGTAAGACTTCTCCAGACTCTGCACGCGAATCGCCGGACTGGCGATCGATTGGGTCACCATGGTCATCTGCCTCCTTCGGGGAGCTTTCCAGTCGGCTGTGGGGAAGCTCCTGCAGCGAGGATGGAGGGTTGACCCAGCGTCAAGGTCAAGCCAGCCCCGGCCACGCCACCCGTATCGCTGGCAGGATCGACGGCACACTGTCGCCATCGATCAGCGCGAGTCCCGCAGCAGCGCCACGGCATGACCCTGATCTGTCCCTTCAAGATGGCGGCAGCTCAATAATTGGCAGGAGCTGGCGCGGGGTGGCGCCGGATGGCGTGGGGACGTCCGCGAGACGTTCCAGGAGTCGGCTGAGGGCGGCTTGGCCGTCGTCGACGGCGGCTTGTTCTTCGTCGGTCAACGGGATGGCGGCCCGCATGTGCTGCAGGTTGTCCTTCGCTTCCAAGAGCTGAGCTTTGCTGGCGGCCGCGGTCGCCGACCGGCTCGTCCGCGACGGGCGCCCGCCCGCCGGCGAGTACGGCGCGGTATGGGATCAGACGCGCAATGCCCGACGCATGATCAACACCTTCCGACAGACCTGAGCTCGAACGCCAGGTGCCACAGGAGCTCGAACGGCTGTGCCTATGGGGTGGCTATCCTGCGGTGCGGGCGCCCAGCAACGCCGCCCTGAGGAGGACCGGACCGATGACCACCACGCTCGACGTGCCGCCGCTGAGCGAGCCCGACCCTTCCGCCCTGGTCTGCTCCGGCGACCTCGTCGGCCCGTGTGCGGCCTGCCAGCGCAAAACCCACAAGTAGGCCCCGGTGTCCTATCTCTGACCCACGGTGCAAAGTGACCGTGATAGCGGTGCCGTGGGTGCTGGGAGCGTAAGGCGGGCCCGGCGCGGAGGCTGGGCCCACGAACTTGGTGCCTAGACGGACTCGCCGTACTCGGCGACGTAGGCCGCGTAATTCTCCGCGAGGACGGCCCGGCCGACCCCTGCGGTGAGGTGGTCGACCGAGGCGACGGCAGGGACCTACCAGTCCTCGACGGTGAAGGTGATCAGCTCGGTCCGGTGGGCCAGTTCGGCGACGCCTGGTCCTCAACGTCGTCAGCCACCTGCTGCGCCTCGGTGAACTGCGGCCCCCGAACCGGCCGACCACTAGG
>NZ_JACVWU010000048.1 GCF_014596915.1 Streptomyces sp. TRM68416
TCCGCCATTGAGGTCGGTCCAGTGCAGGCCATCGGCGCTGTGCGAGAAGTAGATCTGCTGGCCGGTCGACCCCTCCCCGATGAAGTGCGTCATCAGGTAGCCCGGGTCTGCGGCCGCGGCTCGCTGAGGCGTGGCCAGGACTTGGGATGTGAACAGCAGGCAGGCGGCTGCCAAAACCGCCGCCAACCGTGCGAGAAGCGCGGACACGTGCGTCTCCTGTCTTTCTGCGGGTGCCACGATCGGGCCACAGCGGAAGTCCGACGGGGCTGGAGTGGGCGGGAAAGACAGGTGGTGAGCTCCCACACACTCAGCTAGTTCGATATTCCGAACTCCATTCGTAACTTCGACCAGAAAGTAGGTGTCGGGCATGGTCGCGTCAATAGGTCGGACGAAACACCCGGTTCGCGATCCTGTGACGTCGACGGCCTCCCGGCGCGAGGTCGGCGCGGTCCGCGGGCGTGGCTCAGGGCCGCGCGAACCCATCGCGGGTGGCGCGGCCCTGAGCGCCGCTGCCTGGTGGCAGCGGCGCCGGTCCTTCTGCAGGCGCCTGACCGGGCGCCTGGCGGGGTCACTTGTGCTGCCGGAAGATCCACTCCCGGATGCCTTCGATGTTGTAGGCGATCTTCCAGGTGTAGAGGTGGTTGTTCAGGGCGTTGTCCGTGACGCCGCTGGGGACGACCGTGCCCGTCTCGAAGGCGACGTAGTTGATGGAGGTCTTCTCGGCGACCATCTTCTTGACCTCGGCGGCGAACTCCCTCTCGGTGGAGGTGCCGTCCCACACCGCGCGGGTGACCGTGGCGCCCTCGGACTCCAGCTTCTCGGTGATGGCGTTCTGGCCGGGGTAGGCGTTCTCGTCGCCCTGGGCGACCGTGATCCACAGCTTGTCGTTCACCATCGGGGAGACCGTGCTGGTGTCCCACTGCCCGGCGACGATGTAGGAGGCGGCGAACAGGTCGGGGTACTGCACGTCCATGACGATCGACATGATGGCGCCCATGGACTGGCCGGTGGTGTAGAGGCGCTTGGTGTCGACGTTGTACGTCTCGGTGACGTTGTTGAGCAGGTTGACCGTGGTCTCGAGCCAGCTGGTCACCGTGTAGCCGCCGTGGTCGTCGACGACCGCGCTGGCGTATTGGGGGGCGAGGACGAAGGCCGGGCGCTTGGCCTGGTCCTCCGGGCTCGCCCAGGAGATGGCGCCGTTGCCCTGGACGAGGGTCGTCAGGGGGTCGCTGCTGAGCACGGCGGCGTCGTGCATGAACAGCACCAGCGGGAACGACTTGCCCTTGTCGTATCCCCGCGGCTTGTACAGGTTGTACTTGAGGGTGTTGCCGGTTGCCGGGTCCGT
This sequence comes from Streptomyces sp. TRM68416, assembly GCF_014596915.1. Lineage (GTDB taxonomy): Bacteria > Actinomycetota > Actinomycetes > Streptomycetales > Streptomycetaceae > Streptomyces. The sequence goes on from NZ_JACVWU010000048.1 coordinate 1,346, forward strand.
GAAGGACAGCTGCTCGAAGTCGTCGACGATCAGGTTCTTCACGGCGGTCGTGGTGACCCCGGCGGAGTCCGCCGGGTAGACGGTGCCGCGGGCGGTGGTGACCGTGCCGGCCTGCACCACCGTCGCCACGGCCTCCTTGATCTTCGGGCCCGAGCTGCCGCCGCCGGGGCCGCCGCTGGGCCCGCCGCTCGGAGCACCGCTGGGGGCACCGCTCGGAGCACCGCTGGGCGGGGTGCCGCCGCCACTGGGGCCGCTGCTCTCCAGCAGGGAGGCGGCCTCGTCGTCGGGGGACATCTCGACGATGACGTAGCGGCCGTTGCGCCCCTTCCTCGCCGGGGTGGGCGCGGTGGCGGCGTAGACCTTGGTGATGGTGCGGTCCGCGACGGTGAACGTCGTCGTGGACAGCTTCGCGCTCCTGATGGGCGCGTCGTACTCCAGCGCCACGGCGGTGAGCTTCAGACCGTCACCGAAGACCTCGGTGATCGCGGTGGCGCTCTTGATGTGCCCGTCCGTCGACACCTCGTCGGCCGAAGCGGTCCCGTAGGCCGCCACGCCTCCGACAACGGCCAGCGCGGCCCCTGCCGAGCTTGCTATGAACGCCCGCCTGTCCATGATCCTTGGTCCTCCTGAGTCGAACAGTGTTTCCGGTACACAGCCGAGATGAAACGGCTGCGAGCTTGTGGGGGGTCACGCCCTAGCCGGCGGCTGCACGCAGCCGGGCGGGGCGCACCGTGTGCGGCGGTCCGCGTCGGCCGCTCCCTGACGGGTCGTACGACTGCCGGAGCCGGCGAGAGGGCGGCCGGTCGTGACGGGCGCCCGGAGGCGTGGCCATGGCCTCATAGGGCGTCGCCGTTGGAGAGTTCCGCCGCCGGCCGCGGTGTCCGAGGCGCCACCTGGTGTGCCACGACCGCCGACGCGGCGACCGTGGCGGCGACGAGCAGCGGATGCCCCACCAGCCAGGTCTGCACGCCCTCGAAGGGGTCGAGGGACGTGAGCGTGGCGCGTTCGAGCATCCAGGACACCGAGAACACCAGCCCGACGACCGCCATGCCGATCCGGAACGCCGGATAGACCGCCGTCCGGGCGAGGGCGATCAGGGAGGGCATCATCAGCGCGACGACGAGCAGCTGCGTCAGCTCGATGCCCAGGTTGAAGCCCAGCAGCGTGGTCACCAACGCCCCCCGGTCGAGGCCGAGTTCGCCGATGAGCGAGGCGAACGCCAGCCCGTGGACCAGCCCGAACCCGGCGGCGATGAACACCTCGCCGCGGGCCACCAGGGGCCGGACGGCGTGGACGGCGGACACCGCGATCGACAGCGCGATCAGTGTCTCGACCGGCCTGCTCGGCAGGTCGATCGCACCGGCTGCCGCGAGGGCGAGCGTGAGCGAGTGGCCGAGGGCGAACGCCGTGACGACATGTACGACGCGGACGACGCTGCGGCGTGCCGACGGGGCCGCGTGCCATCGGCCGCCGACGGTCACCAGGGGGGCGGGGATGAGCAGCATCAGCAGGAACAGCAGGTGGTCGGCGCCCTCGCCGACGTGCTCGATGCCCAGGCCGGCGGTGGTGGCGAAACCGCGCAGCCACGAGCCCTCGCCCGCGGGCACCTCGATGCTCTTGGTCGAGAAGTCCAGAACCCCGAGGGTCTCGGCGTCGTCGGTCCTGAGGATGCCGCGGCCGAAGTCGTACCGGACGGTGGCGATGACCTTGTGGGTGAGGAGTTCCTGGACGATGACGTCGTAGCGCAGGTCGAAGTCGGTGACGGTGCCGTCGGGCGGCCGGATCGTGAGCGGGTAGACCAGGTGTGCCGTCCCGTCGATCGTCCGCACCGTACCCGTGCCGAGCGTGACCGGCCACGAGCGTTCGTCCTCGCCCACGGCGCCGATGTGCCCGGCCGTGTACCGCTTGAGGAACGCCCGGTCGGTGCCGAGCACGCTGTCAGGAGTGAGGTCGCGGTGGACGGCGACGGCGAGCCGGTCGACGGGCAGCTGCACCTCCCCCTCGACCCGGTCGTCGCGGATGTCGAGGAGGACGGCCGAGGTGCTCATCGGATGGGCCTCGGCCAAGGGCGCGGGACAGCAGACCAGCACAAGTGCCGTGAAGAGGAGGGAGAGAAGGAGACGGTGCACCGGAGCAGTTCCCGCCCTGTCAGTTCCAGCCGTAGTCGGCGGTCTCGTCACGGAAGATGGTGTGCTGGTGGACGCCGTCGAGCACGATGCCCCCCTGGTTGGAGAACTCGATCCACACGGCCGGGCCGTCGACGCGGACGTACGTCTCCTCGTTGTCGATGTCCGTCGCGCCGCTCCAGCCGAGATACGTCTCGTCGTACGCGGAGACGTACTTGGCGATGAGAGCCTCGGCGGCCTCCTCGTCCAGGTCGTCCACCCAGGTGCGCATCATCGCGGTGACCTTGTCCTGCTGCTCCTGGCTGAGGTCGCCGACGACGACGCCCTCGGGGTCCGGGAAGGGACCGTCGTTGCCGGGACCGAGCAGCAGGTCGTCGAAGCTGCCGCTGATCTCGGCCTTGTCCAGCTCGCTGTCGCTCAGCGCGCCGATGGCCGCCATGGTGGTCTCCCGCTTGTCCTTCAGTGGGGCGTACGACGTGCCGTTCAGCTCGAACGTCTGCGGCTCGATGGCGGTCAGCGTGGGCGAGAGGCTGACATCGTCCCTGTAGTAGGTGATGTTGTACGCCGCGTGGTGGCCGCCGAACTCGACCATGAACTGCTCGGTCTCGCTGGGCTCCCCGAAGAACGCCAGGTAGTACTTGTCCGAGCTGTACTCGTCGCCGCCACCGGGTCCCCTGCCGCCGCCGGAGCTCTGCGCCTGGGCGAGGTAGTCGTCCGCGGCGCGGATGTCCTGGAGCTCCTGGTAGCCCTGCTCGCTGAGGGCGGCCTCCATGACCTTCAGCGCGGCGGCCTTCTGGTCGTCGTCGAGGCCGGCGAGCTCGATGCCGTTGCGCTTGACGCCGCCGGTCGGGAAGTTCGACCAGCCCGTCGTCTTGGCGTCGTCGCCGAACTCGTAGAGCGCGGTGTCCTTCTCGTCGTCGGACAGCGTCTTGAGGAAGGCGTCGGCGGCGGCCACGACCTCGGCGGTGTTGGCCTTTCCGGCGCCGGTGCTCGTGGTCGCGCCCTGGCTGGAAGCACTGCTCGTCTCCGAAGAGGAGGTCCCGGAGTCGCCGGAACCACAGCCGACGAGGCCGAGGCCCAGGCATGCGACCAGGGCGACGGCACGGCGGACGCGGGACCGCTCTCTGGCCTCCCGGCGAGCCGACGGGACCGGGGTGGTGGAAGCAGCCGGAGGAAGGACGACGGTGGCCATGGATCTCCTGGAGCGGATCAGGTGGGGAGCCCTCATCGTGGGTGAAGGGCCTGTGACGTCCATAGGAGAACTATGGGAGTTCGGCAAAGTCCGAGCGCTCATTTCGGCGGGAGCCGCACGGCGCGGGGCCGGCCACGTCGAACTGATAATCGTTACTCGCAAGTTCGTATGGGATCGGTGTGATGGGTGAGCCATCATGAGGACGTGCTGAACCGTGTCCTCATCGCCGACGACGATCGTGCGATCCGTGAATCCCTGGCCCGGGCACTGGAGCTGGAGGGATACGACGTCGTCACCGCCGTCGACGGGGTGGAGGCGCTGAGCCGGGCCCGTCGGGGCTCCTTCAGCGCGCTGGTGGTCGATGTCGTGATGCCCCATGTCGACGGCATGGCCGTGTGCCGTGTGCTGCGAGCCGACGGCGACCGCACCCCCGTGTTACTGCTCACCGCCCGGACCAGGACGTCGGACCGGGTCGCCGGCCTCGACGCCGGCGCCGACGACTATCTGCCCAAGCCCTTCCGGGTTCCGGAACTGCTGGCCCGGCTGCGGGCGTTGCAGCGCCGGGCCGCGCTGGCGCCGGTGGACCAGGAGGCCCAGCCGGCCGGGGCCGCTCTTTGGATCGCGTCGCTGCGCATCGAGCCGGGCGCTCGGCGCGCATGGTGGGCCGACAGCGAGCTCAAGCTGTCGAGGACCGAGTTCGACCTGCTGGAGCTGCTGGTGCGCAACGAGGGGATCGTGCTGGACCATTTGACGATCTACCACCGCATATGGGGCTACGACTGTGGGCGGGACGCCAACAACCTGGCCTGCTACGTCAGCTATCTGCGGCGCAAGCTCACCGCCCTCGGAGCTCCCGAACTCATCCACACGGTGCGCGGTGTCGGGTACGCGGTCCGGTTGCCATGAGTCTGCGCGCGCGGTTCACGCTGTCTTTCGCCGTAGCCGGCACCCTGGTGGCGGCGTTCGTCGGTGTGCTCAATTACCTGGCCGCCTCCGAACAGGTCGTCGCGCAGGCCAATCGGACACTGCGGCTGGTCACGTTGGCGATGGCCGACGAGCAGATGAGGTCGCAGCATCTCGCGGATCCGGGGGCGCAGGTCTCCACCCTCGACCGTGACCGACTCGGTGCTGTTCGTGACGAGGCGGAGCAGGCGATTGTGCAGGTCGTGGCTCAGGACGGCAAGGTCACTCATCTGGGCGGGCCAGAGGTGGTGCTGCCGGTGTCCGACTCCGTGCGTGCCCTCGCCGCCTCCGGCGAGGCCGGAGCAGGGGAACAGGTCACCGAGATCGTCGTGAACGGCGACACCTACTGTCAGCGGACCGTCGCGCTGGGCGAGGGCCGCGGCGCCCTGCAGGCGGCCGTTCCGATCGGCCCGACACGCGATGTGCTGGAGAGCATGGCCAAAGAGATCGCGGGGGGCGCACTCGCGGTCGTGCTCGCCGCGTCCGTCGTGGGCTGGCTGCTCGCGCGATGCATCACGCGGCGCTTGGTGCGGCTGGCGCGGGCTGCCGAGGAAGTCAGCGGTGACCGGCACCTCGCCTGGGATGTCTCGGTGGAGGGACGGGACGAAGTCGGCCGGCTCGCGGTGTCGTTCAACAGGATGATCGGCCGCCTCGCCGCCTCCCGCGAGGCCCAGGAGAGGTTGGTGGAGGACGCCGCCCACGAACTGCGGACCCCGCTGACCAGTCTGAGTACCAACGCAAGTGTGCTGCGCCGCGTCGGCGAGCTCTCCCCGCACGCTCGTGAACGGCTTCTGGACGACGTCGAGGGCGAGATGCACGAGTTGAGCCACCTGGTCGACGAGCTCGTCGAACTCGCCCTCTCCCGGAACCGTGACGAAACCCCGGAGCCTGTTGAGCTGGCCTCGGTGGCCCACCGAGCCGGTCGCCATCTGCACCGGCGCACGGGACGGCTGGTGCAGATCGACGCCGACGGCTCGGTCGTCCTCGGACGCGGTCATGGCCTCGAACGCGCCATCGGCAACCTGCTGGAGAACGCAGCCAAGTTCGACAGTGACGCCTCGGAGCCCGTCACGGTGCACATCCGCGAGGGCAGGATCACCGTCTCCGATCGCGGACCCGGTATCGCCGCCGCCGACGCCGCCCGTGTGTTCGACCGCTTCTACCGTGCCGACACCGCTCGCGGCCTGCCCGGGTCCGGACTCGGCCTGTCCATCGTCCGTGACGTAGCCGAGAACCACGGCGGCACCGTCTTCGCGTGGACCCGATCTGGTGGCGGGGCCTCGGTCGGGTTCACCGTGAGCAGCTCCCTGCTGCTGCCGGACAGTGCACCCGACTCCGCCGAGCCCCTCCATGCTGACCGGTCCGGTGTGCCGACGGCGCCTGGTGACTTCGAGGCCGGGCAGGGGCAGAGCCCTCGCACGCCACGCAGCAGCAGTCCTGCCCGGCCCGGCTGAAGGCACCGAAGGGTAGGACGGCCGTCAGCGTGCGGCAGGCCAAGTCCGTGGTCCGCAGGGCGGTTGCTGCGCGGCGTGCTCGGCCGATGCCAGCCCTGGGCTCCTCGAAGGAGTGGGCGCGGCGGCTGATACCGAGGAGCGTGAAGGCGATGAGCGGCGGCCAGGCGATCCGGGGAGGAACCGAGCGGTGGCGTCCGGGGTCGCGCCAAGTCATGCAGCGGGGACGCAGGGGGGGGGTGAACCGCTGACTGGATCTCGTGGTGTGCACTGTTCCCGCAGGGTGAGCCATGGCACGGCCGTTCCTCGGCCCTCATCTCCATCCTCCCGAGCTTCGTGACTGTGCGATGCGCGTGGCTGCGGAGAACGCCGAACTACCCGGCCTTGGAGCAAGGCCCCGCAAAGTTTGTCGGCAACATTCTGACCGCGATCACCGCCGTCGGCCTGCGCGGCGGCTGTCCTGGCTGACAGGGCCGAACCGCCTGTGTACTTCCTTAGGGAAGGTATGTGTTGACAATGAAGGCGACATAATTGTTGACACTGGAAAATCGGCTGACCTACGTTCGCACGGCAGGCGAGAGATGGGCGCCGCACAGGCAAGCAACCGGTCCGTACCTGGCGTCGATCGCCGGAGCGTCCGCTCCGGGCGGCCGTTCCATACGGGCCCGGCCGTTGCCGACCACCGCGAGAACGCCCCGCGCATGCGACAACGCACAGCAGCGGTCCGAAGCCGCCGCGAACAGGAGTGAGCGCAGTGAAGCACAGGGCAGTCAAGCGCAGGAACGTCGTCATCGGGCTCGGTGCCACCGCCGGTGCCGCGGCGGTCGGGGGTATCGCCCTGACCGCGCAGGCCTCGACGGGGACGGCCGGCTCGAAGTCCAAGAAGGCCTCGGATTCCCTGGTCTTCGACCGGGACGCCTACACGGAACTGACGACGACCGTCACCGCAGTCGACGGCAGCGAGAAGGAAGTGACGTACCACTTCTGGAAGGCCATCACCTACGTGGCGAACCCGGTGGACGTGGAGCACCAGAGCCTGGTCGTCAGCGTCCCCGTCACGATCGACGGCAAGGCCGTCGACGCCACCGATGCTCCCATCCTCTTCACCAACTCGGTGGGCGGCTACATGCCGGCGAACGTGTCGGCCGCCACCGGGGTGGGGCAGGCGGCGATGGAGATGGGCAACACGGGCGCGCCCGGCGCCTCGGCCAGTGCGTCCCCGAGCACGTCGGCCAGCCCGTCGCCCAGTGCTTCGGCCCCCGGCGGCACTGGCCCCGGCGGCGGTGGCGGAGCGGGTGGCGGGGTGCCCAACCTCGCCGAGATCGCCCTGGCGGCGGGCTACGTCGTCGTGGAACCGGGTGCGCGAGGCCGCAGCCTCGTCGACGCGGACGGTGTGTACTACGGCACCGCGCCGGCCGTCATCGTGGACCTGAAGGCCGCCATCCGGTACCTGCGCGCCAACAAGGGCCGCATCCCGGGCAACACCGACCGCATCGTGTCCGCCGGAGGCAGTGCGGGCGGCGCCCTGTCCGCCCTCCTCGGCGCCTCGGGTGACAGCCCGCTGTACGACAAGTACCTCAAGGAAGCGGGAGCGGCCGACGCGAGCGACGCCGTCTTCGCCTCCGCGGAGTGGTGCCCCATCACCGACCTCGAACACGCCGACGGGGCATACGAGTACTGCTGGGGCACCAGCGCCACGAGGAGCGGCAGCCAGGTCGACCAGACGGTGTCCAAGGACCTCAAGTCCCAGTTCGCCACCTACCAGGCCTCCCTCAAGCTCAAGGGGATCAACGGCTTCGGCCCCCTGACGGCCGCCAACTACGACGAGTACCTGGTGGAGACCTACCTCCAGCCGGCGGCGGCCATGTACCTCAAGTCCCTGTCGGACTCCGCCCGTTCCGCCTATCTGGCCAAGAACACCTTCATCACCTGGGACGGCGACAAGGCGACCTTCACCTGGGACGGATTCGTCGACCACGTGGGGACGCGGAAGAAGTCCACTCCGGCGTTCGACGCCTTCGACCTGTCGGCGGGCGAGAACAACCTGTTCGGGACGGGCACCACCAAGGCCCGCCACTTCACGCTGTACAGCCTGCGGCACGAGGGCAGCAGCAGTGCGCGGCTCGCCGACGACATCCCTGAGCTGTTGAACCTGATGAACCCGATGTACTTCATCAAGAAGCGCAACCCGGGCCGGTCGAAGCACTGGTGGATCCGGGTCGGCACCAACGACACCGACTCCTCGCCCGTCATCGTCGGCAACCTCGCCGCCTCCCTCTACGGCATCGGTGACGACGTCGACTCCCTGATGTACTGGGACGCCGGGCACGGAGCCAACAACGACCCGGCCGCCTTCCTGGATTGGATCGCCGACGTGTCGGGCCACAAGAAGTAGTCGGTTCACCAGAAGCAGGGGTGCTTGGTCGGGCCGCCCGTGTCCCTCAGCCGACGTAGCTGCGTCGGGGACCGGATCCTGCCGCCGACGATCCCCGGCTTCAGCATCCGAGCAGAGGGCCGCATCCGCCGTGGGGCGGGGCTGCGGTCCCGGAGGAGGAAGGGCCTCCCGCCGCGCGGAGTATTCGCGGGCGGGAGGCCCTCAGCGCTGAGGTCACTTCTGACCGGCGTCCGTGGCAGCCCCGGACGGGCCGCGACCGGCGCCTGACCGCACGAGGTTCAGCGGCCGGAAGCCGTCCTCCTCCCAGCCCATGACCCCGTACGTCTGCCTCCCAGCGCCCGTGCCCCGGGGCCGGACTACTCGTGCGGAGCGACCCGCGGGCCCCCAAAGGTGGCACACAGATCGCTTACAGCGGTTGGAAAGATCATGCCCATAGCGTTGGGGGGCATGGACAACGACCTGCCTGCGTCCCGCGGGTTCCTGGCGGGGACTTCCGGTCCAGCCTTGTTCGGTGCATCCGTCCATGGAGGTTCGTCGCATCCCGTCCTGCTCGCCGCCGGCGGTGACGACCAGAAGGCGTCGGGCAGGACGGGCACCGTGCTGGACGTCTCCGGAGCGTCCCCGTCCTCCGCGACGAGGGGCGAGCACATGGCGTTCTTCGAGCCGGCGTACAAGATCAACGTCCTGCGTGACCGGCCGTTCCAGCAGACCGCCTGACATCCGCAGAGCATCTGACCCCGACAGCGCGCCCGGCATCCGCAGAGCGCCTGACACCCGCAGCGACCGCAGCCGATGTCTGCTCCGGTCCTCGGCCCGAAGGAGAACCCC
>NZ_JACVWU010000049.1 GCF_014596915.1 Streptomyces sp. TRM68416
GTCTGGTGAGCTCGCATGTTGAGGTGTCATGTATTCCGGACTGATGCGTGACACCGTCACTCTGCGTCATGCGTGGGTGCGTGCTCACCAGCTTCGAGGCCGTAGTAAAAGGGCGAAGGCCCATCGATTCCCGCCCGCTCCAGGAACAGCCCCTCGTAGTGCTGCAGCAGCTCCATGTCGAAGTCGACCTCCGGAGCCGTCCCGTCCTCCTTGAAACTGCTGAGAAGTAGCTGCGTCCAGCGTTGCTCGACAGCCGACCACACCACCAGGTGCGAAGGCGCGAAGAACACCCACATGGCGTCGATCTCGTCTGGCAGCGTTGGGGCAGTCAAGGCGTGCGCGATCAGCGGGTCGAGACATTCCACGTAGGGCATGTCGAAAAAGTGGGACACGATGAACACCACCCGCGCCCTGTCCGGCGAGGACTTGTCCTGCAACTGCTTTGCGGCCTTTGCGATCATCGGCTGGGCCGCCTCGACGACATCGTTCGCTGACACGAACGTTGACCAATTGGTGCCTGGCTCTTCACCTCGCTTCAGTGCCCGCGAGGCCGCTGCGTCGTGCTCGCGGAAGTCACCGGGTATCGACTTCACCTCGAAGTCGGCGAACTCGACACCATTGCGGCCGAGCAGCGACGACAGTGCGTCGCTGTCCGAGTCCGCTACGTGGTAGACAAGATCCACGCCGCCGTGGACGTCTACGGCGACCGGCACGATGCCGAGATATGCGGTCGTCAGCATCGCCCCGAGATGCTCGCCCGAGGCCAGCTTCAACTTCTTCAGGTCGTCCGCCGGTACGTGTGCCGACAGTGCTTCCGTCGCCCAGTCCATCACTTCGTAGGTGATGGCAATGACGCGGGTGCCGATGGCTCCGGCGAGGCTGTCGTCGCTCATGGGCGCGAGTGTGGCACCGCCGTGACGACATGTCACCGGTCGTCGTCGTCCACGTCCCGCCGGACCTCGACGATCGGCAACAATTGGCGCGGGGTGGGGCCGGAAGGTGTGGGGATGTCTGCGAGGCGGTCGAGGAGTTGGCTGAGTGCGGTCTGGCCGTCGTCGACGGCAGCCTGTTCTTCGTCCGTGAGCGGGATCGTGGCCAGCATGCGCTGAAGGTTGTCCTTCGCTTCCAGCAACTGGGCCCTGCTGGAGTCTTTCGGGGTGTAGAAGTCGCAGCGGGCGCAGGCCATTCGGTGCTGGCAGTGTTCGAAGAACGTGTAGGTGCAGTAGCCGTGTCCCAGGTCGTAGTGCTGCCACGGGTCCCCGTCTGCGGCCGCGCCGGATGTGACGGCGTCGCGGTCGACGAGGACTTCGATGGTGCGTACGTTGCGGGCGAAGTATCCGGCGTCCTCGTACGCCTTGGTCAGCGTGTTGGGGCTGATCTTTAATGGTGGAGTCGGGTATTGGAACTGCCTGAATGCCTCTGGAACGAGAGGTTCTCCGAGAGGGATCTGATCGCGCTGAAGTGAGCGGTCGGCAACATCGAAGTGCCAGGTCACGTGGCGTGCTGGGGACGGTGAGCGGTCTGTACTTCGCACTCTGCGGCGTGATCGAATGGGGGATGACATCGTTCTGGACTGGCAATCGGATACGCCTGCGCGGTATCGAGGCTGACGACTGGACCGCGTTCATGCGGTTCGCCGTGGACGAAGAGCGGATGGGCGACCTCCTGAACCCGCCTCGTTCCGCCGAAGGGTTTCGTGCCTGGGCGAAGGAACAGGCCGCTGCCAAGTCCGATGGCGACTGCTTCCAGTTGGCGATCGAGGACGTCGAAGCGGGGGAAATAGTAGGTGCTGTCGGCTCGCACCAGGCTGATCCGCGTGCGGGCTGGTTCGAGTACGGCGTCACGATCGGCGCTGATCACCGACGCAAGGGCTATGCGGCGGAAGCCGCGGTGATGATGCTGCGTTTCATGTTCGCCGAGCGGCGCTATCACAAGTGCGAAGCACGGATCTTCGCTCACAACGAGGCATCGCTCGCACTCCATCATCGGCTCGGCTTTGTCGAGGAGGGTCGCCTCCGCGAACGCGTCTTCCTTGCGGGTCGACACCGTGATCTCGTCGTGATGGGCATGCTCGCTGACGAGTTCGACCAACGGCATTCGATCAGTGAGCCTTGTCGCCCCGCAGCCGGTGGATGAGACCAGGGCGGGCAGAGCAGTGTGCCGGAGTCACCGTGTCGCATGGGTCCTCCATCGCGTCACGAGCTGTTCCGGCGACTGACCTCCGCCGCGTACGAACCCCAGTCCCCGGCGGCGGCCCGCTGCCATTTGACGGCGACGGTGATGTCGATGCCGAGGGTGCGGGCGAGGACCGCGGCGGGCAGCTCGGTGGCCAGTTGGAACAGGGCGGTTGAGCGGGTCTCTGCGAGCCGGATGCCGAGTTTGCGGAGACGTTCGCCCATGGCCCAGACGCTGATCGGGCGGCCGGGCTGACCGCCGGGGAAGAGCCAGGGTGAATCCGTCCGAGCGAGAACGGCATGGCTGCGGCGAACCGCGACTTGTTGAAGGGCCAGCTCGGCGACGGGACCGGGCAAGTCGACCGGGACGGCACCGAGGCGGATGCGGACGGCTCCGCCGGCCTCCTCGATGTGGTCGACGGTGAGCCGGGAGATCGCCGCGGGCCACTGGGCATAGAGGAGCAACAGCAGGCCGGCGAGGCGGTCTTCGGATTTGAGGGTGTCGTCGTGCAGCAGGCGGCGGGCGGTGGCCCAGCGGGCCTCGTCGTCCATCGCCTGGGAGGGGCCGTTCCATCTGACGGCCGGGAAGCTGAGATCGCGTGCGATTTTCTGGGCGAGAGCCCAGCGCACGAAGTGGCCCGCCTCCTTGCGGTGACGGACGTCGTCGTTGGTCATCCAGCGTTCAAGGTCGGCCTGACGGCAAGTCGCGAGTGTCAGATGCTGGTCGTCGAGCCAGTTGAGGAGATGGACGGCTGCCCGCAGATGCTGGCGGACGACGGTGAGCTGGGTGTGCGTGATGTCGTTGCCGCGGCTGCGGCGGCGGAGCCGTCGCAGGAGGTGCCAGGTCGCGTACCGGTGCAGGACTTTCCGTCCCTCGGCGGTGGCATGGGAGGTGACGAGATCGTTCACGTGCCGTACCAGGCGGACCATCTGCTCGTCCCGCTGGGGCAGCGTGCCGGTGGCCACGAGCACGCTGCGGATGTGCTCGACAACCTTGCCTGCCGGGAGTTCGTCCAGGGCCTCGTGTGTCAGGGGACGACGGCCGGAGCCGAGATCGGACAGGACGGTGGAGACGATGCCGCCAGCGAGCCAGCGCATCGCCGTGCCGGCCCGTTCTGTCTCGACCAGGGCGTTGTTGAGGGCCTGCAGCTTTGGGGTATGGAGCCCGAGTCGTCGGCGAGAAGATCGTGGAGCCGTAGCTTGAGAGTGCAGCGAGGGCACGGGCCGGCGGCGCGTAGTCGTTCCGCTTCCCCGCAGGTGGGGCAGGGGCGCCAGAGCTCGGCGTCTGGTGCGGTGCAGGGGCCGCAGACTGGTGCTTCGGCGGTCCCAGAGTGGATGCCTCGAAGCCGCCCGCATACGGTGCAGTGAGCCTGGCGTCGGTCGCAGCCCCCGCAGCGGGGCAGGCCGGTCAGCCGGGAGTGGGTGCCGGGTGCGGTGCGGCCGCAGATCGAGCAGACGAGGACGGGCTGGGGCAGCAGTTCGAGCAGAGAGGACCGTCGGAGGTGCGGTTCTGTACTCGCTTCCGCTTTCCGCAGTTGATGCAGACCTCGACGTTCGCGGGATCGTTGACCAGGCAGTTCGGACACAGCGGCCGCCCCTGGTCGTCGCGGGTCGCCGGCTCGCGGCGGGCTTTGCAGCGTACGCATTCTTCGACGCGGGATTTGGCGATGCAGTTGCGGCAGACCCGCTGGCCGTCGAGCAGCTTGTCGATGCGAACCACCCGGTGGCAGCGGGGGCAGGACGGTCGGGCGATCCCGGCGACACCGGCCTCGTGCAGGAGGTCGATGAACCTCAAGATGGCGCGGTGCGGGGCGAGATGGGCCTCGCCGGTCAGCAGGCGGGGGTTCTCCTCCAGGGCCCAGACCAATCGCTGGCGATAGTGGGGACGGTGGGGCGCCGAGAGGCGCAGAGCTTCGGCGACCGCGTCGCGGTCGGCGCCCGGGGCGATCGTGTTGATCACCGTGTGGATGACCGTGGCCGGGTCACGGTCATCGTGGTCGGGACACATCGAACAGCGTGGCAGGCCCTTGCGGTCCCGGAAGGTGACGCGCCGGGTGTTGCCGCAGGCGGCGCACTCGGTGGTCTCCTTGATGCAGACCGAGCAGTACCAGTCCTGGCCCTGCCGCTGGAGGCTGCGCAGCCCCTTCCCGCAGTCCGCACAGACCGGCGGAGAGATCGCCGAGGCGCCGGCCTTGCGAAGGGCGATGAGGAGATCGCCGACGGCCCGTGGCGCCGGGGACCGGCCATCGGCCAGGACCGCGGGTCGCGTCGCCAGGAACTTGGCCAGGGCCCGTGACTTCGCGCGGCCGCCCGCGACCGCGGTGACCACGATCTGGATGGTCTCGGAGCCGAGTCCGCTCTCGGCATCCGCGACCAGTTCCGTGATCAGGCCGATAGGGTCCGCGACGGAGCGGTCGAGAGAGCCGATAGCAGTCACGGTCGGTCACCCCCCCGGATCCGGGCCCGCTTTGGCCGCAGTCCGCCGAGTCCTTCCGCGTCGGGTGCCGTGCCGCCGACGGCGGCCTTCTTCGGCTTCTTCACCATCCCGGCCACCGCGATGGGCTCGATGAGGTCGTCCATGGTGCAGTCCAGAATGTCGAGGAGAGCCATGAGGATCTTCAGGCTCAGTCGCTCCGGTCGCTCGACGACGAGCCGGTAGACCTGGCTCGAGGACAGGGTGATACCGCGCTCGGCGAGCGGAGGAAGGAGGTCGGTGGTGGAGAACATCCCGCGGTCGGCCATGACTTTGCGCAGGTGCCAGTGGTAATCGAGCTTGGCGGCCATCGCCGGGTCCCTCCTCATCGGACCCCGGCGAACGCCGGGGCGAGTGCCTTGTGCAGGGAAGTGTTCATGAAGTCGTCGCTGACGTGCGTGTAGATGGCCAGGGAGCTGTCGCTCTCGTGACCGACCTGCTGCTGGATGAAGCGGCGGTCCACCCCGTCCTCGGTCAGATGCGTGACGTACGAATGCCTTAAGGAGTGCGGGACGAGTTCTTTCGGCAGTTTGAGGGCGTCGCGGTATGCCTCGAACCGGTCGTTGATCGAGCCGGGCCGCAGGCGTCCACCGCGTTCGGTGATCCACAGAGCAGGGTGGTCGGGGAATCCGAAGCGTGGACGGACGTTCTCGACATAGTCGGCGACTGCCTCGACGGCCCAGTCCATCACCGACAAGACGTTCCGGCGCCGCGGAGGCTGGCCCTTCTTGGCCTTGCCGTAGCGGACGTTGAGCGTGCCGTACCGGCCGAACTGCCGGGCCTGCGGGTTGCGTCCGAAGTCGACCACATCGAGCTTTGAGGTCTCGGTCCGGCGAAGCCCCCACCCGTAGATCACCTTGAAGAGGGTGGCGTCGCGGTAGGCAGCCAGGGCGCCCTTGCGTTTCGCCCGCAGGGCTCGTTCGACCTGGTCGTCGGCGTAGTCGAGGAAGAGCTGCAGCTGTTCGCGGGTGAACGGCTTCGCCTCCGGGTCGCCCTCGTAATCGTTGAGGTGGGCGATGGTGTTCCACTCGTGGCAGACCGCCACCGGGAAGGTGCCGAAGGTTTTCTCGCAGGCAGGGCCCCAGCCGTAGCGGCCGTCGATGAGGAACTCGTTGAACAGCCGCACGGTGCCCTGGTAGCTGCGGATCGTCGACGGCGCCAGATGCTTCTCGCTGGTCAACGAAACCGACCACTCGTCCATGTGGGCCGGCGTCCACTGCCACGGGTAGTCGTTCGCGAACTCCAGGAACCGGCGTATGAGCCGTTCCCGCGGATCGATCGTGTCGTCCTTCAGCCCTCGCGACTTCTGCTGAGCACGCCAGCCCCGCAGCATCGCGTCGAACATCGCGTCCTCGGGACGCAGCTGGACCACCCCGGAGACGAGCTCCAGATGAGCCGACCCGGCCAGGGCCACCTTGCGCTGATGCACCACTCCAGACCATCCCTTCTGGAGGGAGGATCATGCATCAAAAGGGATGTGATCGGCAACATACCTGGTCAGGCAGCTAGGTCGTAGTAGCCTCGGAGTCCTTCAAGCCCGCGCCGTGACCTGGCGACCTGCGACTTCTCGCCCGCCTGATGCAATTCCCGAGGGTTCGCGTAGTGCTGGGTGGACTCGGGAGACCGGTGTCCCAGCCACGCCTGCAGCTCGAACAGGGTCATGGGTTCTTTCGCGTTGTACAGCTGGCTGGCGATGGTGGAGCGGGCCCGGTGGCTGGTGATGCTGCCGCGAGCATCAGCTGCCGGGACGCCAGCCTTGCGACACAGCATGGGGATGATGGTGCTGTTGATGTACCCGCTGGAGACGGCGCGGGCACGATAGGAGAACAGGAGGTCGACCTGTTCGCCCGTGCGTTTGTCGGTGCGTTTGGGCTGGCTGGGGCGGAGTGCCTGCCAGGCGTTGATGGCCTGCCCGAGCAGCGGGTCCACCGGCTTGGTGAACGCAGTGCCGGTCTTGTGAGCGGGCACGTCCAGGAGGCAGACGGCGTCACGGGCGAGGATCTGTTTGGAGTTGCCGGCGACGGGGTCCCCGTCGTGCTGCCAGCGGACGCAACCCAGGCGCAGGCGCGCGATCTCGTTGCTGCGCTGGCCGGAGAAGAGCCAGGTCAGTGTGACAGCGCGGACCAGTTCCACGGGGTAGGTGGGACCGCCCTTACCGCGCGGGACATCGTGGGCCTCCAGATTGAGCCCGGCCCACAGCAGTTTCGCCCAGACGTCGTCGGCGATGACGCGAGGTCGGGGGCCGATGAGGGCGTTGATACTGCGCGGCAGGGCGAGTGCGCGCTGGGGGTCGAACCGGCGCGGCAGCCACTCCCAGTCCTGGATATCGCGGAAGAAGACCCGTACGGCACGTATGAGGCCGGCTTTCGATTCGGCTTGGAGCGGCTGGCCGAGGCGCTCCTGGAGGCTGCTGGTGCGCAGGACGTAGTCGCCGATCTTCATGCGGTCGACGGCCGCGATCCAGGCCGCGCAGGTCTGCCGCGTCCAGGCCGCAGGATCAAGCGGCTTCCGGCTGCTGATCGGCAACCCACCGGCCGGCTTTCAAGAGCGCGGCCCGGCTGTGGAGCCGGGGCCGGTGGGTCATGGTCGTCGTAGCCGTCCACCGTTCCACCCACTCGCCCCATGTCGGTGGGACCCCGGCATGGCTGGCCTGTTCAGCCCCGGAGCGAAGCGCGGGCGCCTCGCAGTGGCCGAGCGCGGCAACAGCCCGCTGCACCGCGAACAGGACCCTCGTGCCCCCGTCGGTCAGGAGATCCTCCCGCCGAACACGGTCGAAGAACGCGGTTGTGAGGTCGCTGCTGTGGGGACTGCGGTTGAGGAGGAAGAGCTGGCTCATCACGGAGGGCACGCCCTTGTCGTGGTCCTGGCCGTACTGGTAGCCCCAGCCGGTCAGCACGGTACGGACCTGTCTGATCTCCGTTTCGACCAGGCGGCGGCCGAAGATGCGGCATGCGAGTGCCAGCCGGTCGAAGTGCCCCAGCCGATTGAAACTGGTGAAGCCTGCCAGATGGTAGGCGTACCCGCACAGAGCCGGACGCACGGCTCCCGCGGTCCAGTTGGGTACCTGACCTTGAAACGCTCTGTGGTTGTGGCCGAGGAAGCGCAGCCATTCCTCGTCGTCCCAGTCCCAGTACGCACGGCCCGTATCCGTGCACCGCAGCAGCACCACGGCGACCGCGTCGTTCGTGGCCCGACGCACATGCTCGGTGGGAGGCACGTCGAAACTGGCGTTGACGTCCTGCAGCGGGCGTGTGAGACGGCTGATGTCAGCCCACTGCTGTGGCGTAGCTGACGTGTTTGCTTATTGATCTCGGTTGTGGCCTGGTATTGCTCAGCTGTACTGAGTGGTAGATCTGTTCCGTCGGCGGGGGTTACGCGGAGTCGCGTGTCCGGCGCCGGAGGATATGTGGGCTGAGCTGGCTGTTTGCTGCTGCGCAGTGAGCTGGGTGGGGCAGCGGTTTTTGCTCAGTGTGGTTGGCGCGCCTGTAGGTAGGGGGACTTGTCGGCCGGTCTGCTGAGGTCTGGGCGGCAAGGGCACGCGGGTCGGTTCAGCGGGTGGTCAGGCGTTGCCAGAGCAGGTCGTGGTCGGCGGGTGCGAGGCGGGGCAGTTGGAGGCGGCTGGCCAATTGGTGGAGGAAGGCGGTCTGCTGGGTGCGTGTCAGGGGGCGTGGGGGCAGGCGGTCGAGGGTGGTGGCGAGGGTGAGGGTCTCGGGGTAGGTGATCAGGTTCCGGCAGGTCAGTGTGGGGGAGGCCGGGCCTGGGGCGAGGTGGGGGTTGGCGGTGGTGAGTTGGCGTAGGCGGGTGTGCCAGCGGCTGTGGAGGTGCTGGTGGTGGTCGTACCAGCGTGTGGTGATCGTTGATGCCCAGCTGAGAGAGGCCGCCGTGGGCGGGCGGCGGGTGGTGAGGCGGGCGTGGGCGAGTTCGGGCAGGGAGCGGATGTCGAGGGGGATGCGCTGTCTGGGGTCGCTTGAGGCTTGCTGGTGGCGGGTGCAGATGAGGGCCCGGGGCAGGTTGGGTGCCGGGTGGATCCACGCGGGGATGGCTTTGTGCGGGCTGCGGTGAGTGGTGCAGGCGGTGCACGCAGGCAGCGGCTGCACTGCGGGCTGGGCGGGCTGCCAGCGGGCGATGGCGGCGCGGGCGGTGCCGATGGCGGCGGGCGGGGGCTGGCGGGCCAGTGCGCGGGAGAGGTGTGCGGGCGGGGTGCGGGTGAAGGCGGACAGGCGGCGGGTGGCTTCGTTGCTGAGGTGGATTTCGTTGGTGGGCGCCCCCGTTGGGGTGCCGGTGGTGCTGATGTGCAGGCCGTCGAGAAGCTGGGCGGCACTGAGATGGTAGGCGGCTGCGAGGCGGGTGAGGTAGGAGGCGGTGGCTTCGCGGGGCAGCGGCCT
>NZ_JACVWU010000005.1 GCF_014596915.1 Streptomyces sp. TRM68416
TCGTTGCCCTCGCCGCCGCCGGAGAAGGAAGACTTCCGCCATAGAGCGGGGGTGGTCATGACTGGGTCCTCACAGGTCCTTGGCCAACTGGTGGATGAGTTCACGCGACCGCCCGGGGTCGAGTGACGCTTCCCTCACCCTACGGAAGAGCCTTCGGAAGTGCTCCAGTTGTGCCGCGGAGTCGACGAAGGCCGTGCCGTGCGGGGCATCACGGACCACGGTGTCCAGGCCGGGCACCAGACCACCCAGGTACACCATCGCGCTTCCGGCCCCCGCGAAGTCGTCCAGGGCGAACGGGACGACCCGCACGGTCACGTGATCCGCCTCGGACAACTCCAGTACGCGAACCAGTTGAGCACGGAACTCGGCTCGACCGGCCACCTTGATGCGCAGGGCGGCCTCGTGGATCACGGTCTCGTACGGCATGGGATCGGGTCCCTCGATGATGACCTTCCGCCGCATCCGGTGGCGTACCCGATGCTCCAGCTCGGTCTCCGGGAACTCGGGGTTCATGTAGGCGAAGAGAGCACGGGCATAGGCCTCCGTCTGGAACAGCCCGGGCACGTGGGTGACAGCCACGTCGTGCCGGAATGTGGCGTAGTGATCCAACTCGGCGAGGTCCAGGTAGGCGGCGGGCAGAACACCCCGGTACTCCTCCCACCAACCGCGGGTCCGATCGCCGGCGAGCACCACGAGGGCGTCGACCAACGGGCCGTCCGAGCAGGTGTAGTTGGCTGCGAGCCGACGGACGCGTTCCTCGCTGACCCCGGCGACACCGGACTCGATCTGGCTCATCTGTGTGGAGTTCACACCCAGCAGAGAGGCCGCCTCGGTTGCCTTCAGGCCTGCGGCTTCCCGGAGCTTGCGCAGCTCGGAGCCTACGCGGATCTGTCGTGCCGTGGGGTGTCGCCGCGTCGCCATGTGGTGCGCTCCCTCTATCAACTTGCCGCGCTAGGTGCCTCGTTCGGGTGTGAGATTACGCAGACAGCTTGCGCGGTCGCAACATTTATACCTACCGTCAGTGACGCGCCGCACACCCTGTGAATCCCCGGGACCCCGGAAGCGCACCGCTCCGCCCTGCCGCGGCGGCTGCGACACTGCCACCGCCCGCGCTCCGCAGGGACTGCCAACTCTCCTTCCTGCGACAGGAGTTCACCCATGCCGGAAAGTGACCCCTGGGAGTACACCCTCTCCATCCCCAACGACCTTCGCGCCGTCACCGTCTGTCGCCGCACCCTCCGTCTGATCCTGACCATGCACGGCCTGATCCGCCTCGTGGACACGGCCGAGCTGGTCGCGGCGGAGCTCGTCTCCAACTCCGTACGTCATACGGCGGGGCCCGCCGCCCTGCGGGTGCGCTGGTCGGCCGGGGTGCTGAGGGTCGGGGCGTGGGACGCGGACCCCGTGCCTCCCGGTCCGCCGGAGAGATGGGAGCGGCTGGGGGAGGAGGTGGAGGACGGGAGGGGGATGGCCCTCGTCCGGGCGTGCGCCGACGTGTGGGGGTGGCAGCCGCTGTGCCGGGACGGCAGTCGCGGTAAGTATGTGTGGTGTGACCTCGTCGCGGCGTAGGGGATGTGAGGAGTGCGACGCGCTCCCCGCGCTCGGCGGGCAGGTCGGCCTGTTTCGGGTGAGATGTGAGAGGTGTCCGTAGCGTCACCGCCTCCGCTCCCGCTCCGCCCTTCGACGGCCCGAAGGTCAGTCCATAAGATCTCTGTAGGCTCAGTACGCCCATCACCCCCTCCCGCCGCATACGACCACACACCCCAGGACACCTCCCATGCCGCGACGCTCAAGCTCGACGGGAAGCCCCACGGGAAGCCCGACCACCCCGCGGAACCGGACCCCGCAGCCCGTGCGCGTGCACCGGCGTTCCTTCGGGGACTTCGTGAAGGCGTTCCTCGCGTTCCTCGCGTTCGTCGCGCTGCTCGTGCTGGTCGTCGGGGTGCCCGTCGCGCTGGCCACGCAGCTCGGGTGGCCGGTGCCGAGCACGTGGGACCCGCAGGAGTGGCTCACCAACGAGCTGGACGTCGGCGCCTTCCTCGGCATCCTCACCTTCTTCGTCTGGCTGGCCTGGGCCCAGTTCACGGCGTGTGTGATCGTCGAGATGAAGGCGGCGGTGTCCGGGGTCGGCGTGCCGGGGCGCGTGCCCGGCGCCGGGCCGAGCCAGCTGCTCGCCCGGCAGCTCGTCGCGGCGCTGCTGCTCGTCGGCGCGACCGCCGCCAGCCTGACGCCGGGGCTGTCGCAGCTCGGGCAGAGCCTGGAGGGGAACCAGCGGGGGACCGTCGCCGCGGCCGAGCAGACCCCGGGCGGGCTGTTCGCGCAGCAGCAGGAGCAGGCCGCGAGCACCGCCGCCGCCCTCGCCGAGCAGGCGTCCCACGCCGAGGCCGGGGCCGGGGCGAGCACCGCCAAGGGCGGCGACACGAAGTACTACCGGATCCAGCCGCCCGAGGGGCGCCACCACGACTCCCTCTGGGAGATCGCCGAGCGGCACCTGGGCGACGGCCGCCGGTACAAGGAGATCTACCAGCTCAACAAGGACCGGGTGCAGCCCGACGGCTCCCGGCTGTCCGAGGCCTCCCTCATCCGGCCCGGCTGGATCATGGAGATGCCGGGCGACGCCCGCGGCGGCGACCTGGTGGAGATGCCCGACGAGGCACCGAACGTCTCGCCCGAGGTCCAGCAGCAGATCAGCGACTACGCCAAGACCGGGGATCAGGCGCAGGGCGGCGGCGCGCAAGGCGACCAAGCACAAGGCGGCGGTGCCCAGGGCGGCTCCGACGCCCACGTCTCCGTACCCGAACAGCGCCCCGCGCCCGACCGGCACGCCGACCACCGGCAGCCGGCCGCCCCCCACGCCACCGGGTCCACGCAGGACGGAAGCTCCTTCGGCCTCCCCGAGGCGCTGCTCGCCGCGCCCCTGCTCGCCGCGGGCCTCCTCGGTGCGCTCGGTCGGCGCCGCCGCCAGGCGCTGTGGCAGTCGGCGCTCGGCACCGTCGGCGGGCGGCGCGGCATGGAGCCGCCCACGCCGACCGGCTCCGCCGCGGACGCCCAGGACGCGCTCCTGGTCGGCGCCGACCCCGAGGGCGTACGCCTGCTCGACCGGTCGCTGCGCGGCCTCGCCGCCTCCCTCGCCGAGGAGTCCCGCGCCCTGCCGACCGTCTACGCGGCCTGGCTCAGCAACGGCGACCTGCACCTCCAGCTCGCCCAGCCCGCCGGGAAGCCGCCCGCGCCCTGGCAGCTCGGGCAGGACCAGACGTTCTGGATGCTGGCCCGGACCGACGCCGAGCGGTACGAGGACACCGACACCGCCGCCCCCTACCCGGGCCTGGTCAGCCTCGGCACCATGGACGACTCGCGGCTGCTGCTCAACCTGGAGTCGGTGCCCGGCATCGTGTCCCTGAGCGGCCGCGAGGCCGACCGGGCGGCCGTCTTCGCCTCCGTCGCCGCCGAACTCGCCACCAACGGCTGGTCGGACCGTATGACCATCACCCTCGTCGGGTTCGGCCAGGACCTCACCCCGCTCGCGCCCAACCGGCTGCGCCACCTCGACGGCGTCGAGGACCTGATCGAGACCATGGAGGCCGAGACGCGGCAGCGGCGGGGGGCCTTGGGAGCCGCCGGGCACGACTCCGTGCTGACCGGTCGCACGGGCCCCGCCCAGCACACCCGTTGGGCCCCGCACCTGGTCCTGCTCGCCGCCCAGCCCTCCGCCGAGGACGCCGTCAAGCTCGCCGAACTCGCCGCCGACGCCGGACGGCTCGGCATCGGCTACCTCGTCGGCACCGAGACCGGCGACCTGCCCGGCGCCGCCTGGGAGATGGAGATCACCGGCGAGGGCAAGCTGCTCGCCCCGCTCCTCGGCCTCGAACTCGACGCCCAGCTCCTGCCGGTCCCGCAACAGCAGGCCGTCGTGGAACTGTTCGTCCAGGCCGACCCCGAGCACGGCCCCGACGGCGGCCCGGCCACCACCCCGCCGTTCCTCGTCGACGTCAGCGAGCAGGGACGGCCCGCGGTCTACGCCCGGCTCGTCGGCCCCTACGAGATCATCGGCCTCGACACCCCGGACGGCGACCGCAGCGCCCTGCTCCACGAGGCGCTCGCGCTGCTCCTGCTGCACCGCGAGGGCGTGCACCCGCGCGTGCTGTCCTCCGCGCTGTGGCCGCGCGGGGTCACCGAGGACGTCCGCGACGCCCTCCTGGAACGGCTCCGCGCCTGGCTCGGCACCGACCCCGACGGCAGCCCGCGGCTGCGCACCGACGCCACCGGCCGGCTCACGCTCGCCAAGTCCGTCGTATCGGACCTGGACGTGCTGCGTTCCCTCTACCACGAGGCCACGCAGGGCCGGGGCGTCGACAGCCGGGTGGTGCGCGGGCGGCTCCTGACCGACGCGCTCGTCCTGGTGCGCGGGCCGCTGCTCGCCGACCGGCCCGAGGGCCGCTACCGCTGGCTCACCCACGAGATCGTCGACGCCCAGCTCCCGCTGCTGGTCGCCGACATCGGGCTCGCGCTGTCCGCGTTCCACCTGGAGAAGGACCGCGCGGAGAAGGCCATCGAGGCGCTGAACGCGGCCCTGGGCTCCGCGCCCGTCGACGAGCGTCTGTGGCACGAGCTGCTGCGCGCCACCCACGCCACCGGCGACACCGCCCGGCTCCAGGCCCTGACCGCCGACCTGATCACCCGCAGCGGCGCGCGCGGGCTGCCGCCGCGCACCGAGGCGCTGCTCGACGAGCTGCTGCCGACCTGGCGCGACGGCGCCGTCGCCGCCGGATGACCGACCTGCTGCTCGTCCTCGCCGCCGCACTGTGGGGTGCGGCGGCGGGCGCCCTCCTGCCCAGGGCCGCCTACCGCTTCTCCGTCCAGCCCGAGGAGCCCTGGCGGAACACCTGCCCGGCCGGCCACCCGGTGCGCGGCTGGCTCGGCCGCGCCCACTGCGGCACCTGCCGTGAGGCCTACGGCCCTGGCGGCGTCCTGCTCCCTCTCGCCACCGCCCTGGTCTGCGCCGCCCTCGCCGCCGCCACCGGCACCCGCCCCGAACTGGGCGTCTGGCTGCTGCTCGCGCCCGTCGGCGTGCTGCTGTCGGTCGTGGACCTCCGGGTGCAGCGGCTGCCGGACGCGCTGACCCTCCCGCTCGCGGCCGCCGCGCTCGCCCTGCTCGGCGTCGTGGCGCTGCTGCCCGAACACGCGGGGGAGTGGCTCACCGCCCTGTACGGCAGCCTCGCCCTCGGCGCCGGTTACTTCGTCCTCTTCCTCATCAACCCCTCCGGCATGGCCTTCGGCGACGTGAAGCTGGCCCTCGGCACGGGCGCGGTGCTGGGGTGGTACGGCTGGTCGGCGGTCATGCTGGGCACCTTCGCCGGGTTCCTCCTCGGGGCCTTCTACGCCGGCGCCCTGGTCGTCGTAGGGAAGGCAGGGCGGAAAACGGCGATCGCCTTCGGGCCGTTCCTGCTGGCCGGCGCGTTCCTGGGGTTGCTCGTCGGGGCGTACACGGCCTG
Organism: Streptomyces sp. TRM68416; assembly: GCF_014596915.1. Taxonomy (GTDB): domain Bacteria; phylum Actinomycetota; class Actinomycetes; order Streptomycetales; family Streptomycetaceae; genus Streptomyces. The sequence goes on from NZ_JACVWU010000005.1 coordinate 5,493, forward strand.
ACGTCGGGCGGGAATCGGGGCTGGCGTACGCTGGATCAGTCCGCCCACCCGTCTCCCACCACCACCCTTGTAGGGAGCGCTTCGCGCACACCTTTTGATTCCTTGACGAAAGGGACACCGCCGGTGACCGAGAAGGCCGACCTCCAGTCCGTCCTCGACCGTGCCGCCGCGGGCGGACGCATCACCCCCGAAGAGGCCCTCGACCTCTACCGCGACGCCCCGCTGCACGCACTGGGCGCCGCCGCCGACGCCGTACGCCGCCGCCGGTACGCGGGTACCGAGCACATCGCGACGTACATCATCGAGCGCAACATCAACTACACGAACGTGTGCGTCACGGCGTGCAAGTTCTGCGCCTTCTACGCGCCGCCCAAGGACACCAAGAACGGCTGGACCCGCGACCTCGACGACATCCTGCGCCGGTGCGCCGAGACCGTCGAACTCGGTGGTACGCAGATCATGTTCCAGGGCGGACACCACCCGGACTACGGCGTCGAGTACTACGAGAAGCACTTCGCGGCCATCAAGAAGGACTTCCCGCAGCTCGTCATCCACAGCCTGGGGGCGAGCGAGGTCGAGCACATGGCCCGCATCTCCAAGGTGAGCGTGGAGGAGGCGATCCAGCGCATCCACGCCGCCGGGCTCGACTCCTTCGCCGGTGCCGGTGCGGAACTGCTGCCCGAGCGGCCCCGCAAGGCCATCGCCCCGCTCAAGGAGTCCGGCGAACGCTGGCTGGAGATCATGGAGACCGCCCACCGGCTGGGCGTGGAGTCCACCTCCACCATGCTGATGGGCACCGGCGAGACCAACGCCGAGCGCATCGAGCACCTGCGGATGATCCGTGACGTACAGGACCGGACCGGGGGCTTCCGCGCCTTCATCCCGTACCTGTACCAGCCGATGAACAACCATCTGAAGGGCCGCACGCAGGCCACGATCTTCGAGTACCTGCGGATGATCGCGATCGCCCGGCTGTTCATGGACAACATCGCCCACATCCAGGGCTCCTGGCTGACCACCGGCCAGGACGCCGGCCAGCTCACCCTGCACTACGGCGCGGACGACCTCGGCTCGGTCATGCTGGAGGAGAACGTCGTCTCGGCGGCCGGTGCCAAGCACCGCTCCAACCTGCAGGAAATGATCGACATGATCCGCACGGCGGGGCGGGTCCCGGCCCAGCGCTCCACCACCTACGAGCACCTCGTCGTGCACGACGACCCGGCGAACGACCCCGTCGACGAGCGGGTCGTCTCCCACATCTCCTCCACGGCGATCGAGGGCGGCACCGCCCACCCCGAGCTGAAGATCCTCGCTGCCAACTAGGGCCGCCGTGCTGACGATCCACGCCGACTCCAGGGGCCGCGCGCTCGCCGTGCAGGGCGCGTGGATCGCCGACGCGGGGCAGTTGGCGGACCTGGTCGCCCTGCATCCCGGGGCGCGGGTGCGGGAGTGGCCCGGCATCCTGACACCCGGGCTGATCAACCTCCACGGCAACGAGCTGCTGGAGGAGGCGTACCACCCCGATCCGCGCGAGGCCGACGAACTCGGCACCGAGCCGTTGACCGGTGCCGCGCTGGCGGCGCTCCCCATGGACGACGCCCGCTGGGCGGCCAGCGCCCGGCGCGGTCTGCAGCGCATGCTGGCCCACGGCACGGTCCGGGTGGCCTGCGAGGAACTGCGCAACCGGGCGGTGCGGGACGCCGTGCACCGCTCGGGCGTGGCGCCCATGGGCCGTATCGGCAGCCCCGGCGGAACTCCCGCGCTCGACCCGTACGGCTCCGGGCTGCCGGTGGAGTTCGCGGCCCCGCGCGAGCGCCACTCCTCGGCCCGCTTCGCGGTTTTCGAGGTACGGGACGAGGCCGAACTCGCGGAGAGGGGCGCGGGGACGTGCGTGGCGACGGTGGCGGAGGGACGGTTGGTCTACCGGCGTCGGTAGATCGGGGGCGCTTCTTGTGAACACGCCCCGCCTCGCTGCACTCGGTGAGGGCGTCCGCCGGTCGCGCGAGGGCGGCTGCAAGAATGGGCCCGTGACCCGCGCTTCCCTGAACAAGCAGCCGCACGAAGTCGCCTCCATGTTCGACGACGTCGCGGAACGGTACGACCTGACCAACGACGTGCTGTCGCTCGGCCAGGACCGGGTGTGGCGCAAGGAGGTCGCCAAGGCGGTCGACGCCCGGCCCGCGCAGAAGATCCTGGACCTCGCCGCCGGTACGGCGACCTCCTCCCTGCCCTTCGCCCGCACCGGCGCGTACGTCGTGCCCTGTGACTTCTCCCTCGGCATGCTCCAGGTCGGCAAGCGCAAGCACCCCTGGCTGCCGCTCACGGCGGGCGACGCGACGCGACTGCCGTTCAAGGACGGCACCTTCGACGCCGTCACGATCTCCTTCGGCCTGCGCAACGTCCAGGACTTCGACGCCGCGCTGCGCGAGATGTACCGGGTGACGAGGCCCGGCGGCCGGGTTGTCATCTGCGAGTTCTCGCACCCCACGTGGGCGCCCTTCCGGACCGTCTACACCGAGTACCTGATGCGCGCCCTCCCGCCGGTCGCCCGCGCGGTCTCCTCCAACCCCGACGCCTACGTCTACCTCGCCGAGTCCATCCGCGCCTGGCCCGACCAGCCCGCCCTGGCCGAACGTCTGCGGGGGGCCGGCTGGTCGAAGGTCGTCTGGCGCAACCTGACAGGCGGGGTCGTGGCGCTGCACCGAGGGTTCAAGGAGAGCTGAGGCGGGGGGCCGTTTCCGGTACGACCGTTTGGGGACCGGCCGTTTCAGGGCTGGCCGCTTCAGGGTCGGCCGTTTCAGGACCGGCCGTTTCAGGACCGGCCGTTTCAGGACCGGCCGCTTCAGGGGCAGCCGAAGCCCGCGCATGCCGCGTAGGAGTGGCCGCCGGGCTCGTCGAGCTCCCGTTGCGTCCCGCCGCGCGGCGGTCGCGGTGAACGCGGCTCCCGTACGCCCGCGCCTCCGCCGCCCTCGCCCTCCCCGAAGTCGAACCACACGGTGACGACGGCCCCGCGCGGCACCTCGACGCCCGGCGGCGGGTACTGCCGTACGACGTAGTCGACGAGGGCGAGACGGACGTCGGCCCGGTCGGGCGAGGCCAGCAGCACGCCGCGTGCCTCGGCCGACCTGCACGCGTCCACGGCCATCAGGCCGACGAGGCGCGGTACGCGTACTTCGGGCGTCTTGGGCGGTATATGCACAGATGTCACCCCCAGCGGTACCGGCAGAGTAACCCCGGCCGAGCGCCGCCCGGAAGCGCTAAGTGTCTTTCTGTGACAGTTCGTTACTGTTGGTGACCGAAATAGGGCTAAGCTCTTCCGCTTTCCAGGTCCAACCGATAGCAGTGGCCCTGCCGTTCACTCGTCGGCGTGGTGAACACCTCGGCCAGCCGCATGCCCAGCCGCCGGGTCACCGCGATCGAGCGCTCGTTGCGGGCGTCCACCATCGCCACCACGCCCGGCACCCCCGCCGCCCGCACCCGCTCCAGCGTCTCCCGCGCGGCCGCGGTGACGTACCCCCGGCCCCAGTGCGCCCGGGCGAGCCGCCAGCCGATCTCGATCTCGCCCGTGGGCCCCCAGTCCCGCTCCCAGGGCTGGGCGCCGGTGAAGCCGATGACGTCCCCGGACTCGTCGAGCATGCTCCACAGGCAGAACCCGCGCTCGGCGTCGTGCCGCCGCTGCCGGGCGGTGAGCTCCTCGTAGACCGACAGCCCGGCGGACCTACCGCCGTGGAACTCCATGACCTCCGGGTCGTCGAAGAGCCGGTGCCAGGCGACGGCGTCCTCGTCGGTGGGGACGCGCAGCCGTACTACGGGGAGAGCTCGGTTCACGGGGCAGCCCTTCAGCCGGGTGATCGCTACTGCTGCATAGACTGCCCATGTCCAGTGCCGGTCGGCACGCAGATTTCGAACTTGGGGAGATCCCGCCGTGACCGAGCCCCTCCTCTCCGACAACACCGCCGATGTGATCGTCGTGGGCGCGGGGCCAGCCGGCTCCACGACCGCGTACCACCTGGCCAAGGCCGGACTCGACGTACTCCTGCTGGAGAAGACCGAGTTCCCGCGGGAGAAGGTCTGCGGCGACGGCCTCACCCCGCGCGCGGTCAAGCAGCTGGTGGCGATGGGCATCGACATCTCCGAAGAGGCCGGCTGGCTGCGCAACAAGGGCCTGCGGATCATCGGCGGCGGTGTCCGGCTCCAGCTCGACTGGCCGGACCTCGCCTCCTTCCCCGACTACGGACTCGTCCGCAAGCGCGACGACTTCGACGAGCAGCTCGCCCGCCAGGCCCAGAAGGCGGGCGCGCGCCTGTACGAGCGCTGCAACGTCGGCGCCCCGATCATCGACGACCGCACCGGCCGTATCACCGGCGTGCACGCCAAGCTCGGCGAGGAGAAGCGCGAAGTCACCTTCCACGCGCCCCTGGTGGTGGCCGCCGACGGCAACTCCACGCGTCTGTCGCTGGCGATGGGCCTGCACCGCCGCGAGGACCGCCCGATGGGCGTGGCCGTACGGACCTACTTCGAGTCCCCCCGGCACGAGGACGACTACCTGGAGTCCTGGCTGGAGCTGTGGGACCGCCGCGGCCCGGGCGAGGACCGCCTGCTGCCCGGCTACGGCTGGATCTTCGGCATGGGCGACGGCACCTCGAACGTCGGCCTGGGCGTCCTGAACACCTCCGACTCCTTCAAGGAACTCGACTGGCGCGAGGTCCTGAAGGCCTGGTGCGCCTCCATGCCGGAGGAGTGGGGCTACACGCCGGAGAACATGACCGGCCCCATCCGCGGCGCCGCCCTCCCCATGGCCTTCAACCGCCAGCCGCACTACACGCGCGGGCTGCTGCTCGTCGGCGACGCCGGCGGCCTGGTGAACCCCTTCAACGGCGAGGGCATCGCCTACGCCATGGAGTCCGGCCAGATCGCCGCCGACGTCATCGTCCAGGCCCACGCCCGCTCGACCCCCGCGGGCCGTGAAATGGCCCTCCAGCGCTACCCGCGCGTCCTGAAGGACACCTACGGCGGCTACTACACGATGGGCCGCGCCTTCGTGAAGCTCATCGGCAACCCGAAGGTCATGAAGATCGCGACCCAGCGCGGTCTGACCCACCCGCTGCTGATGAAGTTCACCCTGAAGCTCCTCGCCAACCTCACCGACCCCACGGGCGGCGACGCGATGGACCGCATCATCAACGGCCTGAGCAAGGTGGCCCCCAAGGCGTGACCGACCATGTGGTCGTGATCGTCCAGGGCCGTCGGGGCGATCACGACCACCGGCGTCGTTCGTCGTGCCGGATCAGCCGCTCAGCGCCGCCGTCCTGGCCGCCCGTCGCGCGAAGACCTCGTCCCGGCGGTCCGCCACCTGCCGCAGCGCGTCCTTCCGCTCCCGCCGGGAGAGCCGGTCCAGATAGACCTGCCCGTCGCAGTGGTCGGTCTCGTGCGCGAGACACCGCGCGAAGTACCCGGTGCCCTCGACGACGAGCGGTGCGCCGTCCTTGTCGAACCCACGCACCACGGCCCGGTCCGGGCGCGGTACGTCCATCACGGCGCCCGGCACCGACAGGCACCCCTCGCCCTCGTCGAGCAGGCGCCGGCCGGCCGCGTCGAGCTGCTCCAGCACCGGGTTCACGACATGCCCGACATGCCGGACCCCGTCGTCGTCCGGGCAGTCGTAGACGAACAACCGCAGATCGACCCCGATTTGGTTGGCCGCGAGTCCGCAGCCGTCGGCGATGTACATCGTCAGGAACATGTCGTCGATGAGCGCCGCGAGATCCGGCCCGAACTCGGTCACGTCCCGGCACGGCTTGTGCAGGACCCCTTCACCCGCCTCGACGATCCTGCGCACGGCCCCGCGCCGGGCCTCGGGCGCGAGCGGCGGATACGAGTCGACGGGCCTGCCCTGGAGGAAGACACTCGGCATTGCGAACTCCTTGTTCTGTCGCCGTTGCTGTCGCTTTTCATGACAACAGAACAAGCAGGAGCCGCAGAGGCGAACCGGCCGCATCCGCCGAGCCGCCCGGACGGAGAGCGCCGGACGGAGAGCGCCGGACGGAGAGCGCCGGACGGGGCCGCTGCCCCCGAGCGGCTGCGGCCCCGTCCGTACGACTGTGCCCGTGGAGGGCGGTGCGTCAGAGTACGCGCACCGCGCCCGAGGCCGGGTAGCCGGAGAGGTCCTGGATGACCACGCCCTTGGACGGGTTGGCGGCGTCCAGGTACTGGCCGTTTCCGATGTACACGCCCACGTGGTAGGCCGAGCCCTTGCCGCCCCAGTACAGGATGTCGCCGACCTGGATGCTGGACAGGGGGACGTCCGTGCCGACCATCGACTGGTCTTGCGAGACGCGCGGCAGGTCGATGTTGACCTGCTTGAACGCGGCCTGGACCAGGGAGGAGCAGTCCCACGCGTTGGGGCCGGTGGCGCCCAGGACGTAGGCGTCGCCCAGCTGGGCCTTGAGGAAGGAGATGACCGTCGCGACGCTGCCGCTGGCGGGAGCGGAGGCCGTGGTCGGGGCCGTGGCGGCCGTGCTGGTGGTGGAGAGGGTGGCACGCTCGGCGTTGCGCGAGGCGCGCTCCGCCGCGGCCTTGCGGGCCTCCTCGGCGGCCTTCTTCTTGGCCTCCGCCTTCTTCTTCGCCTCGGCGAGGTCCGCCTTGGCCTGCTTCGCGGCCTTTGCGGCGGCCGCGTCACGCTCGGCCTGCAGCTCGTAGGTGGCCGCGGCCTGCTGGGTGGCGTCCGCGGACTCGGCGACCTGGGCGGCCAGGTCGGCCGTGAGGGTGGGCAGTTCGATGGTCTGCGTCACCGGCTCGGCGGCGTTCGCCGTGGCCGACGCACCCGCCGCTGCCATGCTGAGGACGCCACCGGCAACTCCGGCGCGCATCGCGAGACTCGTCGTCGCGCTGCGGCGGGGCTTCCGGTGGCTGCGTATGTGAGCGGTGTGGGACATGAGAACAACCGGTATCAGGGGCTCCTCCATACCTTCAAGAAACGTGTGCTGCGCCACAGTTGTTCAATCGACCGCGTGAACCCCGGGCGTGTCGCCCTTTATTGACGCCGTAACGGACAAAGCGGACCGGGCTTAACCTGCCTGTGATCACGGCCTTTCGTCGGTTCGCCCGAATTGCCCCACGCCTACCACCTGTTGAGGCCGGTGGCCAAGCCCGCTTCTCGTGACCCTCTCGGGAGTGTGGCGGAGGTCACGCAACGGTTACGGCGACGGTCGCGTCTCGCGCGCACGGCCCGCCCCGGGTCGCTCGTGAACGCGTGCACGCGTCCACATCGCACCGCGGACCTCCCTCTGATGTGTGAACGGGGTCCTCTATCAGGACGTGGCGTCCAGCGCCAATTTGCATGCAAGGGAAGCCTCTTGATATTGAGACGCCCCGTCCGAGCTGGGACGACGAGCGGAAATGTCACGTGAGGTGATCACTTGGACGCCTCGCGTGCGAAGATCACCACTCATCCGACTTCATGATCCTTCGTCAGGTGGTGGAGATCACAAAGCTTGTGCAATACCCCGTGTCGCAGATCACAGAGCGGCAGGCATAAGATGCGAGGCAGTTGGGCTTGTGACCTGCTTCACATGTTCTCGATCTTGGTCAGGACGAGCAAGGTTCGAGGAACCGGTGGGACGCAGGAGACGAGTCCGATGCAACCGCCAGCAGTCAGTGCCGACTGAGAGGAGCGAGGAGCGGTGAACGCGTATGCGCCCATCCTCGTACTGGGAGCCCTCGGGGCAGGCTTTGCGATCTTCTCCGTGGTCATGGCCACGCTGATCGGTCCGAAGCGGTACAACCGCGCCAAGCTCGAAGCCTACGAGTGCGGAATCGAACCGACCCCCACGCCGGCCGGCGGCGGGCGCTTCCCGATCAAGTACTACCTGACGGCGATGCTCTTCATCATCTTCGATATCGAGATCGTCTTCCTCTACCCCTGGGCCGTCACCTTCGACGCCCTGGGGATCTTCGGGCTCGTGGAGATGCTGCTCTTCGTGCTCACCGTCTTCGTCGCGTACGCGTACGTATGGCGGCGCGGCGGCCTGGAATGGGACTGAGGGGCCTTTAACGACATGGGACTCGAAGAAAAGCTGCCGAGCGGCTTCCTGCTGACCACCGTCGAGCAGGCCGCGGGCTGGGTGCGCAAGGCGTCCGTCTTCCCCGCCACCTTCGGCCTCGCGTGCTGCGCCATCGAGATGATGACCACCGGCGCCGGACGCTACGACCTGGCGCGCTTCGGCATGGAGGTCTTCCGCGGCTCCCCGCGGCAGGCGGACCTCATGATCGTCGCCGGCCGGGTGAGCCAGAAGATGGCGCCGGTGCTCCGGCAGGTCTACGACCAGATGCCGAACCCGAAATGGGTGATCTCCATGGGGGTCTGCGCCTCCTCGGGCGGCATGTTCAACAACTACGCGATCGTGCAGGGCGTCGACCACATCGTCCCGGTCGACATCTACCTCCCCGGCTGCCCGCCGCGGCCCGAGATGCTGGTGGACGCGATCCTCAAGCTCCACCAGAAGATCCAGTCCTCCAAGCTCGGCGTGAACGCGGAGGAAGCGGCCCGCGAGGCGGAGGAAGCGGCACTCAAGGCCCTGCCCACGATCGAAATGAAGGGGCTGCTGCGGTGAGCGACGCCAACGGCAACGAGGTCAATCCCGAAAAGGACCTCAGTGCCTCCAACCTCCCGGGCCAGCGCGGCCAGGGCGGCGAGGAGATCCGCGTCCAGCGCGGCATGTTCGGCGCCAACAACGGCGGCGACACCTCCGGTTACGGCGGCCTCGTCCGCTCGGTCCGGCTCCCGGGCCCGGCGAGCCGCCCCTACGGCGGCTGGTTCGACGAGGTCGCCGACGAGCTGGAGGGCGCACTGGAGGAACAGGGCCTCCTGCCCGACAACGCCATCGAGAAGACGGTCGTCGACCGCGACGAGCTCACGTTCCACATCGAACGCGAGCACCTGCTGCGCGTCGCCCGCACCCTGCGCGACGACCCCGCCCTGCGCTTCGAGCTCTGCACCGGAGTCAGCGGCGTCCACTACCCGCACGACAAGGGCCGCGAGCTGCACGCCGTCTACCACCTGCGCTCGATCACCCACAACCGGCTGATCCGCCTGGAGGTCAGCGCCCCCGACAGCGACCCCCGCATCCCGTCGCTGGTCGCGGTCTATCCCACCAACGACTGGCACGAGCGCGAGACCTACGACTTCTTCGGGATCGTCTTCGAGGGTCACCCGGCCCTGACGCGGATCATGATGCCGGACGACTGGCAGGGCCACCCCCAGCGCAAGGACTACGCCCTCGGCGGCATCCCCGTCGAGTACAAGGGCGCCCAGATCCCGGCTCCGGACCAGCGGAGGTCGTACTCATGAGCACTTCCCACGCTTCCCCCCGCGAGACCACCGAAGGCACCGTCTACACGGTCACCGGTGGCGACTGGGACGAGGTCGTCGAGTCCGCGGCCCGTGCCGACGACGAACGCATCGTCGTCAACATGGGCCCCCAGCACCCCTCCACCCACGGGGTGCTCCGCCTGATCCTGGAGATCGACGGCGAGACGGTCACCGAGGCCCGCTGCGGCATCGGCTACCTGCACACCGGCATCGAGAAGAACCTCGAGTTCCGCACGTGGACGCAGGGCACCACGTTCGTGACACGCATGGACTACCTGACGTCCTTCTTCAACGAGACCGGCTACTGCCTCGCCGTCGAGAAACTCCTCGGCATCGAGGACCAGATCCCCGACCGCGCCACCCTCATCCGCGTGCTCCTGATGGAGCTCAACCGGCTCTCCTCGCACCTGGTGTGCATCGCCACCGGCGGCATGGAACTCGGCGCCACCACGATCATGATCTACGGATTCCGTGATCGTGAAATGATTCTCGACATCTACGAGCTCATCACGGGCCTCCGGATGAACCACGCGTACATCCGCCCCGGCGGACTCGCGCAGGACCTGCCGCCCGGCGCGGTGGACCAGATCCGCGAGTTCGTGAAGAAGATGAAGAAGAACCTCCCGGAGTACGACAAGCTCGCCACCGGGAACCCCATCTTCAAGGCCCGTATGCAGGACATCGGCTACCTCGACCTGGCCGGCTGCATGGCTCTCGGCGCCACCGGCCCGGTCCTGCGCTCCACCGGCCTGCCGCACGACCTGCGCAAGGCACAGCCCTACTGCGGCTACGAGACCTTCGACTTCGAGGTCCCGACCGCCGACACCTGCGACTCCTACGGCCGCTTCCTGATCCGGCTGGAGGAGATGCGCCAGTCGCTCAGGATCGTCGAGCAGTGCCTGGACCGGCTCCAGCCCGGCCCGGTCATGGTCGCCGACAAGAAGATCGCCTGGCCCGCCCAGCTCGCGCTCGGTCCGGACGGCCTCGGCAACTCCCTCGACCACATCAAGAAGATCATGGGCACCTCCATGGAGGCCCTGATCCACCACTTCAAGCTGGTCACCGAGGGCTTCCGCGTCCCGCCGGGACAGGCGTACGCGGCCGTCGAGTCACCCAAGGGCGAACTCGGGGTGCATGCCGTCTCCGACGGAGGCACCCGCCCCTACCGGGTCCACTTCCGCGACCCGTCCTTCACCAACCTGCAGGCCATGGCGGCGATGTGCGAAGGCGGCCAGGTCGCCGACGTCATCGTCGCCGTCGCGTCCATCGACCCCGTGATGGGAGGCGTCGACCGGTGACCACCAGTTCTTCGGAGCAGGGCGTCAGCCTGGGCATGCCCCAACTGCCCGCGCCCGGCTACCCGGACGACGTTCGAACCCGACTGGAGCGGGACGCGCGCGAGGTCATCGCCCGCTACCCCGACTCCCGGTCGGCGCTCCTGCCACTGCTGCACCTCGTGCAGTCGGAGGAGGGCCATGTCACGCGCACCGGGATGCAGTTCTGCGCGGACATGCTGAACCTGACCACGGCCGAGGTGACCGCGGTCGCCACCTTCTACACCATGTACCGGCGCCGGCCGAGCGGTGACTACCAGGTCGGCGTGTGCACCAACACACTGTGCGCGGTAATGGGAGGCGACGCGATCTTCGAGGCGCTCCAGGAGCACCTGGGCGTCGGCAACGGCGAGACCACCGACGACGGCAAGGTCACCCTGGAGCACATCGAGTGCAACGCGGCCTGCGACTACGCGCCGGTCGTGATGGTCAACTGGGAGTTCTTCGACAACCAGACCGTCGAGAGCGCGAAGCGCATGGTGGACGACCTGCGCACCGGGCGCGAAGTGACGCCCACGCGCGGGGCGCGGCTGTGCACCTTCAAGGAGACGGCCAGGATCCTGGCGGGCTTTCCCGACGAGCGGGAAGGGGCCGTCGAGGCCGGCGGAAGCGCGGGACCCGCTTCGCTGGTCGGCCTCAAGCTGGCCAAGGGGGAGACCGCTCCCGCGCGGGTGGTTCACCCACGCGACGGCCGACCTCATGAGGAGCCGCAGGACAAGGCGGTGCACGAGCCGTCACCGACGGAGCACTTGAGCTCACACGACGCGCCGCAGGACACATCGGCCTCCGACCCGGCCCACCCGGCCGGACCCGTCGCCGAGGAGGGGGAGTGATGACCTTGGCACCCGAGCTGAAAGACACCAGCCCCGAGAAGCTGCTCGCACCCGTGCTGTCGGCCTTCTGGGACGAGGACAAGTCCTGGACGCTGGACGTCTACCGAAGGCACGAGGGATACGAGGGACTCCGCAAGGCGCTCGCCATGTCGCCGGACGACCTGATCGCGTACGTCAAGGACTCCGGTCTGCGCGGGCGCGGCGGCGCGGGATTCCCCACCGGAATGAAGTGGCAGTTCATTCCCCAGGGAGATGGAAAACCGCACTATCTAGTTGTCAACGCCGACGAATCGGAGCCCGGAACGTGCAAGGACATTCCGCTCCTCTTCGCGAACCCGCACAGCCTCATCGAGGGCATGATCATCGCGTGTTATGCCATCAGGTCTTCGCATGCCTTCATCTATCTGCGTGGTGAAGTCGTCCCCGTGCTGCGGCGGTTGCACTCGGCCGTGAGCGAGGCCTATGCGGCCGGCTACCTCGGCAAGAACATCCTCGGCAGTGGCCTCGACCTCGAACTCACCGTGCACGCGGGTGCGGGCGCGTACATCTGCGGTGAGGAGACCGCACTGCTCGACTCGCTCGAAGGCCGCCGTGGTCAACCGCGGCTCCGTCCCCCTTTCCCTGCCGTTGCGGGCCTCTATGCCTGCCCGACTGTGGTGAATAACGTCGAATCGATCGCATCGGTTCCCGCGATCCTCCACAAAGGAAAAGACTGGTTCAGGTCGATGGGCAGCGAGAAGTCCCCGGGCTTCACGCTCTACTCGCTCAGCGGCCACGTCGCCAGCCCCGGCCAGTACGAGGCCCCGCTCGGCATCACCCTGCGCCAGCTGCTGGAGATGAGCGGCGGCATGCGGCCGGGCCACCGGCTGAAGTTCTGGACGCCGGGCGGCTCCTCGACGCCGATGTTCACCGACGAGCACCTCGACGTGCCCCTCGACTACGAGGGCGTCGGCGCCGCCGGCTCCATGCTCGGCACCAAGGCGCTGCAGTGCTTCGACGAGACAACCTGCGTGGTGCGCGCCGTCACGCGCTGGACCGAGTTCTACGCCCACGAGTCCTGCGGCAAGTGCACGCCCTGCCGTGAAGGCACCTACTGGCTCGTGCAGTTGCTGCGCGACATCGAGGCCGGCAAGGGCGTGATGAGCGACCTCGACAAGCTGAACGACATCGCCGACAACATCAACGGCAAGTCGTTCTGCGCCCTCGGCGACGGCGCCGCATCGCCGATCTTCTCCTCGCTCAAGTACTTCCGCGAGGAGTACGAGCAGCACATCACGGGCCGCGGCTGCCCCTTCGACCCGGCCAAGTCGACGGCCTGGGCGGACAAGCACACGGAGGTGAACGCATGACAGTGACGACCAGCGCTCCCTCCGGAGGCGGGGAGGCGGCGGTCCCGCCGGAAGATCTCGTGTCGCTGACGATCGACGGCGCCGAGATCAGCGTGCCGAAGGGCACCCTGGTCATCCGGGCCGCCGAACAGCTCGGCATCGAGATCCCCCGGTTCTGCGACCATCCGGCACTCGACCCGGCCGGCGCCTGCCGCCAGTGCATCGTCGAGGTCGAGGGCCAGCGCAAGCCGATGGCCTCGTGCACCATCACCTGCACCGACGGGATGGTGGTGAAGACCCAGCTCAGCTCGCCGGTCGCGGAGAAGGCCCAGAAGGGTGTGATGGAGCTCCTGCTCATCAACCACCCGCTGGACTGCCCGGTCTGCGACAAGGGCGGCGAGTGCCCGCTGCAGAACCAGGCCATGTCGCACGGCAACGCCGAGTCCCGCTTCGAGGGCAGGAAGCGGACGTACGAGAAGCCGGTGCCGATCTCCACGCAGGTGCTGCTCGACCGCGAGCGGTGCGTGCTGTGCGCGCGCTGCACCCGCTTCTCCAACCAGATCGCCGGCGACCCGATGATCGAGCTGATCGAGCGGGGCGCCCTGCAGCAGGTCGGCACCGGTGAGGGCGACCCCTTCGAGTCGTACTTCTCCGGCAACACCATCCAGATCTGCCCGGTCGGCGCGCTCACCTCGGCGGCGTACCGCTTCCGCTCCCGCCCCTTCGACCTGGTCTCCTCGCACTCCGTGTGCGAGCACTGCTCCGGCGGCTGCGCGACGCGCACCGACCACCGGCGCGGCAAGGTCATGCGGCGCCTGGCCTCGCCCGACCCGGAGGTCAACGAGGAGTGGATCTGCGACAAGGGGCGGTTCGCGTTCCGGTACGCGCAGCAGCGGGACCGGATCGAGACGCCTCTGGTGCGCAACGCCGAGGGCGTCCTGGAACCGGCCTCCTGGCCGGAGGCGCTGCAGATCGCCGCCCAGGGGCTGCTCGCCTCGCGCGGCCGCACCGGCGTCCTGACCGGCGGCCGCCTCATCATCGAGGACGCCTACGCCTACAGCAAGTTCGCGCGCGTGGCGCTCGACACCAACGACATCGACTTCCGCGCGCGTGTGCACAGCAGCGAGGAGGCCGACTTCCTCGCCGCGCAGATCGCCGGACGCGGCCGCGACCTCGACGGTACGGGCGTGACGTACACCGCGCTGGAGAAGGCGCCCGCGGTGCTGCTGGTCGGGTTCGAGGCCGAGGAGGAGGCGCCCGGCGTCTTCCTGCGGCTGCGCAAGGCCTGGCGCAAGCACGGCCAGCAGGTCTTCTCCCTCGCCACCTACGCCACCCGCGGCCTGGAGAAGGCCGGCGGAACGCTGCTGCCCGCCGCTCCCGGCACCGAGACCGAGTGGCTGGACGCGCTCGCGAGCGGGGTCGGCCTGGAGGACGGCGGGGCGAAGGCCGCCGAGGCGCTGCGCGCCGAGGGCGCGGTGATCGTCGTGGGCGAGCGGCTGGCCGCTGTGGGCGGCGGGCTGACCGCCGCCGTACGCGCCGCGTCGGCGACCGGCGCCCACCTGGTGTGGATTCCGCGCCGGGCGGGGGAGCGCGGGGCCGTCGAGGCCGGTGCGCTTCCGTCGCTGCTGCCGGGCGGCCGTCCGGCCACCGACCCGCGCGCCCGTGAGGAGGTCGCCGCGGCCTGGGGCCTGGCCGACCTGCCGCACCGCTACGGCCGCGACACCAGCCAGATCGTGGAGGCCGCCGCCACCGGCGAACTCCAGGCCCTGCTGGTCGCCGGCGTGGAGATCGCCGACCTGCCCGATCCGGCACGCGCGCGTGAGGCGCTCGCCGAGGTCGGCTTCCTCGTCTCGCTGGAGCTGCGGCCCAGCGAGGTCAGCGAGCGCGCCGACGTGGTCCTTCCGGTGGCCGCCGTCGCCGAGAAGGCCGGCACCTTCCTCAACTGGGAGGGCAGGGTGCGCTTCTTCGAGGCCGCGCTCAAGCCCGACCAGATGACGCGCCGCCTGGCCCCGACCGACGGACGCGTCCTGCAGATGCTGGCCGACGCCATGGACGTACACCTGGGGCTGCCGGATCTGCGGACCACGCGTGCGGAGCTGGACCGGCTCGGTGCGTGGGACGGGCCGCGGGCCACCGAACCCCTGGAGACGGCCGCCCAGTTGCCGCGACCGGCCGCCGGTGAGGCCGTGCTGGCCGGACACCGGCTGCTGCTCGACCAGGGCAGGCTCCAGGAGGGCGACGAGGCGCTCGCGGGGACGCGGCACGCGGCACACGCGCGCGTGTCGGCAGCCACCGCCGCCGAGGCGGGCGTGAAGGACGGCGACGTCCTCGCGGTGACCGGCACCGCCGGGACGGTCGAACTTCCGCTCAAGGTCACCGAGATGCCCGACCGGGTGGTCTGGCTCCCGCTGAACTCCACCGGCCACGGCGTCGCCTCCGACACCGGGGCCCGGCCCGGCTCCCTCGTCCGCATCGGCCCGTCGACCTCCGCGGCCGAGGCCCCCAAGGAGGTGGAGGCATGAGCCCGTATCTCGCCGCTGAAGACCTCTCGATGTTCGGCCGCGACCCCTGGTGGCTGGTCGTCATCAAGGCGGTGTTCTGCTTCGCCTTCATGATGCTGACCGTGCTGATCTCCATCGTCATGGAGCGCAAGGTCGTCGGCTGGATGCAGCGCCGGGTCGGCCCCAACCGGCACGGCCCCTGGGGCATGCTCCAGTCGCTCGCCGACGGCGTGAAGCTGATGCTCAAGGAAGACATCATCGTCAAACGCGCGGACAAGGTGGTCTACGTCCTCGCGCCGATCATCGCCGCCATCCCGGCCTTCATGGCCATCGCGGTGATCCCCTTCGGTCCGGCGGGCAACGAGATCTCGATCTTCGGCCAGCGCACCACGATGCAGCTCACCGACCTGCCGGTCGCGATGCTCTACATCCTGGCCATCGGCTCGCTGGGGGTGTACGGCTTCGTCCTCGGTGGCTGGGCCTCCGGATCGACGTACCCGCTGCTCGGCGGTATCCGCTCGTGCGCCCAGATGATCTCGTACGAGATCGCCATGGGCGCGGCCTTCGCGTCGGTGTTCCTCTACTCCGGTTCGATGTCGACCTCGACGATCGTCGGAGCCCAGCAGGACCGCTGGTACGTCATCCTGCTGCCGGTCTCGTTCCTGATCTACATGGTGACGATGATCGGTGAGTCCAGCCGGGCCCCGTTCGACATGCCGGAGTCCGAGGGCGACCTGGTCGGCGGCTTCAACACCGAGTACAGCTCCATCAAGTTCGCCATCTTCATGCTCTGCGAGTACGTCCACATGATCACCGTGTCGATGATCGCGGTGACGCTGTTCCTCGGCGGCTGGCGGGCCCCCTGGCCCATCAGCACCTTCTGGGAGGGCGCGAACCACGGCTGGTGGCCGATGCTCTGGTTCGTCGTCAAGCTCCAAATGCTGATCTTCTTCTTCGTGTGGCTGCGCGGCACCCTCCCCCGGGTCCGCTACGACCAGCTGATGAAGCTCGGGTGGAAGGTGCTCCTCCCGATCGCCGTGGTGTGGCTGATGCTCGTCGCCACCGTGCGCGCCCTCCGCAACGAGGGCTACGACTTCGCCGACATCGCGCTCTACGTCGCCGGCGGTGTCTTCGTGCTCCTGCTGCTCTCCTTCGTCGCGGACATGATCCGAGGGAAGCCGAAGGAGGAGCCCGCTCCGAGCGCCGCATTCGACCCGACGGCGGGTGGATTCCCCGTACCGCCGCTGCCGGGACAGGAGTTGCCGCCGGTACCGCGGCGCCGTTCGCGCAGCGAGCGGGAGCTGATTGTCAGTGGCGCAGTGAATACTCAGAGTGACGACGGATCTCTGGATGGAAAGGAGGCGTCCGATGGCTGAGGAGCCCAAGGAGACCGGGCAGACAAAGCCTGGCTTCCAGAACCCCGTGGCCGGCTTCGGCGTGACCTTCAAGGCCATGTTCAAGAAGCGGCTGACCGAGCAGTACCCGGAAGAGCAGAAGACCACCGCTCCGCGCTTCCACGGACGGCACCAGCTCAACCGCCATCCGGACGGCCTGGAGAAGTGCGTCGGCTGCGAGCTGTGCGCCTGGGCCTGCCCCGCCGATGCGATCTACGTCGAGGGCGCGGACAACACCGACGAGGAGCGCTACTCGCCGGGCGAGCGGTACGGCAGGGTGTACCAGATCAACTACGCCCGCTGCATCCTGTGCGGACTGTGCATCGAGGCGTGCCCCACGCGCGCGTTGACCATGACGAACGAGTTCGAGCTCGCCGACTCCAGCCGCGCCAACCTCATCTACACCAAGGAGCAGCTGCTCGCCGGTCTTGAGGACGGCATGGTGGACTCCCCGCACGCGATGTACCCCGGGACGGACGAACAGGACTACTACCGGGGGCTGGTGACGGAGGCCGCGCCCGGCACCGAGCGGCAGGTGCCCCACACCAAGGGCGAGGTGGTGCAGGAGGCCGCCTCCACCTTCGGAGCGGACGAGCCGGCGTCGGAGAAGGTGATCGGCCGATGACCGCGCAACTGGCCGCCTACTCCACCTCCACCGGCGAGGCCTTCCAGTTCTGGGTCCTCGGCACGGTCGCGGTGATCGGCGCCCTGTGCACCGTCTTCATGAAGAAGGCCGTGCACAGCGCGCTCTGCCTGGCCGGCACCATGATCATCCTGGCGGTGTTCTACCTCGCCAACGGCGCCTACTTCCTGGGCGTCGTACAGATCGTCGTCTACACCGGCGCGATCATGATGCTGTTCCTCTTCGTGGTGATGCTCGTCGGCGTCACGGCGGCGGACTCGCTGAAGGAGACCATCAAGGGCCAGCGCTGGCTGGCCCTTCTGTGCGGCCTCGGCTTCGGCATCCTGCTGACCGCCGGCATCGGCAACGCCTCCCTCTCGGAGTTCAACGGCCTCGCGCAGGCCAACGCGGGCGGCAACGTGGAGGGCCTGGCGGCCCTCATCTTCACCAAGTACGTCTTCGCCTTCGAGATCACCGGCGCCCTGCTCATCACGGCCGCCGTCGGCGCCATGGTGCTCACCCACCGGGAGCGCACCGAGCGTGCCAAGACCCAGCGGGAGCTGGCCGAGCAGCGGGTGCGCGAGGGCAAGCACCTCCCGCCGCTGCCGGCGCCCGGTGTGTACGCCCGGCACAACGCCGTGGACATCGCCGGACTGCTGCCCGACGGCACCCCCTCGGAGCTCACCGTCAGCAAGACGCTGCGCGACCGCGGCCAGATCCGTGACGTGTCCACCGAGGCGCTCAACGACCTCAAGGCACTGGAGCAGCGCGCCGAGGACCGCCTGGAGCGCACGGACCACAGGAAGGCGGCGAAGTGAACCCCGTCAACTATCTCTATCTCGCCGCTCTGCTGTTCACCATCGGCGCCACCGGCGTGCTGATCCGGCGCAACGCGATCGTGGTGTTCATGTGCGTCGAGCTCATGCTCAACGCCTGCAACCTCTCGCTCGTCGCCTTCTCCCGGATGCACGGCAATCTCGACGGCCAGATCATCGCCTTCTTCACGATGGTCGTCGCCGCCGCGGAGGTCGTGGTCGGGCTCGCGATCATCGTGTCGCTGTTCCGTTCCCGCCACTCGGCCTCGGTCGACGACGCCAGCCTGATGAAGCTGTAAGGGGCGCTGGACCGTATGAATGCAGAGAACCTGATTGCGCTGCTCATCGCGGCGCCCCTGCTCGGAGCGGCGGTCCTGCTGTGCGGTGGCCGGCGCCTGGACGCCGTCGGCCACTGGATCGGCACGCTGCTCGCGGCCCTGTCCTTCGTGTTCGGCGTCATCCTCTTCACCGACCTGCTCGGCAAGGACGCCGAACACCGGACGCTGACACAGCACCTGTTCAGCTGGATCCCGGTGGAGGGCTTCCAGGCGGACGTCGCCTTCCGCCTCGACCAGCTGTCGATGACGTTCGTCCTGCTGATCACCGGTGTCGGCACGCTGATCCACCTGTACTCGGTCGGGTACATGGAGCACGACGAGCGCCGCCGCCGCTTCTTCGGCTATCTGAACCTGTTCCTCGCGGCGATGCTGCTGCTCGTCCTCGCCGACAACTACCTGCTGCTGTACGTCGGCTGGGAGGGCGTCGGCCTCGCCTCCTTCCTGCTCATCGGCTTCTGGCAGCACAAGCCCAGCGCCGCCACGGCCGCGAAGAAGGCGTTCCTGGTCAACCGCGTCGGCGACATGGGTCTGTCGATCGCCATCCTGATCATGTTCACCACCTTCGGGACCTTCGCCTTCGGCCCGGTGCTCGGCACCGGCGAAGAGGCCGGGCTCGTCGCCGACACCTCCGAGGGCAGGCTCACCGCCATCGCCCTGATGCTGCTGCTCGCCGCCTGCGGCAAGTCCGCCCAGGTGCCGCTGCAGTCCTGGCTCGGGGACGCGATGGAGGGCCCGACCCCGGTCTCGGCTCTTATCCACGCCGCCACGATGGTGACCGCGGGCGTCTACCTGATCGTCCGCTCCGGAGCGATCTTCAACGCCGCTCCCGACGCGCAGCTGGTCGTCACCATCGTCGGTGCCGTCACGCTCCTGTTCGGTGCGATCGTCGGTTGCGCGAAGGACGACATCAAGAAGGCGCTGGCCGGCTCGACCATGTCGCAGATCGGCTACATGGTGCTCGCCGCCGGCCTCGGCCCGATCGGCTACGTCTTCGCGATCATGCACCTGGTGACGCACGGCTTCTTCAAGGCCGGTCTGTTCCTCGGCGCCGGTTCGGTCATGCACGGCATGAACGACGAGGTCGACATGAGGAAGTACGGCGGCCTGCGCAAGTACATGCCGGTCACCTTCGTCACCTTCGGGCTCGGCTACCTCGCCATCATCGGCTTCCCGGGTCTGTCCGGCTTCTTCTCCAAGGACAAGATCATCGAGGCGGCGTTCGCCAAGGGCGGCACCGAGGGCTGGATCCTCGGCGGCTGCGCCCTGCTCGGCGCGGCCATCACCGCGTACTACATGACGCGTGTGATGCTGCTGACGTTCTTCGGAGAGGAGCGCTGGCGGAACCGGCCCACGGCCTCCCCGGCCGGGCCGAGCGCGGAGCCGGCCGCCGAGCACCGCGGCGAGCACGCCGAACCGCACCCGCACGAGTCGCCCCGCTCCATGACGATCCCGATGATCCTGCTGGCCTTCGGATCGGTCTTCGCCGGCGGCCTGTTCAGTGTCGGCGACCGCTTCCTGCACTGGCTGGAGCCCATCACTGGACACGACCACGGCGATGCGCCGCTCAGCGCGGCCGCGGTCACCTCGTGCACGGTGGCCGTGATGGTCATCGGCGTCACCGTCGCGTACCTCCAGTACGGCCGCAGGCCGGTCCCGGTCGTCGCCCCGCGCGGCTCGCTGCTCACCCGGGCCGCCCGGCGCGACCTGCTCCAGGACGACTTCAACCACGTCGTCCTCGTCCGCGGCGGCGAGCACCTCACGCGGTCCCTGGTCTACGTCGACCACACGCTGGTCGACGGCGTCGTCAACGGCACGGCGGCCTCGGTCGGCGGCCTGTCCGGACGGCTGCGCCGACTGCAGAACGGCTTCGCGCGGTCGTACGCGGTCTCGATGTTCGGCGGTGCGGCGGTCCTCGTCGCCGCGACCCTGCTGATGAGGGCGGTCTGATACCGATGTCCTTTCCCCTGCTGACAGCGACGGCGGCGCTCCCCGCGATCGGAGCGGTGGCCACGGCCGCCGTGCCGGCCGCGCAGCGCACCGCCGCCAAGTGGCTGGCGCTGCTCTTCTCGCTCGGCACGCTCGCGCTCGCCGTCACCGTCCTGGTCCGCTTCGACCCGGACGGCGACCGCTACCAGCTCACCGAGTCCCACTCCTGGATCAAGGAGTTCGGGGTCCGGTACGAACTGGGCGTGGACGGCATCGGGGTGGCGCTCATCGCGCTCACCGCCGTCCTCATCCCCTTCATCATCCTGGCCGGCTGGCACGACGCCGACCCGCTGGAGACCGGAAGCCGCCGCTGGCGGCCGACGCAGGGCTTCTTCGCCCTGATCCTGGCCGTCGAGGCGATGGTGATCATCTCCTTCGAGGCCACCGACGTCTTCCTCTTCTACATCTTCTTCGAAGCCATGCTCATCCCGATGTACTTCCTCATCGGAGGCTTCGGGGACCGTGCCCACGAGCACGGCGAGAAGGTGGCGGCGACACAACGCTCGTACGCGGCCGTGAAGTTCCTCCTGTACAACCTGGCCGGCGGTCTGATCATGCTGGCCGCGGTGATCGGCCTGTACGTGGTCGCCGGGAACTTCTCGCTCACCGAGATCGCCGAGGCCCGGGCCAACGGTTCCCTGGACATGGCGACCAGCACCGAACGGTGGCTGTTCCTGGGCTTCTTCTTCGCCTTCGCGGTGAAGGCCCCGCTGTGGCCGCTGCACACCTGGCTGCCCAACGCGATGGGGGAGGCCACCGCCCCGGTCGCCGTCCTCATCACCGCGGTCGTCGACAAGGTGGGCACCTTCGCGATGCTCCGCTTCTGCCTCCAGCTGTTCCCGGAGGCGTCGAAGTGGGCGACGCCCGCGATCCTCGTCCTGGCGTTGATCAGCATCATCTACGGCGCTCTGCTCGCCGTGGGCCAGCGCGACATCAAGCGGCTGGTCGCCTACGCGTCGATCTCGCACTTCGGCTTCATCATCATGGGCATCTTCGCGATGACCAGCCAGGGCCAGTCCGGCGCGACGCTCTACATGGTCAACCACGGCATCTCGACGGCGGCGTTGATGCTGGTGGCCGGCTTCCTGATCTCGCGGCGCGGCTCGCGGCTCATCGCCGACTACGGCGGAGTGCAGAAGGTCGCTCCGGTACTCGCCGGCACCTTCCTGATCGGCGGCCTGGCGACCCTGTCGCTGCCCGGACTCGCACCGTTCGTCAGCGAGTTCCTGGTCCTGGTCGGCACATTCGCCGCGTACCCGGTGGTCGGCATCATCGCCACCTTCGGCATCGTGCTCGCCGCGCTCTACACCCTGGTGCTCTACCAGCGCACGATGACCGGGCCGGTGAAGCCGGAGGTCTCCGCCATGCCGGATCTCAGGGTACGTGAACTCGCCGTCGTCACCCCGCTGATCGTGCTGCTGATCTTCCTGGGCGTCTACCCGAAGCCCGTCACGGACATCGTCAACCCGGCGGTCGAGCAGACCATGTCCGACGTACAGAAGAAGGACCCCCAGCCCGAGGTGGAGGCGGCCAAGTGAGCGCATCAGCCGTCCACAGCCTGTGGACAACCGCGGCCGACCCGATCTCGAAGATCGACGCGCCGAAGATCGAATACGGGCAATTGTCGCCCATGCTGATCGTCGTCGGTGCGGCGGTCCTCGGAGTGCTCATCGAGGCGCTCGTGCCGCGCAAGTCCCGTTACTACGCCCAGGTGTTCCTCTCCGCCGTCGCGCTCATCGCGGCCTTCGCCGCGGTCGTGGCGCTCGCGGTGGACGGGTACGGCACCACGAAGGCGGGCATCGCGGCGATGGGCGCCATCGCCGTCGACGGGCCGGCGCTCTTCCTGCAGGGCACGATCCTGCTGGCCGGACTGGTCGGCCTGTTCACCTTCGCCGAGCGGCGGCTGGATCCGGAAGCGCACGGCAACCGGGTGGACTCCTTCGTCGCCCAGGCCGGGGCCGTGCCGGGCAGCGACGGCGAGAAGGCCGCTGTCAAGGCCGGGTTCACCACGACCGAGGTGTTCCCGCTGCTGCTCTTCGCCGTCGCGGGCATGCTGGTCTTCCCGGCGGCCAACGACCTGCTGACGCTGTTCATCGCGCTGGAGGTCTTCTCGCTGCCGCTGTACCTGATGTGCGCCCTCGCCCGCCGCAAGCGGCTGATGTCGCAGGAAGCGGCCGTGAAGTACTTCCTGCTCGGGGCGTTCGCCTCCGCGTTCACCCTGTTCGGCATCGCGCTGCTGTACGGCTACGCGGGCTCCGTGTCGTACGCGACGATCGCGCAGGTCGTCGACGGCACGATCACCACCGTCGACCCGGCCCTCGCGGACACCATGGGCAACGACGCGCTGCTGCTCATCGGCGCCGCCATGATCGTCGCGGGTCTGCTGTTCAAGGTGGGCGCGGTGCCGTTCCACATGTGGACGCCCGATGTGTACCAGGGCGCGCCCACCCCGTTGACCGGCTTCATGGCCGCGGCGACGAAGGTGGCCGCCTTCGGGGCGCTGCTGCGCATCCTCTACGTCGTGCTGCCCGGCCTGCGCTGGGACTGGCGGCCGGTCATGTGGGGCGTCGCGATCGTCACCATGCTGGGCGGCGCGATCGTCGCGATCACCCAGACCGACATCAAGCGGCTGCTGGCGTACTCGTCGATCGCCCACGCGGGCTTCATCCTCGCGGGCGTCATCGCCACCACACCGGACGGCATCTCGTCGGTCCTCTTCTACCTGGGCGCCTACTCGTTCGTGACGATCGGGGCGTTCGCGGTGGTGACCCTGGTGCGCGACGCCGGCGGCGAGGCGACGCACCTGTCCAAGTGGGCCGGTCTCGGCCGCCGTTCGCCGCTCGTGGCGGCCGTGTTCGCGGTGTTCCTGCTGGCCTTCGCGGGCATTCCGCTGACCTCCGGCTTCGCCGGGAAGTTCGCCGTGTTCAAGGCGGCGGCGGAGGGCGGCGCGGCCCCGCTGGTCGTGGTCGGTGTGATCTCGTCGGCCATCGCGGCGTTCTTCTACATCCGCGTCATCGTGCTGATGTTCTTCAGCGAGCCGCGGCCCGAGGGGCCGACCGTCGCCGTCCCGTCGCCGCTGACGATGACGGCGATCGGGGTGGGCGTGGCGGTCACGCTGGTGCTCGGCGTGGCGCCGCAGTACTTCCTGGACCTGGCCGGCCAGGCGGGAGTGTTCGTGCGCTGACCTGCGGTGTGTGAGCGGTGGGCCCCGGTTCCCTTCAGGGAGCCGGGGCCTGTCGCGTCCGTCAGGGGGCCGGGTTCGCCGGGCACGTGACTGCGGGATGCGTGGGGTTGAACAGACCGCTGCTTGCCGACGCCGTCCTCGGCCTGCACGATCCACTCCACGGCGATGAGCGTGCGTCCGGTCGGACCGTTCTCGTAGAGGACGGCGGCAGGCTTCCTGGGGTCGGTCCTCCCGACGTTCGCTTCCTTGACGCAGTGGTAGCCCGTGCCGGACACGCACGGCGTGGGCCGGAAGCCGTTGCCGACGGCGAACGGCTCGTGCCCGTACGGCGCCGTCGCCGCGTACGCCTTGGCCAGTTCCGTCCAGACGAGAACAGGTCGGGGTCGGGCGCGGCCTGCGCGGGTAGAGCCTGTCCCGGCCGGAAGAGCCTGTCCCGGCCGGTGGGGCCCTGCCGGATGACGACGGCCATTCGAATGACTACCGAACGTCACGAGGCAGCCTGTGGATAACTCCGGCGCTGTCGGTGCGGACGCCTATCGTGGACGCAGTGGTCGAGGAGCGACGGACGGGGGCACGGCGATGGGCGGGACGGGCGGGATCGGTGCAATGACAGCGGTAGCCGACAGCGAGGCGTTGGCCACGCTCCACAGGGTCTTCGGGTACGAGGCCTTCCGCGGCGAGCAGGCGGCGGTCATCGAGCATGTGGTGGCCGGCGGCGACGCCGTCGTACTCATGCCGACCGGCGGTGGCAAGTCGCTGTGCTACCAGATTCCGTCCCTGGTCAGACCCGGTACGGGCATCGTCGTCTCGCCGCTCATCGCGCTCATGCAGGACCAGGTGGACGCACTGCGGGCGCTCGGCGTGCGTGCCGGGTTCATCAACTCCACGCAGGACTTCGACGAGCGCCGGGTGGTGGAGGCCGAGTTCCTGGCGGGCGAGCTGGACCTGCTGTACCTCGCTCCTGAGCGGCTGCGCGTGGAGGCCACGCTCGATCTGCTCTCCCGCGGCAAGATCGCGGTGTTCGCGATCGACGAGGCGCACTGTGTGTCCCAGTGGGGACACGACTTCCGCCCCGACTACCTGGCCCTCTCCCTGCTCGGCGAGCGCTGGCCGGACGTCCCGAGGGTCGCACTGACCGCCACGGCCACCCGCGCCACGCACCAGGAGATCACCCAGCGGCTGAACATGCCGACGGCCCGGCACTTCGTGGCCAGCTTCGACCGGCCCAACATCCAGTACCGGATCGTGCCCAAGGCCGACCCCAAGAAGCAGTTGCTGAGCTTCCTGCGCGAGGAGCACGCCGGGGACGCGGGCATCGTCTACTGCCTCTCGCGCAACTCGGTGGAGAAGACGGCGGAGTTCCTGAGCCGCAACGGCGTCGAGGCGGTGCCGTACCACGCCGGACTGGACGCGGGCACCCGCGCGGCGCACCAGTCGCGCTTCCTGCGCGAGGACGGGCTGGTCGTGGTGGCGACCATCGCCTTCGGCATGGGCATCGACAAGCCGGACGTGCGGTTCGTGGCCCACCTGGACCTGCCCAAGTCGGTGGAGGGCTACTACCAGGAGACGGGCCGGGCGGGACGCGACGGACTGCCGTCGACGGCCTGGATGGCGTACGGCCTGAACGACGTCATACAGCAGCGCAAGCTGATCCAGTCGGGCGAGGGCGACGAGGCGTTCCAGCGCCGGGCGGCCGCCCATCTGGACTCGATGCTCGCCCTGTGCGAGACGGCGCAGTGCCGACGCGGGCAACTGCTCGCCTACTTCGGCCAGGAGCCGGACCCCGCGGGCTGCGGCAACTGCGACACCTGCCTCACCCCGCCCGAGACCTGGGACGGCACCATCGCGGCGCAGAAGGTGCTGTCGACGGTGGTACGGCTGCAGCGGGAGCGGGGGCAGAAGTTCGGCGCGGTGCAGATCGTGGACATCCTGCTGGGCAAGCGCACTGCCAAGGTGATCCAGTTCGACCACGACCAGCTGTCCGTCTTCGGCATCGGCGAGGAGCTGAGCGAGGGCGAATGGCGGGGCGTCGTCCGGCAGTTGCTGGCCCAGGGGCTCCTCGCGGTGGAGGGGGAGTACGGCACGCTCGTGCTGACCGAGGCCAGCGGGGAAGTGCTGCGGCGGGAGCGGGAGGTGCCGCTGCGCAAGGAGCCGAAGAAGCCCGCGTCCGCCCGCTCGGCGTCGGGGTCCTCCGGCAAGGGCGAGCGCAAGGCGAAGGCCGCGGTGGCCGAGCTGCCCCAGGAGCTGGTGCCGGCCTTCGAGGCGCTGCGGTCCTGGCGGGCGGAGCAGGCGCGGGAGCAGGGTGTCCCGGCGTACGTGATCTTCCATGATGCGACGCTTCGGGAGATCGCGACGGTGTGGCCGACGTCCGTGGAGCAGCTGGCCGGGGTGAGCGGGGTCGGCGAGAAGAAACTGGCGACGTACGGGGAGGGCGTGATCGGGGTGCTGGCCTCCTTGGGGTCGGCGGAGCCCAAGGCGGGGGAGGACGAGCCCGCGGGGGAGGAGTGGCCGGAGATGAGCGAGGAGCCGGACTGGAGCTGAAGGCGTCCAGGCTGAGCGGGCGGGGCAGCGCCTCGAAAGGGCGCCGGAAACCGCGCGCCCGGCCCTCACCCAGCCGCAACCGAAGAACGCCCGGCCTGCGAGCGCCCCTATGTCAGTGCGGTCAGCCCCGGCCCGAAAACGATCAGCAGGGGCAGCAGCGGCACCAGGGCCGCCGTCGCCGTGGCCAGTGCCCGGTGCCGGCGGTGCAGCCTCGGCCGGGGTTCCAGCAGCCGGTTCACGCGCTCGCCCAGCAGCCGGTGGCTGGACGCGCAGGACAGCACGCCCCGGTGCTGGTTGAGCTCGATCAGGGCCAGCGCGGTGGTCAGGTGGCCGCACCGGCGGGACGCCGTGTCATCGGCGGCCAGTTCGACCAGGCGGTGGGTCTGGTCGCAGAAGTGGGCGAAGAGCGGGATACGGGGGAAGCCGGTGGCAAGGGCAGTGGAGAGGTGCAGCAGCCAGTCGTGGCGGGCCCGTGCATGGCCGCGCTCGTGGGTGAGGACGGCGTCGAGCTGGTGGCCGGTCAGGCGGTGCAGGGCGCCCGTGGTGACGATCAGCTGGGCCGGGCTCCCGGGCATCCACCAGGCGTCGGGGTACTCGTCCTCCAGCACCAGCAGCGGGCCGCGCGCGGCCGGCAGACCGGCGGGCAGGTCGGGCGCGCGCTCGCGCAGATGGGCCCTGGCCCGGCCGCGGCTGCGGCGCGCCTCGACCAGCTCGCGGGCCAGCATCGCGGTCGTCCAGGCGGCACCGCAGGCCAGCAGCAGGGTGAGCCCGGCGGCCCAGGCCGGTGCCGCGGAGAGGTCGTACGCCGCGGTCACGGCCGGCGGCGCAGGGGCGAAGACGTGGTCGCGGACCGTGTGGAAGACGGCGGCCGCGCCCAGGACGAGCGCGGCCAGACAGCACAGCAGGACCGTGGCTACCAGGCACTGCCACACCCACAGCGCCACCACGGGCTCCCGCTCGGGCCACGCGGCCCGCGTCAGGGAACGGGGGACCGGCAGCGCGGCCGTCAGGGCGACGACGCTCAGCAGGAGCAGGCAGACGGTCATGCCACAGGGCTCCGGATCATGGTCGGAGAAGGGTCGGCTGCGGGGCGGGCTGTGCGCGGCCGGTGCGGGGCGCGTGCCGCGCGCAGTGCCCGCCGCCAAGTATGACGGTGGCGGGCGGAGCACGGCAGGGGCCGGCGAGCGGCGAAGACCGTCCGGAGCGTGATCGTCCCCTGCGCGTGCCGGTCTGCGTGAGGAGGGAGCGGTCACCCGCGTGCGTCGAAGGCGGGCGTCAACTCACCTGCGGGCAAAGGCGATTCGGTGCCGAAGCGGGTGTGCCACCCCGGCCTCCCCCGGCCTCCCGGGCCTTACCCGGCTTCACCTGGCCTCCCGGCTTCACCCGGCCTCCCCGGCCACCACCCGCCCGGTGACCTCGCCCAGTCCGATCCGGATCCCGCCCGTGCCGGGTGCCCAGGCGGAGAGCGTCACCACGTCGCCGTCCTCCAGGAAGGTCCGCTTGCCGTCGGGGAGTTCGAGAGGGTCGCGGCCGTTCCAGGTCAGCTCCAGCAGGGAGCCGCGTTCGTGTTCGGCCGGGCCGCTGACCGTGCCGGAGCCGTAGAGGTCGCCGGTGCGCAGCGAGGCGCCGTTGACCGTCAGGTGGGCCAGCTGCTGGGCGGCCGTCCAGTACATGGTGGAGAAGGGAGGCTCGGAGATCACATGGCCGTTGATCGCCACGGAGATGCGCAGGTCGTAGCCGCCGGGGTCCTCGGCCGCGTCGTCCAGATAGGGCAGCAGCTGGTGCGTGCGCTGCGGTGGTGCCACCCGGGCCTCGTCGAGGGCGTCCAGCGGGGTGATCCACGCCGAGACGGACGTGGCGAAGGACTTGCCGAGGAACGGGCCGAGGGGGACGTACTCCCAGGCCTGGATGTCGCGGGCGGACCAGTCGTTGAGGAGGCAGAGGCCGAAGACGTGCTCCCGGAAGGAACCGAGCCCCACCGGCCGGCCCCTCTCCGAGGGCACCCCGACCACGAATCCGACCTCCGCCTCGATGTCGAGGCGGGTGGAGGGGCCGAAGACGGGGGCCGCGTCGGCAGGGGCCTTGCGCTGGCCCGACGGCCGTACGACGTCCGTGCCCGAGACGACCACCGTGCCCGAGCGGCCGTGGTAGCCGATCGGCAGGTGCTTCCAGTTCGGAGTGAGGGAGTCCGCGGCGTCCGGGCGGAAGATCCGGCCGACGTTCCGGGCGTGGTTCTCGGAGGCGTAGAAGTCGACGTAGTCCGCAACCTCGAAGGGGAGGTGCAGGGTCACCGAGGACAGCGGGTGGAACAGGTGCGCGACGGCTTCCTGGTGGGAGGGCACCGTCACCCACGCCGTCAGCGCGCGGCGCACGTCGGACCAGGCGGTGCGGCCCGCGGCCAGCAGCGGGTTGAGATTCGGCCGGGCGAGCAGGGAGACGTACGGGGAGGAGAGCTGCCGCGCCGCGGCGCCCGCGTCGAGGACGTGGTCGCCGAGCCGTACGCCGACCCGGGGCGCGGAGTCCGAGCCGGGGACGGAGAAGACGCCGTACGGAAGGTTGTGCGGGCCGAAGGGGTCGCCCTCGGGGACATCAAAGGGGGGCATGGGTGCTGCCTCACTCTCGTGCGTGCCACGGATCCGTGTCGTCGCCGCCCACGTTACGGGTGGGGTGCCGGTCCCGGGCAGTGCCGAAGGAGTGGGCCTGGATCGGTCGGCGCCGTCCGCCGCCGTCCACGGCGTCCCCGATCGGTCTGTTCGGTGAGGGGATTTCATCGGTCGAGTGAAAAGGTGGTGGGGGCAGGGGAGTTGAAAGGGGCGCACGGGGCGGAGGAGGGCGCCGTCGTCGTCCGGTTCGCGCTGAGCCGCAGGGGCATCCTGTCCGTATTCTCTGATCATGGCCGCACCCCTCGCATATTCGCTCATCGCCACCGATCTGGACGGAACGCTGCTCCGAGGCGACGACACGCTCTCCGACCGGTCGCTCGCAGCGCTTGCGCGGGTGGCGGACGCCGGTGCCCGGCACTTGGTGGTGACGGGCCGGCCGGCGCCCCGGGTGCGGCCCTTGCTGGACGACCTCGGCAGCACGGGGCTCGCGGTGTGCGGGCAGGGCGCGCAGGTGTACGACGCCGGCGCGGACCGGCTGCTGTGGTCCGTCACCCTGGACCGGGAGCTGGCCGAGACGGCGCTCGGCAAGATCGAGGCCGAGGTGGGGCAGGTGTACGCGGCGGTCGACCAGGACGGAGTCGACGGGCTCACGCTCATCGAGCCCGGCTACCTGATGCCGCACCCCACGCTGCCCGCGGTACGGGTCGGCCGCCGTGACGACCTGTGGTGCGAGCCGATCAGCAAGGTGCTGCTGCGCCATCCCGACCTGTCCGACGACGAGTTGGCGGCGACGGCGCGCTCGGTGGTCGGTTCCCTCGCGACCGTCACCATGTCCGGCCCCGGGACCGTCGAACTTCAGCCATGCGGCATCACCAAGGCCACGGGGCTGGCGCTGGCCGCCGAACATCTGGGTCTCGGACCGGACCGGACGATCGCCTTCGGTGACATGCCCAACGACATCCCGATGTTCGACTGGGCGGCCCACGGCGTCGCCATGGCCAACGCCCACCCCGAACTCAAGTCGGTCGCCGACGAGGTCACGCTGTCGAACGAGGACGACGGCATCGCCGTCGTCCTCGAAAGACTCCTCGGACCCGCCCAGCGTTAACAACGCTCGTGATCAATACACCTAGTACGCGCCCCACACGTTGTCGATCGAGCCGTACCGCTGGGCCGCGTAGTTGCAGGCGGCGGTGATGTTCGCGACCGGGTCGTAGGGATCGTAGGAGGTGCCGGAGACGTGGTACGCCCGGAAGGTCGGGTCGATGACCTGGAGGAGGCCCTTGGACGGGGTGCCGGCGGCGGCGTTGGAGTCCCAGTCGTTGATCGCGTACGGGTTGCCGGAGGACTCCCGCAGGATGTTGCGGTAGATGCCTTCGTACGAGCCGGGGATCCCGTTCTGGGCCATGACCTGGAGGGACGCCCTGATCCAGCCGTCGAGGTTGTCGGCGTACCCGAGCGAGGCGGCGGTGGTGACGGTCGGGGTGGCCGCGGCGGCGCCGGTCGTGCCGATGAGGGGCAGCGCCAGTACGGCGGCTCCGGTGCCGAGGACGGCGAGCTTGCGGGCGAGGCGGTGGCGGTGAGGGCGGCGGTGCTGAGCGGCAGCGGGCATGGCGAGGTTCCTCTCCGTCGCCTGCGAGGTGAGCTGTCGGGTTCGGGCGGGAGCTGCCCGGCCGCGCACCTGAAGGACGCGACTTCACCCCGAGCCGTACCGGTGTGTCCGAAGACGCCCGGCCCGGCGACTTACCTGGGTCCCCCGCTCCTGCCGTACGAAGGTCTCGGTGGAGCCGGGCGGCGGCAGGATTCGGCGTCCGCCCGACAGGCCGGGAACGTATGCGAGAGCACATGTCCGGAACAAGTGCCGGATTCACATATCGAGCGGTTTGATCTTCGGGTGGCGGGTGTGTGGCGGGTGCATCTTTGCGGTCGCCAAGTCTCAACTCGCCGTTCGCAAAGGGGCGTACGGGGAAGCCGGTGGGGTGCCTGTGCGTTTCCCGAGTGAGCCAAGTCACGCGCGGGGGCAAGAGGTGTGTCCGGTCGGCGTCGGGGTGGCGTCGTCCGACGGTCGTGGGTCGGGGGATAGCCCGATATCTACGGGTAAACCGAAAGAAATCCGTTCTTATCGGGTGATCAAAAACATAACCGTCGTGATCCATTACCGCCCGTGGTGGACGGGTGGGCGGCAGCGGTGATCGAAAGGTGACCGGATACGCTGACTTGAGTGATGGCAGCGACCTATCGACAAACCGTGTAATCGCCAGTAGACACCAGCAGACAGGAGACCCCTCGTGACCGTCGTCGGGCCGTTCGGGCTGAGCGTGCGGGACCAGGCTCTGGAAGCCGATGTCCAGGCCGGATTGGCGGCTGTCGAGGAAGGGTTGCTCGAAGCCACCAAGAGCGAGGTCCCCTTCATCACCGAGGCCGCCCAGCATCTCGTGCGGGCGGGCGGGAAGCGGTTCCGTCCGCTGCTCGTGATGCTCGCCGCGCAGTTCGGGGACCGGCACGCACCGGGGGTCGTCCCCTCGGCGGTGGTGGTGGAGCTGACCCACCTGGCCACGCTGTACCACGACGACGTCATGGACGAGGCCGAGGTCCGGCGCGGTGTGGACAGCGCCAACACCCGCTGGGGCAACTCGGTCGCGGTCCTCACCGGCGACTTCCTGTTCGCGCGCGCCTCGCACATCCTCGCCGACCTCGGTCCCGAGGCGGTCCGGGTCCAGGCGGAGGCGTTCGAGCGCCTCGTCACCGGGCAGATCCTGGAGACGGCCGGTCCGCAGGACGGCCGGGACCCCGTCGAGCACTACCTCGACGTGCTGGCCGGCAAGACGGGCTCGCTGGTGGCGGTGTCGTGCCGGTTCGGCGCGATGATGTCGGGGGCCGACGAGACGGTCGTGGACGTGCTCACGCAGTACGGCGAGCGGCTCGGCGTCGCGTTCCAGCTCGCGGACGACGTACTGGACATCGCGTCCGACTCGCACGAGTCCGGGAAGACGCCCGGCACGGACCTGCGCGAGGGCATCCCCACGCTGCCGGTGCTGCGGCTGCGGGAGCGGGCCGAGCGGCTGGGGCTGGCCGAGGACCTCGCGCTGTGCGAGCTGCTGGACTCCGACCTGACCGACGACGTGCGGCACGCGGAGGCGCTGGCCGCGCTGCGGGCGCACCCGGCGCTGGAGCAGGCACGCAGGGACACCGTGCGGTACGCGGAGGACGCGCGGGCGGCGCTCGCGCCGTTGCCGGAGTGCGATGCGAAGGCGGCGCTGATGGAGCTGTGCGACGCGGTGGTGCATCGGGCGGGGTAGGGATTGCCCCTGCTTGCCCCTGCTTGCCCCTGCTTGCCCCCGGCTTAGGGGCTGCGGCTTGCCCGCGCCCCTTGATACGCCCACCCCCCGCAACCCCTACGGGTCGGGGGAGATGCCGTCCTCTCACGTCATACCCCAGGTGTACGCGGAGTTGAGCCCGCGGTCTGACGCTTCCTCCCGGCCGATTTGGTCAGATGGAAACCACGGAAAACACCACTCCTCACCGATTCGGGTGAGAATGGCGGCTACGGGTGGACGCACGGGAGTTGAAGGCCGCCGCCGACACGGAGGTAGGGCACACATGGCACCGTACGAATCCGACGACAGCACGGCCGGCGAGGTCGACGACCTGCGCTCCGGGCGGCGCAAGGCCGCTCGGTACGTCGTTCCGGTCGCGGTGGTGGGGGTGGCGGCGGCGACCATCGGGCTCGTCCCCGCGCTCGCCGACTCCGGCGACCCCGACCTGCCGAAGATCAGCGCGCAGCAGCTCATCGAGAAGATCGCCGAGTCCGACGTACAGCAACTGTCCGGCACGGTGAAGATCAGCACCGATCTGGGCCTGCCCGACCTCGGCGGACTCGGGGGTTCACTGGCCTCGGGGGCCATGGAGTCCGGTGACGGATCGTCCGCCGACCCGACCGCCAAGCTCGCCGAACTGGCGTCCGGCACGCACACCCTGCGCGTCGCCGTGGACGGCCCGGACCGGCAGAAGCTCTCGTTGATGGAGAACGCCGCCGAGTACAGCCTCATCCACAACGGCAAGGACGTCTGGGGCTACGACAGCAAGTCGAACGAGGTCTTCCACGGCACCGCCACCGAGGGCGAGCGGCAGGAGGAGAAGGTCCCCGCCACGCCGAAGGACCTCACCGAGGAGGCCCTGAAGTCGGTCGACGACACCACGTCCGTCACCGTCGACGGCACCGCGCAGGTCGCCGGCCGGGACGCCTACCGTCTGCTCATCAAGCCCAAGCAGGACGACACCACCGTCGGCGCCGTCACCGTCGCCGTGGACGCGAAGACCGGGCTGCCGCTGAAGTTCACGCTGACGCCGTCGAGCGGCGGCGCCGCGGTGGTAGACGCGGGCTTCACGCAGGTCAGCTTCGCCAAGCCGGCCGCGTCGACCTTCGACTTCACCCCGCCGAAGGGGGCGAAGGTCACCGAAGAGGGCGCACTGGACCACGAAGAGGGCGCGCCGGACCACCCCACGAAGCCGGAATCGGCCCCGGCACCGGAATCGGCCCCGGCACCGGACAAGCACACCCCCGAGGCCGAACCGAAGATCATCGGTGAGGGCTGGAACTCCATCGCCGTCCTCGACACCGGCGGCGAGGGCCTGCCCTCCGGAGCCGAGGTCGGCGGCGACTTCGGCGGCTTCCTGGACTCCCTCGGGGACAAGGTCGAGGGCAAGTTCGGCGAGGGCACGGTCTTCAAGACCCGCCTGGTCAACGCCCTGATGACCGAGGACGGCAAGGTCTATGTCGGCGCGGTCACCAAGGACGCGCTGGTCAAGGCCGCCAACGCGGGGTAGTAAGGCACCCATGACCGAGACGTCCGCCGCGGAGCCGCAACCGGAGCAGGGTGACGGTGTCATCGTCACCCGTGCGCTCACCAAGCGCTACCGCGGCGGGCAACTCGCCGTGGACGGCCTGGACCTGACCGTCCCGACGGGCAGCGTCTTCGGCTTCCTCGGCCCCAACGGCTCCGGCAAGACCACCACCATCCGCATGCTGATGGGCCTCATCGAGCCCACTTCCGGCACGGCACGGGTGCTCGGCCGGCTCATGCCCCGTGCCACCCGCACCGTCCTGCCGCACGTCGGCGCCCTCATCGAGGGCCCCGCGCTCTACGGCCACCTCTCCGGCCGCGACAACCTGCTGCGCTACGACGCCGCCGACCCGACCGCCGACCCGCGCACCCGGCACGCGCGCGTCGCCGCGGCGCTGGACCGGGTGGGCCTGACCGCGGCCGCGGCCAAGAAGTCCCGGGCGTACTCGCTCGGCATGAAGCAGCGACTGGGGCTCGCGGCGGCGCTCCTGCAGCCGCGCCGGCTCCTCGTCCTCGACGAGCCGACCAACGGCCTCGACCCGCAGGGCATGCGCGAGATCCGCTCCCTGATACGGGAGTTGGCCTCCGACGGCACGACCGTCTTCCTCTCCTCGCACCTCCTCGACGAGATCGAGCAGGTCTGCACGCACGCGGCCGTGATGGCCCAGGGGCGGCTCATCACCCAGGGCGCGGTGACGGAGCTGGCCGCGGGCGCGCGGGGCCGGCTCGTGGTGAGCACGCCCGACACCGCCGAAGCCGCCCGGGTGCTGAAGGAACAGGGCGCCGGTGACGTCGTCGTCGCCGAGGACCGGGTGACCGCCGAGCCGCCCGAGCGCGATCTGGCCGAGGTGAACGCCGCGCTCGTCGCGGCGGGCGTCCGCGTCCGTGGCTTCGGCGTCGAACGGGCTTCGCTGGAGGACGCGTTCGTGGCACTGACCGGAGAGGGCTTCGATGTCGCAGGCTGAGGCAACCCGCGCGGCCGGCCCTTTGTGGACCTTCGGGCTGCTGCGCAGCGAACTGCGTACCACCTTCCGCCGCTGGCGCACCCTCGCGCTCCTCGCCGTGCTGGCAGCGGTGCCGGTCCTCGTCGGTATCGCCGTGAAGATCGAGACGGGCGACGGCGGTTCGGCCCACGGGGGCGGCGAAGGCCCGGCCTTCATCTCGCAGATCACCAACAACGGCCTGTTCCTGGTGTTCACCGGGCTGGCCGCGACGCTGCCGTTCTTCCTGCCGATGGCGATCGGCGTCGTAGCGGGTGACGCCATCGCCGGCGAGGCCAACGCGGGCACCCTGCGCTACCTGCTGGTCGCCCCCGCCGGCCGCACCCGGCTGCTGCTCACCAAGTACGCGACCACGATGGCGTTCTGCCTGCTGGCCACGCTCGTGGTCGCGGCCTCGGCGCTGGCGGTCGGCGCGCTGCTCTTCCCGCTGGGCGATCTGACGACGATCTCCGGCACCCGGATCAGCTTCGCCGAGGGACTCGGCCGCGCCCTGCTGATCGCCCTGGTCGTGGCCGCGTCACTGACCGGTGTCGCGGCGCTCGGCCTGTTCATCTCCACGCTGACCAACAGCGGCATCGCGGCGATGGCGACGACGGTCGGCCTGCTGATCACGGTCCAGATCCTCGACCAGATCCCCCAGCTCGCCGCGCTCCACCCGTACCTCTTCTCCCACTACTGGCTGTCCTTCGCCGACCTGATGCGCGACCCGGTCTACTGGGACGAGCTGGTGAAGAACCTGGGCCTGCAGGCGCTGTACGCCGGGGTGTTCGGCACGGCGGCCTGGGCGCGGTTCACGACGAAGGACATCACCGCGTAGGTCAGTCCTCCTCGAAGGACGTCACCGCGTAGGTCAGTCCTCCTCGAAGGACGTCACCGCGTAGGTCAGTCCTCCTCGAAGGCGAACCGGGCGAGCGGCGCCTCCTGCTGGAAGAACGTCTTCGCGCGGGTCAGGGCCTCGGCGTCGGTCAGCACGTCGCCGGGCTTGCTGCCGTTGCCGAGCAGCACCCCGCCGAAGCGCATCTTCAGGTACGCGGCCGAGTTGTTGAGCGTGCCGATCAGGGGGGCGGCGACCACGGGTTCGTGGTCGGCGAGCGCGGTGACGCCCCAGAGCGTCCGCCCGGCCATCGTCGCCCTGAAGTCGACGCCGGGGATGCGCAGCCAGCCGGCCCAGTGGTCGAGATAGCGCTTGGTGTGGGCGGAGACCGAGTACCAGTAGAGCGGGGAGGCGATCACGATGTCCGTCGCCGTGGTCGTGGCGTCGAACAGCAGCCCGGTGTTCCCGTCCGTGGGGCGCGTGAAGTCGCTGTCGTGGCGCAGGTCCTCGAAGTCCGGAAGCGGGTGGGCCGCGAGGTCGATCCACTGCTGTTCCACATCCCCGGGCAACTGCTCGGCGGCCCGGCGGGCCAGCAGCTCGGTGTTGCCGTCGGCGCGGCTGCTGCCCAGGAGGAACAGGAAACGGCGGGTCATGGGATCCCCCAAAAATAGTCGGCGTACGAGGATTGATCGCATGTGCATTATATGCGCACGCAATGAAATGGCCAAGGGGTCGGACGCCGGGCTGCTCCTGGAACGAGGCTGTGACGCCCCGGTGACGTGTGCACCGCGCGCCCCCGGAGAGACTCGGGGGTAGGTGCTGCCAGCGAGTGAGGAACCGATGACCCGACTCAGCCGAGCCAAGAAGCGGGAACAGCAACAGGCCGGTCCTTCGGCGACCCCCCTCGGGGCACCCCTCGACGTCCGCGTCCCCGCGGCCGGTCCCGGCGCGGGCACGGCCTCGGTCGACGGCGAACCGGTCGTGCCGGCGCCGGGCCAGGAGGTCCAGCAGGCCGTCCGCGCTCACCTCCACCGCATCGCTCTCGCCGCCGGCCGCCCCGTCCTGGCCACCGTCCACGACGAACGCATCGGATGCGCCGTCCCCCTCCAGGTGAACCCGGACGGCTCCAGCGTCCTCACGGCCGAGCCGACCCGCGACACCTCGATACCGGACACGCCCACCCACCTGCTACGCCGCACAAGGCCCACCACCCCCGCCACCCCCACCCCACCGACGGGAACGTTCGGCCCACCGCCCCCGATGCCCCCGGACCCGCACCCGCACCCGCACCCGCTCCCCACACCGCCCTCGACCCCTGCCCCCGCCCCGACCCCGATCTTCACCCCCGCCCCCGCCCCCGCCCTGGACCCGGAGCCCAAGCCGACCCCGCCCCGCGGGTTCGATGCCGTGGCCGAGGCCGTGCTGGATGATGAGCCGACCGTTGGCGGGGCCGGTCTCCTCGCGGAGCCGGTGGCCCGGGTCAACGAGGCCGTTCGGGAGGGGCGGACGCAGGAGGCCGCGCGGCTCGCGGAGGAGACGGTGGCGCAGGCCTCGCGGGCGCTGGGGCCGGAACACCCCGAGGTGCTCCGGCTGCGTGAACTCACCGCCTACATTGCCTACTTGGCGGGCGACCCGACCCGCGCCCTCACGCTCTCCCTCGACCTGGCCCGCCTCCACCGCCGCGCCCGGGACGGCGAGGCCGCCTACGGCAACGTCCTGAGCGCGGCGACCGCCTGGCGTGCCGTACGCGACCCCGAGCAGGGCCTGCGCCTCGGGCGCGAACTGATCGACCTGTGGACCGCCCTGACCGCGGACGGCGGCCCGGCGGCGGAGGAGCCGGACCGGCTGGAGTCGGCGCACGCCCGCATGCGCCGACTCACGGACCGGGCCCGGAAGTCGGGAAGCTAGAAACGGGCCGGGCCCGGAGGTCGGGAAGCCAGAAACGGGCCGGGCCCGGAGGTCGGGAAGCCAGAAACGGGCCGGGCCCGAAGCCAGGAAGCCAGAAACGGACCGGGCCCGAAGCCGGGAAGCCAGAAGCCGCCCGGCGGATCGGACCGCGGACGCCCGCGCGGACGCGAGGGGCGGCGCCCGCCACGGCCCCTCCCTCCCAGTCCGCCTAGTCCGACAACTCCCACACCGCGTACGCCAGGGCGTCACTGTTCCGGTTCAGTGCCGTGTCGTTGATGTTGGCGGTCGTGTCGCACGACGAGTGGTAGCAGCGGTCGAACGCCACCCCGGCCGTGCCGCCCCACT
Source organism: Streptomyces sp. TRM68416 (assembly GCF_014596915.1). Lineage (GTDB taxonomy): Bacteria > Actinomycetota > Actinomycetes > Streptomycetales > Streptomycetaceae > Streptomyces. The sequence goes on from NZ_JACVWU010000005.1 coordinate 43,254, forward strand.
TCGCCGCCTGCGCCGCGCTCTTCGTACGGCTCGCGCCCGTGAACAGGCCGCCGACCGGGATGCCCGCGCTCTTGAAGGGGGCGTGGTCACTGCGGCCGTCGCCCTCGGTCTCGATCTCCGTCGGAACGCCGAGGCCGGTGAAGTAGGTCTGGAAGGTCTTCTCGATCACCGGGTCGTCGTCGTAGACGAAGTAGCCGGGGTTCGGTGAGCCGATCATGTCGAAGTTGAGATAGCCGCTGATCCGGGCTCGGTTGGCGGAGGAGAGGCTGTTGACGTAGAAGCGGGAGCCGACGAGTCCCAGCTCCTCCGCGCCCCACCAGGCGAACCGCAGGTGCTTGGCGGGCTGGAGTCCGGCCCGGGAGACGGCGAGCGCGGTCTCCAGTACGGCCGCGGAGCCGGAGCCGTTGTCGTTGATGCCGGCGCCGGAACTCACGCTGTCGAGGTGCGAGCCCGCCATGAGCACCTGGTTGGTGTCGCCGCCGGGCCAGTCGGCGATCAGGTTGTAGCCGGTGCGGCCGGAGGCGGTGAACTGCTGGACGGTGGTGGTGAATCCGGCGGCGTCGAGCTTGGCCTTCACGTAGTCGAGCGAGGCGCGGTAACCGGCCCGGCCGTGCGCCCGGTTGCCGCCGTTGGCGGTGGCGATGGACTGGAACTGAGTCAGATGGGCCTTGACGTTCGCCACGGGTATGTCGGGCGCGGCGGCCAGGCCCTGTGCCGGCGCGGGTGTCGCGCCGGCTATGGAGCCGCTGACCAGGAGGGATACGGCCGCGACGACACCGGCGGCCGTGGCCCGCCCGGAGACGGAGAGCTTCGTGAGCTTCATGTGGGGGGCTCCGAATTCCCTCGGGAATCACAGGGATTCCACGGTGAATGGGGTGCCTGGATGGTGAAGCTGGGACTGACTCTCCGTCAAGAGCGGTAACAGGACACGGAGTTCGCATGCCGGAGCACGGCTAGTGCACGCAGAACTCGTTCCCCTCCGGATCTCCGGACGCGTGAGATACGCGGTTCTGGGAGGGCCCGGAAGTGGCAGCATCCACGCTTGTCGGCGGACACAGGAAACCCTTGCGCTCTAGCGAGTGCATGAACGAAGCATCGCAGGTCACGCCGGGTAGGCAATCCACTCGCCAGGTACGGGGCGTGAACCCCAACGCTGATCAGCCCCGTGCCGTGTCCGCTATCCGTCTGAGCGTCGCCACCGACGAGACCACCTCACCCGCCCGGCAGCGTGAGGCGAATGAGAGGGCCGCCGCGAGTCTGGGCGCGGTCATCGTCGGGGAGGCGGAAGACCTGGACGTGTCGGCGTCCAAGACGACCCCGTTCGAGCGCCCGGAGCTGGGCCCCTGGTTCGAGCGGCCCGAAGACTTCGACATGGTCATCTGGTGGCGTCTTGACCGTGCCGTCCGGTCCATGGCGGACATGTCGGCGTTGGTCGGGTGGGCGCGCAAGCACGGCAAGCGGCTGGTGTTCGCGGAGGGGCCCGGCGGTGCACGGCTCGAACTCGACATGTCCAACGTCGTCGGTGAGCTGATCGCAACCCTTCTGGCGTTCGCCGCTCAGATGGAAGCCCAGTCGATCGCGGAGCGTGTCACGGGCGCTCAAGCGGCTATGCGTGTGATGCCGCTGCGGTGGCGCGGTTCGCGTCCGCACTACGGCTACGAGCCCGCGCCGCTGGACGGGGGCGGCTGGACGCTGGTTCCGGACGCTGAGGCGGTCGCGGTCATTGAGCGGATGATCAAGGACCTGAGCGCGGGCAAGACGGCGAGTGTGGTTGCCGCTGAGCTGAACGAGGAGGGCATCCCTTCCCCGCGTGACCACTGGGCGCTCAGGAAGGGCCGCACGACCGGCGGGAAGACGGGTGGCAGCAAGGGCGAGCACGTCAAGCGGGAGCGGTTCAAGTGGGGCCCCAGCATCGTGAAGCGGGTCCTGACGTCCGCCGCGCTGATCGGGTGGAAGCTGCACCAGAACAAACCCGTCCGGGACAGTGAGGGCCGTCCGGTCATGGCGACGACCACGCCGGTTCTCACCCGCGCCGAGTACGACGCGATCGGCGCGCTGTTCGATGAGCGGTCGGTGGACAACCGCGAACGCAAGGACACGGACGCGCTCTTGTTGCGGGTGATCCACTGCGACGGTTGCGGCGGGCGCATGTACCTCAACAAGCAAACCAGCAAGGCGAATCAGCGCCCCACCTACAAGTGCAACGCCCATGCGCGCGGGGAGACTTGCGCAGCTCCGGCCTATGTGCGGGCGGACTGGGTGGACGAGTACGTGGAGCGTGAGTTCCTGCGGCTGACGGGTTCGCTGGCGATCACGGAGACCCGGACGGTTCCCGGCTACGACCCCGGCCCGGAGATCGCCGCGACGCTGGTGGAGTTCGAGGAGCACCAGCGCCAGGAGGGGCGGCACAAGTCGAACGCTGCCCGGCAGGCGTGGCAGAAGCGCGCTGACGCTCTGGACGCACGCCTTGCAGAGCTGGAGGCGACACCGAAGGTGGAGCCCCGCCATGAGGTCATCAGGACCGGCCGCGTCTACGCCGACGAGTGGCACGCCTCAGAGACGGCCGACCGGCGCGCCATGCTGATCGAGGCGGGGGCCCGGCTCACGGTGACGAGGGGGACGCGGGGCGGCTGGCGACGACTGGACGAATCCCGTGTCCACTTCACCGTGAACGGCCCCCTGGACGACGCGATAGACACTCTGCTTGCCGTACGCCAGGAAGCCCAGGAACTGGCCGCGTAAGCCCCTCAGCGCCCCGTAGGCCCCGTTCCTCCCGCAGCGGAGGGGCGGGGCTTCGCGGCAACAGGAAACCCTTGCACTCCAAGACAGGCAGGGGCGGGCAATCAACCCGCTAGACATTTTCAAGTCCGGCGAATTGCGGCAGAACTCGACCGGCCACCTTACCGGTTACGCCGTGATTCGCCGTTTCTGTTCGCGACTTACGCCGGATTACAACGAAGGGACCTCATGGATACGCCGAGATTCGCCGCGCTTCTGGACATGCTCCGGGAAGCCGAAGCGGTCGCGTGGGAAAGCGTGCACGGCAGCGATGAGCGGACGCTGAGACTGCACAAGCTCACAGCGGACGCTCTCAGGGCCGCTGAAAGGCTGCGTGCGGGTGAACCGTGCGCGGGGCCGGAATGCGGGCGCACAGTGGCCTATAGCGGGGTGGGGCGTCCCGCCCGGTATTGCTCGAAGCGCTGCCGGGACCGTGCCGCCTACCGGGCCGCCCGCCAGCGGGAGAGCGAGCGATCTTAGTTGGCTTGTTACTTATTTCTGTGACGCATAACAGTAATTCGTCTACCTCCTAAGAACTCACAAGAAAAAGCTAGAGCCGTTACTACGCCATCCGTTTCATCTCACCGAATAACGTCACAAGGAGGTCTGCCCGCATGGGCTACTACGACAGCAACAACCGCACTGACGAATGCCAGCACTGTGGGGAGCTGCTGACCGGACGGCAAGAGCGCTACTGCTCCGCCGCTTGCCGACAGGCCGGATTCCGAGTCAGCAGGAAACCGCGCACACCGCGTGTGTGGAAGACGTGCCCGCTGTGCGGTGAGCCTTTCGAGGCAACCACCCCGCGCAAGAAGTTCTGTGACTACCAGGGCGAGGCGGAGCGTCATTGCCAGGAAGCACAGGACGATTTGGAAGAGGCGGAGTGGATCGCCGCTGAGGAACGCAAGGAAGCCGTTTGCGTCCATTGCGGCAAGCCTGCCGGGTGGTCGGGCCGTGGTCGTCCCCGCCGTTTCTGTTCCAACCGATGCAAGACGGCTGAGCACCGCAAGCGCAAGGCCGTTTGATCACCGACTCACGTGAGGCACTGCCCCACGGGTCACCTACTTGTTCAGTACCTGCCCCGGCTTCACCGAACCGGGGCTCTTCTATGCCCTCAGACTGGAGATTCCCGCGTGTACTACAACCCAACTGGCGTGACTGAGAACGAGATTGACGCCCTCCTTGACACCCCCGACGAGCTGACGGAGCACATAGACCCGCAGGTTCGGCGGGCATGGATGGAATGGGACACCGCCCGCGTCATGTCCGGGGAGAACGGCCCCGTGGACGTACGCGCTGGCTTCGCCCGTGGCGGCTACCGGCTGATAGTCGACCCGTTCCGGCCTCTGTGGGAGTTTCCGCCCGCGCTTCGTAAGGACGTGCTCCGGTCCCGGCTCATCATTCGTCGCCGTGAGGCCCGGCCCGTTTCGTGGAAGACGAAGGGCGGCACTATTCGAGTGGTGGACGGCGTGAAGGTGTTCACCGGCGAATGCGAAGTGTGCGGCAAGACCTATGAGCAGAAGCGCCCGGAGGGGCAGAAGCGCCGTTGGCCGCTCATGTGCTCCGACGTATGTCGGGCGGAGCGGAACCGGCAGCGTAAGCGCGATTGGGCAGCGAGGAACCGCGCTTCGAGTGATGCCGCGTAGACATTTACTAATACAGGTGAGGGGACGTTTCCAAATCCCCCGCTAACCCGCAGCCGGCACGGCCCTTCACTTTCTGGGCTCGTGTCTTTTGCTGCCAATACACAAGGGGTGTCAGTTGAGTCATGCCGAGATAGCGCGGATCGCTATGGAGAAGCGGCAGACCGCTTCCGACAAGCTCCGCGCGTTTGCCGAGAAGATCGGGAACCGGGCGCTTTCCGCCGCTGAGCGTAAGGAGGAGTCCAGTTTTCTGGACCAGATCGCGGAGCACGATGCGACCGCCAAGAGGCACATTTCCGCATCCGCCGCTGAGGAAATGGCCATGCGGGTGAACTCCCCGCTACAACAGATGGGCACCACGCGCGGCCTCCCGATCGGGCAGCCGGTAGGCGCGCGGGTTATCCCTGGTGAGCTTCTGGCGCGCTCGGTCGAGATTTCCCGTGGGATCACCACGCCGGGCACCGGCAAGGCATTCAGCCCGGAAGACATGGCGAAGAAGTTCGTTGACCTTCTCGCCCCTCAGTCCGTCGTCATGGCGTCCGGCGTGAACCGGGTGCAGACGAACGCTGAGACCTACTCGTTCCCCGTGATCCGTTCGGACTTCGCGGCGGGTTTCGTCGGTGAGCTTGACGACCTGCCGACCGGTGGTTTCGGCGCTGAGCCACTGAAGGTGAAACCGAAGAAGATTGCCGCCGCTGACATGCTCGCCAATGAGCTTGTGGAGGACGGTGGTTCGGCATTCATGGACCCTGTGGCCAAGTCGCTTATGCGGTCGGTCTCGCTGGGTTTCGACCGTGAAGCGCTGATTGGCACGGGAGCCAACAAGGGGTTCGTGGGAATCGCGAACACTCCGGGAATCCAGACGCACGCGGTGACGGGCGGATTCAAGGACCTTGACGCCTTCGTCGCCGCATTCGGAAAGCTCGAAGCGGTCAACTCGAAGGCTACTGCCGTTGTGATGCACCCGACCACATGGGCGGCACTTATGGCGCTTCGGGAAACGTCCGGTTCACTGAAGCCTCTTCTGAGTGAGTCGGCTGGTTCGCCTACCGCTGGCATTCAGCGCGCGATCCTGGGTGTGCCGGTGTGGATCTCTTCGTTCATGCCGGGCACGGATGTTCTCGCCTATGAGGCGGACCAGATCTTTGCCGTGTGGCGCAAGGATGCGGGCTTTCAGGTATCGGACCAGTTTGGATTCCTGAAGGACGGTACGGCCGTGCGCGCTATAGCCCGTGCCGCTATCGCTGTTCCGAATGCCGCTGCCGTCTGCAAGATCACCGTTACCGCCTAAAGGGAGTTCTCCACCATGTCCTTCTTCAACACCGATGAGCCGACCGTGACCCTTCGCATGACCGGCTACATGAGCTACGGCCCGACCACTGATGGCATCCCGTCGCACGTTCTCCAGAATGGAGAGACGTACGACGTTCCGAAGAGTGAGGCTGAGTGGCTTCTCTCCGCTGAGCTTGCCGAACTGGCCTGACTCTCATGTTCGTTGAACTGCTCTCAGGGGTGCGCATTGACGGCGTGCCCCTGGGGGCGGGTATGTGCATTCAGTGCCCCGATGACATAGGGGGGTACCTCTCCGGGAAGGGGTGGGCCCGGAAGAGGGGAACTGCCCACAAACTCAACGACGGGCGCACGCTGATCGGATTCAGGGTGCGTGAGATCCCGGGTACGGCTGAGGAGTTGAGCGACTGGCCTTCATGGATGCGCCCGGCATGGATGCGCCCCGACGGTCGGGCATTGCTCAGCGGGGATGACAGGCCGTGGGTTCCAGCGTGCTGCCCTTCCTGCCCGCGCTGTTCGTACGTGCTGAAGCACCGGATATCGGCTGACGCTCGGCGCGATGAACGGTCGGATGCCTGGCGCATTGAATGTCGGCACTGTCGTTCGCGTCATTGACGGTTGATCGCTTGCCCTCTCGGGTTTCTGGTGCTGCCGGTAGGCGTATGTGGACCGAAAGTTCACGGCAATGCCGCTCAGCGATCCCGTCCCCAGCTCGCCTTTTACGTCCGTCCCGGACACAGAAATTCCAGAGTGTCCGCCAAATCCGAAGGGAAACCGATTGAAGAGACGATGTGCTCACGCTCCTTGCGGCGCGGAACTGCCCGCCGACGCTGATCGGCGCACCCGGTATTGCAGCGACGCTCACAGGAAGGCAGCGGCACGCGCCCGCAAGTCCACCGACAGCACGGCCGCGACGAAGCCCGCCACGACCCCCGAGAGCGACGGGGAACGGTACGAGGAGCTTCGGGCCGTCTGGGGTGCCCTGGTGGCCCAGATAGCCGCTGACGGGGTTCTTGTGCCTGGCAGCGCCGGGGCACCGGTTGCCCATCCGGCGCTTCGCTTCCTGGCCCAACTCGACGCCGCCCTGTCCGCCCACGAGCGCGCCACCGACACGAGCGACGCGGACCCGCTGACAGTCATGAGAGACGCCGCCCGAAGGGCAGTTGAGGAGTCACGCCGTGTATGAACACCTGGGCGAGTGTCTGGCCGACCGCCAACGCCGCTGGGCCGGCGATCTGCCGCCCCTGAGTGACGAACTCCAAGAACTGGCCTGCCTGTTGGCCGATGAAGAGCCCCGCAAGATCGGTGCGCACCCCTTGTGGCCGCTCTTCACGGGACTGTTCCGCGCCGAAGCCGGTACCGACCCCGACCCGGCAGCGCTGGGCGTGGTCTGCGACTGCCCGGAGCACTTCTGATCCCTGCCCCCGATGGCTGCCCGCGCTGGGTGGTCGTCGGGGGCTTCGTCGTTGGTATGGCACAGATCGAAGATCGTTTATTCCAAGACACGAATAGTCGTGTTCTGTCATAGACACCTCTCCGTGATCTGCCTAGCGTCGTTCCCGAGGGTCGGGAAGCGCCCGGCCGGAAGGGGGCCACGATGGCAGGCAGAGAGCGCCTTACCCGCCTTACGGGAACGGTCAACGGACCGAACTGTGACGACGACGACTGCCCCAACGTGTACGCCACGGGGCACGGCACGTTCGTGGTTCAGGGAGACGCATACGAGGGCTTCACAGTCCCAGACGGCGAAGGTCTCGTGGAGATTCCTGAGCACATTCTCAGGGAGGCTGTGCGTGCTCTCGGATGGTGAGTGGCGGAAGGTGTTCGATGCCTTCCAATACGATGCATGGCGCTTTGAAGCTCAACCGACCTACACCATGCCGCGCGAGGCTCAGAATGTGGCTCTCTTTCTGCGGGGCGAGGACAAGCCCGCTGACCACAATGCGAAGTGGCACACGCGCGTCAGGGAGTATCGCGAAGCAGGTAAGAAGATCGGGCGCGTACGCGTTGTGCGGCAGCCTCTAACGGACTACCAGCGGTACCAATTCGCATGGGGAATCCCTGGGAACATTGCAGCGGGTGAAGACATTCGAATCCTGGATGTCACACACGACGACTACGGCCTTCCTGTTACCGGGCAAGATTGGTGGATGTTCGACGAGTCCACCGTTGTTCATCTGAACTTTCGGCCGGACGGAACGCAGATCGGTCGTGAAATTCACGAAGGTGACGTGGAACAGTTTCGGGCATGGAAGCACACGGCTCTTGCCGCAGCAATCCCGTTCGCTGAGTACATGAAAGAGCACGGGTGACACTTGAGCCAGAACAGTTGGGCCGGTCGAAGGCTGACCTAGCTGAAACTCTGCGCGACTTGCGAAAGCGAGCCGGTCTCACTGGGGATCGGCTCGCTAAGCGTTGCGCCATGAGTCAGTCGAAAATCAGCAAGATCGAGACGGGCAAGACCACGCCTTCACTCGTAGACGTCGAACGCATATTGCGGGCCGTGGACGCCCCTCCGGAACTTGTCAGCGAAGTGATGGCGCTAGCCAGGATGGCTAACACCGAGTGGCAGGACAAGCGTTCCTCCTGGCGGCGGGGCTTGGAGAAGCGGCAAGCTGAGCTGGCAGCGTTGGAATCCGAGTCGACGGAGATGCGCTACTTCCTGCCGTCCATGCTCACTGGCCTTCTTGCTACACCTGAGTACGTAAGAGCTAGTCTCACGCATTCCCCCGGGGGCAAGACCAAGACCGTTGCGCGAAAACTGGAACGTCAGGCCGTCTTGTATGACACATCAAAGCGATTCACCTTCCTCCTCACCGAACAGGCCATCAGATGGGCCATCGTTCCCACGACAGCGATGGCAGTTCAGATTGATCGACTCACGTCACTTTCCCGGCTGCCCAACATCCGGATTGGCGTAGTTCCGAACGGCACAAACATTCCGCGCGGCCCGTTGAATACATTCACCATCTATGACGATCGTCTAGCAACCGTCGAGACCTTCACAGGAAGAATCGTTTTTCAAGACGGTCGTGACATAGCCCAGTACCGGGAAATCTTCGAAATGTATGCGGGTTTCGCGATCTACGGCGACGGCGCCCGCGAGTTTCTAGCCGCATGTGTGCAGTCACTCTTACATGATCTTTAGGCGACAACAGGAATTATTCTGGGGTCACTTGAAACTCTCCTCTACCTTGAGTGCAAACACGAAGAGGGCGGAGGGGAAGACGTGGGCGAGCGGGCAGGCGGCACGCGGAACGTGGTTCGCGTATTGCCGTGGAAGACGAAGGATGGCAAGGAATGCTTGCTTCAAAGTGACGACGCCGGGGGCGTACTCAGCCGTCTCGCGGATGACATGGAAGCTGCGCAACTCAGCATCGGGGAGAAGGTGCTTCTCCACGCTCACGAACTCCTCTCCAACCCCCGCGCCACGGAACCCGAAATGCGTTATCTGGCACGGCAGTTGACGGAGTGCCTGGGGGACGCCTTGAGGGTCGCTGAGAGCCGGGGTGACCGTCTGGGAGTCAGCGGCACCGAAGACGTCCAGGACGACGGAGAAGACGAGGGCCCCACGTTGCCCGCTGAGGCGTTCGGATGAGCACCCGCGCTGTCTACCGCTACGTGCCCCACACGATCCAGCACGCACCCGAGAGCGGCATAACGGCGGAACTGTTCTGCACGTCCATCGGATGCGGCGAGTCATCCGGCCCGCAGGCTGATCCCGAGACCGCCCAAGACTGGGCGCTGAGACATACCGGCCTGAACCCCGGCCATGACCTCTTCCGGCGCGAGTACACCGACCATGCGCGAGTGACCCGCGCTGACCCGACCCCGGCCCGCTGAGCGACGGCGAGTAAGACAGTTCAGCGGTTCGGCCCGGCCCCGTTCGTGCGCTGCCCCCGTGGCGTGCGGGCGGGGCTTCCGCGTGCCGTTGACCGGCCGATACCCTAGAACCGCTAGTTAGACGCGTTCGGGTCCGCCATCACCACCCACGACCCGCCCGGCTCCGACACCCGCCGCACCACGCTCGCCCCGAGCCCCTCCAGCCGCTCGACCTCGGCGTCGCGCTGCCCCGCGGGCGCGTGCAGGTCCAGATGGAGCCGGTTCTTGGCGGTCTTCGGCTCGGGAACGCGCTGGAACAGCAGCCGCCGCCCGAGCCCCGTGCCGCTCTCCTCCTCGTACGGGTCCTCCGGGTGCCGCACGGCGATCAGGTCCCGGAAGGCCGGGCGGTCGTGGAAGTCGACGGTGGCCTCGGCGGGCAGCGCGCCGAGTTTCAACAGCCGTTCGACCAAGGCACTGTTGTCCTCGGTCAGGTAGTGCAGGGCGGCGGCCCAGAAGTCGGCCTGCCGGTGCGGATCGGTGGCGTCGATGACGAGCTTCCAGTGCAGCGGAGCGGGTGTCTCGGTCATGTAACCAGTTATAGTAGTTACATGAGTGAGCGTGCAAGGGAAACGCTGGGACGGCAGCCCGGCCTGACGTTGATCTCCTACGAGGGCAAGCCGTACCGCTTCGACCCCGGCGCCCTGTGCCTGGAGCTGCTGCCGACGGGCGGCCCCGGCGCCTTCGCGCGCTACGAGGTGCTGCACGAGCCGGCGGACCTGGTGGCCTGGGCCGACCGCAGCCGCCTGCCCGGCGCCCTCGACATCGCCGTATCGGAAGCGGAGCTGGAGCGGACCCGCGCCTTCCGTGACGCGCTCTTCCTGCTCGCCGCGGACCGGGCGCACGGGCGTCCGGTGCGGGCGGAACTCGTCGACGCGGTCAACGCGCCCGCGGCCGAGTCCCCCCTGGTCTCCCGCCTCACCCCCGAGGGCACGCGCGCGTGGGCGCCGGGCGCCACCGGCACCCAGCTGCTGTCCACCCTCGCCCGCGACGCGATCGACCTGTTCACCGGCCCGTACGCCGACCGCGTGCGCGAGTGCGGCGCCCACGACTGCTACCTGCTGTTCGTCGACACCTCCCGGCCGGGCCGCAGGCGCTGGTGCGCGATGGAGCACTGCGGAAACCGGGAGAAGGTCAGGGCGCACCGAAAGCGGCAGCAGAGCTGAGCGCTCCGCTGGGAGTGCCGTGGTGTGTCGTTGTTCGCCCGCGGACTCGTCGTGGCCGGTCGCGCAGTTCCCCGCGCCCCTTGGGGGCGCGCTGCCGAACCGCAGTCGCATGCGCCAGGTCCGGTTGGCGGCCTCCGGCCGCACAGCACATGTCGGGCCGGGGCCGGTCCGCGCCCGGCCTCCCGCCGGCGGCCGCCGTCTACGGCCGCGCGTTCACCGGGCCGGGCTCCACAGACGCACTGCCCGCGTTCCGTACGGCACCGGCGGCGCCCGCCGTGACCGTCTCCTCCCTCAGTGCGCGGGCCGTCCTGCGCGCGGAGCGCCACGCGTCGGCGGTCAGCAGCGACAGCGCCAGCCAGACCAGCGCGAACCCGGCCCAGCGTTCGGCGGGCATCGCCTCGCGGAAGTAGAGGACGCCGAGCAGGAACTGGAAGACGGGCGCGAGGTACTGCAGCAGTCCCAGTGTGGACAGCGGCACGCGGATCGCCGCCGCGCCGAAGCAGACCAACGGCAGTGCGGTGATGAGGCCGGTGCCCACGAGGAGCGCGGTGTGCCCGGGGCCCTCGGTCGTGAACGTGGAGTCGCCGCTCACGGTCAGCCAGAGCAGGAAGCCGAGTGCGGGCAGGAACTGGATGGCGGTCTCGGCGGCCAGCGACTCGATGCCGCCGAGGTTGACCTTCTTCTTCACCAATCCGTAGGTGGCGAAGGAGAAGGCGAGCACGAGGGAGATCCACGGGGGCCGGCCGTAGCCGACGGTGAGCACCACGACCGCCGCGAAGCCGACCCCGACCGCCACCCACTGCACGGGCCGCAGCCGCTCCTTCAGCAGCAGTACGCCCATCGCGATGGTGACCAGCGGGTTGATGAAGTAGCCGAGCGAGGCCTCCACCACCCGGTCGTTGTTCACGGACCAGATGTAGACGCCCCAGTTGACGGCGATGACGCCCGCGGCGACCGCCACGAGCGCGAGCCGGCGGGGCTGGCGCAGCAGCTCCCCGGCCCAGGCCCACCGGCGCAGGGCGAGCAGCGCCACGGCGACGGCGACGAGGGTCCACGCCATCCGGTGGGCGAGGACCTCGAACGGCTCGGCGGGCTTCAGGAGGGGGAAGTAGAGGGGGAACAGGCCCCACATGCCGTAGGCCGCGAAACCGTTCAGCAGGCCTATGCGCCGCTCGCCCTTCGGCTTCTCGCTCACGGGCCCTCCCTCATGTCGTGCGTGCCTGCACGAAGGTAGCGCCGAACGACCCCGCCTGTCATGCCCGTATCGCCATACGGTCATGACAGGCGCGTGGCCGGGACGCTCAGCCCTTGAGGGCGGCGGCGATCGCCTCGGAGAGCGGGGTGGTCGGGCGGCCGGTCAGGCGGGACAGGTCGCCGGAGGAGACGACGAGCTCACCCTTCTCGATGGAGACGTCGACACCGGCGAGGACCGCGGCGAACGGCTCGGGCAGCCCGGCACCGGTCAGGATCCCGACGAGCGCCTCCGGCGGGACGGGGCTGTAGGCGATCTCCCGGCCGGTCTGCCGGCTCAGCTCGGCCGCGTACTCGGCGAAGCTCCACGCCTCGTCGCCGCCCAGCTCGTACGTCCGGTTCTCGTGCCCCTCACCGGTCAGTACGGCGACGGCGGCGGCCGCGTAGTCGGCGCGCGAGGCGGAGGAGACCCGGCCCTCGCCGGCCGCGGCGACGACGGCGCTGTGCTCCAGCACGGGGCCGAGGTTCTCGGTGTAGTTCTCGTGGTACCAGCCGTTGCGCAGCAGGACGTAGGGGACGCCGGAGCCGGTGAGCGCCTTCTCCGTGGCCCGGTGGTCGTCGGCGAGGGCGGCGGTGAGGCTGCCGGGGGCGCTGGTGTAGGCGAGCAGCGCGACGCCCGCGGCCTTGGCGGCGTCGATGACGACCTGGTGCTGGGCGGGGCGGCCCTTGTCGAACTCGTTGCCGGAGATCAGCAGGACCTTGTCGCCCGCCGCCAGGAGGCCGTCGAAGGTCTCGGGCGCGTTGTAGTCGGCGACCGCGAGCTGCACGCCCTTGGCGGCGAGGTCGGCGGCCTTCTCGGGGGTGCGGACGACGGCGGTGATCTGCTCGGCGGGCACCTTCTCCAGCAACTGCTCGATGACGTGGCGGCCGAGGTGTCCGGTGGCTCCGGTGACGACGATGCTCATGGTCTGCGGTCTCCTTGTGGGGTGCGGATGCCGCTAACCATATGGGGTGCGCTAACTATTCGTAAGTACACACTTTGAAGTAAGGTACTGGCATGGCGGTAAGTAAGAGAGCGTCCGAGGCCGAGACCATGTGCCCGTACCGGCTCGTCCTGGAGCACGTCACGAGCCGCTGGGGTGTCCTGGTCCTCATCCGGCTCCTGGACCACCCCCACCGCTTCAGCGAGCTGCGCCGCGCGCTCGGCACGCTCGGCGGGCGGACCGTCAGCGAGAAGATGCTCACCCAGACCCTCCAGACCCTGGAACGGGACGGCTTCGTCCACCGGGACGCCCGGCCGGTGATCCCGCCGCGGGTCGACTACTCCCTGACGGAGCTGGGGCGCGAGGCGGCGGAGCAGGTGCGGGGTCTTGCGCTGTGGACCGAGCGGCGCATGGGTGCGGTACAGGAGGCGCGGTCGGCCTACGACGCGGCGAGGAACAGCGTCTGAGCCGGGCTGAGCTGAGCGCCGATGCGGGACGAGGGCCCGGGTGCGGTGAAAGCACCCGGGCCCTCGCATGTCGGCCGTGGTCTCAGCCGACCACCGTCCAGGTGTCGCCGCCGGCGAGCAGGGCGGCCAGGTCGCCCTTGCCGTTCTGCTCGATCGCCGTGTCGAGCTGGTCGGTCATCTGCGTGTCGTAGACCGGGCGTTCGATGCTGCGGAACACGCCGATCGGGGTGTGGTGCAGGGTGTCCGGGTCGGCGAGCCGGGACAGTGCGAAGGCCGTGGTCGGGGACGCGGAGTGGGCGTCGTGGACCAGGACGTCCGCCTCGTTGTCCGCGGTCACGGTGACCACCCTCAGATCGCCGGTCGTCGCGTCCCGTACGACGCCCTTGGCGCCGTCGGCTCCGAAGCGGATCGGCTGCCCGTGCTCCAGGCGGATCACCGCCTCCTGGGCCTGCTGCTTGTCCTTCAGGGCCTCGAAGGCGCCGTCGTTGAAGATGTTGCAGTTCTGGTAGATCTCGATCAGTGCGGTGCCCTGGTGGGCGGAGGCCTGGCGCAGGACCTCGGTGAGGTGCTTGCGGTCGGAGTCGACGGTGCGGGCGACGAAGGACGCCTCCGCGCCGATCGCCAGCGACACCGGGTTGAAGGGTGCGTCCAGCGAGCCCATCGGCGTCGACTTGGTGATCTTGCCGACCTCGGAGGTCGGCGAGTACTGGCCCTTGGTCAGGCCGTAGATCCGGTTGTTGAACAGCAGGATCTTGAGGTTGACGTTGCGGCGCAGGGCGTGGATCAGGTGGTTGCCGCCGATGGACAGCGCGTCGCCGTCACCCGTCACCACCCAGACACTCAGGTCCCGCCTGCTGGTGGCCAGTCCCGTGGCGATCGCGGGCGCCCGGCCGTGGATGGAGTGCATCCCGTAGGTGTTCATGTAGTACGGGAAGCGGGACGAGCAGCCGATCCCGGAGACGAAGACGATGTTCTCCTTGGCCAGGCCGAGCTCGGGCATGAAGCCCTGGACCGCCGCGAGGATCGCGTAGTCGCCGCAGCCGGGGCACCAGCGCACTTCCTGGTCGGACTTGAAGTCCTTCATGGACTGGCGGGCCTCGGCCTTGGGAACGAGCGAGAGTGCCTCGATCGTGCCCGTGCCTTCCCTGGACGTCTCAGCCATCGATGGCCTCCTTGAGAGCCGTGGCGAGCTGCTCAGCCTTGAACGGCATGCCGTTGACCTGGTTGTACGAGTGGGCGTCCACCAGGTACTTCGCCCGGATCAGCGTGGCGAGCTGGCCGAGGTTCATCTCGGGGATCACCACCTTGTCGTAACGCCGCAGCACCTCGCCGAGGTTGCGCGGGAAGGGGTTGAGGTGCCGCAGATGAGCTTGCGCGATCTCCTGCCCGGCGGTGCGCAGCCGCCGTACCGCCGCGGTGATCGGCCCGTATGTCGAGCCCCAGCCCAGCACCAGGGTGCCGGCGCCGTGCGGGTCGTCGACCTCCAGGTCGGGCACGTCGATGCCGTCGATCTTCGCCTGGCGGGTGCGGACCATGAAGTCGTGGTTGGCGGGGGCGTAGGAGATGTTGCCCGTGCCGTCCTCCTTCTCGATGCCGCCGATGCGGTGCTCCAGACCCGGAGTTCCGGGGATCGCCCACGGGCGGGCCAGGGTCTGCGGATCGCGCTTGTACGGCCAGAAGACCTCGGTGCCGTCCTCCAGGGTGTGGTTCGGGCCCTGCGCGAACTGCACCCGCAGATCGGGGAGTTCGTCCACCTCCGGGATCCGCCACGGCTCGCTGCCGTTGGCCAGGTAGCCGTCCGAGAGCAGCATCACCGGGGTGCGGTAGGCCAGCGCGATCCGGGCCGCTTCCAGGGCCGCGGTGAAGCAGTCGGCGGGCGTGCACGGGGCCACGATCGGGACCGGCGCCTCGCCGTTGCGGCCGAACATCGCCTGCAGCAGGTCCGCCTGCTCGGTCTTGGTGGGCAGGCCCGTCGACGGCCCGCCGCGCTGGATGTCCACGATCAGCAGCGGCAGCTCCAGCGACACCGCGAGCCCGATGGTCTCCGACTTCAGCGCCACCCCGGGACCGCTCGTCGTGGTCACCGCCAGCGACCCGCCGAACGCCGCGCCCAGCGCCGCCCCGATGCCCGCGATCTCGTCCTCGGCCTGGAAGGTCCGCACACCGAAGTTCTTGTGCTTGCTCAGTTCGTGCAGGATGTCGGAGGCCGGAGTGATCGGGTACGAGCCCAGATACAGCGGCAGGTCCGCCTGCCGGGACGCGGCGACCAGTCCGTAGGACAGGGCGAGGTTCCCGGAGATGTTGCGGTAGGTGCCGACCGGGAACGCCGTCGCCGCCGGGGCGATCTCGTAGGAGACCGCGAAGTCCTCCGTGGTCTCGCCGAAGTTCCAGCCCGCCCGGAAGGCCGCGATGTTCGCCGCCGCGATCTGCGGCTTCTTGGCGAATTTCGACCGCAGGAACTTCTCCGTGCCCTCGGTGGGCCGGTGGTACATCCACGACAGCAGGCCCAGCGCGAACATGTTCTTGCTGCGCTCCGCCTCCTTGCGGGACAGCTCGAACTCCTTCAGCGCCTCCACCGTCAGCGTGGTCAGCGGCACCGGGTGCAGGTGGTAGCCGTCCAGCGAGCCGTCCTCCAGCGGAGAGCTCTCGTAGCCGACCTTCTGCATCGCCCGCTTGGTGAACTCGTCGGTGTTGACGATGATCTCCGCGCCGCGCGGCAGGTCCCCGACGTTGGCCTTCAGAGCGGCCGGATTCATCGCGACCAGCACGTTCGGAGCGTCGCCCGGGGTGAGGATGTCGTGGTCGGCGAAGTGCAGCTGGAAGGAGGAGACGCCGGGCAGCGTGCCGGCGGGCGCGCGGATCTCGGCGGGGAAGTTCGGCAGCGTCGACAGATCGTTGCCGAAGGACGCCGTCTCCGAGGTGAAGCGGTCTCCGGTGAGCTGCATACCGTCGCCCGAGTCCCCCGCGAACCGAATGATCACCCGGTCCAGCCGGCGTACATCCTTCTCCGCCGCCGGTTTGCGCTGCTCTCCCAGTACTGCTTCGTCGGCCTGATCCGCTGGGCTACTGACCTGGCTGGTCACTGAACTGGACCTCCTTCGAGGCGGCTGTCGGGGACAGGCCTTCCCGCAGGCCCTCCCGAAATCAACCCTACGTCCGTAAAGGTCGTCATCCCCGGGTCATTCACATCATGGACACGGTTCTGAGATGGTCCGCCACCCTGACTTGTCATGATTTACACGCCCCCCGGCGCTTCCCTTGATGACGCTCCCCGCTCGTTGTGTGGTTCTCGGGCGCTTCCGGGCCCGGTGCCTGACACCGCGCCTGGCTGACACGGTGTCAGGTGGTCAGGAGTTCAGGTAGGTGAGGACCGCGAGAACCCGTCGGTGATCCCCGTCACTCGGGGAGAGCCCCAGCTTCAGGAAGATGTTGCTGACGTGCTTCTCGACGGCTCCGTCGCTCACCACGAGCTGCCGGGCGATCGCGGAGTTGGTCCGCCCCTCGGCCATCAGCCCCAGGACCTCGCGCTCCCGCGGGGTGAGTCCCGCGAGCACGTCCTGCTTCCGGCTGCGCCCGAGCAGCTGCGCGACCACCTCCGGATCGAGGGCCGTACCCCCCTGGGCCACCCGCACCACCGCGTCGACGAACTCACGCACCTCGGCTACCCGGTCCTTGAGCAGATAGCCGACCCCATGGCTGGAACCGGCCAGCAGTTCGGTGGCGTAGCGCTCCTCCACGTACTGTGACAACACGAGCACGCCGAGTCCCGGATGGGCCTTGCGCAACTGCACGGCGGCCCGGACCCCTTCGTCCGTGTGCGTCGGCGGCATGCGTACGTCGGCGACCACGACGTCCGGCAGTGTGCCCTGCCCGTCCAGCTCCGTGATCGTCTTGATCAGCGCCTCGCCGTCGCCGACACCGGCCACGACCTCGTGCCCGCGGTCGGTCAACAGCCGGGTCAGGCCCTCCCTGAGCAGCACTGAATCCTCGGCGATGACCACCCGCACCCTGTCCTCCACGACCTTCGGCCCCCGAGCCTGTTGCGTCCGGCCGGGCGTTCCCGGCCGCGTCCCACGGCTCCTCAGTATTCCGTGATCCGCGCCCGCGCACCGGGCCTGTGGACAACCCGGCCTGCTCTGTCCCGTCCTGGGGGTGGGGAGGGGCTGATTCCGGCGGGGGGTGGGGGCGCGTGAGGATGTGTCCGTCTTCGGGGTGGGGGTGGGGTTGGGGGTGGGGGCGGGGGTACGTGCGTCCGCCCCCGGGCTCCGGAGGCGGACGCCGTGATGCCGTGATGCCGTGACGCCGGGCGGTTACACGGCCCGCCAGGGAAGCTCGGCCGTGATGCGGGTCGGTCCGCCCACCGGCGAGTCCACCACCAGGATCCCGTCCACCGCGTCCAGCCGCTCCGTCAGACCCGCCAGGCCCGACCCGGCGGAGGCGTCCGCGCCGCCGACCCCGTTGTCCACGACCTGGAGCATCAGCCGGTTCTCCACCCGCCAGACGTCCACGGCCGCCCAGGTGGCCCGCGCGTGCTTGCTGATGTTCTGGAGCAGCTCCGACACCGTGAAGTACGCGATCCCCTCGATCGCCGGCACCGGCCGCTCGGCCAGGTCCACCTGGACCTCGACCGGCACCGTGCACCGCGAGGCCACCGCCGACAGCGCCGCGTCGAGACCGCGGTCGGTCAGCACGGCGGGATGGATGCCGCGGGCGAGGTCCCGCAGCTCCTGCAGCGCCGTCTTCACCTCACCGTGCGCCTCGTCCACCATGCGGGCCGCCGCCTGCGGGTCCTCCGCCAGCTTCTCCTTCGCCAGCCCCAGATCCATGGCCAGCGCCACCAGCCGGGCCTGCGCCCCGTCGTGCAGATCGCGCTCGATGCGCCGCAGGTCGGCCGCGGCCGTGTCGAACACGACCCCCCGGTCCGACTCCAGCTCCACCACCCGTGTCGCCAGCCGCGAGGGCCCGAGCAGCCCGTGCACCATCACCCGGTCCACCGTCGTCAGCGCCCGCACGATCCACGGCGTGGCCAGCGTGAACAGCAGCCCCACCAGCGCGGTCACGCCGATCTCGAACGGGTTGTCGAGATAGATGCGGTGCGTCTCGTCGCCGTAGAGCTGGATGCCGCCCTGGCCGCCGTACAGCGGGAAGAGCCAGAACCACAGCGGGTACGTCAGCAGCGTCCAGCCCATGGCCCAGAAGCTGATCGCCACGGCGAAGGAGAACACCGCCCACGGCAACTGCACCACCGCGTACAGCAGGGACCGCCACGAGGCGCCGCTCTTCAGTACGGCGCCCATCCAGGCCATGAAGCCCCGCTTGCGCATCCGCAGCGGCTCCGGGTCGGCGACCTCCAGGTCCAGCAGCCCCCGCGCGCGGACCCGCTCCAGCGCTCCGAAACCGCGGCAGCCGGCCAGCGCCGCCGCCAGCACCGGAACTCCGAGGAACGTCACCAGCAGGCCCGCCCCCAACGACACCATGGTGACCGCGTACGTGAAAAGCAGAATGCTGATCGGCAGGCTCAGCACGACGTAGATCAGCTCCCGCCAGTGCCGCGCCTCGAAGGGCGCCCGCAGCCCGGCGGGCAGCCGGTGCCGCCGCGTCCCCTCGTCGAGGAACCCGTAGCTCTCTCCGTACTCCGTGGCCATCGACGTCGTCCGTTTCTACTCGCGGTTTCTCATTTCACCTCCACACTCCTCCGCCGCAGGTCCGCGGGCCATGGAGTCCGTCGGCGTCTTGGACGGGGGGTTTTCCCCACCCCCCGCCCCCGGTCTCACCCCTGGTCCGGGCCGCGGTCGCGCCAGGGCAGCTCCGCCGTGACCGTCGTAGGGCCGCCCTGCGGTGAGTCGATGACGAACAGGCCGTCCACGGCACCCAGCCGGTCGGCGAGGCCGCGCATCCCCGTACCGCCGTCCAGCCGCGCGCCGCCGCGGCCGTCGTCCCACACCTGGATGAGCAGCCGGTCCTTCGACCGCCACACCTCCACCGACGCCGAACGGGCCGCACTGTGCTTGCTGATGTTCTGCAGCAGCTCCGAGACCGTGAAGTAGGCGATGCCCTCGATGGCCTGGGCCGGCCGCGCCGCCAGGTCGACCGTCACCTTCACCGGCACCGTGCAGCGCGAGGCGACCGAGGAGAGCGCGGCGTCCAGGCCGCGGTCGGTCAGCACGGCCGGATGGATGCCGCGGGCGAGATCCCGCAGCTCCTGCAGCGCGAGCTTCACCTCGCCGTGCGCCTCCTCGACCATCGAGGCCGCGTACTCCGGGTCCTCCAGCAGCTTCTCCTTGGCCAGACCCAGGCCCATGGCCAGGTTGACCAGCCGGGCCTGCGCGCCGTCGTGCAGATCGCGCTCGATGCGCCGCAGATCGGCCGCGGCCGTGTCGACCACGACCCCCCGGTCGGACTCCAGTTCGGCGATACGGCGTTCCAGCTCGTCGGAGGGCGACAGCAGCCCGCGCACCATCGCCCGGTCCGCGTTGGTCAGACCCCGCGCGATGAACGGCAGCACCGGCCACAGCACGAACAGCGAGGCCAGCGTGATCGTGAAGGTGAGCACACCCCACGGCAGCCGGATGAAGTCGTACAGCACCGTCCGCCACCCCACCGGGTCCTTCAGCATCAGCCACAGCTGCGCGAAGAAGCCGTTGCGGCTGCCGCGCAGCCGCAACGGACTCGGCTCGTCCACCTGCACCCCGAGCAGCGCACGCGCCCGCGCCCGCTCCAGCTTGCCCAGCTGCCTGGCCCCCAGCAGCCCCGCCGCCAGCAGCGGGAAACCGACCACCGTGACCGTCAGCCCCGCCCCGACGAACAGCACCGTCGCGACATAGACGAAGCCGAACAACGACACCGGCAGGTTCACCAGGAGATGCACGATCTCCTTCCAGGTGTGCCGGTCATAGGCGAAACGGGCCGGTGGGAGCCGGTCGCCGTCGGCCGCCGCGCGCATCTGCTCGGCGCGGCTCGGGGGCGAGAGACGTTCGGTCATATGGGCTAGCGTGCCGCCCGACCCGCGCTCGCGCCATGAGGCGGGCCGCCAGGAACTGCGGGGGAAAACCCCACCTCCGCATCTCAAGCCGTGACAGGCTGCTTACGCTCGCTTTAGCAGGGCCTAGACTCCCGTGCGTACAGATCGTCGAACGGCAGTGTTCACTGAGGTCAAAGAGGTCAGGGAGCGAGGGGCGGACCGTGCCGGAACCGACCGTCGTCGCGGCGGATTACTTCGAGTCCTACTCGGTCGTCGGACTGCTCGCCGTCGTCGGCGTGCTGTTCGTCGCCGTCGCCTTCGGAGCCGGGCGCCTGCTGCGTCCCGTGGTCCCCACACCCGAGAAACTCCTGACGTACGAGTGCGGAGTCGACCCCGTCGGCGAGGGCTGGGCCCACACCCAGGTCCGCTACTACGTCTACGCCTTCCTCTACGTCATCTTCGCCGTCGACTCGATCTTCCTGTTCCCCTGGGCGACGGTCTTCGCCGCCCCCGGCTACGGCGCCACCACACTCGTCGAGATGTTCATCTTCCTCGGCTTCCTGTCGGTCGGTCTGCTGTACGCGTACAAGAAGGGCGTCCTGGCATGGACGTGACGCCAGAAGTGAACCCGCCCGGGTCCCCGCCCGTGGTCCAGCCCGTCCTTCTTCCGGAGCCGAAGCGGCTGGGCGCGCTCGCCCGCCTCGCGCCCGAGCCCATGAAGGTGATCCTGAACTGGGGCCGCCGCTACTCGCTCTGGGTCTTCAACTTCGGCCTCGCCTGCTGCGCCATCGAGTTCATCGCCGCGTCGATGGCCCGCCACGACTTCATCCGCCTCGGCGTGATCCCCTTCGCGCCCGGCCCGCGCCAGGCCGACCTGATGGTCGTCTCCGGCACGGTCACCGACAAGATGGCGCCCGCCGTGAAGCGCCTCTACGAGCAGATGCCCGAGCCGAAGTACGTCATCTCCTTCGGCGCCTGCTCCAACTGCGGCGGCCCGTACTGGGACTCCTACTCCGTCACCAAGGGCGTCGACCAGATCATCCCCGTCGACGTGTACGTGCCGGGCTGCCCGCCGCGCCCCGAAGCGCTGCTCCAGGGGATCCTCAAGCTCCAGGAGAAGATCGCCCGCGAGTCGCTGGGGGAGCGGTACGGGACGACCCGCCCCTCGGCCGCCGCCCTCCAGAGCGGCCTGGTGAAGCCTCCGTCCGTCGAGTCCGAAGGGGGCGCCCGATGACCGCGGTCGGCTGGCTGCCCGCGCAGGCCGCGGAGCTCTTCGGTACGGACGCCACGGCCGAGGAGTCATACGAGGTCCTCACCGTCGACGTACCGCCGGCGTCCTGGATCGCGGCGCTGGAGACGGCACGCGACCGGCTGGGCTGCACCTACTTCGACTGGCTGAGCGCCGTCGACGAGCCCGGCACGGGCTTCCGCGTCGCCGCGCACGTGGTCGCGCTGGCCCCCGTACGCCGACTCCTCCTGCGGACCACGGTGCCGCACGAGGCGCCGGCACTGGCGTCCGCGGTCACGGTCTACGCGGGCGCCGCCTGGCACGAGCGCGAGACCCACGAGATGTTCGGCGTCACCTTCGAGGGCCACCCCGGCCTGGACCACCTCCTCCTCCCCGAGACCTTCGAGGGCCACCCCCTGCGCAAGGACTTCGTCCTGGCCGCCCGCGTCGCCAAGGCCTGGCCCGGCGCGAAGGAACCGGGCGAGTCCGAACACGGCGGCCCCAAGCGGCGCCAGATGCTGCCCCCGGGCGTCCCCGACCCCAACGACTGGGGCCCCATGAAGGGCCAGCTCCCACCCGCACCCACCCGGCCGGCCCGAGGGGCGGCCCGCGCGGCAGGGGACCGCCCGTCCCGCACCGCCGGCACCACGGCGGAACGCCCCGCACGCCGAGCCCGCTCAGCCTCCGAAGGCTCCGCCAGCCAGCAAGCGGCCGCGACACCGTCGGCGGAGGGTACGGCTCCGGCGACTCCGTCCGCCGCGCCCCGTCGGGCGCGCAGCGCGAGCGAGGGTTCAGCGAGTCAGCAGGCGTCTGCGGTGCCGTCGGCGGAGGGTACGGCTCCGGCGACTCCGTCCGCCGCGCCCCGTCGGGCGCGCAGCGCGAGCGAGGGTTCGGCGAGTCAGCAGGCGTCTGCGGTGCCGTCGGCGGAGGGTGCGGCCGGTTCCACTCGCGCCGCCGGTCCGCGTCGGGCGCGCAGCGCGAGCGAGGGTTCCGCTTCGCAGCGGACGGAGTCGTCGGCGCCGCAGGACCCGGCGCCGACGCCGCCCCGGCCCCCCAGAAGCTCCGACGCCCCTTGGCACCACGCCCGCCCGGCGTTCGACGAACCTGATTCCAAGGATTCGAAGGGCACGGAGGCCTCGAAGCACTCGCAGGACACGGACAGTTCGGAGGGTTCGGGCAGCGCGGACGACTCGCAGGGTTCGGGTAGCTCGGGGGGCTCGGGCAGCGCAGACGGTTCGCAGGGACCGGACGGCTCGGAGCGCTCGCAGGACCCGGAGGAGCCGCAGGCGCCGGCGCCGGAGTCAGAGGCGCCCGCAGAATCCGACGCACCCGCACCGGACAAGACCCCGGAAGCCAAGCCCGGACCCGACCCCGAACCTGCTCCCCGACCCACCTCCGAACCGACCTCCGAACCCACCTCCGAGTCACCCCCCGAACCCACCCCAGCCCCCGAGACGACCCCCGAGGACCCCGCAGGAGGCCCGCAGTGAACGACGTGCTCGACGTCACCCTGCGACTCCTCATCGTCTTCGTCGTCTTCCTCACCTTCCCTCTCCTCATCGGCCAGACCGAGCACAAGGTGATGGCCCACATGCAGGGCCGCCTCGGCCCCATGTACGCCGGCGGCTTCCACGGCTGGGCCCAGCTCGTCGCCGACGGCGTGAAGTTCGCGCAGAAGGAGGACGTCGTACCCGCGGGCGCGGATCGCCGTATCTTCCAACTCGCCCCCGCCGTCGCCCTCCTGCCGTACCTCCTGGTCCTCCTCGCCATCCCGATCGGCCCCGGCGAGGGAGCCGTCGGCCAGGTCATCGACGCGGGCGTCTTCTTCGTCCTGGCTGTCATGGGCGTCGGAGTCCTCGGCTCCCTCATGGCCGGCTGGGCCTCCGCCAACAAGTTCTCCCTCCTCGGCGGCCTGCGCACCGCCGCACAGCTCCTCGCCTACGAACTCCCGATGCTGCTCGCCGCAGCCTCGGTGGCGATGGCGGCCGGCACCGTCTCCCTGCCCGGCATCCTCGACGCGTTCGAGTGGTGGTGGCTGCCCTGGCAGATCGTCGGCGCGATCGTCTTCTTCGTCGCCGGACTGGCAGAACTCCAGCGAGCACCCTTCGACATGCCGATCGCCGACTCGGAGATCATCTTCGGCGCGTACACCGAGTACACCGGACTGCGCTTCGCCTTGTTCCTCCTCGCCGAGTACGCCGGAATCGTCATCCTGTGCGGCCTGACCGCCGTCCTCTTCCTGGGCGGCTGGCACGGTCCCTGGGGCGCCGACGGCCTCGGCTGGGTCTGGACCCTGCTGAAGACGGCCGTCCTCGCCTTCCTCGTGATCTGGCTGCGCGTCAGCTATCCCCGCCTGCGCGAGGACCAGCTCCAGAAGCTCGCCTGGACCCTCCTCGTCCCCCTAGCCCTCGCCCAGATCGCCCTCACCGGCGTCGTCAAGGTGGTGATCAACTAACCATGGCCCCCCTCCCTGGCAGCGGCCTCGCCAAGGGCCTGGCCGTCACCCTCCGCACGATGACGCGCAAGTCGGTCACCGAGCAGTACCCGGACGTCCAGCCCGACCTCCCGCCCCGCACCCGTGGCGTGATCGGCCTGTTCGAGGAGAACTGCACGGTCTGCATGCTCTGCGCCCGTGAGTGCCCGGACTGGTGCATCTACATCGACTCCCACAAGGAGACGGTGCCGGCGGCGACCCCCGGCGGCCGCGAGCGCAGCCGCAACGTTCTCGACCGCTTCGCCATCGACTTCTCCCTGTGCATGTACTGCGGTATCTGCATCGAGGTCTGTCCTTTCGACGCCCTGTTCTGGTCGCCGGAGTTCGAGTACGCCGAGACCGACATCCGCGACCTCACCCACGAGCGCGACAAGCTGCGCGAGTGGATGTGGACCGTCCCGGCCCCGCCGGCGCTCGACCCTGGCGCGGAGGAGCCGAAGGAGCTGGCCGCGGCCCGCAAGACCGCCGAGAAGCTCGCCGCCGCGCAGGCCGAACCGAGGGAGGGAGAGTCGTGAGCCCCGCCGCCACCGCACTGACCACGACCGCCGCCGAGACGCAGGGCTTCCTCTCCCCGACCGGCGTCGAGATCGCCTTCCTCCTCGTCGGCCTGGTCACCTTCGGCGCGGCCCTGATCACCGTCACCACCCGGCAGCTGGTGCACGCCGCCCTGTGGCTGGTGGTGGCCCTCGGCGGCATCGCCGTCGAGTACCTCCTGCTCACCGCCGAGTTCATCGCCTGGGTACAGGTACTGATCTATGTGGGCTCCGTGGTCGTCCTCCTTCTCTTCGGTCTGATGCTCACGCGGGCCCCCATCGGCCGCTCCCCGGACGCCGACTCCGGGAACCGCTGGATCGCCCTCGCGGTGGCCGTCGCCGCGGCCGGGGCCCTGATCTGGGTCGTCGTCGACGCCTTCCGCACGACCTGGATCGACCTCGACGGCACCCCGGCCGGCTCCACCGCGGTCACCGGTGAGGCCCTCTTCCAGAACTGGGTCCTCCCCTTCGAGGCCCTCTCCGTCCTCCTCCTCGCCGCCCTGGTCGGCGCGATCGTCCTGTCCCGCAAGGCGAAGGCGGAGTCGAGCTCTCCCCCCATGAACGCCCGGCATGTCGCCAAGAGTTCCCGTCCGGTTACAGAGAGTTCTGATCGGGAGGGTGGCCGCTGATGCACCTCGCCTATCCCGCCGTCCTCTCGGCCCTCCTGTTCTGCACGGGCCTGTACGGCGTCCTCGCCCGCCGCAACGCGATCCTGGTCCTGATGTCGGTCGAGCTGATGCTCAACGCCGTCAACCTCAACCTGGTCGCCTTCGACGTCTGGCTCAGCCGGACCGCCGAGGAGACCCTGCACTCCGGCCAGGCGCTGACCCTGTTCACCATCGCCATCGCCGCCGCCGAGATCGGCATCGGCCTGGCGATCGTCCTCGCCGTCCACCGCAACCGCGGCACCGCGGACATCGACAAGCTCCGCGACACCGCCGAGGGCCACGAACCCCCCGAGGACCAGGAGTCCGACACCCCCGCGACCGAGACAGGCGCCGAGAAGGCTGAGGCCACCGCGTGACCACGACCACCCTCGCCGTCCTCGTCCCCCTCCTGCCGTTCCTCGGCGCAGCCGCGGGCCTGCTGCTGGGCCGCACCGCCCCCGGCTTCGTCCGCCCGCTCGCCGTCCTGCCGACGCTCACCTCCCTCGTGCTCGCGGTGCTGGTCGCCGTGGACCAGGGCGGCGACCGCGCCGTGACCGCCACCACCGAGCTCACGCCCACCGGCTCGGTCCCCATCGAACTCGCCCTGCACATCGACGGCTTCGCCGCGCTCGTCGCCGTCCTGGTCGGCCTCGTCGCCACCTGCGTGCAGATCTACTCGACCGGTTACTTGCGCGACGACCCGCGCTACCCCTCGTACGCCGCGCTCGTCTCCCTGTTCACCTCCGCGATGCTGCTCGTCGTCTACTCCGGCGACCTGATGGTGCTGCTGGTCGGCTGGGAGATCATGGGCATCTGCTCGTACTTCCTGGTCGGCCACTACTGGGAGACCCCGGAGGCCCGCGCCGCCTCCCTCAAGGCCTTCCTGGTGACCAAGCTCGGTGACGTCCCCTTCCTGATCGGCCTGTTCGCGCTGGCCACCGACGCCGGCTCGTTCCGCATCACGAAGATCCTCGGCGCCGTCGCCAGTGGCGGCCTGGACCACCCGACGCTCGTCGCGCTGCTGCTCCTCGCGGGTGTGGCCGGCAAGTCGGCGCAGTTCCCGCTGCACACCTGGCTCCCCGACGCGATGGCGGGCCCCACGCCCGTCTCCGCGCTGATCCACGCCGCGACGATGGTCGCCGCCGGTGTCTACTTCGTCGCCCGTCTTCTTCCGGTCTTCGAGGCCTCCCAGGCCGCGATGGCGGTCCTGGCCGTGATGGCCGCCGTGACGATGGTCGGCTCGGCGCTCGCCGCGCTCGCCCAGGACGACATCAAACGCGTCCTCGCCTACTCGACGATCGGCCAGCTCGGCTACATGACCGGCGCCCTCGCCGTCGCCGACCGCGGAGCCGCCGTCTTCCACCTCCTGTCCCACGGCGCCTTCAAGGCGCTGCTGTTCCTCGCGGCCGGCGTGATCATTCACGCCGCCGGCACCAACTCGCTGGCCGCCATGTCCCGCATGCGCCAGCTGCGCAACCGCGTCCCGGACGCCTACTGGACGATGACCGTGGCGCTCCTCGCGCTCGCCGCGATCCCGCCGTTCAGCGGCTTCTTCTCCAAGGAGTCCGTCCTCGGCGCCGCCGAGCACGTCGCCACCGGCCACACCGAGCACGCCCCCGGCGCCGCGGGCTGGATCGTCCTCGTCGCCGCCCTGCTCACGGCCCTGCTCACCGCCGCCTACGCGATGCGCCTGTGGCTGCTTGCCTTCCGGGGCCAGGGCACCGAAGCCCCGGACCACGGCCGACAGCCCCTCACCATGACCGTCGTGCTGTGGGTGCTGGCCGTGCCGTCCCTCGCCTTCGGCGCCTTCGCCTACGGGACGCTGCCCGACTGGTTCGACGGACGCGACCTCGCCCCCACGCTCACCACCTCCGTCCTCGGCACCGGCGTGGCCCTGGTCGGCGGCATCGTCACCTACGCGGCCTGGCGCCACACCACCGCACTCGCCGCCCGCGTCCCCCTCGGCGCGGTCGCGGCCCACCGCGAGGGCGACGCCGGACTGGTCGAGGCCGAGGCCATCGCCGCCCACGCACCGGCCTACGGAGGCGTGGCCTCGGCACCCGACCCGGCGGACCCGGGCCGTCTTCTGCTCGGCCCGCTGCACCGCCACGCGGCCGTCGGCTTCCACCTGGACTCCGTGTACGCGGCCCTCTTCGTCCGCCCGGTCCAGGCCGGAGCGAGCCTCGTTCGGTTCCTCGACCGCGAGGTCGTCGACACCTACGTACGCGCCGCGGGCGCCCTACCCCGCTGGCTCGGCATCGCCGTACGGCGCGCCCAGACCGGCAATGTGCAGACCTATGTGAGCGCGCTGCTCGCCGGCACCGTCGTCCTCGCGGTCGCCGTCGTCCTCGTCGCCACGGGAGCGTGAGCAGGCGTGATCGATATCAACGAGTCCGTGATGCAGTTCCTTCTGGCGTTCGTCGTCGTCGGCCCGCTCCTCGGTGCCGCCGCCGCTCTGCTGCCTGCTCCACCGGGGCTGAAGGGGAAGTCCCCCGAACAGGCCGTGCTCCGCCACGGCGTGACCGTCACCGGCGCGATCCTGCTCGCCGCGATCGTCCTCACGCTCGGCTTCGACCACGACCAGCCGTCGAAGATGCAGGCCACGACGGACATCAGCTGGATCCCCGCACTCGACGTACGCATCCACCTCGGCATCGACGGCATCTCCCTCCCCCTTCTGGTCCTGACCGCGCTGCTGACCTTCCTCTGCGCGCTCTACAGCTACTTCAAGATGCCCGCGGGCCCGACCCCGAAGGCCTTCGTCGCACTGCTGCTCGTCCTGGAGTCCGGCACCCTCGCCACCTTCGCCGTCCTCGACCTGCTGCTGTTCTTCCTCGCCTTCGAGATGGTCCTGATCCCGATGTACTTCCTCATCGCCCGCTGGGGCGGCGAAGGGCGGACCCAGGCCGCCTGGAAGTTCATCCTCTACACGCTGCTCGGTTCGGTCGTCATGCTGCTCGGCCTGCTCCTGATCGGAATCAAGGCGGGCACATTCGACATGGTGGCACTCGCCACTGACAACGGCCGGTCGCTGACCGCATCCGTGCAGGTCATCGCCGTTCTGGCGATCGGACTCGGGCTCGCGGTCAAGACCCCGATGTGGCCGCTGCACAGCTGGCTGCCCGACGCCCACACCGCCGCTCCGACGGTCGGCTCGGTCCTGCTGGCCGGCGTACTGCTGAAGATGGGTACGTACGGGTTCGTCCGGATTCTGCTGCCGATCGCGCCCGACGGCTTCGCGGACTTCGCCCCCTACCTCGCCGCCTTCGCGGTCGTCGGCATCATCTACGGATCCCTGGCCTGCCTCGCCCTCGCCAAACAGGGCGCGAAGGGCGACCTCAAGCGCCTCATCGCCTACTCCTCCGTCGGCCACATGGGCTTCGTGCTGCTCGGCATCGCGACCATGACCCCGACCGGCGTCAACGGCGCCCTGTTCGCCAACATCGCCCACGGCCTCATCACCGGCCTGCTCTTCTTCCTGGTCGGAGCGTTGAAGGACCGCACCGGCAGCACCGACCTCGACACCCTCGCCAAGGAGACCGGAGCGGCCCTGTACGGCAAGGCCCCGCGCCTCGGCGGCCTGCTCGCCTTCGCCGCGGTCGCCTCCCTGGGACTGCCGGGCCTCGCCGGATTCTGGGGCGAGATGCTGGCCCTGTTCGGTGCGTTCGAACCGGCCCCCGGCCTCAGCCGCCCTGCCTTTCTCACCTTCATGACGATCGGCGCGTTCGGCACCCTCCTCACGGCCGCCTACCTGCTGATCGTGGTCCGCCGGGTCTGCATGGGCGCCGTACCGCAGGAAGCTCCGAAACTCGCCGACGTGCACGGTTACGAGTTCGCGGCCTGGACCCCGCTCGTCGCCCTCACCGTCGTAGCCGGCCTGTGGCCCAAGACCCTCCTCGGCCTGACCGACCCGGCCGTGCAGCAGCTCCTCGCAGGAGGCACCCGATGAGCTCCCTGGCCCAGCCACTGGCCGTGAACCTCGTCCAGTCGGTCGACTGGCTCGCCATCGCGCCGCCCACCATCGCCGCGGTCGTCGCACTCGCCGTCCTCGTCGCCGACCTATTCGTCGCCGAGCACCGCAAGCCCCTGCTCGGCTGGGCGTCGGTCGCGGGCCTCGCCGCCGCGACGCTGATGCTGCTGCCCCTCCTGGACGGCGACCGCGCCACGTTCTGCCTGAACAGCGCCCCCGACGTGTGCAGCTACACGGCCGACCGCTTCACCCTCGTCCTGCAGCTCCTGGTCCTCGGCGGCGCCCTCCTCGCCGCCCTGCTGTCTGTCACCGCCCTGAAGGACGCCGACAAGCGACTCCCCGAAGGGGAGTTCTGGTTCCTGCTGCTCTCCTCCGCCGCGGGCGCAGCCCTCCTGCCCGCCTCCCGCGACCTCGCCACACTGATCGTCGCCCTGGAGGTCGCCTCCCTGCCGGCCTTCGCCCTCGTCGGCCTGCGCCACGGCGACCGCAAGTCCTCCGAAGCCGCCCTGAAGTTCTTCCTGTCCTCGGTCACCGCCACCGCGGTCACCCTCATGGGCGTCAGTTTCGTCTACGCCTCCACCGGCACCCTCCACCTCACCCGGATCGCCGACCGGATCCAGAACGTCGACGGCCAGCTCCACACCCTCGCCCAGACCGGCGTCGTCCTCACCCTCATCGGCTTCGCCTTCAAGACCGCCGCCGTCCCGTTCCATTTCTGGGTCCCGGACACCTACGTAGGAGCGCCCCTTCCGGTCGCCGCCTATCTGTCGGTCGTCGGCAAGGCGGTCGGCTTCTCCGGCCTGATCCTCGTCACGGTCGTCGCCCTGCCGTCGTACGCCGACGTCTGGGGCCCGGCACTCGCCGCGCTGGCCGCCCTCACCATGACCGTCGGCAACGTGGGCGCCCTGCGCCAACAGGCCACGCGCGCGTACAGCGCGGTACGGCTGCTCGCCTGGTCGTCCGTCGGACAGGCCGGCTACCTCCTCGTACCGATCGCCGCCGCCGCGTACTCCGAAGACCCCGAGGGCTCCATCGGTTCCACGGTCGCCTACGCCCTCATGTACGCCGCCGTGAACCTGGGCGCCTTCGCGGTGGCCGCCCTGGTGGGCCGTACGAAGTCCCTCAACCGCCTCTCCGACTACCGGGGCCTGTACGCGAAGAACCCCCTCTCCGCCCTCCTCCTGGCGTTCTTCCTGCTGTGTCTGGCCGGACTGCCCCCGGGCATCATCGGCCTCTTCGCGAAGGTCACGGTCTTCTCCGCGGCCGTCGACGCGGGCCTGGGCTGGCTGGCCGTGGTCATGGCCGTCAACGTCGTGATCGCCCTGTTCTACTACCTGCAGTGGACGGCCCTGCTGTTCCGCGCCCCCGAGGGCGAACCCGAGCGGCACCTCGTCCCGGCCCCCGTCACGACGGCCATCGGCCTGACCGCCGTCCTGGGCATCGCCCTCTCCGGAGCGCCCCAGCTGATCCTGCGTTTCACGGACACCGCGCTCTTCTGAGGCCATCACCCGTACGGCCGACGTGCATGGCCGTGTGCCCAAGGGAACCCGAGACCTTCGCCTGGCGTTGACCAGTAAGGGAGGGTCCACTGGACGTGACACCACGGCACCAGTGACATCGGAGATCGACAAGCAAAGGGTTCCCCTGCCGCACCACTTGGAGGGCGTACCGTGCACCGCCGGCACAACGGGCTCAGGACCGCAGTACTCCTCGGGGGGCTGTCCGCACTCATCATCGTCATCGGCAGCTTCTTCGGCCGCATGGGGCTCGTCGTCGCTGTCGTCATCGCCCTGGGGACCAACGCCTACGCGTACTGGAACAGCGACAAACTGGCGCTACGCGCGATGCGTGCCCGCCCGGTGAGCGAGTTCGAGGCCCCGGCGCTGTACCGCATGGTCCGAGAGCTCTCCACCCAGGCCCGCCAGCCCATGCCGCGTCTGTACATCTCCCCGACGGAGGCGCCGAACGCCTTCGCGACGGGACGCAATCCGCGCAACGCCGCCGTGTGCTGCACGGAGGGCATCCTGCACCTCCTCGACGAGCGTGAACTGCGCGGCGTCATCGGCCACGAACTGAGCCACGTCTACAACCGCGACATCCTGATCTCCTCGGTCGCCGGCGCCCTCGCCTCCGTGATCATGTTCCTGGTCAACTTCGCCTGGCTGATCCCGATCGGCCGCTCCGACGACGACGACGGCCCCGGCCTGTTCGGCATGCTGCTGATCATGATCCTCGGCCCGCTCGCCGCCACCCTCATCCAACTGGCCATCAGCCGCTCCAGGGAGTACGAGGCCGACGCGTCCGGCGCCCAGCTCACCGGCGACCCGCTCGCCCTCGCCAGTGCCCTGCGCAAGCTCGAAAGGGGCACCAAGCAGCTCCCGCTGCCCCCGGAACCACGGATCGAGACCGCGAGCCACATGATGATCGCGAACCCCTTCCGCCCGGGGCAGGGACTGGCGAAGATGTTCTCGACACACCCGCCGATGCCCGAGCGCATCGCCCGGCTCGAAAAGATGGCAGGTCGCCACCAGTGAAGACAATCCTGAACGTCATCTGGCTCGTTCTGAGCGGCTTCTGGCTGTTCCTCGCCTACCTGCTCGCGGGCGTGCTGCTGTGCATCACGATCATCGGCATTCCCTTCGGCATCGCCGCGTTCCGTATCGGCGTCTACGCCCTGTGGCCCTTCGGGTACACCACGGTCGAGCGCCGCGACGCGGGCGCGCCGTCCTGTATCGGCAACGTGCTGTGGCTGATCCTCGCGGGCTGGTGGCTGGCCATCGGCCACATCGTCACCGGCGTCCTCCTCTGCCTCACGATCATCGGCATCCCGCTCGGCATCGCCAACTTCAAGCTGATCCCGGTGTCGTTGCTGCCGCTGGGCCGCGAGATCGTACGGACGGACCAGCCCTTCTCATCGCGCTGGTAGCCGGGTTTTTCCACAGGCCGGGGGTTGTCCACAGGCCCGCCCGATTGTCAGTGCCGGGTTGCATCATGAACGCATGACCGAGAACGAGCAGTTGCTGACACAGGTGGCGGTCAAGGCACGCAACACCCGCCCCTGGGGCTGGACTTCCCTCCCCGATCCGGTGGACGCGACCGTCCCGGCCCGGGCCGAGGCCGCCCTCGGCTTCCCCCTGCCTCCGCTGCTCACCGAGCTCTACCTGCGGATAGGGGACGGCGGATTCGGCCCGGAGTACGGCCTGTTGCCCCTCCTCGACAGCCCTCCCTCCGGCGAGCCCGCCGCCGTCGTGCAGTACCTCGCCAACCGCGAGAGCGGCCGCAAGGACCCCGACTGGCCCTGGCCCGAGGGAGTCCTGCCGATATCCCACTGGGGCTGCGCGATGTACGCCTGCGTGGACTGCCGCGCCCCCGGGGCTCCCGTCCTGCTCTTCGAACCGAACGCCGACGACAGCGACCACGCCTGGTACACGGACGCCCCCAGCCTGGAGACCTGGCTGCGCACCTGGCTCGACGGCACGGGCTGGTACGAGGAGACGAACGAGGGGGTGGACCTGCCCCCGTGGCCCGCCTTCCGCATACGCACGACAACGCCGGCCGGAACCTCACCGGATGCCGTGGAGACGACGGCCTGACCGGGCCGCGCCTGCCGTTTCGCTACTGATACTGAGCTGCGCCGGTACGCGAACGCCACCGCCTTACCGCTACCGCCCGACCCACACCCGCACCCGCCACCGCACCGCTACAGACGACCGGCCCTCACTCGCCGTCACACCGCTACCGATGACCGGCCCGTACCCACCGCCGCACGCCGTACGCGACAACCCCGACCACCAACACACTCGCGCCCACAACCACCGAGACCGCCGGCAGCGCGAACGCCAGCACCACGCACCCGAGGAGTCCCACGGCAGGTACCACGCGCGCCGCCGGAGTCGAATCGAGCGTCCACGCAGAGGCGTTGGCCACGGCGTAGTACGCCAGCACACCGAAGGAGGAGAACCCGATCGCGCTCCGGACGTCCACCGTGGCCGCCAGGACCGCGACCACCGCGCCTACGGCGAGCTCCGCGCGGTGCGGCACCTGGAAACGCGGGTGCACGGCCGCCAGGGCGCCGGGCAGGTGACGGTCCCTGGCCATGGCGAGCGTCGTGCGCGAGACGCCCAGGATCAGGGCGAGCAGCGAGCCCAACGCGGCCACGGCGGCACCGACCCGCACCACCGGGGCCAGCTCGGACACACCGGCCGCACGCACGGCGTCGGCCAGCGGTGCGTCCGCCTCCCCGAGAGCGTCTGCACCCAGCACGGAAAGGACGGCCACCGCGACACACACGTACACCGCCAGCGCGATTCCCAGGGCCAGCGGGATGGCGCGGGGGATGGTGCGCGCCGGATCCCGCACCTCCTCACCGAGGGTCGCGATGCGCGCGTACCCCGCGAACGCGAAGAACAGCAGGCCGGCCGCCTGCAGCACCCCTCCGAAGCCCCCGGAGGTCCCGATGTCCAGCCGCCCGGCGTCGGCCTTCCCGGATCCCAGGCACACGACGACCACGGAAGCGAGGACCGCCAGCACCACCGCCACGATCGCCCGCGTCAGCCAGGCGGACTTCTGGACGCCGCCGTAGTTCACCGCGGTCAGCGCCACCACGGCCGCGACCGCCACCATGTGCGCCTGATCCGGCCAGACGTACGCGCCCACGGTGAGCGCCATCGCCGCACAGGAGGCCGTCTTCCCGACCACGAACGCCCAGCCCGCGAGATATCCCCAGAACTCCCCGAGCCGCTCCCGCCCGTACACGTATGTGCCGCCGGAGGCCGGGTACAGCGCGGCCAGCCGTGCCGACGAGGTGGCGTTGCAGTAGGCCACCACGGCGGCGAGAGCCAGCCCGAGCAACAGCCCGGTGCCGGCCGCGTGTGCCGCGGGCGCCAGCGCGGCGAAGATACCGGCCCCGACCATCGAGCCGAGCCCGATGACAACGGCGTCGCCGACGCCGAGGGTGCGCCGCAGCTCAGGACCGGAATGTGTCATGGGCCGCACCCTACTGATCGCTGCAACCGGGAAGTGCAGCGGCGACGTCTTCGTCACCAACAGACAGCGAACGCGAGCAGCGCACGCAAGTCACGGGCCAGAACGAGCGGCAGCCGCACAGCGGAGGCGCGCATCGAGCGTCGTACGAGGCGCATGAGGTGTACGAGGCGCACGAGTACAGCGTGTTCGGAAGGGCAGGTTCACGGCATGGGCATCATCAGCTGGATCATCCTGGGGCTGTTGGCCGGAGCCATCGCCAAGTTCCTGCTGCCGGGCCGCGACCCGGGCGGCTTCATCGGCACGACCGCCATCGGCATCACGGGCGCGTTCCTCGGCGGCTGGATATCGGCCCGCTGGCTGGACCACCCCATCAGCAAGGACTTCTACGACGGCGCCACCTGGGCGGCCGCGATCGGCGGCTCGCTGGTCCTTCTGGTGGCCTACCGCATTCTGTTCGGCCACTCGCGCAACTGAGCACATTTCCCTGAACCGCAGCCAGCAGGCGAGAAGGGTGGGCACCCGCCAGGTGCCCACCCTTCCTCGTGCCGTGCCGTGCCGTGCCGTGCCGTGCCGTACCGTGCGGTGCCGCGCGGCGAGGGCTCAGCGGTAGTTCACGAACTGCAGCGCGAAGTCGAAGTCCTTGCCCTTCAGCAGGGCGATGACGGTCTGCAGGTCGTCACGGCTCTTGGAGCTGACCCGCAGCTCGTCGCCCTGCACCTGGGCCTTGACGCCCTTCGGGCCCTCGTCACGGATGATCTTCGCCACCTTCTTGGCGTTCTCCTGGGAGATGCCCTCCTCGATGGACGCGAAGATCTTGTACTCCTTGCCCGAGAGCTGGGGCTCGCCCGCGTCGAGCGCCTTCAGGGAGATCCCGCGCTTGATCAGCTTGGACTGGAAGACGTCGAGGACAGCCTTCACCCGGTCCTCGGAGTTCGCCTCCATCAGGATCTTGTCTCCGGACCACGAGATCGAGGCGCCCACGCCCTTGAAGTCGTAGCGCTGCGAGATCTCCTTGGCGGCCTGGTTGAGGGCGTTGTCGACCTCCTGCCGCTCGACCTTCGAGACGATGTCGAAACTGGAGTCGGCCATGTCCTGTGGCTCCTTGTATCGGGTGCGTGTGGGCTGCGAATCGGCGTACGCGGGGGTGAGCGCCGAGCCCGGCGTAGGTCCCGGGCCGCATCCGGGTAAGCCTAGCCATCCCCGGTCCTTCGGGCGGAGATCAATCGGGTGGCGAAGCACCCCTCCGCATCGGGTATTGTTTACGTCGTTGCCGGAGAGCGCAGCCGAAAGGCGGTTCGAAGCGCAGCAAAACCCGGCGGTGTGCCCGAGCGGCCAAAGGGAGCAGACTGTAAATCTGCCGGCTCAGCCTTCCCAGGTTCGAATCCTGGCGCCGCCACATGAAGGTAGACCCCTTCCAAACTGCGGAAACGCAGATTGGAGGGGGTCTCTTCGTATCCGTGGGCGGCCGGGACATTCCTGCCTCTTCCCCCCGGCCTCTTCCGCCCCTGACGCTCCCCCCGCCTCCGCCTACCGTCGGCGGGACGCCGCGTGCAGTGCGGTGGTGCTCGTGTGCCACATGTTGTCGGTGACGTTGATGGTGTGTCCGGGCGGCACGATCTCGTCGATGCGGTCGAGGACGTCGGTGGGGAGTTCGATGCCGTCGGCCGTCAGGTAGGACTCCAGGTGATCCATGGTGCGCGGGCCGACGATCGCGGAGGTGACCGCGGGGTGGCGGGTGGCGAAGGCCAGGGCCAGCTGGACGAGGGTGAGTCCGGCTTCGTCGGCGAGCGCCCCGAGGGCGTCGGCGGCGTCCAGCTTCGCGGCGTTCGCCGGGGCGGTGGCGTCGTAGACCGCGGAGAAGCGGGTCTGCCGGACCACCGAGCCCGGACCGGTGATCTGCCGCCCCTTGCGATAGCGGCCGGTGAGCCAGCCGCCGGCGAGGGGGCTGTAGGTGAGAACGCCCATTCCGTAACGCAGGCAGGTGGGCAGGACGTCGTACTCGGCGGCACGGTTCAGGAGGGAGTACGGGGGCTGCTCGGTGCGGAACCGTTCGCGGCCGCGGCGTTCGGCGGTCCACTGGGCCTCGACGATCTCGGAGCCGGCCACCGTCGACGCGCCGAACATGCGGATCTTGCCCGCGTGGACCAGGTCGGACAGGACGGCCAGGGTCTCGTCGAGGTCCACGGTCGGGTCGAGGCGGTGGACCTGATAGAGGTCGATCCAGTCGGTCCCCAGCCGGCGCAGCGAGCCTTCGACCGCCTTGGTGATCCAACGGCGGGACGTCCCGCGCTCGTTGGGGTCCTCGCCGAAGGGGAGGCCGACCTTCGTGGCGAGTACGACGTTCTCGCGCCGCCCGCCGCCGAGCGCCTTGCCCACGATCTGCTCCGACTCGCCGCCGGAGTAGAAGTCCGCGGTGTCGATGAAGTTGATCCCGGCGTCGAGGGCGCGCTGGATGATCTTGACGGAGTCGTCGTGGTCGGTGTTCCCGAACGCGCCGAACATCATCGCGCCCAGGCACAGCGGGCTGACGGAGACGCCTGTACGTCCAAGGGGTCGGTAGTCCATGGAGGCTCCTGCTCCTCAAGTCGCCGCGAACGCGTCGCGGCATGGTGGGTGGGACCGGGCTCCGCGCATAAACGGATAGCCTGTCCGCTGACCGTACCGGAGAACCGGATAGCCTATCCACTTAAATCTTGGGGAGCTGAGATGACCTCGGACGAGAAGCCCTCCCCGGCGAGGCGCGCGGACGCCGAACGCAACCGCGGCAAGATCCTCGCCGCCGCCCGCGCCGCCTTCGCCGAACCCGGCGCCCCCGCCTCCATGGCCGAGATCTCCCGCCGCGCCGGAGTCGGCATGGCGACCCTCTACCGCAACTTCCCCAGCCGCCGAGAACTCCTGGAAGCGCTCTACGAGGACGAGGTCGACGCACTCTGCGCGGCCGCGGAGGCCGTCGCGGGCGACACGCCGGGGGAGTCGCTCATGGCCTGGCTGCACCGCTTCCACGCCTACTTCGCGAGCAAGCACGACATCGCCACCGAACTGCTCGCGGACTCCGGTGGCGACAGCCCCTTCTTCAGCGAGAACCGCGCCCGGGTCCTGGCCGCCGGCCGCCCCCTCCTCGTCGCCGCCCAGGAGGCCCACGAGGTCCGCGACGACCTCACCCTTGAGCAGATCTGCGACATGATCATCGCCATTGCCGGGATCGGCGGCGACCCCGACTACGTACAGCAGATCCTGCGGGTCGCGCTGGATGGCTTGCGCACGGCCTGACAGCGGCCCGGAACTGCTCAGTCCGGAACCGCTCAGCCCGGAACCGCTCGATCCGGAACCGCTCGGTGCGGATCACGGCAGGCCCCAAATCCCTTTGAGGCAAGCCGTGTTCTCTCCTAGGTTGGCCCGCGTGACGATCGAGGTGCCCCACCAGCCGCTGCCGATCGACCAGTCGGACGTTCGCTACGCCCACGGCCCCGACTCTGTCGCACAGCCAGGTGTGGCTCCGGGAGAGACGATCGAGTTCGACTGGAACGACAACGACAGTGGCGTATATCCCGGCACGTCCCGGAAGTTCTGGGTCCACGTGCCGGCGGGCTACGACCCTGCCGACCCGGCGTCACTCATGGTGTTCCAGGACGGATGGTGGTACCTGGACCCCGCAGGTGAGGTTCGCGGCGCGACCGTCCTGGACAACCTCGTGCACCGGGGTGACATCCCCGTCACCATCGGCGTGTTCGTCGACCCCGGCGTCCGCCCCGACGCCGAGGATCCGAAGAACCGCAACATCGAGTACGACGCGTTCGACGACCGATATGCCAGATTTCTCCTGAACGAGATCATCCCCGAGGTCACCAAGCGCTACTCGGTCACCGAGGACCCCGAGCGCTGGGGTATCTGCGGTGGCAGCAGCGGCGGCAACTGCGCGTTCACCGCGGCATGGCTTCGCCCCGACAAGTTCCGCCGGGTCATCGCGTTCCTGTCCAGCTTCACGCAAATGCCCGGCGGCAACCCCTACCCCGACCTCATTCCCCGCGTCCCCGGCAAGCCACTGCGCATCTTCCTCCAGGCGGGCCACCGCGACCTGCGCTGGAACGAGCCCGAGGGCAACTGGCTCGCCAGCAACCTGCGCGTCGCGGCCGCGCTCGCGGAAGCCGGCTACGACTTCCGCCTCGTCCTGGGCGACGGCGGTCACAGCCCCAACCACGGCGGCGTCCTGCTCCCCGACGCCCTCCGCTGGATGTGGCGTTCGGACGGCGGCTGAGTGCGGCCAGGTGGCGCCCCTCCCGCAACTCCGCCCCGCCCGAGGCACACTGACCTCATGTCCAGTCGTCGCAGAAGCTGCCCCGAGTGCCGTCGCGAGATCGCCGTGGTCGCCGGGCGGTTCGCACGGCACGATCCGCCCGGCGCGCGGGCCAACGGGGAACTCGTCTCGTGCCCCGGATCCCGCCGGCCCGCCCAGATCGGCACGCCCCAACCGTCCTTGGACGGCTACGTGGTGCCGGAATTCCCCGGCCAGATACCGCTGTTCTGACCCCGGTCGGACGAGCGGAGGGCGGCCCGCCGACTCACCCCGGCCGCGTCGAAGCGGCAGGCGTGTGCGCCCGCGCCCCCGGACCATCGGCCGCCCGTCGAGCCGCGGGCCCTCCAGGCTCACGCTGACCCTCCGGGCTTACGCTGACCCTCCGGCGCTTACGCGGGACGCCCGGCACTTACGAGGGACGCCCGGCACTTACGAGGGACGCCCGGCCGCGAACTTCCGCGCTCGGTGCGCCCCGCCCCTACCGCCGCTCGTCCGCAGCAGCTCCTCCGGTGCGGCGCGCACCGCCCCTACGCCGTCACCCTCAGTTCCCCGCCACCGACTTCACCGCCACCGCGACCGGCGCCGACCCGCTGACCAGTTCCAGCGTCAGTCCGGCCGTGGCGGATGTGTCGACCAGTTCGGCCAGTACGGCCGCCACGTCGTCGCGCGGCACCGGGCCGCGGCCCGTGTGCGCCTCCAGGCGGACCAGGCCGGTGCCGGCGTCGTTCGTGAGCATGCCGGGGCGCAGGATCGTCCAGTCCAGGGCGTCCAGCTTGCGCACATACGCGTCCGCCTCGCCCTTCGCGCGCAGATAGACGTCGAAGACCTCACGGCCCTCGTGCTTCGGGTCCGCGCCCATCGACGAGACGACCACGTACCGGCGTACGCCCGCCCGGACCGCCGCGTCCGCGAAGAGGATCGCCGCGTCCCTGTCCACCGTCTCCTTGCGGGCCGCCCCGCTGCCCGGGCCCGCGCCCGCCGCGAAGACCACCGCGTCCGCACCCTGCAGACGCGCCGCGACCTCCTCGACCGACGCCGACTCCAGGTCCAGCAGGACCGGTTCGGCACCCGCCTCCCGCAGGTCGTCGCCCTGCTCGGGGTGGCGGATGATGCCCGCTACCTCGTTCCCGCGCGCGGCGAGCAGTCGCTCCAGCCGCAGCGCGATCTGACCATGACCACCAGCGATGACAATGCGCATGCCTTCGACCGTACGCCCGCGCAGGGGCATCCGCCCCACGAGCGGAGGGCTGCGCAAGGGCATGGCCCTGGGCCCGGAAGCGCGCGGACTTCGGCCCGCGCGTGCGCCCATGACGTACAGGGCCACGCCAGGTCGGCAGGAGCCGCGCACGGCCCCGAGCTCACGCGGGTCAGTCAGCAGCCGCACAGGCCCCCGCACGCACCCGACTACAGCAGCCGTCGCGCACGCCCCCCGCACGCCCCCCGACTACAGCAGTCGCCGCGCACGCCCCCGCCCTCACGCCCGCACCAACTCTCCGTCACACGCCACTCCCCACTCCCCACCCCCCACCCCCAACACCCCCCTCAACTTCAGGACACCTCCCCCCGCCCCTGCCGAGGCAGCCCCAACTCCGCCGCGGCTGCCGAGTTGCAGTACTCCCGCACCGCGCTCGTCCGTGCCACCACCCGCCCCCGATGGATCACGATCCGGCTGTACGCCAGTGACAGCGCCCCCGCCAGCCGGTCCCCGCGCACCGCGAGGAGGTCGGCGGGGAAGCCTGCCTCGACGCGGACCTCGGGGAGGCCCAGCGCCGTCCGCGCGGCCGAACTGACCGTGTCGTAGGCGTCCTCGGGGCGCAGTCCGTAGCGGGACGCGAGCAGGTACGCCGCTTCCAGGGGATCGCCGCGGCCCACCGGGTTGGATACGTCCCGCAGGGCGCCGCTGCCCGCGGCCACCCGTACGCCGGCCGCGCGCAGCAGCCGTACGGGCGCCGTGCCGCGCTTCTCCACGCCCCCGCAGCCGCCCTGCGGCAGGCAGACCACCGTCACCCCGGCCGCCGCGAGCTGGTCCGCGGTGCGGCCCGCCACGTCGGAGGGCAGGCGCGCGAGGCCGGCGCACGGGCCCAGGGTCACCCCGGGCCGCAGCCCGCCGGCCATCGCCGCCAGGCGGGACAGGCGGGCCGGGTCCGCGGCGTCCGTGTGCAGGTCGACCGGGCAGCCGTGTTCGGAGGCCAGCTCCAGGACCGCCTCCACGTACCCCGTCGGATCGGGGTCCAGATCCGGACAGCCGCCCACCACGGACGCGCCCATCTTCACCGCGTCCCGCAGCATCGCCAGCCCGTCCGCCCCGGCCGCGCCGGTCAGCAGCCGGGGCATCGCCACCGCCGTCAACTCCGTGAGCCCGCGCAGCGAACGGCGTGCCTGGAGTACGGCGGCCAGCGCGCCGAGTCCCTGGACGTCGCCCACGCGCACGTGTGCCCGTAGCGCGGTCGCCCCGTGCCCGAGCTGGAGCAGAGCGGCCTCGGTCGCCCGGCGCTGGACGTCCTGGGGGTCGTAGGAGACGGGGCCCTCCGCGTCGGCGGACAGCGCGGTGTCGCCGTGGGCGTGCGGCTCGGCCGGGGCCGGCAGGAGCAGGAAGCCGCTGAGGTCCACGCGCGCCCCGCACGCGCGCGTGCCGCCCGCCGCCAGGCTCCCGGCGGTGCCCACCGCCTCGACGCGCCCGCCGCCCAGCCGGACGTCCACGGTCCGGCCGTCGGTGAGCCGCGCCCCGCACAGCAGCAGAGCGGCCGGATCGGATGCCCCCGAGGACGACGACGAGGACGACGACGAGGACGACGAAGAGGACGAATGGGGCGGCTGGGGCTGGCTGTCGGGCATCGCGCTCCAGGTGCTCGGTGCTCGGGCTGCGCGGGGGGACAAGATCACGCAGAGTGAGTCGAGCCTAGGGCGGTGATCCGCCCGCGGCCGGGAGGAGCGCAATAGTCGTACCGGTGTGGTCCGCCGTGCGGGCGACCAGCGGAGGAGGCTGCCGAGGCGCCTGGGACGCCCGCCGGATCAGGGCGCGGCGGGGGTCGCGAAACGGATTTGGGTGAACGGCGGCGGACCGTGTAATGTCTTCATCGCTCGCCCCAATAGCTCAGTCGGCAGAGCGTCTCCATGGTAAGGAGAAGGTCAACGGTTCGATTCCGTTTTGGGGCTCTGGTGTGAGAGGTTCCCGCCGCAAGGCGGGGCCCGATCGCATCACAGCGGTGTAGCTCAGTCGGTAGAGCAAGCGGCTCATAATCGCTGTGTCACCGGTTCAAGTCCGGTCACCGCTACTGACAGTAGCCGATTGTGGGGTCGGTCCTTCGATCGGCTACTCTTCTTTGCGTTAAATCAGTCCTATCCGTTCGTCAAGGAGCACTCCTGTGGCTGCCACCGACGTCCGCCCGAAGATCACGCTGGCCTGCGTGGAGTGCAAGGAGCGGAACTACATCACCAAGAAGAACCGGCGCAACAACCCGGACCGTCTTGAGATGAAGAAGCACTGCCCGCGTTGCAACGCGCACACCGCGCACCGCGAGACGCGATAAATCAGGCTCGTACGACGAGGCCGTCCCCATAACAGGGGGCGGCCTCGCGTCGTTCCGTCGGCCGGAACCGGGTGGTAACCCTCGGGCCGGCCATCGTCGAACCCCGCTGAGCTATCAGGAGGTGCCGAGCCCATGGCGCTCGACCAGTCCTTCGTCGGGCGGACCTATCCGCCCACCGATCCCTACGAGGTCGGCCGGGAGAAGATCCGTGAGTTCGCGGAGGCGGTGGGGGACGCCAACCCGGCGTACACGGACCCGGAGGCCGCCAAGGCTCTCGGCCACCCCGATGTGGTCGCCCCGCCGACCTTCGTCTTCGCGATCACCTTCAAGGCCGCGGGGCAGGTCATCGCCGACCCGCAGCTCGGCCTCGACTACAGCCGGGTCGTGCACGGCGACCAGAAGTTCGCCTACACCCGCCCCGTCAGGGCCGGTGACCGGCTGACCGTCACCTCGACCATCGAGGCGATCAAGTCCATGGCCGGCAACGACATCCTGGACATCCGCGGCGAGGTCCACGACGAGGCGGGGGAGCACGTCGTGACCGCCTGGACGAAGCTGGTCGCCCGCGCGGCCGAGGAGGCGTGAGCAATCCCATGACGGCGAAGATTTCGTACGCCGACGTCGAGGTCGGCACCGAGCTGCCCGCCCAGACCTTCCCGGTGACCCGCGCCACGCTCGTGCAGTACGCGGGTGCCTCCGGCGACTTCAACCCGATCCACTGGAACGAGAAGTTCGCCAAGGAGGTCGGCCTGCCGGACGTCATCGCGCACGGCATGTTCACCATGGCCGAGGCGATCCGCGTGGTCACCGACTGGACCGGGGACCCGGGCGCGGTCGTCGAGTACGGCGTCCGCTTCACCAAGCCCGTCGTCGTCCCGAACGGCGACCAGGGCGCCACGATCGAGGTCAGCGGCAAGGTCGCGGCCAAGCTCGACGACAACACCGTCCGCGTGGACCTCACGGCGACCAGCGCCGGGCAGAAGGTGCTGGGGATGTCACGGGCGGTTGTCCGGCTGGCCTGATGACTGTGTCGGGTGTGTAAGGGGCGTTCTCCATGGTGGGGCGCCCCTTACCGCGTTGAGGACCCCTACCGGCCCCAACGGGTGGGTGGGGGTGGGGGTTCCGTATGACGGGCGCGCTTGACTTAGTTAGTGATTGAGTACTAACTTACGCTGCATGGTCAGGATGAGTGCAGAGGAGCGACGTGAGAGCGTCATTCGCGCGGCGATGAGCGAGTTCGCCCGCGGTGGCTATCACGGCACGTCGACGGAGGCGATCGCCAAGCGGGTCGGCGTCTCGCAGCCGTATCTCTTCCGGCTCTTCCCGGGCAAGAAGGCGATCTTCCTGGCGGCGGCGACGCGGTGCGTCGAGGACACCATCCGCACGTTCGAGGAGGCCTCCGAGGGGCTGCGGGGCGAAGAGGCCCTGCA
The DNA here is from genome assembly GCF_014596915.1 of Streptomyces sp. TRM68416. Classification (GTDB taxonomy): domain Bacteria; phylum Actinomycetota; class Actinomycetes; order Streptomycetales; family Streptomycetaceae; genus Streptomyces. Next base: position 86,724 of record NZ_JACVWU010000005.1, read on the forward strand.
TGCCATGGCGAACGCGTACACCAAGGTCATCGCGGAGCGTCCCGAGATGATGCTCCTGCAGATGCAGATGTACGTCGCCGTGGGGGCCGCCGAGGCGGAGGGGGACAGTGAGTTCGGGGCGGCGGTGCGCGAAGGCTGGATGCGGTTGTGGGACACCGTTCATCTGCCGCTGGGTGCCGACGTCAACGAGACGACGACGTTCATGGCGTACGGGATGCTCGTCAACTGTCTGGTCGCCATGGGATTTCCGCCCGAGCACCGGGTGCGGGAAGGGCTCTACCCGTCCGCCCGCACCAAGGGGCGGCTCGAACACTAAGTCGAGACGAGGCGAGTCGAGGAGAGGCGTTTCCGGCGCCTTTTCATGATCGTTGAAGTTAGTCATCAATAACTAACCACAGCTCGTGAGCACCCTCTGGGGGAGAGATGTCACAGCAGACCGCAGCACGTGGAAGGGCCGTGTGGGCCCTCGTCATCACCAGTGTCGCCGGGTTCATGGCGGCCCTCGACAACCTCGTCGTCACCACCGCACTGCCCTCCATCCGCGATGACCTGGGCGGGGCGCTGCACGACCTGGAATGGACGGTGAGCGCGTACACGCTCACCTTCGCCGTCCTGCTGATGTTCGGCGCGGCGCTCGGCGACCGCTTCGGGCGTCGGCGGCTCTTCCTCGTCGGGATCACGATCTTCACCGGCGCGTCCGCCGCGGCAGCCCTGGCGCCCGGCATCGACGCCCTGATCGCCGCCCGCGCGGTCCAGGGCGTCGGCGCGGCGATCATGATGCCGCTGACGCTGACCCTCCTGACGGCGGCCGTGCCCGCCGCCAAGCGTGGCTTGGTCTACGGCATCTGGGGCGCCGTGACGGGGCTCGCCGTGGCCTCCGGGCCGCTCATCGGCGGCAGCCTCACCGAGCACATCTCCTGGCAGTGGATCTTCTGGCTGAACGTTCCGCTCGGCCTGGTCCTGCTCCCGCTCGCCCGTCTGCGCCTGGCCGAGTCCTACGGCACCGGCGCCCCGCTCGACGTCCCCGGCACCCTGCTCGCCAGCGGCGGCCTCTTCGGCATCGTCTACGGCCTGGTCCGCGGGCCCGCCGACGGCTGGACCGCGCCCCTCGTCCTGACCGGCCTGCTCGCCGGGGCCGCGCTTTTGGCCGGATTCGTCCTCTACGGCACGCGCGCCAAGAACCCCATGCTGCCCATGCGGCTCTTCCGCTCCCGCGCCTTCTCCGGGATCAACGCCGCCAGCATGCTGATGTTCCTCGGCATGTTCGGCTCGATCTTCCTGCTCAGCCAGTACATGCAGGGCGTGCTCGGCTACTCGCCCACCGAGGCGGGCCTGCGGATGCTTCCCTGGACCGGCATGCCCATGCTGGTCGCGCCGATCGCCGGCATGCTCGCCGACCGGATCGGCGGCCGCCCGGTCGTGGCCACCGGCCTCTTTCTCCAGGCCGCGGGCCTTGGCTACCTGGCCTACGTCCTCACCACGGACGCCTCCTACGGCATCCAGCTGCCCGGACTGGTCATCAGCGGCATCGGCATGGCCCTGTTCTTCGCCCCGGCCTCCGCTGTGGTGATGTCCAGCGTCCGGGCCGCCGAGCAGGGCATCGCCTCCGGCGCCAACAACGCCCTGCGCGAGATCGGCGGCGCACTCGGCATCGCGATCATGTCGTCGATCTTCGCGGCCCAGGGCGGCTACGAGACCGGCCAGACCTTCGTCGACGGACTGCGCCCCGCCCTGATGACCGGCGCCGCGCTGGTCGCCCTCGCCGGAGTCGCGGCCCTGTGCATCCCGGGCCGGCGGAAACCCGAGAGCGGCACCGAACAACCGGCACCCCACGCGCGCGTGCTGGAAACCGCAGGCCACTGAGGAGGACACAGATCATGCCCACGCTTCCCTGGACCGTTCCGAACACCCCGCCGGCCGGTGTCGAGGTGCACGTCTTCGCCTCGCGCTTCGAGACCCGCACCCTGTGGGGCGCCCTGAAGTTCTTCCTCCGCACGCCCGGAGTGTGGCGGCAGGTCAGCCGGGCGCCCGGCGCCTACGGGGCCACCCTCAAGGCGCAGCCCCTGCGGCGGACCTTCTGGACCCTGTCCGCCTGGGAGTCGCCGCAGGCGCTCCGCGCGTTCGCCCGCTCCGGCCCCCACGCCCCGACCGCCCGGGGCCTCGCCCCGCAGATGAAGGACGCGAAGTTCGTCACCTGGACGGCGAAGAGCGAGGAACTCCCGCTCGACTGGGCCGAGGCCACCCGCCGCCTGAGCTGAGCCCGGACGACGTACGGACACGGCCCCGCCCGGAACGGCGGGGCCGTTCTCGTACCCTTGAGCCCGTGCAGGAACTCCACGACGCCCCCCTCGCCCCGCTGACCACCTTCCGGCTGGGCGGCCCGGCCACCCGGCTGGTCACCGCCACCACCGACGCCGAGGTGATCGCCGCCGTCCGCGAGGCCGACGCCGCCGGCACGCCCCTGCTGCTCATCGGCGGCGGCTCCAACCTGGTCATCGGCGACAAGGGCTTCGCCGGAACCGCGCTCGTCGTCGCCACCAAGGGCTTCGAACTCGTCGGCACCCGGCTGGAACTGGCCGCCGGCGAGGTGTGGACCGACGCCGTCGCCCGCACCGTCGAGGCCGGACTCGCCGGCATCGAGTGCCTGGCCGGCATCCCCGGCTCGGCCGGCGCGACCCCGATCCAGAACGTCGGGGCGTACGGCCAGGAGGTCTCCTCGACGATCACCGAGGTCATCGCCTACGACCGGCACTCCGGCCAGACCGTCACGCTCACGAACGACGAATGCGCGTTCACCTACCGCCACAGCCGCTTCAAGGCCCACCCCGAGCGGTACGTCGTCCTGCGCGTCCGCTTCGAGCTGGAGGACGCCGACGGGCTGTCCGGGCCGGTCAAGTACGCCGAGACGGCCCGCGCCCTCGGCGTCGAACCCGGCGACCGCGTGCCGCTGGCCGCCGCCCGCGAGACCGTGCTGAAGCTGCGCGCGGGCAAGGGCATGGTCCTCGACCCCGAGGACCACGACACCTGGTCGGCCGGGTCGTTCTTCACCAACCCGATCCTCACCGAGCCGCAGTTCGCCGCCTTCCGCGCGCGCGTGCGCGAGCGGCTCGGCGACGGCGTGGAACCCCCCGCCTACCCGGCGGGGGAGGGGCACACCAAGACCTCCGCCGCCTGGCTGATCGACAAGGCGGGCTTCACCAAGGGCTACGGCACCGGCCCGGCCCGCATCTCCACCAAGCACACCCTCGCCCTCACCAACCGCGGCGGGGCGACCACCGAGGACCTGCTCGCCCTGGCCCGCGAAGTCGTCGCCGGCGTCCACGACGCGTTCGGGATCACCCTCGTCAACGAGCCGGTGACGGTCGGCGTCAGCCTGTAAGGCCTTCCGGCTCCCCCTCAGCCCGCCAGCCAGGCGTCCACACCCGCCAGCAGCTTCGCCTTCTCCTCCTCCGGCGCCGCCGACGCCCGTACCGACTGGCGGGCCAGCTCCGCCAGCTCCTGGTCGGTGAAGGCGTGGTGCCGGCGGGCGATCTCGTACTGGGCGGCCAGGCGGGAGCCGAAGAGGAGGGGGTCGTCGGCGCCCAGGGCCATCGGGACGCCCGCCTCGAACAGCGTCCGCAAGGGGACGTCCTCGGGCTTCTCGTAGACCCCCAGGGCCACGTTGGACGCCGGGCAGACCTCGCACGTCACCTGCCGGTCGGCCAGCCGCCGCAGCAGCCACGGGTCCTCCGCCGCCCGCACACCGTGCCCGATCCGGCCTGCGTGCAGGTCGTCCAGGCAGTCCCGGACCGAGGCCGGGCCGGCCAGCTCGCCGCCGTGCGGAGCGGAGAGCAGACCGCCCTCCCGCGCGATGTGGAACGCCCGGTCGAAGTCCCGGGCCATGCCCCGCCGCTCGTCGTTGGAGAGGCCGAAGCCGATCACACCCCGGTCCGCGTACCGCACCGCCAGCCGGGCCAGCGTGCGCGCGTCCAGAGGGTGCCTCATACGGTTCGCGGCGACCAGCACCCGCATCCCCAGCCCGGTCTCCCGCGAGGTCGTCTCCACCGCGTCCAGGATGACCTCCAGGGCGGGGATCAGACCGCCCAGCCGGGGAGCGTAGGACGTCGGATCCACCTGGATCTCCAGCCACCCGGAGCCGTCCCTCAGATCCTCCTCCGCCGCCTCCCGCACCAGCCGCTGGATGTCCTCCGGCTCCCTGAGACACGAGCGGGCCGCGTCGTACAGCCGCTGGAAGCGGAACCAGCCCCGCTCGTCCGTCGCCCGCAGCCGCGGCGGCTCCCCGCTCGTCAGGGCCTCGGTGAGCGCCTCGGGCAGGCGCACGCCGTACTTGTCGGCCAGTTCCAGGACGGTGCCGGGCCGCATCGACCCGGTGAAGTGCAGGTGCAGATGGGCCTTCGGCAGCTCAGAGACATCACGTACACGCTCCATCCCAGGATCCTGCCGTACGCCCCTGCCGTCCCGGTAGCGCTTTCCCCGTTCGTGGTCTTGCTCGCACAAAGAAACACCCGCACAAAGAAACAGGGGCACCCACCGATACCGGTGAGTGCCCCTGAACGGGGACGTCAGTCCCGCGCCTCCGCCAGCAGCTTCTGGATGCGCGAGACGCCCTCGACGAGGTCCTCGTCGCCGAGCGCGTACGACAGCCGCAGATAGCCGGGCGTGCCGAAGGCCTCACCGGGTACGACCGCGACCTCGGCCTCCTCCAGGATCAGCGCGGCCAGCTCGACGCTGTCCTGCGGACGCTTGCCGCGGATCTCCTTGCCGAGCAGGCCCTTCACCGACGGGTACGCGTAGAACGCGCCCTCGGGCTCCGGGCAGACCACGCCGTCGATCTCGTTGAGCATCCGCACGATGGTCTTGCGCCGGCGGTCGAAGGCCTCGCGCATCGTCGCCACGGCGTCGAGGTTGCCCGACACCGCGGCCAGCGCCGCCACCTGGGCCACGTTGGACACGTTCGACGTGGCGTGCGACTGGAGGTTGGTCGCGGCCTTGACCACGTCCTTCGGGCCGATGATCCAGCCGACCCGCCAGCCCGTCATCGCGTACGTCTTGGCGACGCCGTTGACCACGATGCACTTGTCGCGCAGCTCCGGCAGGATCGCGGGCAGCGACACCGAGGTCGCGTCGCCGTAGACCAGGTGCTCGTAGATCTCGTCCGTCAGCACCCACAGACCGTGCTCGACCGCCCAGCGGCCGATCGCCTCGGTCTCGGCCTCGCTGTAGACGGCGCCGGTCGGGTTCGACGGCGACACGAACAGGACGACCTTCGTCTTCTCCGTGCGGGCCGCCTCCAGCTGCTCCACGGAGACGCGGTAGCCGGTCGTCTCGTCCGCGACGACCTCCACCGGGACACCGCCGGCCAGCCGGATCGACTCCGGGTACGTCGTCCAGTACGGGGCCGGGACGATGACCTCGTCACCCGGGTCGAGGATCGCGGCGAACGCCTCGTAGATGGCCTGCTTGCCGCCGTTGGTCACCAGGACCTGCGACGCGTCGACCTCGTAGCCGGAGTCGCGCAGCGTCTTCGCGGCGATCGCGGCCTTGAGCTCGGGCAGGCCGCCGGCCGGCGTGTAGCGGTGGTACTTCGGGTTCGAGCAGGCCTCGACGGCCGCCTGCACGATGTAGTCCGGGGTCGGGAAGTCGGGCTCGCCGGCGCCGAAGCCGATCACCGGACGCCCGGCGGCCTTGAGGGCCTTGGCCTTGGCGTCCACGGCGAGGGTGGCGGACTCGGAGATCGCGCCGACTCGGGCGGAGACCCGGCGCTCGGTGGGAGGGGTTGCAGCGCTCATGAGCCCATCGTTTCAGACCGGAAATCCGCCCGGCACGCGGGTTTCACAGACCGAACCGGGGCTGAACAACCGTCCGGATTCCCCCGCCACGCTGGGCGATCTTCCGGATCCAACGTCCCTACGGGCACTTTCTGTTCGACGGGGCGCCGCGGACCACGTACACTCTCACCTCGTTGGCCTTCAACGGCCGCACTCCTACGGTGCACACCGAGCACCCGTCCGGATGCGGTACGTTGGTGGACATACAAAGGGTCGTAGCTCAATTGGTAGAGCACTGGTCTCCAAAACCAGCGGTTGGGGGTTCAAGTCCCTCCGGCCCTGCTACACACACCTTCGCCAGGATGTGTGCGCATGTACGTACAGGAATGCACCGCCGTGCGGCTCAGACCGGGCGCGGCACGGCCACGACCCGGAATCAGGTGAGGACGAGTGACGGACGCCGTGGGCTCCATCGACATGCCTGATGCCGAAAACGAGGCGGCGGATTCGAAGAAGACCCGCAAGGGCGGTAAGCGTGCCAAGAAGGGCCCGCTGAAGCGCCTTGCCCTCTTCTATCGCCAGATCGTCGCCGAACTGCGCAAGGTCGTCTGGCCCACGCGCAACCAGCTGACGACGTACACGACCGTAGTGATCATCTTCGTCGTCATCATGATCGGTCTGGTGACCGTGATTGACTATGGGCTCGACCACGCCGCCAAGTACGTTTTCGGCTGAGCCAAGAGCGAAGGGCGCCGCGGTTACCGGCGCCCCTTTTCGCATGTTCCACCCCTATGTATCCAGGAAGAAGCAGCCACCGTGTCTGACCAGAACCTGAACGACGCCATCGAGCCCGACGAGACTGTCGAAGACGAGCTCGACATCGTCGAGGGCGCGGACGAGGACCTGGACGAGGTCGAGGCTGCCGAGGAAGAGGCCGGTGAGCCCGCCGAGGAAGCCGCCCTGCACGTCGAGGACGAGGACGCGGCCGGGGACGCCGAGGAGGCGGAGGAGGAGCCGGCCGAGCCGGTGGACCCCATCGCCGCCCTGCGCGAGGAACTGCGGACCCTGCCCGGCGAGTGGTACGTCATCCACACGTACGCCGGCTACGAGAACCGCGTGAAGACCAACCTGGAGCAGCGCGCCGTCTCGCTGAACGTCGAGGACTACATCTTCCAGGCCGAGGTGCCGCAGGAAGAGGTCGTCCAGATCAAGAACGGCGACCGCAAGACCATCCGCCAGAACAAGCTCCCCGGCTACGTCCTGGTGCGCATGGACCTCACGAACGAGTCCTGGGGTGTCGTCCGCAACACCCCCGGCGTCACCGGCTTCGTGGGCAACGCCTACGACCCGTACCCGCTGACCCTGGACGAGATCGTCAAGATGCTCGCCCCGGAGGCCGAGGAGAAGGCCGCCCGCGAGGCCGCCGAGGCCGAGGGCAAGCCGGCGCCGCAGCGCAAGGTCGAGGTCCAGGTGCTGGACTTCGAGGTCGGCGACTCGGTCACCGTCACCGACGGTCCCTTCGCCACCCTCCAGGCCACGATCAACGAGATCAACGCCGACTCCAAGAAGGTCAAGGGTCTGGTGGAGATCTTCGGGCGTGAGACGCCGGTCGAGCTGAGCTTCGACCAGATCCAGAAGAACTAGTCCTTCTGGAGCAAATGCTTCCGCGCAGGTCAGGCAACGTGCGAGCGTCCGCCTGACCTGCTCGGTTTTTGGCCGCACACCTATACCCGCTATCGTTGTGCGGTATGCCTGCGTCCGGGTGGTCCCCGTATGCGGGCAGGACCCGAATCGAAAGGACCCGGAGAGCTATGCCTCCCAAGAAGAAGAAGGTCACGGGGCTCATCAAGCTCCAGATCCAGGCCGGTGCCGCCAACCCGGCCCCGCCGGTCGGCCCCGCGCTGGGTCAGCACGGCGTCAACATCATGGAGTTCTGCAAGGCCTACAACGCCGCGACCGAGTCGCAGCGCGGTTGGGTCATCCCGGTGGAGATCACGGTCTACGAGGACCGTTCCTTCACCTTCGTGACCAAGACTCCGCCGGCCGCCAAGATGATCCTCAAGGCCGCGGGCGTGGAGAAGGGCTCCGGCGAGCCGCACAAGACCAAGGTCGCCAAGATCACCGAGGCGCAGGTCCGCGAGATCGCCACCACCAAGATGCCCGACCTCAACGCCAACGACCTGGACGCCGCCGCGAAGATCATCGCCGGCACCGCCCGTTCCATGGGCATCACGGTCGAGGGCTGAACCCCAACCCCCCAGCAGTAGTGGCAGGGCCTGCTCGGCCCGGACCACGACTCCTACAGAACCCCAGGAGCAGTAGTGAGCAAGCGCAGCAAGTCTCTCCGCGCTGCGGACGCCAAGGTCGACCGGGAAAAGCTGTACGCCCCGCTCGAGGCCGTCCGTCTCGCCAAGGAGACCTCCACGACCAAGTTCGACGGCACCGTCGAGGTCGCCTTCCGTCTGGGTGTCGACCCGCGCAAGGCCGACCAGATGGTCCGTGGCACCGTGAACCTCCCGCACGGCACCGGTAAGACCGCCCGGGTCCTGGTCTTCGCGACCGGTGACCGTGCCGAGGCCGCTCGTGCCGCGGGCGCCGACATCGTCGGCGCCGACGAGCTCATCGACGAGGTGTCGAAGGGCCGTCTGGACTTCGACGCCGTCGTCGCCACCCCGGACCTCATGGGCAAGGTCGGCCGCCTCGGCCGCGTGCTCGGTCCCCGTGGTCTCATGCCGAACCCCAAGACCGGCACCGTGACCCCGGACGTCGCCAAGGCTGTCAACGACATCAAGGGCGGCAAGATCGAGTTCCGCGTCGACAAGCACTCGAACCTGCACTTCATCATCGGCAAGGTGTCGTTCGACGACAGCAAGCTGGTGGAGAACTACGGCGCGGCCCTGGAGGAGATCCTCCGTCTGAAGCCGTCCGCCGCCAAGGGTCGCTACATCAAGAAGGCCGCGATCAGCACCACGATCGGCCCCGGCATTCCGGTCGACCCCAACCGCACCCGCAACCTCCTCGTCGAGGAGGACCCGGCGGCGGTCTGAGCTGACAGGGCTCACTGAAGTCGGCTACGGGCCCCGCACCTTCCCAGGTGCGGGGCCCGTTCCTCTTTTCCGGACGGATGTCAGTGCCCTGGGTTAGCGTGCGGGCACGGGACATGGACGGGGGTGCGGCGGATGAACGGCACGGCAAGGCGCCGTAGGGCCGGCCTCGTGCTGGTGGCGACGGCCGTCCTGACCGCCTGCACCGGCTCGGCGGAGGAGAAGCGGGAGGAGCGCGGGAGCGCCCGGCCGCCGCTCGCGGCCCTGCGCGTGGCGGAGCGCGCCACCGCCGCGGCCCACTCGGTCGGCGTGGAGTCCACCACGGTCATGGGCGCCGAACTGTCCATCGAGGCCGACGGCGTCCTCGGCTGGCGGGACGACCTCGTCGGCAGCCTGACCATCACCTACACCGGCGGCACCACGGCCGAGGCCATGCGCCGCCTCGGCGTCACCTCCATGCAGGCCCGCTATCTGCCCGACGCCTACTACGCGCGCATGGGCGACACGTTCGCCGCACGGGCGGGCGGCAAGCACTGGATCAGATACGACTACGACGATCTCGCCGACCTCGGCGACGGCCGGGGCGCGACCTTCGCCGAGCAGATGCGCGGCAGCACCCCCAGCCAGTCGGTGAAGCTGCTGCTGCACTCCAAGGACGTGCGCGAGGTCGGCGAGGAGACCGTGGACGGCCGGCCCACCACGCACTACTCCGGCACGGTCCCCGTCGGCGACGTCACCGACGCGGCCCTGAGAGACCGGCTCCAGCAGGCCGGTGTCATCGAGCAGAGCGTCGACATCTGGGTCGACGACCGGAACCTGCTGGTGAAGAAGGTCGAGCGGGGCACCATGGCGACCGGGGAGCTGACCCAGACCGCCCACTACAGCGACTACGGCGTGCGGGTGTCGGTCCGCAAGCCGCCCGCGCGGGACACCGAGGACTTCAAGGACCTGCTGCGCAGACAGGGCGGCACCGCCTCCTGAGCCGACAGCGGGCCGGAATTCGGACGACCGCTTCCGGCCCGTCGGTTAGGCTCACGGCTCGCATGTAAATCGACCATATGTTCCTTGGGGGGAAGCAATGGGGTTTGTTGTACGACGTTCCACGCGCCGCCGGACGATCGGCGCCGGGCTCGCGGCCGTGGCCCTCGCCGCCGGTGCGGTGAGCTGTTCCAAGGGGGAGTCCGGGGAGTCGCCCAAGATGACGCCCGCCGCGGCGGTCGCCAAGGCGGCGAAGAACTCGGACGACATCACGTCCCTGCGGTACCGCATGACGGGTGAGATCCCGGAGCAGGGGCGGATCAAGGGCGAGGCCGCCATGCGGCTGAAGCCCGAGGTCGCCATGAGCATGAAGATGACGGCGCCCGACCGGGCCGACGGCTCCATGGAGATCCGGTTCGTCGACAAGGCCATGTACCTCGGAGGGAACGCCGAGATGGCCAAGGAGATGGACGGCAAGAGCTGGATGAAGTTCGACCTGTCCGTGCTGGGCGACGAGGCCCTCGGCGGGAGCCCCGGAGCCGGCCAGGCCGAGCAGAACCCGGCGGCCGAGTCCACGTTCCTCACCGGCGCCGACGACGTGAAGAAGGTCGGTACGGAGGAGGTCGACGGCGTCGAGACCACCCACTACCGGGGCACCCTCACCCTCGACGCCCTGCGCGACTCCTTCAAGGACGAGGACAAGGCCACCCGCGAGAAGCGCGAGAAGAGCGTCGAGCGGTACGAGGCCATGGGCATCGACAAGCTCACGATGGACATGTGGATCGACGGCGACGACCACACCAAGCAGTTCCGGATGAAGGGCGACGCCGACAAGGGCCCGCTCGACATGACCATCACCTTCCTCGACCTCAACCAGCCGGTGACGGTCGAGGCCCCGCCCGCGAAGGACACCGTCGACCTCGCCGAGATGATGCAGGAACCCGGCGAGAGCTGAGCACCGTACGACCGGATTTGCTTGACGGCGATCCGGTCCCGTACTCTCTTCCAGAAGCCAAAGACCGCTGGTCGTTGCCGTGCGCTCATCACGAGGGTGCGGTGGCCGAAGGATCCGCTGAACTGCGGACGACCCGCGCAGGTGACTGTGGAAGTGCTCCCACATGGATTCCGTCCATGAAGGTCGAGCTACGCCCCGTGCGCCTGCGCCGGGGCGTTTCGTTTTCCCCAGTCCTCCTTCGGGTCCGCGCGGTCCGAATCACCCGGAAGGAGGCCGAGGCTCTATGGCGAGGCCCGACAAGGCTGCCGCGGTTGCCGAGCTGACGGACAAGTTCCGTAGCTCGAACGCTGCCGTGCTGACCGAGTACCGCGGTCTCACCGTGGCGCAGCTCAAGACGCTGCGTCGTTCGCTCGGTGAGAACGCCCAGTACGCCGTGGTGAAGAACACGCTGACCAAGATTGCGGCCAACGAGGCCGGGATCACGCTGGACGACCAGCTCTTCGCTGGTCCGACTGCCGTCGCCTTCGTCACCGGTGACCCGGTGGAGTCGGCGAAGGGTCTTCGTGACTTCGCCAAGGACAACCCGAATCTCGTCATCAAGGGCGGTGTCCTTGACGGCAAGGCGCTGTCCGCCGACGAGATCAAGAAGCTTGCGGACCTCGAGTCCCGCGAGGTTCTGCTCAGCAAGCTGGCCGGTGCGCTGAAGGGCAAGCAGTCCCAGGCTGCCTCTGTCTTCCAGGCGCTGCCGTCGAAGCTCGTCCGCACCGTGGACGCGCTGCGCGCCAAGCAGGCCGAGCAGGGCGGTGCCGAGTAATTCGGCTCGCTTTCTGATCCGCGCCAGTCGTAGGCGCGGGTCGCAGCGGGCCCGAACGTACGCCCGCCTCACCCAGTACATCCGGCACCTGCCGATTTAGTGGAAGGACCGCCATCATGGCGAAGCTCAGCCAGGAAGACCTGCTCGCGCAGTTCGAGGAGATGACCCTCATCGAGCTCTCCGAGTTCGTGAAGGCCTTCGAGGAGAAGTTCGACGTCACCGCCGCCGCTGCCGCGCCGGTCGTCGTCGCCGGTGGTGCCGCTGGTGGCGCCGCCGCCGAGGCCGCCGAGGAGAAGGACGAGTTCGACGTCATCCTCACCGGCGCCGGCGACAAGAAGATCCAGGTCATCAAGGTCGTGCGTGAGCTGACCTCCCTCGGCCTGAAGGAGGCCAAGGACCTGGTCGACGGCACCCCGAAGCCGGTCCTGGAGAAGGTCAACAAGGAGGCCGCCGACAAGGCTGCCGAGGCCCTCAAGGGCGCCGGCGCGTCCGTCGAGGTCAAGTAAGACCTCTCGGACCCCCTGGGTCCGCACCACAGGTCCACGGGACCTGTAACGCTCAAGCGCTGAAGAGCGATCATCCATCCGGGTGGTCGCTCTTCGGCGTTCCTGGGGGCGTGGCCACGGTTGCCTTGCGGCCTCGTCAGCGAGGGGTATGGTGATCTTCGTCGTGTCCCCGGAAAGCCCCTGGTTCGGGCAGGGGGGCCTTGACGAACCGCACGCAGCGCGCAATTCTCAGGACGCGTCGTCACAAGGATCCGTATCCGAGGCATGGATCGGCGACGAAGAGGGCAGTATCAACGTGCGTTGAGGGCAGGCGTGCCGAAGGCGTTGAGGACAACGAGGGTCACAGAAAAAATCGGGGCTGGACATCAGTGTGCCAAGTGGCTACACTGACCCTTTGCGCTGCCTGTTAGCTGTCCCCTGCCCGTCACCAGGGGCATGCCCTCGCTTGAGCACTGCTGACCGAACATCCCTGACCAGGGATCTCTGTCTTCGTGCACGGTGAGGGGCCGGTACGCGCGTAGTGAGTCCGAGCCCTCGGAAGGACCCCCTCTTGGCCGCCTCGCGCAATGCCTCGACCGCGAATACGAACAACGGCGCCAGCACCGCCCCGCTGCGCATCTCCTTTGCAAAGATCAAGGAGCCCCTTGAGGTTCCGAACCTGCTCGCGCTGCAGACCGAGAGCTTCGACTGGCTGCTCGGCAACATCGCTTGGCAGAATCGGGTCGAGGCGGCTCTGGAGTCCGGTCAGGACGTCCCCACCAAGTCCGGTCTGGAGGAGATCTTCGAGGAGATCTCCCCGATCGAGGACTTCTCCGGGTCGATGTCGCTGACCTTCCGCGACCACCGTTTCGAGCCCCCGAAGAACAGCATCGACGAGTGCAAGGAGCGCGACTTCACGTACGCCGCTCCGCTCTTCGTCACGGCTGAGTTCACCAACAACGAGACCGGCGAGATCAAGTCCCAGACGGTCTTCATGGGCGACTTCCCGCTCATGACGAACAAGGGCACCTTCGTCATCAACGGCACCGAGCGTGTCGTGGTGTCGCAGCTGGTCCGTTCGCCCGGCGTCTACTTCGACTCCTCCATCGACAAGACGTCCGACAAGGACATCTTCTCCGCCAAGATCATCCCGTCCCGGGGTGCCTGGCTGGAGATGGAGATCGACAAGCGCGACATGGTCGGTGTGCGCATCGACCGCAAGCGCAAGCAGTCCGTGACCGTCCTGCTCAAGGCGCTCGGTTGGACCACCGAGCAGATCCTGGAGGAGTTCGGCGAGTACGAGTCCATGCGCGCCACCCTGGAGAAGGACCACACCCAGGGCCAGGACGACGCGCTGCTCGACATCTACCGCAAGCTGCGTCCGGGCGAGCCCCCCACGCGTGAGGCCGCGCAGACGCTCCTTGAGAACCTGTACTTCAACCCCAAGCGCTACGACCTCGCCAAGGTCGGCCGCTACAAGGTCAACAAGAAGCTGGGCGCGGACGCTCCGCTGGACGCGGGCATCCTGACCGTCGAGGACATCATCTCGACGATCAAGTACCTGGTGAAGCTGCACGCGGGCGAGATCGAGACCGTGGGCGACAGCGGCCAGTCGATCGTCGTCGAGACCGACGACATCGACCACTTCGGCAACCGTCGTCTGCGCAGCGTCGGCGAGCTCATCCAGAACCAGGTCCGTACGGGTCTGGCGCGTATGGAGCGAGTCGTCCGCGAGCGGATGACGACCCAGGACGTCGAGGCGATCACGCCGCAGACCCTGATCAACATCCGGCCGGTCGTCGCCTCCATCAAGGAGTTCTTCGGCACCAGCCAGCTGTCGCAGTTCATGGACCAGAACAACCCGCTGTCGGGTCTGACGCACAAGCGTCGTCTCTCGGCGCTGGGTCCCGGTGGTCTGTCCCGTGAGCGGGCCGGCTTCGAGGTCCGTGACGTGCACCCGTCCCACTACGGCCGCATGTGCCCGATCGAGACGCCCGAAGGCCCGAACATCGGTCTGATCGGCTCGCTCGCCTCCTACGGCCGCGTCAACGCGTTCGGCTTCGTGGAGACGCCGTACCGCAAGGTCGTCGACGGCCAGGTCACCGACGAGGTCGACTACCTGACCGCCGACGAGGAGGACCGGTTCGTCATCGCGCAGGCCAACGCCACGCTCACGGACGACCTGCGCTTCGCCGAGAACCGCGTCCTGGTCCGCCGCCGTGGCGGCGAGGTCGACTACGTCGCCGGTGGCGACGTGGACTACATGGACGTCTCGCCGCGCCAGATGGTGTCGGTCGCGACCGCCATGATCCCGTTCCTCGAGCACGACGACGCCAACCGTGCCCTCATGGGCGCGAACATGATGCGCCAGGCCGTTCCGCTCATCAAGGCGGAGGCCCCGCTCGTCGGCACCGGCATGGAGTACCGCTCCGCCGTCGACGCCGGCGACGTCGTCAAGGCCGAGAAGGCCGGTGTGGTCCAGGAGGTCTCCGCGGACTACATCACCACCGCCAACGACGACGGCACGTACATCACGTACCGCCTGGCCAAGTTCGCCCGCTCCAACCAGGGCACCTCGGTCAACCAGAAGGTCATCGTCGCCGAGGGCGACCGGATCATCGAGGGCCAGGTCCTCGCCGACGGTCCCGCCACCGAGAACGGCGAGATGGCGCTCGGCAAGAACCTGCTGGTCGCGTTCATGCCGTGGGAGGGTCACAACTACGAGGACGCGATCATCCTGTCGCAGCGCCTCGTGCAGGACGACGTCCTCTCCTCGATCCACATCGAGGAGCACGAGGTCGACGCCCGTGACACCAAGCTCGGCCCCGAGGAGATCACCCGGGACATCCCGAACGTCTCCGAGGAGGTCCTCGCCGACCTCGACGAGCGCGGCATCATCCGGATCGGTGCCGAGGTCATCGCCGGGGACATCCTCGTCGGCAAGGTCACCCCGAAGGGTGAGACCGAGCTGACGCCCGAGGAGCGCCTGCTGCGCGCGATCTTCGGTGAGAAGGCCCGTGAGGTCCGTGACACCTCGCTGAAGGTGCCGCACGGCGAGACCGGCAAGGTCATCGGCGTCCGCGTCTTCGACCGCGAGGAGGGCGACGAGCTGCCCCCGGGCGTGAACCAGTTGGTCCGCGTCTACGTGGCACAGAAGCGCAAGATCACCGACGGTGACAAGCTCGCCGGCCGGCACGGCAACAAGGGCGTCATCTCCAAGATCCTGCCGATCGAGGACATGCCGTTCCTGGAGGACGGCACCCCGGTCGACATCATCCTCAACCCGCTCGGTGTGCCGTCCCGAATGAACCCGGGACAGGTGCTGGAGATCCACCTCGGCTGGCTCGCCAGCCGCGGCTGGGACGTCTCCGGTCTCGCCGACGAGTGGGCGCAGCGCCTCCAGGCGATCGGCGCCGACTCGGTCCAGCCCGGCACCAACGTCGCCACCCCGGTCTTCGACGGTGCGCGCGAGGACGAGCTCGCGGGTCTGCTGCAGCACACCATCCCCAACCGCGACGGCGAGCGCATGGTGCTCCCGTCCGGCAAGGCGCGGCTGTTCGACGGCCGCAGCGGTGAGCCGTTCCCGGACCCGATCTCGGTCGGCTACATGTACATCCTGAAGCTGCACCACCTGGTCGACGACAAGCTGCACGCCCGTTCGACCGGTCCGTACTCCATGATCACCCAGCAGCCGCTGGGCGGTAAGGCTCAGTTCGGTGGCCAGCGGTTCGGCGAGATGGAGGTGTGGGCCCTCGAGGCCTACGGCGCCGCGTACGCCCTCCAGGAGCTGCTGACCATCAAGTCCGACGACGTCACCGGCCGCGTGAAGGTCTACGAGGCCATCGTCAAGGGCGAGAACATCCCCGAGCCCGGCATCCCCGAGTCCTTCAAGGTCCTCATCAAGGAGATGCAGTCCCTGTGCCTGAACGTGGAGGTGCTGTCCAGCGACGGTATGTCCATCGAGATGCGTGACACCGACGAGGATGTCTTCCGCGCTGCGGAGGAGCTCGGCATCGACCTGTCCCGGCGCGAGCCGAGCAGCGTCGAAGAGGTCTGACGGGAGTCCGGAGGCCTTCCCCGCGAAGGCCTCCGGCCCCTGGACCCCCGTATCAGACCCAAAGACTTACGACCCTGAGAGGGATTGACGCATAGTGCTCGACGTCAACTTCTTCGACGAGCTCCGGATCGGCCTGGCCACCGCTGACGACATCCGTCAGTGGAGCCACGGCGAGGTCAAGAAGCCCGAGACCATCAACTACCGCACCCTCAAGCCCGAAAAGGACGGACTCTTCTGCGAGAAGATCTTCGGTCCGACCCGGGACTGGGAGTGCTACTGCGGCAAGTACAAGCGCGTCCGCTTCAAGGGCATCATCTGCGAGCGCTGCGGCGTCGAGGTCACTCGCGCCAAGGTGCGCCGTGAGCGGATGGGCCACATCGAGCTGGCCGCTCCCGTCACGCACATCTGGTACTTCAAGGGCGTCCCGTCGCGTCTGGGCTACCTGCTCGACCTCGCCCCCAAGGACCTCGAGAAGGTCATCTACTTCGCGGCGTACATGATCACGTACGTCGACGAGGAGCGCCGTACCCGCGACCTGCCCTCCCTGGAGGCGCACGTCTCCGTCGAGCGGCAGCAGATCGAGAACCGCCGGGACGCCGACCTGGAGGCCCGCGCCAAGAAGCTGGAAAGCGACCTGGCCGAGCTGGAGGCCGAGGGCGCCAAGGCCGACGTGCGCCGCAAGGTGCGCGAGGGTGCCGAGCGTGAGATGAAGCAGCTGCGCGACCGTGCGCAGCGCGAGATCGACCGTCTCGACGAGGTGTGGACCCGCTTCAAGAACCTCAAGGTCCAGGACCTGGAGGGCGACGAACTCCTCTACCGCGAGCTGCGTGACCGCTTCGGCACGTACTTCGACGGCTCGATGGGCGCCGCGGCGCTGCAGAAGCGCCTGGAGTCCTTCGACCTCGACGAGGAGGCCGAGAAGCTCCGCGAGATCATCCGGACCGGCAAGGGCCAGAAGAAGACCCGTGCGCTGAAGCGGCTGAAGGTCGTGTCTGCCTTCCTGCAGACCTCCAACAGCCCCAAGGGCATGGTCCTCGACTGCGTCCCGGTCATCCCGCCGGACCTCCGCCCGATGGTGCAGCTGGACGGTGGCCGCTTCGCGACCTCCGACCTGAACGACCTGTACCGCCGTGTGATCAACCGGAACAACCGACTGAAGCGCCTTCTCGACCTCGGTGCGCCCGAGATCATCGTGAACAACGAGAAGCGCATGCTCCAGGAGGCCGTCGACGCGCTGTTCGACAACGGCCGCCGTGGTCGCCCGGTCACCGGTCCCGGCAACCGCCCGCTGAAGTCCCTCAGCGACATGCTGAAGGGCAAGCAGGGCCGCTTCCGTCAGAACCTGCTCGGTAAGCGAGTCGACTACTCGGCGCGTTCCGTCATCGTCGTCGGCCCGCAGCTGAAGCTGCACCAGTGCGGCCTGCCCAAGGCGATGGCGCTGGAGCTCTTCAAGCCGTTCGTGATGAAGCGCCTGGTCGACCTGAACCACGCGCAGAACATCAAGAGCGCCAAGCGCATGGTGGAGCGCGGCCGCACGGTCGTGTACGACGTCCTCGAAGAGGTCATCGCCGAGCACCCGGTGCTGCTCAACCGTGCTCCCACCCTGCACCGCCTCGGCATCCAGGCCTTCGAGCCGCAGCTGGTCGAGGGCAAGGCCATCCAGATCCACCCGCTCGTCTGCACCGCGTTCAACGCGGACTTCGACGGTGACCAGATGGCCGTGCACCTGCCGCTGTCCGCGGAGGCGCAGGCCGAGGCCCGCATCCTGATGCTGTCCTCGAACAACATCCTCAAGCCCGCCGACGGCCGTCCGGTGACGATGCCGACCCAGGACATGGTCCTCGGTCTGTTCTTCCTCACCACCGACGGCGAGCTGCGGGACACCAAGGGCGAGGGCCGGTCCTTCGGCTCCACGGCCGAGGCGATCATGGCGTTCGACGCGGGCGAGCTCGCGCTGCAGTCGCCGATCGACATCCGCTTCCCGGTGGGCACCATCCCGCCGCGTGGCTGGACGCCGCCGGCGCAGGAGGAGGGCGAGCCCGAGTGGCAGCAGGGTGACACCTTCCGGCTGCGTACGACCCTGGGCCGCGCGCTCTTCAACGAGCTGCTGCCCGAGGACTACCCGTTCGTCGACTACTCGGTGGGCAAGAAGCAGCTCTCCGAGATCGTCAACGACCTGGCCGAGCGCTACCCCAAGGTCATCGTGGCGGCGACGCTCGACAACCTGAAGGCGGCCGGCTTCTACTGGGCGACCCGTTCCGGTGTCACCGTGGCCATCTCCGACGTCGTCGTGCCCGAGGCCAAGAAGGCCATCGTCAAGGGCTACGAGGAGCAGGACGAGAAGGTCCAGAAGCAGTACGAGCGCGGTCTGATCACCAAGGAAGAGCGCACGCAGGAGCTCATCGCGATCTGGACCAAGGCGACCAACGAGGTCGCCGAGGCGATGAACGCGAACTTCCCCAAGACCAACCCCATCTTCATGATGGTTGACTCGGGTGCCCGAGGAAACATGATGCAGATGCGGCAGATCGCCGGTATGCGTGGTCTGGTGTCGAACGCGAAGAACGAGACCATCCCGCGTCCCATCAAGGCCTCGTTCCGTGAGGGCCTCTCCGTGCTGGAGTACTTCATCTCCACGCACGGTGCCCGTAAGGGTCTGGCGGACACCGCCCTGCGTACCGCCGACTCGGGTTACCTGACCCGTCGTCTGGTGGACGTCTCGCAGGACGTCATCATCCGCGAGGAGGACTGCGGCACCGAGCGCGGCCTCAAGCTGGCCATCGCCGAGCGCGGCGCCGACGGCGTCCTGCGCAAGGCGGACAACGCCGAGACGTCCGTGTACGCGCGCTGCCTCGCCGAGGACATCGTCGTGGACGGCAAGGTGCTCGCCCCGGCGGGCGTCGACCTCGGTGACGTCCTGATCGACCAGCTGGTCGCGGCCGGCATCGAGACGGTCAAGACCCGCTCGGTCCTGACCTGCGAGTCCGCCGTCGGCACCTGCGCCATGTGCTACGGCCGTTCGCTGGCCACCGGCAAGCTGGTCGACATCGGTGAGGCGGTCGGCATCATCGCCGCCCAGTCCATCGGTGAGCCGGGCACCCAGCTGACGATGCGTACCTTCCACACCGGTGGTGTGGCCGGTGACGACATCACCCAGGGTCTGCCCCGTGTCGTTGAGCTCTTCGAGGCCCGTACCCCGAAGGGTGTCGCCCCGATCTCCGAGGCCTCCGGCCGCGTGCGGATCGAGGAGACCGAGAAGACCAAGAAGATCGTCGTCACCCCGGACGACGGCAGCGACGAGACGGCGTTCCCGATCTCCAAGCGTGCCAAGGTCCTGGTCCGCGAGGGCGACCACGTCGAGGTGGGCCAGCAGCTCACCGTGGGTGCCACCAACCCGCACGACGTGCTGCGCATCCTGGGTCAGCGTGCCGTCCAGGTCCACCTGGTCGGCGAGGTCCAGAAGGTCTACAACTCGCAGGGTGTGTCGATCCACGACAAGCACATCGAGATCATCATCCGGCAGATGCTCCGCCGCGTGACGATCATCGAGTCGGGCGACGCCGAGCTGCTGCCCGGCGAGCTGGTCGAGCGCTCGAAGTTCGAGACCGAGAACCGTCGTGTGGTCCAGGAGGGCGGTCACCCGGCCTCCGGTCGTCCGCAGCTGATGGGTATCACCAAGGCCTCGCTGGCCACGGAGTCCTGGCTGTCGGCCGCCTCCTTCCAGGAGACGACCCGAGTCCTGACGGACGCGGCGATCAACGCCAAGTCCGACAGCCTCATCGGCCTCAAGGAGAACGTCATCATCGGTAAGCTCATCCCGGCCGGTACGGGTCTGTCCCGCTACCGCAACATCCGGGTCGAGCCGACCGAGGAGGCCAAGGCCGCGATGTACTCGGCCGTCGGCTACGACGACATCGACTACTCGCCGTTCGGCACCGGCTCCGGCCAGGCCGTTCCGCTGGAGGACTACGACTACGGTCCGTACAACCAGTAAGCGAGTCGCTTGAGTCGACGGGCGGTCACCCCTCGGGGTGGCCGCCCGTCGGCGTATCCGCGGGCCTCGGCCTCTCCGCGCGTCAGGCGGTGGGGGTGCGCAGTTTCCAGCTTCCGGTGGTCTCGACGTGCAGGACGCAGCACCGCTGGGCGGGGACGGTCAGCCGGGCTTTGCCGCGCCCCTGGGCGAGCAGCCGGGTGGGCCGGAACGTCCCCGTGAGCCGGCGGACGACGAACTCCGTGTCGCCGCTGTGCTCGAACTCCACCGCACCGGCCGTACCCCGCCGGAGCACGGTCTCCGTACCCCGGCCGTGCAGCACCCCGCCGTCGGCCAGCTTCCGGACCGCGCCGAGCGGGCGCAGCGCGAGCCGCCAGGGCCCGTCGGCCCCGACCTCCACGTACAGCGAGTCGCCGTCCTGAGCCGGTACGCCGACCTGGGCGCCGTGCGGTCCCAGGAGCCCGTCGAGGAGCGGCTGGCGGCGGCTGCCGCGTCCCGAGCGGCTGTGCACGGTCAGGTGCCGCTCTACGTCCGTCTCCACCACCAGCAGCGCGGGGGCGCCCGGGGTGGGCCAGGGCAGCCGCAGCTTCATCGTGCCGCGGCCCTGGCTCCAGGTGACGCCGGTGGTGTCGGGGGCGGTGGTGCCCAGCCGGTGGTCCAGAGAGTCCGGGCCGGTGGCGCCCAGCCGGTTCAGGGCCTCCCGGCCGCGTGCCAGGATCGCCGGGACCTGGGCGGGGGCGGACCGCTTGGCCTGCTCGTAGGCGTCGAGGGCGGTGTCGTAGTCGGCCAGCTCCCGCGTGTCGGCCGTGTGGCCGGGGGAGTAGGGGTGGGCGTGCAGCAGTTCGCCGTACTCGGTGATGGCCCGCTCGGTGTCCTCGGGCGGCAGGGCCGTGGGGGCGGCTCGGGCGGGGCGTGGCTGGAGGCGGTACGAGACGAGGGCCGGCGGGAGGATCGCCGCGCAGTAGAGCACCAGGAACATGGCGCCGCCGCCGCTGAGCCGGAGGCCGCCGATGACGACCATCATCAGCAGGAGCCCGAGGGAGCCGCCGACCCAGCCGTGCAGGAGGGCCTTCGGCCAGCGGCGTACGGGCGGGACGTCGGTGTGTGCGGTGCTGCGGTTCATGGAGCCACCCCCGTTCGGCCGTGTGGTGGTTCGAGGGTGCGGGACGGCGGGGCGGGCGGGCAGGGGGCGGGGTCGGCTGTTTTGGGCGGGGTGACATTGCCGGGGGATGGCAAGGGGCCGCCGGGGCCGAGCCGGGCCCCGGCGCGCCCCTCAGCTTCTCTCCGGGTTCCCTCGGGGTTCTTTCCGGGTGGCGGAACGGTGCCGGAAAGGGCCGGTTCGGCGCATGATGGAGGGACTCCGACCGAGACGGGGGAGGTGCCCCATGACGCACCCGTCGTGGCAGCCGTGGCAGGGGGACGGTGTGCCGCAGTCGTCGCAGGGGAGCGGCGCGCCCACCGGGTGGCAGAAGAACGGCGTCCCGCAGCCGTGGCAGGGCGGGCCCGCGCCGCAGGGCTGGGCCGGTCAGGGCGGTCCGTCGATGCTCGCCTCGCACGCCGACCGGGAGCGTGCCGTGGACGTGCTCAGGGCGGGGTACGGGGAGGGGCGCCTGGAGCAGCCGGAGTTCGAGAAGCGGGTCTCACGGGCCTACGCGGCGCGTACGGTGGGCGAGCTGGCGCTGCTGGTCGCCGACCTGCCCCAGGGCCCCGTTCCGCACGCCGCGCCCGTCACCCTCGTACCGCAGACGTTTCTGCCCGTGCCGCGGCCGCGGACCAACGGCAAGGCGGTCGGTTCCGCGGTGTGCGGTGTGCTGTGCCTGGTCTCCTTCGGGTTCACCGCGATACCGGCCGTGGTGCTGGGGCACGCGGCCCGCTCCGAGATGGCCCGGACCGGGGAGGGCGGAGACGGGTTCGCGCTGCTCGGACTCGTTCTCGGCTGGCTGTCCGTCGCGGGCTGGGCGGTCCTGCTGACGCTGGCGGTCGTGGCGGGCGCGGCGTCCGGATGAGCGGGAGGGGTGCCGCGGCGGCGTGCGCGGAACGGGAAGTCGGCGTGGGCGGAACGGGAAATCGAAGATCATCCACCGCGCAGGGGCTTGACATGCTCCGGGCCGCGGTGCGGGCGGGGCTCATTTGTTTTGACCGCAGCCTATGAGGTAGGTACGCTCAGACCTTGTGCCTGGGGTGTGCCCTGGCTCCCGTGCGTGCCTTCAACCGCATAGTGAGCCGTGAGCGGCCACCGTAATCTGTGCTCTTTTCGCCTCGCGGCGGGAGTCCGCCGGATTCGACACACCCGACCGCGTGGGTCGGCGACGTTCCAGGTTAGCTGTACCTATCGGCACACAGAAACCGGAGAAGTAGTGCCTACGATCCAGCAGCTGGTCCGCAAGGGCCGGCAGGACAAGGTCGAGAAGAACAAGACGCCCGCGCTTGAGGGTTCGCCCCAGCGTCGTGGCGTGTGCACGCGTGTGTTCACGACCACCCCGAAGAAGCCGAACTCGGCCCTGCGTAAGGTCGCGCGTGTGCGTCTGACCAGCGGGATCGAGGTCACCGCTTACATTCCGGGTGAGGGACACAACCTGCAGGAGCACTCCATCGTGCTCGTGCGTGGTGGCCGTGTGAAGGACCTGCCTGGTGTTCGCTACAAGATCATCCGCGGTTCGCTCGACACCCAGGGTGTCAAGAACCGCAAGCAGGCCCGCAGCCGCTACGGCGCCAAGAAGGAGAAGTAAGAATGCCTCGTAAGGGCCCCGCCCCGAAGCGCCCGGTCATCATCGACCCGGTCTACGGTTCTCCTCTGGTGACCTCCCTCATCAACAAGGTGCTGCTGAACGGCAAGCGCTCCACCGCCGAGCGCATCGTCTACGGCGCCATGGAGGGCCTGCGCGAGAAGACCGGCAACGACCCGGTCATCACGCTGAAGCGCGCTCTTGAGAACATCAAGCCGACCCTCGAGGTCAAGTCCCGCCGTGTCGGTGGCGCCACCTACCAGGTGCCGGTCGAGGTCAAGCCCGGCCGCGCCAACACCCTGGCGCTGCGCTGGCTGGTCGGTTACTCCCGCGCCCGTCGCGAGAAGACCATGACCGAGCGTCTGCTCAACGAGCTCCTCGACGCCTCCAACGGCCTCGGTGCCGCTGTGAAGAAGCGCGAGGACACCCACAAGATGGCCGAGTCCAACAAGGCCTTCGCGCACTACCGCTGGTAGTCGCAGACCCCATCGAGACCGAGAGAAGACTGAAGCCTTATGGCTACCACTTCACTTGACCTGGCCAAGGTCCGCAACATCGGGATCATGGCCCACATCGACGCGGGCAAGACGACCACCACCGAGCGGATCCTCTTCTACACCGGCGTCAGCTACAAGATCGGTGAGGTCCACGACGGCGCTGCCACCATGGACTGGATGGAGCAGGAGCAGGAGCGTGGCATCACGATCACCTCTGCTGCCACCACCTGTCACTGGCCGCTTGAGGACAACGACTACACGATCAACATCATCGACACCCCCGGGCACGTCGACTTCACGGTCGAGGTGGAGCGCTCGCTGCGCGTCCTCGACGGTGCTGTCACGGTGTTCGACGGTGTCGCCGGCGTTGAGCCGCAGTCCGAGACCGTGTGGCGTCAGGCGGACCGCTACGGCGTGCCGCGTATCTGCTTCGTCAACAAGCTCGACCGGACCGGCGCGGAGTTCCACCGCTGCGTCGACATGATCTCGGACCGCCTCGGTGCGCAGCCGCTGGTCATGCAGCTTCCGATCGGTGCCGAGGCCGACTTCAAGGGCGTTGTGGACCTGGTCCGCATGAAGGCGCTCGTGTGGTCCGCCGAGGCCGCCAAGGGCGAGATGTACGACGTCGTCGACATCCCGGCCACGCACACCGAGGCTGCCGAGGAGTACCGCGGCAAGCTGATCGAGGGCGTCGCCGAGAACGACGAAGAGATCATGGAGCTGTACCTGGAGGGCCAGGAGCCCACCGAGGAGCAGCTGTACGCCGCGATCCGTCGCATCACCATCGCGTCCGGCAAGTCCAGCGACACCACGGTCACCCCGGTGTTCTGCGGTACCGCGTTCAAGAACAAGGGCGTCCAGCCCCTGCTCGACGCGGTCGTGCGCTACCTGCCGACCCCGCTCGACGTGGAGGCCATCGAGGGCCACGACGTCAAGGACCCCGAGGTCGTCGTCAAGCGCAAGCCGTCCGACGACGAGCCGCTGTCGGCGCTGGCGTTCAAGATCATGAGCGACCCGCACCTCGGCAAGCTCACCTTCGTCCGGGTCTACTCGGGCCGCCTGGAGTCCGGCACCGCCGTGCTGAACTCCGTCAAGGGCAAGAAGGAGCGCATCGGCAAGATCTACCGCATGCACGCGAACAAGCGTGAGGAGATCGAGTCGGTGGGCGCCGGCGACATCATCGCCGTCATGGGTCTGAAGCAGACCACGACCGGTGAGACGCTGTGCGACGACAAGGCCCCGGTGATCCTGGAGTCCATGGACTTCCCGGCGCCGGTCATCCAGGTCGCCATCGAGCCCAAGTCGAAGGGCGACCAGGAGAAGCTGGGCGTCGCGATCCAGCGCCTGGCCGAGGAGGACCCGTCGTTCCAGGTCCACTCGGACGAGGAGACGGGCCAGACCATCATCGGTGGTATGGGCGAGCTGCACCTCGAGGTGCTGGTCGACCGTATGCGCCGTGAGTTCAAGGTCGAGGCCAACGTCGGCAAGCCGCAGGTCGCGTACCGTGAGACGATCCGCAAGGCCGTCGAGCGCGTGGACTACACCCACAAGAAGCAGACCGGTGGTACCGGTCAGTTCGCCAAGGTGCAGATCGCGATCGAGCCCATCGAGGGCGGCGACGCGTCGTACGAGTTCGTGAACAAGGTGACCGGTGGTCGCATCCCGAAGGAGTACATCCCTTCGGTCGACGCCGGTGCGCAGGAGGCCATGCAGTTCGGCATCCTCGCCGGGTACGAGATGACGGGCGTCCGCGTCACGCTTCTCGACGGTGCCTACCACGAGGTCGACTCCTCCGAGCTCGCCTTCAAGATCGCCGGTTCGCAGGCCTTCAAGGAGGCCGCGCGCAAGGCGTCCCCCGTGCTCCTCGAGCCGATGATGGCCGTCGAGGTCACCACGCCCGAGGACTACATGGGTGAGGTCATCGGCGACATCAACTCCCGCCGTGGTCAGATCCAGGCCATGGAGGAGCGGGCCGGTGCCCGCGTCGTGAAGGGCCTCGTGCCCCTCTCGGAGATGTTCGGCTACGTCGGAGACCTCCGCAGCAAGACGTCGGGTCGCGCAAGCTACTCGATGCAGTTCGACTCCTACGCCGAGGTTCCGCGGAACGTCGCCGAGGAGATCATCGCGAAGGCCAAGGGCGAGTAACGCTCCGCGTCCACACGCTTTAGGCTTGACTCCGGAGCCTCACGGGGCATTCCGACACAATCGTGGCGGGATGCCCCTGGGCCCGGGCTTTCCAGCAAAGATCACCTGGCGCCGATGAAGCAAGGCGTTCAGAACCACTCCACAGGAGGACCCCAGTGGCGAAGGCGAAGTTCGAGCGGACTAAGCCGCACGTCAACATCGGCACCATCGGTCACATCGACCACGGTAAGACGACCCTCACGGCCGCCATTACCAAGGTGCTGCACGACGCGTACCCGGACCTGAACGAGGCCTCGGCGTTCGACCAGATCGACAAGGCTCCCGAGGAGCGCCAGCGCGGTATCACCATCTCCATCGCGCACGTCGAGTACCAGACCGAGACGCGTCACTACGCCCACGTCGACTGCCCCGGTCACGCGGACTACATCAAGAACATGATCACGGGTGCGGCGCAGATGGACGGCGCCATCCTCGTGGTCGCCGCCACCGACGGCCCGATGCCGCAGACCAAGGAGCACGTGCTCCTGGCCCGCCAGGTCGGCGTTCCGTACATCGTCGTCGCCCTGAACAAGGCCGACATGGTGGACGACGAGGAGATCCTGGAGCTCGTCGAGCTCGAGGTCCGTGAGCTCCTCTCCGAGTACGAGTTCCCGGGCGACGACGTCCCGGTCGTCAAGGTCTCGGCGCTCAAGGCGCTCGAGGGCGACAAGGAGTGGGGCCAGTCGGTCCTGGACCTGATGGCCGCCGTCGACACCGCGATCCCGGAGCCGGAGCGCGACGTCGACAAGCCGTTCCTCATGCCGATCGAGGACGTCTTCACGATCACCGGTCGCGGTACGGTCGTCACCGGCCGTATCGAGCGTGGTGTCCTGAAGGTCAACGAGACCGTCGACATCATCGGCATCAAGACCGAGAAGACCACCACCACGGTCACCGGTATCGAGATGTTCCGCAAGCTGCTCGACGAGGGCCAGGCCGGTGAGAACGTCGGTCTGCTGCTCCGCGGCATCAAGCGCGAGGACGTCGAGCGCGGCCAGGTCATCATCAAGCCGGGCTCGGTCACCCCGCACACCGAGTTCGAGGCGCAGGCCTACATCCTGTCCAAGGACGAGGGTGGCCGCCACACGCCGTTCTTCAACAACTACCGTCCGCAGTTCTACTTCCGTACGACGGACGTGACCGGCGTGGTGACCCTCCCCGAGGGCACCGAGATGGTCATGCCGGGTGACAACACCGAGATGAAGGTGGAGCTCATCCAGCCCGTCGCCATGGAAGAGGGCCTGAAGTTCGCCATCCGTGAGGGTGGCCGGACCGTGGGCGCCGGCCAGGTCACCAAGATCAACAAGTAAGTCTTGTTGGCTTGACCGCCTGGTAGCTCGCAGAGCTCCATGAAGGGGCCCGTACGACTTCGGTCGTACGGGCCCCTTTGCCGTGCGCTCACTGAAGGCCGCGCACGTGGGGGTGGTCGTACGACCGCGTGCAGCCGTAGAGCTGGAGGCTGCTGTCGCTGATGTCGAGGTGGGTGGAGCGGGCCGGGCCGAGGAAGTGCGGGCCGGGGTGGTCCGCGTCCTCGGCCGGACGCCAGCTGCGGCTGCCTGCGTCCCATTCGCCGCCGACGACGGTGAGCAGCGGGCGCACCTCCGCCCCGCAGGCGGGGCAGGCCATCGGGGCCGGGTCGGAGAAGCTCCACGGGGCGTGGCCGCCGACCTTGCAGCCGGGCGCGACGGCGAGGTCGGCCTGGTAGTCCCACCCGTGCCGCCGGGCCCAGCGCTCGACGCGGCCGGCCAGCTTCCCGGGCAGCTCGTGCGGGGCCGGGTACTCCGTGACCGGCTCGGGGTGCAGCACGCAGGGCTCGGGCAGGTAACCGGCCCTGCCGACCACCGGCGGCCGCGGCACCGCGTCGGCGGGCAGGACGTCGGTGATCCCGGCGGCGGTGCGCCGGCGCAGCACGGTGCGGGGCAGGTGGTCATCCCGGTGACGGAACGGGCACCACAGCAGTTGCAGCAGGTCGGTGCCGGGCGGGCCGGGCAGTCCCGGGACGTCGGCCGCGTACAACTGGGCCACGGGGATCATGGGGAGCGGGCCGGACAGGGGCACCCGGACCCGTTTGCCGAGCCGGTCGAGCCGTGCCCGCTCCTCGTCGCTCAGCAGGTCCGCGCCCTCCGCGCGCGGCCGCCGCCAGGCCTCCGCGAGCAGGCGCCGCTCCTGTCGCACGTTCTCGGGCGGGTGCCCCCACTGCCGGGGCCCCGCGTGCTCCGGGCACGTGGGCCACGGTTCGCCCGCGGGCCAGAGCAGCGGGCCGCCGATCGAGCTGTCCGCCGCGGTGGGGGAGCCTGGGCGCGGGTGCAGCCGTACGGCGGTCCGGGCGAGCGGCGCGAGTTCGGGGAAGCGGGCGGCCACATCGAGGGGGCGCGGCGGAGTGGTGCGGGGCATGGAGGGGAGCGTACGAGACCGGGGTGGCTGGGTGGCGGTTCGGCCGCCGGGGCAGGCGTGCGGGGCCCGCGCGCCGGTCGGCACGCGGGCCCCGTGCGGGTGGGACGGCAGGTCAGAGGCGCTGCCACAGCGCCGGTACGTTCGGCGGCTCCCAGCCCGACTGGGCCTGGTGCCCCTGGATGCAGCGGTAGGTGGCGCCGCCGTAGGTCACCGTGTCACCGGCCCGGTAGACGGTTCCGGCCGCCCAGGTGCCGCCCGGGTCACCGGGGTCGCCCGGGTCGCCGGGGTCCCCGGTGGTCGTCTTCAGGGTGAGGCCCCAGTTCTGGAGCAGCGGGTTGAGGGGCTGGAAGAACGTCGTGCCGCCGCTGCTGCAGTTGCCCGACCCGCCCGAGGTGACGCCCTGTGCCTGGCTGCCGGAGATGTAGGAGCCGCCCGAGTCGCCCGGCTCGGCGCACACGGTGGTGCGGGTGACGCCGCTGATGGTGCCCTCGGGGTAGGTGACGCTGGTGTTGAGCTGCTGGATGGTGCCGCAGTGCCAGCCGGTGGTCGACCCCGAGCGGCACACGGAGGCGCCCACGGGAGCCTGCGTGGAGCCGGTGACCTGGACGTTCTGTCCGCCCGCTCCCCGGACGTACGGGGTCGCGGTCCAGCTGGAGTTGGTGGCCACCCAGGCCATGTCACGGCCGGGGAAGACCGAGCCCTGGAAGGTTCCCTGCGCGGCCCGGTTGTAGCCGGTGGTGCTGTTGCCGACCCGTCCGCAGTGGCCGGCGGTGGCGTAGCCCTGCTGCGTTCCACGGGTGACGGGGAAGCCGATGGAGCAGCGTGAGCTGTTGTTGATGTAGTAGGCCTCGCCGCCGCGCAGGTCGTAGAGCGGCCGGGGGCGCTCGGTGGACCGCACGGTACGGGTGAGGGCCGGTTCGATCCCGGCGGCGTCGATCAGGTCCCGGGCCGCGGACGGCCGCAGCGCCTCCACGACGACGCGGTTCGTGCGGACGTCGACGTACCGGACCGGCGCGTCGAGGGCGGTGTCGTGGCTCGCCGCCCGGTCCAGGCGGGCCTCGGCCCGGCCGAGGTCGGCGAGCGAGTGGCGTACGACGGTGGCGCGGGCGCCGGCTGCCTCGACGGCGGGCACGTCGGAGGCGTCGGTGGTCGCCACGGTGAGCGTGCCGGAGGTGGCTCCGCTGACCCAGGCGCCCGCGAAGTCCGTCCCGAGCGTGTGGTGCAGGCGGCCCGCGGTGGCGCCGGCCTCGGCCTCGTTGCGCAGCCGCTGCCGGGCCTCGTGCCGGTCCAGACCGAGATCACGTTCCAGGGCGCGCAGCAGGGTGGGCGGTGCGGCGTCGGGGCGCAGGGTGTCCACGGCCGACAGACCGGCGGGGGTGTCACCGGGGCCGGCCGTCCCCGCGCTCGCGGGGCCGCTGAGCCCGGCCACGAGCAGGGCGGCCGTCGCCGCGGCGGCGGCGCACACGGCTCTGGAGGGTCGCTGGAGCATGGGGGATCTCCTCGGTGTCGGTTGGGGAGGTGCCGAAACCGTAGGGAGAAGGGGCGGGGGCGCATAAGACATCGGTCGGCCCCCTGCACGGCGTTATGGAACGCGGAGCGGGAGCGGGGGCGGTGGGTGTCAGGGGACGGGACGGGCCGCCAGCCAGGTGGCGTAGGCGTCGCTGCGGGCCGCCGCGCCCGCGTGCGCGATGCGTGCCTGCGCCAGCACCGTGGCGGCGGTGTCCGGCTGCTGTGTCGCCGCGTGCCAGCCGAGCAGATGCCGCCAGGTCAGCGGTGTCCCGGCGAGCGGCCGCACGGCCAGTTTGGGCGTCGCCGGGAACGTCGCCCGGCACAGGCCCGCCGCCCGGCCGACCTGTACCAGGTGGACCAGGGAGGCGGTGTCCGTCTCGTACATGCGGCGCGGGGTGAACCCGGAGCGGGCGCACGCCGCGGTGAAGCAGTCGCCGAAGCAGCCGTCGCCGGGCACGCAGGCCCACTCCTCGTCGGCCAGCTCGCCCAGCCGGACCTCGGGACGGTCCGCGAGGGGGTGGTCCTCGGACAGCATGGCGAAGACCGGGTCCACGGCGACCTCCCGCCAGACCAGCCGGTCGTCACCGGGCGGGGCCGCGGAGCCGCAGACCCCGGCGAGCGCGTAGTCGAGCCGGCCCTCGGCGAGCAGCGCGGCCAGCTCCCGCTCGGACCAGGACGCGCAGGTCGTCACCCGCGCGTCGGGCGCGATGTCCGCGAGCCGGTCGACCAGGGCGCCGAGCAGGGGACCGTGGGTGCCGCCCAGCCGGAAGCGGCCGGCGGTGCGGGAGGCGCGGGCGAAGCGGGCCGCCTCCTGCTGGAGTTCGGTCACCGCGGGCAGCACGATCCGGCTGCGTTCGAGGACGAGTTCGCCGAGTGCGGTGGCGCGCACACCGTGTCTGCCCCGCTCGAACAGGGCGCCTCCCAGGGCCCGTTCAATCCGTTTGAGCTGGGCGCTCAACGCGGGCTGAGCGAGGCCGAGCACCGTCGCCGCGCGGGTGAGGCTGCCGGCGTCGGCGATGGCACGGACCGTCTTGAGATGCCGCAACTCCAGCTCCATGAGGGGAGCTTGCGCCGGGGGAGGGGAGAGGGCAAGAGGTTGGTCCAGACCAAAATGCGGGCCCGAAGAGGGCGACGACGGAGCGGTACCGGTTCGATCACGGGTTCGATACGGGCCGGTGACCGGCTTGTGGGGGGCGTGGCGGTCCGCCTAGGAAGGAGCGATCCAGGTGATCGTCCGACGAGAGTGAGCCCGTGAGTACCGTCCCGCCCCCCGAGCAGCCGGGGGACCAGCCGTCCCTCTCCGACGAGCAGCTGGAGGCCTTCCTGCGCGATGCCGCGGAGGGGGGTGGAAGCGCCGCTCCGAAGGAGCCCTCGGCCCGGGCGCGGATGGTGACCCAGCGGCTGCGCGAGCAGGACGAGGCGGCGGGACGGGGCCGTAAGCGCCGCCTGGGGCGCAAACCGACGGCGCCCGCCGAGCCGCCCGGCTGGCGCACCGGCCCCGCCTGGCAGGAGATGAACGGAACCAGGGCCCGGCGGCGCCGGGTGTGGTCGGCCGTGGGCGTGGTGCTGGCCGTGGCGGTCACCGTGGTCGCCGTCCGCCCCTCGGTCCTCCTCGACCGCCTCCCCGGCGGCGCGTCCAAGGCCGCCGCCGAACCCTCCGTACTGCCCGCCGAGACGGCCCTCCCGACCGCCCCGCCCGGCACGGCCGACGAGGCCGGGCTGCTGGCCACCGTGGACAACCCGTTCCGCGGGTCCCCCGCCAGGGCCTGGGCCGCGGGCCCGGACGCCATCGAACTGCCGAAGGCGAAGGCGGTCGGCGGGATGACCGAGCAGGACGTGGAGCTCGCGCTGCGCCGCACCAAGGAGTTCCTGGTCGCGACCAACCTGGACCCGAAGGTGCTGCGCGGCGGGCAGCCCACGGAGGCGATGGCCCTGCTCGACCCGGAGCAGCCGAGCACCCTGGCGAACTTCCGGAAGTCGTTGCGGGCCCCGACCGAGAAGGCCGATCCCATCGGTCTGGTGAGCCGCTTCGACCCGGACGAGGTGCGGGTCGCCGGGGACGTGGTGAAGGTGCGGGGCCATCTGACCTTCGAGGGCGGCAAGCCCGGCCAGGTGCTCGTGCACGCCGACTACACCTTCGTCTATCCGCTGGTCAGGCCGGACGACGGAGCCGAGACCGTCGCCCGCACCATCGTCCGCCGCGAGCTGACCCTGCTGCTGGCCGACCCGGCGAAGTGGATGGCGACCGAAGGGAAGCTCGCCGTCAGCGAGTACGCCGTCGACACCTTCAACAACGAGTGCGACGTCCACGACGGGTACCTCCACCCCGTCTTCCCCGACGCCGCCCCGACAGGCGCGCCGGCCACGGGCCCGGCCAAGGACCCCTACGACCGCAGCGAGCCCCTGAGGGCGCGCCAGCACGAGGGCTGCGGGCAGGTCACTCGGACCTGACCGTGACGCGGGCGGCGACCCTGGCGTACACCAGGGTCGCCGCCGCGACGACGGTGGCGAGGAGGGTGAGGGCGAGGATGCCCAACAGGGCGGGCCACTGGCGGAGTTCGCTGTCGCAGCGGCTGTCCTGCGGGACGGGCTCGAACAGCGGGCCCTTGCACGGCGGATCGTCCACGGAGTGGTACGACGGGCCCGCGGTGCCGTAGGACACGATCATCAGGTAGGCGAACAGCAGCCACATGGCGACGGCGACGCAGGTCCACGCGATCGCCCGTCTGTTGAGCCTGCGGGCATCCTCACGTCGAGCTCCGGTTGGAGCCGGAGGCAATAAAACGGGGGAAGGTGCCTATGCGCGTCATGAGTCGTGGACGGCTTCCGGCGCTGGCCGTGGCCGGGTCGGTGGTCGCGGGAGCGCTGGTGGGCGCCGGTACGGTCGCCTG
The DNA here is from genome assembly GCF_014596915.1 of Streptomyces sp. TRM68416. Taxonomy (GTDB): domain Bacteria; phylum Actinomycetota; class Actinomycetes; order Streptomycetales; family Streptomycetaceae; genus Streptomyces. Next base: position 119,017 of record NZ_JACVWU010000005.1, read on the forward strand.
GCAGGCCGAGCTGCCGCCCTTCGCCGACGGGCCCTGCTGGGGAGCGGTGACGGAGCGGGACGTCGACGAGCTGCTCGGCGGCTGGGACACCGAGGCGGAGGCGGTACGGCCGGAACGGACGCCCGAGGGACAGCGCTCGCTGGACGGCAGGTGCCGTATCCAGAGCCATGACGGCGACCGGCCCGGCCGGCAGATCGACATCCGGGTCCACCGGCTCGACGGGCCGCGCGACGACACCGTCGTGTGGTCCGACGAGTTCCTGTCCTCCCGGCTGACCCCGCTCGGCGACGACCTGGTGGGCATGGCCTCGGACACCCGGGCCTGGGTCGCCCTGCCCTCCGACTGCGTCCGCCCCGGCCGGTTCGACGGCCCCGGCATCGTCGATGTCTCCATGGGCGACGACGAGATCGGCAACACCGAGGACCCGGAGAAGCGGGCCCGGCACCACAAGGCGCTGGCCCGCACCGCCGTCCACGCCGCGAACGCGGCCATGGCCGAACTCGGCTGCTCCGGCTCGCTGCCCTCGCCGGGGGAGCCGGTGGAGGTGCCGGACTTCCAGGAGGCGCGCGGCGACTTGTGCGGCATCGAGGGCGTACGGCTGCCGAAGGAGCACGCGGGCTCGGGGGCCCGGATGCGGACGGGTGCGGAGGGCTCCGTACGGACCTGCGACATCGTCTCCGGGTACACGGAACATCCCCAGTTCCGGCTCCAGACGGTCCGGGAAGCCGACCTCACCGGTCCGCTCATCGCCGCGACCCTGTACGCCGGGCCCGGCATCAGGAACGGCGACGGCTCGAAGGCGGTCGGCGCCTACTCGCCCACGCTGGCGGCGGTGCACGCGGAGTGGGAGGGGAGACGGTCGTCTTCCTCGCGCGGCAGCGGGAGGGGACACACGGCTACACGTTCATCCGCCAGGTCTTTCCGGCGTACGTGGCCGCGGAGGCCGAGCGGCTGGGGTGCGAGCCCGGGGAGATCACGATCCCTGACTGACGTTCACGGCTCCTGGTAGAGCGGCAGGTCCTCGGTCGAGATGGTCCAGTCGCCGATGGTGACGTCCTCGCCGTAGACGAAGTCCTTGCGGGTGGCGTAGCGGGGGCCGTCGGGGGTGGGGTGGATGTCGGTGAGGACGGCACCCGTGCCGGTACGGGGGTCGAAGATCGCGTAGACGGGGACGCCGATCAGGGGGTAGTCGCGGAGCTTGGAGACCCAGTCGTTGTCGGGGTTGGAGCGGGAGACGATCTCTACGGCGGCGACGAGCGAGCGGGGATCGAAGGATCCGTCTCCCTCCATCTCCGTCTCGCTGATCACCATCACGTCGGGACGGCGCATGACGCCCTCGGGTTCGTCCTCGACGTCGGGCTCGCCCGTGTGGGCCACGAGCGCCTCCGGCATCACCCGTTCCAGGCGCTTGCGGACACGCAGCACGGTGAGTTCGTGCGGCTTGGAGGGCGACATCATGTCGAGGACGATCCCTTCCTTGGTGATCTCGAACTTGCCGGGAAGGGTGTCGTCCGTGGAGTGCACGAAGTCCCGCATGGCCCGGTAGAGGTGGGAAGCGCCCCGCTGTGCGTTGTCCGGTGCGATGGTCATGGCGCTCGCTCCTCGTCTGTGCCCAGCGGCAAGGATCGTCGCTCTCATGCTAGGCGGCCTCCGGGAGATCGGTTCGGCAGTCGCGGCAGCGGCCGGGGGCGGGTGCGCGGAAGGCGCGGTCGCAGCCGTCGCAGGTCTGGAGGGGGTGCCGCTGCGGTGCCGGTGCCCCGAACGGGGGTGGGGGCGGGAGCCGGTCGGCCAGGCGGTGGGCCAGGAGGGCGGCCGGGCGGCACAGGCGCTCGGGGGGCAGGTCGGCGGTGAGGGCGTGGCGTACGGCGTCGGGGCTGACGTCGCGTTCGAGCCAGGCGGCGACGCCGGGGGCGAGGTGGGCGGTGTCGTGGGCCGAGATGAGCAGGCGGGGGTCGTGGCCGCGGAGACCGGCGAGGAGGTCGGTGGCCTGCTGGAGGAGTTCGGGGGCGGGACAGGCGGGCCGCGGGACGGCGGGGAGCGGCTTCTTGCGGGTCGGACGCGGCGGGCGGGGCTTCTTCGCCGGGCGGGGCCGTTCTCGCGGTGGCGTCCGGGCTGGTTGCAGGACGTGGTGCGGGTGATGATGCGGCCACCGGGCAGGCGTTCGCGTTCGCGGCGCAGGTAGCCGTGGGTTTCCAGTTCGCGCAGGGCGGCGGAGATGCGGGTGGCGCCCTCCTGGAAGCGGGCGGTGAGGGTCTTGATGTCCACGCGGGCACCGGCGGGGAGGGACTGGATGTGCAGGGCCAGCCCGATCGCGACGAGTGACAGGTCCGGGTGCTGGGCGAGGTGGTTGCCGACGACCGTGAAGCGGGTGGTGTGGCGGGTGTGGTCGTGGACCAGGCCGCCCGCGTGGGGGTGGTTTCTGCCCGTGACGCGGGACTGGGCGCGCGAGGGCGCGCTAGGGTTCTGGGTATCCATCGGGAAGGTTGTCTCTTCCTTGGTGGTCAGGCCCTCGCACTGGGATTGCCGTCCCGGCGAGGGCCGTTGCATGTCTGCGGTTGTGTCGCGTCGTGCTGCGCTGCGGCGAGCGTAGAGCACGCAACCTGCTTCGAATCCAGTCGAGTTGGCATATTCACCCGTCAGGGTGAGGCGTGCTCGGGGCCGGGAGTAGGGGTGGGGTTTGGTCAGGGGTCCTTTCCCTCTCGTGTTCCTTGGGAAAGACCGCCCGCGCCGCCGAAGCGCGGGATTCCGTGCTCCGGAGGCAGCGCGACTTCGGCCCACACGGTCTTGCGGGGCGCGGGGCCACGGCTGACTCCCCAGCGGCGGGACAGGGCGTCCACGAGGGCGAGACCCCGGCCCGACTCGCAGTCGGCGGAGGGCTGTTGCACGCGGGGCACTCGGTCACCGTGGGTGTCGGTCACCTCGATGCGGAGGGTGTCCCCCACGACGTAGAGCGTGAGCCGGAAGTCGCGGCCCGGGACTCGGCCGTGCGTGGCGGCGTTGGCGGCGAGTTCGCCGACGATGTGCGCGGGGGTCTCGAACGGCAGTCCCCAGGTGCGGAGTTGCTCGGTGGCGAGGAGTTTGGCGAGACGGGCACCGCGGGGTGTGGGGGACAGTTGGATGCTGAAGTTGCGGATGAGGCAGTCGGGTTGGACGGGTGGCTCGGCGGTTTCTTGATTCACGTCACTCAGCGTGGCCGCGTGTGCCTACCGTGAACAGTGACGACGCCGTTGCGTGCCGTGACTGTCCAGTCGTTGTCCTGTGGTGTCCAGGCTGTCGGGGCGGTGCGGGCGGGTAGAGGCGTCGCGGCACGGTCGTACGACGGAGGGGTACGGGATGTCTGTGGAGGCCGGTCGGCTCAGGACCGAGGCGGACGAGCCGGGGTGGGAGGTCGACCCGGACGACGAGTGGGGCGTCGCGGTGATCGCCACCGTCGGGCGGCAGCTGAAGCTGCGGCGGGAGGCGGTGGGGATGCGGGCCGGTGAGTTCGGGGTGGCGATCGGGTACGGCGAGGACCTCGTCTACAAGATCGAAGGCGGGAGGCGGATCCCCCGGCAGGAGTACCTGATCCGCGCCGACGAGGTGCTGGAGGCCGGCGGACTGATCGCAGCGACCTGGGAGGACGTGAAGAAGGTCCGGTACCCGAAGAAGGTACGGGAGCTGGGGAAGCTGGAGGCGATGGCCGTTGAGATCGGGGTGTACGAGTGCAACATCATCGCCGGGCTGCTCCAGACTCCGGAGCACGCGAGGACTGTGATCGAGGCCGCGCAGCCGCCGTATCCGCCGGACGACGTGGAACGCATGGTGGCCGCTCGTCTGGCCAGGCAGTCCGTCTTCGATCGGGACCCGGCTCCTTCTATTCACTTCGTCTTGGAGGAGGCGCCCCTGCATCGACAGGTCGGGGGCACAATGGTGTGGCGACGGCAGCTCGAACGTCTGCTGGAAGTTGGGCGGTTGCGCAATGTCACGCTTCAGATCATGCCGACGAACACCGAAGCCCATCCGGGGTTGGACGGCAGGATCGAGTTGTTGAAGTTCCCGGACGGGACGGCAGTGGGGCGCGGCGACGGTGCCTTCGGAGGTCGTCCGACCTCGGAGCCGAAACAACTCCGCATCCTTGAGCTGTGGTATGGCATCATCCGGGCGCAGGCGCTCTCTCCACGGGAGTCGCTGGCCTTCATCAAGCAACTGCTGGGAGAAACATGATCCGCAAGACCGCTGCCAGGGACGGCTCCGACCTGGCGTGGTTCAAGAGCAGTTACAGCGGCGGCACCCAGGGTGACTCCTGCGTCGAGATCGCCGTAGCCCCCCGCACCATCCACGTCCGCGACTCCAAGCAGGACAACGGTCCCCAGCTCACCCTCGCCGCCTCCTCCTGGGCGGAGTTCGTCTTCTTCGCATCGAACATTTGACCTCTGAATTCCTTATGCGCCTCGACGGGGGCATGCTTGCGTACTTCCGAGACATGGCGGAAGAAATGGTGACGAGGTTCGGCATCTCCCGGGCCGAGGCCGTGGCGAGGATCAACGAGCGGTACCGGGATTCCGAAATCTCTTCCTACCCGGATCTCATGTGCCACGAGCTTCCGGAGTACTGGGCCTATGGCCTGTACTACTGCCCGGATGACTCGGGTCGACTGCCGACCGGCGATGAGGACGACGATGAGTCCATCGACTTCTCGGCCCTGAAGGTACGCCCCGCTCCCGTACCGGGCTCGCCCGCCTGGACGATCAAGGGCTGAGTGTGCGCCGGATGTGCCGATGGTTTGACCTGCGTCACTCTCGGGGTATTCTCTCCGGCTCGATTGGCCAGGGCCCTGCCCCATATGGCAGACTGTCGGAGTTGCTCGGTCGAGTGTTGATGCTGCGCGCCTCCCGCCGGGAGGACCGGAAGCGAGTCCCACAGTACTCGTCGCCCTAACTGTCGTAAGGCAGCGCTGGGGCGGACGTACGGGAATCTTCCGGGAAGTGTCAGTGCGGCGCCGGCCAGGCACCCGGTGGGCCTTCCGCCCTCGGCTTGCGGTTCCGGAAGGGCCGTGCTCCCAGGCAAGGGATGTTCGAACAAGGGGCATCTGTGTCAGCGGGAGCGCGACACGCCCGACCGCGTGGGTCGGAGGGGCGGGCAGAGGAACACCGGGTTCCAGAGCGTTACGAGACAAAGGACTACTGAGTAGCCATGGCGGGACAGAAGATCCGCATCCGGCTCAAGGCCTACGACCACGAGGTCATCGACTCCTCGGCGAAGAAGATCGTCGAGACGGTGACCCGCACTGGTGCGTCGGTCGCGGGCCCGGTGCCGCTGCCCACTGAGAAGAACGTGTACTGCGTCATCAAGTCGCCGCACAAGTACAAGGACTCGCGCGAGCACTTCGAGATGCGCACGCACAAGCGCCTGATCGACATCCTCGACCCGACGCCCAAGACCGTTGACTCTCTGATGCGACTCGACCTCCCGGCCGGTGTCGACATCGAGATCAAGCTCTGAGGGTCGGTGATCTGAGAATGGCTAAGCAGATCAAGGGCATCCTGGGCGAGAAGCTCGGCATGACGCAGGTGTGGGACGAGAACAACCGTGTTGTTCCGGTCACCGTCGTCAAGGCCGGCCCCAACGTCGTCACCCAGGTCCGTACGAACGACATCGACGGCTACGAGTCGGTCCAGATCGCCTTCGGCGAGATCGACCCGCGCAAGGTGAACAAGCCCCTCAAGGGCCACTTCTCCAAGGCCGACGTCACCCCCCGCCGCCACCTCGTCGAGATCCGTACCGCTGACGCCAGCGAGTACACCCTCGGCCAGGAGATCACCGCCGAGGTGTTCGAGGCGGGCGTCAAGGTCGACGTCACCGGCAAGAGCAAGGGCAAGGGCTTCGCCGGTGTCATGAAGCGCCACAACTTCGGTGGCCTCGGCGCCGGTCACGGCACCCAGCGCAAGCACCGCTCCCCCGGTTCCATCGGTGGCTGCGCCACCCCGGGCCGTGTGTTCAAGGGCCTCCGCATGGCGGGTCGTATGGGCAACGAGCGGGTCACCACCCAGAACCTGACCGTCCACGCCGTTGACGCGGAGAAGGGTCTGCTGCTCATCAAGGGCGCGGTTCCCGGTCCGAACGGCGGCCTCGTCCTGGTCCGCACCGCGGCCAAGGGGGCCTGAGGTAACCGATGAGCACTGTTGACATCCTTTCGCCGGCTGGCGACAAGGCCGGTTCCGTCGAGCTCCCCGCGGAGATCTTCGACGTTGAGAAGATCAGCGTTCCGCTGCTTCACCAGGTCGTCGTCGCACAGCTGGCCGCTGCCCGCCAGGGCACGCACAAGACCAAGACCCGCGGCGAAGTCCGTGGTGGTGGCAAGAAGCCTTACCGCCAGAAGGGCACCGGTCGCGCCCGTCAGGGTTCGACCCGCGCGCCGCAGTTCGCCGGTGGTGGCGTCGTGCACGGTCCCGTGCCGCGTGACTACTCGCAGCGGACCCCGAAGAAGATGAAGGCCGCGGCCCTGCGCCACGCCCTCACCGACCGGGCCCGCAACAACCGCATCCACGTCGTCTCCGGCGTCATCGAGGGTGAGACCCCCTCGACGAAGGCCGCCAAGACGCTGTTCGGCAAGATCTCGGAGCGCAAGAACCTGCTCCTGGTCGTCGAGCGCGCCGACGAGGCCGCGTGGCTGTCCGCCCGCAACCTGCCCCAGGTCCACATCCTGGAGCCGGGCCAGCTGAACACGTACGACGTTCTCGTCTCGGACGACGTGGTCTTCACCCAGGCCGCCTTCGAGTCCTTCGTGTCCGGCCCGAAGGCCAATGACACCGAAGGGAGCGAGGCCTGATGGCTATCCGTCACCCCGCCATTGCCTCCAAGGCCGCCAAGGCCGCCAAGGCCGCGCGCGTCGCCAAGGCGCGTCGCCACGCCACGGAGGGCAAGAACACCGTCGAGACCCCGCTGAGCAAGTCCTTCACGGACCCCCGTGACGTGCTGCTCAAGCCGGTCGTCTCCGAGAAGAGCTACGCGCTCCTCGACGAGGGCAAGTACACGTTCATCGTCGACCCGCGTGCCAACAAGACCCAGATCAAGGAGGCCGTCCAGGCGGTCTTCTCGGTCAAGGTCACCGGGGTCAACACGATCAACCGCCAGGGCAAGCGCAAGCGCACCCGCACCGGCTTCGGCAAGCGTGCGGACAGCAAGCGCGCGATCGTGACCCTCGCCGAGGGCGACCGTATCGACATCTTCGGCGGTCCGACCGCGTAAGCGGGTCGGATCGTCCGATATCGGACGAGGACTGAGAAATGGGAATCCGCAAGTACAAGCCGACTACGCCGGGCCGTCGTGGTTCCAGCGTCGCCGACTTCGTCGAGGTCACGCGGTCCACGCCGGAGAAGTCGCTGGTCCGCCCGCTGCACAGCAAGGGCGGCCGTAACAACGCCGGTCGTGTGACCGTTCGCCACCAGGGTGGCGGACACAAGCGCGCCTACCGAGTGATCGACTTCCGTCGTCACGACAAGGACGGCGTGCCGGCGAAGGTCGCGCACATCGAGTACGACCCCAACCGCACCGCGCGCATCGCGCTGCTGCACTACGCCGACGGCGAGAAGCGCTACATCCTCGCGCCGCGCAACCTGCAGCAGGGCGACCGCATCGAGAACGGTCCCGGGGCCGACATCAAGCCGGGCAACAACCTGGCGCTCCGCAACATCCCGGTCGGTACCACGATCCACGCGATCGAGCTCCGTCCCGGTGGCGGCGCCAAGTTCGCCCGCTCCGCCGGTGCCTCCGTGCAGCTGCTCGCGAAGGAGGGCCAGATGGCCCACCTGCGCATGCCCTCCGGTGAGGTCCGCCTGGTCGACGTGCGCTGCCGCGCCACCGTCGGCGAGGTCGGCAACGCCGAGCAGAGCAACATCAACTGGGGTAAGGCCGGCCGCAAGCGCTGGCTGGGCGTCCGCCCGACCGTTCGCGGTGTGGCGATGAACCCGGTTGACCACCCCCACGGTGGTGGTGAGGGCAAGACCTCCGGTGGTCGCCACCCGGTCAGCCCCTGGGGTCAGAAGGAGGGTCGTACTCGTTCGCCGAAGAAGGCTTCGAACAAGTACATCGTCCGCCGCCGCAAGACGAACAAGAAGCGCTAGGAGCGGGTTTAGATGCCGCGCAGTCTCAAGAAGGGGCCCTTCGTCGACGACCACCTGATCAAGAAGGTGGACGCCCAGAACGAAGCCGGCACCAAGAACGTCATCAAGACCTGGTCCCGTCGCTCCATGATCGTGCCGGCCATGCTCGGCCACACGCTCGCGGTGCACAACGGCAAGACCCACATCCCGGTGTTCGTCACCGAGTCGATGGTCGGCCACAAGCTCGGCGAGTTCTCGCCGACGCGCACCTTCCGGGGTCACGTCAAGGAAGACCGGAAGTCGAAGCGCCGCTAGTAGCGGATCGCATTCAGACACGTAAGTAACTGAAGGGACAACCATGGAAGCCAGGGCCCAGGCGCGGTACATCCGCGTCACGCCCATGAAGGCCCGCCGCGTGGTGGACCTCATCCGTGGCATGGACGCCACGGAGGCCCAGGCCGTCCTGCGATTCGCTCCGCAGGCAGCCTCCGTGCCGGTCGGCAAGGTGCTGGACAGCGCCATTGCCAACGCCGCGCACAACTACGACCACACCGACGCCGACAGCCTCTACATCTCCGAGGCCTACGTCGACGAGGGCCCGACCCTGAAGCGGTTCCGTCCGCGCGCCCAGGGCCGTGCCTACCGGATCCGCAAGCGGACCAGCCACATCACCGTGGTCGTCAGCAGCAAGGAAGGAACCCGGTAATGGGCCAGAAGGTAAACCCGCACGGGTTCCGGCTCGGTGTCACGACCGACTTCAAGTCGCGTTGGTACGCCGACAAGCTGTACAAGGACTACGTCAAGGAAGACGTCGCCATCCGTCGGATGATGACGTCCGGCATGGAGCGCGCCGGTATCTCGAAGGTTGAGATCGAGCGCACCCGTGACCGTGTCCGCGTGGACATCCACACCGCGCGTCCGGGCATCGTCATCGGCCGCCGCGGCGCCGAGGCCGACCGCATCCGCGGTGACCTGGAGAAGCTGACCGGCAAGCAGGTCCAGCTGAACATCCTCGAGGTCAAGAACCCGGAGACCGACGCTCAGCTGGTGGCCCAGGCCGTCGCCGAGCAGCTCTCCTCCCGCGTCTCCTTCCGCCGTGCCATGCGCAAGAGCATGCAGTCGGCGATGAAGGCGGGCGCCAAGGGCATCAAGATCCAGTGCGGCGGCCGCCTCGGCGGCGCCGAGATGTCCCGCTCGGAGTTCTACCGCGAGGGCCGCGTGCCCCTGCACACGCTCCGCGCGAACGTGGACTACGGCTTCTTCGAGGCCAAGACGACCTTCGGCCGCATCGGCGTGAAGGTCTGGATCTACAAGGGCGACGTCAAGAACATCGCCGAGGTCCGCGCCGAGAACGCCGCTGCCCGTGCGGGTAACCGCCCGGCCCGCGGCGGTGCCGACCGCCCGGCCCGTGGTGGCCGCGGTGGCGAGCGGCGCGGTCGTAAGCCGCAGCAGGCTGCCGGCGCCGAGGCCCCCAAGGCCGAGGCTCCCGCTGCCGCTCCGGCTGAGAGCACCGGAACGGAGGCCTGACCGTCATGCTGATCCCCCGTAGGGTCAAGCACCGCAAGCAGCACCACCCGAAGCGCAACGGTATGTCCAAGGGTGGGACGCAGGTTGCGTTCGGCGAGTACGGCATCCAGGCGCTGACCCCGGCCTACGTGACGAACCGCCAGATCGAGGCGGCTCGTATCGCGATGACCCGCCACATCAAGCGTGGCGGCAAGGTCTGGATCAACATCTACCCGGACCGTCCCCTCACCAAGAAGCCGGCCGAGACCCGCATGGGTTCCGGTAAGGGTTCGCCGGAGTGGTGGATCGCCAACGTCAAGCCCGGACGCGTCATGTTCGAGCTGTCGTACCCCAACGAGAAGATCGCCCGTGAGGCTCTGACTCGCGCCGCCCACAAGCTGCCGATGAAGTGCCGGATCGTCAAGCGCGAGGCAGGTGAAGCGTGATGTCGGCCGGTACCAAGGCGTCCGAGCTGCGCGAGCTGGGCAACGAGGAGCTTCTGGCGAAGCTCCGCGAGGCCAAGGAAGAGCTGTTCAACCTCCGCTTCCAGGCGGCGACGGGGCAGCTCGAAAACCACGGCCGTCTGAAGGCGGTCCGCAAGGACATCGCGCGGATCTACACCCTGATGCGCGAGCGTGAGCTGGGCATCGAAACGGTGGAGAACGCCTGATGAGCGAGAAGAACGTGACTGAGAACGCAGAGGCCCGCGGCTTCCGCAAGACCCGTGAGGGTCTGGTCGTCAGCGACAAGATGGACAAGACCGTCGTCGTCGCCGTCGAGGACCGCGTCAAGCACGCGCTGTACGGCAAGGTCATCCGCCGTACGAACAAGCTCAAGGCTCACGACGAGCAGAACGCCGCGGGTGTCGGCGACCGCGTCCTCCTCATGGAGACCCGGCCGCTGTCCGCGACGAAGCGCTGGCGCGTCGTCGAGATCCTCGAAAAGGCCAAGTAAGTCTCCTGCGGGGCATCCCTCGCAGGACAGTTCCGCCAGGCTCCAGGGGTCCGCTCGCTGAGCGGCCCCTGGGGAACCGGCAGACAAACAGGAGATAGACGTGATCCAGCAGGAGTCGCGACTGCGCGTCGCCGACAACACTGGTGCGAAGGAAATCCTTTGCATCCGTGTGCTCGGTGGCTCCGGTCGCCGCTACGCGGGCATCGGTGACGTCATCGTCGCCACCGTCAAGGACGCGATCCCCGGTGGCAACGTGAAGAAGGGTGACGTCGTCAAGGCGGTCATCGTTCGCACCGTCAAGGAGCGCCGCCGTCCGGACGGCTCGTACATCCGCTTCGACGAGAACGCCGCCGTCATTCTGAAGAACGACGGCGACCCTCGCGGCACCCGTATCTTCGGCCCGGTCGGCCGTGAGCTGCGCGAGAAGAAGTTCATGAAGATCATCTCGCTCGCGCCGGAGGTGCTGTAAGCATGAAGATCAAGAAGGGCGACCTGGTCCAGGTCATCACCGGTAAGGACAAGGGCAAGCAGGGCAAGGTCATCGCGGCCTTCCCCCGCGAGGACCGCGTCCTGGTCGAGGGTGTCAACCGGGTCAAGAAGCACACCAAGGCCGGCCCGACCGCTCGCGGTTCCCAGGCCGGCGGCATCGTCACGACCGAGGCCCCGATCCACGTCTCCAACGTCCAGCTGGTCGTGGAGAAGGACGGCAACAAGGTCGTCACGCGTGTCGGTTACCGCTTCGACGACGAGGGCAACAAGATCCGCGTTGCCAAGCGGACGGGTGAGGACATCTGATGGCTACCACCACCACTCCGCGTCTCAAGACGAAGTACCGCGAGGAGATCGCGGGCAAGCTGCGTGAGGAGTTCTCGTACGAGAACGTCATGCAGGTTCCCGGCCTCGTGAAGATCGTGGTCAACATGGGTGTGGGCGACGCCGCCCGCGACTCCAAGCTGATCGAGGGCGCCATCCGCGACCTCACCACGATCACCGGTCAGAAGCCGGCCGTCACCAAGGCCCGCAAGTCCATCGCGCAGTTCAAGCTGCGCGAGGGCCAGCCGATCGGTGCCCACGTCACGCTCCGTGGCGACCGCATGTGGGAGTTCCTGGACCGCACCCTGTCGCTCGCGCTGCCGCGCATCCGCGACTTCCGTGGTCTGTCCCCCAAGCAGTTCGACGGCCGCGGCAACTACACCTTCGGTCTCACGGAGCAGGTCATGTTCCACGAGATCGACCAGGACAAGATCGACCGTACCCGGGGTATGGACATCACCGTGGTCACCACGGCGACCAACGACGCTGAGGGCCGCGCGCTCCTTCGTCACCTCGGCTTCCCGTTCAAGGAGGCGTGAGCGAGATGGCGAAGAAGGCTCTGATTGCCAAGGCTGCTCGCAAGCCCAAGTTCGGTGTGCGTGGCTACACGCGCTGCCAGCGCTGCGGCCGTCCGCACTCCGTGTACCGCAAGTTCGGCCTGTGCCGCGTGTGCCTTCGTGAGATGGCTCACCGTGGCGAGCTGCCGGGCGTGACCAAGAGCTCCTGGTAATCCCTCCTTTTAGGGATTCCCGAAGCTCTCGGTAAGCAATGGGCGTGTCAGGCGCCCTCCTCTCCATGGCTTAGGCTTGGGGGGTTGGGCGCCTGACGGTCGCCCTTACGACTTACTACGCCGTAGGTCCACCGCACCGCACCCGCCTCGTCTCGGATCGAGGAGAGGGATGGGCACCTGGAAACCCCGGCGAGAGAGGCCGAAGGCCAATTCATGACCATGACTGATCCGATCGCAGACATGCTCACGCGTCTGCGGAACGCGAACTCGGCGTACCACGACACCGTGGCGATGCCGCACTCGAAGATCAAGTCGCACATCGCGGAGATCCTCCAGCAGGAGGGCTTCATCACGGGCTGGAAGGTCGAGGACGCCGAGGTCGGCAAGAACCTCGTCCTGGAGCTGAAGTTCGGCCCCAACCGTGAGCGCTCCATCGCGGGCATCAAGCGGATCTCCAAGCCCGGTCTCCGGGTTTACGCGAAGTCCACCAACCTGCCGAAGGTGCTCGGCGGCCTCGGCGTGGCGATCATCTCCACGTCCCACGGGCTCCTCACCGACAAGCAGGCCGGCAAGAAGGGCGTGGGTGGGGAAGTCCTCGCCTACGTCTGGTAGCGGAAGGGAACGGAGGAAACAGCTATGTCGCGTATTGGCAAGCTCCCCATCACGGTTCCCGCCGGCGTGGACGTCACCATCGACGGCCGTACGGTCTCGGTCAAGGGCCCCAAGGGCACGCTGACCCACACCGTTGCCGCGCCGATCGACATCGCCAAGGGCGAGGACGGCACCCTCACGGTGTCCCGCCCCAACGACGAGCGTCAGAACAAGGCCCTGCACGGCCTGTCCCGCACGCTGGTGGCGAACATGATCACCGGCGTGACCCAGGGTTACGTGAAGAAGCTCGAAATCAGTGGTGTCGGTTACCGCGTGACGGCCAAGGGCTCGAACCTCGAGTTCGCGCTCGGCTACAGCCACCCGATCACCGTCGAGGCCCCCGAGGGCATCACCTTCAAGGTGGAGGCCCCCACCCGTTTCTCGGTCGAGGGCATCGACAAGCAGAAGGTCGGCGAGGTTGCGGCCAACATCCGCAAGCTGCGCAAGCCCGACCCGTACAAGGCCAAGGGCGTCAAGTACGAGGGCGAAGTCATCCGCCGCAAGGTCGGAAAGGCGGGTAAGTAAGCCATGGCATACGGACAGAAGATCCTGAAGGGCGACGCCTACAAGCGCGCCGCGATCAAGCGCCGTCACATCCGGATCCGCAAGCGGATCTCCGGTACGGCGGAGCGTCCCCGTCTGGTCGTTACCCGCTCGAACCGCCACATCGTGGCCCAGGTGATCGACGACATCAAGGGTCACACCCTGGCGTCGGCGTCCACCCTGGACACCTCGGTCCGCGGTGGCGAGGGCGACAAGTCCGCGCAGGCCAAGCAGGTCGGCGCCCTGGTCGCCGAGCGTGCCAAGGCCGCCGGTGTCGAGGCTGTCGTATTCGACCGTGGTGGCAACCAGTACGCCGGGCGCATCGCCGCTCTGGCGGACGCCGCCCGCGAAGCCGGCTTGAAGTTCTGAGCCGTTCGTAGCTAGCGGAAAAGAGAGAGGTAAATCCAATGGCTGGACCCCAGCGCCGCGGTGGCGGTGCCGGTGGCGGCGAGCGGCGGGACCGGAAGGGCCGTGACGGCGGCGCAGCTGCCGCCGAGAAGACCGCGTACGTTGAGCGCGTTGTCGCGATCAACCGCGTCGCCAAGGTTGTGAAGGGTGGTCGTCGCTTCAGCTTCACCGCGCTGGTCGTGGTGGGCGACGGTGACGGCACCGTGGGTGTCGGTTACGGCAAGGCCAAGGAGGTGCCGGCCGCCATCGCCAAGGGCGTTGAGGAGGCCAAGAAGCACTTCTTCAAGGTCCCCCGTATCCAGGGCACCATCCCGCACCCCATCCAGGGTGAGAAGGCTGCCGGCGTCGTTCTCCTCAAGCCGGCTTCGCCGGGTACCGGTGTGATCGCCGGTGGCCCCGTGCGTGCCGTGCTGGAGTGCGCCGGTATCCACGACGTGCTGTCGAAGTCGCTCGGCTCCGACAACGCGATCAACATCGTGCACGCGACCGTGGAGGCCCTGAAGGGCCTGCAGCGTCCCGAGGAGATCGCGGCCCGCCGCGGTCTGCCGCTCGAGGACGTCGCTCCCGCGGCTCTGCTGCGTGCGCGTGCCGGGGCGGGTGCGTAATCATGGCGCAGCTCAAGATTACGCAGGTCAAGTCCTACATCGGCAGCAAGCAGAACCACCGTGACACCCTGCGCTCCCTTGGTCTCAAGGGCATCAACACGCAGGTCGTCAAGGAGGACCGCCCCGAGTTCCGCGGCATGGTGCACACCGTCCGCCACCTCGTGACGGTCGAGGAGGTCGACTGATCATGGCGGAGAACAACCCGCTCAAGATCCACAACCTCCGTCCGGCCCCCGGCGCCAAGACCGCCAAGACCCGTGTCGGTCGTGGTGAGGCGTCGAAGGGTAAGACGGCCGGTCGTGGTACCAAGGGCACGAAGGCCCGTTACCAGGTTCCGGAGCGCTTCGAGGGTGGGCAGATGCCCCTCCACATGCGCCTCCCGAAGCTGAAGGGCTTCAAGAACCCGTTCAAGACCGAGTACCAGGTCGTGAACCTCGACAAGCTGGCCGCGCTCTACCCCGAGGGTGGCGAGGTCACGGTCGAGGGTCTGGTGGCCAAGGGTGCCGTGCGCAAGAACAGCCTCGTCAAGGTCCTCGGCCAGGGCGAGATCTCCGTGGCGCTGCAGGTGACGGTCGACGCCGTCTCCGGCTCCGCCAAGGAGAAGATCACCGCCGCCGGCGGTACCGTCACCGAGCTCGTCTGAACACAGCAGGCGTCTCGATGACTTGAGCGATCCCGACCGGGGATACCCCACAAATGGGGTATCCCCGGTTGGTCGTTCCTAGGGTGGCAGTCTCGCGGGTAAGGTGGCCTGCACTGCCAACTTTTACTGAGTGCCTCACATGCGGCACTCTGAGCGGCAGTTGACCGTTACTTAATCGTCGAACCTCAAGACCGTCACCCTTGACGCAGTAGCGCGGGGGTCGCAGGAGGCACCGTGCTCACCGCGTTCGCCCGGGCGTTCAAGACGCCCGACCTGCGCAAGAAGCTGCTCTTCACGCTGGGCATCATCGTCGTGTACCGGGTCGGTACGCACATCCCGATCCCCGGCGTCGACTACACGTCCGTCCAGCAGTGCGTCGACGAGGCGTCCGCGAACCAGGGCCCCCTCGGCTTGATCAACATGTTCAGCGGCGGGGCGCTGCTGCAGATCACGGTTTTCGCGCTGGGCATCATGCCGTACATCACGGCGAGCATCATCCTGCAGCTGCTGACCGTGGTGATCCCGCGCCTGGAGGCCCTGAAGAAGGAGGGCCAGTCCGGTACGGCGAAGATCACGCAGTACACGCGTTACCTGACGGTGGCGCTCGCCGTGCTGCAGGGCACCGGCCTCGTCGCCACCGCCCGCAGCGGCGCCCTCTTCTCCGGCTGCACGGTCGCCGGCCAGGTCGTCCCGGACCGTTCGATCTTCGTCACCGTCACCATGGTCATCACCATGACCGCCGGTACGGCCCTCGTCATGTGGCTCGGTGAGCTCATCACCGACCGCGGCATCGGCAACGGCATGTCGATCCTGATGTTCATCTCGATCGCCGCGACCTTCCCGTCCGCGCTGTGGGCCATCAAGCAGGAGGGCACGCTGGCCGACGGCTGGATCGAGTTCGGCACCGTCATGGCCGTCGGATTCGTCATGGTCGGCCTGGTCGTCTTCGTCGAGCAGGCCCAGCGCCGCATCCCCGTGCAGTACGCGAAGCGCATGATCGGCCGCCGTTCCTACGGGGGTACGTCCACCTACATCCCGTTGAAGGTGAACCAGGCAGGTGTGATTCCTGTCATCTTCGCGTCGTCGCTGCTCTACATCCCGGCCCTGATCGCGCAGTTCTCCAGCGGCACTTCGGGCTGGAAATCCTGGATCGAAGCGAACCTCACCACGGGCAATCACCCGATTTACATCACTGTGTACTTCTTGCTCATCGTGTTCTTCGCGTTCTTCTACGTGGCGATCTCGTTCAACCCCGAGGACGTCGCCGACAACATGAAGAAGTATGGTGGCTTCATCCCGGGCATCCGGGCTGGCCGTCCGACCGCTGAGTACCTGAGCTATGTGCTCAACCGGATCACCTGGCCGGGTTCGCTGTATCTGGGTCTGATCGCTCTCGTCCCGACGATTGCGTTGGCCGGTTTCGGCGCCAACGAGAACTTCCCGTTCGGTGGCACCAGCATCCTCATCATCGTGGGTGTGGGTCTGGAGACCGTGAAGCAGATCGAGAGCCAGCTCCAGCAGCGCAATTACGAAGGGTTCCTCCGCTGATGCGAATCGTCCTCGTCGGGCCGCCGGGCGCCGGTAAGGGAACGCAGGCCGCGTTCCTCGCCAAGAACCTGTCGATCCCGCACATCTCCACGGGCGACCTGTTCCGCGCGAACATCAGCCAGGGCACAGGGCTCGGGCTGCGTGCGAAGTCCTACATGGACGCGGGACAGCTGGTGCCCGACGAGGTCACCATCGGCATGGCGCGCGATCGTATGCAGCAGCCGGACGCGGCCGGGGGCTTCCTCCTCGACGGCTTCCCGCGAAACGTCGCCCAGGCGGAAGCGCTCGACGAGATGCTGCGTGAAGCGGACATGAAGATCGACGCGGTGCTGGACCTGGAGGTCCCCGAGGAGGAAGTCGTCAAGCGGATCGCCGGTCGGCGGATCTGCCGCAACGACTCGGCGCACGTGTTCCACGTCACGTACAACCCGCCCGCGGCGGAGGGCGTGTGCGGTGTGTGCGGTGGTGAGCTCTACCAGCGTGATGACGACACTGAGGACACGGTGCGCCGGCGGCTGGAGGTCTACCACACGCAGACCGAGCCGATCATCGACTACTACAAGGCCCAGGGCCTTGTGACCACGGTCTCCGCGATGGGGAAGGTGACGGACGTCACGAAGCGGGCCTTGTCGGCGCTGCCCGGTTCGTAACAGCTTGCAAAGCAAGGCAGCGGCCCCCGGCGGGGGCCGCTGCCTTGCTTCTTGGGGACCCCGAAAGCGCTCTGCCGAGGAGGTATGGCCATCAAGCTCGAACAGTTGCCACGGTCCGACGATTCCACCGAGCGGGCGCAGCCGTCGTTGCTCCGCCGGAGGAGTCGCAGCCTGGCGGTCGCCGCGGTCGCCGTGGTCGCCGCAGTCATCGGGGTGTTGTTGGCCCTGACGGGTGGTGGCCCGGAAGAGCAGTCCGAGGCCTCGGGTGTGGTGGCCCGTCCGGACCAGTCCCCGCCGCGCGAGCTGGTAGCCGCAGGGCAGGTCGCCGTCTCGGCGTACTACACGACGAAGCTCGTGCAGCAGCCGGACGGGGATGCGGTGAACGCGCGTGAGTGGAGTCTGTACAACGCCGCGACCAAGCGGTACGAGAAGACCGACTGGGCCTGGCTCGATGTCGCTCCCGGGATGAAGACGGCCGCGGTGCTGGAGGGCGATCTGCCCGTCAACCGCATAGGCCTGATGAATCTGTCGACAGGCAAGGTCCAGCGCTGGATCGAGGTCGACAAGGGCGTTGGCGGTGTGCAGTTCTCGCCGGACGGCGAGCGCCTGGTGGCGACGACGTACAGCCACAACCCGGACGGCTTCTTCCAAGACGCGCCGGTGCATGTAGAGGGCGCGTCGGAGGGTGGCGATGGTCAGGAGATGCCGGGGCCAAAGCAGAGCCGTACCGGCTTCTATGTCATCGATGTCGACTCCGGCCAGGCGGAATTCAGTGAGCGGCCGGCCAAGAAGGACAGTCTTGCGGCCATGGCCGGCACCGGGCGTCAGGACTTTAGCTGGAGCCGTGACGGCGAGATGCTGTGGGAGCAGAGGCTCGACCAGCCAGGCAGGAACTACTACGACGTGAACGGCAGGCTGAAGTCGCTTCCGCAGCAGAAGACTGATCTGATCCTTCCGCCGGTGGCTACGTCCCCGGACGGAAAACTTGTGACTGGCGGCTTCGCGGGGGGTAGGGACGGCCAGATCGTTTCCGAGGTTCTGGACGCGAAGACCGGCAAGCGAAGCGCAGTCGTACCCGGACAGCAGCTTCTCGCGTGGGCGGACAACACCCACCTCATCGCCTGGCGGTGTGACCCCAGCCAGTGCCAACCCGGCAAGGGTGAGTTCCGCAACCAGCTGGTCCTGGTCAGCCTGGACGGCGACAAGGTGACACCGCTCTCGGGCTTCCGTAAAGCCGAAGTCGACTACGTCGGCCGCTGGACCCCGGTCTTCACCAAGCGCTGACCGCTCTGCGGTCCCAGGCGGATGTGCACCTGGGACGCGCCACACCAAGAGCTCCGACCGGTGCAGACGAATTGATTGATCGTCTGCACCGGCCGGAGCTTCTGGGCAGAGGTGCGGCGTGCGCACACATCGTCACACTGTCGAGGTCTCCGTAGACCTCAAATCTCTCGGTGCCAAACGGGCCTACTCGTCGAAGTACCAGTCCGAGCGGACGCAGGAGCCGGTGCCGTGCCAGCAGATGGCCAGACCATGCGCGATGTTGCCTATCATGTCGTAGCCATTGTTGGACCGGTCGCAGCCAGCGTCTCCACCGTCGTCTTCCTTGATGACCTGAACCAGACCGGTGCCAGTGCTGTTGAGTCGCTCCAAGTACCCCGTGACGCCGTAGCCGTCAGCCCGCTTGTCGCAGACCGTGATGTCGTCACCATCGTCGTTGAACGTCACCGTGCCCCGGTTGCCGTACCAGAGGGGCCCCTCGTCGCCGGCCATGGCGGGCGAGGCTGCGGTAAGGCCGATCAGAGCGGTGGCGGCACCGGCCACGGCTATGCGGGACAGAGTTTTCTTGGTCACTTGTACCCCGTTTCTGTGTTTCTGGCGACCGTGTATCCGGTCCGGAGCGTAGGGAACTGCGTGCTGGCTCCCGGCATCGCCAGGTGGTAACTGCGAGGCTAGAGTGGCTGGTTAGGTTCGTCAACGACTTTTGTTGCTGAGGGTGCCGGTGCGGCTACAGTCATGCTGACCCTGGCAGGCCGACCGGAGGCCGGCTGCGCGAGGCCTGTCCGGGGTGGCCGTCCCCCCGGCTTCGGCTGGCGTGGGGTGGGGGTGTGCCGACTCCGCCCTTATGGTTGAAGTAGTCCCCCTAATTCAGCCCGAGAAAGGCGCCCGTCCCCATGGTGCAGATCAAGTCCCCGCAGCAGATCGCCAGGATGCGCGAGGCGGGGCTGGTCGTTGCCGCCATCCACGCCGCCACGCGCGAGGCGGCGGTGCCGGGGGCGACCACCAAGGACCTGGACGAGGTCGCGCGCAAGGTGATCGCGGAGCACGGGGCGAAGTCGAACTTCCTCGGCTACGGCGGCTTCCCGGCGACGATCTGCACCTCCGTGAACGAGGTCGTCGTCCACGGCATCCCCTCCGACGAGGTCGTGCTGAAGGACGGCGACATCATCTCCATCGACGCCGGCGCGATCATCGACGGCTGGCACGGGGACGCCGCCTACACGGCCTTCGTGGGCTCCGGCCACGCTCCGGAGCTGATCGAGCTCTCCCGGGTGACCGAGGAGTCGATGTGGGCCGGCATCGCGGCGATGAAGCAGGGCAACCGGCTCGTCGACATCTCCCGCGCGATCGAGACCTACATCCGCCGCCAGCCCAAGGTGGGCGGCGGCCGGTACGGGATCATCGAGGACTACGGCGGCCACGGCATCGGCACCGAGATGCACATGGACCCGCACCTGCTGAACTACGTCGAGCGGCGCCGGGGCAAGGGCCCCAAGCTGGTCCCCGGCTTCTGTCTCGCCATCGAGCCGATGGTCTCGCTGGGCACCCCCAAGACCGAGGTGCTCGAGGACGACTGGACGGTCGTCACGACCGACGGCACGTGGTCGTCCCACTGGGAGCACAGTGTCGCCCTGACCGAACAGGGTCCTCTCGTGCTGACGGCTCCCGACGGCGGTAAGGCGAAGCTCGCCGAGTACGGCGTCACCGCCGCCCCCGACCCGCTCGCTTAATGATCTTCGGCATGGGGCAGACTTCCTCGATTCGTCTTTCCGGGTGCGCTGACGTAGACTGACTCGTCGGCTCTTGTGTACCCGCATGCCTGCATGCGTCCGCACAGAGTCGATCAAGGTAGTCGATTCGAAGGGCGAAGCGTGGCCAAGAAGCAAGGTGCCATCGAGATCGAGGGCACTGTCGTCGAGTCTCTGCCGAACGCCATGTTCAAGGTCGAGCTCCAGAACGGCCACCAGGTCCTGGCACACATCAGCGGCAAGATGCGCATGCACTACATCCGCATCCTCCCTGACGACCGGGTCGTGGTGGAGCTGTCTCCGTACGACCTGACGCGTGGCCGGATCGTCTACCGCTACAAGTAGATCTTGCCCGCGCCCCGGGCTTCCCGTGGCGATGGCACTGACCCGGAGAACCTCACCCCATGAAGGTCAAGCCGAGCGTCAAGAAGATCTGCGACAAGTGCAGGGTGATCCGCCGTCACGGTCGGGTCATGGTCATCTGCGAGAACCCGCGCCACAAGCAGCGCCAGGGCTGATCGCAGGCCATTTCCCTCTGCACCTCCATCGCAGAGATTCGCGCGACGCGAGCTGAATATGTTCATACGCAGGATCCAGGCCGGACGAGCGTCTGCCTGACACCCCCGGCTCGGAGGCCGGGGACCCAGTTCGTACCTGGTACGGCGGCTGGGAGCAGATTCTGCGGAAGACCTCCGAAGATCACCAGGAGCCATTGAATGGCACGCGTTTCCGGTGTTGACATCCCGCGCGACAAGCGCGTGGAGGTCGCCCTCACCTACGTGTTCGGCATCGGCCGGACCCTCTCCCAGGCGACGCTGGCTGCGACCGGTGTCGACCCGAACACCCGCGTCCGCGACCTCTCCGAGGAGCAGCTCGTCGCGATCCGCGAGTACGTCGACAACAACATCAAGACCGAGGGTGACCTCCGTCGCGAGATCCAGGCCGACATCCGCCGCAAGGTCGAGATCGGCTGCTACCAGGGTCTCCGTCACCGTCGTGGTCTGCCCGTCCGCGGTCAGCGCACCAGCACGAACGCCCGTACCCGCAAGGGCCCGCGTCGCGCCATCGCCGGCAAGAAGAAGCCGGGCAAGAAGTAGTCCGCAGCGGACTCGCCGTCCAGCGGTCTTCGCTGTAGGACCGACCACCTCCCGTAGGAGTTATAGATGCCCCCCAAGGGTCGTCAGGGCGCTGCCAAGAAGGTGCGCCGCAAGGAAAAGAAGAACGTCGCTCACGGCCACGCGCACATCAAGAGCACGTTCAACAACACGATCGTCTCGATCACGGACCCGTCCGGCAACGTGATCTCCTGGGCCTCCGCCGGCCACGTCGGCTTCAAGGGCTCCCGGAAGTCCACGCCGTTCGCCGCGCAGATGGCCGCCGAGTCGGCTGCCCGCCGCGCCCAGGAGCACGGCATGCGCAAGGTCGACGTGTTCGTGAAGGGCCCGGGCTCCGGTCGCGAGACCGCGATCCGTTCGCTCCAGGCCACGGGTCTTGAGGTCGGCTCCATCCAGGACGTCACCCCGACCCCGCACAACGGCTGCCGTCCGCCGAAGCGCCGCCGCGTCTGACGTACGGCTGCTTGGTCTGAGGTTTTCGGGCGGTACGGCTCTTCGGAGTCGTATCGCCCGTACCCTTGTAACAAATCAGGGCGTCAAATAGCGGGCGCCCCTGACAGAAGGAACGCAACATGCTGATCGCTCAGCGTCCCTCGTTGACCGAAGAGGTCGTCGACGAGTTCCGCTCCCGGTTCGTGATCGAGCCGCTGGAGCCGGGCTTCGGCTACACCCTCGGCAACTCCCTCCGCCGTACCCTCCTCTCCTCGATCCCCGGCGCCGCTGTCACCAGCATCCGGATCGACGGCGTGCTGCACGAGTTCACCACCGTGCCGGGCGTCAAGGAGGACGTCACCGACCTGATCCTCAACATCAAGCAGCTGGTCGTCTCCTCGGAGCACGACGAGCCGGTCGTGATGTACCTGCGCAAGCAGGGCCCGGGTCTGGTCACCGCCGCCGACATCGCGCCCCCGGCCGGTGTCGAGGTGCACAACCCCGACCTCGTCCTCGCCACGCTCAACGGCAAGGGCAAGCTGGAGATGGAGCTGACCGTCGAGCGCGGTCGCGGTTACGTCTCCGCCGTGCAGAACAAGCAGGTGGGCCAGGAGATCGGCCGTATCCCGGTCGACTCCATCTACTCGCCGGTTCTCAAGGTCACGTACAAGGTCGAGGCCACGCGTGTCGAGCAGCGCACCGACTTCGACAAGCTGATCGTCGACGTCGAGACCAAGCAGGCGATGCGTCCCCGTGACGCCATGGCCTCCGCCGGTAAGACGCTGGTCGAGCTGTTCGGTCTCGCCCGCGAGCTGAACATCGACGCCGAGGGCATCGACATGGGCCCGTCCCCCACGGACGCCGCCCTTGCCGCGGACCTCGCGCTGCCGATCGAGGAGCTGGAGCTCACGGTCCGCTCCTACAACTGCCTCAAGCGTGAGGGCATCCACTCCGTGGGTGAGCTCGTTGCCCGCTCGGAGGCGGACCTGCTCGACATTCGCAACTTCGGTGCGAAGTCGATCGACGAGGTCAAGGCGAAGCTGGCGGGTATGGGTCTGGCGCTCAAGGACTCGCCTCCCGGGTTCGACCCGACCGCCGCGGCGGACGCCTTCGGGGCGGACGACGACGCGGACGCCGGTTTCGTGGAGACCGAGCAGTACTGATTCGGCTGCCGGTCCGTCGTGGCCGGTCGCGCAGTTCCCCGCGCCCCTTTGGGGCGCGGACCCTTCCGGAGTCCGAAAGAACCCCGGATCTCCGACGGGCGACCGCCCGCTCGGATACTGACCCCGGTACCTGATACGGCCGGGGCAGACACCTAGGAGAAACACCATGCCGAAGCCCACCAAGGGTGCCCGTCTGGGCGGCAGCGCCGCGCACGAGAAGCTGCTCCTCGCGAACCTCGCGAAGAGCCTCTTCGAGCACGGTCGTATCACCACCACCGAGGCGAAGGCCCGCCGCCTGCGCCCGTACGCCGAGCGTCTGGTCACCAAGGCGAAGAAGGGCGACCTTCACAACCGCCGCCAGGTGCTCCAGGTCATCACGGACAAGAGCGTCGTCCACACGCTCTTCACCGAGATCGGCCCGCGCTACGAGAACCGCCCGGGTGGCTACACCCGTATCACCAAGATCGGTAACCGTCGTGGCGACAACGCGCCCATGGCTGTCATCGAGCTGGTCGAGGCGCTGACCGTCGCGCAGGAGGCCACCGGCGAGGCCGAGGCCGCCACCAAGCGTGCGGTCAAGGAGGCCGAGGAGACCAAGGTCGACGTGACCAAGGCCGACGAGGCTGCCGAGGCTCCGGCCGAGGAGTCGAAGGACGCCTGACCTGGCGTTTTCGCGTCGGGCCCGCCCCTTGGGGCGGGCCCGTTTCGCGTTTCCTGAGAGGATTCAGGCGTGAGTGACGAAGTACAGCCCGGTGACGTCCGTGTCCGCCTCGACCTGTCCTACGACGGGACCGATTTCTCCGGCTGGGCCAAGCAGGCCGGCGGGCGGCGGACCGTGCAGGGCGAGATCGAGGACGCGCTGCGGACGGTGACGCGGTCGGGGGAGACGACGTACGAGCTGACCGTGGCCGGGCGTACCGACGCCGGGGTGCACGCGCGGGGGCAGGTGGCCCATGTCGACCTGCCCGAGCCGCTCTGGGCCGAGCACCGGGAGAAGCTGCTGAAGCGGCTCGCCGGGCGGCTGCCCCGGGATGTGCGGGTGTGGTCGCTCACCGAGGCGCCGGCGGGGTTCAACGCGCGGTTCGCGGCCCTGTGGCGGCGCTATGTCTACCGGGTCTGCGACCGGCCCGGGGGAGTGGATCCGCTGCTGCGCAACCATGTGCTGTGGCACGACTGGGAGTTGGACGTCTCCGTGATGGACGCGGCCGCCAAGTCGCTGGTCGGCGAGCACGACTTCGCGGCGTACGCGAAGAAGCGCGAGGGCGCGACGACGATCCGCGAGATCTTCGACTTCGGGGTGCGCCGGAACCTGGACGGTGTCGTGGAGATCGAGGTCCGTGCCGACGCCTTCTGCCACAACCAGGTGCGGTCCATGGTGGGCGCGCTGCTGTTCGTCGGCGACGGCCACCGGGGCGTGGAGTGGCCGCGCAAGGTGCTGGACGCGCGGGTCCGGGACAGCGCCGTCCATGTCGTACGGCCGCACGGGCTGACGCTGGAGGAGGTCGCCTATCCGGCGGACGAGCTGCTGGCGGAGCGCCAGCGGCAGGCCCGGCGGAAGCGGGCCTGAGCACGGTCGCCTGTCGGAGATCCGGGAGCAGCCCCGAAGGGGCGCTCCCGGAAGGGGCGCGGGGAACCGCGCGACCAGGCCACGGACGGGTCCGCGGGCGACCGACGACACGTCCCGGCACTGCCAGCGGAGCGCTCAGGCCTAGCTGAGGACCTCTTCCAGGGCGGGCTTGAGGAAGGGCTTCAGGGACTTCGCGTACGACGACGTGATGTGGCTGTTGTCGAAGTAGACGATCTGGTCGCCGATGACCGCCGGGCAGACGTCCTCCGCGCAGAACGCGGGCGTCGTGTCGATGATCTCCGCGCCGTACTTCTCGGCCACCTCCCGCTCCATGGCACGGAACTCCGTGTACTCCAGCGCCTGCCACTGCTTGCGGTTGCAGGGCGTGATGTTGTCGATGTGCGTGGCGAGGCAGTCGGGGACGTTCTGGCCGGGCTGCGGGGTGTCCGTCATGTAGACGAGCCGGGCGCCGGTCTCCTTGAACACCTCGAACGCGGTCTCGGCGCCCTTGCGTTCCGCCTCCCGGCGCGCGCGGTCGGTGATGACGAGGACGTCGGGCTTGATCTTCTTCAGCTCGGCGAAGGCCGACTCGCGCCAGCTGTCGCACTCGGTGTATCCGCGGTTCATGTCGGGATAGACGATGTGGTAGACCTGCGGCGAGCAGCCGCCCTTGGCCATGGTCACCACCCGCACCCCGAGTTCCCTGCCGATCTCGTGGTAGACGTCGTTCCACTGCCAGGCGTGGGAGTCCCCCATGAGGACGAGGGTCTTCTCGCCGCCCGGGTCGCCGATGACGCAGGCGTCGCGCATCACGAACTTCTTGACCTCGAAGTCGTCGATGCAGCCGTGCCGGGAGGAGTTCTCCGGCGCTTTCTCCAGCGCGCCCTGCACGGTCGCGGACAACTCCGTGCGGTACACGGCGTTCTTGACCGACGTCGGGTCGGTGAACCCGACCGCGAGTGTGCTCGACGAGTTCGAGGTCGCCAGGTTCAGCGGCACGATCGCGGCGAGGGCCATCGCGCCGGCCGTGCTGCCGGTGATGAATCCGCCGGTGAAGACGCCCTTCCAGGGGCGGGCCACCCACTGCACGTTCTTCTTGAACCTGCGCTCGACGGCGTAGTGCAGGAGGACGGCCAGCAGGAACGACAGGACGGCGACCCGCAGCCGGTCCTGGAAGGCGAACTCCCGGTCGATCATGGACGGCCAGAGCACCAGCAGCGGCCAGTGGAAGAGGTACCAGCCGTAGCTGGCGTTGCCGATGAAGTCCAGGACGGGGTTGTCCAGCAGCCGCTCCGCGCCGAACCCGGGGTTGGCGCAGCCGCCGGCGATGACCATGACCGTTCCGATGACCGGGCCGGCGACGGCGTAGCCCGGCAGTGGCGTCTCGTCGGTGATGAGCATCGCGGTGACCAGCACCGTGGCGAGCCCCAGCCAGGAGATCGCCGCGGCCACGCCGCGGTTCATCCGGGAGGCGAGGGGTGCGGCGAGCGCCAGCAGGACGCCGCAGGTGATCTCCCAGATCCGGGTGTGGGTGCTGAAGTACGCGAGCGGCTGGTTCTCGGGCGTCTGCGACCAGCCCAGATAGAACGACCCGCCGATGACGGCCATCAGGAACAGCGCCACCAGAGCCCGGTTGCGGAAGATCTTGCGGCTGATCCAGACCATCACGACGAGGAGGATCGGGGCGGCGACGTAGAACTGCTCCTCGATGCTCAGCGACCAGAAGTGCTGGTACGGGGACTGCGAACCGTCGTTGGCGAAGTAGTCGGTGCCGGTCTCGACCAGGCGCCAGTTCATGAAGCTCAGCGAGGAGCTGAGGCCGTCGGCCACGTAGTCGCGGAACTTCAGCGGGCTGGCGTAGGTCCAGGACACGACGGCGGTGAGGACGATGACGATGGCCATGGGCGGGGCCAGCCGGCGGAAGCGGCGCGCCCAGAACTTGGTCAGCGACACCTTGCCGGTCTTCTCGATCTCGGCGAAGAGCTGGCCACCGATGAGGAAGCCGCTCAGCACGAAGCTCACGTCCACGCCACCGTGGATGTCGAGAATGCCGCAGTGCATGGCGACCACCATCATGATGGCGACGGCGCGCATGCCCTGGATGTCGGGCCGGTACGTGCGAAGACGCTCTGTGTTCTCGGCCCTTGAACGATGGCGGGACATGTCTCTCCAGTAACTGACTGCTGGTCAGGTTCGTGCGACGAGCAGGCGACTTCAGTGGACGCTGGGGCAGGCGACGGCCGAACCGCTGACGCGTACTCCCTGGGCGGGGATGCGGATTCCGCACGACAGCCGTAGCTGAGGGGGCAGTTCGTTGTCGGCGCCGATGTGCGCGTGGCAGCCCACGACCGTCTCGCGCAGCACGGTGCCGCTGCCGATGGCGGAGTCGTGGTCCACCACGGAGTCGTGGATCAGCGCGCCCTCGTCGACCGTGACGTCCGCGGCGACGATGGAGCGGTCGACGACCACGCGCGGGCCGATCACGGCACGCGGGCCGACCGTCGAGCCGCCCGTGACGCGGGCGGTCGGGTCGACGGTGGCCGTGGGGTGGATCAGGGCCTCGGCCGGCTGTGCCACGAGGGGCGAGGTCGCCCTGCCCGTGACCAGGTCGGCGGAGCCGTGGACGAAGGCCAGCGGGGTGCCCAGGTCACGCCAGTAGTCGTCCGTGGTGTGGCCGAACACGCGGCTGCCCTCGGCGACGAGCTGGGGGAAGGTCTCCTGCTCGACCGAGACCTCCCGGTCGGCCGGGATGGCGTCGAGCACCGAGCGGCGGAAGACGTAGCAGCCGGCGTTGATCTGGTCGGTGACGCACTCCTCGGCGGTCTTCGGCTTCTCCAGGAAGGACAGGACGCGGCCGGACCCGTCCGTCGGCACGAGACCGAAGGCGCGCGGGTCGGCCACCCGCGTCAGGTGCAGCGTCACGTCCGCGTCCCGCGCCCGGTGCCGCTCCAGGACCTCGCGCAGGTCGAGGCCGGAGAGGATGTCGCCGTTGAGGACGAGGACGGGGGCGTCCGCCGAACCGCCGCGCAGCAGTCGCGCGGCGTTGCGGATCGCGCCGCCCGTGCCGAGCGGGACCTCCTCGACGGCGTAGGAGATCTCCAGGTTCTGGGAGAAGTCCTTGAACTCGTCCTCGAAGAGCCCGGCGAGATAGGAGGTGGCGAACACGACGTGTTCGACTCCGGCATCCATCAGCTTGGCTATCTGGTGCCGGATGAAGGAGGAGCCCGCGACGCCGAGCAGCGGCTTCGGGGTGTGGTTCGTCAGGGGGCGCAGGCGAGTTCCCTTGCCGCCCACCAAGATGATGGCTTCTTGCACGATGGCCTCGCTCGGTCAGTTGGTGGTCTGGGTGCCAGGGCCTGCGTACGCGGAGTTGAAGCAGGACTTGATGGCCTTCTCGGTGAGGGGGCGCCCGGCGAAGTCGAGCCGGGAGGCGACCTTGTCGTCGGGCGCGTCGTTCGGGTCGTCGTCGAACCAGATCGACCACCAGTAGACGCCCTGCATCTTCCGTTCCTGGACGACCTGGCAGGCGGCCTTGTACCAGTTGGCCTGCACCTTCGGGTTGACGGCGTTCTTGGTGTAGAAGTCGCCGGGCGCGTGGTAGGCGCCGTTCATGGCGCCGATGCCGGTCTCGGAGATGGTGATGTTCGGCAGCGGACCGGTGGCCTTCTTGTCCAGCCAGTCGTTCCAGCCGTCGACCAGGGTCTGTACGGGTGCGGTGTCCGCGACCTTGACGGGGAAGTAGGCGTCGACGCCGAGGTGGCTGACCGGCATGTTGATCCGGCCGGAGACGTAGTTGTCCCAGTTGGCGTCGTAGGCGACCTCGCCGGAGAAGGTCTTCTCGGCGGAGGCGACCAGAGCCGCCCAGCCCGGGTCGCCCTCCATGGAGTTGAGCTCGGTGGCGATCACGAAGGTGGTCGCCTCAGCCCTCTCGGCGGCCTTGAGGTAGGGGGTGAGGAACCCCTCGTAGGAGGTGAACCAGGCGGAGCGGGAGGCGGGTTCGATGTTGCCGCGCCAGCCGGCCGGCGGGTTCAGCGCGGCCTCGTCCATGATCGGGCGGAGCGTGGTGCGGAAACCGGCGTCCTTGAACACCTTCAGCACCCGCTGCAGGCGTTCCGGGGACGGGGTCTTGGCGCCGGCCGTCAGCACGTTGGACGTCGTGCCCTCGGTGAAGAAGGGGAACGACACCGACACCGAGTTCGCGCCCAGGCCGATGAGGTACTCGGCGTGCTTGCGCGCCTGCTTCTCGATGAACGTGTCGGAGCGCTTGTCCTTCTCCTCCTCCCAGTAGAACTGCACGCCCCACTGCGGCATGCCCTTCTTCCAGGGCTTGGCGACCTGGAGGGCGTCGGTGCCGGAGGGCTGGGGCGCGGTGGACGCGGGCGGGCTGACGCCGGGGTCCTCGGTGGTGGGGGTGGCGGATTCCACGGGGTCGCCCGTGACGATTCTGGGCAGCGCCGAGCCGGACTCCCAGCGCACCGGGTGGTCGCCGAGGACGAAGGGGGTGCCGAGCACGAGGGTGAGGACGGCCACCGGAAAAATGGCAAGCAAAGGCAGTCGTGAACGCATGTCAGTTGTCTTCCGGACGGTCAGGCGGGCTTGGCGATCACGACGAACTTGTTCTCCTCGCGGCGGACGAACCGCAGGAAGCCCTTGAAACCGCCGAGGCCCTCCATGATCGAGAAGACGGGGATGAGCGCGATCACCACGATCGGCTCCCACCACTTGCGGCGGCCGCTGACCGACGCGAGTGCGTTCAGCCGCAGCCCCTCCCAGTAGGTCCAGATGACATAGGCGAAGTTGAGGGCCCACAGGATGACCACGGACTGGGTCGCGGGCGAGGTGTTCATGTCGTTCATGAGCCAGCCGACGAGGAGCACGGCGGCGATGTGCTGGAGCGGGCCGAGGATCCAGGTGGCCACGCAGATCGACAGGAACCAGCGGTAGCGCCAGGGCACGGCCTTGTTGCAGCAGAGCGCCACCAGACCCCAGGCCCAGCGGTCGCGCTGCTTGACGAAGTCCTCCGCGGTGGCGGGGGAGGCGCCGTAGCAGCGGCCGTTGAACCAGTCGCTGCGGCCCGGGTACATACGGCAGAAGGTGAGGGCGAGGCGGGCGTCCTCGACGATCTCCTTGGGGCCGAAGTCCCAGCCGATCTCGGCCTCGATGGACGCGCGCAGCACCAGCAGCTCGCCGTGCACGCCGGCGGCCGGGGTGCCCATGCCGGTCAGCGCGCGGAAGCGGGCGATGTCGTCGGCGGGGCGCACCGCGTCGGCGAGCCAGGTGAACATGTTGACCGCGTTCTCACGGGGATACGTGAGGATGCCCTGGGCCATGTGCTTGGCCTCGTCCGGGTGGGCGCGGCGCTGGCGGTTGATGAACTGGGCGAGCGAGGAGGCGGTGTCGGGGCCGACGCCGGTGTCGTCGTCCATGTGCAGCACCCAGACGTAGTCGAGGGCCTCGCCCTCCGCGATGCGCAGTTCGTGGGCGTAGTGGTTGGCGCGGGCCTTGAAGCGGGTGCCGTTCGCCGGGACGTAGTCCTTGGGGACCGTGATCACCCGGATCAGCGGGTGGGAGTCGGCGAGGCGGTCGATGTCCGCCGCCGCCTCGCAGCCCTCCTCGGTGAGGATGTCGACGCGCATGTACGGGAACCACTCCGGCATGTGCTCGACGTACGACAGGACCGAGCGCTCCAGGGCCGGGTAGGTGTCGTTGCGCCCGATGGTCGGGCAGAGGACGATCATGAAGTCCTGCTCGACCGGCGCGGGCGGGGTCATCCGGTCGATCCTGCGGACCCGGCGCCGGATCAGCAGGGCGCCCTGGATGCCCACGAGGACACCGACCACCGGCAGGGACCAGACGACGGTCAGGGCCCAGCTGAGCGGTGACGAGCTGGGTCGGTAGGTCCAGAGCCCGAAGGTGACGAGCAGGACGAAGGGCAGAAGGAAGGGCAGGATGCCCGGTTTCCAGGACGCGGTGCGCTGGGCCAGCTTGGCGTTGTGCCGCGAATGCGGCGCACCCCCGTCGACCAATGTCGTAGCCATGACGACTGCGGTTCTCCCGTGAGATCGGTTGCGCGTTGAGGCAGCACTGATCTCTGCCGGGGCGCGACGGCGCACCACGGCACACTCAATCTGGGAATCGTGTGCCCCCCCAACGCCTTCATCGGCGTTATCGGCCACCCACCAGTCAGAAGCCCCCCCAGGCGCCCAAACCACTGGCCGAACAGGAGAACGATACTTGCATGTGTGCACGGCACATGGAAGCGTCGTGAGGGGCTTGTGTTCAGAAGTTAACCAACTGAAGTGTTGTGCCGTGATCGTACGTGGGGAGCGGTACGTCCGTTTCGCGTCGTTCTTGGCGTCCTTGTGCCGCGCGCTACCCGTTGGCGGCGGCCGACGCCTGGGCCTCGCCCCGACGGTGTATCTGGCGGCGGGCGAACTCACGGATGTCGTCGCCGGCCGAGAAGACCTTCGTGTCCTTCTCCGTCACGTCCTTGCCGCTGGTGAAACCGGCGACCGTGAAGTAGGCGTAGCGGCCGTAGGAATTGCGGGTGGAGCGGCAGACGGCGGCGTTGCAGAAGTCCTTCACGCCCTTGCCGGACAGCGACTTCACGATGCTCTTGTCGTCCGTCTCGCTCTGCGCCTTCGCCGCGTCGGCCGCGGTGTCGAAGACGGCCACGCCGACCGTGACCGCGACGCCGTCCCTGGCGTACGTGACACGTATCAGGCTGGTGCAGCCATGGGCGTCGAGCACCTTCGGCAGGGTCTTCAGCGCGGCCGAGGAGCAGTCCTTCGTCTCGGCCGTGGCGCCCTTCTTGTAGAGCGTCGTGCCCATGGTCAGCTGCGTACCCGGAAAGAGGGTGTCCGCGGTGAGCGGTGCCGTGTCCTTGTTCTTGCTGGAGATGAAGTCCATCGGATCCAGCGGGGGCGGCGCGCTCGTCGGCTCGAACGACGGCTCCGCGGAGGCGGACTCGCTCGGGATGTCGGCGGTCGCCGGCAGCTGGGCCGTCGGCTTGTTCGAGGCGTCGTCGCCGCCGTTCGCGGACACCACGGCCACGGCCACGGCGGCCGCCACCCCGACGGTGGCCAGTGCGCCGCCGCCGACGAACAGCAGCCGACGTCGCTTGTGACGGGACTCGGACGCCTCGGCGAGCGCGGCCCAGTCCGGGGTCTGGCTGTCGCCGCCGCTGTTCCACGGCTGCTGCGAATGCGGTTTCCAGGGGTCCCACTGGGACTGGGGTCCCCCCTGCTGCCCGAAGCTCATGGGCCGCATCTTAGACGGGGTCCGGGGTGCACCGGTCCGCCTCAACAGCCGCTGCCGCCCCTGCCGTTCGGCCGATGAGTGGACGAAAAGCGACATCTCCGGGTGCTTGGTGCGACCTGGGACCGGGTGTCTGCGGGTGCTCGTGAGCGTCGGCGGCCGGCTCTACGGTGATCCGCGCCTCCTCTTGTGTGCGGGGCGCCGCACTCGCCGTCGCCGCCCGGGCCGCTGCCGGGCCGTGGGGGGCCGTCGTTTTGACCCGGCCGTGGCGCCCCAGGTATTCTGCCTCTTCGTTGTGTATTGGCTTGCTCATTCTCACGGGACGGGCCCTTACACCGGTCCACCGGGCCGATGACCAGCGACCAGCAAGCGGTTTGCGTCAACCGCAGTGCGGTCAGGGCTGTCGTGATCGTTTCGGTGACCTGTTCAGGACCATTCACTCGAAGCGAAGGCTACGAACCGTGCGTACGTACAGCCCCAAGCCCGGCGATGTGACGCGCCAGTGGCACGTCATTGACGCTCAGGACGTCGTCCTGGGCCGTCTCGCCACCACTGCCGCCACCCTTCTCCGGGGCAAGCACAAGCCGATCTACGCGCCGCACGTCGACGCTGGTGACTTCGTCATCATCATCAACGCCGACAAGGTGCACCTGTCCGGCAACAAGCGGACCCAGAAGATGGCGTACCGCCACTCCGGCTACCCGGGTGGTCTGCGCTCCGTCCGTTACGACGAGCTCCTCGACAAGAACCCCGAGAAGGCCATCGAGAAGGCCGTCAAGGGCATGCTCCCCAAGAACTCCCT
The DNA here is from genome assembly GCF_014596915.1 of Streptomyces sp. TRM68416. GTDB lineage: Bacteria > Actinomycetota > Actinomycetes > Streptomycetales > Streptomycetaceae > Streptomyces. Next base: position 151,514 of record NZ_JACVWU010000005.1, read on the forward strand.
GGGCCGTCAGATGCTCTCGAAGCTGAAGGTCTACAAGGGTGACCAGCACCCGCACGGCGCGCAGCAGCCGCAGCCGTACGAGATCACCCAGGTCGCGCAGTAAGTCCGGCCACCCCCTAAGACTGAACAGAATCTGAGGAGAATCGTGGCCGAGACCACTGCCGAGCAGCCGCTCGAAGAGCTTGACATCGACAGCTACACCACCGAGTCCGAGGTTCCGGTGGAGGGCGAGTACACCTCCGAGTCCCTCGCCTCGCGCTTCGGTGAGCCCCAGCCGGCCGCCGGCCTGGGCCGTCGCAAGAACGCCATCGCCCGCGTCCGGATCGTCCCGGGCACCGGCAAGTGGAAGATCAACGGTCGCACCCTTGAGGACTACTTCCCCAACAAGGTGCACCAGCAGGAAGTCAACGAGCCGTTCAAGGTCCTGGAGCTCGAGGGCCGCTACGACGTCGTCGCCCGCATCGCCGGTGGCGGTGTCTCCGGCCAGGCCGGCGCGCTGCGTCTCGGTGTCGCCCGTGCGCTGAACGAGGCCGACGTCGACAACAACCGCGGCCCGCTGAAGAAGGCCGGCTTCCTCAAGCGCGACGACCGTGCGGTCGAGCGCAAGAAGGCCGGTCTGAAGAAGGCCCGCAAGGCTCCGCAGTACAGCAAGCGCTAAGCTTCGCTGCCTGCAAGCTCGTACTCGCGACTTCAGCAGTACGTCCGGACGCCCCGGCGGCACGCCACAGTGCCGCCGGGGCGTTCGTTTATCGCGGCCGCGGGCGTATAACGGCACAAGACGTTCAAAGGCTTGTGCGATCGGGTGATCTTGGACGATCTCCGAAGATGATCTCGAAAGTGACGCTTCAGCGGCTTCAGCAGCTTTATTGGCTTCATCGGCTTCATCGGCTTCATCGGCTTCATTCGCTTCATCAGGAGGACAAGTGGGACGACTCTTCGGCACGGACGGCGTGCGCGGTGTCGCCAACGCGGATCTGACGGCCGAGATGGCGCTCGGTCTGTCGGTCGCGGCGGCCCACGTGCTGGCCGAGGCGGGTTCCTTCGAGGGCCACCGGCCGACCGCGGTCGTCGGACGGGATCCGCGTGCGTCCGGGGAGTTCCTGGAAGCCGCCGTGGTCGCCGGTCTGGCGAGCGCGGGCGTCGACGTGCTGCGGGTCGGCGTGCTGCCCACGCCCGCCGTCGCCTACCTCACCGGCGCGCTCGGCGCCGACCTGGGCGTCATGCTCTCCGCCAGCCACAACGCCATGCCCGACAACGGCATCAAGTTCCTCGCGCGCGGCGGGCACAAGCTCGACGACGCGCTGGAGGAGCGCATCGAGGCCGTCTACGAGGAGCACCGGCGCGGTGAGCCCTGGGAGCGGCCGACCGGCGCCGGTGTCGGCCGGGTCCGGGACTACGACGAGGGCTTCGACAAGTACATCGCCCACCTCGTCGCCGTCCTGCCCAACCGGCTCGACGGGCTGAAGATCGTCCTCGACGAGGCGCACGGCGCCGCCGCACGGGTCTCGCCGGAGGCGTTCTCGCGGGCCGGTGCCGAGATCGTCACGATCGGCGCCTCGCCCGACGGGCTCAACATCAACGACGGCTGCGGGTCGACCCACCTCGACCTGCTGAAGGCCGCCGTCGTCGAGCACGGCGCGCACTTCGGCATCGCGCACGACGGTGACGCCGACCGCTGCCTCGCCGTCGACCACACCGGCGCCGAGGTGGACGGCGACCAGATCATGGCCGTCCTCGCGCTGGCGATGCGCGAGCGGTCCGCCCTGCGGGCCGGGACCGTGGTGGCCACCGTGATGTCCAACCTCGGCTTCAAGCTGGCGATGGAGCGGGAGGGGCTCAAGCTCGTCCAGACGGCGGTCGGCGACCGGTACGTGCTGGAGGAGATGAAGGAGCACGGCTACGCGCTCGGCGGCGAGCAGTCCGGGCACGTGATCATCCTCGACCACGCGACGACCGGCGACGGCACGCTGACCGGGCTGATGCTGGCCGCCCGGGTCGCGGAGACCGGACGGTCGCTGCGCGAGCTGGCCTCCGTGATGGAGCGGCTGCCGCAGGTGCTGATCAACGTGCCCGACGTGGACAAGTCGCGGGTCTCCACCTCCGCGGAGTTGACGTCCGCCGTCGCCGAGGCGGAGCGGGAGCTGGGGTCCACCGGACGGGTGCTGCTGCGGTCCTCCGGGACCGAGCCGCTGGTCCGCGTGATGGTCGAGGCGGCCGATATCGATCAGGCTCGGGCTGTTGCCGGGCGGCTGGCCGATGTCGTGAAGTCGGCGCTCGGCTGAGCGTCTGCGGGGAGCTGTTGTCGGCCGGCCGCGGCGTTCGTCGTGGTCTATCGCACAGTTCCCCGCGCCCCTGGGGGCTACAGCTTGCGCAGGCTCAAACGTTGGACCTTGTGGTCCGGGCCCTTCCGGAGGACCAGGGTGGCCCGGCCCCGGGTGGGGGCGACGTTCTCCACGAGGTTGGGCTTGTTGATCGTGCGCCAGGTCGTCCGGGCGTAGTCGAGGGCCTCCTCCTCGGAGACCTGCGTGTACTTGCGGAAGTACGAGGACGGGTTCTGGAAGGCCGTCGCGCGCAGCTTCTTGAAGCGGTTGAGGTACCAGCGCTCGATGTCCTCGGTGCGGGCGTCGACGTACACGCTGAAGTCGAAGTAGTCGGCGAGGCCGACGCGGGTGCGGCCGTCCTTGCCGGGCAGCGCGGGCTGGAGGACGTTGAGGCCCTCCACGATCAGGATGTCCGGGCGGCGGACCACGAGCCTCTGGTCGGGGACGATGTCGTAGATGAGGTGCGAGTAGACGGGGGCCGTCACCTCGGCCTTGCCGGCCTTGATGTCGGCGACGAAGCGGGTCAGGGCGCGGCGGTCGTAGGACTCGGGGAAGCCCTTCCTCGACATCAGGCCGCGGGCCTGGAGCTCCTTGGTGGGGAGCAGGAAGCCGTCCGTGGTGACCAGCTCGACGCGCGGGTGCTCGGGCCAACGGGAGAGCAGGGCCTGGAGCAGGCGGGCGACCGTGGACTTGCCCACGGCGACCGAGCCGGCGACTCCTATGACGAAGGGGGTGCCGGCCTGGGAGCCCTGTTCGCCCAGGAAGGTGTTCAGGGCGCCGCGCAGGCCGTCGGTGGCGCCGACGTAGAGATTGAGGAGACGGGAGAGCGGGAGGTAGATGTCCCGCACCTCGTCCAGGTCGATGACGTCGCCCAGGCCGCGCAGCTTCTCCACCTCCTCGGCGGTCAGCGGCAGCGGCGTCTTCTCACGCAGCGCGCTCCACTCTGAGCGGGTGAGGTCGACGTAGGGAGTCGCCTCCGGCCTGTGCCGGTGGGCGCTCCGGGGCATCGAGGAGACCGGAGAGATCACAGTCCATTGTTACGGGCGTACGAACAGACCGTGAGGTGGGATCCGTCACGCGTCGACGAGGTCGTGCGCGGAGGGTGCGTATCGCCGTGGGAATTTCCGAATTCGGGCACGCTACGGCCTGTTCGGCGGGGCCAACAACCGTAGGCTGCCGGTCATGTGCGGAATCGTGGGATACGTGGGGTCGCAGTCGGCGCTCGATGTCGTGACGGCCGGGCTGAAGCGACTGGAGTACCGGGGATACGACTCGGCGGGCGTCGCCGTGCTCGCGGACGGCGGGCTGGCCGCCGCGAAGAAGGCCGGCAAGCTCGTCAACCTGGAGAAGGAACTGGTCGACCGGCCGCTGCCGACCGGTTCGACGGGCATCGGGCACACCCGGTGGGCGACGCACGGCGGGCCGACCGACGCCAACGCCCATCCTCATCTGGACAACGCCGGGCGCGTGGCCGTCGTCCACAACGGCATCATCGAGAACTTCGCGCTGCTGCGGGCCGAACTGGAGGAGCGGGGGCACACCCTGGCCTCCGAGACCGACACCGAGGTGGTCGGGCATCTGCTCGCCGAGGAGTTCTCCGCGACGGGGGACCTCGCGGAGGCGATGCGCCTGGTGTGCCGCCGACTGGAGGGCGCGTTCACGCTGGTCGCGGTGCACGCGGACGAGCCCGGCGTGGTCGTGGGCGCGCGCCGCAACTCGCCGCTGGTGGTGGGCGTGGGCGAGGGGGAGGCCTTCCTCGCCTCCGACGTCGCCGCGTTCATCGCCCACACCCGGTCCGCGATCGAGCTGGGCCAGGACCAGGTGGTGGAGCTGCGCCGGGACGGCGTGACGGTCACCGGCTTCGACGGGCGTCCGGCGGACGTACGGCCGTACCACGTCGACTGGGACGCCTCGGCGGCCGAGAAGGGCGGCTACGACTACTTCATGCTCAAGGAGATCGCCGAGCAGCCCAAGGCGGTCGCCGACACCCTGCTGGGCCGCATCGACGCGGGCGGCTCGCTGACCCTGGACGAGGTGCGGATCCCCGACGGGGTGCTGCGGGAGGTCGACAAGGTCGTCGTCGTGGCGTGCGGTACGGCCTTCCACGCCGGGCTGATCGCCAAGTACGCCATCGAGCACTGGACGCGGATCCCCTGCGAGGTGGAGCTGGCGAGCGAGTTCCGGTACCGGGACCCGATCCTGGACCCGCGGACCCTGGTGATCGCGATCTCCCAGTCCGGCGAGACCATGGACACGCTCATGGCACTGCGGCACGCCCGTGAGCAGGGCGCCCGGGTGCTGGCGATCTGCAACACCAACGGGTCGACCATCCCGCGCGAGTCCGACGCCGTGCTGTACACGCACGCCGGGCCCGAGGTCGCCGTCGCCTCGACCAAGGCGTTCCTGACCCAGCTCGTCGCCTGCTACCTGGTCGCCCTGTACCTGGGCCAGGTGCGCGGCACCAAGTGGGGGGACGAGATCCGGGCCGTCATCCGGGACCTGGCCGAGATCTCCGGCGAGGTCGAGCGGGTCCTGGAGACGATGAAACCGGTACGGGAGCTGGCGCGGTCCCTCGCCGACAAGAACACGGTGCTCTTCCTCGGGCGGCACGTCGGCTACCCGGTGGCGCTGGAGGGCGCGCTCAAGCTCAAGGAGCTCGCCTACATGCACGCCGAGGGCTTCGCGGCGGGCGAGCTGAAGCACGGGCCGATCGCGCTGATCGAGGACGACCTGCCGGTGGTGGTGGTCGTGCCGTCACCGCGGGGGCGGTCGGTGCTGCACGACAAGATCGTGTCCAACATCCAGGAGATCCGGGCCCGCGGTGCGCGCACGATCGTGATCGCGGAGGAGGGCGACGAGGCCGTCGTGCCGTACGCCGACCATCTGATCCGGATCCCGGCCACGCCGACGCTGCTCCAGCCGCTGGTGGCGACGGTGCCGTTGCAGGTGTTCGCGTGCGAGCTGGCGACGGCCCGGGGCAACGAGGTGGACCAGCCGCGGAACCTGGCCAAGTCGGTGACGGTGGAGTAGCGCCCCTCTCAGTCCCGTACGTCCCGCCACGCCTCCCCGACCGCCTCCGCCACGTCCTGGGCGCTCGCCGGGGCACCGTCGGCGGCGTACCTGCCGGCCAGACCGTGCAGGTACGCCGCCGCGCTCCCCGCGTCCCGCGCCGACAGGCCCGCCGCCAGCAGGGAGCCCGCGAGGCCGGAGAGGACGTCGCCGCTGCCCGCGGTCGCCAGCCAGGACGTGCCGGTGGCGTTCACCCGCACCGGGGCCGACGCGTCCGCCACCAGGGTCGTGGAGCCCTTGAGCAGCACCGTCGCCCCGTACCGGGCCGCGAGTTCCCGCACCGCCGTCAGCCGGGCGCCCTCGACCTCCTCCCGCGCCACCCCGAGCAGCGCCGCCGCCTCCCCGGCGTGCGGGGTCATCAGGGTCGGCGCGGTCCGTGCGCGTACGGCGTCCCGGTCGGCGAGGCGCAGTCCGTCCGCGTCCACCAGCACCGGTACGTCCGCCTCCACCACCTCCGCCACGGTCGCCGCGTCGTCCCCGGCGCCCGGTCCGACCACCCAGGCCTGCACCCGGCCGGCCTTCCTCGGGCCCCGGTCCGACACCAGCGTCTCGGGGAAGCGGGCGATGACCGCGTCCGCGGCCGGGCCGACGTAGCGCACCGCGCCCGCGCCGCCGCGCAGCGCGCCCGCCACGGCGAGGACGGCGGCGCCCGGGTAGCGGGCGGACCCGGCGGCGATGCCGACGACACCGCGCCGGTACTTGTCGCTCTCCGGCGCCGGGACCGGCAGCAGCCGGGCCACGTCCGCGTGCTGGAGGGCCTCCAGGTCGGCCGCGGCGGGCAGCTCCAGGCCGATGTCGACCAGCCGGACCGTACCCGCGTACTCCCGTGCCGGATCGATCAGCAGCCCCGGCTTGTGCGTCCCGAAGGTGACCGTGAGGTCGGCGCGGACCACGGCGCCCCGCACCTGGCCGGTGTCGACGTCGACCCCGCTCGGCAGGTCCACGGCGACGACGGCGGCCCGGGAGCGCTCGGCCGCCGCCGCGAGCGGCACCGCCTCCGCCCGCAGCCCGCCCTTGCCGCCGATCCCCACGATGCCGTCGACCACCAGGTCGGCCCGGTCGATCAGCGCCTCGGCGCCGGCCGCGCCGGTGACCGTGCCGCCGGCCCGGCGCAGCGCGGCGAGCCCCGCGGTGTGCGCCCGCTCGGGGCTGAGTAGCACCGCCGTGACGCCCGCGCCGCGCCGGGCCAGCCGGGCACCGGCGTACAGGGCGTCCCCGCCGTTGTCGCCGCTGCCGACCAGCAGGACGACCCTGCTGCCGTACACCCGCCCGAGCAGGTCCGCGCAGGCCGCGGCGAGCCCGGCGGCGGCCCGCTGCATCAGGGCCCCCTCCGGCAGCCGTGCCATCAGCTCCCGCTCGGCCGCCCTGACCTTTTCCACGCTGTACGCAGTACGCATGACGACGAGTCTGCCGTCAGCCTTCGGCGATCACCACTGTCGTGGCGATGTCGGTGGTGGCTGGCCGGACGGGTTGCGCGGTGTGTGCGGTACGCGTGGCGGCGTGTCTGCCGTCAGCCTTCGGCGATCACTACCGCCGAGGCGACACCGGCGTCGTGGCTGAGGGACACGTGCCAGGAGCGGACGCCGAGTCGGGCCGCCCGCGCGGCGACCGTTCCCGTCACCCGGAGCCGGGGCTGCCCGCTGTCCTCCACGTAGACCTCCGCGTCCGTCCAGTGCAGTCCGGCCGGGGCGCCCAGCGCCTTGGCCAGCGCCTCCTTCGCCGCGAAGCGCGCCGCGAGCGAGGCCACGCCGCGCCGCTCGCCGCTCGGCAGCAGCAACTCGTTCTCCAGGAACAGACGTTGGGCGAGCGCGGGCGTGCGCTCCAGGGATGCCGCGAAACGGTCGATCTCCGCCACGTCGATACCGACCCCGATGATGCTCATGCCGAGCACCTTATGACCGGGGGGCGTTCGGGCCGTCCGGGTGACCCCGCAGCGCGGCTCGTTCGCCGTGCTCGTACGGCGCGTTTGGCTGATCGCATGATCTGCACACGTATCGCATGCCGGGGTGTCGCGGTCGTCATGGCCGCGATGTTCGTGGTGCCGGTGGGGGGCTCCGCCGCCTCGGCCTCCGCCGCCGATCCGTCGCCGTCGCCGTCGTTGTCGCCCGCCACGGGGGCGCAGGACGTGCTGGTGCCGGGGGCCGCGCCGCGGCCGGGGGTGCCCTGGACCGTCGACACGCCGGACCAGGCCTTGCCGCCGGCCGTGTACACGCCCAGTGCCCGCGAGGACGCCGTGGAGCCGCGGGAGGCCGTGGCGGGGGCGTACGACCGCGTCGAGCACGTGCCGCTCGGCGATGCCGTCGTGCGCGTGGCGTGCAGCAAGCGGACCGGGCCGTACCAGCGGCAGGTCGAGCGGTGGCTGAAGCTGCCGGTGGACGGGAAGCAGTCGGCCGCCGACTGCCGGGCCGTCCGGGCCTTCCAGGTCAAGCACAGGATCAAGCCCGCCACCGGGTTCGCGGGACCCGTCACCTGGGCCACCATGCAGCTCCTCCGAGCGCGCAAGAACCCCAACGCCGCGAAGAAGTGCCCGGTGCGGTCGTACCGCGTCGCCTGCGTCGATCTCAGTCGGCAGCTGACCTGGGTGCAGAAGGGCGAGAAGGTCGTCTACGGGCCGGTGCCGATGCGCAGCGGGCGAGCGGGGTACCGGACCCGGGGCGGGTGGCACAAGGTCTACTGGAAGCACAAGAACCACGTCTCGACGCTGTACCACCAGCCAATGCCGTACGCGCAGTTCTTCAGCGGCGGGCAGGCGTTTCATGCCGTGTACGGGACGATCTACACGACTGTGGGTTCCATGGGCTGCGTGAATCTCCGACTCGGGGACGCGCGGAAGCTGTGGGGTGTGCTGAAGACCGGGGACCGGGTGTACGTGTGGGGGCGTCGGCCGGGGACCTGAAGCCGGGGGCTTGATGTTCGGCGCGGGTGGGGGCCGGGTGCCGGGTGTGCGGGGCGGGTGGGGGCCGGGTGCACTGTGCGGACGGGCTGTCGGTGGCCTCTGAGAGACTGGGGGCGCCATGAGTGAGACAACAGCCCTGCGGACCGCGCCCCTGCGGGCCCGCGCCGAGATCGATCTGGCCGCCCTGCGGGCCAATGTGCGGGCGCTGCGTGCCCTCGCGCCCGGCGCGGCCCTGATGGCCGTCGTGAAGTCCGACGCGTACGGCCACGGCGCGCTGCCCTGCGCGCGGGCGGCCGTCGAGGCGGGGGCCACTTGGCTCGGCACGGCCACGCCCGAGGAGGCCCTCGCGCTGCGGGCCGGGGGCATCGACGACGTCCGGATCATGTGCTGGCTGTGGACGCCCGGCGGGCCCTGGCGCGAGGCGATCGAGGCCGGCCTCGATGTCTCCGTCAGCGCGATGTGGGCCCTGACGGAGGTCACCGCCGCCGCACGGCAGGCCGGCGCCCCCGCGCGCGTACAGCTCAAGGCCGACACCGGCCTCGGGCGCAACGGCTGCCAGCCGGGGGAGGACTGGGCGGAACTCGTCCGGGAAGCCCTCGCCGCCGAGGCCGCCGGGCTGATCCGGATCACCGGCCTGTGGTCCCACTTCGCCTGCGCCGACGAACCGGGGCACCCCTCCGTCGCCCGCCAGCTCGACCTGTTCCGGGAGATGGTGGCCGACGCCGAGCGGCAGGGCGTACGGCCCGAGGTGCGGCACATCGCCAACTCGCCCGCCACGCTGACCCTTCCCGAGAGCCACTTCGACCTCGTCCGGACGGGCATCGCCGTCTACGGCGTCTCGCCCAGCCCCGAGCTCGGCTCCCCGGCCGACTTCGGGCTGCGGCCCGTCATGACGCTGTCCGCCTCACTGGCGCTGGTGAAGCGCGTTGCGGGGGGTCACGGCGTCAGTTACGGGCATCACTACAGCACCCCCGGCGAGACGACCCTCGGACTGGTGCCCGTCGGCTACGCGGACGGCGTTCCGCGGCACGCCTCCGGGAGCGGACCGGTGCTGGTCGACGGCAAGTGGCGGACCGTGGCCGGACGGGTCGCCATGGACCAGTTCGTGGTCGACCTCGGCGGGGACGAGCCCGCGGTGGGCACCGAGGCCGTGCTCTTCGGGCCCGGCGACCGGGGCGAGCCCACCGCCGAGGACTGGGCGCAGGCCGCGGGGACCATCGCGTACGAAATCGTCACGCGCATCGGAACGCGTGTTCCTCGCGTCTATGTGGATGAAGGCCCACGTGAATGAGGAACGGGTGTTCCCCGCGGTTATGTGAATCACGAACGGGCGGGGTAACCGCACAGCGTGCCGAGAGAACGGACAGCGGCCCGGCGAGGAGGAGCAGGTACGTGAGCGAGAGCAGTGCGGAGGCCGTCGCTGCCGTCGCCTCCGCCACCGGGGCGGGCGGCGGCTGGCGCCGTGCGACCGGCATCGCGGGCGCCGCGATAGGCGTCGTCGCCGCGGGCGCGGCGGCCGGTGTCGCCATCGAGCGGCTCACCGTCGGCCGCGGCATGCGCCAGAAGGCCCGGCTCGTGCTCGACTCGGCGGGCCCCTACGGATCGCTGCGCGGCATGCCGGGGAGGGCGCGGGCCGACGACGGCACCGAGCTGTACTACGAGGTCGACGACGTCGAGCCCGAGGGCGGCTCCGCACCCCGCCGACGGCGCCTGTTCGGCCGTAAGGCACCCGCCCCGGTCACCGTGGTCTTCAGCCACGGCTACTGCCTCAGCCAGGACTCCTGGCACTTCCAGCGCGCCGCGCTCCGGGGCGTCGTGCGGACCGTGTACTGGGACCAGCGCTCGCACGGGCGGTCCGAGCGCGGGGTGGACCAGGTGGAGAACGGCGTGCCGGTCGACATCGAGCAGCTCGGGCGGGACCTGAAGGCCGTGATCGACGCGGCCGTGCCGGAGGGGCCGATCGTGCTCGTCGGGCACTCCATGGGCGGCATGACCGTCATGGCGCTGGCCGACCAGTACCCCGAGCTGGTCCGGGAGCGGGTCGTCGCCGTCGCTCTCGTGGGGACGTCGTCCGGGCGGCTCGGCGAGGTCAACTTCGGGCTGCCGGTGGCCGGCGTCAACGCCGTGCGGCGGGTGCTCCCCGGGGTGCTGAAGGCGCTCGGACAGCGGGCCGAGCTGGTGGAGAAGGGGCGCCGGGCCACCGCCGATCTCTTCACCGGGATCATCAAGCGGTACTCGTTCGCGTCCCGGGACGTCGATCCGGCCGTGGCGCGGTTCGCCGAGCGGATGATCGAGGGCACGCCGATCGACGTGGTCGCCGAGTACTACCCGGCGTTCGCCGACCACGACAAGACCGAGGCGCTCGGTCAATTCGTGGACGTGCCGGTGCTGGTGCTGGCCGGGGTGGGCGATCTGGTGACGCCCAGCGAGCACAGTGAGGCCATCGCCGATCTGCTGCCCGACGCGGAGCTGGTGCTCGTGCCGGACGCCGGGCATCTGGTGATGCTGGAACACCCCGAAGTGGTCACCGACCGCCTCGCCGATCTGCTCACCCGCGCGGGGGCGGTGCCGGCGGGGGCTACCGTGGGTGGCTATGGAAGCACCGCACAACCAGGTTGAGACCTCGCTGACCGTCACCTCCCCCGAGCAGATGCGGGAGTTGGGGCGCCGTCTCGCCAAGCTGCTGCGCGCCGGTGACCTCGTGATGCTCAGCGGGGAGCTCGGCGCGGGCAAGACGACGCTGACCCGTGGGCTCGGGGAGGGGCTCGGGGTGCGGGGGGCCGTGACCTCCCCGACCTTTGTGATCGCCCGGGTCCATCCGCCCTTGGGGGACGGGCCGCCGCTGGTCCACGTCGACGCCTACCGGCTCGGTGGTGGGCTCGACGAGATGGAGGACCTGGACCTCGATGTCTCGCTGCCCGAGTCCGTGATCGTGGTGGAGTGGGGCGAGGGGAAGGTCGAGGAGCTGACCGAGGAGCGGCTCCAGGTCGTCATCCATCGGGCCGTGGGGGACACGACCGACGAGGTGCGGCGGGTGACGCTGACGGGGCTCGGGGCGCGGTGGGCGTCGGTGGAGCTGGGGGCGTTGTCGGCCTGAGCGTCGGATGAGGGGTTTCTGAATATTCCGACAACGCGTCGGCAAGATATTGCGTTCGGTGTCCCGGGCGTGGTCACATGGTAGCCAGCCCGTAGTTAGGTGTGCCTAACTACTCCGCCCCCGGCTCCCAGGAGGCGTTCATGCCGGCCACGGAACGGGACGAGACGCAGCCGCGCCGTCCGCTGTACGGAGTGTCCATGCGCGATCTGCTGGCGGCGGGTGCCGCGGCGGAGGCGGTCTCGACGCCGCCGCGTGCGCCGGAGCCGGTGGCTCCGGAAGGGGTGCGGGAGCGTAAGGCCGCCTAGCGGATCACGACTACCTTCTTGCCGATCGTTGCGAAGTCCCACATCGCGTTGCCGTCCTCGCGGGACTCGCGGATGCCGCCCGTCCGGGTGGTGGGGGCGGGCCGTGGGGGCGCTTCGTCCACGGCCGCGCTGAAGCCGATGGTGACGCCGTCCACGCTGGTGAAACGGACCACGTGTTCGACGGGGGTGCCGTCGGTGCCGGTGATCGCGTTCGAGCGGGACGTGACCGTGTAGGTGCCGGGAGGCGGGTCCACGGTGCCGGGGGTGACCCGGAAGGTGCGCCGTGTTCTGTTGGCCGCGTCGACCAGCCATACGCGGTTGTCGTCCACCGAGTACACGACCCGTTCGCCTGTGCCGGAGCCGCTGGGGAGGGCGGCGGGGTTCCTCTTGTCGCGGGGGGCCTTGGAGGCGGCCGCGGCGGGGATGCTGTTCGCGTGCGGGGTGGTGAGGTCGGCGGGGGCGCTTGCCGAGGCCTGGTAGGCGAGGAAACCGACGGTCACGAGGGCCGCCGCGGTGAGCCCGGTCACGAATCCGGAGCTGCTGCTTGCCACCGTCGTCCACCTCTGTCGTGTTTTGTGCGGGGTTTGGCTTGGTCGACCGTAGCAGTCGGGGGTGCCTGCGGCGGCCTGTTGCGGTGGTGTGGGGTGCGCGTAGCGCCTTCGGTGGGGTGGTGGGTCGGGGCCGCGCCGGGGGGTGTCCGTCCTCGGTCCGCCGGGGCGGGGGTTTGTGGGGTGCTGATTCTTCGCGGCGGCCGCTGCGGGCGGACACCCCCCGACACGTCCCCTTGCCGCCGTGCGCGGGTGGCGCGCCGCTCGGGGCGGGGGTGTTCTGCCTCCGAGCGCCCCCTGGGGGTTGGGTGAAGTTCCGGGGTGGGGGGTGGGGAGCCGTAGGCTGTTGGCGTGCTCTTGCTCGCTCTGGATACTGCCACCCCTGCTGTGACCGTCGCGCTGCACGACGGGGCGGACGTCGTCGCCTCGTCGAGTCAGGTGGACGCGCGTCGGCACGGTGAGTTGCTGCTGCCGGCCGTCGACCGTGTGCTCGCCGAGGCGGGGGTGAAGCTCGACGCCGTGACCGGGATTGTTGTGGGGGTCGGGCCCGGCCCGTACACCGGGCTTCGGGTGGGGTTGATGACCGCCGATACTTTTGGGCTCGCGCTCGGTGTGCCTGTGCACGGTGTGTGCACGTTGGACGGGCTTGCCTATGCCTCCGACATTGGGCAGGGGCCCTTCGTCGTGGCGACCGACGCCCGGCGCAAGGAGGTCTACTGGGCGACGTACGCCGACTCGCGCACCCGGCTGACCGAGCCGGCCGTCGACCGGCCCGCCGACATCGCCGAGCGGGTCGCGGGGCTGCCCGCCGTGGGGGCCGGGGCGCTGCTCTACCCCGACACCTTCCCCCGGGCGCATGAGCCCGAGCACGTGTCGGCGGCGGCACTGGCCGGTCTGGCGGCCGAGAAGCTGGCCGCCGGGCAGGAGCTGTCCGCGCCCCGGCCGCTGTACCTGCGCCGGCCCGATGCCCAGGTCCCCAAGAACTACAAGGTGGTCACCCCCAAGTGACGGCATCGCTGCGTGAGATGCGCTGGTGGGACATCGACCCGGTGCTGGAGCTGGAGAAGGCCCTGTTCCCCGAGGACGCCTGGTCCCGGGGCATGTTCTGGTCCGAGCTGGCCCACGCGCGGGGGCCGGGGGCTACCCGGCGGTACGTCGTCGCGGAGGACGGGGGGCGGCTCGTCGGGTACGCGGGGCTGGCTGCCTCCGGGGACCTTGCCGACGTGCAGACCATCGCCGTCGCCCGTGACCAGTGGGGCACCGGGCTCGGCAGCCGGCTGCTGACCGAGCTGCTCCGGGCGGCGACCGACTTCGACTGTGCCGAAGTGATGCTGGAGTGCCGGGTCGACAACATCCGCGCCCAGAAGCTCTACGAGCGGTTCGGCTTCGAAGCCATCGGCTTCCGGCGCGGCTACTACCAGCCGGGCAACATCGACGCCCTGGTCATGCGACTGACCGACCCTTCCACCTCCGTACAAGGAACCGAGATCCATGGCTGACGAACCTCTCGTCCTCGGCATCGAGACCTCCTGCGACGAGACCGGCGTCGGCATCGTCCGCGGCACCACCCTGCTCACGGACGCCGTCGCGTCCAGCGTCGACGAGCACGCCCGTTTCGGCGGGGTCGTGCCGGAGGTCGCCTCCCGGGCGCACCTGGAGGCGATGGTGCCCACCATCGACCGCGCCCTGAAGGAGGCCGGGGTCAGCGCCCGGGACCTGGACGGGATCGCCGTCACCGCCGGGCCGGGGCTCGCGGGTGCGCTGCTGGTCGGGGTGTCGGCGGCCAAGGCGTACGCCTACGCCCTCGGCAAGCCGCTGTACGGCGTCAACCACCTGGCCTCGCACATCTGCGTGGACCAGCTGGAGCACGGCCCGCTGCCGGAGCCCACGATGGCGCTGCTGGTGTCCGGCGGGCACTCCTCGCTGCTGCTGTCCAGCGACATCACCTCCGACGTCCGGCCGATGGGCGCGACGATCGACGACGCGGCGGGGGAGGCCTTCGACAAGATCGCGCGGGTGCTGAACCTGGGCTTCCCCGGGGGGCCTGTCATCGACCGGTACGCGAGGGAGGGGGATCCGGCTGCCATTGCCTTCCCCCGTGGGCTCACCGGGCCGCGCGATCCCGCGTACGACTTCTCCTTCTCGGGGTTGAAGACGGCTGTGGCGCGGTGGATCGAGGCCAAGCGGGCTGCCGGGGAGGAGGTGCCCGTGCGGGACGTGGCGGCCTCCTTCCAGGAGGCGGTGGTGGATGTGCTGACGCGGAAGGCCGTGCGGGCCTGTCGGGACGAAGGCGTCGACCATCTGATGATCGGCGGCGGTGTCGCCGCCAACTCGCGGCTGCGGGCGCTGGCGCAGGAGCGCTGCGAGGCGGCCGGGATCCGGCTCAGGGTGCCGCGGCCGAAGCTGTGCACCGACAACGGCGCGATGGTCGCGGCGCTCGGCGCGGAGATGGTCGCCCGGAACCGGGCCGCCTCCGCCTGGGACCTGTCCGCCGACTCCTCGCTGCCGGTGACGGAACCCCATGTCCCCGGTCACGACCATGTGCACGAGGTCAGCAAGGAGAACCTGTACTCGTGACCGTCGCGCTGATGTGGGAGGCACGGGCCGCCGAGGGGCGGGGCGAGGAACTGCTGGAGTGGGTCCGTGAGCAGCGGCTCGCCGAGGAGCCGCTGCGTCGGGAGACCTTCCGCGCCCCGCAGGACCGGGTGCTGGTCATCACCTGGTGGGACGGCGACTACGACGCGGCCCTGCCCGAGCTGCCCGAGCCCGAGGGCGAGTTGGTCACTCGGGCAGTGCACCGATGGCGGTTCGAGTCAGTGGCCTCGGGCTGAACGACAGGCGCCAGGGCTTCTCCGGGTCGGGGCCCGGCGTCACCGGCGCCATGATCGCGAACAGCCAGGGGTTCAGCGGGCGGCGGAGCAGGGACTTCTCGGCGCGCGGCGCCGCCAGGGCGACCGCCGTCTCGAAGTCCCGCATCCCGCCCACCCACTTGATGTGGGTCGCCTGCAGAAGCGTGAGCAGCGCGGGGAGGCCGACCAGGCCGGCCAGGAACAGGTGCAGCCCGCCGGGGCTGAACAGCGTGCCGTGGACGTTGACCGTCAGCGGCGCGCAGCTGGCGGACACGGTCAACGCCGTGACGGACCACCGCAGTTCATGGTGGACGTGCCTGTCCATTCGCTTCCTCCCCCCCCCGGGGGCTTCAGGACGGCTGCGACACCTCCGTCTCGCACCTGAGACGTCGGTCCGGGCCGAGCACCCGCGTCGGGCCGGTGAGAGTCAGGCGTGCGGTATGGCGGACCTCCGCGCTGGACACCGCCAACCGCAGTTCCAGAGCGCCTGGTTCGACCACCTTCAGATTCGAACGGTTGGTGAAGGCCGACAGGTCGGCGTGGAAGCGGAAGGTCACCCGGCGGGCCTCGCCGGGGGCCAGGTGCAGCCGCTGGTAGCCGATCAGGCGGACGTCGGGCCGGGTCACGGAGGCCACCGGGTCGTGCAGGTACAGCTGGACCACCTCCGCGCCCTCGCGGTCGCCGGTGTTGCGGACGGTCACGCCCAGGTCGTACGAGCCGTCCGTGCCGATCTCCGCGTCCGCCGCGTCGGACTCCCACGCGAAGGTCGTGTACGAGCCTCCGTGGCCGAAGGCGTACAGCGGGGTCGGGTCCAGGTTGCTGACCTCGCCCGCGAGGCCGAGGGGCGGCTGGAGGTAGGTCCAGGGCTGGCCGCCGGGCACCCGGGGGACGCTCACGGGGAGGCGGCCGGAGGGGTTGACCCGGCCCGACAGGACGCCGGCCACCGCAGGGCCGCCCTCCTCGCCGGGGAAGAAGGCCTGGACCACGGCGGCGAGCCGTCCGTGCCAGCGGCCGAGCGCGTAGGGGCGGCCGGTGAGCAGGACCAGGACGACCGGGACGCCGGTGGCGACGAGGGTGTCCAGCAACTCGGCCTGTACACCGGGGAGGTGAAGGTCCGTCACGTCGCAGCCCTCGCCGGACGTGCCGCGCCCGAACAGGCCCGCCCGGTCGCCCAGTACGGCCACGCACACATCCGCCTCCGAGGCGCGGGCCACGGCCTCCTCGAAGCCGGAGGTGTCGGGGGCCGAGGTGTCGCAGCCCTCCGCGAACGTCACCTTGGCGTCCGGGAGTTCGGTGCGCAGTGCTTCCAGGACCGTCGGGATGTCGATGCCGGTCGGGATGTCCGGGTGGTGGGTGAGGACGTGCGAGGGGAAGGAGTAGCAGCCGAGCATCGCCAGCGCGTCGGCCGCCCGCGGGCCCACCACGGCGATCCGGGTGTCCGGGGAGAGCGGCAGGATGCCGTCGGGGTTGTCCAGGAGGACGACCGACTCCTCGGCCAGGCGCCGGGCCACCGCGCGGTTCTCCGCCGAGTCCAGGTCGATCCGCTCGGTCGGGTCCGGGTCCCAGTCCTCGTCGAGCAGGCCCAGTTCGCACTTCTGGAGCAGCACCCGGCGTGCCGCGCGGTCGATCAGGGACTCGGGGATCTCGCCCGCCCGGACGGCCTCCACCAGCGGGGTGCCGTAGCACTTCAGGGTGGGCAGTTCGACGTCGAGGCCGGCCGCGAGCGCCGCGTGGGCCGCGCCCGCCTCGTCCGCGGCGATCCGGTGCTGGCTCTGCAGGAAGCCGATGCCGAAGTAGTCGGCGACCACCGTGCCGGTGAACCCCCACTCCTGTCGCAGGAGTTCGGTCAGCAGCCAGGGGTCGGCGGAGGCCGGGACGCCGTCGGTGTCGGTGTACGCGGCCATCACCGAACGGGCGCCGCCCTCGCGCAGGGCGAACTCGAAGGGCAGCAGGGTGATGTCGGCGAACTCGCGGACCCCCGCCCGCACGGGCGCCAGGTTGCGGGCGCCCGCCGAGGACGCGTACCCGGCGAAGTGCTTGAGCGTGGCGACGATCCCGGCCGACTCCAGGCCCCGGACGTAGGCGGCGCCGACCGTGCCGACCAGGTACGGGTCCTCGCCGATGGTCTCCTCGACCCGCCCCCAGCGCGGGTCGCGGACGACGTCGAGGACGGGGGCGAGGCCCTGGTGGACGCCGACCGAGCGCAGGTCGTGGCCGATGCGCCGGGCCATCTCCGCCACCAGCGGCGGGTCGAAGCTCGCGCCCCAGGCCAGCGGCACCGGATACGCCGTGGCCTGCCAGGCGGTGAAGCCGGCCAGGCACTCCTCGTGGGCCACCGCAGGAATGCCGAAACGGCCCGCCGCCGTGATACGGCGCTGGGCGCGGGCCAGTGCCTGCGCGCCCAGCGCCGGGTCCACGGGGGCGGTGCCGAAGGGGCGGGTGAGCTGGCCGAGCCCCTGGGTGATCAGCTCGGACCATTCATAGTCGTTGGAGCCCGCGGTCATCTCACGTTGCAGCGGGGCGACTTCCGCCCCGTCGGTGCTGGCGCCCACCCACACGCCGTACAGCTGGGCGATCTTCTCCTCCAGGGTCATCCGGGAGAGCAGGTCGTCGACGCGGGCGGAGGCGGGCTGGGCGGGGTCGCGCCAAGGGGCGGTGGTCATGAAACTCCTGTCGGGGCGGGTGGCCTCTCGCGAATGAAATGTATGACCTCTCGCGAATGTTTCGTTATTCACTTCGAATGTTCCGGGAACCTAGGGGCGGCGAGAAGGGTTCGTCAAGAGGGGGCGCAGGGATACGATCGCCGCCATGACACCCCCGGAGCCCGCAGAAACCCGGACGACAGGCCGCGCGACCGGTCGGTCCACGCAGACCGCGACGCTCGCCGAGATCGCGCGGGAGGCCGGCGTCTCGGCGCCGACTGTTTCGAAAGTCCTCAACGGCCGCGCCGACGTCGCCCCCGCGACGCGCAGCCGCGTCGAGGAGCTGCTGCGCGCCCACGGCTACCGTCGCCGACGGGCCGAGGCGAGCCGCTCACCCCTGATCGACCTGGTCTTCCACGAGCTGGAGAGCGCGTGGGCGATGGAGGTCATCCGGGGCGTGGAGAACGTCGCCCGGGACGCCGGGCTGAGCGTGGTGCTGAGTGAGAGCGCGGGGCGGCTCACGCCCGGGCGGACCTGGGCCGACCAGGTCGCCGCCCGGCGTCCGCACGGCGTGATCCTGGTGCTGTCCGGGCTCGACGAGTCCCAGCGCGCGCTGCTGACCAGCCGGTCCATCCCGTTCGTGGTGATGGACCCGGCCGGCGACCCCGGCGCGGACGTGCCCTCCATCGGCGCCACCAACTGGCAGGGCGGACTCGCCGCCACCCGGCACCTGGTCGAGCTCGGGCACCGCCGGATCGGCGCGATCAGCGGGCCCTCGCGGATGATGTGCAGCCGCGCCCGCGTCGACGGCTACCGGGCCGCGCTGGAGACGGCCGGGCTGCCGGTCGACCCCGCGCTGATCCGGCCCGGTGACTTCCACCACGAGACCGGCTACCGCCAGGGCCTTGAGCTGCTGCGCGGGCCGGACCGGCCCACCGCCGTCTTCGCCGGCAACGACCTCCAGGCGCTCGGCCTGTACGAGGCGGCGCGCGAGCTGGGCCTGCGCATCCCGGAGGACCTCAGCGTCGTCGGCTTCGACGATCTGCCGGTCGCCCGCTGGGTGGGCCCGCCGCTGACGACCGTACGGCAGCCGCTGACCGAGATGGCCGAGGCCGCCGCCAAGCTGGTGCTCGACCTGGCCCGGGAGGACGGCGATCCGGCGGCTACGCGGGTGGAGCTGGCGACGAGCCTGGTGGTGCGCAGCAGCACGGGAGCGCCTCCGGCCGCCTGACGGGGCCTTGTTGACGGGTGTTCCGTGCCGCCCCACACTGCACCGAAGCCAGTCGGTTGTTCAACCGAAACTTTCGGAGGCACCCGCAATGAGATCTCTGAGAACGGGCTCGGCTCTGGCGTCGCTGGTCACCGGCCTCGCCCTGCTCGGCACGGCGCCCGCGGCCCACGCCGCCGACACCCCGCTGCGCGACCTCGCCGACGCCAAGGGCAAGGTCATCGGCACCGCGGTCACCGGGTCCAAGCTCACCGGGACCTACGGCGACATCGCCGGGGGGCAGTTCAACGCGCTCACCCCCGGCAACGCCATGAAGTGGGGCTCGGTCGAGCCCGTACGGGGCACCTTCGACTGGGCCGAGGCCGACCGCATCGTCGACTTCGCCGAGGCGCACGGCCAGCAGGTGCGCGGCCACACCCTGGTCTGGCACAGCCAGAACCCGAACTGGCTGACGAACGGGAACTGGACCCCGGCCCAGCTGCGGCAGCTCATGACCGACCACATCGCCACCGAGGTCGGCCGCTACAAGGGGCGGGTGGCGACCTGGGACGTGGTCAACGAGCCGTTCAACGAGGACGGCACCTACCGGCAGACGCTCTGGTACAACGGCCTCGGCACCGACTACATCGCCCAGGCGCTGACCGCCGCCCGGGCCGCCGACCCGAGCGCCAAGCTGTACATCAACGACTACAACGTCGAAGGGATCAACGCCAAGAGCACCGCCCTGTACAACCTGGTCAGGTCGCTGAAGGAGCGCGGGGTGCCCATCGACGGGGTGGGCCTGCAGGCCCACCTCATCCTCGGCCAGGTGCCGTCCACCCTCCAGCAGAACATCCAGCGCTTCGCCGACCTCGGCCTCGACGTGGCGATCACCGAGCTGGACATCCGGATGAGGACCCCCTCGGACAGCGCCCGGCTCGCCCAGCAGGCCGCCGAGTACCGGCAGGTGGTGAACGCCTGCGCCGCCGTGAGCCGCTGCCACGGCGTCACCGTGTGGGGCTTCACCGACTCCGACTCCTGGATCCCGGAGACCTTCCCCGGCGAGGGCGCGGCGACGCCGTACGACGAGAACTACGCGCCGAAACCGGCGTACTACGCCATCGCGGAGGCGCTCGGCGGGACGACCACCCCGCCGACGGGTGCGTGCACGGCGACGTACAGCGTGGTCAACCAGTGGAACACCGGGTTCACCGGGCAGGTGCGGATCGCCTGCGAGGGGGCCTCGCTGTCGTCGTGGAGGGTGAACTGGAGCTACGGGGCGGGGCAGCGGATCAGTCAGGCGTGGAACGCGGACTGCACGCAGAGCGGTACGGCGGTCAGGTGCGCCCATGCCTCGTACAACGGGACCGTGCCGGACGGTGGTTCGGTGACCTTCGGGTTCAACGCGTCCTGGAGCGGGAGCAATCCGGTGCCGACCGTGACGCTGGACCGAGAAATCTGAGAATTTCTCAAGAAAAACGTCCGCGGCATGCTCCTCGTAATAATTCGGACTTACGTTCCTGTCCGTGACCGGAGATGACGCGAGTAGAAGAGCGGGCCGGCGGTCGACAGCGCTCAAGGCCGCCGGCCTCTCGCTGGCGTGCGTGCTGGTGCTCGCCGCCGCCGCGGCGGGCTGGGCGTACTGGCAGCTGAACGACAACATCACCAGTGTCGACATCAACAGCGCGCTCGGCGACGACCGGCCGCCCAAGGCGACGCCGACGCCCACCGATTCCGCCGAGGAGCTGCCCACCGAGGCGCTGAACATCCTCGTCCTCGGCTCCGACTCGCGCAGCGGCGCGGCGAACCGGAAGCTCGGCGGCGGCGACAGCGAAGGCGCCCGCTCCGACACGGCGATGGTGGTGCACATCGACGCGGGGCGGTCCGGGGCGACGGTGGTGAGCATCCCGCGGGACACGCTCGTCACCCGGCCGTCCTGCCCGCTGGAGGACGGCGGCTCCACCGCGCAGGTCCACCACGCGATGTTCAACAGCGCCTACGCGGTGGGCGGGCCGGTCTGCGCGGTCAAGACCGTCGAGTCGATGACGAACGTCCGCATGGACCACTACGTCGAGATCGACTTCGCGGGCTTCGCCAAGCTGGTGGACGCGCTCGGCGGCGTCACCGTCACCACGGAGGAGGACATCGACGACGAGGACAGCCACCTCACCCTGGAGGCCGGCACCCACCACCTCGACGGCGAGCGGGCCCTCGCCCTGGCCCGCACCCGGCACGGCATTGGCGACGGCAGCGACCTGGGCCGCATAGGCCTCCAGCAGACGCTGGTGAAGGCGCTGCTGGCGCAGATCTCCGCCACGAGCCTGTTCACCGACCCCGCCCAGCTCTACCGGGTGGCCGACGCGGTCACCGGCAGCCTCACCACCGACACCGGCCTGGACTCCCTGACCGAGCTGACGGGCCTCGGCAGGAGCCTGCGAAGCCTGTCGGAGGACAGCGTGCGGACGGTGACCATGCCGGTCGTCCGGGCGCCCTGGGACCCCAACCGGGTGGTCGCGGACGAGCCGGAGGCGAGCGAACTGTGGGAGTCGCTGCGCTGATTCGGGGGCGAGTGAACTGCGGGAGTCGCTGCGCTGATTCGGGGGCGAGTGAACTGCGGGAGTTGCCGCGCTGATCCGGGGGCGGGCGGGCTGTGGCAGTCGCTGCGCTGATCACGACCCGGAGCGGAGCACTGCCGAATTCCGTCGGCCGGGCTGCCGTCAGGCGGGCTGCGCCCGGGCCGGGTGTCCGAGCAGCATCGTCGGCGCCCCCGCCACCCGGGTCAGGAACACCGTCGCCGAGTTCGGCCCCTGCGGCCTGACCTTCTTGCGCAGTTCCTCGGGCTCGACGGCCGACCCGCGCTTCTTGACGGTCAGGATGCCGACCTCGCGCTCCCGGAGCAGGGCCTTGAGCTTCTTGACGTTGAAGGGGAGGCGGTCGGTGATCTCGTAGGCGGTGGCGTACGGGGTGGGGCGCAGATCGTCCGCGGTGATGTACGCGATCGTGGGGTCGACGAGCCCGCCGGCCAGTTCCTCGGCCACCTCGGCGACCAGATGGGCCCGGATGACGGCGCCGTCGGGCTCGTACAGGTACCGCCCGACCGGCCGGACCGCAGGGTCGGGCAGGCCGCGGCCGAGCAGGGTGCGGGGGCCGGGCAGCAGGGTCGCGCGGACGGCGCCCGGCTCGGTGCCGAACCACAGCACCGCCTCCTTGACGTCCCCGCCGTCCGAGATCCACTCGGCCTCGGCCCCGGCCGGAATCGCCTCGTGCGGGATGCCGGGCGCGATCTTCAGGGCGGCGTGCGGGGCCTTGGAGGCGGCCCCGACGGCCCAGGAGAGCGGTGGCGAGTAGGCCTCGGGGTCGAAGATGCGGCCGCGCTTCGAGGAGCGCCGCGCCGGGTCGACGAACACGGCGTCGTACCCGGCCGTGTCCACCTCCGTCACATCCGCCTCGCGCACCTCGAACAGGTCGGTGAGGCCGAGCGCCTCGGCGTTCGCCCGCGCCGCCGCCACCGTCAGCGGGTCCCGGTCCACGGCCAGCACCCGGATCCCGGCCCGCGCCAGCGCGATCGCGTCGCCGCCGATCCCGCAGCACAGGTCGGCGACGGAGGTCACCCCCAGCTCCGTCAGCCGCCGCGCCCGGTACGCGGCCACGCTCGCCCGCGTCGACTGCTCGACCCCGTTGGGCGTGAAGAACATCCGCCCGGCGTCCTCGGCCCCGAACTTCGCCGCCGCCCGCTGCCGCAGCCGCGCCTGGCCGAGCGCCGCCGACACCAGCTCGGCGGGGTGCTCGCGGCGCAGCCGGGTGGCGACGGCCAGCTCGTCGGCGGGGGCGGTGCCGCGCACTTCGTCGAGGAGGGCGCGGCCCTCGGGAGTGAGGAGGGGGGCGAGGTCGTTCACCGGCTCATTGTGGGCCAGGCGGGCCCGCTGTGGGCCACTCGGTGGACCGTGCGGCCGCGGCGGCGGTGTCGGCCCGGGTTCACGGCGGGTGCCTGCGAGGATCCGGCACCATGCGAGTAGTAGGACAAAATGAACAAAAGCGGGCTGTTCGGGGGATGCGGATCCGCGGCGGGATCGCCGTGCTCGCGGTCGTCGCCGTCGTCTCCGGCTGCGCGCAGGGCGGTGACTCCGGGGCAGGGGCGAAGGTGCGGCCCGCCGCCGGCCAGCAGCCCCTCCAGGCGCCCCCGGCCCGCGCGCTGGACGCCTACGCCACCAAGCTGCGCGCCTCCGCGGCCGTGGCGGAGCGCTGGGGCCTCGCCAGGGTTCCGCTGAAGCCCCCCGCGCCCCCGGCGAAGAAGCCGAGGATCACCACCCGCAAGGGCTTCGAGGTCGTCGGCCACGAGGAACGCGGCCTGCCGCCCGTCTTCACCACGGTCCCCACCCGGGAGAAGATCGTCTTCCTCACCATCGACGACGGCGCCGAGAAGGACCCGGCGTTCCTGCGGATGATGAGCGAGCTGAAGATCCCGTACACCGCCTTCCTCAGCGACTACCTGGTCAAGAAGGACTACGGCTACTTCGCGCGGATGCGGGACGCGGGCGTCGGGCTCAACAACCACACCCTCCACCACCCCTTCCTGCCCGCCCTGTCCTACGACCGCCAGAAGCGCGAGATCTGCGGCATGCAGGACGTCATCGAGAAGCGCTACGGCACGCGCCCCGTCCTCTTCCGCCCGCCCTTCGGCAACTACAACGCCGACACCCTGCGCGCCGCCAAGGCCTGCGGCATCACCCACGCGCCGCTGTGGAACGAGGAGGTCTTCGTCGACCGCTGGGCGTACCGCGAGTGGGACCGGGACATCCACCCCGGCGACATCGTCCTGAGCCACTTCCGGGGCAAGGAGCACTGGAAGGGCACCATGACCGACATGATCCGGCGGTTCCTCGACAAGGTCACCGCCAAGGGGTACGCGGTGGCCCGGCTGGAGGACTACCTGTGAGGCCGCGGGGCCCGCTCGCCGGGGCGGCGGTGGCGGCCGTGCTCCTGACCGGCTGCGGCGGCCTGTCCGGCCCGGCGGGCCCCTCGGACCGGCCGCCCCTGCCGTCCACCCGGGCCGCCGTCCCGCCGGTCGTGCACCAGGTCCAGACCCGCGACCGGGTCGTCTTCCTCACCTACGACGACGGCGCCGAACGCGACCCCCGCTTCGTCGACCTGGTCCGCGAACGGCGGCTGCCCGTCGGCATGTTCCTCACCGACAGCGTGGCGGGACCGGGCTACGGCCACTTCGCGCGCCTGCGGTCGGTGGGCGCGTCGATCCAGAACCACACCCTGGACCACACCGCCCTGCGCGGCCTGCCGTACGCCGGTCAGCGCGCCGAGATCTGCGGCCAGCAGGACAAGCTCCGCGCCCGCTTCGGCATCCGCCCCCGCCTCTTTCGCCCGCCCCACGGCCGCTACGACGCCACCACGCTCCGGGCGGCGGCCGACTGCGGCATCGGCGCGGTCGTGCTCTGGCGGGCGGCGATGGGCGCCGACGGTCGCCTGTCCTACACCGAGGGCCCGCCCCGGCTGCGCCCCGGCGACATCATCTCCCTGCCCTCGGGCGACCCGACGGGGCTGACGCTGGTGGAGCGGACGGTGCGGCTGCTGCGCGAGATCGAGGGGCGGGGGCTGAGGGTGGGGCGGCTGGAGGACTACCTGTGAACCCTGTGAACCCGTGCGGAAATCCGGTCCAGCACGCCGCGCATTAGCAGTCCGCTTGACCGAGTGCTAATGCCGGTCATAGTCTCGGGTCTGGCACTCCCCCCTGGAGAGTGCCAACTACGCGACGGGCAGGTCCGGCACCCGCGACGACGGATCGACCTGGTCGCCACCTCAGACAGTTAACCCCGTGAGATCTCCGAAGGGGGAGGTCGGATCGTGACGACCGCCAGCTCCAAGGTTGCCATCAAGCCGCTCGAGGACCGCATCGTGGTCCAGCCGCTGGACGCCGAGCAGACCACGGCCTCTGGCCTGGTCATTCCGGACACCGCCAAGGAGAAGCCCCAGGAGGGCGTCGTCCTGGCCGTGGGCCCGGGCCGCTTCGAGAACGGCGAGCGCCTGCCGCTCGACGTCAAGACCGGCGACATCGTGCTGTACAGCAAGTACGGCGGCACCGAGGTGAAGTACAACGGCGAGGAGTACCTCGTCCTCTCGGCTCGCGACGTGCTCGCGATCATCGAGAAGTAGTTCACCTCGCTTCCTCGTGAAGCAGCTTCCTCGCGAAGCACATCGCTTGACGCTGCGCCCCTGGCCCCCGCGACCACTTAAGAAGCCGGGCGCCCGGGGCGCAGTGCCTTTTTTCACCCACAGATTTCCGAGAGGGCTCCCGCTGTCATGGCGAAGATCCTGAAGTTCGACGAGGACGCCCGTCGCGCCCTTGAGCGCGGCGTCAACAAGCTGGCCGACACGGTCAAGGTGACGATCGGCCCGAAGGGTCGCAACGTCGTCATCGACAAGAAGTTCGGCGCGCCCACCATCACCAACGACGGTGTCACCATCGCCCGCGAGGTCGAGATCGAGGACCCGTACGAGAACCTCGGCGCCCAGCTGGTGAAGGAGGTGGCGACCAAGACCAACGACATCGCGGGTGACGGCACCACCACCGCCACCGTGCTCGCCCAGGCGCTGGTGCGCGAGGGCCTGAAGAACGTCGCGGCGGGTGCCTCTCCGGCGCTGCTGAAGAAGGGCATCGACGCGGCCGTGGCCGCGGTCTCCGAGGACCTCCTCGCGACCGCCCGCCCGATCGACGAGAAGTCCGACATCGCCGCCGTCGCCGCGCTGTCCGCCCAGGACCAGCAGGTCGGCGAGCTCATCGCCGAGGCGATGGACAAGGTCGGCAAGGACGGTGTCATCACCGTCGAGGAGTCCAACACCTTCGGTCTGGAGCTGGACTTCACCGAGGGCATGGCCTTCGACAAGGGCTACCTGTCGCCGTACATGGTCTCCGACCAGGAGCGTATGGAGGCCGTCCTCGACGACCCGTACATCCTGATCAACCAGGGCAAGATCTCCTCCATCCA
The DNA here is from genome assembly GCF_014596915.1 of Streptomyces sp. TRM68416. Classification (GTDB taxonomy): domain Bacteria; phylum Actinomycetota; class Actinomycetes; order Streptomycetales; family Streptomycetaceae; genus Streptomyces. The sequence goes on from NZ_JACVWU010000005.1 coordinate 177,446, forward strand.
GGACCTGCTGCCGCTGCTGGAGAAGGTCATCCAGGCGGGCGCCTCCAAGCCGCTGCTGATCATCGCCGAGGACGTCGAGGGCGAGGCCCTGTCGACCCTGGTCGTGAACAAGATCCGCGGCACCTTCAACGCGGTCGCGGTCAAGGCCCCCGGCTTCGGTGACCGCCGCAAGGCGATGCTGCAGGACATGGCCGTCCTCACCGGCGCCACGGTCATCTCCGAGGAGGTCGGCCTCAAGCTCGACCAGGCCGGTCTGGACGTGCTGGGCTCCGCCCGCCGCGTGACCGTCACCAAGGACGACACGACCATCGTCGACGGCGCCGGCAACTCCGAGGACGTCGCGGGCCGCGTCGCCCAGATCAAGGCCGAGATCGAGAACACGGACTCCGACTGGGACCGCGAGAAGCTCCAGGAGCGCCTCGCGAAGCTGGCCGGCGGCGTGTGCGTGATCAAGGTCGGCGCCGCCACCGAGGTGGAGCTGAAGGAGAAGAAGCACCGTCTGGAGGACGCCATCTCCGCGACCCGCGCCGCGGTCGAGGAGGGCATCGTCTCCGGTGGTGGCTCCGCTCTGGTGCACGCCGCCAAGGTCCTCGAAGGCGGCCTGGGCAAGACCGGCGACGAGGCCACCGGTGTCGCGGTGGTCCGCAAGGCCGTCGTCGAGCCGCTGCGCTGGATCGCCGAGAACGCCGGCCTGGAGGGCTACGTCATCACCTCCAAGGTCGCCGAGCTCGACAAGGGCCAGGGCTTCAACGCCGCCACCGGCGAGTACGGCGACCTGGTCAAGGCCGGCGTCATCGACCCGGTGAAGGTCACCCGTTCCGCCCTGGAGAACGCCGCCTCCATCGCCTCCCTCCTCCTCACGACCGAGACCCTGGTCGTCGAGAAGAAGGAAGAGGAGGAGCCGGCCGCCGCGGGTCACGGCCACGGCCACGCCCACTGAGGCACACCGCTTCCGCAGAAGCCCCCGTTCCGCCACGGCGGAACGGGGGCTTCTCCCGTACGGGCTGTCGCTCCGGGCCCGTACGCCTACTGCTCCAGGTCCTCCAGTGCCCCGAGCTGATCCATCAGCCCCAGCCGGTCGTACTCCCACCAGCCTTCGACGATCTTTCCGTGCTCCCCGAACCGGAAGATCGTCGTACCGGTCATGGAGCACCGCGTCCCGGTGGCCGGGATGCCGAGGAAGTCGCCGTTGTGGGTGCCGTTCCACAGCCACCGCGTGCACACCCGGTCGCCCTGCGCGATCTGGTCCGCGATCGTGAACCCGAAGTCGAACGCGCCCCGCCACGTCTCCATCTCGCGCCGGATGTTGTCCAGCCCGACGGTGTCCTGCTCATTTGCCGGATCATGGTCGTGGTAGTGCTCCGCGAACAGGTCGCCCAGCGGCGGCAGCTCACCGTTGCCGCCCAGCGCCTCGAAGAAGCGCCGCGCGGTCGCCGTGTTCAGCTGCTCGTCCCGGACGACGTCCAGGTCCGTGAACGTGGGCGCCTCGTCGCACAGCGCCAGCATCTCCTGGAAGATGCGGTCGGTCTCCGGCAGCTTCGAGTTCTCCATCGCCTCCTCGTAGGACGGGAACTCCACGATCTCGACGAAGTGCGACGCGTCCGACCGGTCCTTGCCGATCAGGTCGTGCGTCGCGGTCCGCTTCCCCTTGGTCTGTTCGACCCACCTGTCCATCAGCCGGTTCATCTCGTCGAACCGGCTGGTCCTGCAGTCGATGATCTGTACGAAGGTCATGGCGTCGCCTCCGGCCCCCTGGGTCCGGTTGAACAGCACCATTGTGCTCCGTTTGGCATCATGTCGGCGTGCTCAGGCGGGGGAAGCGCTCGGTGGCCGCGGGCGGGGACATTGGGGTGGCCGTCACCGGCGACCACAACACGGTCCTGCTCGCACCGGCGGTGCGCTCGGCCTACCGGGAGCAGGTGCAACGGATCGCCCCACCCGAACTGCTCGGCCGCGAGGACGAGTTGGCCGCACTGGCCGCCTTCTGTACCGCCGAATCCGGCCCGGACTATGTCTGGTGGCGCGCGGAGGCCTGGGCGGGCAAGACCGCGCTGATGTCCTGGTTCACGCTGAACCCGCCGCGGGGCGTACGGATCGTGCCCTTCTTCGTCACGGCCCGCCTGGGCGCGCAGAACGACGTCACGGCCTACGTCGACGTCGTCCTCGAACAGCTCGCGGAGCTGACCGGCGAGGCCCTGCCCGCCCACCTGACCGAGGCCACCCGCGAGGCCCATCTCCTGCGCCTGTACGCCACGGCCGCCAGGGCCTGCGCGGAACACGGCGAGCGCCTGGTCCTCCTGGTCGACGGCCTCGACGAGGACCGCGGCGTCACCACCGGCCCGGACGCCCACAGCATCGCCAGCCTGCTGCCGGCCCGCCCGGAAGCCGGGATGCGGGTCGTGGTCGCGGGCCGGCTGAACCCACCGCTGCCGGGCGACGTGTCGCAGGCCCATCCGCTCCGGGACCCCCGAGTGCTACGGACGCTGACGCAGTCGCCGTACGCCGAGGCGATCCGCGCGGAGGCGGAACGCGAACTGAAGCACCTCCTCGCCGCCGGCGGCCTGGAGCACGACCTGCTGGCCCTGGTGGCTGCGGCGGGCGGCGGCCTGACCGCGCAGGACCTCGCGGAGCTGACCGGGGCGGTGCCGTACCGGGTGGCGGACGTGCTGCGCACGCGCGCGGGGCGGACGTTCGGGGTGCGGCTGGGCGTCTACCTGCTGGACCACGAGGAGCTCCAGGTCAAGGCGGAGGAGATGCTCGGCACGGCCGAACTCGCCCGCAGCCGGGAGCGGTTGCACGCGTGGGCGGACGGGTGGCGGGCGCGGGGCTGGCCCGACGGGACCCCCGAGTACCTGCTGCGCGGCTACTTCCGCCTGCTGGCGGCGTACGACGACCATGAGCGGATGCTCGCGCTGGCTCTGGACGCGGGGCGCCACGAGCGTCTCGCCGAGCTGACCGGCGCGGACGCGGCGGCGCTGGCGGAGGTGCGGGTCATCCGGGAACGCCTGGTGCAGACGGGTGAGGCCGATCTGTGCGGCCTGCTCCGACTCGCCATGCGGCGGACGGAACTGGAGACCCGCAACCTCGGCATCAGCCCGCTGATGTGCCGGGCCCGCGCGGAGCTCGGCCAGAGCGGTCGGGCGGAGGCGATGGCACGGGCGATTCCGACGGGCCTGTACCGGGCGGACGCGCTGGTCCAGGTGGCGGAGGTACTCCGCGCGCAGGGCGAGGACGAGCGGGCCCTGGACCTCGCGCAGGAAGCCTTGGCCCAACTGGCGGGCCGGACCGTGGAGTCGCGGACAGGTGCGTGCGCGGTCCGGATCGCGGGCGTCCTCGCGGCTCTGGGCCTGGAGGAGGAGGCGGAGCGGATCGAGGACCTCGTCACGCGCATGCCCATCGAGATCGAGCGGGAATGGCTCGTCTGCGACCTGGTCCGCGCGTGGGCGGGAGCCGGGCGGTACCAACGGGCCGAGGCCCTCGCGCGGTCGCTCGGGCCGGCGCGCAGGCCGGAGGCTCTGGTCCGGGTGGCCGCGGCGCTCCGGCAGGCCGGGCAGGAGCAGGAGCGGGCCGGCAGCCTTTTCGAGGAGGCCGAGCGGCTCGCCGGAACGCGCGGCCTCGTCCGAACCGTGAGCGCGCTGCGGGCGGCCGGCGAGCCCGAACGCGCGCGTGCGCTGCTCCAGGCCGCCATGGCGGACCCGAGGGCCCTGCCGCCCGCATCCATCGTCGGACTGCTCGCGCGCACGGGCGAGTTCGAGCGGGCCGCGCAATGGCTCGACGGCGTCGAGGACGAAGGGGACCGTGCCCGCGCGGCGGCGGAACTGGCCGGGGCGCTGGCCCGAGCCGGTCGGATCGCCGATGCTGAAGTCGTCCTGGAGCAGTCAGTGGACGACGACGAGGAGTACGACAGCGCGCTGTGCGAGATCGTCGAGATGCTGGCCGCCACCGGCCGGTTCGACCGGGCCGAGACCCTGGCGGTGCGCCTGGGAATCCCCGGCCTGGGCGCCGACTCCCTCGTCTGCGGTGCCGTCTCCCGTGCGGCCGACGGTCACCCGGCGGAAGCGCTCGCCCTCCTCGCGCGCGTGGAGGCGGCGGTACGGGCCCGGGTGCCGGACGACCAGAAGGCCTGGATGCGGGCCTCGGTGGCCGCGGACCTACGGGCCGCCGGCCACCCGCAGGCCGCGCTGTCGGTGCTGGAGGACATCGAGTCCCTCATTCCCCCACGGCCGGCGCCGGACGCCGACTCCGGCGAGGCCTACACGCACGACTCCGCGGTCGACTGGGCGTCCGTGGAACTCGCCCGGTCCGGCGAGGTGGCCAGGGCGGAGGCGCTGCTGCGGACGGCCGTGGAGGCGTATCACGTGCGCGGCGGATGGGCCGCCCTCGTCGAGGCCCTGATCGCGGTCGGCGAGCACGGCAGGGCCGAAGCGATGTGGCACGGTCAGGACGAGGCCCTGCGCGACTTCCTGTACGCCGAGGCGGTGCCGCGGCTGGCCGCGGTCGGCGAGGTGCAGCGGGCCAGGGCCCTGGTCGATCTCATCGTGCCGCCGCAGGAGAAGGCGTACACCCTCTCGGCGCTGGCCGAGGCGCTGGCCGTCGCGGAACGGGACGTCCAGGCCCGCGCCGCACTCGACGAGTGGGCGCGGTACGGCGAAGCGGCGTCCGGCGTGGTCGGCGACGGAACCGCGATGATGATGGCCACGCACCTGTTCCGGGCCTGGCACGCCCTGGGCGAAGCGGACGCGGCCCGCCGGGAGTGCGAGCGTGCCGTGGCCCTCGCGGCCAGTTCCCCGCTGGCGTACGAGGACGTCCTCTCGGCACTGGTCGAGGCAGGCTGGTACGAGCAGGCCGAGCGGTGCGCCGACCAGGTCGACCACGGACAGTGGCGCGAGGCGCACGACTTCCTGGTGAGGCGACTGGTCGCGGCCGACGCACATGACCGCGCGGCCCGCCTCGCCGGCCTCGACGAGGACCCGTCCCGGCTGAGCCTGACCACGGCTGTGGCCCTCGCCCCGCACACGGACCCGGCCACCGGACACGCCCTGGCCGTACGCGCGCTCGACGAGGGTGACTGGCTCGACGCCCTGCCCGCCCTGATACGGCTGGACCCGCGCACCGTGCGCGTCGTCGTCGACGCCCTGCGAGGCAACGCCCCTATTGCGGACCGTACTTGCGCCCCGTCCGGGAGCTGACCCCCCCGAGCACGCCTCGGGGCAGCACCTTCGCCACCCCCATCAGGGTCTTGTACCGCGGGTCCGGAATCGACAGGGTCTTCCCGCGCGCCAGGTCGTGCAGTGCCGCCGCGACCAGCTTGTCCGCGTCCAGCCACATCCACTTCGGGATGTTGTCCGTCCCCATCCCGGCCCGCTCGTGGAACTCGGTCCGCACGAACCCGGGGCACAGCGCCATCAGCCGTACCCCGCTGCCCGCCAGGTCCCGCGCCGCGCCCTGCGTGAACTGCACGACCCAGGCCTTGGAGGCGCCGTACGTGCCGCGCGGCAGGAAGGCCGCGACCGAGGCGACGTTGACGACACCGCCGCGGCCCCGCTCCCGCATGGCCTCCGTCGCCGCGGACGTCAGCCGCAGCACCGCCTCGCAGTGCACCTTGAGCATCTTCAGCTCGTCGGCCATGGAGACGTCGAGATAGCGGCCCTTGTTGCCGAACCCGGCGTTGTTGACCAGCAGGTCCACGGGGTTGCGGCGGTCGGACAGCCGGGCCGCCACCGCCTCGATGCCCTCGTCCGTCGCCAGGTCTGCGGTCAGCACCTCCGCCTCGATGCCGTGCCGGTCGTGCAACTCGGTCGCCTGCTCACGCAGCCGCTTGGTGTCCCGCGCCACCAGGACGAGGTTGTGCCCGTCGGCGGCCAGCCGTCGTGCGAAGGCGGCGCCGATGCCCGCGGTCGATCCCGTGATGAGAGCCGTTGTCATGGCCCAAGGTTAGTGACCCGGACGGCCCGGGTCCGCTACCCGCCCGGCTCCTTCGCAGGACCCGCCCGGCTTCTGCGGACCCGGCGCCGAGGCCGGCTCAGCTTCCGTGCTGCTCCACGTACTTCCGCGCCGCCGCCAGCGACTCCGGGTGCAGCGCCTCGCCCGCCGGGAGCAGCTTCGGCAGCAGGTTCCGCTGCGTGGTCACGGCACGGAACTGCAGTGCCACCGTCACCTCGTGGTCCGGCCGGTGCAGCACCTCGATCGCGTCGCCCGCCCGCACCTCACCGGGCTCGACGACCCGCAGATACGCGCCCGGCGCCCCCTTCTCGGTGAACCGCTTCACCCACCGCTCCTCGCCGACGTGCGCCTGGAAGGTCCGGCACGGAATCCGCCCGCTGGTCACCTCCAGCACCACCGTCGGCCCGACCCGCCAGCGCTCGCCGATCAGGGCGCCGGAGACGTCCATGCCGAGCGTCGTGAAGTTCTCGCCGAATCCGCCGTTCGCCAGGGTGCGGCCCAACTCGCGCTCCCAGTCGTCCAGGTCCTCGCGCGCCACCGCGTACACCGCCTGGTCCGGCCCGCCGTGGTGGCGGGTGTCGCACACGTCGTCCCCGGCCAGCCCGCTCGCGCCGGTTCCCTTGGCCGCGGGGGCCGTCACCCGTACCGGCGCGTCGGTCGGCCGCTTGTCGATCCCGGTCACGCCCTGCGGGTGATCCGTGTAGGGGACGGCCGTCCGGCGGCCCAGGTTCACTGACAGAAGCTTCATGGCGTCACGGTAGGCGACCGACAGTCAAAGCGTCGACGCATTATTGGGCGCCGTATCAAAGACTCGCTTATCCTCAAGGGGTGATCGAGGCTCGTCATCTCCGTGTGCTGCGTGCCGTCGCCGCCACCGGCTCCTTCTCCGCGGCGGGGCGCGCACTGGGCTGCACCCAGCCGGCCGTCAGTCAGCAGATGAAGGCGCTGGAGGCGTCCGTCGGCACGCCCCTGCTCATCCGCAGCGGCCGTGAGATGCGGCTGACCCAGGCCGGGGAGGCGCTCGTCCGGCACGCCGCCGGGATCCTCGCCGGGCTCACCGCCGCCGAGGAGGAGGTCGCCGCCATCGCGGGCCTGCGCGCGGGGCGCGTCCGGCTCGTCTCCTTCCCCAGCGGCAGCTCCACGCTCGTGCCCACCGCCCTCGCCGCGCTGCGCGCCGCGCACCCCGGCACCCGGGTCTCCCTGGAGGAGGCCGAGCCGCCGAAGTCCGTGGAGCTGCTGCGCGAGGGCGACTGCGACCTGGCGCTCGCCTTCCGCTACGAGGGCGCGGCCCAGGAAGGGGAGTGGGACGACCTCGTCGTCCGTCCGCTGCTGACGGACCGGCTCGTGGCCCTCGTCCCCGAACGGCACCGCCTCGCGCGCGTGGAGTCGCTCGCCATCGGCGACCTCGCCGCGGAGCCCTGGATCGCCGGATGCCCGCGCTGCCGCGGCCAGTTGGTCGAGGTCTGCGAGGGCGCGGGCTTCACGCCCCGCATCGACTTCGCGACCGACGACTATCCGGCGGTCGTCGGCCTGGTCGGCGCCGGACTCGGCGTGGCCGTACTGCCCCAGCTCGCCGCCGAGTCCGTACGGCCGCGGGGGGTGCGCATGGTGGCGCTGGAGCCGGCGGTGCGGCGCGAGATCGTCGCGCTCACCCTGCCGGACCTCGCCCAGGTGCCCGCGGTGGCGGCCACACTGGAGGAGTTGGCGCGCGCGGCACAGCGGTAGCGGGCCGCGGCAGAGTCAAGGGCACGCGTGCGCGTGCCCTTTGAAGAAACGTTACTTCGGCTGTTCTCAGCCGTGCTGGGCCGCATGCCCGCCGGTGCCGGACATCGACACCAGCCGGGTGCGCGCCCGCCCCATGAGTTCCTCGCGCTCGTCCTCGGTCAAGCCGCCCCACACGCCGTACGGTTCACGGACCGCCAGTGCGTGCGCCGCGCACTGCGCGCGGACGGGGCATCTCATACAGACCTCCTTGGCCGAGTTCTCGCGAGCGCTCCGGGCCGCACCGCGTTCGCCCTCCGGATGGAAGAAGAGCGAGCTGTCCACCCCGCGACAGGCGGCCAGGAGCTGCCAGTCCCACAGGTCCGCGTTCGGTCCGGGAAGGCGGGAGAAATCTGCCATTGCGTGACCCCTTGTAGCCGTTCTGGGCGGATACGGTGTCCACGACCGTATATCTACGATCTAAGGAGATGAAAATATGACTCATTGCGAATCTAGCCTCAGACACCAGTGAATGGGAAGAAAAGGGCCCGAATGGGGCATGGGTTGTGATGAAAGGTTGAGGGTCTGCCGTGCATGTCTGCACCGTGTCCGCACCCTCACGTAGAGTGCCGAAGACGACGCGCGGCCCCGTAACTCTTTCGAGTGACCGTCGTTGAGAGTGCGGAGGCGGTTGAAGGAACAAGCGCTCGGGCAGGCGTCCGAGACGGTCGACCGCACAGGTGACATTTCGTACCAGCCTGGAGGCTCAAGGTGACGTGCATCAGCTGCGGAGGGCGGCCATGACTTCCGTCCTCGTCTGCGACGACTCCCCGCTTGCCCGAGAGGCGCTCCGCCGCGCGGTCGCGACCGTGCCCGGCGTCGAGCGCGTGACGACGGCGGCCAACGGCGAGGAAGTCCTCCGCCGCTGGGGCGCCGATCGCTCGGACCTGATCCTGATGGACGTACGCATGCCCGGCCTGGGCGGCGTCGAGACCGTGCGGCGGCTGCTGTCCGCCGACCCCGGGGCGCGCATCATCATGCTCACCGTCGCCGAGGACCTCGACGGCGTGGCGCTCGCGGTCGCCGCGGGCGCCCGCGGCTATCTGCACAAGGACGCCTCGCGCGCGGAGCTGCGCGCCACGGTGACGCAGGCGCTGGCCGACCCGACGTGGCGGCTCGCCCCGCGACGGCTGCGCTCCGCCGAGATGGGCGCCGCGCCGACGCTCACCGCGCGTGAGATCCAGGTGCTCGAAGGCATGAGCCACGGCCGGTCCAACGCGGAGATCGGGCGTGAGCTGTTTCTCTCCGAGGACACGGTCAAGACGCATGCGCGGCGGTTGTTCAAGAAGCTCGGCGCGTCGGACCGGGCGCACGCGGTCGCGCTCGGGTTCCGATGGGGCCTGGTTCGTTGAGGGTCCGGTCGTAGAGGCTGTCGTTCTGGTGCGGGCCGTTCGTGGCTGGTCGCGCAGCACCCCGCGCCCCTCTGGGGGCGCGGCTGCAAGGCCGGTCAAGCGGTCCCCTCGGTGCCCGCTGCTCGTTTCGCCGCGGATGCCGCATCCTTGAGATGTGGAGTCTCTCGGGGACGAGTCGGTCGAGCGGAAGGGGAGGGCGCAGGGGATGAGTTCCGGCGCACCTGCTCATAACGCTTCGGTGCACAACATCGAGCGCGATGCCACGGACCAGACGGCCGCAAGGCACCATGGACCGATGCGCGACGAGGAGGCGGCAACCGCCGTAGGGGCGATCGGTGCACTCGTCCATCGCGCCGTCGACGGGGACGAGCAGGCCACGCACGACCTGCTCGCCCATGTCCACCCCCTGGCGCTGCGCTACTGCCGCACGCGTCTGTCCCGGCTGCCCGGCGACGCCCGGCACTTCGTCGAGGACCTCGCCCAGGAGGTCTGCGTCGCCGTCCTGCTGGCCCTGCCGCGCTACAAGGACACCGGACGCCCCTTCGAGGCGTTCGTCGTCGCCATCGCCGCCCACAAGGTCGCCGACCTCCAGCGCGCGGCGATGCGCGGACCCGGTTCCACGGCCGTCCCCTCGGACGAGATGCCCGAGCGGCCGGACGACTCGCTCGGCCCCGAGGAGCGCGCCCTGCTCAGCAGTGACGCCGAATGGGCCAAGAAGCTCCTGGCCAACCTGCCCGAGAACCAGCGCGAACTGCTCCTGCTGCGGATCGCGGTGGGGCTGACGGCGGAGGAGACCGGCCAGATGTTGGGAATGTCACCCGGAGCGGTCCGGGTGGCGCAGCACCGGGCGCTGAGCAGGCTGCGGGCACTGGCCGAGCAGTAGGCCCGCCTTGGTTGAACAGGCCGCGCGCGGACTCCGTACGAACATACGAAGCCCGGCATCCTGCGGAACCGTGGAATGTGACACCCCGGCTTCCCGTTAGCATGGACATCCGCACCGATCAAGGCCATTTGGGGAAGGTGTCATGACTGCCAACGTCGACGGAGTGCCCGGTAAATTCGCGACACTCGGGCTGACCTACGACGACGTGCTGCTGCTGCCGGGCCCGTCGGACATGGCTCCCGACGAGATCGACACCGCCTCGTACGTCTCCAAGAACGTGCGGGTCAACATCCCGCTGCTGTCCGCCGCCATGGACAAGGTCACCGAGTCGCGCATGGCGATCGCGATGGCCCGCCAGGGCGGCGTCGGCGTTCTGCACCGCAACCTGTCCATCGAGGACCAGGCCAACCAGGTCGACCTGGTCAAGCGCTCCGAGTCCGGCATGGTCGCCGACCCGATCACGGTCCACCCGGACGCCACGCTCGCCGAGGCCGACGCGCTGTGCGCCAAGTTCCGCATCTCCGGCGTGCCGGTGACCGACGGCGACAAGAAGCTGCTCGGCATCGTCACCAACCGTGACATGGCCTTCGAGACCGACCGCTCCCGCCGGGTGCGCGAGGTCATGACGCCGATGCCCCTGGTCACCGGCAAGGTGGGCATCTCCGGCGTCGAGGCCATGGAGCTGCTGCGCAAGCACAAGATCGAGAAGCTGCCGCTGGTCGACGACGCGGGCGTCCTCAAGGGTCTGATCACGGTCAAGGACTTCGTCAAGGCCGAGAAGTACCCGAACGCCGCCAAGGACGCCGAGGGCCGTCTCCTGGTCGGCGCCGCGGTCGGCGTGGCCGGCGACGCCTTCGAGCGCGCCCAGGCGCTGATCGAGGTCGGCGTCGACTTCATCGTCGTGGACACCGCGCACGGCCACTCCCGGCTGGTCGGCGACATGATCGCCAAGATCAAGTCCAACCACACGCGCGTGGACGTCATCGGCGGCAACGTCGCCACCCGTGACGGTGCCCAGGCGCTCGTCGACGCGGGCGCCGACGGCATCAAGGTCGGGGTCGGCCCCGGCTCCATCTGCACCACGCGCGTGGTCGCCGGCGTCGGTGTCCCGCAGGTCACCGCGATCTACGAGGCCGCGCTGGCCGCGCGTGCCGCCGGGGTGCCGGTCATCGGCGACGGCGGCCTGCAGTACTCCGGCGACATCGCCAAGGCCCTGGTCGCCGGCGCCGACACGGTGATGCTGGGCTCGCTGCTCGCGGGCTGCGAGGAGTCCCCGGGCGAGCTGCTGTTCATCAACGGCAAGCAGTTCAAGTCGTACCGCGGCATGGGCTCGCTGGGCGCCATGCAGACCCGCGGCGACCGCCGTTCGTTCTCCAAGGACCGCTACTTCCAGGAGGGCGTCGCCTCCGACGAGCAGCTGATCCCCGAGGGCATCGAGGGCCAGGTGCCCTACCGCGGCCCGCTCTCCTCCGTCGTTCACCAGCTGGTCGGCGGCCTGCGCCAGTCGATGTTCTACGTCGGCGGCCAGACCGTCCCGGACCTCCAGGCCAACGGCCGGTTCGTCCGGATCACCTCGGCGGGCCTGAAGGAGAGCCACCCGCACGACATCCAGATGACGGTCGAGGCGCCGAACTACAGCCGCAAGTGACGACCACGCGCGCGTGAGGGCGGCCCCGGGATGCTCCGGGGCCGCCCTTGTCGTACCCGTCGGCGATACTGGAAGACGCTGAAACGCATCAGGGAAAGGCCACAGACGTGACTGAGATCGAGATCGGGCGCGGCAAGCGCGGCCGCCGGGCGTACGCCTTCGACGACATCGCCGTCGTCCCGAGCCGTCGTACGCGGGACCCGAAGGAGGTCTCGATCGCCTGGCAGATCGACGCCTACCGCTTCGAGCTGCCCTTCCTGGCCGCCCCCATGGACTCGGTCGTCTCCCCGGCCACCGCGATCCGCATCGGCGAGCTCGGCGGCCTCGGCGTGCTGAACCTCGAAGGCCTGTGGACGCGCTACGAGGACCCGCAGCCGCTGCTCGACGAGATCGCCGAGCTGCCCACGGAGGCCGCCACCCGCCGCCTCCAGGAGATCTACTCCGCCCCCATCAAGGAGGAGCTGATCGGCGCGCGCATCAAGGAGGTGCGCGACTCCGGCGTGGTCACCGCCGCCGCGCTCTCCCCGCAGCGCACCGCCCAGTTCTCCAAGGCCGTCGTCGACGCGGGCGTGGACATCTTCGTCATCCGCGGTACGACGGTCTCCGCGGAGCACGTCTCCGGCGCCGCCGAGCCGCTGAACCTGAAGCAGTTCATCTACGAGCTCGACGTCCCGGTGATCGTCGGCGGCTGCGCCACCTACACCGCGGCCCTGCACCTGATGCGTACGGGTGCGGCGGGCGTGCTGGTCGGCTTCGGCGGCGGCGCCGCGCACACCACGCGCAACGTGCTCGGCATCCGGGTGCCCATGGCCACGGCCGTGGCCGATGTCGCCGCCGCCCGCCGCGACTACATGGACGAGTCCGGCGGCCGGTACGTGCACGTCATCGCCGACGGCGGGGTCGGCTGGTCCGGCGACCTGCCGAAGGCCATCGCCTGCGGCGCGGACGCCGTGATGATGGGCTCTCCGCTGGCCCGCGCCACGGACGCGCCGGGCCGCGGCCACCACTGGGGCATGGAGGCCGTCAACGAGGAGCTGCCGCGCGGCAAGAAGGTGCACCTCGGGACCGTCGGCACGATCGAGGAGGTGCTGGCGGGGCCGTCGCACACCCCCGACGGCTCCATGAACTTCTTCGGCGCGCTGCGGCGGGCCATGGCCACGACCGGGTACAGCGAGCTGAAGGAGTTCCAGCGGGTCGAGGTGGCGGTGGCCGACTCGCAGCATCAGCGGTAGGTCCTGCGGCCTGAAGGGGTCGGTTGCCCGGTGGGGTGACCGGCCCTTTTTGTGTGCCCTGGGCTTGCGCGGGGCGTGCGGGGTGGGGTGGGGGCGTGCGGTTGCGTTCGGGGCGGATCTGGGCTGGTCGGATGGGGTGGGGGCGGTAGCGTCCTTGTCGGCGCCCCAGGTTGCTGGTGGCGCCCCCTTCCAAGGATTTGGTTCCGGACCCCGCTCCTCGGGGCCCGGCCCGATTTCCGACGGACCGTCCACCGGGCTACTGGGCGGTGTCGTGGAAGGGGGCGCCCATGGGACGCCACCGCAAGCCCACTCGCTGGGACCGGATCCGTCTGCGGATGGTGAAGTGCCGGAGGAGGTGGATCTTGCGGATTTTCGGATGGTGAGCGGCCGCCCCCAAGGCAACTAGGGGCGGACACTCCGTGAACCATCCAGGAGCCTGCCGCAGTAGCCTCTGCGGTGGGCTCCACCTAGTGGGTGTGATGGTGAGCGGCCGTCCCCACGCAAACTAGGGGCGGACACTACGTGATCCATCCACGAGCCTGCCGCAGTGGCCACTGCGACCGACCCCACCTGTCTCCGTAAGGTACCCGCGCCGCGCCCCGCATGCCACCAGCTCCGGAGTCCGGCCCACCCACGCGCCCCCTTTCACAACCGATGCGCCGCCCCCGTAGGCGTGGCCCCGCGCGTGTCCAGCAGCAGCTGTGCCTTCACCGAGAGGCCCTGGAGGTCGTACGTCCGGTGCTGCTGGAGCAGGATCGTCAGGTCCGCGTCGGCGGCCGCCTCGTACAGGGAGTCCGCGCGGGGGACCGGGCGGTCCAGGACGTTCCAGGACGGGACGTGCGGGTCGTGGTAGCTGACGGAGGCGCCGAGGCTCATCAGGCGGACGGCGATCTCCTCGGCCGGGGTGGACCGCTGGTCGGCGAGGTCGGGCTTGTAGGTGACGCCGAGGAGGAGGACGCGGGCGCCGCGCGCGGACTTGCCGTGCTCGTTGAGGAGGGTCGCGGCGCGCTGGACGACGTAGCGCGGCATCTGGCTGTTGACCTGCTGGGCCAGTTCGACCATGCGCAGGGAGCGGCCGGTCAGGCCGGTCAGGTCCTGGGGGACGGCGTGGCCGCCGACGCCGGGGCCGGGGCGGAAGCTCTGGAAGCCGAAGGGCTTGGTCTCCGCGCAGCGCACCACGTCCCAGAGGTCGACGCCCAACTCGTGGCACAGGATGGCCATTTCGTTGACGAGGGCGATGTTGACGTGGCGGTAGTTGGTCTCCAGGAGCTGCACTGTCTCCGCTTCTCGCGGTCCACGCGCGCGTACGACCTTGTCGGTGAGCCGTGAGTAGAAGGCGGCGGCCGACTCGGTGCAGGCGGGGGTGAGGCCGCCGATCACCTTGGGGGTGTTGGCGGGGGTGAAGTCGCGGTTGCCGGGGTCGACGCGGCTGGGGGAGCAGGCGAGGTGGAAGTCGCGGCCCGCGCGCAGGCCCGAGACCTCTTCGAGGAGGGGACGCAGGAATTGCTCGGTGGTGCCCGGGGGGACCGGTGACTCCAGGACGACCGTGGTGTGCGGGCGCATGTGGCCGGCCAGCGTGCGGGCGGCCGACTCCAGCTGGGCGAGGTCGAGGCCGCCGTCCGCGCCGCGCGGGGTGGGCGCGCAGATGACCGCGGTGCGTACGCGGCCGAGTTCGGCGGGGCTGGTGGCGTGCCGGAAGCCCGCGGCGAGCATGCGGCGCAGTTCGGCGGGGCTGAGGGAGTTTGGTTCGGGGCCGGTGCGGTAGCCGAGCGTGGGGATGCCGGCGGCCACGGCTGCCTGGGCCAGGGGCAGGCCGTACGGGCCGAGTCCGATGACGGCGAGATCTGCGGGCATGGCGTGGGCCGTCCTTCCCAGTAACCGAAGCGGGACAGGTGCGCAAGCCCTGTGGACAGTTCGGGCGAGTGCAATGTCAGACTAGGAGTAAATATGACCGAAATACGGGATTGATTCCTTGTGTCTTGCCTGTGGGGTGGCCGGCTTCTGCCCTGCATGTCCGTGGAGGTTGTCCACAGGCTGGTGGCGAGTGGTGGCTGAAGTCGGGCAAGCCGGTCAGAATTTGGGCATGGGGGATACGACCGGGCTTCGCCCCCACGGGCGCGGCCGGTACGACCTACAGCGGGAGGCAGCGGTGAGGACAGCGGCACTCGGGCCGGCGCAGCGCGCCGAGTCACTGGCATCAATGGCCGAGCGCGAACTGGACGTACTGGTCGTGGGCGCCGGGGTGGTCGGCGCCGGCACCGCCCTGGACGCGGCGACCCGCGGCCTGTCCACCGGCCTGGTCGAGGCGCGTGACTGGGCGTCGGGCACGTCGAGCAGGTCCAGCAAGCTCATCCACGGCGGCCTGCGCTACCTGGAGATGCTCGACTTCGCGCTCGTGAGGGAGGCCCTGAAGGAACGCGGACTGCTCCTGGAGCGCCTCGCGCCCCATCTGGTGAGGCCGGTGCCCTTCCTCTACCCGCTCCAGCACAAGGGCTGGGAGCGCCTGTACGCCGGTTCCGGCGTCGCGCTCTACGACGCCATGTCGATGGCCCGCGGGCACGGACGCGGCCTGCCCGTCCACCGCCATCTGAGCCGCGGTCACGCCCTGCGCGTGGCGCCCGCCTTGAAGAAGGACGCCCTGGTCGGCGCCCTCCAGTACTACGACGCCCAGATGGACGACGCCCGTTACGTCGCCACCCTCGTCCGCACCGCCGCCGCCTACGGCGCCCGGGTCGCCAACCGGGCGCGCGTGACCGGATTCCTGCGCGAGGGCGAGCGGGTGGTCGGCGCGCGCGTGCAGGACGTCGAGAACGGCGGCGAGTACGAGATCCGCGCCAAGCAGATCGTCAACGCCACCGGCGTGTGGACCGACGACACGCAGGCCATGGTGGGGGAGCGGGGGCAGTTCCACGTACGGGCCTCCAAGGGCATCCACCTGGTCGTGCCCAAGGACCGGATCCACTCCGCGACCGGGCTGATCCTGCGCACCGAGAAGTCCGTGCTGTTCGTCATCCCCTGGGGGCGGCACTGGATCATCGGGACGACCGACACCGACTGGGACCTCGACAAGGCGCATCCGGCCGCGTCCAGCGCGGACATCGACTACCTGCTGGAGCACGTGAACTCCGTGCTCGCGGTGCCGCTCACGCGCGACGACGTGCAGGGCGTGTACGCCGGGCTGCGGCCGCTGCTGGCCGGCGAGTCGGACGCCACCAGCAAGCTGTCGCGCGAGCACACCGTGGCCCATCCGGTGCCGGGGCTCGTCGTCGTGGCGGGCGGCAAGTACACGACGTACCGGGTCATGGCCAAGGATGCGGTGGACGAGGCGGTGCACGGGCTCGACCTGCGGGTCGCCGAGTGCGTGACCGAGGACGTCCCGCTGCTGGGGGCCGAGGGCTACCGGGCGCTGTGGAACGCGCGGGCGCGGATCGCCGCCCGCACCGGTCTCCATACGGTGCGGGTGGAGCACCTGTTGAACCGGTACGGGTCCCTCGCGGAGGAGGTGCTCGACCTCATCGCCGCCGACCCCTCGCTGGGCGAGCCGCTGGGGGCGGCCGAGGACTATCTGCGTGCCGAGGTGGTGTACGCCGCCTCGCACGAGGGCGCACGGCACCTGGACGACGTGCTGACCCGGCGTACCCGCATCTCCATCGAGACCTTCGACCGCGGCACGCTCAGCGCCCGCGAGGCGGCCGAGCTGATGGCGCCGGTGCTGGGCTGGGACAAGGACCAGATCGAGCGCGAGGTCGAGCACTACGACAAGCGGGTGGAGGCCGAGCGGGAGTCGCAGCGCCAGCCCGACGATCTGACGGCGGACGCGGCGCGGTTGGGGGCGCCCGACATCGTGCCGTTGTGATGCGGGGGGCTGCGTCCGGGATCCAGGGGGCTGTGGCCGGCCTCCGGGCTCCGCGGCCGGCCTCCGGGTTCCGTGCCTGGCCTCCGGGCTTCGCGCCTGGCCTCCGGGTTCCGCGCCCGGCCGCGGGCTGTCACTCGAACGGGTGTCGTGAATCGGGATCTTCGTTCGGTTCCGGGTCGTTGCAGGAGGTGTGAGGGCAGAACCGGGCGGAGAGGAGGGCGTGTTCGGTGTCGGGGGCGTCCGCCGCGGGGGTGGCGGGTGGTTCGGGAACCGGCGGTTCCGCCCCGACGGGGATGCCCGGAAGCCGGACTTCCGGGGGTGCGGCGGCCGGTACGTCCCGAGGGGCACCCTGGGCGTTGGGCACTTGTCGGGTGAGAGACAATGGAGGCTCTGTCAGGGCGGGTTGCATGAGGGGACGCATGTCGGAGGCGGAGCGGGCGGGGACATCCCGTCAGGACAACAGCGCACGTCTCCTCGCCGGGCGGTACCGGCTGGGAGACGTACTGGGCCGCGGCGGCATGGGCACGGTGTGGCGCGCCGAGGACGAGACCCTGGGCCGGACGGTCGCCGTCAAGGAACTCCGGTTCCCGGGGAACATCGACGACGAGGAGAAGCGCCGGCTGATCACGCGGACACTGCGTGAGGCCAAGGCCATCGCGCGGATCCGGAACAACAGCGCGGTGACCGTCTTCGACGTGGTCGACGAGGACGACCGGCCGTGGATCGTCATGGAACTCGTCGAGGGCAAGTCGCTCGCCGAGGCCATCCGGGAGGACGGCCTGCTGGAGCCCAAGCGCGCGGCGGAGGTCGGGCTCGCCATCCTCGACGTGCTGCGCTCGGCCCACCGCGAGGGCATCCTGCACCGGGACGTGAAGCCGTCCAACGTGCTGATCGCCGAGGACGGCCGGGTCGTGCTCACCGACTTCGGCATCGCCCAGGTCGAGGGCGACCCGTCCATCACCTCGACCGGCATGCTGGTCGGCGCGCCCTCCTACATCTCCCCCGAGCGGGCCCGCGGGCACAAGCCGGGCCCGGCGGCCGACCTGTGGTCGCTCGGCGGTCTGCTGTACGCGGCGGTCGAGGGCGTGCCCCCGTACGACAAGGGTTCCGCGATCGCGACGCTCACCGCGGTGATGACCGAGCCGCTGGAGGAGCCGAAGAACGCCGGCCCGCTCAAGGACGTCATCTACGGGCTGCTCACCAAGGACCCGGCCCAGCGGCTGGACGACGCCGGTGCGCGCAAGATGCTGAACGACGTCATCCACGCGCCCGAGCCCAAGGCGGCCGAGCCGGAGCCGGCGCTGGACGCGACGCGGGTCGTGCCGCTGCCCGCGCAGCCCGCCGAGCCCGCCGCCGAGCGGCTGAAGGGGGCGCTGCGGTCGGTGCGCAAGGCCGCCGTGGCGGCCGGGGCGACGGCCGCGGCGCGTACCAAGTCCGGTGGTGACACGGCCGTTTCGGCGGCGGAGCCGGGGGCCGCGGCCGGGCGGTCGGCTGCGACGGGTCCCGGTTCCGGTTCCGCCGGGGAGGCCGGGCAGCGTGGTGGGGGCGCACAGCCCGGTGGTAACGCGCAGACCGGTGGGCGTAGTTCGGGGTGGCCCGTGGTGCCGCCGCCGGACCTGCCGCCGCGGCCCGTGCCGAGGGCGCCGCTCACCGACGTCGTGCCGCGCCGGACGCTGGTCATCATCGCGGTGGTCGTGGCGCTCGCGGTGATCGGCGTGGTGCTGGCGATCGCGTTCAGCGGGGACGGCGACGGTTCCAAGGGAGCCGCGGGCAGCGGTGGCACCAAGGCGTCCGCCAGTGCCGGCGCCGACACCAAGAAGGACGAGAGCGGCGGCGCCCATACGGACGGCCAGGCATCCGCCCCGGCCTCGGGGTCCGGCGCGGCCACGAGCGAGTCGACGCCGAGTGCCGGTGCCGCCGAGTCCGGGGGGAGTGGCACGGGTTCGGGTTCGGACGACTCCTCCGGGAGCAAGGCCCCGGCGGCCTCGACCCACCAGGGCGGCCAGGGCTACTCGATCGGACTGCCCGAGGGCTGGAAGTACCAGTCCACCAGCGCCGCGGGCGACCGCTTCACCGGGCCGGACGGGCAGAAGCTGCTCATCGGCTGGACGACCACCCCGAAGGACGACCCCGTCGCGGACTGGAAGAACCAGGAGCGCTACATGCAGCGCCCCCAGTACCAGAGGATCCGAATAGAGTCGGTGGACTACCGCGGCTGGAACACGGCCGACTGGGAGTTCACCTACGTGGAGAACGGCACCAAGTACCGCAGCGTCGACCGCGGGACCGTGGTCGACGACCGACTCGGGTACGGAATCATGTACACGGCGAAAGCCGCCCGGTGGGACAGCGAGCTGCGCAAGGACACATGGCGGACCCTGACCAAGTCCTTCAAGGCGAAGGCGTGAACCGCCGCCGCGCCTGAGTGGTCACGGTTTGGGGTCCGAGATCTGGCATCCCCGCTTTGCACGTTGCCTCCGGCACGTATCGTGAGTGCTTGCGGACCGTACGCAGCCGGATGAGTATCCACAACGGGACGCAAGGCGAACGGATTTGACCAACCGGGCGGCCGGGGGAGGCATCGTGGACGACTATGCGGGTCGGGTGCTCGCCGACCGCTACCGCCTGCCGCTGCCGCCGTCCGACGAGTACGAACTCACCGAGTCCCGGGCCTTTGACACCTACAGCGGACAGGAAGTCCTGGTCCGGCAGGTGCCGTTGCCGGAGGTCGTCGAGGCGGAGGTGCTCGACGCGGAGGGGCTGCCCGACGGTTTCACCGCGCGCGAGCGGGGCGGTACGCGGCGGACCTCGGCGCGCGGCAGCATCCGGCGGCCCAGCGACCCGGCCGTGCGGCGCGCCGTCGAGGCCGCGCAGGCGGCGGCCCGGATACCCGACCATCCCCGGCTCGACCAGGTCTTCGACGTGTTCGCCGAGGGCGGCTCGCTGTGGATCGTCAGCGAGCTGGTGGCCGCGCGCCCGCTGGCGGCGCTGCTCGCGGAGAAGCCGCTGACGCCGTACCGGGCGGCCGAGGTCGCCTCCGACGTGCTGATGGCCCTGCGGGTGCTGCACGCCCACGGTTGGGTGCACCGGAACGTCACCGCCCGCACCGTGCTCGTCTGCGACGACGGACGCGTGATGCTGACGGGCCTCGCGGTCGGAGCGGCGGAAGAGGCCCTGTGCGGCTACGACCCGGTACCGGCACCGGACGACGACGGGGGCGCGGACTTCGGCGGGGGCATGAGCGGGCCAGGGGGCCGGCCGGCTGGATCCGGCGGAGGTATGAGTGGGCCCGGGGGAGCTCCGGGCGGGAGTGCGGGCGCGCCCGGGGGAGCTCCGGGCGGGCTCGGCGGGGGCATGAGCGGGCCCGGGGGAGGTCCGGGCGGGGGTGTGGCCCTCGACGGCGATCCCGAGGCCGCCCGGCGTGCCGCGATCGAGGCGCGGGAGGCCGGAGGACTGCCGCCGGTCACCGGAGGCGCCGTCGCGCCCGCGCCGCCCAGGGCCGTGGAGAGCGGCGCGGACGTCCGGGCCGCGAGGGCCGGCGCGATCGCCGCGTACCGGGCGGGCGCCCGTGCCGCCGCCCGCGTCCAGGAAGCGCAGCAGAGCGGCCGAGCAGCCCTGCCCGGGGCCCGCCCCGACCCCGGGACGCCGACACCGGCGGAGCCTCAGCCGCCGTACCCCGTAGGCAACGGCGGGCAGCCCCCGAACGGCGCCGCCACCATGCCGCCGGGGCAGATAGCCGACCCCTACGGCGTGCGCACCACCTCCGCCACCGCCTGGCACGGAGCGGCACCGCGCAGCGGAGCGGTCGGCCCCACGACCAGCGCCGGGCCGGGCAGCCCCGGCCACCTGCCCGCCGGCCCCGACACCGCCGCCTTCGGCTCCGGCCCCGCTCTCCCCGGCCGTACCACTCCCGGCGGACACCCCGGCACCCCCGAGGCCCCCGGCCGTGCCGCCCTGCCCTCCGGCGGGAACGGGGCCCCGCCCCCCGGTGGCTGGGACGCAGCCGGTGGCGGTGCGACTGTGCGGCGGGGGCCCGCCACCGCGTTGGCCGCCGAGCGGGCACGGCAGGCGCGGATGGCTGTGGTGGGGCCGGTGACCGAGCGGTGGGCGCCGGAGCAGGCCGGGCCCGTGCACGAGAACTGGCAGTTGGCCGCGCCCATCGGCCCCGCGACCGACCTGTGGGCGCTCGGGGCACTGCTGTTCCGCGCGGTGCAGGGGCACGCTCCGTACCCGGAGGAGTCGACGGCCGAGCTGGTGCAGATGGTGTGCGCGGAGCCGCCGGCGTTCGCGGAGGAGTGCGGGCCGCTGCGGCCGGTGGTCGAGTCGCTGCTGCGGCAGGACCCCACCGAACGCATCGACTTCGAGGAACTCCGCGGCTGGCTGCGCTCGCTGGTGCGTTCCGCGCCCGAGCCGGAGGCCGGCGCCCATGTCGTCACAGCCCCGCCCGTCGACGCCCGCCGGCTGCCCGTCGTACGCCGCCGCGGCGAACTGGTGCGCAGGCGGCGCGCCGGGCTGCCCGCGCACCACGGGCGGCACAAGCGGGCCCGGCAGGAGGTGCGTTCACCGCGCCGGCTGGGCCGCACCCTGCTTCTGCTGGTCCTGCTGCTGATGGCCACGGCGATCGCCTACGCCGTGCTGTTCATGCCCAAGGCCGAACCCGGCGGGGCCGACGACACCGACCGCACCGGCAGCACGGGCGAGGTCGGCCAGGCTCCGCGGGCCAGCAGCGAGCCCCGGCCCGACCAGACGTCAACGGGCGGGCAGGACAAGCCGACCGCGTCCGAGTCCGCCGCCTCGACCGAGACGCAGACCACCGGCCCGGACGTGGCCGACGGCTTCGCCCTGCGCACGGACGACGAGGGCTTCCGGATCGCCGTCGCCAAGGGCTGGGACCGCACCCCGGAGAACGGCCGGGGGCAAGTGGTGTACTCGCACGGCAACTTCGAGCTCATCGTCGTACCGGGCCGGGACACCGCGGCCAAGTACGGCAGCGATCCGATGGCGTACCAGCGGGAGGACGAGCCCGAGCTCCAGCCCTACCGCGACTCCAGCTGGGCCACCTCGACCGGTCTGAAGACGATCCAGGTCGGCGGGCGGACCATGGCCGAGGGGCAGTTCACCTGGACCGACGACGCGGGGCGGGAGCGGTTCGTGCGCAATCTCGCGATGCTCGTCGACGGGCGGTACCACGTGGTGCAGGTGCGCGGCCCGGAGGCGGAGCGGGACGAGGTGACGCGGCTGTTCGAGCAGGCGTCGGCGACGTACCAGGTCACCGGCTGATCCACCGCCCCAACTCTGGGTGACGGCAACCGTCACAGTGCTGTCTCTGTCCCACCCCGCCCGTTCCCTGAGTGCTGCCCGGTCCCTAATCTGACCTTGTCAAGAGCATTGCGGGGCAACGTGAATCAGATGCAGGGCCAGCTCCTCGCGGGGCGTTATCGGCTCGCCGACGCCATCGGGAGCGGCGGCATGGGCCGCGTGTGGCGTGCGCACGACGAGGTGCTGCACCGGGCTGTCGCGATCAAGGAGCTGACCGCCGCGCTCTACGTCTCCGAGAGCGAGCAGGAGCTGCTGCTCGCCCGTACCCGGGCCGAGGCGCGGGCGGCCGCCCGGATCAACCACTCCGCCGTCGTCACGGTGCACGACGTGCTCGAACACGACGCCCGCCCGTGGATCGTGATGGAGCTGGTCGAGGGCCACTCGCTGGCCGACGCCGTCAAGGAACGGGGCCGGATCGAGCCGCGCGAGGCCGCCCGCGTCGGCCTGTGGGTGCTGCGCGCCCTGCGGGCCGCGCACACCGCCGGTGTCCTGCACCGCGACATCAAGCCCGGCAACGTCCTCCTCGCCGAGGACGGCCGTGTCCTGCTCACCGACTTCGGCATCGCCCAGATCGAGGGCGACACCACCATCACCCGTACCGGAGAGGTCGTCGGCTCCGTCGACTACCTCGCCCCCGAGCGGATCCGCGGCCACGACCCGGGCCCGGCCTCCGACCTGTGGGCGCTCGGTGCCACGCTCTACACGGCGGTGGAGGGCCGGTCGCCGTTCCGCCGTACCTCCCCGCTGTCGACCATGCAGGCGGTCGTCGAGGAGGAGGCCACGCAGCCCGCGCACGCCGGCCCGCTCGGCCCGGCGATCGCCGCGCTGCTGCACAAGGACCCCGCGGCCCGCCCCGACGCGGTCGCGGCCGAGCAGATGCTCGCCGAGGCGGCGGAGGGACGCCGACCGGACGCGGCACAGGCGTACGTGCCCACGGGGCGCGTCCCCGACGGGCTCGATCCCGGTACGGCGACCACGACGCCGTACGGGTCCGGTACCACGCCGTACGGGGCCGGCACTACGCCGTATGCGCCAAGCACCACGCCGTACGGGTCCGGGACCACGCCGAATCCGCACGGCGCCCCGTCGCGTCCGCATCCGCACGGCACCGCGCCGCAGCCGGGTCCGCACGGCACCGCGCCGCAGCCGGGTCCGCACGGCACCGCGCCGCAGCCGCACGCCTCCGGGCCGGGCGGTGGTTCGCCGTCGAAGCGTCGCCGCGGACTGCGTACGCTCGCGCTGCTCGTGGCGCTCGCCGCGGTGGTCGCCGGCGGCACCGCGGTGGCTCTCCATTGGTGGGAGGACGGACGGCGGGCGAAGGACACCTCCGCCTCGCCGACCCCGACGACCGGGGGCACTCCGTCCAAGTCCCCGCAGAGCAACGTTCCGGCCGGCTGGGAGACCGTCGAGGACCCGCTCGGTTTCAGCCTTTCCCTGCCCAAGGGCTGGAAGCGCAGCAACCTTCAGAAGGACGGCGACCTCACCCAGGTCGACTACTCGCCCGACGGCGGCAAGCACATCCTGCGCATCGCCATGGACACCGCACCGGACTTCAACGACGCCAACGCCCACCTGACCAGCCTGGACTGGCAGCTCGGGCAGCGGCTGGTGGACTACCAGCGGCTGAGCCTGGAGCGCAAGGTCTACCGTGACATGCAGGCCTCCCGGATGGAGTGGACCTGGACGGCGCTGCCGAAGGACACCGACTTCCCGGGGCCGTACCGGGCCGTCGACCAGATGTACATCGCCGGCAGTGGCGTCGAGTACGCGTTCTACATGGCCTCGCCGACGGAGGACTGGCCCACCACGCAGAAGCGTTTCGAGACCGTGCTCCAGGGCTGGCGCGAGCCGTAGGGCGTGTTTCGAGGTCCCGCCTGCCTCGCGGCGTCTGGCGCGCACACTTGGCCGGTCGGCGCTCCGGAAGGTCTCCGTCCGGGGCGTCATGATGAGGCGTATGGGCAGCCAGGGGAACAACCTCCGTGTCATAGCGGGCCGTTACCGCCTGGAGGCGCGGCTCGGGCGCGGCGGCATGGGTGTCGTATGGCGGGCCACCGACGAGTTGCTCGGGCGGAGCGTCGCGGTCAAGGAACTCACGCTCGACGAGACCCTCTCCGCGCCGGAGGCCCGGTGGTGGCGTGAGCGCACCCTGCGCGAGGCGCGCACCGTCGCGCAGCTCCGGCATCCGCACGTCATCGTGGTCCATGACATCGTCGAGCACGACGAACGGCCGTACATCGTCATGGAGTTGATCGACGGCGGCTCCCTGGACGACCGTATCCGCGCCCACGGGCCCCTCGACCCGGCCGAGGCCGCACGGATCGGCGCCGACCTGCTGAGCGCGCTGGGTGCGGCGCACGCCGCCGGTGTCCTGCACCGTGACATCAAGCCCGCCAACGTCCTGCTCGGCAGCGACGGCCGGGTCGTCCTCACCGACTTCGGCATCGCCCGGATCGCGGGCGCCTCCACCCTCACCGAAACCGGGACCTTCGTCGGCTCGCCCGAGTACACCGCGCCCGAGCGGATGGCCGGGGCCAGGACCGGTCCCGCCTCCGACCTGTGGTCGGTGGGGGCGCTGCTGTGCGCGGCGGTGAGCGGCGAATCGCCGTTCCGGCGGGACTCGTTGAGCGGCATCGTGCTCGCCGTGGTGTCCGACGAGATACGGCCGCCCGCGCAGGCCGCGCCTCTCCTGCCCGTCGTACGGGGCCTGCTGGAGCGCGATCCGCGGCGCCGTCTGGACGCGGCGCAGGCGGAGCGGATGCTGCGGGAGTTCCTGGCGCGCGGGCGCATACCGGCGCCCGCGCACGCCTGGCGTTCTCCGCGCAGCGTGCTGGTGAGCGTGGTGCTGGTGGCCGCGGTGGCGGGGGTCGGAGTGTCGGCGGTGGCGCTGCTGATGAACGGGGACGGCAACGGAAACGTTCCGCCACCCTCGCCGACCACCTCGGCCGGGAGCTCGGTGAGCACCGGCGCCTCCGCGAGCACCGGTGCCTCCACAAGCCCCGGCCCCTCCACAAGCCCCGGCGCCTCCGCGAGCACCCCGCCCGGCGTCTCCCCGACCCCCTCGACACCGCCACCCGCCCCCAGCACACGCATAAACGGGAGATAAGCCCCAGCGGGAGTCACGGCTCGGTGACCGCACAGTGTTCGAAGTGGATGGAGGGACCCTTGGCGCGATATGGATGGACGTATGAACAGCAACGGGGGAGCCCCTTACGGGTCCGACGAGCCAACGAGTTTCGGTCTGCAACCGCCGCAGGCGCCGGTGCCGCACCCGGGCAACCCGTATGCGACGCCCACCCAGGTCGTCCCGCAGCAGACCCCGCAGCAGACCCCGCAGCGGGCTCCGCAGCAAACCCCGCAGCAGCAGGCGCAACCCGCCCCGGATCCCGGCACCGGGCGCCTGATCGCGGGCCGTTACCGGCTGCTGGCCAAGCTCGGCCACGGCGGCATGGGCACGGTGTGGCGGGCCAAGGACGAGACGGTGGACCGTGAGGTCGCCGTCAAGGAACCCCGCGTACCCGACCACCTTCCCGAGCGCGAACGCGCCAACGCGTTCGAACGGATGCGCCGCGAGGCCCGCGCCGCCGCCCGGCTCGACCACCCGGCTGTCGTGAACGTGCACGACGTCGCGGTCGTGGACGGCCAGCCGTGGATCGTGATGGAGCTGGTGCAGGGCCGCTCGCTGGGCGATGTGCTCCAGGAGGGCACCCTCGGCGCCCGCGAGGCCGCCCGCATCGGCCTGGAGGTGCTCGGCGCGCTGGAGGCCGCGCACGCCGCCGGTGTCCTGCACCGCGACGTGAAGCCGGACAACGTCCTGCTCGGCCGCCATGACCGCGTGGTCCTCACCGACTTCGGCATCGCCCAGATCGAGGGCGAGACGAATCTGACCGACACCGGCGGCTTCGTCGGCTCGCCCGAGTACATCGCCCCCGAGCGGGTGCTGGGCCAGCGCCCCGGCCCGCCGAGCGACCTGTGGTCCCTCGGCGTGGTGCTGTACGCGGCGACGGAGGGCGTCTCGCCGTTCCGCCGCAGCAACACCCCGGCCACCCTCCAGTCCGTCCTCAACGCGACCCCGGCCGCCCCCGCCTCCGCGCAGGGCCCGCTCGCCGAGGTCATCACCGGCCTCCTCCAGAAGGACCCGGCCGCCCGTCCCGACGCCGCCCGGACGCGCGCGCTGCTGGAGCGGGCCGTCAGCCCGCCGGCGCCCGCGCCCACGCAGGTCGTGCAGTTCAACGGCTCCGACGACAGCGGCAAGGGCGGCGTCCGGCTCGGCCGCAAGACGCTGGCCGGCCTCGGCGCGGCGGTCGTCGTGGCCGTGGTGGGGGCGTACGTGGTGGGCGCCGACCCCTTCGCGGGGGAGGCGGAGCCGGACGCCTGGGCGCAGCGGGCCCACCAGGATCTGGGGGTGACCCTGAGCGTCCCCGAGGACTACCAGGCGACCGAGCCGAAACCCGACGACACGGAGAAGAACTGGGTCACGTACGCGGACTACAGCGGCGCCATCCTGGTCGGCCTGACCGTGGACAGGAAGGCCGAGGGCACGGGCAGCAGCATCGCCGGGTCGGCAGCGGCCGAGATGTACAAGGACGACGACAAGTTCAACGAGAGCGGCGACTACCGGCTGGACATGCCCGAGGACCCGGACACCGACCCCCAGGAGACCTCGTACAAGGGCAGGAAGGCCGCCGAGAACACGATCGCCTACGTCACCGACGACACCCAGAACCCCCGCCCCCGCGAACTGCGGATGTTCTACTACAAGAGCTCCAAGGGCGACATGTACAAGGTCACGATCAGCTATCCCGGCAAGGGTGACTTCACCGACCGCGGCCGCGAAGTGGCCCAGAAGGTCATCGACGACCTGGACATCACCCAACTGTGAGCGAAGGACGCGTGGTCGGCGGCCGCTACCGGCTGGCCGAGCGGATCGGCTCGGGCGGCATGGGCACCGTCTGGCGGGCCCACGACGAGCTCGTGGGCCGCGAGGTCGCCGTCAAGCAGCCCCGCCTGCCCGGCGATCCGGAGGACGAGGTCCACCAGCGGGCCGCCCGCCGCCTCCACCGCGAGGCCCGCGCCGCCGCCCGCGTCGACCATCCGTCCGCCGTTTCCATCCACGACGTCGTGGAGGAGGACGACCAGCCCTGGATCGTCATGGAGCTGGTCCGCGGCGAGTCCCTGCACGAGCTGCTCAAGCGGGGCCCGCTGGAGCCCGCCGAGGCCGCCCGTATCGGCCTCGCGGTCCTCGGCGCCCTGCGCGCCGCGCACGCGGTCGGGATCGTGCACCGCGACGTGAAGCCCGCCAACGTCCTGCTCGGCCGCCACCGCCGCGTCGTCCTCACCGACTTCGGCATCGCCCACGTCCAGGGCGAGGACTCCCTCACGGCCACCGGCGAGTTCGTCGGCTCGCTGGAATTCGTTGCACCCGAGCGCATGTCCGGCCGTGGCGCGGGCCCCGCCTCCGACCTGTGGTCCCTCGGAGTCCTCCTCTACGCCGCCGTGGAGGGCTGGTCGCCCTTCCGGCGTACGGCGGTGGAGTCGACGCTCGCCGCGATCCTGACCGCCGACCTGCCCGCGCCGAAGCAGGCCGGACCCCTCGGCCCGCTCCTCGTACGGCTGTTGGAGAAGGACCCCGCCCAGCGCCCGGAGCCGGACGAGGTGGCGGCGGCGCTGGAGGCGGCGGCTGGCGAGACGCGGGAGGAGGCTCCCGAGGTCCAGGACCCCTCCGGTCTGCAGGAGTTCGGGGACGACATACGGACCGTACGGCTGGGCGGGCAACAGGCAGGGGTCGAGGTCGACCCCGAAGCGGACACCCTGCCGGCCGCCGCCCCGCCGGCCACGGAACCCGAGCCGATACCCGTCGTCCGCCGCCCCCTTCACCGCCGCCCCGCGCCGCTCGCCCTCGTCGGCGCTCTTCTCGCCGGCACCGCCTGGCTCGGCGCCTCGGCCCTCACCGGCCCTGACGGCGGCGCGGATACGAAGGACGCGAGTACGAAGGACGCGACGAACACGGCGACCGGCCGCTCGGCCGCCCCGAAGCCGACGCCCAGCGCCACCGCCTCTCCCACCGCCACCGCCACCATCGCCGACGGCTGGACCGTACGCACTGAGAAGGACATGGGTGCCGCCCTCGCCCTGCCCGCCGCGTACGAGGAGTTCTCCCGTTCGGGCGGTGAGAACTTCCCGCCCCGCATGGTCGAGTACGCGGACCCGGACGGCTACGTCGAGGTCCGCCTCACCCAGTGGGACAACGCCCCCGGCACTCCCCTGAGCCAGGCGGAGGAGCACGCCAGGACCTGGAAGGTCTACGGCAACGCGCGCTCGCGGCACACCGAGACCGGCTTCCGCGGCTGGGAGGCCGTGCGGTCCGACAGCACCTACGGTGACCCCGAGCTGCGGCGGCGGGTCGTCGAGCTGTTCGTCCGCACCGACCACAACCGGCTCTACGAGCTGCGGGTCGAGATGCCCGAGGGCGGGGCGGCGGAGAAGGAGGGCATGGCGGTCTTCCAGCGGGTGCGCGACGGGCTGAACATCACAGCCGACTGATCGGGTGGCTCGTACAACGCCCTGATCAGCGCATTTGTTGCCAGCAGTCACTGGCGCCGTGTGAGCGCTCGGTGAATCCTCGTTACCGCCGGGTACACAAAGTGTGCGCCGCGGCATACCCTGCGCGTCATGACGGACTCCCAGGCCCCGGTGCTGACCGGAACGAACCCCCTCGCCCCCGCCCCGGAAGGCGCCCGCACCGCCGCCGACGTGGTGACCCCCGAGCTGGTCGCCCGGCTGACCAAGGGCGTGGTCGGTTCGGGCCGTACCGCCAACCACACGCCGTTCACCGGCGAGAAGCTGGCCGATCTGCCGGAGTCGACGCCCGCGGACGTGGAGAAAGCTTTCGCCGCCGCCCGTGCCGCCCAGGCCGTCTGGGCCCAGACCCCCGTACGGCAGCGCGCCGCCGTACTGCTGCGCTTCCACGACCTGGTGCTGGAGCGCCAGGCCGAGGTGCTGGACCTGATCCAACTGGAGACCGGCAAGGCCCGGCTGCACGCCCACGAGGAGGTGCAGGCCGTCGCCGTCGCGGCCCGCCACTACGGCCGCCGGGCCCCCGCCTACCTCGGACCCAAGCGGCACGCGGGCGCCATGCCCACCCTGACCCGCGTCACCGAACTGCGCCACCCGCGCGGGGTCGTCGGCCAGATCGCCCCCTGGAACTACCCGCTGGAGCTGTCGGTCGGCGACGCGCTGCCGGCGTTCGTCGCGGGCAACGCCGTGGTGATGAAGCCCGACACGGAGACCTGCCTGACCGCACTGTGGGCCCGTGACCTCCTCGTCGAGGCCGGTCTGCCCGCCGAGGTCTTCCAGGTCGTGCTCGGCGAGGGCCCCGTCGTCGGCCCCGAGGTCGTCCGCCACGCCGACTACGTCTCCTTCACCGGCTCCACCCGCACCGGCCGCGAGGTCGCCCAGGGCGCCGCCGCCCGGCTGGTCGGCGTCTCCCTCGAACTCGGCGGCAAGAACGCGATGCTGGTCCTGGAGGACGCGGACATCGAGAAGGCCGCCGCCGGCGCCGTACGCGCCTGCTTCTCCTCGGCCGGCCAACTGTGCATCTCCATCGAGCGGTTGTACGTCCACGAGTCGATCGCCGACGCCTTCCTGGAGCGCTTCGCCGCCCGCACCAAGGCCATGCGGCTCGGCAGGTCCCTCGCCTACGGCGCCGACATGGGCTCCCTGGTGGGGGAGCGGCAACTGGAGACGGTCACCCGCCATGTCGAGGAGGCCGTCGCCAAGGGCGCGAAGGTCGTCGCCGGAGGCGTCGCCCGACCGGACATCGGCCCGTACTTCTTCGAGCCGACGATTCTCGACGGCGTGACGGAACCGATGGCGGTGTGCACCGAGGAGACCTTCGGCCCGGTCGTCTCCGTCTACCGCTTCCGGACCGAGGACGAGGCGGTCGACCACGCCAACTCCACGCCCTACGGCCTGAACTCCTCGGTCTGGACGAAGGACGGCAAGCGCGGCCGCGCGGTCGCCGCCCGCCTGCGCACCGGCACCGTCAACGTCAACGACGGCTACGCACCCGCCTACGGCAGCGTCCAGTCCCCGATGGGCGGCATGAAGGACTCCGGCCTCGGCCGCCGCCACGGTTCCGAGGGCATCCTCAAGTACACCGAGGCCCAGACGGTCGCCCAGCAGCGGCTGCTGCCGATGGCGCCGTCGCTGGGGATGGACGACGAGCAGTACGCCCGGTTCATGAGCAGGAGCCTGCGCCTGATGAAGGTCCTGCGCTTCAAGTAGCGCTTCTGGTAGGAACACCCGTTCTCAACGAGGAGAGCACGTGCCACAGGACACCTATGACTACGACGTGATCGTCGTCGGATCGGGCTTCGGCGGTTCCGTCACCGCCCTTCGCCTCACGGAGAAGGGCTACACCGTGGGCGTCCTGGAGGCCGGCCGCCGCTTCACCCGCGAGTCCCTCCCCAGGAACTCCTGGGACCTGAAGAACTACCTCTGGGCCCCCAGGCTCGGCATGTACGGCATCCAGCGCATCCATCTGCTGGGCAACGTCATGGTCCTGGCGGGCGCGGGTGTCGGCGGCGGTTCGCTGAACTACGCCAACACCCTCTACGTACCGCCGAAGCCGTTCTTCGACGACCCGCAGTGGCGTGACATCACCGACTGGCAGGAGGAGTTGGCGCCGTACTACGACCAGGCCCGGCGCATGCTCGGGGTGCGGCTCAACCCGACGATGACCCCGTCCGACGTCCATCTGAAGGCGGCGGCCGAGCGGATGGGCGTGGGGGACACGTTCCACATGGCGCCGGTGGGCGTGTTCTTCGGCGACGGACAGGACGCCGACGGCTCGGCGAAGGCGCGGCCGGGTGGCCAGGTCGAGGACCCCTACTTCGGCGGCGCGGGGCCGTCCCGCAGGGCCTGCACCGAGTGCGGCGAGTGCATGACCGGCTGCCGCCACGGCGCGAAGAACACCCTGAACGAGAACTACCTCTACCTTGCCGAGAAGGCGGGCGCGGTCGTGCACCCCATGACCACGGTGGTCTCCGTCACCGACGACTCGCAGGGCGGCTACGCCGTGGCCACGCTGCCGACGGACAACCGGCGGAAGTCGTCGAAGGGCCGCACCTTCAAGGCCCGCCGGGTGGTGCTCGCGGCGGGCACGTACGGCACGCAGACCCTGCTGCACCGCATGAAGGCGACCGGACAACTGCCGTATCTGTCGGGCCGTCTGGGCGAGCTGACCCGCACCAACTCCGAGGCGCTGGTGGGCGCGCAGACCGACGACCGGCGCTACCGCAAGGTCACCGGTGAGAAGAAGGTCGACTTCACGCGTGGGGTCGCGATCACGTCGTCCATCCACCCTGACGAGAACACCCACATCGAGCCCGTCCGCTACGGCAAGGGCTCCAACTCGATGGGCGGCCTGTCGATCCTGCAAGTCCCTTACGCGGAGGGCTCGTCGAGGGTGGCGGCCTGGCTGAGGAACGCGGCCCGCCACCCGGTCCAGGTCCTCCGCTCCCTCTCCAACCGCCGCTGGTCGGAGAAGACCATCATCGGCCTGGTCATGCAGTCCCTCGACAACTCCCTGACGACGTACCTGAAACCGGACGGCGTCGGCAAGGGCCTGCTCACCGCCCGCCAGGGCCACGGCAGCCCCAACCCCAAACAGATCAAGGCGGCCACCGAGGGCGCCACGGCCATCGCGGAGTCGATCAACGGCTTCGCGGGCTCCAACGTCGGCGAGTTGATGGGCACCCCGCTGACTGCCCACTTCCTGGGCGGCTGCCCGATCGGCGCCACCGCGGAGGAGGGCGTCATCGACCCGTACCACCGCCTCTACGGCCACCCCGGCATCTCGGTCGTCGACGGCGCCGCGGTCTCCGCGAACCTCGGCGTGAACCCCTCCCTCACCATCACCGCGCAGGCCGAGCGGGCCATGTCGTACTGGCCCAACAAGGGCGAGCCCGACCCGCGTCCGGCGCAGGGACGACCGTACGAGCGTCTCCAGCCGGTCGAGCCGAAGGCACCGGCGGTCCCGGCGGAGGCCTTCGGCGCGCTGCGGCTGCCGTTCCTGGGGATGCCGACGGTGCCGCCGAAGGGCAGCGGGGCCGACTGAGCCGCCGATCAGCCCAGGCGCGTCACGAAGGCCTGCCAGGCGGCACGGGTGAAGGGGATGACCGGGCCGGAGGGGTGCTTGCTGTCGCGTATGGGGGCGTGGGTGGGGATGTTGTGGGCGAGTTCGAGGCAATCGCCCTGCCCGCCGCTGTAGCTGCTCCGGCGCCATAGCGCTGCGTCGCTGCGGGCGGATGCGGGTCCTGCGTTGCTCATGACCTGTACTCCTTGGCGGTGCGTTGGATCAGTGCCAGTGATTCCGTCGGCGGCAATGCTGCCATCCGCGCATCGTCAAAGAGCCTGCGGTAACTGGTTACTTCCGCTTCCCGCTCCATCCAGATGTTGCCGGTCGGCGTTTCGGTGAGGACGAGGTCGAGCGCGGCCAACTGCGGAAAGCTCAGAAGCAGGTAGGGGCCGAACATGCCGGAGTGGGCACCGCGCGAGAAGGGCAGCACCTGGATGGTGACGTTGGGGCGCTGTGCCATGGCCGCAAGATGATCCAGTTGAGCGCTCATCACCTTGGGGCCGCCCACCTGCTGATGCAGCACGCCTTCTGCGAGCACCGCCCAGTACTCGATCGGGGTTTCACCCGTGAGCCGTTCCTGCCGGGCGAGACGCACCTGGACGAAGCGGTCGATCTCTTCCGGGGTCTGCCAGGCACGTGAGGCAACGGTCACTGCTCGTCCGTACCCCGCTGTCTGCAAGAGCCCGGGCACGAGCTGCACCTGGTACGTCCGAATGCTCTCGCAGATGGACTCCATCTCGATCTGATCGACGTACGTGTCGCTGAGTACGGACGCATACCGATGCCACCAGCCCTCCCGGCGACGCCGATTGGCACGACGGGCGAGGGCCGCAAGGCGCTCCCGTGACGTGGGCTCCTCCACCCCGTACGCCTGCATGAGGGCGATCAGGTCGGGTGTACGCACAGGGACGTGCCCGTTCTCGATACGGCTGATCTTGCCCTTGGTGCAGTCGAGTGCTTCCGCGGCATGCGCCATGGACACACCTGCCGCCTCACGGAACTTCCGTAGCTCCTCTCCCAGTTGGCGGCCGAGGACGGTGGACGGTTTGACAGTAGGCATGTGCAACTCCCTACCAGAGGCGCACTTCGACAGCTGTGACATTCCCCGAAAGGATGAAGCAAGGTACGTAGCGTGGTGCAACGTTGCGTGGGTTCATATGCTGCCTGCCGAGATGGAGACCGAGTCACCGCAATCGACGCTTTGGGGACGCCATGGCAGAACACTCCCGTTCGAACGAAGTCGTCTTCCGCCTGCCCCGAACCCCCCGCAGCGCACGCAGGGCACGTGCGTTACTGCACGCCATGCTCGGCAGCTGGGGTGTCTCCCAGGACACGGCGGCGGACGCCGAGTTGGTGCTCTCTGAGCTGGTGACCAACGCCTTGCGCGTACCCGTGCCGAGCGACCGGCAGGTCGGCGTACGGATCGCGCGCTCGGTAGGCGATGGGTTGCTCCGCCTGGAGGTGAGCGACGCCGGAGCGGGTCACCCCGAGGTGCGGGAGCCCGGCGACGGCGAGACGGACGGACGCGGACTGTTCCTCGTGCGGTCGCTTGCCCACCGATGGGGCGTGGAGCGACGGGCGGCCGGAATCGGCAAGACGGTGTACGCGGAGCTGAAGGCCCCCGACCTCATGGCCGAGCCGGAGGCCAGGGAGGTCGCGGCGGTCATGGTGAGGGTCGGGCAACAAGTGCGCGTGTGGGGCGATTGGCGTGCCGTCCTCGGCATCCGCAACGAGCAGTACGCGGCAGGCGGCCCCGCCGTGGTCCTGGACCTGGACGAGGGGCCGGCGCTACGCGTGCACGCGGCGGAGCCGGTGCTGGTACGGGAGGCGTGTCAGCCCTGATCGGGGATCACGACGGGCGCCGTCGCCTGCACCGGATCGCCGGGCTTCCACTGGCCCGAATCGACCTCGGGGGTGAGGGAGGGGCGGTTCGGGGCGGGCGGAGGTGTCGAGCCTTGGTCGGGATTCTGAGGAACGCCACCTGAGCTGCCGCCGGTCGTGCCGCTGGAGCCAGTCGTACCGGTACTGAGCCCGCCGTCTTGAGGCGACGGCGATCTCGTCTGATGCGTAGCCGCGGTGTTCGTCGGTGCGGTGGATGGAGGCGTAGTCGCGGAGGGGCTCGGGGAGGAGGGCGGTGAGGGCCGCTACCCGCCGTCGCAGAAGCCGAGCTCCTTGGCGATCGATCTGCGCCTTTCGGACGCTCGGTGCTTGTGGCAACCCCAGTTGTGCAGGCGGCAAGGCACAGGGTTATGAGGCCCGCTGCCGCACCCAGGTGCCGTCTTCGCGGATTGCCTGCGCTTGGGTACCTCACCATGTACTCGTGCTCAGTGCTCTGTCCTTTTCTTGAGGTCCGCGAAGGGAGTCGTCACGTCCTGCGGCATTTTTTGAATGGCGAACTGCTGTAACGTCACATTCCGCGGTCTGGGCCGACCCATGAGCGCGGCTCGTCAGTTTCGCTCATCGGAAGCGATTCAAAGACAACAGGGCCAGGATAGAAGGCACTGCTGTTCGGTCCAGCCACATCCTCGCCGATGAGCCAGAGGTAGAGCCACTTCGAGAACGAGAACGAGTACTCGAAGAACTCACCTTCGCCGTCCTCGATGAAGAGCGACCCTCTTCCGCGTGCGCCCTTAGGGGCGTAGAAAATTGTCTCCCCGCGGTCAGTGGAGGCGATCGGAATCAGACCGTCCGCTGTACCGAAGGTCAACTGCTCCATGCCCAGCGCGGTTCGTGGGTCACCATCCGGCTCCGCCCAGTCCCACTCGACCTGCGACCATGCCTCGGAGGTCCTTCGGATCTTCTCGCCCAGGTTCCAGCGTTCGGTCGCTGGATGGCTCAGGTACAGGTGGCCGTTGATTTGGACAGGGGCGTAGGCGTCGATGATCTCCTTGTAGTCTGCCGGGAGACTCACCCCCAGCTCGTTCTCCAATTTTCGCCATGCTTCGGGATCCCGGTACTGCCAGGACGGCTCACCGAGCATGTCCAACACGCGTCCGAGGTAGTCCTTCTTCACCCCTGTCACCTCCTCGGGCAGTCTTTGCTGCCACGGGTGGTCCCACCTGTAGGCGACTGAGTGATCACGCAATGCTTCATCTTGCCCTCTTCCAGGGTCCCGTAGTTGTACTCGATCTCGGTTGGGATGCCGCTGCCGCTGTTGCCGTAGCGCGGGACTACGGAGATCGCCAGGTGTTTGCCTGACTTGATGGCATCCCTAATTTCTTTCTCCACGCCGTGGTTGAGGTAGGGGGTGTTGGTCTCCTTGTACTCTGCTACGAGATTCCTCAAGTCGATTCCAGAGCCACTTGCAGCGGCGGGAATCAGGTGGCCATTGGCGGCTTCGTGTCCCTGCTTCTTGATCTCCCTCATCCCCGGAGGCTGCGTGGAGCTGTTCGTATTCGTTCCTGGTGCCTTTCGGCCCTTGTTGTAGTCGCTCCGATCGAGCAGACCGTACACACCCGTTGCTCGGCATTCGTAGCGCTTCTCGAATTTGTCGTAGTAGCGCTCGCGTGGCATGTAAACAGCGTGGCCAGTGGGGCTTACTCCGGGACCATCGTCACACTTCTCGTCCGTGCGGTCACGTCCGCCGTTCTTTCCGCCCGATTCGTTGACCGGTGCTGGCAGCGTCTCAAGCAGTTCGTTGGGCGTGTACTGCTCGTTGTCGGCGAGGTCGAGCATCTTGAGCGCGCTGATGACCAGGCCGACCCCGTCGCTTGGGTCCCATTTCCCACTGTTGGGGTCCCAGTCGGGCTTGGGCGTCGGGCGGGCGGGTGCGGGTTGAGGGTTCGTGCCGTTGTTGGGGTTCTGGTCAATAGGAGGTTTGGGCGGGGCGATCACCCGGGGCTGCGCGAGCGTCAGAGTGTTGCTGCTGCAGTAGCTGGTGCAGGCGCCAGTACCTGCGCCGCTCGCGGTGGAGACGAGTGCGGAGCTTCCACCCCATGCGAAATTGTTGGCCTGCGCTGCGATGGCGCTGGCCTGACTGGCGGCGTACGACTGGGACAGCGCGTTCGTCTCGGTGTAGTAGTGCCCGGTCGTCAGGCTGCCCGAGCTGCCGAAGCTCCATGAGGAGTTGCCCAGCTGCCATGAGGAGTACCCAGCGAGCCCAAGTGATCCCACTATCGCGGTGTCGCTGAGCAGACCGCCGACGCACACCACGAGTACCGGTCCGAAACAGTGGCCGTTGGGATCGGTGCCGTTGAGGGCCCTGCCGCTGCCGTAGCTGTAGCGGTTGGCCTGTCCCGAGGGCACGGGATCGAGTTGCCAGGTGTCGCGCGAGTTGAAAGCGCCCGTGCCGGGCTGGTACCAGCGGGCCGCCATGTTGACGTCGCCCGACTCCGGGTCGGTCCAGCCGGACTGGTAGCCGACGGCGGGGGTGGTGCCGGTGGTGGCGGTTTCGGTGCCGAAGGGGTCGTAGGCGGTGGAGCCGGTGACTTGGGTGGCGTATGCGGAGAGGCCGGCGACCAAGTCGGTGTGCTGGTCGGTCAGGGCCCACTGGCCGGTGGTGCCGTCTGTCAGGGACAGCAGGCTTCCGTCCGGGGTGCGGTTGTAGGCCGTGGTGCCGTCGTCCGTGAGGTTGTTGGAGCCTCCGTCGTAGGTGAAGGTGGTCGTGCCTCGGGTCTGGACACGGTCCAGGGAGTCGTAGGTGTATGACGCGTTGCCGTCGGTGATTTTGCGTTCGAACGCGTCGAAGGACAGCGTGCGCGCGCTGCCGGTGCCGGCGGCGGCCGATGCCAGCGTGCCGCGCGGGGTGTAGGTGTACGTGGTGGAGGCGTCCGTCAGCTGGCGGTTGCGGGCGTCGAACGTCGCAGTCGTCGAACCGGCCCGCGTGCGGTTGCCCGCCGCGTCCCACGCGTACGTCGTCGTGGTGTCGTTCTTGTCGGTCCAGGAGACCAGGCGGCCCGCGTGGTCGTAGCCGTAGGTGTTGTCCCCGGCTCCGGCCGTGCCCGTCGTCGTCTTCGACGTCAGGTTGTCGTCCAGGTCGTAGCCATACGTCGTGGACGCGACTGTGGTGGTGCCGTCGGGGCTCTTGACGCTGTCGGCCTTCAGACGGCCGAGGTCGTCGTAGGTGTACGCGCGCTTGGCCGTGACGATGAAGGACGTGGCACCTTCGGGCTTGTTGGCGTACTGATCCAGGCGCGGGCGGCCGGCGGCGTCGAAGTCGTACCAGACGTCCGTGTCGGTGATGGAGTCCGCCGCCCAGTCGATGCGGCCGGCACTGTCATAGCCGTAATAGGTCGTTCCGGCCGTCGTCACCCGCTTGGTCATGTTGCCGTCGGCGTTGTAGCTGTAGCTCGACTGGCCACCGGGGCCTTCTGCCGTCAGAAGCTGGCCACGGTCGTTGTAGGTGTAGGTGTTCTGCGTCAGCGCTTCGGCCGTGCCGGTCGCGGTGAGGCGGCCGGCCAGGTCGTACGCCAGCGTGCGGTCGGTCGTGGCAGCCTCCGCGCCGGCGCCCCTCTCGTTGACCAGGAGGCCGAGGCCGTTGTACGTACGCTCTCGCTCGACCCCGCCCGGCAGGAGTTCCGTCACGGGCTGGCCGGCCTTGTCGTACACCGTTGTCCAGGTGCGGTCGGCTCTGTCCGGGTGGGCGGTCGTGGACGGTTCGATCGTCGACTCGGGGAGGCCCCAGCTGGTGAAGGTGTAGACGGTCTTGTTGCCCCGGCCGTCCGTCATGCGGGTTCGGTTGCCCGACGCGTCGTAGCCGAAGGTCGTCGTGATCGACTCGGTGGCCGAGGTCGGTTCGACCTGCTCGGTCACTCGGCCGAGAGCGTCGTAGATGTAGCTGGTGCGCGCCTTGGTCTCCGGGGACGTCGTGGTGATGCGATTGCCCTCTGCATCGAATTCGGCTGTCGTCGTGCGCAGCGGAGTCGTGCCGGTGCCGTACTCGGTGACGGCAGTGCCCTGGCCCAGGGCGTTGTACGTGGTGGTGGTCCGACGGTTCGTCGCGTCGGTGGTCTCCGTACGGCGGCCGAGGCCGTCGTAGGCGAACCGGGTGGTGCCGTACGCGTTGGCCAGCGCCTCCAACTCACCTGCCGGGTTGTACGTTCCGGTCGTGGTGTTGCCGACCGGTGTCGTCGACGCGGTCTGGTTGCTCGCGTCGTCCCAGGTGTAGCGGCTGGTCAGGTTCT
Organism: Streptomyces sp. TRM68416; assembly: GCF_014596915.1. Classification (GTDB taxonomy): domain Bacteria; phylum Actinomycetota; class Actinomycetes; order Streptomycetales; family Streptomycetaceae; genus Streptomyces. Next base: position 215,700 of record NZ_JACVWU010000005.1, read on the forward strand.
GCAGAGTCGGGTACCGCTCCACGGTGGTCGCGGTGAGCTGCCTGCCGAGTTCGTCGTACGTCGCCTCCGTGCGGGCGCCTGTCGGGTCGGTGACGGAGAGCTGCAGGCCCGTCGGGGTCCACGCGTAGGTGGTGACACCGCCGCCCTCGGCACTCACGGTCGGGCCGACGATCAGGTCCGGGCCGGTCTCCAGCGCGGCCAGGGCTGCGGCTGCGTCGGCCACCGGGTCCGTCCGGCTGGTCAACTGGCCGAACTGGTCGTAGCCGTAGCGCGTGACGCGACCCAGCGGGTCGGTGACGGTCGACGGCAGACCGAGTTTGTCGTAGGCGGTGTGGGTCGTGGCCGTCAGGGCGGTGGTTGCGCCCGGCGGGGTGTAGCCGGGGAGGGTGACCGCGGTGGTACGGCCGAGGCGGTCGACCTCAGTGCGGGTCACTTTGCCACGGGCGTCCTTGACCTCGGTGGCCTCCCCGAAGGTGTTGTAACCGGTGATGGTGGTGGGCTTGACCGTTGTGGCGGCGTTCCCGCCTTCCTCCGCCTGCACTGCCGGGTCGGTCTGCTGCACCAAACGGCCCAGCGCGTCGTACCGGTAAGCCGAGGTGTAGGCGGCCGCATCGGCGTCCGTGTCGTTGCCGCGAGGGCTGACCGAGGTCAGCATCAGGCCGCGATCGTCGTAGGTATGCGTGGTCGTGTGAGCGGACGTGCCGTCGGTGACGGTCTGCCTCCTGATGTTGCCTGCCGAGTCGTACTCCGAGGACGTCCTGAGCTTCTTGTCGGCCGAGATGGACTGCGTCTGCAGCTTCACGCGGTCATCGGGGTCATAGGCGAGGGTGGTGGTGCGATTCAGGCCACCGGGATCCAGGATGCTGGTTTCGGTACGGCCCAGTGGGTCCACGGTGAACGTCTGCGTGGTGCTGCCACCGCCGGTGACCTGCTTGGTCAGGTGCCCTGCCGGGTCATAGGTGTTGGACTCCAGGACGATGTCGTGCTTCGTGCCGTCGGCCTGCGTGACCTGCTTGGCGGTGGTGGTGGCCGGGAGCCCGTCGTCGAAGTAGGTGTACGCCGTGGTGGCGCCCATCGCGTCGGTGGTCGACGCCAGGCGGCCGGCCGGGTCGTAGGCGTTGGACACGACTGTCAGATCCCGGACGCCGCCGGAGGGATCGCCCGTCCAGTCGTCCAGCACCGTAGTGGCGTGCTGGCCGCGGGCCGTGTAGGTGTACGTGAAGTGCGTACCGGCCGGATCGGTCATGCCGCTGACGCGGCCCAACTCGTCGTGTTCGAGAAGGGTCGTGTTCTGCTCGGCGTCGGTGACGCTGTCGTTCAGGCCGTACGCGTTGTAGTGGAACGTAGTGGTGCGGGGGGTGTCGCCTCCGGTGGTGTCCGTTGTCGTCTCGGACAGCAGGTTGCCGTCCTCGTCGTAGTCGCGGGTGATCTTTCCGGTGTGGGTGGTGCCGGTGATCTCGTTCTTCACGGAGGCGCCGGTTTCGGTGACGACGTGGGAGGCGTTGTCGTAGGTGTAGGCGGTGCCGACACCTTCCGGGAACGTGTCGGAGACCTGGGTTTCGGACTTCTTGCGGCCGAGTCCGTCGTACGTGTACTTCGTGACCAGGCCGGACGGAGAGGTCACTTGGGCCAGGTCGCCGTTGGCGTAATAGGCGTACGAGGTCTTCGCACCCCCCGGTGTGGTCTGCGTCGCCACGAGGCCGGGTGGGGTGGAGCCGCCGCCGACCGCGGTCTCGGTGCCCTCGGTGTACGTGGTCCAGGCCGTGGTGTTGTCCGGACGGACCGTGCTCAGGGGCAGGCCCAGGCTGTTGTAGGTGTAGGCGACGCGGTAGCGGTCGTCCCGGTAGTCACTCGACCTCTGGTCGCGGTAGGTCAGCTGCTTGTCGTTGCGCGGGTCGAGGGGATCGCTCTCGTTGAGGTAGTAGCTGCTGAAACTCGTCCAGCACGAGTCGGCGTCCCGGCAGGTCGTGGTGGACACGGTGTTGCCACGCGCGTCGTGACCGGTGACGGTGGAGTGCCCGTTGGGGTCGGTGACGGTGTGGAGATGACCTGCGTTGTCGTAGGCGTAGCTCGTTGTCGCGCCGGTCGTGTCCGTACGGGATACGACACGCTGGCCGCGCAGTACGTCGTAACTCGACTTGCTGGTCTTCAGCTTGGGGTCGGTCACGGTGATCGTCGCGGTGAGGCCCGATGCTGCGTTCTCGGCCTGGGCCCGGTAGTGGGCGGAGACCTGTTCGGCGCTCAGCGGCTTGCGGTAGAGGGCGACTTCGTCGATGTCGCCGTTGAAGTAGTAGGTGTCCGCGGGCAGCCCCATCCAGCCGGAGCTGCCGTAGCCGCCGCCGATGTAGGCGTAGGGGCGCGACTGCTCGGTGACAGTGCCGCTCAGTGAGCCGACCTTGGCGCCGTCCAGGTACAGGGACTGGGTGGTTTCGGCGGCCGAGAGGACGATGTGGTGCCACTCGCCGTCGTTCACGGGCTGCGGCGAGATGATGGGGGTGGCCCCGGAAGCGCCGGAGAGATAGAACTCGCCGCGGAGCTTGCCGTCGCCGTCGATGTTCAGGACAGGACGCCAAGAGGTGGGAGTCTCGCCCAGGGGGGCATTCTGGAAGCTCAGCAGTACGGCTGACGCTTCGGTGGTCCGGAACCACATCTCGGCAGAGAGGTCGGTGCTGCCGGAGGGGATGGAGCCGGGTATCGCGACGTGACCACCGTTGCTGAGTCGTACCCCGCGGTTGTCGCCAGTACCGAAGACACCGACTTGATCCAGCCGGGAATTGACGACAACGTCGTTGTTGCTCTCGAAGGTCGCGCTCATTCCAAGACCGCCGACCTCGCTGCGCAAGGCTGGTCCCTTGCTCTCGCCAAGTCGCCAGTACGCGGCGGGCGCATCCGCGACTGCCACTCTCCTGTACTGGTCTCCCGTGCCTTGGACCAGAGCCTTACGTGCCTGAATGTGACGATTAAGGGTGTCTGTGTAACCGGGGAAGTTGCTGAAGGGTGCGTAGAACCAAATTTGTTCACCCGACGAGTTGGTGACCTTACGGAATGTCACCAGGGCCCTGTCGTAGAAGGCGACTTCGTCGATCTGACCTGTGAAGTTGCGATATCCGGCCGACTGCCCGTCCCAGCCTGAAGAGGCATAACCGCCACCGATGAGTACATGGGCGTGACGTGTGGTGTCGACTCCGTGGCTCGATGTCCCTTGCACACTGCCGTCTACAAAGAGTGCTTGAATACCCTCATTGCCCGTGAGCACCACGTGATGCCACTTGCCGTCGGTGACCGTTTCCTTCGACCGGATGCTGTTCGCGCTGGGCGTGAGCTTCCCCCGCAGTTTCCCGTCCGAGTCGACGAGCAGCATCGGCCGCCAGCCCGCCGGCGTCTCACCGAACTCCGTGTTCTGGTTGGCGATCAGCACGCCTCCGGGCTCGCTCGTCCTGAACCACAACTCCAGTGACATGGCCGTCTGTGTGCCCAGCGACTCGGCCGGTACCTCAACTGCCCCGTCGCCGGTGAACGTGGCAGCCGTGTCGTCGCCGTCGGCGAAGATGCCCGTGCCGCCCAGCCGCACCTCGTTCAGGTACGCGCCGTCCAGGTTCTCGCCCAGCGGGCTCGTGGCAACGGCGCCGCCGTGCTCGCCCAGCCGCCAGTAGCCGGTCGGGTTGCTGCGCTGGATTGTGTCCTCGTACGAGGAGGAGGCGGTCGAATACGAGGGCGCCGAGACCTTCCACGTGCCGCCGTTCTCGTCCGTGTGCTGGGTCAGGCGCCCGCTGGCCGGGTCGTAGGCCGCGGTCGCGTGTACCCGGCCGGAAGGCAGAGTGACCCTGGTCATCTGGCCGGTCACGGCCCGCGCGGCATAGTGCTCGGCGACCGTCGCGGCGTCCAGCGGGTGGTGGTAGACGGCGACTTCGTCCATCTGTCCCTTGAAGTGGTACGTGTTCGCTGGCACTCCCATCCAGCCGGAGCTGCCGTAGCCGCCGCCCAGGTAGGCGTAGTCGCGTGCCTGCTCGACGGGAGTGCCGCTCAGCGACCCGACCTTGACACCGTCGAGATAGAGGGTCTGGGCGGTGGCACCTGCGGACAGCACCGCGTGGTGCCACTGGCCGTCGGTCACAGCCTGGGGCGACACGATGGGCGAGACCCCGGACGCCGCGGCCGTGTAGAACTGCCCGCGAAGCTTGCCGTCGCCGTCGATGTTCAGCGCGGTCCGCCATGAGCTGGGCTTGTCGCCCACCTCGGCGTTCTGGAACGCGAGGAGGACACCGGACGGTGTGCTCGTCCTGAACCACAGCTCGACGGCTGGGAAGGCTACGGCCCTCAGCGTGTCCGCAGGCAGTTCGATCACGGAGTCCGTGCCGTCGAAGCCGACGGAGGTGTCCGTGGTGCCGGATATCGCGGAGGCGGTGCCGAGCTGGACGTCACGGTAGACGGCCTCGTTGAGCCCGGTGTTCGAGGCGGCTTCACTGACCGCGGCAGCGCCTTCGCTCTCGCCCAGGCGCCAGTACGACGTTGGGGCGGAGTCCAGCACGCCACTGCGGTAGGTCGAGCCGTCGCCGTACTCGTAGTCCGTGCATTTGGTTCTCGGCGAAGGCGGACACACCTGGGTGAGCCGGTTGCCGTCATAGGCGTACGACCAGGTCAGGCCAGGACTGCTCGCGTCCACGGCGCTGGTGGTCACCGCGGTTACGTGGTCGCCGGTCCAGTCGAAGTTCAGCGAGCGGCCCGAGAGATCGTCGGTCACCTTCGTGATCGGACCGCCGTCCTCCGACTCGTGTTTGACCGACTGGGTGCGGCCGGCAGCATCACTGATCCGGGACAGGACTCCCATGTACATGAAGTCGTATGTCGCACCTGAACGCTCCCGCAGGGTCCAGCCCTCCCCGGCCTGCCGGACAAGGCTGAGGGAACCGCCCGGTGGTCCGGTGTAGGTGCCGTCCGGGTTGCGCCCGAACCGCACCTGCGAGCCGTCTGCGAGCGTCACCAGCACTGTCCGCGTGTCGGGCTCCTCGCGCAGACGCATGTCCCAGCGCGTCGACCAGCCGGCGCCGAAGGCTCCGTCCTGACGTGGATCGAGGGAGTTGTAGGTACGAGTAATCGCAAGCTCTGGGCCGACAGTGGAGATCGCCGCATCGGTCGCGGCGGTGACGTAGTTGCCCGCGCGGGCACCGAACTCCCCGCCGTCGTCCGCGCCGCCGAGATGACCGGTCACGGTCGGCTGCGGCACCTGCGTGGTCAGCAGGGCCGGGCCGGGGCGGGCCGAGGACTTGTCGCCGTCGTAGGCGTAGGCGTACCAGGCGTACGACTTACCCCATGCCAACCAGCCGGACGGCACCGCCCACTGCTGCTCGCTGCTGCGGGTTCCCTTCCGGCAGTTCTCGCGCAGGTTGCTGCCCTCGACCTCGCAGATCTCGAAGGTGTACTCCAGTGCCGACTTCGGGTAACGGTCCGCGTCCGCGCCCTTCGCCCACAGAGTGGGGGTGAGTGAGTCCACGGTGACGCCACTGCCGGGCCGTTCGGCCGTCAACTGCGGCGGGATGTTCACCGACGAGATCTTCACGGCAGGCCCGGGGACGCCCGCGGTCGTGAAGCGGATCTCCCCGTAGTTGGTCATCGTCCACTGCACCGTGTACGTAGCGGGTGTCAGCGGAGCGATTCTCGCGTTCACGGTCACGGTCTCGCCGGGCGAGACGGCTTCTGGCATCTCCGTGTACACGATCTTTGAGCCGTCGGTGATCTCCTTGCCGGAGGCGTCGAACAGGTTGTAGCGCAGCTTGTAGTTGCCGCCCGCGGGCCAGGTGTCCCGTCCCTGGTTTGTGATGGTGACCTTCTCGACGCCCTCGGTGGTGGCCGTCACCGGCGCGGTGAAGTCGCCGAGCTTGTAGGTTGCGCCGTACTTGGTCCAGGTGATGTCCAGGCTGGGCTTGCCGTTCGGGTAGTCGTCGGAGCCGAACTGCTTCCAGCTCTTGGAGTCGGTGGTGGAGGCCTTCACTGCGAGGCCGTAGTTTGTCTTCCGGCCGTGTGTCCAGTCGTCGACCAGCTTGCGGCCTGCCGAGCCGAGCTTGATGCTCTCCCAGGCCGGTCCGCACGACCAGGACTCGGTGCCCGCCGGGCGCCAGCCGTGAGCGAAGCTCTTCGACGCGAGCGATGAACCGGTCGCTGGTCCTGGGTACTTGGAGGTCGTGGACTCCGACCAGCTTGAGGTGATCGGATGCACGGTCACCGGTCGCGCGGTGCACGACTGCGACCATGTGTTGTACAGGGCCAGGTTGGCGTTGATCACCCAGGCGTTCTTCAGCGTGCTCTCCACACCGGTGAACCGGAGGAAGGCCGCGGCCTTGTGACTGCCGCCGTCGTAGGTGCCGACCTTCAGGACGGTATCCGAGGCGAAGTTCTGGTTGTACGGGTACTCGACGTATGTGCCGGACGTGGAGTCGAAGGACTTGACGGCGGGGTCGACACGGACGGGGTACACGCGCTCGGGGGCAGTCAGCCACTCCTTGTCGAGCTTGACCACCAGGACCTGGCGGCCGTCCTCCTCGACCAGGCTGTAGGTGACGCCGGACGAGATCACGCCCTCGTTGGAGTCGGGGGCGAAGTTCGAGTCCTGCATCCATCCGGCCGGAGTCCAGGCTCGCGTCGCGCCGTCGGCGTCGGTGAACTCCACTCCGCCGTGGTCGTCGAGGCGGGCGGTCAGCCCCTCCAGGTTCAGCGGGAAGCGCCACTCAGTGGGTGCGGAGGCATCCGTGAGGACCAGGATCTCCTTGACCGAGTCACTGCCTGCGAGGAATTCGAGGTCAGAGGACGGACGTACGCCCGGGTAAGTCACCTTGCTGCCGTCGACCTGGCCCGCGACGGCGCTCGCCCCCTCGACGCCGTAACCGATCGACAGACCGTCGCCGACCTCGATGCGCACCACGGAATCGGCATCAGCCGACCCCGCGAACTCGATACGCGACTCGGTGGAACGGGTCTCCCAGCCCTCGTCGCCGACGCTCATCGTGCTTGGGCCGATGTCGTCCCGGCTGACCAGGGTGCTGTCGATGGACTTCCAGCTGCCGTCCTTGGTACGGAAGTTGACCGGCTCGGCGTAGAAGCGGGTGGTGTAGGTGCCGTCCGGGTTCTGGTAGGTCCGTTGCCGTTCTTCGCGCTGCCGGGGCAGTTCCTTGCTGCGCTTGGTGTCGAAGCCTTCGAGGGCTGCCGTTTCGGGTGCCTGTGTCTCTGTCACCGGCCCCGGTTCGGGCAACTTGGGTTCGCCGTTCAGCCGGGTGATTCCCGAGTCGCCCTCGGCGGGGAGCTCACCGCGTCCGGTCAGGGGGCCGTTGTGGCCGCCCTTGGCGGACGCGTCCGTGGCATCGGCCGGGGCGGTGTGGCGGCGGCCGGCTGCTGAACCCCAGCTCTGGTCGGGAGCGTGCTCGTTCTTGCCAGAGGTGCCGCGGCCCCACTGATCGGCGGCCAGCGCGGCCTGCTCGGTGCCGGCCAGGGTGGCGAGAGTGAAGGCGACGGCAACGACAAACGGACGTGCGGGACGCACGGAATCCCCCCGGCTTTGAGTGAACAAGAGAGGAGATTCATAAGGTGATCTTTGAAGATGTACAAGGTCTTCACAGGGGGCCATCGAGCGAATGTGGTGATGCTCACGTGGCATCTCGGGATGATCAGGATGTCCCGGCATGTGACGCAGGGCACGTAAAAGTTCTGTTAGTGCGAGCACAACCATTCGCAGTCGTCGCGGATCAAACCAGGCGTACCAAGGGCCACAGCCGCGCCCCTCACGCGGAGGCCTCCTGAACATCGCGTGCCGCCGCGTCGCGGACCGCCCGACTCCTTGAGGTCTTCATGAAGCTTCGCCGCGTTCTGGCCGCGGCCGCAGTCACGGCAGCCATAGCCCCCGCCGCTCTTATGGCGGCGCCGCTCGCGTACGCCGCGGACGGCGACGCGACGGCCTCGACCATGACAACCGGCGATGGCGATCCCGAGGCGGGCACCACCGAGACGGGCGACGGCACCGAGACCGGCACCGGCGAGGAGGCCACGGCCGGCGAGGAAGCCGCCGACGGTGAGTCCGGCACGGGTGATGACAGCGCGACCGGCGAGGACGGGAACACCGCAGGCGACGGCACCGAGAGCGGCGAGGACGAGGACTCCGCCGGTGACGGCACCGAGACCGGTGACGGCACCGGAACCGGGGAGGGCGACGGCGGCGACGGCACCGGCTCCGGTGAAGAGGGAGACGGCGACGCCGACGAGACCACTCCCGGCGAGGACGAGGCTCCTCCGTTCTGCGAGGAACTCGACGAGGACTTCGCCGAGAAGGCGCTGCAGATCGAGGTCGGCGCCCTGCCCGGCAAGATCGTGGCGGGCAGTGGCTGGCACTCCTTCTCCCTGAAGGTCACGAACACCTCCGATGTCACGCTCAAGGACGTCGCGTTCTACGCGGAGGTCGAGAGCACCAAGTACTCGGATGACTGGAAGCCGGATCTCAGCCAGTACGCGGACCTTCAGTTCCTTAACCCGACGACGCAGTCGTGGGAGAGCATCGAGGACGCGAACGGCCTGGCCGGTGGCTACTTCTGGGGCACCGACACGTTGAAGCCCAACGACTTCAACAAGATCGACCTCCGGGTGAATATCCACAAGGACGCCCCGGCCGGCGAGGCGTACCACTTCGGCACCGGTGCGTACGTCGACAACATCAACGGTGAGGACTGCATCGCCGAGAACTGGGGCGACGGCTGGTTCTTCGACGTCCTGCCCGCCGGTACGTCGAACGAGGACCCGGGCGAGGCCAAGCCCGGTGCGGAGAAGCCCGCGAACGAGTCTCCGAAGAAGCCGCAGGGCGGCGTCAGTGAGCAGCCCGTGACGGGCAGCCTCGCGGAGACCGGCTCGGACTCCAACCTGCCGGTCATCGCGACCATCGGCGGTGTCGCTGTTCTCGCCGGTGCCGGTGTCATTTTCGCCATGAAGCGCCGCAAGGCAGGTGCCGAGGCGTAAGCCACGGCATCATCGCGCGATCGGTTCGCGCGCACAGGAGGAGGACCTGCGCTCGGAGGGGGGTGCAGGTCCTCCTCCTGTGCGGAGCCACGCCTGTTGCCGGACCACGTCGAAGGGCCCCGCGGGAGTCGAGCCGCGGGGCCCTTCTTTCGTCAGCACCGGCGTCAGGGCTGCGCCGGTGCCTGGGAGCGGCGCCGGGGGGTTGCGCCGCTGGCTTCGTGGCGCCCGCCTTTCGTGGTCGCCGCCCTGTGCGCCCGGTCGGCGCTCCGGCGCGGCGGGGGCGCGCGGAAGGTGTCGACCTCTGGCGGTGAGGTGGCGAAGGCGAGGCAATGCAGTTGTCCGCTGAAGGACCTGGAGGTTCTGGGCATCGTGCTGGATTGCCGGGACCTGCGCAACCGTTTGACCCGGTATAGTCCGTCTCTTGTGCATTTCCGCCGGTCGGCCCCGGGCGTCCCCGGAGCCGACCGTTCTCTTGTGGCGACCGGGCTGCTGTCCCCTGCCGTCCGGTCACCGGTCTGGAGCGAGGTCCCACGGCGCACGGCACGATCCGTACGCCTCATCGCTCCAGCGAGCCACGCGTGGTTCTGTCGGGCCCGCCCCTGGCTGGCACGGACACCGGGACCAACGAAGCCCCCCGCGGGCGGTCACGCGCCGTACGGGTGAGAGGGCATGCGCACGTACGTCCACGGAACGCCGTTTCAGATCCGGGCGCCCAACTCCGTCCGCTCAGATCTTTCCGCGGCACAGCTCCAGCAGCGTCATCGCCAGTGCGGTGCCCGGCTTGCCCAGCGCGTCCCTGTAGTGGCCGAGGACCTCCATCTCGCGGGCGAGGTTCACCCGCCGGCCGCCGGAGGTGATCCGGGCCTCCTGGATGACGGCCGAGACCGCCATCCGTTCCTGGATCAGGCCGATGATCCGGTCGTCGAGCGAGTCGATGCGCTCACGGGCGCCGGTGATCACGTCGGCGGCCTCGGAGGTACGGGCGCCGGTCACGTCGAGGGCAGTCATCTGGGGCTCCTTGGAGGAAGGGGTCCCGGAGCGACACGGCCCGGAAACGGCAGGCGCCCCGGGCCTTGTCGGCCCGGGGCGCCTGGGAAGTCGCTTGTCAGTGGCTCAAGCAGCACGACCATGGCAGCCGGTGGGCCGGATGCCATAGGTAAAGAGGAAGGTCGGGTGCGTGAGCATGGGGCCAGTATGCCGCGCCCCGCCGAGGCGTCCAAGCCGGTTCGCATCCTGAGACGCCCACGGGCGTCCTGCGACGGGAGTCACTCACCCCGGCCCCGTTAGAATCGGTGGCACAGCCCTTTTCAAGCCGCCGGAAGGCAACCCGTGTCACCAGCGACCCCAGCCGCCCCCGACACCGTCCTGGTCGTCGACTTCGGCGCGCAGTACGCCCAGCTCATCGCCCGACGCGTCCGCGAGGCCCGGGTCTACAGCGAGATCGTGCCGAGCACCATGCCGGTCGAGGAGATGCTCGCCAAGAACCCGGCGGCGATCATCCTCTCCGGCGGCCCCTCGTCCGTCTACGAGGAGGGCGCCCCGCGCCTGGACCGCGCGCTCTTCGAGGCCGGCGTCCCCGTCTTCGGCATGTGCTACGGCTTCCAGCTGATGGCGCAGGCCCTCGGCGGCACCGTCGACAACACCGGCGCCCGTGAGTACGGCCGTACCGACCTGCACGTCTCCAAGTCGTCCTCCACCCTCTTCGAGGGCACCCCGGCCGAGCAGCACGTGTGGATGTCGCACGGCGACGCCTGCTCCGCCGCCCCCGAGGGCTTCGCCGTGACGGCCTCCACGGACGTCGTCCCGGTCGCCGCCTTCGAGAACGACGAGAAGAAGCTCTACGGCGTCCAGTACCACCCCGAGGTCATGCACTCCACGCACGGCCAGCAGGTGCTGGAGCACTTCCTGTACCGGGGCGCGGGCCTGAAGCCCGACTGGACCACCGGCAACGTGATCGAGGAGCAGGTCGCCCTCATCCGCGAGCAGGTCGGCGACAAGCGCGCCATCTGCGGCCTGTCCGGCGGCGTGGACTCCGCGGTGGCCGCCGCGCTGGTCGCCCGTGCCATCGGCGACCAGCTGACCTGCGTGTACGTCGACCACGGCCTGATGCGCAAGGGCGAGACCGAGCAGGTCGAGAAGGACTTCGTGGCCGCGACCGGCGTGAAGCTGGTCGTCGTCGACGCGGAGGAGCGCTTCCTGACCGCGCTGAAGGGGGTCTCGGACCCCGAGGAGAAGCGGAAGATCATCGGCCGGGAGTTCATCCGGGTCTTCGAGCAGGCGCAGGCCGAGATCATCGCCGACGAGGGCCCGGCGGTGGAGTTCCTCGTCCAGGGCACGCTCTACCCGGACGTCGTCGAGTCCGGCGGCGGCACCGGCACGGCCAACATCAAGTCCCACCACAACGTGGGCGGCCTCCCCGAGGACCTCGAGTTCCAGCTCGTCGAGCCGCTGCGCAAGCTGTTCAAGGACGAGGTCCGGATGGTCGGCCAGGAGCTCGGCCTGCCCGAGGAGATCGTCCAGCGCCAGCCGTTCCCCGGCCCCGGCCTCGGCATCCGTATCGTCGGCGAGGTCACCAAGGAGCGGCTCGACCTGCTCCGCGACGCCGACGCCATCGCCCGCGAGGAGCTGACCGCGGCCGGTCTCGACCGCGACATCTGGCAGTGCCCGGTGGTCCTGCTCGCGGACGTCCGCAGCGTCGGTGTCCAGGGCGACGGCCGTACCTACGGCCACCCGATCGTGCTGCGCCCGGTCTCCTCCGAGGACGCCATGACGGCCGACTGGTCCCGTCTGCCGTACGAGGTCCTCGCGAAGATCTCGACCCGGATCACGAACGAGGTCCGTGACGTCAACCGGGTCGTCCTCGACGTGACGTCGAAGCCGCCGGGCACGATCGAGTGGGAGTAGTCGCTAGGTGCGCTTGATCACGCGTACCGGCTCACCGGGCTTCCAGACGTTCAGGACGAGGTACTTGTCGTCCTCGACGTAGGTCCTGACGACCTCCGTCAGCTCGGTGCGGAAGAGGTGGAACGGCTCCGGCGGTTCCACCTCTTCGCTGTATCCGGCCTTCTCCCGCGGGTCGGTGACCTCGATCGCCCGTCCGCTGATCCGCACGTCCCCGCCGCCCATGGACTGGCCTTCGCCCGGGTTCGCCTGGAGCGCGAAGCGCGGGTCGCGCCGCAGGTCGAGCGCCTTGAGCGAGTCCGGCATCATCCCGAACCAGAGCTCACCCTCGAGGAACCGCACCTCCAGGCCGGTGGTGCGCGGGGAGCCGTCCTTGCGGAGGGTGGCGAGGACGTGGTGGGTGAACGCGCCGAACCGGTCCTCGACGGTCTTCGCGAGTTCGGGTTCGGCGCTGGTGAAGGCTGCCCAGTTGTGCGTCATACGACGAGTGTTACGCGGATACCCGACGCCTTCTGTCCGGTATTCGGGGTTCTACGCCGCCGGGCGTACGAACCTCTCCACGCCCTCCGCGTCCCGGACCGGTATCCACCCGGCCGCGGTCAGCCGCGCGGCCAGCTTCGCGCGCTTGGCCGCGTTGAGCCGCAGCGCGCCCAGCAGGAACAGCGGCACCAGGACGGCGAGCGGGAGCAGGACGAGGTACTTGCCGGTCAGCGGGGCCAGCAGCAGGAACATGGCCGCGGAGCCCCAGGCCATGGTGAGCAGCTGCCTGCGGTTCGCGGTGGCGAGGGTCATGTCGTAGCGGATGAGCGTGAGGAGCAGGTCGACCTGCGGCTGTGTCTCCGGTACGGGCTGCAGCGAGCCCAGGTACATGCCCGGCACCGGGCGGTCCTTGCCCGGGTCCGGGAACGCGGCCACGTTGGCCGCCGCCCGCTGCCGTGCCGCCGGGTCGGGGTCGCGGGTCAGGCGAACGTACAGGGCCTTGTGCTTGCCGACCAGGCTCAGGCCCGCGTACCGGAAGCCGTAGCACTCGGCGACGTAGACGAGCGCGGCGGCCGTCTCCGGGTCGCCGGGGTGGGCGATCTCGATCTCGTCCTGCGCCGCGATCTGGCGCATGAGGGGCTTGAGGTGGCGGTCGATGCTCAAAGGGGGCTCCGGTGCTGGTCGTGCTGGCTGTGCCGGCCGTGCCGGCCGGAACCGGACGCTCGGTGTCCGATTCCGTGCAGTAGACCCGCGAACTCCCCCGACAGTTGCACGCACGATCCTCGGCCCTGCCCTTCTGCTCCGACCGGCGGTAACTTCCGCCTTGTCAAGGAAACCGGTGCAGGAGGACACAGGACACATGCATGGGCCCACTCCGCCCCACCCGCTGCCCACCGACCGGCTCCGGTTCGCGATGCCGCCGATGCACGAGTCGGTCGAGGACGAGCGCCGGCACCGCAAGGAACGGCTCGCGGGCGCGCTGCGGATCTTCGGGCGGTTCGGATTCGAGGACGGGGTCTCCGGGCACATCACCGCCCGCGACCCGGAGTTCTCCGACTGCTTCTGGGTCAACCCGTTCGGGATGCCCTTCAAGCACGTCACCGTGAGCGACCTGGTGCTCGCCAACTCCGAGGGCCAGGTCGTCGACGGCCGCTACCACGTCAACCAGGCGGCCTTCACCGTGCACGCCCAGGTCCACGCCGCCCGCCCCGACGCCGTCGCGGTCGCCCACTGCCACTCCGTGCACGGCCGCGCCCTCTCCGCCCTCGGCGAGCTGCTGGACCCCATCACCCAGGAGAGCTGCGCCTTCTACGAGGACATCGCCCTCTACGACGCCTACAGCGGCGTCGCCGTCGACGCCGAGGAGGGCCGCCGTATCGCCGCCGCGCTCGGCTCCCGCAAGGCGCTCGTGCTGCGCAACCACGGCCTGCTGACCGTGGGGGACTCGGTGGACGCGGCGGCCTGGTGGTTCCTGTCCCTGGAACGCTCCTGCCAGGTGCAGCTCACGGCGAAGGCGGCCGGGCGGCCGATCCTGATCGACCACCGGGCGGCGGTGGCCACCCGGGAGCAGTTGGGCGGGGACCTGGTGGCCTGGATCAACTACCAGCCGTTGTGGCAGGACATCAGCCGCAGCGAGCCGGACCTGCTGAGCTAGCGGGGAGCCTAGAAGCCCCTGAGCACCGCCGCTTTCGTCATCGCGAACTCCTCGTCCGTCAGCACCCCGTCGCGGTGCAGCTCGCCCAACTCCCGCAGCCTGCGCAGGAGTACGTCGTGGTGGTCGGCCGGCGGCGGCACGGCGGCCGTGAGCCGGGGCGGGCGGTCGGCGTAGTCGACACCCGTGCGGGTGGAGGGGTGCGGCAGGCGGGCGGTGACCGCGGTGGCGACGAGCGCGGTCAGCAGATCGCGGCGGGCGCTGCCCCACAGATCGAGGGCGTACGGGTCCTTCTCCGGCGGCAGTTTGGTGAACGCGGTGTCACGGGTCACGAAGCGCAGGAAGCCGTCCTCGTAACCGGAGTTGGGCAGCCACTCGATCTGGACGACGTCCGCGATGTTGACGATGCGCGGACCGGTGGCCCGCTTGACCCGGTCGGAGGTGTCCGACCAGTCGATCCGCACCTGCGTCCCGTCGAAGGAGACCGTGCCGTCGGAGGAACGGACGGAGACCGGGACGGGCGGGCCCGGCAGGAGGTAGCCCTTGGTGGGCTCCTTGGGAATCTGGTCCAGCAGCAGGGCGTGACGGATCTCCTCGGCGACGTACTCGGCGACTCCCGCGCGGTCGATGTCCACCGTCAGCCGGTACGGATCGGCCGCGTCCGGAAGCCGGCCGCCGGTCGCCTGGAGGAGCGGGTCGGCGCCCTCCCGCAGCCGCATCCGGAGCCGCCCGCGCTTGCGTTCCGGCTCGAAGGCGACGCCGGCCACGGCCTCCAGCGGCACCGTGATCTCCCCGTACGTCTGCCGGAACAGCGGCACGGATCGGTGCAGGCCCGGCGTGATCCTGACCGTGGTGCCGTCGAAGGCCCAGGTCCCGTCGCGCTGGATGATCTCGGCCATAAGGAAATTCTCGCAGCCGGGTCAACACGGCGGTCGGGATCTCACCCCTACGGGGGCCTCCGGGGACCGGGGCTGCCGGGCGCGTCCTCCTCGGCGTAGGGCACAATTCGCTGTCGTCGCGGGGGAGTTGCGGTGACACGGAACGCGGGGAAGGCGGGCATCTGACGTGGCGGTGCAGGAAGCGAGACAGGGCACGGACGCGGGTGCGGGTGGGCACAAAGGTGCCTGCACCTGCGGGGACTGTCCGCACGGGGCACGTGAGGGACACCGACGGGCCGTCGCCGAATTCCTGCTGAAACGGGACGAGTTCGCCGCCGGGCAGGGGCTGCCTGCCGCGGTCGCCCACTCGGCGTCGGCCTCCCGCCAGTGGGTCTCCGAGGAGCTGACCCAGTCCGCCGAACTCGTCGCCGAACGCGGCCGCGCCGAGGGCGAGGCCTGGCTGGCCCGCCTGTGGCGCCGCACCGCGTGCACGGTCTGGGCCCTGGTCGTCCTGCTCCTCCTCGTCCAGTCGCTCACCGCGATCGGCGCGGGCTGGACGAGCGCCCGTACGGCGGGACTGCTCGCCGCGCTGGTCACGGCCGCGGCCCTGACCGCCGCCTCCTGGTTCCACCGGGCCCGCGGCGGCGTCCTGGCCCCCGTCATCGGCGAGGACAACCGCCTGTCCACCTCGCGCGCGGTGGCGGCGGCCTGGGTGCTGTTCGTCGCCTTCGCGGCGCTGGTGCTGGTGGGCCGCCTGGCCGCCGCCTCCGACCACGCGGAACGCGACCGGCTGATCTCCGGCTTCGAACTCGCCCGCGGCGCCGGTGTGGTGACGGTCCTCGCCGTGGTGTGCGCCATCGCGGTCCTGGTCCGGCGCGTGGTCGGCCTGCGTGTCCTCGGCCAACGCCTGCAGAAGGTACGCGCGGACCGCCCCCGCGCGGCCGATCTCCTCACGGACGACGCGGGCCGCGGCACCTTCGCCGACATCCAGTACGTCGTGATCAGCGCCGTCGCCCTGCTGTTCGCCGCGGTACGGCTGTCCCGGCGCCCGGACCAACTGCCCGACCTCCCCTGGGGGCTCGCGGTGCTCGTACTGATCTCCTCCGCCACCTACCTGGCCGGCAAGTACGCCGAGGGCGGCCGTCCGGTGATTCTCTCCGTCGTCCGCGCCCGCGAGGCCGGCGACCTCGACGGCCCCATCCGCACCGGCGACGACATCGAGATCCGCGGCGCCGGATTCGTCCCCCCGGGCGCGGACACCGCCGCCCGCCTCGCCCGCATGGTCGTCCGCATCGGCCCCGTCAACGTCCACGTCCCCCTGATCCCCGTCCCCGGCGGCTTCAACAACCCCACCGACACCGTCCTGACCGTCCCCGTCCCCGCAGACGTGGAACCGGGCCGGGTGGAGGTCCAGGTCGTCACGGCGGCGGGAGTGGAGACAGGGCGGTACGCGATCGACGTGACGGAGTGACGAGGGCGGCAACAGCCAGCCCGTCCGGCGTTTGAGGGCGAGGCCGTTCAGGCCGAACGGGGGAGCAGGGGGCGGAGCCCCCTGGCGGGGTCGAAGGGGCGGAGCCCCTGGATGGGGGTCCCCCCGCTCGAGCGAAGCCGAGAGTGGGGGAGGGACGGGCAGGGGCGGCGGGGGCGAAAAACCGTCAACGCGGAGAAACTGGTCGGGTCAGGAATGAGCGGACCCACGACGGTGTACGTATCGTCTCCCGAGGGGTCACGTCCCGGCACGCACGAGAGGCGGCTAGCAACGATGACTCACGGCTTCCGTACGGACACCCACTCCCCCTACCCGGACGGCGCCCGCGACTGGCGCGACACCGCCACCCACTACGCCCTCCTCCCCCTCCGCGTCTTCCTCGGCGTCACCTTCATCTACGCCGCCCTGGACAAACTCACCGACAGCGCCTTCATGAAGGACTCCGGCTCCGGCTCCATCGGCGACATGATGCGCGCCGTCCGCGACTCCGCCGCCTTCCCGAGCATGGTCGACACCGCCCTCGACAACCCCGTCGCCTTCGGCTACGCCATCGCCCTCGGCGAACTGGCCGTGGGCATCGGCACCCTCCTGGGCCTCTTCGCCCGCCTGGCCGCCCTCGGCGGCGCCCTGATCTCCCTCAGCCTGTGGCTGACGGTGAGCTGGGCCGCGGAGCCGTACTACTACGGAAATGATCTCGCCTACCTGATGGCCTGGCTCCCGCTGGTCCTCGCGGGCGCCCCCTATCTCTCCGTGGACGCCATGCTCCGTGCCCGGCGCCGACAGCGAGCGGGAGGCTATCGCTAGGGCATGCAGCGGGCCCGGCTCCCCGGCCCTCAGCGCGCCGTCGGCGTCGCCCCCACCCCGTCCGTCTCCGCGCCCGCCCCCGTACGGTCCGCCCGGCGCCGTCGGCGTATCCCGCGTGCCACCAGCGCGGTCGCCGCCGCCAGCCCCAGGCCCGCCGTGACGAGCGGGATCACCGCGAACCACGGCGTCTCCCAGAGGTCACCCGCGTCACCGGCGTAGAGGCCACCGGCGAGGAAGAGGAAGGCGCCGCCCACCAGCCGTCCGGGCTGGAACTCATGACGTAGCACGGCTCACCTCCGCCTGTCCCACGCCGACGTCGAGGTCGAGGTCGAGCGTGCCTCCGGGCTTGGTGCCCTTCGCCGGTGGCAGCGTCACCTTCTCCTCCTTGTCCGGTGCCACGTCCACGTCCTCTTTGTCGTCGCCCGGCAACTGGATGTCTCCGATGCCCACGTCGATGTTCACCTTCACCGTCACGTTCCGCGGCACGATCACCTTCAGCTGCCCGAGGCCCACGTCGGCGCTCGTCCGCACCGTCTGCCCCGCGGCGATGTCCAGCCGGCTCAGGTCCAGGGTGCCGACGCCGGTGCCGAGGTCGTACTGCGGCTGGACGGCCGACACGGTCGCCGGCTCCCAGGTCGTGCGTATCCACTCGGTGCCGATGTTCTTGGGGAGCGCGGCCGACGCCGCCAGCAGCCCCGCGGTGACGACGGCCAGGAAGACCGACCCGACCCCCGTCCGCCCCAGGAACGCGCTGACCGCGATGCCCGCGCCGAGGACCATCAGGGCGCAGGCCAGTCCGGTCTGCAGACTGGTGCCGAGCGGATGCGTCTCCCAGGTGAGGCCGGTGCCGAGCGCGCCCGCGCACAGGGCGAGCAGGAAGAGCCAGCCGCCGATCCAGCGGGGGCCGCGCGGCCTCGACGGCTGGGGGTGGCGGGTGCGCACGGTCTCGCGGTCGCCGCCGTAGGCGCCGCGGCTGATGTTGATGGCGGCGGCGATGTCACGGTCGCGGGAGTCCCGGGGGCCCCAGAGATAGCCGGTGCCACCGTCGTGGGTGCCGTCCTTGACGATGGGGTCGCGCCACCAGGAGGGGTAGGCGGCGGGGGACGGGGGCGCCTGGGCCTCCGGCGGGGCGTCGGCGACGGCCTGCGCGGCGAGCGGGTCGGGATCGGCTCCGCCGCGCTGCCGCGACCAGTATCCGGCGCCGGCGAGGAGCAGGGAGAGTATGACGGCGAAGCTCAGCACCCCGCCGTTGTTCAGCATGGTCAGGAAGACGCCGCAGCCGACCAGCGCGAACAGCACGGCCGTCAGCGCCTGGCCGTCGACACGGCCGGTCAGCAGTCTGCGCACCTCGTTCTGCTCGTCGTCCTCGTACGGGACGAAGAGCCAGGCGAAACCGTAGAAGATGAGGCCGAGGCCGCCGGTCGCGGAGAGGACGGTGAGCGTGATCCGGAAGATCACCGGATCCATGTCGCACTGCCGTCCGAGTCCGGCGCAGACCCCGGCGAGCATCTTGTACCGCCGGTCGCGCCGGAACCGGTGGGGCGGCTCGGCGCCCCTCCCCTCTTCCTGCGCGCCCGCCTGCCCGCGCACCCGCGAGGCCTCGGCCGCGTCGGGTGCGGCATCCGCGGCGGGCGCGGCATCCTGCGGCCCGGCGCCCGGAGCGGGGCGCGGGCCGGAGCCGGGTCCCGGACCCGTCGCGGCGCGCTCGTGATCTGTCATGGCTCCATGGTGACGGCCGCGGGGCCCCGGCGGCAGTCGGAATGACCCTGGCCGGACCCTGATATCGCCCCTGATCCGGCGCCCGGGAGCTGTTCGACGGGGCAGCGGACCGAAGATCGGGGGAGTCTCGGGGGTCAACCCTGATGCCCGGCCCTGCCGCTCGTGTGACCATCGATGGCATGTCGGAAGCCGCAGCAGCGCCAGTCGTCGAGCCGCGGCCGCCGCGCAAGCTCTACCGCAGCAGTGACGGACGCTGGCTCGGTGGCGTGGCGCGGGGGCTCGCCGGGCACCTCGGGCTGCCCGTGATCTGGGTGCGGCTCGTCTTCGTCGCCCTGTTCATGGCGGACGGCCTGGGCACGCTGCTGTACGCCGCGTTCTGGTTCTTCGTGCCGCTAGGCGTCGGCGGGGTCGGCGGCCAGCGGGCGACCTCGTTCGTCACCACCGAGACCTCGGCGGACGGCCGTCGCAGAGTCGTCGCCCGCAGACCGGACAAGGGGCAGATCGTCGCCCTGCTCCTCATGGTCGTGGTGGCCATGGTCTTCGTGGGCAGTGTCGACCTGGGCAGCGGGGCGCAGGCCTACCTCTGGCCCGCCGTGCTCGTCGGCGCGGGCGTCGCCCTGGTCTGGCGGCAGGCGGACAACGCCCGCCGGGCCCGCTGGATGGAGGTCGGCAAGCACCGGCGCACCCTGACCCTGTTGCGTGCCGCGGGCGGCGTGCTGCTGGTCACGGCCGGTGTCTCCGGCATCTTCGTCCTCCAGGGCTCCGCCGCCCACCTCGGCTCCGTCCTCCAGGCGGCCCTCGCGGTCCTCGTCGGGATAACGCTCCTGGCGGGTCCGTACCTGGTACGCATGACGCAGGACCTGTCCGAGGAGCGCCTGATGCGCATCCGCGCGCAGGAGCGCGCGGAGGTCGCCGCCCATGTCCACGACTCGGTGCTGCACACCCTGACCCTGATCCAGCGCAACGCGGAGAACGCCGGCGAGGTGCGCCGGCTGGCCCGAGCCCAGGAGCGCGACCTGCGCACCTGGCTCTACAAACCCGAGGGCACCGGCAAGGACGAGGCCGACGAGCCCACGACGCTCGCCGACGCGGTCCGGCGCAACGCCGCGGAGATCGAGGACAAGCACGGTGTCCCCATAGAGGTCGTCGTGGTGGGTGACTGCCCGCTCGACGAGAAGCTCGGGGCACAGATGCAGGCCGCGCGCGAGGCGATGGTGAACGCCGCGAAGTACGGTGGCGAGGGCGGCGCCGTTCAGGTCTACGCCGAAGTCGAGGGGACGACGGTCTTCGTGTCCGTCCGGGACCGCGGCCCCGGCTTCGACCTCGACTCGATACCCGCCGACCGCATGGGCGTTAGAGAATCGATCATCGGCCGCATGGAGCGCAACGGCGGCACGGCGCGACTGCGCGCGGTGCCGGACGGCGGCACGGAGGTCGAGCTGGAGATGGAGAGGGCGGAGAAGACGTCATGAGCGACGAGGCGAACGGTACGGCGGAGGCCCCGGGCAGCGCAGGCGAGCGCCGGGTGCGCGTGGTCCTCGTCGACGACCACCGCATGTTCCGTACGGGGGTGCAGGCCGAGATCGGCCAGACCGAGCAGACCGGCGTCGAGGTCGTCGGCGAGGCCGCGGACGTCGACCAGGCGGTCACGGTCATCACCGCGACCCGGCCCGAGGTCGTCCTCCTCGACGTGCACCTGCCGGGTGGCGGCGGTGTCGAAGTACTGCGCCGCTGCGCCCCGTTGATGGCCGACACCGAGCAGCCCGTGCGCTTCCTCGCGCTGTCCGTGTCGGACGCGGCGGAGGATGTGATCGGCGTGATTCGTGGCGGCGCGCGGGGATACGTGACCAAGACGATCACGGGCACGGACCTCGTCGACTCCGTC
Organism: Streptomyces sp. TRM68416; assembly: GCF_014596915.1. Lineage (GTDB taxonomy): Bacteria > Actinomycetota > Actinomycetes > Streptomycetales > Streptomycetaceae > Streptomyces. Next base: position 236,498 of record NZ_JACVWU010000005.1, read on the forward strand.
TTCCGCGTCCAGGAGGGCGACGCGGTGTTCTCGCCGAGGCTCGCCGGGTTCGTCCTGGACGCGTTCGCCTCGACGGACGCGCCACCGGTGGACGAGGACCTCGACCGCCTCACCCAACGCGAGCGCGAGGTACTGCGGTTGATCGCCCGGGGGTACGCGTACAAGGAGATCGCCAAGCAGCTCTTCATCTCGGTGAAGACGGTCGAGTCCCATGTCTCGGCCGTCCTGCGGAAGTTGCAGCTGTCCAACCGGCACGAGCTGACACGGTGGGCGACGGCGCGGCGGCTGGTCTGAGGGCAGCGGGGACGTCACGGGCGTCGGTACTGGCCGGCCCCCGCTCACACCACCCGCGTGGCCCCCGCGAACGGCATCTCGTCGATGGGGGCGATGCGGACCGGGGCCGTCGGGTTCGGGGCGTGGATCATCCGTCCGTTGCCGATGTAGAGGCCCACATGGCTGATGCCGGAGTAGAAGAACACCAGGTCGCCGGGGAGGAGTTCGGAGCGGGAGACGCGGCGGCCGGCGCCGATCTGGGCGTACGTCGTGCGGGGCAGGGAGATGCCCGCGGCGCGGTACGCGGCCTGGGTCAGGCCCGAGCAGTCGAAGGCGTCGGGGCCGGTCGCGCCCCAGACGTAGGGGCTGCCGATCTTCTCGTGGGCGTAGGCGATGGCGGCCTGCGCGCGGGAGTTGGGGGCGGCGGCGGGGGCGGTGGAGGCGCCCTGGGGTGTGAGTTCGTCGCGGACGCCGGTGCGGGTGGCGCGGTCGGTTCCGGTGGGCGTGTCCCCGACGACCTGCGCCCTTTCCTCCGCCGACAGGCGGGACAGGAGTTGGCGGGCCGTGTCCAGCTTGCCGGTGATCGTCTTCTTGTGCTGCTTCAGCTCCGCCTGGCGTGACTTGAGCGAGGTCAGTTCGATGTGCGCGGCGCCGCGCAACTGCTCGATCTCCCGCAGTTGTTCGCGTACGCGGGACACGTCGGCCGCCTGCCGGGTGCTCGCGCGTTCGACGAACTCGGCGCCGTCGAGGTAGGCGTCGGGGTCGTCGGAGAGGGCGAGCCGGAGGGCGGGGTCGAGGCCGCCGTCGCGGTACTGCGCCGCGGCCATCGAACCGAGCGCGTCCCGGGTGGCGTTGAGTTTCTCGGTCTTGCGGGCGGCTTCGTCGCGCAGGGTTCTCAGCCGCCCCTCGGCCGCCTCCGCCTTCTCCTTCGCGCCGTTGTACTTGTCGGTGGCGGCCTCCGCCTCCTGGTACAGCTGGTCCACCTTCGCCTTGACCTGCGCCGGTGTCAGGTTGGGCTCGGCGTGCCCGGTGCCCTCGAAGCCCGCCGCGGTGGCCGCGCCGGCCAGGGCGACCGTCGCGGCGGTACGGGCCGTATGACCGCCGGCCGAGCGTTGTCGGGGCTTGCGGTGTGCTGCCACGTGGACTGCACGTCCTTTCGCACGACTCGTACGACCGCCTTGTCCGCGCGTCCGGCGGCGGCTCGCGCAGGGGGAGCAGGCCGCCGCCGGACCTTCTCGGCGGTGGTGTCCGACTGCCGCCCCTGGCCCGGGCGGCGGTGGGGAGCCGGTCACCTGGTGGAGGACGCTAAACCTGGGTGTGTCCGGTGGGTAACGCCTTGTAGGGAACTGTCGTGAGTGGATCGCGCGTTGACCGCATGTGACCGTGTCGCCGGAGAGCGCTCGTCGGGTTCACGCAGGGCGATGACCGAAGTGGGGATTCCGGGGTTCGTGTGAGTGACGGGGTGCTATGGGGCGCATATATGCAAGATCTGGAGGGGGGCTAGGCTCCGCCCCATGGACGTACTCATCCATCTCTTCGTCGGCCTGCACATCATCGGCATCGCCTCTCTCCTCGGTGGCTTCCTCACCCAGATGAAGGCGATGGGGGAGGGCACCGCCCGTTTCGGGCCGGCGATGCTGCACGGCGCGCTGACGATGCTGGTCACCGGCCTGATCCTGGTCGGCCTCAACCAGGCGGACGATCAGACCGTCAACAACGTCAAGATCGGTGTGAAGCTGGCCCTGCTGGTCGTGATCCTCGGCCTCGTCTACGTGAAGCGGGACGAGGAAAAGGTGGACAAGGGGATGTTCGGGCTGGTGGGGCTGCTCACCACGGCGAACGTCTTCATCGCCGTACTGTGGACCTGAGCCCCTCCCGGCCCAGTGGTTCCAGGGGTGCTCAGGCCGGCCGCACCACGCTGTAGATCGAGCCCTCGCCGTCGTAGTAGATCGACTCCTCGCGGACGTACGTGCCCGGCTTCGGGGCGTGGATCATCATGCCGTTGCCGATGTAGAGGCCGACGTGGCTGATGTCGTCGTAGAAGAAGACGAGGTCGCCGGGCTGGGCCTGGGCGAGGGAGACGGTGGTGCCGGCGTTGACCTGGTCCCAGGTGGTGCGCGGGAGGGTGACGCCGGCGGCCTTCCAGGCGCCCTGGGTGAGGCCGGAGCAGTCGTAGGAGTCGGGGCCGGTGGCGCCCCAGACGTACGGCTTGCCGACCTGGGCGCGGGCGAAGGCGAGGGCCTTCTCGGCCTTGGCGGCGTAGGAGGAGTCGGCGGTGGACGCGGCCCCGGACCCGGACTCGGACGACCCGGCGGTGGAGGTGCCGGCCTCCTGCTCGGCCGCTGCCGCCGCCTCGGCCTCCTGTCGGCGCTGCTCCTCCTCGGCCTGCTGCGCCAGCTCGGCCGCCTTGCGCGCGGCTTCCTCCTGCTCGCGCTTCTCGATCGCCGCCAGGCGGGCCTTCTCCTCCGCCGTCAGCCGGGAGAGCAGTTCGCGCGCGTCGGAGAGCTTCCGCTGGACGGTGGCCTTGGCGGTCTTCAGGTCGCTCTGCGACTCGGACAGCGTCTGGAGGCTCTCGGTGGCCTCCTTGCGCTTCTCCATCGTCTCCGACTGCTGCGTGATGTAGTCGTCGACCGCCGCCTTCTGACGGCCGGTCATCCGGCTCATCAGCTGGGTCCGGTCGAAGTAGTCCTGCGGTGAGTCGGCGAGCAGGAAGGTCGCGGTGTCGGGGGCGGCGGCACCGGTGCGGTACTGGGCGGCGGCGAAGGAACCGAGCTCCTCGCGCGCGTCGTTGAGCTTCTGGGTGCGCTGGGCGACGTCGTCGAGAAGGGCGTCGGCCTTCTTGCGCTGCTTGGTGGTCTTCTCCTTGGCCGCGTTGTACTTCTCGGTCGCCGACCCGGCCTGGCGGTACAGGTCGTCGACCTTCTTCTCGACTTCTTCGAGACTCGGCTTGTCGTCGGCCGAGGGGCTGGCGTCGGCCGTCTGGGAGAGCAGGGCCACGGAGGTGAGGGCGGCCGTGGCGAGGGCGGGGGTGCGTATGCCGGCTACGCGCGTCCCCGCGGGACGCGGCTTGCGGTGCGACGCCAAGGGAGGCGACTCCTTCCATCGTCCGCCTACCGAGTTAGCTGTCGGGTTCGGGCGGGTGGTTCGGAAGGGTTGCCCTACGACCCTTTCCCGGTGAGGGAGTCGGTCGATTCACCCCAAGGTTCGGTTGGGTCCCCGGCTCCGGCTGCGGTTGGGCGCACCGGACTCGGCGGAAGGCCGCGCGGCCCGGCGTCGTTCGCCGGTGGGGGTCGTACGGCCTGCCCGGCACGGTAGCCAACTCGTGTGGCGCCTGTGAAGGTTGGTGGGTGATATGCCCGATACATTTTCGTGACCTTTGGTCAGGGCGTCTCCGAGGGTGGCCAATACGGAATGATCTGCGGCGACTTGTACGTATTTTGCCCGGAATGGCGACGTCCGCCCGTTTCCAGAGGCTAGTTTCCAGCCAGCCACGGTCGGGCGTCGTGGGTGGGAGGGATCGGTCATGAGGAAGCGCAAGTCACTCGTTGTCGCGGTGGGCGTCGCGCTCGCCGCCACCGCGGGCATCGCGCCCGCGACCGCCACGGACACCGAGCCGGTCGTCCGCGTGATCGCCAAGGGGCTCGACAACCCGCGCCAGCTCTCGTACGACAACGGACGGCTCTACGTCGCCGAGGCCGGCCGCGGCGGCAGGAAGTGCATCGGGGAGGGCCCGGAGGGGGAGACCTGCATCGGCCTCACGTCGGCCGTCACCAAGGTCTACTGGGACGGCGGCGCGTGGAAGCACCACAGGGTGGTGCGGGGGCTGCCCTCGGGCGCTGCACCGGACGGCGGCTTCGCGACCGGCGTGGACGGCGTCTCCGCGCTGTGGGGCGAGCTGTGGGCGGTCGAGACCTTCGCGCCGCCCGAGGCCGGGGTGCCCACCACCCCGCCGTGGAACAAACTCGGCAAGCTGCTGCGCGTCGACCGCGGCAAGGCGAAGATCGCCGCGGACATCTCCGCCGTAGAGCTCAAGCACAACCCGCACAAGGCGAGCGTGGGGTCCAACCCGTACGCCGTCCTCGCCCTCCCCGACGGCCGCAAGATCGTCGCCGACGCGGCCGGCAACGACCTCGTGGTCGTCTCGAAGCACGGCAAGGCGCGCCCCTTCACCGTCCTCCCCGACCACGACAGGCGCGAGTCCGTCCCGACCTCGCTCGCCCTCGGCCCGGACGGCAACCTCTACGTCGGCGAGCTCAACGGCATCACCGACAAGCCCACCGCGCGCGTGTGGAAGATCGACCCCCGCACGGGCAGGATCCTCGGCTGGAGGTCCGGCTTCGGGCCGATCAGCGGCCTCGCCTTCAACAGCGGCGGCGACCTCTACGTCAGCCAGCTCTTCCGGGGCGTCGTGACGAAGGTCTCGGGCGGCAAGCGTACGAACGTGAAGGTGCCCTTCCCGGCGGGCCTGGCCGTAGACCCTCACGACGGCAAGGTGTACGTCTCCGCCTGGTCGGTCGCGGACCGTGACGGGACGGTGCTGGAGGGGAAGAGGACGCCCGGTGGCCAGATCTGGAAGATCATCGGCTTCTGAGGACCTCCGGGACCAGCAAGATCCCGGCCTCTGAACCGGGTGATGTTCTCGGGGCGGCGGCGGGCTGTCAGTGGGGCGCCCTAGACTCGGAGAGCGATGAGCAGCCTCTTTGACGACAGCTTCCTGGCGGACCTCCAGACCCCCCGCGGGCACGAGGAGGAGCCTCCGCCGCCGCCCGAGGACGAGCACGCTCCGGAGCCCGTTCCGGACGATCTGTTCGGCGGGAAGTTCGACGTGCCCCCGGACCGGGACACCCACTACCGCGACGGCGCCCCGCGCCCGGCGCTCGACGCCGCCGCGCTGCTGGAGGGGCTCAACGAGAACCAGCGCGCCGCCGTCGTCCACGCCGGCTCCCCGCTGCTCATCGTGGCCGGCGCCGGATCCGGCAAGACCCGGGTGCTGACCCACCGCATCGCCCACCTGCTGGCCGAGCGGAACGTCCACCCGGGGCAGATCCTCGCGATCACCTTCACCAACAAGGCCGCCGGCGAGATGAAGGAGCGCGTCGAGCAGCTCGTCGGCCCGCGCGCGAACGCGATGTGGGTGATGACCTTCCACAGCGCGTGCGTGCGGATCCTGCGCAGGGAGTCCAAGAAGCTCGGCTTCACCTCCTCCTTCTCGATCTACGACGCCGCCGACTCCAAGCGGCTCATGGCACTCGTCTGCCGCGATCTCGACCTCGACCCCAAGCGGTTCCCGCCCAAGTCCTTCAGCGCCAAGATCTCGAACCTGAAGAACGAGCTGATCGACGAGGAGGACTTCGCGGCCCAGGCCTCCGACGGCTTCGAGAAGACCCTCGCCCAGGCGTACGCGATGTACCAGTCCCGGCTGCGCGAGGCGAACGCCCTCGACTTCGACGACCTGATCATGACGACGGTCAACCTGCTGCGCGCCTTCCCGGACGTCGCCGAGCACTACCGCCGCCGCTTCCGGCACGTCCTCGTGGACGAGTACCAGGACACCAACCACGCCCAGTACGCCCTGGTCAGGGAGCTGGTCGGGACGTCGGAGCACCCGGTCGACGTACCGCCGAACGAGTACGACGTGCCGCCCGCCGAGCTGTGCGTCGTGGGTGACGCCGACCAGTCGATCTACGCCTTCCGCGGCGCCACCATCCGCAACATCCTCCAGTTCGAGGAGGACTACCCGGACGCGACGACGATCCTGCTGGAGCAGAACTACCGCTCCACGCAGACCATCCTGAGCGCCGCCAACGCCGTCATCGAGCGCAACGAGTCCCGCCGCCCCAAGAACCTGTGGACCAACGCGGGCGCGGGCGCGCGCATCACCGGCTACGTCGCCGACACCGAGCACGACGAGGCCCAGTTCGTCGCCGACGAGATAGACCGACTGACGGACGCGGGCGAGGCGAAGGCCGGCGACGTCGCCGTCTTCTACCGCACCAACGCCCAGTCCCGCGTCTTCGAGGAAGTCTTCATCCGCGTCGGCCTGCCCTACAAGGTCGTCGGCGGCGTCCGCTTCTACGAGCGCAAGGAGGTCCGGGACGTCCTGGCCTACCTGCGGGTGCTGGCCAACCCGGAGGACTCGGTCCCGCTGCGCCGGATCCTCAACGTCCCCAAGCGCGGCATCGGCGAGCGCGCCGAGGCGATGATCGACGCCCTCTCCCAGCGGGAGAGGATCAGCTTCCCCCAGGCGCTCAAGCGCGTCGACGAGGCGTACGGCATGGCCGCGCGGTCGACGAACGCCGTGAAGCGGTTCAACGCGCTGATGGAGGAGCTCCGTACGGTCGTCGAGTCCGGCGCCGGTCCGGCGACGGTCCTGGAGGCGGTCCTCGAACGCACCGGCTACCTCGCCGAGTTGCAGGCCTCGACCGACCCGCAGGACGAGACCCGTATCGAGAACCTCCAGGAACTCGCCGCCGTGGCCTTGGAGTTCGAGCAGGAGTCGGGGGAAACCCCGGCCGGGCTCGCCGACTTCCTGGAGCGGGTCGCGCTCGTCGCCGACTCCGACCAGATCCCCGACGAGGACGAGGACGGCTCCGGCGTCATCACCCTGATGACCCTGCACACCGCCAAGGGCCTGGAGTTCCCGGTCGTCTTCCTGACCGGCATGGAGGACGGCGTCTTCCCGCACATGCGCGCCCTCGGCCAGACCAAGGAGCTGGAGGAGGAGCGCCGCCTGGCCTACGTCGGCATCACGCGCGCGCGGGAACGGCTGTATCTGACGCGGTCGTCGCTGCGCAGCGCGTGGGGGCAGCCGTCGTACAACCCGCCCTCCCGCTTCCTGGAGGAGATCCCGGGACAGCACGTGGACTGGAAGCGCACGGGGGCGACCGCGCCCGCGTCCGCCGGGCCCGTCTCGGGGGTGGCGGCCTCGCTGTCGTCCTCCCGCTCGCGTTCCTCGGCCTCCGGCGCGTCCGGCTTCGCCACCCGGCGGACGTCCGAGAAGCCGGTGGTCTCACTGGCGGTGGGCGACCGGGTCACGCACGACCAGTTCGGGCTCGGCACGGTCATGGCGGTCAAGGGCACGGGGGCGAACGCCGAGGCGACGATCGACTTCGGCGACACCAAGCCCAAGCGGCTGCTGCTGCGGTACGCGCCGGTCGAGAAGCTGTAGCCCCTCGGCCCCGCGGTCCGGGCCCCGGCCCACGGCTCACGACTTCGGCCGCGGACCGGACCTACGACGGTTCCAGTCCGTGGCTGCGCAGCCAGGCCAGCGGATCGATGGCCGACCCTCCGCCGGGCCGCACCTCGAAGTGCAGGTGCGGGCCGGTGGAGTTGCCGGAGTTGCCGGAGTACGCGATCGGGTCGCCGGCCTTCACGGTCGTGCCGGAGGGGACGCGGTAGCTGGAGAGGTGGCAGTACCACGTCTCCGTGCCGTCCATCGCGGTCACGATCATCATGTTGCCGTAGGCGCTGTTCCACTGCGTGCGGACGGTGCCGTCGGTCGCGGCCATCACCGTCGTGCCGTAGGAGACGGGGAAGTCGATGCCGGTGTGCACGGACATCCAGTTGATGCCGGCCTGGCCGTAGTAGGCGCTGAGGCCGTGCTGGGCGACCGGGAGCGCGAACTTCGGGCGCAGCCGCTCCTTGCGGGCCGCTTCCTCGGCCGCCTTCTTCCGCTCGGCCTCCTGCTGGGCCTTGAGGTCGAGGCGCTCCTGCGTACGGCTGACCCGGTCGCCGAAGTCCGCGGCGCCGGCCGAGAGGCTCTCCAGCTGGGTGTTCAGCTTGTTGTTCGCCGCCGACGGCTGCACGGCCTTGGCGTCGGACGCGGTCGTCGAGGTGTTGTCCTGGTCGTCGGTCAGGGTACTGACGGAGGCCGCGGCGATCCCCGCGACACCCATCACGCACGCCGACGGCACGGCGACGGTCAGCAGCGCGGAGCGCTTGGCGGGGGTACGGCGACGGGAGCGGCCGGCGTTGCGGGCCGCCACGCGCGAGCCCGGCGCCGGGGCGTCCTCCTGGCCGTCGAGGACCGGGGCCACGGCGGGCAGTTCGCCGGTGCCGGTCAACTCGTCCTCGTCAGCGGCGGATTCGCCGTAGGCGGTCTCGTCGTACGCGGACTCGCCATACGCGGTCTCGTCGTACGACGACTCGTCGTACGCGACTTGCTCGAAGGTCGCCGTGGCCTGCTGGTCGAACGATTCGGCCGACGGCTGCTCGTAGTCGCCGGTCCCGGTGGCGGTGCTGTCGGCGGCGTTCCACTGGGTGGCGTCGTAGGCGCCGGTGTCGAAGGACTGCGTGCCCCATTCCCACTGCTGGGTCCGGTCGGCGGGGGTGCCGGACTGCTCCGGCTGGAGCCACGTGCCCGCATCCGTCCCCCAGGCCGGGGAGCCCCAGCCCGAGGCGTCGGGGCCGGTGGCCTGCTGGGGAACCGCGGACAGTTGCTGGTAGTCGGCCGTCCAGGCCGTCGTGTCGTAGGCGCCGGTGTCGTACGAGGCGTGGTGCTGGGCCGCGTACGCGTCGTAGTTCAGCGTCTGATGGCTGCCCGTGGCCCCGTGCCCGGAGTCGTACGAGCCCGTGCCCTCGCCCGGCATGCAGCCGAAGAGCGGGTCGGTGTCGAAGGTGCCGACGGGCTGCTGAAAACCGGTGGTGTCGTAGGCGCCGTACGTGGTGAAGTCGCCGTACTGGGCTTCCTCGGTGCCGTACGACGCGTAGTGCGCCGAGGCGGCGTCGGAAGCCGGAGCCGGGGTGGTCATGGTCCCCGACGGGTGACGGTCGTTCACCAACTTCTCTTTCGCCTCGACAACAGGGGCTGCCAGAGCAGTGCGGTGACTGTACCCGGCGGTACGAGGGCGCGACAATCTTCGGCAGGTTTCGCGCCCGCAGGAAACGGGCATTCGGCCGTGTTTCGGAGGACTGCGGGCGCGACTTTGGCTTTGTGTTCGAAGAGTGTTCGATCCCTGTCGCCTGTTCGGCTGCTGTCCGCAGGCTGTGGAAGAGGGCGTGGAGCCGTTTCTACGCCACTGTCAGGCCGCCGGCGTGGGCGGCGGCTTCTGCTCCTGTCCGTTCGGCGTCCAGGGACTGCCGTATCCCGGTGGCCACGGCCGGGTGCACCGGCAGGGCGAGATGCCCGACGCCGGTCACCCGCACGTTCTGCGCCATCAGGTCGGGATGGTCGATGCAGGCGGTCTCCAGCGGATCCATGATGTGGTCGAGGTCGCTCCAGAAGCTGACGAAGTGCGTCCGGCAGCCGGGGGCGGGCATGGCCAGCTCCTCCAGCACCGCCGAGCCGGGGCGCATCTGCCGCACGATGGGGTGCGCGTTGGCCAGCGGCACCACCCGGGTGCCGGAGTGCGGTGTGCCGAGGGTGACCAGGGTCCGCACCCGGACGTCGCCGCCGAGCCGCTGCACGTAGTAGCGGGCGATGAGCCCGCCGAGGCTGTGGCCCACGACATCGACGTGCGCGCTGCCCGTGCGCTCGCAGATCTCCTCGATGTGCCGGCCGAGCAGCTCGGCCGCCGTGCGGATGTCGCAGGTCAGGGGTGAGTAGTTGAGCGACTCGACCTGCTGCCTGCCGTGCTGGGCGAGGCTGCGGCGCAGCAGGACGAACACCGAGCGGTTGTCTATGAAGCCGTGCAGCAGGACGACCGGAGGCTTGGCCTCCGTCGGCAGCCGGGTGGTGTCCGGCGAGTCCGGCGCGGGCAGTGGCGGAGCGGTCCTGCGCTCCTGGGCGATTCCGGAGGGATAGAGGAGGAGGTGTCCGGCGAGGATCGCGATCTCCAGGGCGGTCGCCTTCAGAAGCGCCAGGGAGAGTCCCGCCAGCCTGCTCGGCAGGAGCCGCTGGCAGAGCGGAAGAAGGGGCAGTACTGCCTTGGTGACCTTCATGGCCGACCTCCTGTCGGCACACAGGAGGACGCCTCTGTCCCCCGTGTGCCCTCGTGGGAAGACGCGACGAGGGCGGCCGACGGTACACGAGCGGGCAGCGCGGGGTGAGTGCGGCGTGTGGCGTGTGTGACGCCGATGACGTGCCGAGGCTCCCTGCCGGTCTGGCGACGAGGCTCCCCGCTGTCGTGCCTTACCTGCCCTACGTGCTGTTCGTGCCCTCGCCGACGCGCCGCTCCACCACGGCGCGCGATCGGCGGCGCGGTCGTGCGGCGACCTCGTTGCGGCTCCCGTTGCGCGTGTCCCGGCCGTGGCAGGCGTGCCGCGGATGGCTGCGGCCCGTATGCCGCAGAGATTCGGAACGGTGCGCGGCGAACGTGTCCCACCGTGTGATTTCCCCCTCGCTCTCCACCGCGAAACTGCCGGTTGCGGGATGCTGGCGATAACGTTCGTTCACTTCCCCGGGCGGTGTGGCACGGGGCGTCCGTGCCACGGCGTGTGCGGCGTGTACGGCGCGAGTGAGATGTGCGGTACTTGTCGGTACGGATGGATGTATTCGCTTCATGGAGGCAGTGATGGGTGTGGCAGCCGGTCCGATCCGCGTGGTGGTGGCCAAGCCGGGGCTCGACGGCCACGATCGGGGTGCGAAGGTGATCGCGCGGGCGCTGCGCGACGCCGGTATGGAGGTCATCTACACCGGGCTCCACCAGACCCCCGAGCAGATCGTCGACACCGCGATCCAGGAGGACGCCGACGCGATCGGGCTGTCCATCCTCTCCGGCGCCCACAACACGCTCTTCGCCGCGGTGATCGACCTGCTCAAGCAGCGGGACGCGGAGGACATCCTGGTCTTCGGCGGCGGGATCATCCCCGAGGCGGACATCGCTCCGCTGAAGGAGAAGGGCGTCGCGGAGATCTTCACGCCCGGGGCCACGACCCAGTCGATCGTGGACTGGGTGCGGGGCAACGTGCGTCAGCCGAGCGTCTCCGGGGGCTGAGCTGTTCTCCCGGCGCGGGTGGTCCGGGGTTGCCGGCCCGGAGGGCTGCGCCCCCAGACCACCCTCGGCCTGAACGGCCTCGTCCTCAAACGCCGGACGGGCTACTCGTCGCCGACCTGTGCTGACAGCTCCTCGATCATCGAAGCCCGCAGGCGCAACGTCGTGACCAGGCGCTGGAACGCCTCCGCCCAGTACCCCCCGGCCCCCGGCGCGCCGTCCTCCGGTTCGTCCGGCACGGCCAGCAGGCCGTCGAGGCGGTGTGCCTCGGCCGGGTCCAGGCAGCGTTCGGCCAGGCCCATCACTCCGCTGAAGCTCCATGGGTAACTCCCCGCGTCCCGTGCGATGTTGAGCGCGTCGACGACAGCCCGGCCGAGCGGCGCGGCCCACGGCACGGCGCACACGCCCAGGAGCTGGAAGGCCTCGGACAGGCCGTGCGCCGCGATGAAACCGGCCACCCAGTCGGCCCGTTCGGCGGCGTCCAGCGTGCCGAGCAGCTTGGCGCGCTCGGCCAGGGACACCGCACCCGGCCCGCCCGCCTCGGGCGCCGACGGCGTCCCCAGCAGCGCGCGTGACCAGACGGCGTCCCGCTGACGCACGGCCGCCCGGCACCAGGCGGCGTGCAGCTCGGCCTGCCAGTCGTCCGCCACCGGCAGGGCCACGATCTCGGCGGCCGTCCGGCCGCCGAGCCGCTCCGGCCAGGTGCCCAGCGGCGCCGCCTCCACCAACTGTCCCAGCCACCACGACCGTTCCCCGCGTCCCGCCGGAGCCTTGGGTACGACACCGTCGCGCTCCATACTCGGGTCACACTCGTGCGGTGCCTCGACCGTGATCGTGGGTGTGTCCGCCGTGCGGTCGACGGCCACGCACGCCGCGGCCCTGACCGCCATCCGCGCGGCGAGGGCCGAGCCGGGCAGCGCGGACAGCAACTCCGCCGCCGTGGCCCGCACATTGCGGCTGCGGTCGGCCAGCGCCTGCTCCAGGAACGGCTCGTCCGCCGGGCTCAGCCCCGTGCGCAGCGAGTCGAGGAACATCAGACGGTCCTCGGCCCGCTCCGTCGCCCATGTGCTCGTGAGCAGCTCGCGCGCGGCGGCGGGCTCGCGGGCCCGTATCGCGGCCAGCAGCGCTACCCGTTCGGCGAACAGGCCCTCCTGCCACAGCCCTTGGATCTTCTCCGTCTCCTCCGGGCGGGGCAGCGAGGTGCCGCCGCCCGGCGTCGCGCGCAGGGCGAACCGCCAGTCCGGGTTCAGCCGCGCGAGCCACACCGCGCGCGGGCCCGCGAATCTCAGCACGGCCGGCCGCAGATCCGTCCGCCCCCGTGCCGCGTCCAGCAGCGCGGGGAGCATGTGCGGGGGCGCCGCGTACCCGCGCGTGTTCGCCGTCGCGAGCCACTGCGGCAGCAGCTCCATGAGGTCCGGCGCCGTGCCTCTGCGCCCGCTGCCCGCCGCTCCCGCACGGTCGGCCAGCAGTTGCGCGAGCCTGCGGACGGCCGCGGCGGGTGGCACCGGCCGCGGATCCTCGGGTGCCGGCTCGGGGCGGGGTGCCGCCTGCGCAGGCCGCAGCCCGGCTCGCCGCCGTACGGTCTCCAGCGCGGCCGCGTCCAGCAGCGCCACCGGTGCCTCCCGGTCCGGTCCGGCGCCCGGCGGGGTGCGCCGGTCGGTGCCGAGCAGCGCGGTGGTGACGAGCTCCTCCCAGGCGCCCTGCGCGGACGGGGCCGCGGAGTTCCTGCTCATGAGGTTCCCTTCCGTGGGGTGCCGAGGAGTGGTTGAACGCTCATCCGTGTCGGGTGTCCCTTGATGCGGGACACATGCGCGGGGGAGGCGAGGCCCGTGGGAGCCGCTGTCGCCGCCATGGACAGAGGGCTCAGCACAGCGGCACCCCCTCGCCCGCTCCCCGCGGCCAGGCCGTCAGCGGGGTGAAGCCGCGGTGCCCGCACTCGCCGAAGACCTTGACGGGCGCGCCGCCGGACAGGGCGACCAGACGCCACAGGCCCGGTCGGGCCAGGGCGGCGGGCGTGAGCGGCAGGGCCGTGTCCGCGTCGGCGTCCGCCAACTGCCAGCCGTCACCGTCGGGGGCCGGTATCACCCCGTCCAGGGTCACCGGCACCGACTCCAGCCAGGGATCGTCCCGCAGCGCCTCGCCGTAGCGTGCCGCCGCCCGAGCCGTCGTCACCCCCGGCGGACGCGTCGAGCCCGGTACGGGCGCGCCGAACCGCTCGCCCAGCGACACCCGCTGCTGCCCGCCTCCCGGATGGGCGGACACCTCCGCGTCCAGCACCAGCCCCACCGGCAGCGCCAGCTCCGGCGCACGGCCTGCGGCCCCATAGGAAAGGAGCAGCGCGGTACGGTCCGAACCGGTGCCGTACAGCCAGATCCTGCGGGTCGTCAGACGGGCGTCCGCCGTGTCGTACTGGGCGAGGACCAGCCAGCGGTCGCGGATCGCCGGGCCGTCCGCGGCGGTGGGCAGGCCGATCCGGGACCGGACCGTCGCCGCCAGTTCCTCCGGCAGCCGCTCGCGGCGCAGCCAGCCCTGGTCGAGAAGGTGCAGCAGCGCGCACTCCTCCAGCAGCCGCACCGGCCAGTCGGGCCCGGACGACGGGATGGCCCCCAACTCCCGCACCCGCGCCGCCAGTCCCGACGCCTGCGCGTCGACCATGCGGGCCGCCGTCTCCTCCCACAGCCCGTACCCCGCCTGCTCCGCGCCCGCCAGCCCGCCGCGCAGCAGGTCCGCCAGCCGCTGCTCCAGCTCCGTCGCCCCCGCCGTGACCAGCCCGGCCCGGCGCTCCGCCCGGCGCCGCGCCGCCTCCGGATCACGCGGACCGGATCCCGGCCCGGACGCGCCCGCCGCCGTCCGCTTCTCCTGCGCCCGCTTCCTTCTCCCCGCCAGCCACTGCTCCGCCCAGTCCGGCGCCTCCTGCCCCGGCGGCACCGCTCCGTCCCCGCCCGCCCAGAGCAGCAGCAGCCCGAGCGCGTGCTTGCACGGGAACTTCCGGCTCGGACAACTGCACTTGTACGCGGGACCGGCCGCGTCCGCGATGTCGACGACCGTCTGATACGGCTTGCTGCCACTGCCCTTGCACAGCCCCCACACCGTCCCCTCGTCGCTGCTCCCCGCCTCGGACCACGGCCCGGCCGCACCGAGTTTGCTGCCCGCTTTGCGTGACGCGGCGTCAGGCGCCAGTGCCAGCACCTGGTCCGCGCTCCAGCGCACCCCCTGCTGAGTCATGACATCGAAGGTAGATCCCACCACTGACAATCGCCCCGGCGAGCGCGTTTTCACAGGTCAGAGCCGATTGTCAGTGGCGTGGTGCACGGTTGTCAGCAGAGACCGACCGGCCCGACCGGAGGGGGACTTTGCCATGTCTGTGTCCGTAGAACCGACGTCCGTGCAGATGCCGGAGCAGGAGCCGGCCGAGGCGTTGCGACCGCACGCCGAGGACGCCTTCGCCCATGAACTCGCCGCGCTGGCCGCGCAGGACGACCGCCCGCGCCCGGCCCGCTGGAAGCTGTCGCCGTGGGCCGTCGCGACCTACCTGCTCGGCGGCACACTGCCGGACGGCACGGTCATCACCCCGAAGTACGTGGGCCCGCGCCGCCTCGTCGAGGTCGCCGTCACCACGCTCGCCACCGACCGCGCCCTGCTCCTGCTCGGCGTGCCCGGCACGGCCAAGACCTGGGTGTCCGAACACCTGGCAGCGGCCGTCAGCGGCGACTCCACCCTGCTGGTCCAGGGCACCGCCGGCACCCCGGAGGAGGCCATCCGCTACGGCTGGAACTACGCGCAGCTGCTCGCGCACGGCCCGAGCCGCGACGCCCTCGTGCCGAGCCCCGTCATGCGGGCCATGGCCGAGGGCATGACGGCGCGGGTGGAGGAGCTGACCCGTATCCCCGCCGACGTACAGGACACGCTCATCACGATCCTGTCGGAGAAGACACTGCCGATACCGGAACTGGGCCAGGAGGTGCAGGCCATCCGCGGCTTCAACCTGATCGCCACGGCCAACGACCGCGACCGCGGCGTCAACGACCTGTCCAGCGCACTGCGCCGCCGCTTCAACACGGTCGTGCTGCCGCTGCCGGAGAGCGTCGACGCCGAGGTCGACATCGTCTCCCGGCGCGTCGACCAGATCGGCCGCTCCCTCGACCTGCCGGCCGCGCCCGACGGCATCGACGAGATCCGCCGGGTCGTCACCGTCTTCCGCGAACTGCGCGACGGAATCACCTCCGACGGTCGCACGAAGCTGAAGTCGCCGAGCGGCACGCTCTCCACGGCGGAGGCCATCTCCGTCGTCACCAACGGACTCGCCCTCGCCGCCCACTTCGGCGACGGAGTGCTGCGGCCGGGCGACGTCGCCGCGGGCATCCTCGGCGCCGTGGTCCGCGACCCGGCGGCCGACCGGGTCGTCTGGCAGGAGTACCTGGAGGCGGTCGTCCGCGAGCGCGACGGCTGGAAGGACTTCTACCGCGCCTGCCGGGAGGTGAGCGTGTGAGCGCGCACACCGAGCGGGGGCCGCGGGGCGACGACGACACGCGGTGGCCGCGGAAGCGAGGGGGACGGGGAGTCGGGCGTGACGGTGGCGCCGTCGCCGGCGGGGGACCGCTCCCGACCGGAGACGACGACACGCGGTGGCCTCGGCGGCGCGGAGGGCGACATGGCGACGGAAGCTGAGCGCGCGGGCGGGGGCGGCGCCGTGACCGGGCCGGTGCTGCTCGGGGTGCGGCACCACGGGCCGGGTTCGGCGCGGGCCGTGCGGGCGGCGCTGGACGCGGCCCGGCCGCGGGTGGTGCTGATCGAAGGGCCGCCGGAGGCCGACGCGCTGATCCCGCTGGCCGCGGACGAGGACATGCGCCCGCCGGTCGCCCTGCTCGCCCACGCCGTGGACGAGCCCGGCCGCTCGGCGTTCTGGCCACTGGCCGAGTTCTCCCCCGAGTGGGTCGCGATCCGCTGGGCCCTGGAGCACCGGGTCCCGGCCCGGTTCATCGACCTTCCGGCCACGCACACCCTGGCGTGGGATCGGGACAACGAGAACAAGGAGAACAAGGGGGGCAAGGAGGACAAGGAGGACAAGGAGGAGAACGAGAAGGGGGCGGTCGACGGGCCGCCCGGCGGGCGCGGCGGCGACGAGACCGCCGTGGGACCGGGCGAAGAACCTGGCGACGGGACCGCCGGTGGGCCGGGGGAGGAACCCGGTGGCGCCTGCGCGGCCGGTGCCGATGTCCGCGTCGACCCCCTCGCCGTGCTCGCCGAGACCGCCGGTTACGACGACCCCGAGCGGTGGTGGGAGGACGTCGTCGAGCACCGAGGGGCCGGCGACGGGGACGCGCTCGCGCCGTTCGCGGTGATCGAGGAGGCCATGGGGGCGCTGCGGGAGGCCTACGGCAGCGGGGGCCACGAGCGGGATCTCGTGCGGGAGGCGTACATGCGTCTCCAGGTGCGGGCCGCGCAGAAGGAGTTCGGGGACGCGGTCGCCGTCGTCTGCGGGGCCTGGCACGTGCCCGCACTGCGGCAGCGGGCGACCGTCGCCGCCGACCGGGCCCGGCTGAAGGGACTGCCCAAGGTCAAGGCCGACATGACCTGGGTGCCGTGGACGTACCGCAGGCTGGCGCGGGCCAGCGGCTACGGGGCGGGCATCGACTCGCCGGGGTGGTACGGGCACCTGTTCGGCGCCCCGGACCGGCCCGTCGAGCGGTGGCTGACCAAGGTGGCAGGGCTGCTGCGGGCCGAGGACCGGATCGTGTCCTCCGCGCATGTCATCGAGGCGGTGCGGCTGGCCGAGACGCTCGCCGTGATGCGCGGCCGTCCGCTGCCCGGGCTGAGCGAGACGACCGACGCGGTGCGAGCAGTGATGTGCGAGGGCTCGGACGTGCCGCTGGCCCTGGTGCACGACCGGCTGGTCGTCGGCGACCTGCTGGGGGAGGTGCCGCAGGGCGCACCCGCGGTGCCCCTGCAGCGGGACCTCGACCGGATCCAGCGCCGGCTGCGGCTCAGGCCGCAGGCGCTGGAGCGTGAGCTGGAGCTCGACCTGCGCAAGGAGACCGACGCCGAGCGCAGTCGGCTGCTGCACCGCCTGCGCCTGCTCGGCGTCGGCTGGGGAGAGCCGGCCGCCTCCCGGGGCAGCACGGGGACGTTCCGGGAGACCTGGCGGCTGCGCTGGGAGCCGGAGCTGGCCGTGCGGGTCGCCGAGGCCGGGGTGTGGGGCACGACCGTACGCTCCGCGGCGAACGCCAAGGCCGAGGCGGACGCCGTCTCCGCAGCGGGCCTCGCCGATGTCACCGCGCTCGCCGAGCGGTGCCTGCTGGCCGAACTGACGGACGCGCTGCCCACGGTGATGCGCGTCCTCGCCGACCGGGCCGCGCTCGACACGGATGTCGGCCACCTGGCCCAGGCACTGCCGGCCCTGGTCCGCTCCCTGCGGTACGGAGACGTGCGCGGCACGGACACGGGAGCGCTCGCGGAGGTCGCCGCGGGCCTCGCCGAGCGCGTCTTCGTCGGCCTGCCCCCGGCCTGCGCCGCACTGGACGCGGACGCCGCCGAGGAGATGCGCCGCCACGTCGACGCGGTGCACGGCGCGGTCGGGCTGCTCGGCGACGCCCCCGCACCGGGCCACGGACGGCTGCGCCACCGCTGGCAGGAGGTGCTCGGGGTGCTGTCGGCGCGGGACACCGTCCCCGGGGTGATCCGCGGACGGGCCGTGCGGCTGCTGCTGGACGAAGGGGAGTTGGCGCAGGAGGAGGCGGCGCGGCTCATGGGGCTCGTGCTGTCGCCGGGCACGCCGCCGGGGGACGCGGCCGCGTGGATCGAGGGCTTCGTCGGCGGCGGCTCGGGCGGCGGCATGTTGCTCGTGCACGACGAACGGCTGCTCGGGCTGGTCGACGCCTGGCTGACCGGCGTACCGGCGGAGGCGTTCACGGACGTGCTGCCGCTGCTGCGGCGGACCTTCTCGGCGTACGAACCGGGTGTGCGGCGGACCTTGGGCGAGCTGGTCCGGCGGGGCCCGGGGGCGCGGGCGGGCACCGGGACCGGCGGGCACGGCGTACCGGGCTTCGCCGCCGAGCCCGACGACGAGCGGGCGGACGCCGTGCTGCCGGTGGTGCGCATGCTGCTTGGGCTGGACGAACAAGGTGAACAAGACGAAGAAGACGAAGAAGACGCAGAAGACAGGGACGCCGACAACGAGCCGGCGGGGGTGGGGCGATGACGACCGAGGCGCTGAGGAAGCCGGGGCAGACGGCCCGGGAAGCGGAAGCGGCAGGACGAGGGCAGGGGCGTGAGGGGCGGGCGGAGGGCCGGACGACGACCGTGCCGGTGATCCCCTTGTGGGAGCGACTCGGCGGAGGGGTGCGCGGATGACCACGGAGCTGACGGACCCGGCGGCGGAGCGGCTGCGCCGCTGGCGGCTCGTGCTCGGTGGTGACGCGGCCGACGGCACCGGGTGCGCGCTGTCCGGGCAGGACGCGGCGATGGACGGCGCGCTCGCCGCGCTCTACGGCAAGGGCGACAAGGGGCGGGCGGGAAGGGACCGTTCGGCGGGGCTCGGCGCGTCGGCGCCGTCCGTCGCGCGCTGGCTCGGCGACATCCGCACCTACTTCCCCTCCTCCGTCGTCCAGGTCATGCAGCGCGACGCCATCGACCGGCTCGGGCTGTCCACGCTGCTGCTGGAACCGGAGATGCTGGAGGCGGTCGAGGCCGACGTGCACCTCGTCGGCACCCTCCTCTCCCTCAACAAGGCGATGCCGGAGACGACGAAGGAGACGGCACGGGCCGTGGTGCGCAAGGTCGTCGAGGACCTGGAGAAGCGGCTCGCCACCCGCACCCGCGCCACGCTCACCGGCGCCCTCGACCGCAGCGCGCGGATCAGCCGGCCGCGCCACCACGACATCGACTGGAACCGCACGATCGCGGCCAACCTCAAGCACTACCTGCCGGAGTACCGGACGGTCGTGCCCGAGCGGCTCATCGGCTACGGACGGGCCTCCCAGTCGGTGAAGAAGGAAGTCGTCCTCTGCATCGACCAGTCTGGGTCGATGGCGGCGTCCGTGGTGTACGCGTCCGTGTTCGGGGCGGTGCTGGCGTCCATGCGGTCGATCAGCACGCGGCTGGTCGTCTTCGACACGGCCGTCGTCGACCTCACCGACCAACTGGACGATCCCGTGGACGTCCTGTTCGGCACTCAGCTGGGCGGCGGCACGGACATCAACCGGGCGCTGGCCTACTGCCAGTCGCAGATCAGCCGGCCCGCCGAGACGGTCGTCGTGCTCATCAGCGACCTCTACGAAGGGGGCATACGCGACGAGATGCTGAAGCGGGTGGCGGCCATGAAGGCGTCGGGCGTGCAGTTCGTGGCGCTGCTGGCACTGTCGGACGAGGGGGCGCCCGCCTACGACCGGGAGCACGCGGCGGCGCTCGCGGCGCTGGGCGCACCGGCGTTCGCGTGCACGCCCGACCTCTTCCCCGAGGTGATGGCGGCGGCGATCGAGAAGCGGCCGATTCCGGTACCCGACAGCGACTTGTCGACCCGTTGACCCGGGTTCGGTCGTCAAAACGGACATGCGTACCCATGGGTAGCAGAGGGCTTGCGCAACCGCGGGCGGGCCGTGCGAGGATCGACGCCGCGTCAGCGGTACGCCGCTCTCCCCACGTTGTTCGATTCCGCCGTACGAGAGGATCCTTGCCCTCTTGACCTGGCCAGCCGCCCTGCCCGGTGCCGCCGTGCGCGTCCTGCGTGCGGCGGACGGGCGGTGCGCGCCGTGGCTGGTGTTGCGGCTGGTGCGGCTGGTGCTGCTGGTCGGCGGGTTGTTCGCGCTCGGCGTCCTCTGTGGT
Organism: Streptomyces sp. TRM68416; assembly: GCF_014596915.1. Taxonomy (GTDB): domain Bacteria; phylum Actinomycetota; class Actinomycetes; order Streptomycetales; family Streptomycetaceae; genus Streptomyces. Next base: position 256,462 of record NZ_JACVWU010000005.1, read on the forward strand.
CAGCAGGCCCGGGCGGCGGACGACGTTCCCACGGCGGCCCCCTCGGCCCGGGGCGGCGTGGCGTCGGCTCCGGCTGATGGGCTGCGGTCGTCGGCGCGGGGTGCGGTCGGGGAGGCCGCCGGCGGGATGGTGAGCGCGCCGGACGAGCTGAGGAATGCCCCACCTCCCGCTCCCGCCCTCGTCACCGACGTCGTGGTGCCTGCTGTGGACGACCGTGTCGTGCGGCCGGTGGGCGAGGTGGTCGGGGTGGTGACCGACGGGCTGGCGGAGAGGATGAAGAAGCTGCCGCCGCTGCCTTCGCTGCCGCCGGTGTCGCTTCCTGAGTCGCCGACGTGGCCGGGGGTGCCGGAGCCGGGGCTGCCGGGGAGTCCGGGCCTGCCTGCGCTCCCGGAGCCTGGGCTGCCGGACCTGCCGGACCTGCCGGACCTGCCCGCGTCGCCGGGAGTGACGCTGCCGGCGCCGGATACCGCGGCTCCGCAGCCGGGACCCGCAGCGGTCTCGCCGGGCAACGGGGAAGACGCCGGGCGTTCTACGGCGACGGCGTCGGCGCGCCCGTACGGGCGGGGATCCTCCGCGCGCGGTGTCGGCGCGCCCCGAGCCTCGGTGCACGCGGCCGGTCATCGGCCCGCGTCCGTCGAGCACGCGCCCGTGCGGCAGGCACCGACCGGGGACCCGGGGAGTGCGCCGGGCAACCGTTCGGCGGCCGACAGCGGCACGCCGAGGAACGGCGACACGCATGCCGTAGCCCTGAACCACACGGTGCCGCTGGGGCTGTTGCCCGGCACCGCCGTACGTGTCGAGGCGGACGGCCTCCGGGACGCGTACCGGGACATTCCCGTATCCCCCGCATAGGGCAGGGGCAGGCCTCTCCCGCGCAGTAGAGCTGCCGCGCGCGGCGGAAACAGGTCTGTCCACCCCCTGTCCGGCCCTCCTCTCCGATGTCTCGGACCGCGCCCAGGCCGAAGCCGGGCCGGGCCGCGCCTCCGACGTCTCGGAATTTCTAAGGATCTGACGCACGTATGAACCAGGACATCCGCCGTTCCCTCGTCATAACCGCCGGAGTCACCGGCGCCCGGGTGCTCGGTTCCACCGCCGCCAGTGCGGACGAGCTGCCCTCCTCCACCCTCTCCGTCCCGGATGCGGCCGACCCGGTGGGTGACGCCGTCGAAGGGCTCGCCGCCGACGTGCCGGACCTCGGAACCGGTGCCGTCGACGATGTGCGGCCGGTTGTGCACACGGCGGCGCAGCGCGCGGTGCCGGTCGCGGGGAAGGCCGTGGTGCAGGTGCAGGTGCAGGTGCACGCGGGCGCGCCGACGCACGGCGTCGCGGGCGCCGTACAGCCCTTCGCCGCAGGTCTGCACGGCGAGGCCGTCCCCTTCGCGCACGGTGTGACCGGGCAGGCCGTCCCCTTCCCGCAGGGCGCCGTCGGCCGGGTGCCGGCGTTCGCCCGGGGCATCGCCGAGCCCGTCGTGGACCTCGTTCAGCCGGTTGCGCGGAGCGCCGGGACGCCGGCGTACGGCGTCGGCGGCGACGTCCGCCCGTTCGCCGCCGGTGCGGTCGGCGAGGTCGGCCCGTTCGCGGACGGCGTCACCGCTCGGGCCGCGCCCCTCGCCGAGAACCTGAACGGCGCCGTCCCGCCGACCGGCAACGCCGCGACCGGCGTCCGGGGCGTCGCGGACCCGGTCACCCCGGGCTGCCTGCACCCCGACGTCTGACCCCGACTCCGTGAGGCGCCGGCACCCGGACGGCCGAAAGCCGTCGGACCGTCCGGCCGGGACCTCACGGACGGGCCGGGCGGCCCCATTGGGGTGGGGATCGCCCGGCCGAAGCCCCAGGGGCGTCCCGTTCGTGCCCCGCCGGGGCCGCGCAAGGGGGCCTCACCGGGCCAACCCCAGCCCGGTGAGGCCCTCCCGCCCGTGCCGCTCTCAGCGCGGTGAGGCTCCCTCCCCGCCTGCACCGCTCGCAGCCGCGGCGAGGCCCTCCCGCCCGCGCCGCTCCCAGCCCGCCGAGGCCGCCGCCCGCGCCGCTCCCAGCCCGCCGAGGCCCCCTCCCGCACCGCTCCCAGCCCGGGTCCCGCGCACCCCCGTCTCGCGCCTGCCCACCCCCTCCGCCCCCCTCACACCAGGCACCGGGTGTCAGTGACGGCGGCATCGTGTGACAGGTATCACCGCTCACGTGTGAGATGCGATTTAGAGAGGTCCGCCCGGCGGCGATAACCTGCGAGACGGACATGCCGCGCGCTCGGACACCGTGTGCGCCTCCCTTGTGACAGCGGACGTCACGTTGCCCTTCGCGGCACGCCCACGCATCCAACGAACCGCGAGATCACTGATAGGGACGGAAGCGCGTGGACCTGTTCGAGTACCAGGCGAGGGACCTCTTCGCCAAGCACGATGTACCGGTGCTGGCCGGTGAAGTCATCGACACGCCTGAGGCGGCCCGCGCAGCCACCGAGCGTCTTGGTGGCAAGTCCGTCGTCAAGGCCCAGGTGAAGGTCGGCGGCCGTGGCAAGGCCGGTGGCGTGAAGCTCGCCGCCACCGTCGACGAGGCCGTGGAGCACGCGACCAACATCCTCGGGATGGACATCAAGGGCCACACGGTCCACAAGGTGATGATCGCCGAGACGGCCCCGGAGATCGTGGAGGAGTACTACGTCTCCTTCCTCCTGGACCGTGCCAACCGCACCTTCCTCTCCATCGCCTCCGTCGAGGGCGGCGTGGAGATCGAGGAGGTGGCGGCCACCCGTCCGGAGGCCGTCGCCAAGACGCCGATCGACCCGATCGACGGTGTGACGGAGGAGAAGGCCCGCGAGATCGCCAAGGCCGCCAAGTTCCCGGCCGAGGTCGAGGACAAGATCGTCAACGTCCTCGTCAAGCTGTGGGACACCTTCATCAAGGAGGACGCCCTCCTGGTCGAGGTGAACCCGCTGGCGAAGGTCGCCTCCGGTGACGTCATCGCCCTCGACGGCAAGGTGTCGCTCGACGACAACGCCGAGTTCCGTCACCCGGACTTCGAGGAGCTCCACGACAAGGCCGCCGCCAACCCGCTGGAGGCCGCCGCCAAGGAGAAGAACCTCAACTACGTCAAGCTCGACGGCGAGGTCGGCATCATCGGCAACGGCGCGGGTCTCGTCATGAGTACCCTGGACGTCGTCGCCTACGCCGGTGAGAGCCACGGTGGCGTCAAGCCCGCCAACTTCCTGGACATCGGTGGCGGTGCCTCCGCCCAGGTCATGGCGAACGGCCTGGAGATCATCCTCGGCGACCCGGACGTCCGCTCCGTGTTCGTCAACGTCTTCGGCGGCATCACCGCCTGTGACGAGGTCGCCAACGGCATCGTCCAGGCGCTGAAGCTCCTGGAGGACCGCGGCGAGGAGGTCACCAAGCCGCTCGTCGTCCGCCTCGACGGCAACAACGCCGAGCTCGGCCGGCAGATCCTCACCGACGCCAACCACCCGCTGGTCCAGCGCGTCGACACCATGGACGGCGCGGCCGACAAGGCCGCCGAGCTGGCCCACGCCGCCAAGTAAGCACTCAGGACGAGGACAGAACACACCATGGCTATCTGGCTCAACAAGGACAGCAAGGTCATCGTCCAGGGCATGACCGGCGCCACCGGCATGAAGCACACCAAGCTCATGCTCGGTGACGGCACCGAGGTCGTGGGCGGCGTGAACCCGCGCAAGGCGGGCACCTCCGTGGACTTCGACGGCACCGAGGTACCGGTCTTCGGCACCGTCAAGGAGGCCATCGAGAAGACCGGCGCCAACGTCTCCGTCATCTTCGTGCCGGAGAAGTTCACCAAGGACGCCGTCGTCGAGGCCATCGACGCCGAGATCCCGCTGGCCGTCGTGATCACCGAGGGCATCGCCGTGCACGACTCGGCGGCGTTCTGGGCGTACGCGGGCAAGAAGGGCAACAAGACCCGCATCATCGGCCCGAACTGCCCCGGCATCATCACCCCGGGTCAGTCGAACGTCGGCATCATCCCGGGCGACATCACCAAGCCGGGCCGCATCGGTCTGGTCTCGAAGTCCGGCACGCTCACGTACCAGATGATGTACGAGCTGCGTGACATCGGCTTCTCCACCGCCGTCGGCATCGGTGGTGACCCGATCATCGGCACCACGCACATCGACGCGCTCGCCGCGTTCGAGGCCGACCCCGACACCGACCTGATCGTCATGATCGGCGAGATCGGTGGCGACGCCGAGGAGCGGGCCGCGGACTTCATCGCGAAGAACGTGACCAAGCCGGTCGTCGGCTACGTCGCGGGCTTCACCGCGCCCGAGGGCAAGACCATGGGCCACGCCGGCGCCATCGTCTCCGGTTCGTCCGGCACCGCCCAGGCGAAGAAGGAGGCCCTGGAGGCCGCCGGTGTCAAGGTCGGCAAGACGCCGACCGAGACGGCGAAGCTGGCGCGGGAGATCCTGAGCGCCTGAGCCTGTCGCACCGCAGGCCGGTGGGCCCGTTCCCTTGAGTGGGGGCGGGCCCGCCGCCGTTTCATCTCGCCGACGGCACCAGCCGCTCCGGGCCGCTCGCCGTCTCCTCGCGCAGCTTCGCCCGCAGCTCCTGCTCCGCTTCCGACAGCGGCCCCGGCGCCACTCTCGGCGGCACGCCCTGGACCGTCGCCCCCGGCGCCACCGGCGGCTCGTACCGCGTGGGGGCCGTGCGCAGGGTGAGCGCCGTCGTGCCGATCAGGGCGACGGTGAAGGCGATGGCGGCCCGCGTCCAGAAACGGGCCCGGCGCTCGCTGCCGGTCCGTACCGTCGGCGGCTTGGCGGCCCGCAGCCGCTCCGTGGCGGCGGCCGCGGCGAGCCGCCGGTGGAGTTCGTCGGGGTCGGCCAGCTCCGGCAGCCGCGCGGCGACGGCCTCGCGCGCGTGCAGCAGCCGCCGCGCCGCGGCCGGCGTGCTCGCCTCGGTCTCCGCCGCGGTGTCCGGCAGATCGAGGCCGACCCCGTCGTACAGCACGAGCGTGCGGCGGTACGGCGTCGGCAGCGTCAGCAGTACGTCCATCAGGGCGCGGGCGGAGGCGTCGGCGGGCGGTGGTTCGGGGTGCCGGAAGCGGGGGCGGAACCGGTGCCAGGGGGAGAGCGCGTACTCGTACGCCGCCGCCCGCACCCACCCCGCCGGGTCCCGGTCCACGGCCACCTCGGGCCAGCGCTGCCAGGCCAGTTGGAAGGCCCGCTCGACGGACTCGCGCGCGAGCTCGCGCCGGCCGGTGAGCAGGTAGGCCTGCCGGACGAGGGCGGGGGCGCAGAAGGCGTAGAGCGCGTCGAAGGCCTGAGTGGGTGTCAGGGGGGCAGCTGTTGCGGCCGGTTCCGGCTGGGACCGCGTTTCGGGTGCCGGGGGCGCTTCCGTTCGTACGGGGGTCTCGGCGGCCGGTGCGTCCTGCTGACGTGTGGTCAGCTCGTCGAGGAGCCGCGCGTACGCCTCCCGTTTCCGGCCGCGTGGGGTCGTGCGGCCGGTCTCCCACGCGCGCACGGTCTCGCGGGTGACGCCGATCCGCGCCGCGAGCTGAGCCTGCGTCAACGACTGGGCCTCGCGCAGGCGTCGACGTTCCTTGGGCGGGGGGAGCGGGGTGGCAGGGCTCTGCGTCACAGGGCGCCCCTTCGTACGAAAAAGTACATAAACGTATATTGAGCGACACAGCGGAGGTTCGCCTGTTACGACGGGAAAGCGCGTGTCGTTGGGAGCATGGCGGGCGTGATCCAGATGACCGCTCGCCGATCGCCCCTGTCGTCCCTGCTCACCCGGTTGCGCGGCCGATCGCCCGGACTGGCTGTCGGCCTCCTGGGTGGTGCGGTGGCGGCGGGGCTCGGGCTGGGGATGTTCGCCGTCCTGGTGATGGTGCTGTGGATCAGTTCGCCGTATCCGGACAGCGGGCCCGAGGGTGCGCTGCATGTCGCGGCGGCGCTGTGGCTGTTGGCGCACGGCGCCGAACTCGTGCGTACCGACACGCTGTCCGGGGTGGCCGCGCCGGTCGGGGTGACTCCGCTGCTGCTGCTCGTACTGCCGGTGTGGCTGGTGCATCGGGCCGCGCGGGACGGGGTGGAGCGGGACGACGCGGGCGGTTCGGGGGGCGGTCCGGGGGGCGCGGATGTCTCCGGGCGGACCGTGTGGGCGGGGGTCGTGCTCGGCTATCTCGTGGTGGGGGCGGGGGCCGCGCTGTACGCCGCGGGGGGTGTGCTGCGGCCGTCGTGGGTGTCTACGGGGATCTGCGTGCCGCTGGTCGCCGTGGCGGCGGCGGGAGCGGGGGTGTGGACGGCGTACGGGCGGCCGCGCGACGTGGTCGACGAGGTGCTGATCCTGTTGCCGGGGCGGGTGCGGCGGATGGTCCTCGGGAGTGAGGCGCGGGGCCGGCTCGGTGCCGCGGCGCGGGCGGCCGGGGCGGGGGTGGCCGTGTTCGTCGGGGGCGGGGCGTTGCTGCTGGGGGTGTCGATGGTGTGGCACGGGGGTGCGGCGCGGGCGTCCTTTCTCCAGCTCACGGAGTCCTTCTCCGGGCGGTGTGCGGTGCTGCTGCTGTGCGTGGTGCTGGTGCCGAACGCGGCGGTGTGGGCGGGGGCGTATGCGCTCGGGCCGGGGTTCGTGCTGGGGGAGGGGCGGGTGGTGGGGCCGTTGGGGGCCTCGCCGGCGCCGTTGTTGCCGCCGTTTCCGTTGCTGGAGGCGGTGCCGGGGGCGGGGAGCGGGGGGCCGTTGAACTGGGCGGTGGGGGTGGTGCCGGTGGTGGCCGGGGTGACGGTGGGGTGGTTTGTGGCGGGGGTCGCGACGGCGGGCGGTGCGGGCGGTGCCGGTGGTTCCGGCGGTGCCGGTGGTGAGGGCGGTGCGGTGTGGTCGCGGGGGCGGACCGCCGGGGTCGCGCTGGTGGCGGTCTGTGGGTTCGCGGGGGTGGTGGCGGGGTTGGCCGCGATGGCCGGGGGGCCGTTGGGGGTGGCGGCGCTGGCCGGGTTCGGGCCGGTGTGGTGGCAGGTGGGGGTGGCCGCGGTGGTGTGGGGCGGGGTGGTGGGGGTGCCTGTTGCGGTGGGAGTGCGGGCATGGCGTGTGCGGGGGCGGGAAGTGAAGGTGGCGGAGGCGGAGGCGGCGGGGGCGGATGTGCGGGTGCCTGCGCCTTCTGGTGGTGGGTGGTTCGCGCGGAGGAAGGCGGCTGTGGCGGCGGGCGGTGAGGAGCGTTCGGCCGATGCGGTGACCGGCGACAACGCGGCCTTCGAGCCCTACGACTTTCTGCCGACCGAGGCCGTGGACGGCTCCTCGTGGCAGCGGGACGAGGCGGCGCGGGAAGCCCGCTGGGCGGCGCTGCGGGAGGCATCGGGGCGCGAGGACACACCACCGGGGGCGTCCTGAGCGGGGATGGCACCGGGGCCTTTTTCGCCCCCGCCGCCCCTGCCCATTCCCCTCCCCAGGGGCTGACGCCCCTTCGACCCCGTCCAGGGGGCTCCGCCCCCCTGGCCCCCCATCGGCCCTGAACGGGCCTCGTCCTCAAACGCCGGACGGGCTGGGAAATGTCGGCCTGCGTTCCCCGCCCAGGGGCTGCCGCCTCGAAGCCGCAGCGCATTCCGCACGATCACTACGCTGTTGGCCCGGCCCTCTCAGGGCCGATCTCGATGGTCCACGGGCTGTCGCACCACACGGCCAGCCACGCCGGTTTCGCCGGCAGGGATACGGGGGCTCCGCCGAAGGCCGGTCGGTGGGCGCGGAACAGTTCCTGCGCCGGGTGGAACCCGTTGTCCAGCCGGTTCACGACGATTCCGCCCCGCCGCCCGCCGTGGGTGACGTGGGCGGTGGCCCGGCCGCCGGTGTAGCGGACGACGTCCCAGCCCTCACCGCTGATCGAGGTGCGGAACGTCCGGCAGGTACTGATGGGCTCCAGCCACGTCTCCCAGTACGGGATGCGGTCCACGTCGAAGTCGGCGGCGTCGTAGGGCGTACGGGACCGCGGTCCCCCGTGACCGGAACCACCGCCCGAGACCTGGTACGTCGAACCCCCGAACGGTCGGCCCGCCGCCGGCACCGGCAACCGTGCCGAGAACTCGCCGCGCGCCTTGAGCACCAGACCGCGGGGGCCGTGGAAGCCGCCGCTGCCCTTGCGCATCTCCCGGAGAGTGGTGGACATCGGCTTTCCGTACGACACGGCACGCAGGACGAGAACCGCCGGAGCATCGGGGGACCAGTGGTGCCTGAACTCCTGCGGCCCCGGGCTGTCGAGGCGCACGACATCGCTTCGGGAGCGTTGCCCGTCCCGGCGGTTCCGCTTCGGGCGCTCGGGGTGCTGGGGCTTGCGGGTGTCGCGCTTCCGCCGGTCCTTCCGGAGCCGCGCGGCGTCGGCCGCGCACACGTCCACCGACCGGGACGCGCCTCCGGGCGGGACCCAGGGGACTCGGGCCGTGGCCGGGCCGTGCTTCGGGTCGAAGAAGCAGAGCGTGCTCCGCGGTGCCCCTCGCTCTCCGTACTTGTCGACCCGGGCCAGGGCCTCTCGCCCCGCGTCCAGCACGCGCCGTACGGCCGAGCGGGCCTCTTCCTCCGTCCGCGCCGCGTCGAGGACGCGCTTCGCCTTCTCGTACGCGTCGAGCGCCGCGGCGTAGTCACCCAGCAGAGCCTCGTCCTGCGTGGGGCGAGGTACGAAGGCGTGCCCGGCCAGCACCTCCCCGAAGTCGGTTATCTCCGCGTCCAACTCGGCTCTCGTGGCAGGCGACATACGCGACATGACCGAAGGGTACGACTGCCCCCGGCCGCCTCCGCCTCCGCCTGTCCCGACCGGACCCCGCCTGCGTCGCGGAGGCCTGTACCGGCCCTCAGCCGTCCCCGCCCAACACCTCCCGCAGCTGCTCCGGCAGGAGGTCGTCGCAGGATTTCTTGGCCTCGTTGGTGAGGGCGTCGGAGGTGCAGGTGTAGTAGTCGCTGTAGACGATCTTGGCGGCGAAGCCGGCGGCGACGAGGGCGAGGGCGAGGGAGGCGGTGACGATGCCGCTGATCGCTGCCGTGGTCTGGGGGCGGCTCTGCGTCGAGGCCGCCGGGGAGTCGGGGTCCTGGGTGCGGGGCTTGGCGCGGAGGGCGGTGATGGCCCAGTAGAGGGCCAGGGCGCCCAGCAGCAGGGCGACGTAGGGCCAGCTGAAGAGGGCGAAGAAGAAGGCCCACATGCCGCTCAGCAGGGAGTAGCGGGCGCGGCGCTGGGCGGGGTCCGTCGGGTCCCAGCGCATGCCGCCGCCGGGGCCGCCGCTCTGACCGCCCTCGGGGCTCTGCTGCTGCCCGGGGCGGTCGCCGAAGCCGCCGGAGGAACGGCCGGGCTGGCGGTCGCTCCACTGGCTGCCCCAGGGGGAGGAGTCGCCCTGGTCGCCCCCGCCGGTCTGACCGTCGTCGCCGCCCGTCGGGCGCCGCGGCTGCCAGGGGCGGTCCGGTGTGCCCTCCGGCGGCGGGGCGAAGGGGTTGTCGTCCTTGGGTGTGCCGCCGTCGCCCGAGGACGCGTCCGACGGGGAGGTGGGCCGCTCGCGCAGCAGCACGCCGTAGTGCTGCCCTCCCTGCACCGACTGCGGGGGGAGTGTGAGGAGTCGCAGGCTGCGGTCCGGCATCAAATGAGCGTCTTCCCCTGAAAGTGGCTGGCTTCTACGTCTGAACTGTCTGAACCGACTGAGTCCGACTTCTCGTCCGGACCAGGTCCGTCATCTTCTGAACGACCCTTGCACGAACGACGTTCCCGACCCGGCTCATCCCAGACGCTACCTTCCGGCCACGCCCCCGTCCCGTGGGGGCCGCCCGGTGTGCCGGTATCGTTGCTGACGGTCGGCCGGTTCGTAGGCTTCCCCGTATCCGGGAGCCCGAAGCATTCGTACGACCGTACAAAGACGCACCCCCGAGAAAGGCCCCCACCGTGGCCGCCAAGCCCGTGGCCCCGCGCGCCAAGCGCCTCGTCGTGCTGGTCTCCGGATCCGGCACCAACCTCCAGGCGCTGCTCGACGCCATCGCGACCACCGGCACCGAGGCCTACGGCGCCGAGATCGTGGCCGTGGGCGCCGACCGCGACGGCATCGAGGGGCTGGCCCGTGCCGAGCGCGCCGGGATCCCCACCTTCGTGCGGAAGGTCAAGGAGTACGGCAGCCGTGAGGAGTGGGACGCCGCCCTCGCCGAGGCCGTCGCCTCCTACGAGCCCGACCTCGTCGTCTCCGCCGGGTTCATGAAGATCGTCGGCAAGGAGTTCCTCGCACACTTCGGCGGGCGGTTCGTGAACACGCACCCCGCGCTCCTGCCCAGTTTTCCCGGCGCCCACGGCGTCCGTGACGCGCTCGCGTACGGCGCCCGGGTCACCGGCTGCACCGTCCACTTCGTCGACGACGGCGTCGACACCGGACCGATCATCGCTCAGGGCGTGGTGGAGGTCCGGGACGAGGACGACGAGAGCGCTCTGCACGAGCGCATCAAGGAAGTCGAGCGAAGGCTGCTCGTCGATGTCGTGGGGCGGCTCGCCCGCAACGGCTATCGCATTGAGGGACGAAAGGTAGTTATCCAGTGACCGCCGAGAGCAACGCCAAGCGGGCCATTCGACGGGCGCTCGTCAGCGTCTACGACAAGACCGGACTCGAAGACCTCGCGCGCGGGCTGCACGAGGCCGGTGTCGAGCTCGTCTCCACCGGCTCCACGGCCGCCCGGATCGCCGCCGTCGGCGTCCCCGTCACCAAGGTCGAGGAGCTCACCGGCTTCCCCGAGTGCCTGGACGGCCGCGTCAAGACGCTGCACCCGAAGGTCCACGCGGGCATCCTCGCCGACCTGCGGCTGGAGAGCCACCGGCAGCAGCTCGACGAGCTGGGCGTGACGCCGTTCGACCTCGTCGTGGTGAACCTCTACCCGTTCGAGGCGACCGTCGCCTCCGGCGCCTCGCCCGACGAGTGCGTCGAGCAGATCGACATCGGCGGTCCGTCGATGGTGCGCGCCGCCGCCAAGAACCACCCCTCCGTGGCGGTCGTCACCAGCCCCGACCGCTACGCCGACGTCCTCACCGCGGTCGCCTCCGGCGGCTTCGACCTGAACGCCCGCAAGAAGCTCGCCGCCGAGGCGTTCCGGCACACCGCCGAGTACGACGTGGCGGTCGCCGCCTGGTTCGCCGCGGACTACGCGGGCGACGGCGCGGAGTTCCCCGAGTTCCTCGGCGTGACGTACCAGCGCAAGCAGGTCCTGCGCTACGGCGAGAACCCGCACCAGCCCGCCGCCCTCTACACCGGCGGCTGCGGCGGTCTGGCCTCGGCCGAGCAGCTGCACGGCAAGGAGATGTCGTACAACAACTACACCGACACGGATGCCGCCCGCCGTGCCGCGTACGACCACGACGAGCCCTGTGTCGCGATCATCAAGCACGCCAATCCGTGCGGTATCGCGATCGGTGCCGATGTCGCCGAGGCGCACCGCAAGGCGCACGCCTGTGACCCGCTGTCGGCCTTCGGCGGGGTGATCGCCGTCAACCGCCCGGTCAGCAAGGAGATGGCCGAGCAGGTCGCCGAGATCTTCACGGAGGTCATCGTCGCCCCCGACTACGAGCCGGGTGCCGTCGACGTCCTCGCGCAGAAGAAGAACATCCGCGTCCTGCGCTGCCCCGGGGCGCCCGAGGCCTCCGCGGAGTTCAAGCCGATCGACGGCGGCGGGCTCGCCCAGATCACCGACGTGTTCCAGGCCGACGGCGACGACCCGGCCAACTGGACCCTGGCCACGGGTGAGGCGCTCTCCGCAGAGGAACTCGCCGAGCTGTCCTTCGCCTGGAAGGCCTGCCGGGCCGTGAAGTCCAACGCCATCCTCCTCGCCAAGGGCGGCGCCTCGGTCGGCGTCGGCATGGGCCAGGTCAACCGCGTCGACTCCGCGAAGCTGGCCGTCGAGCGCGCCGGCGCCGAGCGCGCTCAGGGCTCGTACGCCGCCTCGGACGCCTTCTTCCCCTTCCCGGACGGCCTGGAGATCCTCACCGAGGCCGGGGTCAAGGCCGTGGTCCAGCCCGGCGGTTCGGTCCGCGACGAGCTGGTGGTCGAGGCCGCGAAGAAGGCGGGCGTGACGATGTACTTCACGGGGACGCGGCACTTCTTCCACTGAGCCGCGCACTCTGCAGGGCCCGCCGTCCGGTGCGACGCGGGCCCTGCGTCATGTCGTACTGCGCAGCGCCGCCCAGGTCTGGGGACCCACCTGGCCGTCGACCTCCAGCCCCTTCGCGGTCTGGAACTGCTTGACCGCGGCCAGGGTGGCGTCGCCGAACTGGCCGTCCACGCCCGCGTTGCCGACGCTGTAGCCGCGCTTGGTGAGGATGCACTGCACCTGGACGACGCGCTGGCCGGTGTCGCCGTAGTCGGTGAGTTCGGTGCCGGTGTAGTAGGTGCAGTCGGAGATCCACGCGGGGGTGGACGGCGCCGGGGCGGTCTGGGTGACGGTGGTGGTCGGGGCGGGGGAGGTCTCCTTCTTCCCTCCGCCGCCGCTGTCGCGGGTGGCGGTCGCGGAGGGGATGCTGTCCGGTTCGCCGCCGTCCGGCTCCTCGGCGGAACCCTTCTCCTTCTCCTCCTTCTGCTCCTTCTCCGTCTCCTTCTTGGAGGGCGCGGCGGAGGTGCCGGGCAGTCGTGAGGCACGGCTGTTGTCGGCCGGGTCGCCGCTGGAGGCGGTCGGGGAGGCGGATGCCGCCGCCTCGGTGGCCGGGGGGCGGGTGAACAGGAAGGCGCCCACGGCCACGGCGCACACCGCGACGCCCGCGGCGACGGCGAGGTACGGCTTCCTGCGCTTCGTTCCGCCTCCGCCGCTCCCGCCGTCCGTGGCGGGGACGGGTGCGCCGTACCCGTACTGGCCGGGCGGGGTCGGCGGACCGAAGGCGGGGCCGGGCGGGGGAGACGTCACGCGTTCCGTGGGTGCGCGGAAGTGGCCGGTCTGCTGGGCGGAGGCGCGCGCGAGCACCTCGTAGCCCTGCCGTCGGGCGAGCAGCCGGCCGGCCAGCGGCTCCTGCCAGGCGGGGGTGTGGCCGCCGCCCGCTGCCGCGGCCGTCTCGATCAACTGCCGCGGAGTCGGCCGCAGGCCCGGGTCCTTGGCGAGACAGGCGGACAGCAGCGCGGCCAACGCGTGGTCGGCGGCGGCGAGTTCGGCCATCACCTCGGGCTTGGGGTCCTCGAAGGCTACCCGGTGCATGACGTCCACGCCCGTGCCGTCCCCGAAGGGGGAGTGGCCGGTGGCGGCGTAGACGATCGTGCCCGCGAGGGAGAAGACGTCGGAGGCGCCGTCGCAGCGGCCCTCCCGCAGGTACTCGGGCGACATGAACGCCGGTGTGCCGACCCGGCTGCCGGTGCCGGTGATCGCGCTGCTGTCCGCGGCCTGCGAGATGCCGAAGTCGATGACGTGCACGCCCTGCGCGGACAGGATCACGTTGGACGGCTTCAGATCACGGTGTACGACGCCGGCGGCGGCCAGCGCCGACAGGGTCTGCCCGAGCTCCGCCACCAGCCGCCACACCCCGGCCGGCGCCAGCCTGCCGCACTCCTTGACGGCCTCGGCGAGGTTCAGGCCGGGTATGTACTCGGTGGCCATCCACAGCAGTTCGTCGTCGAAGCCGGTGCCGAGCAGCCGCGGCGCGTGCGGGGTGACGACCCGGGCGTGCACGGCGGCCTCCCGCTCGAACCGCCGCCGGAACTCCGGGTCCTCCGCGTACTCGGGCCGGATGACCTTCACCGCGGCGAGGCCCGGACCGTCGTCGGCGGGGCGCGCCAGATACACCCGACCCATGCCGCCGCTGCCGAGCCGCCCCAGCGTGACGTACGGCCCCACCCGCCCCGGGTCGGTGCTCCGCAGCGGGGTCGCCCCCGCCTCCCCGAGCGCGGCGTCCCCCGACGCCGCTGTGTACGACGACGGCATCGGCTGCCGCTGCTCCGCCATGGGTCCCCCGACCGTTCTCTCCTGCGTGACGCGCTCAACGTGCCGTTGTGCTCACGTCAGTTACTGATGTGAGGTTACCGTCCGGGGCACCGGAGAGCGGTGGGCCCGCCGGTCGCGGTGACCGACGGGCCCGGGGTGCTGCGCTGCGTCAGCTGCAGGTGCGGGACTTGTAGTTGGCGTAGCGGTAGGCGCCGTCGACGTAGAGGCTGTATTTGCCGGAGCTGCTGCGGTAGACGAAGAAGTCCGACTGGGCGCCGTCGTACCTCAGCCGGTACTTGCGCTGGCTGTTGATGTCGACCAGCTTGGAGTCCTTCAGCTTGTCGCCGGCCTTCGTGAAGGTCTTCTTGCCGACCAGGCCGTCGGCGCTCAGGCCCCAGCGCTTCTGGAGATTCTTGGTGGCGTGGGTGGTGTTGGAGCCGAAGTGGCCGTCGATGTCGGCGGTGTCGTACTTGGTGCCGTCCTTCTCGATGGCGCCCTCCGCCCACAGGATCTTCTGCCACAGGCAGGTGGCGTTGGACTTGGCGTAGGAGGAGCTGGACAGGGTGCCCTCGTCGTCCCAGTCGTCGTAGGTGTAGCCCGAGCCGCTGAGGTAGCCGTCCGAGGCGGCGGCAGAGGCCGGCGAAGCGCCGAGGGCGAGGGTGCCCGCCACAGCGGCACCGATGGTGGCGGCGGCCAGACGGGCCCGGGTCGTACGGAAGTTCATGGTGGTTGCCTCCCCGTTGGTGTGATGCGGGCACAACTCTGGGGCAGCGGTGGCTCATTCGGAACCTGAAAAGTTCTAGGGTGGCACCTGAAGGTTGCAGGGCGGCGGTCCGGCAGTCGGCACGCCTCAGCCGACCGAGGCCGCCTCGCAGGTGCGGACCACGGCGCGGTATTCGCAGCCGTCCGGATCCGTGCGGTAGCCGACGAGATCCGCAACGGTCCCTCGTGGTCCTTGGCGTTGAGGTGTGCACGGCAGACCGCGGTCGTGACGCGGCCGTGTCGGCGCAGACGGCGTTGGCGTCGCGACCGCGGGGTCGCTGCCAGGGCCCTGAGCGCCGCCAGTACTGCGCACCACACAGTCAACGTCAGCACGGCCCTGCGGCCTCCTTCGATTCGCCGCCGCCGCTCTCCGGGTGGTGCCCCCGGCCGGTCGGTCGGAGGCGGAGAGGCGGTGGCCGGAACCGTTCGGTGGCGGGGCGCGTCGTGCCCGCACCCCGCCGATCTCCACTGTTGCCCAGGGAGCCGTGCCGGGCGATCCTGTTGCAGTTGAACGCAAAAGCGCAGTTCGTCGGGGGAGAACTACATGCTCCGCGTCCACTTCAGCGATGCCGATCTGGGCCGGACCCGGCTCGGCACCGCGTCCGATCCGCTCTGGGACATCGCCATCAGCCTGCACAGACTCCAGACCAGGCAACGCCGTTGGGCGCATGCCGAGTGGTACCGGACCACGCGGGCGCGGCTACGGGAGGCCGGCCTGGAACGCGCCGTGCGGAGCGTGCTGCTGCCGCTGTACCCGAGGGCGGCGTACTTTCCCGACTTCCTCACCCCGGTCCAGGCGGCCGACGGACTGCGCGCGGGACTCGAGGGCATTCTCGCCGCCCCCGCGCCCCGGGTGCGCGAGGAGATCCGGCGCCTCGACGCCGTCGTGGGCGCGCCCTCGTGGGCCCCGGGCCTGGCCGAGCGGGCGGCCCGGGAGGAGTTCGTAGGGCTGTTGCGGGCGTACCACGACATCGCCGTAGCACCCTACGAGGACCGCATCCACGCCCGGATCGAGGGCGAACGAGCCCTGCGGGCACGGCAGATGATGGACGGCGGGGTGGAGGGCATGCTCGCCGGGCTCGGGCCCTGGGCGCGGTGGCAGCGGTCCGTGCTGTGCGCCGACTACAACCCTTCCGTGGGCCGGGACGTGCACCTGGAGGGACGCGGGATGCTGCTCGTGCCCTCGTACTTCCTCCTCGAACGGCCGATCACCTTCGCCGACCCGGGCCTGCCTCCCGTCCTGGTCTATCCGCTCGTCCACGAGGCGTCGCCGCCGCCCGTGGCGGACGCCCCGCTGGGCGTCCTCCTGGGCCGGGCCCGGGCCGCGGTGCTGGCCTCCGTGGCCCACGGCGCCACGACCGGCGAGGTCGCCCGCGCCGTCGGCGTCTCCGCGTCCTCGGCCAGTCGTCACGCAACGGCCCTGCGGGACGCGGGACTTGTCACCACCAGCCGCACCGGCACGACCGTTCTGCACACCCTCACGCCGGTGGGTGCGGCGGTGCTGCGGGCGGCGGCGGCCCGCGGGAGCGAGCGGGCGCGTGCCTACCAGAGGGAGGACAGCACCGCCCACAGCGACGGGTTGTAGGTGCAGCTGCCGACCAGCTTGTGCGAGAGCGGGGCGTACGTGCCCGCCAGGTTCCCCATGCTGTTCACGCCGCTGCAGCCGGTCCGTTGCGCGCTGCGGCGGCGGTCGAAGCCCGCGGGCCGGTAGTCGGCGCCGCGGAAGTACACGACGCCGCCGAGTTCACGGCTGTCCGAGATGTTGTTGAAGACGGACCGGACGGGGCCGTGCGCCGCCCAGGGACAAGTGGCCTCTCCCTCCTGCCAGTTGGGGTCGCTGTCCTGCCAGTGGCACATCTCCCCGTTGCCGTCGTGCTCGCTGAAGAAGCACACGCTGTCCTCCGGGCAGCGGTGATAGCCGTAACCGGACGCGGAGGCGGTCGGCACCGCCACGGCCTCGTACACCGGCGTCCCGTCGTACTGCGTCGCCCGGTGATGGGCGATGCCCGCCGCGGCCCCGAGGCCGGCCGTGACCGTGAGGAGGGTGGCCAGGGACCCGGCCAGGACCGGATGGCGCTGCCGCCAGGAGGGGCGGCGCGACTTCGACGGGCGCGACTTCGACGGGCGCGGCCTCGACGGGCGCGGTGCGCGGGCGACGCCGGCCGCCGCCTCCACCCGCCGCAGCAGCGCCTCGGTGCCGACGCGTTCGGCGTGCGTGCGGGTGAGACAGTCGCCGATGATCTCCGCCCAGCCGTCCGGCAGTTCGGGTGACAGCCGCAGTTCCTCGGTGCCCCGCGCATACCGTGTCACCGCGTCGCAGCGGGCCTCCGTCGTGGCGCCCGGGAACGGGAAGGTGCCGGTCAGGGCCGTGTGCGCGAGGACCCCGAAGGACCAGACGTCACCCGACGGGCGGACCTGGACGCCGCGCTCGTCCATCTCCGGCCAGAGCAGCTCCGGAGCCGTGTAGTCCGGCGTGACGAAGGCGGACGTGTAGGCGTGGGTGCCCTCCAGTTCGGCGGCCGTGCTGAAGTCGGCCAGGCGTGCCGAACCGTCCTTCATCAGCAGTACGTTGGCGGGCTTGAGGTCGCCGTGCACCCAGCCGGCGCGGTGCAGCTGGGCCAGCCCCTCGCAGATCTGCGCCAGCACGGCACCGGCGTCCGGCACCGGTGCCGGCACGGCGTCCAGCGAGCGCTCCGCCCGCTCCAGTACGAGGACGGTGGCGCCGTCGAGTTCGGGGTGGTCCGGGTCGTCGACGCTGAGGGTGTCGTACATCCGGATCAGCCGGGGTGTGCGCAGCCGACGCAGTAACTCCGTCTCGCGTTCGGCCAGTTCGCGCAGGTGGCTGAGCCGGCGCGGGGTGCGGGTGCCGGTGGGCAGGAACTTCAGCGCCGCCCGGCGGGGCAGGTCCGGAGCCTCGTCGACCAGCCTGGCCGCGTAGACGGTGGCGAACGCGCCGGACGCGAGTGCCTCACGGACCTCCCAGGGGCCGATCCGGTAGCCCTCGGGGACGCGCACGGGCACGGCGTCGTACATCTTGGTTCCCCCTTTTCTTCCTGCTGCGCTCGACGGCGGGGCGAGCGGGAGTCGTCAGCGGCAGATGCGAGTGAAGAGTGCCGAAATCCGGCAACGCGGATATCGTCACACGGGCACATGCATCTGATCACTGCCATGTTCCGGCAGGATGCCGTGAGTTCTCATTGCCGATCGAGGCGGTCGGGGTGATCAGGGTGATCAGTGTGATCGGGGTGACCCTGGGGATCGGGGCGTACGGCGCGGGGGCGCCCCCTCAGCCGTAGAGGTCGCTCGTCACCGGCGCGAGCACGACGAGGTCGTCCTCGCGGACCAGGTCGAAACGGAGGGCGAGGGAGACCAGGGTCTCCTTCTTGCCGTTGACGCGCTGCCCGGTCTCCGCCGTGTCCGGGGCGGGCCGCAGCCGCAGCTTGAGCGCGAGGTAGTCGATGTTCCAGTACACCGCCGAGCGGCTGACCGTCGGCCACGCCGGCCGCAGCCGTTCCACCAACTGCTCGACCGCCGGCAGCGGGGCGTGCGGCTCACCGCGCAGGCGGGGCTCGCACAGGGCGGCCAGGACCGCGAAGTACCGCTTCGTACGGTCGAGGGCGAACGCCGGCGCGGTCGGCGTGCCCGACAGCCCGTGCCGGGCCGTGCTGCGGAAGGTGTGGCGCGGTGCCCACACGTCGAAGGTGAGCAGGTCGCCCGCGGCGGGGAGTACGACCCGGGCGAACTCGAACGGCACGGGGGCGTCCACCCGGCCCGGCGCGACCTTGATGTGCTCGCCCGCGCCCTCCGGGTTCTCCACGACGTAGGTCTGGTCCTCGCTGAGGTTGCTCAGCAGCCAGAAGTTGTGGTGCGCGGTGATCTCCCCGGCGATCCGGGACACCCCCTCGTGCGCGATGGTGAGCCCGCTGCCGGTGCCGTCCCGGCCGAACGCGAGCCGCTCACCCGCACCGATCCTGATCTGGCCGTCCGGCCGTGCGCATGCCGGAGGCACGACGATGACGCTGTACATGGACTCGTCCCCTCGCCCGATTCCATGAGGGCCACCCTCCCCCAGTCCAACGAGGGGGAGGGTATGGGACGTGGCAGAGCGACAGCAAAGGCTTGCTGTTCGTCGGCGAGTCTGTGAAGGGCGGGCGGAGTCGATGTGTTCGTCGGCCGCCCTCCGGGTTCTCGATGACGTAGGTCCGGGGCGACGCGCAGGGGCCGTGTCCCCCTGGTACGGGTGGGACACGGCCCCTGAAGGCGCAGGGCGCGAACGCGCCTGCCGGTGGCGGCGGTTCAGTACCGCGGGCGCTTGAACCAGTCGGCGCTGGCGCGCTTCGCCGCGAAGACGATCACCAGGATCGCGACGATCATGATGAGCAGGCCAAGGAGGTAGATCGCGAGAGCGAAGATGCCGCTGATGATCGCGAACGACGCGTAGACGATCGAGCAGACGCGTACGCCGTTGCCGCCCTTGGCGTACTGCAGCAGCAGCACCAGACCGAGGATCGCGAAGACGGCGGCCAGGCTCATGAAGAAGACCACGACGCCCTTGCCGAGGTCCGCGAACTGCTCCGCCTCGCTGTCGCCGGTGATGCCCGCCTCGGCCATCGTCTTGTCCCAGTCGGCCAGCGCCACGCCGTACACGGCGGCGATGATGACGTGGCACAGGGCGATCACACCGAGCAGGATCTGCGCGGCACGGGTGATGCCCGGCATCTGGGTCGGGACGTAACCGCCGCCGTACGGCTGGGAGACCGGCGGGGCCGCCGGGTAGGCGCCGTAGCCCTGCTGAGGGACGCCGGGCGGGGTCTGCTGCGGGTAGCCGTAACCGGGTGCGGGCGGCTGCTGCTGGGGCGGGCCGTAGGGGTTGTTCGGGTCGCCGAAACTCATGGCGGTTGTTTCCTCCGTTTTACCGAATGTGCGGGGACGACGAGCGGCACGGTCGGAGGAAGGTCTCTCGGTTGCGGTTCGTCCCCCCGGTACTGCCCGCGGCACTGTGGCCACAATCGTTCATTGATGGCCGGTTCGTTGTCCAGCCGCAATCGCCATGTGTTGTGCAAGTGCAACATCACTGATCATGGGCGGATACTCCGGGGCAGCCGCCGGGGGGACCCGGATTGGAACAGGGGCCCCGTCATCCGCGAGGATGGGGCCATGACCGCCCAGATTCTCGATGGCAAGGCCACCGCAGCCGCGATCAAGTCCGATCTGACCGCCCGCGTGGCGGCGCTGAAGGAGAAGGGCGTCACGCCCGGCCTCGGCACGATCCTGGTCGGGGACGACCCCGGCAGCCAGAAGTACGTCGCCGGCAAGCACCGCGACTGCGCCCAGGTCGGCATCGCCTCCATCCAGCGCCACCTGCCCGCCACGGCCACGCAGGAGGAGATCGAGGCCGTCGTCCGCGAGCTCAACGAGGACCCGGCCTGCACCGGTTACATCGTGCAACTGCCGCTTCCGAAGGGCATCGACGAGAACCGCGTCCTGGAACTGATGGACCCGGACAAGGACGCCGACGGCCTGCACCCGATGAACCTCGGCCGCCTGGTCCTGAACGAGCCGGCCCCCCTGCCCTGCACCCCCAACGGCGTGCTCACCCTGCTGCGCCGCTACGGCGTCGAGATCAAGGGCGCCGAGGTCGTGGTCGTGGGCCGGGGCGTGACCATCGGGCGGCCGATGCCCCTGCTGCTCACCCGGCGCAGCGAGAACGCCACCGTGACCCAGTGCCACACCGGCACCCGTGACCTGTCCGCCCACCTCAAGCGCGCGGACATCATCGTCGCCGCCGCCGGTTCCGCGCACCTGATCCGCGCCGAGGACGTCAAGCCCGGCGCGGCCGTCCTCGACGTCGGCGTCTCGCGCAGCGCGGAGGGCAAGATCGTGGGCGACGTGCACCCGGATGTCGCCGAGGTCGCCGGCTGGATCTCCCCCAACCCCGGCGGGGTCGGCCCGATGACCCGTGCCCAGCTGCTCGTCAACGTGGTCGAGGCGGCGGAGCGCAGTGTCGGCTGAGGCGCGGGAGCCCGAGGGGCTGGAGGAGCGCGAGGGGCCGGAGGGGTCCGAGGGGCCGGAGAGGTCCGAGGGGGCTGAGGGGTCCGATATCGAGGCGCGGGACGCGATCAGCGCGCCCGATGCCACGGGCAGGCCGCGCCGCGTCACCCGTCGCTTCCCTCTGTTCACGCGGGACACCGCGCGGCCCGAGGGCGGCGGCCGGGCCGCGCCGGGCGACGCCCCGGCGCCCGCCCGCCAGTGGCCCGTCCTGCTGGTGATCGGGGTGGTCGGCGTAGGCCTGCTGGTGACCGCGCTGGACGCCTTCCGGATCGGCACGCTGCTGATCGGCGTCGCCCTGCTGGGCGGGGCCGTGCTGCGCTGGCTGCTGCCGGACGTCGGCATGCTCGCGGTGCGCTCCCGCTTCACCGACATCCTCACCTACGGGGTGCTCGGCTCCGCGATCGCGCTGCTGGCGATGATGGTGCAGCCGGAACCCTGGCTGGAGATCCCGTTCCTCAAGGACACGCTGCACTTCACGGTCAGCTAGCGCACCCGCGGCCCCGGACCTGCGGCCCCGGACCTGCGGCCCCGGACCTGGGGCCCGGACCCGCGGCCCCGCGCACAGACGGCGGCCCGTCCTCTCCCCCGAGCAAGGACGGGCCGCCGTCTGTGCTCAACCCTCCTGTACGGGCGACAACCTGTTCAACGGCTGTCAGAGCGCTGTGGCACAGCGGTGACCGTTCCGCCACGGTGTCCGCGCCCTGCCACAGGAAGCCGTCCGACGGAACCGATCACGTCCCCTCGGGGTCAGGGGCCGGGGTGATGCGTGTGCCGTCTGTGACGACATTTGTGCGTCCTGTGTGGTGATGTGTTGACAAGTTTGCGGATTTGGAGCGAAGTCGTTCGACAAGCGGGCTAGCGTTGCCAATCGGGACGCTCCAGGACGTCTCGAACGTCTGTCGGCACTGCCACCTGGGGGAGTCCGTTCCGGGGGGAACGGGCGGTGGAAGACTGGACCGCGGCCCGGTGGGCGTGCAACCGTGCATGCCCACAGCCCCCATGCTCCCGTGCGCCCCCACCCCGGGAACTGAGATCCTTACCTTGCGCATCCCTGTGGGTAGCCAGAACGGGGACTCGGCAGAGGGCGGCTCGCACGGGGGAACACAACAGCACGAACCGGGGGAAGAGGGGGGTAGCAATGCCTCGTTGGAAGGACTTGCCGGATGAACTCGATCCGCAGGTCAGGGAGTTCGCGAGCCAGTTGCGCCGGCTCGTGGACCGCAGCGGCCTGAGCATCGCCGCGGTGGCCGACCGCACCGGGTACAGCAAGACGTCCTGGGAGCGTTATCTCAACGGCCGGCTGCTCGCGCCCAAGGGCGCGATCGTGGCGCTGGCCGAGGTCACGGGAACCAACCCGGTCCATCTCACCACGATGTGGGAACTCGCCGAACGGGCGTGGAGCCGTTCGGAGATGCGCCACGACATGACCATGGAGGCGATCCGGATTTCCCAGGCGCGCGCCGCGCTCGGGGAGTTCGGCGCGCCGCCGCCGAACGCCAAGGGCAGCAAGACGGCCCGCAAGAGCGGCAGCGCGACGGCGACGCCGGGATCGGCGGGACCGGCGGGACCGGCGGGGGTGACGCCGACGGTGCCGCCGCGGGCGACCCCGTCGGCGGAACCGGAGGACGCGGTGAGCCAGCCGCGCGAGGGGGCGTCCTCGGGTGCCGCCTCGGGCGTCAACTCGTGGGGCGTGGCGGGCTACAGGGGCCCGTCGCAGGCTACGGGGGGACCTGCGGGGCCGGTGGGACCTGCCGGGGCGGGAGCGGCGCCGGCATCGGGTTCGGCGTCGGGATCGGGTTCGGCCTCGGCACCGGTGGGTGCTCAGCCGCCGACTCCGCCGCCTGGCCCCTCGTACGGGGAGCCGCCGCAGGCGCCCCGGCCCGGGGGCGGGGGCAAACGGCGGCTGACGATGTTCCTCGCGGGTGTCGTGGGCGTGCTCGTGGTGGTCGCTCTCGCGCTGTACCTGACGGACGGCAGCGGTGGCAAGGAGAACGAGGGCGGTGCCGCGTCCCCTTCGCCGAGCGTGAGCGAGAACGTCGACCTGCCGCCCGGCGTGAAGTGCAGCGGGGCCTCCTGCGCCGGCAAGGACGCGGAGAGCATGGGGTGCAGCGGGGATCTGGTGACCACCGCCAAGACCGCGACCGTCGGCACGGCCGTCGTCGAGGTCCGCTACAGCGAGACCTGCGGAGCGGCCTGGGGCCGCATCACCCAGGCCGCCCAGGGCGACGAGGTCCAGGTGACCGTCGGCACCGCCGAGCAGACCGGCTCCATCACCGAGGCCGGTGACACCATCGCGTACACCCCGATGGTCGCGGTCAAGGACGCCGGCGAGGCCAAGGCCTGCGTCAAGACGGCCGCGGGCCAGGAGGGCTGCACCCAGTAACCCCCACCCCCGGGGGCTCCGCCCCCAGCCCCCCGGCCCTTGCCCATCCACCACCCGGCTCGGTGGGCTGAGAGGTCCACCTTTCGGCCCTTCGCCCATCTGCCACCCGGCTCGGTGGGCGGAGGGGTTCGCCTTTCAGCCCCCCGGCCTTCGCCCATCTACCACCCGACTCGGTGGGCTGAGAGGTTCACCCTTCAACCCACTGGAAACGGGTGGTGGGTGGGCAAAGGTCTGGGCGGGGTCGAAGGGGCGGCAGCCCCTGGAGGTCGGGACGGGTAGGGGCGGCGGGGGCGGAACAATTCGGCGGGGGTGAGGAATAGTCACCCCCCAGTCGGGGCACGCGCACGGTACCCCCACGGGAGTCCGGCAACCCGGCACCCCCACCGGCGGCCGCCCCAGTCCCCCCTCTCCCGGACCGGGCGGCCGCCCCTTCCGTAGGCGCCCCCGCAGGTTGTGGCCTGGGCCACACAGACCCGCGCAACCGAGATCCCGGATGCGCGATAGCCTGACCGCTGGATTCTCTTGACGCCAAGAGATCGATCAAACGCCCGGGGCAGGGACGCCCCACCGCCAGCTGTCATACGGAGAACGCCATGACCCGCACTCCCGTGAACGTCACCGTCACCGGCGCGGCCGGCCAGATCGGTTACGCCCTGCTCTTCCGCATCGCCTCCGGCCAGCTGCTCGGCGCGGACGTGCCGGTCAAGCTCCGCCTCCTGGAGATCACCCCGGCGCTGAAGGCCGCCGAGGGCACCGCCATGGAGCTGGACGACTGCGCGTTCCCGCTCCTCCAGGGCATCGACATCAGCGACGACCCGAACGTCGCCTTCGACGGCGCCAACGTCGCCCTCCTCGTCGGCGCCCGCCCCCGCACCAAGGGCATGGAGCGCGGCGACCTCCTGGAGGCCAACGGCGGCATCTTCAAGCCGCAGGGCAAGGCCATCAACGACCACGCCGCGGACGACATCAAGGTCCTCGTCGTCGGCAACCCGGCCAACACCAACGCCCTGATCGCCCAGGCCGCCGCCCCGGACGTACCGGCCGAGCGCTTCACCGCGATGACCCGTCTGGACCACAACCGCGCGCTGACCCAGCTCGCGAAGAAGACCGGCTCCACGGTCGCCGACATCAAGCGGCTCACCATCTGGGGCAACCACTCCGCCACCCAGTACCCGGACATCTTCAACGCCACCATCGCCGGCAAGAACGCCGCCGAAGTCGTCAACGACGAGAAGTGGCTGGCCGAGGACTTCATCCCGACCGTCGCCAAGCGCGGCGCGGCCATCATCGAGGCCCGCGGCGCCTCCTCCGCCGCCTCCGCCGCCAACGCCGCCATCGACCACGTCCACACCTGGGTCAACGGCACCGCCGACGGCGACTGGGTCTCCATGGGCATCCCGTCCGACGGCTCCTACGGCGTGCCGGAGGGGCTCATCTCGTCCTTCCCCGTCACCTGCAAGGACGGCAAGTACGAGATCGTCCAGGGCCTGGACGTCAACGAGTTCTCCCGCGCCCGCATCGACGCCTCCGTGGCCGAGCTCGCGGAGGAGCGCGAGGCGGTCCGCGCCCTCGGCCTCATCTGAGCCGTACCGGACGCGGCCTCTGTCACGAGGTCACGAGTCCGCACGGGCCCTGTTCCGGTTTCGTCCGGGACGGGGCCCGTTCCCGTTTTCGCCACTACCGTCGTGAAATGCCTTGCCCGCCACGGTGATTCGGGGGGTTCTCGCGATGAGCGGTTGGGGACACGAACCGAGTGAGGAACGGGGCCACGCCCCCTGGTCCGCGCACGAGCCGCACGGCGGCGTGCCGCCCTGGGCCGCCCAGACCCAGACCCACCTCGCCTCCCCCTACGCCCAGGCCCCGCCACCGGGGCCCGCGCTCCGGCTGCGCCGACTGCTTCCGGCCGTCCTCGCCGCCGTAGTGCTCGGTGTGGGCGCGGGGGCCGGAGTGTGGGCCCTGGTCAGGGACGACGCCCGCGCAACGGTCACCATCACCCCACCGACCACGGCCACCCCACCGACCACGACGACCCCACCGACCACGACCACCCCGCCCACGCCCCTGCCCGCCGGCTACCGGAGCGTCGAGGACCCCGTCGGCTACACCCTGCTCGTCCCCGAGGACTGGATCCGCCGCCAGCAGCCGGGCCAGAAGGCCCCGGTCGTCTTCTACGACGCCCCGGACGACGGCCGCCGGCTCCAGATCTTCGAGATCACGGAGCAGGACTACGCCCAGTCCCAGCAGGTCGCGGAGACCGCCGCCGGCTACGGCTTCCGCAACCGCCCCGGATACCGGCCCCTGACCCGCGACTCGGGCCCCGGCTTCACCGAACTCTCCTACCGCTACGACGACGAGGCCAACGGCCCCCGCCTGGTCATCGACCGCCGCTTCGAGTCCGCCGACGGCACGCCCTACACGATCCGCTCCAGCGGCCCCGAGCACCTGGCCCCGGACCTGGTCCGCGCCCCGCTCACCACGGCCCTGGCCTCCTTCTGCCCGACGGGGGCCGACTGCGCCTAGCCGGCGACCGACTCCTTCACGCACGCGGGCCGCGCGCCCGCCCCGCCCGGCCGCGCGGGGCGGGCGCGGGAGGCGTTCGCCGGGCGGTCGGTGCGCCGCCAGCAGCCGCTTCTCGAACCAGTGGCCGGCGTGGACGTGATCGGCGTACGCCGGGATCTCCGTGCATCCGCGGGCCCGGTACATCGCCTGCGCCTCCGTGGGTGGGGAGGGGGCAGGGTGCGGTGCGGGTCGACCTGTGTTTTGCCCCTTTTGCCCGCATGTTCAGTGACACAGCCCACTTTCGGTCATGGATCGCGCATGTCTGGGGAACGTCCGGGCAGGCGGCCACGGTCCCCGAAGGTGACACCCATGTGACTCAGGGGCACTGACCAGGAACGGAAGGCAATACCGAGCATGGCAAGGCAGCAGGCACAACGGACGATCCATGTCGACGGCGCGTGGCGGGAAGCCGTCTCCGGAGCCACTCGCGAGATCGTCGACCCCACGGACGCCCGGCCCTTCGCCGTGGTCGCCGAAGGTGACGAGAAGGACACCGACCTGGCGGTCGAGGCCGCCCGGCGCGCTTTCGACGGCGGCCGGGGCACCTGGCCCACCACGCCCGTCGCCGAACGCGCCGCCCTCCTGCGCCGCGTCGCCGACCTCCTCGTGCGCGACCGCGAGGAACTCGGTCTGCTGGAGAGCCGCGACGCCGGAAAGACCCTCGAGGAGGGCCGCGTCGACATCGACTGCGTCGCCGACGCCTTCCGCTACTTCGCCGACCTCGTCGCCGCCGAGGCCCCCGGCCGGGTCGTCGACGCGGGCTCGCCCGACATCCACAGCGTCGTCGTGCACGAGCCGGTCGGTGTCTGCGCGCTGATCACCCCCTGGAACTACCCGCTCCTCCAGGCCAGTTGGAAGATCGCCCCGGCGCTGGCCGCCGGCAACACCTTCGTGGTCAAGCCGAGCGAGATCACCCCGCTGACCACCGTCGCCCTGATCGAACTGCTCACCGAGGCCGGGCTGCCCGCCGGAGTCGCCAACATCGTCACCGGCCCCGGCCACACGGTCGGCGCCCGCCTCGCCGAGCACCCCGACGTCGACCTCGTCTCCTTCACCGGCGGCCTGATCAGCGGCACCAAGGTGGCCCAGGCCGCCGCGCCCACCGTGAAGAAGGTCGCCCTCGAACTCGGCGGCAAGAACCCCAACGTCGTCTTCGCCGACGCCTGCGCCACCGACGAGGCCTTCGACACGGCCGTCGACCAGGCCCTCAACGCCGCCTTCATCCACAGCGGCCAGGTCTGCTCCGCCGGCTCCCGGCTCATCGTCGAGGAGTCGATCCGCGAGCGCTTCGTCACCGAACTCGCCCACCGCGCCTCGAAGATCCGCCTCGGCCGCGGCACCGACGACGGCGTCGAGTGCGGCCCCCTCGTCTCCGAGCAGCAGCGCGCGAAGGTCGAGGCGTACGTCGCCTCCGCACTCGCGGAGGGGGCGGTCCTGCGCACCGGCGGCAAGCGCCCCGACGGCCCCGGCTACTTCTACGAGCCGACCGTCCTCGACGGCTGCCACCGCGAGATGAAGGTCGTCCGCGAGGAGGTCTTCGGACCGGTCCTCACCGTCGAGACCTTCCGCACCGAGGACGAGGCCGTGGCCCTCGCCAACGACACCGAGTACGGCCTCGCCGGCGCCGTCTGGACCGCCGACGCGGGCCGCGCCCGCCGGGTGGCCGGCCGGCTGCGGCACGGCACCGTCTGGATCAACGACTTCCACCCCTACCTGCCGCAGGCGGAGTGGGGCGGCTTCGGCAAGAGCGGCGTCGGCCGCGAGCTGGGCCCCGCCGGCCTCGCCGAGTACCGCGAGAGCAAGCACATCTACCAGAACCTCGCGCCGAAGCCCGTCCGCTGGTTCGCCGGCTGAGCCCCTCCCCTCCGCACGCCCCAGGACCTGGAGTAACCCCTCCCATGCCCGAGAACACCCACGTCTACGACTACGTCGTCATCGGCGGCGGCACCGCAGGCTCCGTCATCGCCTCCCGCCTGACCGAGAACCCGGACGTCACCGTCGCCGTCATCGAGGGCGGCCCCAGCGACGTCGGCCGCGACGACGTCCTCACCCTGCGCCGCTGGATGGGCCTGCTCGGCGGCGAGCTGGACTACGACTACCCGACCACCGAACAGCCGCGCGGCAACTCCCACATCCGGCACAGCCGCGCCCGCGTGCTCGGCGGCTGCTCCTCCCACAACACCCTCATCGCGTTCAAGCCGCTGCCGTCCGACTGGGACGAGTGGGAGGCGGCCGGCGCCAAGGGCTGGGGCGCGGTGCCGATGGAGGCGTACTACGCGCGGCTGAAGAACAACATCGTCCCGGTCGACGAGAAGGACCGCAACGCCATCGCCCGCGACTTCGTCGACGCGGCGCAGTCGGCGCTCGGCGTGCCGCGCGTGGAGGGCTTCAACAAGAAGCCGTTCACCGAGGGCGTCGGCTTCTTCGACCTCGCCTACCACCCGGAGAACAACAAGCGGTCCTCCGCCTCGGTGGCCTACCTGCACCCGGTGATGGACGAGCGGCC
Source organism: Streptomyces sp. TRM68416 (assembly GCF_014596915.1). Lineage (GTDB taxonomy): Bacteria > Actinomycetota > Actinomycetes > Streptomycetales > Streptomycetaceae > Streptomyces. The sequence continues at coordinate 284,573 of NZ_JACVWU010000005.1, forward strand.
CAACCTCCGCATCCTCCTGGAGACCTGGGCCCACAAGCTGGAGCTGGACGGCACCCGCGCCACGGGCGTGCACGTCCGCGCCAAGGACGGCGAGGAGTTCCTCGTACGGGCCCGGAACGAGGTCGTCCTGTGCGCGGGCGCCGTCGACTCGCCCCGGCTCCTGCTGCACTCCGGCATCGGCCCCCGCGAGGACCTGGAGGCACTGGGCATCCCCGTGGTCCACGACCTGCCGGGCGTCGGCGAGAACCTGCTCGACCACCCCGAGTCGGTGATCGTCTGGGAGACGAACGGCCCCATCCCCGAGAACTCCGCGATGGACTCCGACGCGGGCCTGTTCGTGCGCCGCGACCCCGAACACGCGGGCCCCGACCTGATGTTCCACTTCTACCAGATCCCGTTCACGGACAACCCGGAGCGACTGGGCTACCAGCGCCCGGAGTTCGGCGTCTCGATGACCCCGAACATCCCCAAGCCCAAGAGCCGCGGCCGCCTCTACCTGACCAGCGCCGACCCGCAGGTCAAGCCCGCCCTGGACTTCCGCTACTTCACCGACGAGGACGACTACGACGGCCGCACCCTCGTCGACGGCATCAAGATCGCCCGAGAGATAGCCAAGGAGGCGCCCCTCGCCCACTGGCTGAAGCGGGAGGTGTGCCCCGGCCCCGACGTCACCGGCGACGAGGAGCTGAGCGAGTACGCCCGCAAGGTCGCGCACACCGTCTACCACCCCGCGGGCACCTGCCGCATGGGCGCGAGCGACGACCCGCTCGCCGTGGTCGACCCCGAGCTGAGGATCCGCGGCCTGGACGGCATCCGCATCGCCGACGCCTCCGTCTTCCCCACCATGACCGCGGTGAACCCGATGATCGGCGTGCTCATGGTCGGGGAACGAGCCGTGGACCTGATCGGCGGTGACGCGTGATGAGTACCCCGGTCTTCTCCGTCGACGGCCTGTGGAAGGTCTTCGGCCCCAAGGCGGACAGAATCCCCGCCGACCCCGAGCTGAGCACACTGGACGCGCCCGAACTCCGCTCCCGCACCGGCTGCACCGCCGCCGTCCGCGACGTCTCCTTCGACGTCCGCAAGGGCGAGGTCTTCGTGGTCATGGGCCTGTCCGGCTCCGGCAAGTCCACCCTGGTCCGCTGCCTCACCCGCCTCGTCGAACCGACCGCCGGCACCATCGCCATCGACGGCGAGGACGTCCGCGCCATGGACCGCACCCGGCTGCGCGAACTGCGCCGCCACCGCGCCGCCATGGTCTTCCAGCACTTCGGCCTGCTGCCCCACCGCACGGTCCTCGACAACGTGGCCTACGGCCTGGAGATCCAGGGCATGAACAAGGCCCAGCGCCGCGAACGCGCCGCGCAGGTCGTCGCCAAGGTCGGCCTGGAGGGCATGGAGCAGCGCAGGCCGAGCCAGCTCTCCGGCGGCCAGCGCCAGCGCGTCGGCCTGGCACGGGCGCTCGCGGTGGACCCCGAAGTCCTCCTCTTCGACGAGCCGTTCAGCGCGCTCGACCCCCTCATCCGCAGGGACATGCAGGAGGAGGTCGTGCGGCTGCACCGCGAGGAGGGCCGCACCATGGTCTTCATCACCCACGACCTGTCCGAGGCCCTGAAACTCGGCGACCGCATCGCCCTGATGCGCGACGGCCGCGTCGTCCAGCTCGGCACCCCGGAGGAGATCGTGGGCTCCCCGGCCGACGACTACGTCCGTGAGTTCGTCCGCGACGTGCCGCGCGAGCAGGTCATGACGGTCCGTACGGCGATGCGCCCCGCGTCGGCCGAGGAAGCGGGCAGCGGCCCCGCCCTCGCACCGGACGCCACGGTCTCGGAGGCCATCGAGGCCGTGGCACGCAGCGGCGCCCCGGCCCGGGTCATGGACGAGGGACGTTGTCTGGGGGTGGTCGACCACGAACGGCTCCTCGGCGTCGTAGCGGGGACGGAGCCGCGCAAGGAGGTGGCCTGATGGCCACGGCGACCGCCGCCGCGCCCCGCGCGGCCCTGCCCGGCATCCTCAAACGCCCCGCCGTCCGCAAGCTGCTGCTGCTCGGCCTGGCCGCCGCGGTCCTCGTACCGCTGGCGAACGCCCGCTGGGCCGGCGGCACCTGGCCGGCCCCCCTGACGATCGACCTCACCACCCCCCTCACCGACGCCAGCACCTGGATCATCGACAACCGGGACACCCACCCCCTCTTCCTCTACTTCTTCGGGCACGTCAGCAACGCCGTCGTCGTCTCCGTACGCGCGGTCTACCTGCTGCTGCTCGCCCTGGGCTGGGCCGGTGTCACCGCGGTCGCGGCCTTCCTCGCCTGGCGGGCCGCGAACTGGCGGCTCGCCCTCGGCACCGCCGCCGCCTTCGCCGCCTGCGGCCTGCTCGGCATGTGGGTCCCGACGATGCAGACCCTCGCCCTGATGGTGGTCGCCGTCCTGGCGTCCGTCGCCGTCGGAGCCCTCCTCGGCCTCGCCGCCGGCCTGTCGGAGCGCACCGACCGGGCCCTGCGCCCGGTCCTGGACACCATGCAGGTGCTCCCGGCCTTCGCCTACCTCCTCCCCGTCGTCCTGGTCTTCGGCATCGGAGTCCCCGCCGCCGTCCTCGCCACCGTCGTCTACGCCGCCCCGCCCATGGCCCGGCTCACCGCCCTCGGCCTGCGCGGCGCCGACAAGGAGGTCCTGGAGGCGGTCGACTCGCTCGGCGCCACCGCACGCCAGCGCCTGCTGACCGCCCGCATCCCGCTGGCCCGCAAGGAGCTCCTCCTCGGCGTCAACCAGACGATCATGATGGCGCTGTCGATGGCGGTCATCGCCTCGGTGATCGGCGCCGGCGGCCTCGGCGACCGCGTCTACCAGGCGCTCGCCTCGGTCGACGTCGGCGCCGCGCTCGCGGCCGGCATCCCGATCGTGCTGCTGGCCGTCGTCCTGGACCGGGTCACCGCGGCGGCCGGTAGCGGCGGCACGGCGGAGACCCGGCCCACCGGCCGGTGGCCCTACGCCCTCGTCGCCGCCCTCGCCGTGGCGCTCGCCGGACGCCTCACGGACCGCCTCGAATGGCCCGAGGCCTGGACCCTGAACATCGCCGAGCCCGTCAACCGGGCCGTCGACTGGATGACCGACCACCTCTACTCCGGCGTGCCCGTGATCGGCGGCACCGCCGAGTGGGCCGGCCACTTCACCACCTGGGTCCTGGACCCCCTACGCGACGGCCTGCAGTGGCTGCCGTGGTGGTCGGTGCTGCTGCTGGTCGCCGCCCTGGCCTGGCTCATCGGCACCTGGCGCACCGCGCTGACCGCCGTGCTCGCGATGGCCGCCATCGGGGTGCTCGGCGTCTGGGAGCCGTCCCTCGACACGCTCTCGCAGGTCCTGGCGGCCGTCGCCGTCACCCTCGTGCTGGGCTTCGCGACCGGCATCGCCGCCGCCCGCAGCGACCGCTTCGAACGGGCCCTGCGCCCCGTCCTGGACGTCTTCCAGACCATGCCGCAGTTCGTGTACCTGATCCCGGTCGTCGCCCTGTTCGGCGTCGGCCGCGCCCCCGCGGTCGCCGCGGCCGTCGTCTACGCGCTGCCCGCCGTCGTCCGGATCACCGCGCAGGGCCTGCGCCAGGTCGACCCGGCCGCCCTGGAGTCCTCCCGCTCGCTCGGCGCGACCGGCGTCCAGCAGCTGTGGCAGGTGCAACTCCCGCTCGCCCGGCGTTCGTTGCTGCTCGCCCTCAACCAGGGCGTGGTCCTGGTCCTCGCCGTCGTGATCATCGGCGGCCTGGTCGGCGGCGGAGCGCTCGGCTACGACGTCGTCTTCGGCCTCGCCCAGGGCGACCTCGCGACCGGTCTGGTGGCCGGCGCCGCGATCGTGTGCCTGGGCCTGATGCTCGACCGGGTGACCCAGCCGACCGAACGCCGTACGACGAAGGGAGCGTGACATGCGAGTCCGTACCGCCACGACCGCCGCGGCGGCCGCGCTGCTCCTCCTCACCGGCTGCGGCGCCGCCGACATGACCCGGCAGGCCTCGCCCTTCGCCAACGCGCAAGGCGCGAAGACGGTGACCCTGTCCGTCCAGTCCTGGGTGGGCGCGCAGGCCAACGTGGCCGTCGCCCAGTACCTGCTGGAACACGAACTCGGCTACCGCGTCGACACCGTCCAGGTCGACGAGGTCCCCGCCTGGGACGCGCTCAGCCAGGGCCGCGTCGACGCCATCCTGGAGGACTGGGGACACCCCGACCAGGAGAAGCGGTACGTCGAGGACAAGAAGACCATCGTCAACGGAGGCGACCTCGGCGTCACCGGCCACATCGGCTGGTACGTCCCGACGTACTTCGCCGAGCAGCACCCCGACGTCACCGACTGGAAGAACCTCAACAAGTACGCCGAGCAGATGCGTACTCCGGAGAGCGGCAGCAAGGGCCAACTGCTGGACGGCTCCCCCTCCTACGTCACCAACGACAAGGCGCTGGTGGCCAACCTGGACCTGAACTACCAGGTGGTCTTCGCCGGTTCGGAGGCCGCCCAGATCACCCAGATCAAACAGTTCGCCAAGGAGCGCAAGCCCTTCCTCACCTACTGGTACGCCCCCCAGTGGCTGTTCAAGAAGGTCCCGATGACCGAGGTGAAGCTGCCGGAGTACAAGGAGGGCTGCGACGCGGACCCCAAGAAGGTCGCCTGCGCCTACCCGCACACCCCGCTGCAGAAGTACCTGAACGCCGACTTCGCCGAGGACGGCGGCCGGGCCGCGGCCCTGCTGAAGAACTTCCAGTGGACGACCGAGGACCAGAACGAGGTCTCCCTGATGATCGCCGACCAGAAGCTCAGCCCCGAGGACGCGGCGAAGAAGTGGGTGGACAGCCACGAGTCCACCTGGAAGGCGTGGCTGTCCTGACCCCTACCGCAGGCCGGCTGCGATCTCCCGGAGCGCGGACTGTGCCTTGCGCTGGAGCAACGGCCCGAAGGTGATGCGTGTGGCCCCGAGTTCACCGAGCGCGGTGGGCGCGGGGCCCTCGCCGTCCAGGTCGGCGAGCACGTTCAGCGGGCCGCGGATCCCGGACCGCAGCAGCGGCAGCACCTTGGCGGGGGCGCGGATCGGATACACGCAGTCGGCGCCCGCGGCGACGTACAGCGCGGCCCGCTCGATGGTCCTGTCGGGATCGGTGACCCCGCGGAGGTAGGTGTCGACCCGGGCGTTGACGAAGAGCCCGTCCCCGGCGGCGGCCCGCACCTCGGCCAGCCACTCGGCGTGCTCCCGCGGGTCCTTCAGGACGCCGTCGACGGAGTCCTCCAGGTTGCAGCCGACCGCGCCGACCTCCAGCAGCCGCTCCACCAGCTCCTTCGGCGCCAGCCCGTAACCGTCCTCGACGTCCGCCGACACCGGCACGTCCACCGCCCGCACGATCCGGGCGACCGCCGCGAACATCTCGTCGGCCGGAGTCTCCCCGTCCCGGTACCCGAGGGAGGCGGCGACCCCCGCGCTCGGCGTGGCCAGCGCCGCGAACCCGGCCTCGGCGAAGACCCGCGCGCTCGCCGCGTCCCACGGCCCCGGCAGGACCAGGGGATCACTCGGCAACCGCCCGTGATGCAGCGCGCGGAACACCTCGGCCTTGCTCATGTCGCGTCCCCCCCCCTGCTTCCGCGGGCTCACCCGTGCTGCCCCGGCCGGTAGTGCCCCGGCGTCATCCGGCAGGTCACCCCGAACCGGTTCCAGGCGTTGATCACCGTGATCGCGGCGATCAGCTGCGCCAGCTCGGCCTCCTCGAACTGCGCGGCGGCCTTCTCGTACACCGCGTCCGGCACGAAACCGTCGGTCAGCACGGTCACCGCGTCGGTCAGCGCGAGCGCCGCCAGCTCCTTCTCCGTGTAGAAGTGCGCCGACTCCTCCCATGCGCCGAGCTGGACGATCCGCTCGACGCTCTCGCCCGCCGCCAGCGCGTCCTTGCTGTGCATGTCCAGGCAGAACGCACAGCGGTTGAGCTGCGAGGCTCGCACCTTCACCAGCTCCAGCAGCTTCGCGTCCAGGCCCCGCCGGGCGGCCGCGTCGAGCCGGACCATCGCCTTGTAGACCTCGGGAACGTGCTCGGCCCAGCGCAGCCGGGGGGGGGTGTGCTCGGGGGCGTAGTCGACTTCGGCAGGGGCGGTGTCTTCGGTCGTCGTCGTCATGTCCTCGACCCTAGGAGCACAAAGGCCCAGGGGTATGGTCCATTTCCATGGCGGGCACATGGGCCACTTTGGGCATCGACCTCCATCTGGAACCGGCGGCCGGCCCCGGACTGCGCCGGGGTCTGACCGACGCCCTGCGCGAGGCCGTCCGCACCGGACGCCTGGCTCCCGGCACCCGGCTGCCCTCCTCCCGCTCCCTCGCCGCCGACCTCGGCATCGCCCGCAACACTGTCGCCGAGGCCTACGCCGACCTCGTCGCCGAGGGCTGGCTCACCGCCCGCCAGGGCTCCGGCACCCGCGTCGCCGAAGGACGCGCCAGGGAGCCGGCGTCCACCGCCCCCAGCCGCCGCACCCGCCCCCGGCCCGCCTACGACCTGGTCCCCGGCACCCCCGACCTCGCCTCCTTCCCCCGCGCCGCATGGCTCAAGGCCGCCCGCCGCGCCCTCGCCGCGGCCCCGCACGACGTCCTCGGCTACGGCGACCCGCGTGGCCGCGTCGAACTGCGCACCGCACTCGCCGGCTATCTCTCCCGGGTCCGCGGCGTGCGCGCCGACCCCGAACGCATCGTCGTCTGCGCCGGCTTCGCGCACGGCCTCGCGCTGCTCGGCACGGTCCTGCGGGCCCGCGGCCTGCATACCGTCACCGTGGAGTCGTACGGCCTCGACATGCACTGGAAGCTGCTGGCGGCGGCCGGACTGCGCACCGAACCGCTGCCCTTCGACGAACTCGGCACGGACCCCACGGGGTTGACCGGCCCCGGCGCCGTCCTGCTCACCCCCGCCCACCAGTTCCCGATGGGCGCGGCCCTGCACCGTGACCGACGGGCCGCCGTCCTGGACTGGGCCCGACGCACCGGCGGCGTGATCCTGGAGGACGACTACGACGGCGAGTTCCGCTACGACCGCCAGCCCGTGGGCGCGCTCCAGGGCCTGGACCCCGAGCACGTCGTCCACCTCGGCACGGCGAGCAAGTCCCTGGCCCCCGGCCTCCGCCTGGCCTGGCTGGTCCTGCCGCCGGACCTCGTGGAGGAGGTCACGCGGGCCAAGGGCGCGACGGACACCTGCGGAGTGCTCGACCAGCTCACCCTCGCCGAGTTCATCGACTCCGGCGCCCACGACCGCCACGTCCGCGCCGCCCGCCTGCGCTACCGGCGCCGCCGCGACGCCCTGGTCGCCGCCCTCGCCACCCATGCCCCGCACATCCGCGTCACCGGCATCGCCGCCGGACTGCACGCCGTCCTGCGCCTGCCGCCCGGCACCGAACACTCCGTCGTCCAGGCCGCCGCCTGGCAGGGCCTGGCCCTGCACGGCCTGTCCTTCTACCGCCACCAGGCCGCGCGGACCGAACCCGCCGACGCCCTGGTCGTGGGCTACGGCACACCCCCGGACCACGCGTGGGCAGGGGCTCTGGAAGCCCTGTCCCGCGTGCTGCCGTAAGGTGAGCGGCCGGTTGACAGGTACCGGTTGAGACGCAGGGGAGACAGTGAGATGGCGGAAACACGGCGTCGGCTGCGGTCCAGCACCGTCGTGCTCGGCGGCATGGGAGTCGTCGCGGCGGCCCTGACCTCCTGCAGCTCGGAACCCGACCGCCGCTGCGTCGACCGCGACAGCTACACCTGGGACGGCTACAAGGTCATCGCCGACCACAACTGCTCCTCCGGCGCCTCGGGTTCCTCCTACGGCGGGGGCGGCAGGAAGACCGGCGGCACCGACGCCGCCTGGTACTACGACGCCGACGTCAAGGGCGGCCGCGCCGAATACGGCACCTTCAGCCGCAGCACGGCCGTCGACCGGGGCGGATTCGGCTGCTCGGCCTCCCGCAGCAGCGGCAGCTGAGCCGGCATCCCCGACCTCCTTGGGACGTACGCCATGGAACGCCGCACCATCGCCCCCCGCCCCGGCTGGCAGCAGACCGTCGAGGAACAGGGCCTGGTCTATCCGCTGACCCGCTACCCCGACAACTCCCTGCGCCCCTACTGGGACGAGAGCGCCTACTACGTCTTCTCGCTGGAGGAGGTCGAGGCGCTGGAGGAGGTCGTCGAGGAACTCCACCGCATGTGCCTGGCCGCGGCCGAGCACATCGTCACCGAGGACCGCTTCGCCGACCTCGGCATCACCGACCCGCGCCTCGCACACGCGGTCGCCGAGTCCTGGCACCGCCGCGCCGAACTGCCCTCCGTCTACGGCCGCTTCGACCTGCGCTACGACGGCACCGGCCCGGCCAAGCTGCTGGAGTACAACGCCGACACCCCCACCTCGCTGGTCGAGGCCGCCTCCCCGCAGTGGTTCTGGATGGAGGAGCGCTTCCCCGGCGCCGACCAGTGGAACTCCCTGCACGAACGCCTCGTCGACGCCTGGAAGAAGCAGGCCGCCCTGCTGCCGCCCGGCAGCCCCCTGTACTTCGCGCACTCCTCCGCCGACGAGGCCGGCGAGGACCTCATGACGGTCGCCTACCTCAAGGAGACCGCCGAACAGGCCGGCCTCGACACCGACTGGATCTCCATGGAGGAGATCGGCTGGGACCGCCTCTCCCGCCGCTTCGTCGACAACCGGCTCCGCTTCATCCGCAGCTGCTTCAAGCTCTACCCGTGGGAGTGGCTCACCACCGACCGCTTCGCCGACCACGTCCTGGACACCCTCGACAACGGCGGCGGCACCGGCACCACCCTGTGGATCGAACCGGCCTGGAAGATGCTCCTGTCCAACAAGGCCCTCCTGGCGATCCTCTGGGAGCTCTACCCCGGCCACCCCAACCTCCTCGCCGCCCACCTCGACGGCCCCCGCGACCTGGCCACGACGACCGGCTACGTCACCAAGCCCCTCCTCGGCCGGGAAGGCGCGGGCGTCACCGTGCACGAACCCGGTGCCGCCCCCGTCGTACGGGCCGAAGAGCGCTGCTGCTACCAGGAGTTGGCGCCCCTGCCGTCCTTCGACGGCAACCGTGTCGTGCTCGGCGCCTGGGTCGTCGAGGACGAGTCGGCGGGCCTCGGCATCCGCGAGTCCGCCGGCCTGGTCACGGACGAGTACGCCCGCTTCCTGCCGCACGTGATCCTGTGACGCACCTGCCGTGCGCGCCGGGCCCCCTCTCCCGGTGCCGGGTCCCGCTCGGATGGTGGACCGAGGAACATCACCCCCCGACGCGCCCGGTAGGCTGACCGCGGGCCGTGACTGGCGCGCTGGGATGGGACCGACCATCGGGGAGCGGCCCGGTTGTGACCGTGTGCCGTGCGCCTGGGCCGAACCGTGAATCGTGACCGCAACCCGCCACGCCATCCGGAGGCCGCCATGTCGGAGCAGCAGCCCCTCTCCACCGAATCCACCGCCTTCCGCGCCGCCCTCGACGTCATCCGCGCCGTCGAGCCGCGGGTCGCCGACGCCATCGGCCAGGAAGTCCACGACCAGCGCGAGATGCTCAAGCTGATCGCCTCCGAGAACTACGCCTCCCCGGCCACCCTGCTGGCGATGGGCAACTGGTTCAGCGACAAGTACGCCGAGGGCACCGTCGGCCGCCGCTTCTACGCCGGCTGCCGCAACGTCGACACCGTCGAGTCCCTGGCCGCCGAGCACGCCCGCGAGCTCTTCGGCGCCCGCCACGCCTACGTCCAGCCGCACTCCGGCATCGACGCCAACCTCGTCGCCTTCTGGGCGGTGCTGGCCGACCGGGTCGAGGCCCCCTTCCTGGAGAAGACCGGCGTCCGCCAGGTCAACGACCTCTCCGAGGCCGACTGGGCCGAGCTGCGCGGCGCCTTCGGCAACCAGCGCATGCTCGGCATGTCCCTGGACGCCGGCGGCCACCTCACCCACGGCTTCCGCCCGAACATCTCCGGCAAGATGTTCGACCAGCGCTCCTACGGCACCGACCCGGCGACCGGCCTCCTCGACTACGAGGCCCTGCGCGCCACGGCCCGCGAGTTCAAGCCGATGATCATCGTCGCCGGGTACTCCGCCTACCCCCGCCTGGTGAACTTCCGGATCATGCGCGAGATCGCCGACGAGGTCGGCGCCACGCTCATGGTCGACATGGCCCACTTCGCGGGCCTGGTCGCCGGCAAGGTGTTGACCGGCGACTTCGACCCCGTGCCGCACGCGCAGATCGTCACCACCACCACCCACAAGTCGCTGCGTGGCCCGCGCGGCGGCATGGTCCTGTGCGACGACTCCCTCAAGGACCAAGTCGACCGCGGCTGCCCGATGGTCCTCGGCGGCCCGCTCCCGCACGTCATGGCCGCCAAGGCGGTCGCGCTGGCGGAGGCGCGGCAGGACTCCTTCCGCGACTACGCCCAGCGCATCGTCGACAACTCCCGGGCCCTGGCGGACGGCCTGATGCGCCGGGGCGCGACCCTGGTGACCGGCGGCACGGACAACCACCTGAACCTCATCGACGTCGCCTCCTCCTACGGCCTCACCGGCCGCCAGGCCGAGGCCGCCCTCCTCGAATCCGGCATCGTCACCAACCGCAACGCGATCCCGGCCGACCCGAACGGAGCCTGGTACACCTCCGGCATCCGCATCGGCACCCCCGCCCTGACCACCCGCGGTCTCGGCACCGCCGAGATGGACGAGGTCGCCGGGCTCATCGACCGCGTCCTGACCACCACGGAGGCGGGCACCACCAAGTCCGGCGCCCCCTCCAAGGCCGCCCACGTCCTCGACGCCAAGATCGCGGACGAGATCTCCCGCCGCGCCACCGACCTGGTGGCCGGCTTCCCGCTCTACCCGGAGATCGACCTCGGCTGACCCACACCCTGTTGAGTTGTCAAAGAACGGTGACGCTCACAGATCGATGAGCTGCTGTCGCGGCTCCCGACGCGGCGGTCCGGCTCCCGGCCGGGCCGCCGCGCGGCGTATCGCCAGCGTGCCGCCCACTCCGGCCGCGAAGCCCACGGCCAGCCCCGGTATCGCCCACCAGACCTCGCCCCCCGCCGGGCCCGAGGCGTCCCCGGCGGAGGCGGCAGCGCCCGCACCGCCGAGCGCCCCCGCCCGGTCCAGCCGCTCGAAGACGGAGCGTGGCGCCCGGTGCCAGCGGATGTCGTCGTCCTCCACCTCCGGCGCCGGGTCCGACCGCACCCACGGTGTGCCGTCCTCGGCGACGAACAGCTGGTCCTGCCGCTCGACGGCCACGTCCCCGCCCGGCGGCCGGTCGGTCATCGGCCATCCCCCGACCCCCGTCAGCCCCCACACCACGGTGAGCCGCACCGGCGGATGCCGGCCCTCGACCCACTCGCGGGGCACCCGCTCCGTCGCCGTGTACGTCGGCTCCAGCAGTTGCCAGAGCCGGGCGAAGTGCGGCTCGCCCGAGTGCACCGCGGTCGGCCGCCCCGTACCCCCGCCCGTGACCACCATGGCCAGATCGGGACCCTTCGCCGTCGGCCCGGGAGAGCCCGACAGCTCTCCCGTCACGGCCGCGACCGCCGGCGATCCGCTCCACAGCGCCGCCGCCCACGCCACCCCCGCCGCCGCCCCGATCAGCGCGCCCCGCGTGCTCGCCCGCCGCCCGCGCCCGGCCATGCGAACCCTCCCCGATGCCATGTGACCCCCTCCCGGCCGATCCCGTCCCCGCTCCCGCACTCACACGTCCCGCAGCTCCTGCCGGGGACCCGGCTCACCCCGCGCACCGCTCCACGGCAGCCGCACCGCGAACGGTCGCAGCACCAGGGCGAGCGTCGCGCCCGCCGCGGCACCCGGCAGCGCCCACCACCAGTCCGTGCCGTCGCCCGCCCCCGCTGCCGAGGTCCCGGAGACGGCCGTCACCGTCTCTTCCGCAACCGGCTCGGGCGAGCCCGCCGTCACCGCGGTCCCGGCGCCGGACGTGTACACCTCGCGGAGCGAGAAGGGAGCCCCGCCGTCCTCGGGGGCGATCTCACCCATCACGCCCAGGTCGCTCAGCAGCGCGCGGAGCCGGCCGGGGTCCGGGGCCAGATGCCAGCTGTTGCCCGTCGACTCGGTGATGTTCACCGTCCGCTGCACCCAGACGTCCGTGCCCTCGGCGACGGGGTAGATCCAGTCGACCCGCCAGGGGTCGGTGTCATGTATGAGCCAGGTGACATGGATCTGCCGGACGGCCGTCGCGTCCTTGGGCGGCTTGCCGAGCGTGCCCGCCTGGAGCAGAGACTCCAGCTCGTTGTACCGCTGGTCCGAGTAGTAGAGCCCGGCCGCCTCCCCACTGGTCGGCGAGGTGATGAACGCACTGGTCGGCCCTCCGGCCGAGGCGGGCGCAGCACCCCACCCGAGCAGTGCGAGCGTCAGCGCCAACGCCCCTGCCCATGCCGTCAGCCGACCGCCCTTGCCCCTCACTTGCCTGCGCATCCGAACCCCCTGCCAGCCGATCGCCGTGCGGCCCGCCCGCGAGCCGCGTGTCACTTCTGGTACACCGCCCGGCCCGCCGGGGTTCCCACCCCGGACCGACTATTCGGAGGACTTCTCCAGCGACCGGGCGATCTCCACCGCCCGCGCCTTGGACGCCACCCCCTCCAGCCGCAGCGTCACCGCCGCGTCCGCCGCGGCGCCGCGGTCGTGCGTCCACAGCAGCGTCGGACCTGCCGTCCGCTCCTCGCGGGTGTAGTGGGCCCCGTCGGCGTCCACCAGCCAGAAACTCAGCAGATGGGGACGGGCGAACCACAGGGCGGTGTCCGGCCCGCCGACGTCCGCCCTGCCGTCGGCGCTCAGATCGATCCAGACCGGGTGCTCGGTCACCGTCTTGGCGAAGCCGACGTCCAGGCTCGCCCGGAACTCGTCCAGCCGGACCGTCCGCCCGCCCTCGTCCCAGCACAGGCTCACCCGGTAGCGCCCCTGCGGCTCGCCGGTCACCGTCACCGCGTCCGGAGCGCCCAGCGCGTCCGGGACGGCCGGCGCGAACCCGGCCCGGCGCTCGGCCTGCGCCAGCGACAGCGAGCCGTGGCAGCCGGGTACCTCGGCGCTCGCGGTGGGCCGGGCCGACGGGTCGTAGCGCACCTCGACGCCGCCGAAGCCGAACCAGTCGAAGACCGCCGCCCGCACCGGGGGCGTGAGCACGAGCACCGTGAGCAGACCGCACAGCGCCGCGGTCAGGGAGCGCCAGCGCGCCCGCGTCCAGCGCCGCGCCGACCGCAGCCGGGCCGCGGCCCCCGACGGCTCGGCCACCGGCACCGGCACCTGCTCCGCGAGTATCTGCCCCAGCACCCGCTCGACCATCGTCTCGGCGCCGTCCGCACCGGGCCGGTCCAGGGAACGCCCCAGCGCCCGCAGCTCCTCCGGCAGCCCGGAGCCCTCCTCACGCCCGTCGCCCATGCTCGTCACCCCCTTCCCCGGGCTCGAAGTCCGGCAGCAGCCTGCCCAGCTTGCGCAGCGCGCGATTCAGCCGGGACTTCACCGTCCCCCGGGGCCAGCCCAGCGCCTGGGCCGTCTCCGGCTCGTCCATCTCCAGCAGATAGCGGTAGGTGACGACCAGGCGGTGCTCCTCGCTCAGCTGCTCCAGGGCGGCCAGCAGCGCCGTACGCCGCTCGGTGTGCAGCGTCGCCACCGCCGGGTCCGCCGACTCCGGTATCAGCGGCTCCGCCTCCACCAGCGCCGCCTCCCGACCGGCGAGCGTGCGCTGCCGCGCCGCCGTCCGCACTGTGTTCCTCGTCTCATTGGTGACGATCGACAGCAGCCACGGCCGGAACGCCGAACCGTCCTTGAAACGGCCCAGCGCGCAGTACGCCTTGACGAATGCCTGCTGCACCACGTCCTCCGCGTCCGCACCCGCCCCGAGCGCGGTGGCCGCCCGCAGCGCGATGCCCTGATGGGCGCGCACCAGCTCCGCGTACGCCTCCGGCTCCCCAGCGCGTACGCGTGCGATCACCGCGGCCTCATCGACGATGCGGCCCCCCTCCCGCGTCCTCACACTCTTGTTACACCGCAGGAGGCGGATCGGTTCCCACCTGTTGCCGACCAGTTCGCCATCGGTTCCGGATCGGGCCCTTGGACCTGAGAGAATGATGAGCATGGCCTCTGATCGACCCCGCGTGCTTTCCGGAATCCAGCCCACCGCAGGCTCGTTCCACCTCGGCAACTACCTCGGCGCCGTCCGTCAGTGGGTGGCCCTGCAGGAGACCCACGACGCGTTCTACATGGTCGTCGACCTGCACGCGATCACGGTCCCGCAGGACCCGGCCGACCTGCGCGCCAACACCCGCCTGGCCGCCGCCCAGCTGCTGGCCGCCGGTCTCGACCCCGAGCGCTGCACGCTGTTCGTCCAGAGCCACGTCCCCGAGCACGCCCAGCTGGCCTGGGTCATGAACTGTCTCACCGGCTTCGGCGAGGCGTCCCGCATGACCCAGTTCAAGGACAAGTCCGCCAAGCAGGGCGCCGACCGCGCGAGCGTCGGCCTGTTCACGTACCCGATCCTCCAGGTCGCCGACATCCTGCTCTACCAGGCCAACGAGGTCCCGGTCGGCGAGGACCAGCGCCAGCACATCGAGCTGACCCGCGACCTCGCCGAGCGCTTCAACGGCCGCTTCGGCGCGACCTTCACGGTCCCCAAGCCGTACATCCTCAAGGAGACGGCGAAGATCTACGACCTTCAGGACCCGACGATCAAGATGAGCAAGTCGGCGTCCACGCCGAAGGGCCTGATCAACCTCCTCGACGAGCCCAAGGCGACCGCCAAGAAGGTCAAGAGCGCCGTCACCGACACCGAGACCGTCATCCGCTTCGACATCGAGAACAAGCCGGGCGTCAGCAACCTGCTCTCGATCTACTCGACCCTCACCGGGGCGGGAATCGCGGAACTGGAGCAGAAGTACGAGGGCAAGGGCTACGGTGCGCTCAAGACGGATCTCGCCGAGGTCATGGTCGAGTTCGTGACGCCCTTCCGGGAGCGGACCCAGCAGTACCTGGACGACCCGGAGACACTCGACTCGATCCTGGCCAAGGGCGCGGAGAAGGCGCGCGCCGTCGCCGCGGAGACGCTGTCGCAGGCCTACGACCGGGTCGGCTTCCTGCCCGCCAAGCACTGAGGCGCACCACCGCACACGCACCCCGAGGGACAGAGCGCTGCACATCACTACGGTTGCGCCTGCCCACAGCACAGCCGTGGCCGTACAGTCGATAGCCGAACGGCCGGCACCGAAGCCAACAGGACGACAGGAGACGACGTGGGGACCGTAACGATCGGCGTGTCGATCGCGGTCCCGGAGCCTCACGGCAGCCTGCTCCAGGAGCGGCGCGCGGGCTTCGGCGACGCCGCGGCTCACGGCATCCCCACGCACGTCACCCTGCTGCCGCCGACCGAGGTCGATGCCGCGCTGCTGCCCGCGATCGAGGCGCACCTGGTCGAGGTCGCGGCGGCCGGGCGGCCCTTTCCGATGCGGCTGTCCGGGACCGGGACCTTCCGGCCGCTGTCGCCGGTGGTGTTCGTCCAGGTCGTCGAGGGGGCGCAGGCCTGCGGCTGGCTGCAGAAGCAGGTCCGCGACGCGTCCGGGCCCGTCGCGCGCGAGCTGCAGTTCCCGTACCACCCGCACGTGACCGTGGCGCACGGCATCGACGAGGCGGCGATGGACCGCGCCTTCGAGGAACTCGCCGACTACGAGGCCGAGTGGCCGTGCACCGGGTTCGCGCTCTACGAGCAGGGCGCGGACGGGGTGTGGCGCAAGCTCCGGGAGTTCGTCTTCGGCGGGGCCGTGGTGCCGCCGCAGGCGAGCCACGCGGAGCGCGGTTCGATTCCCGCGGGCTGACCCGCCCCTCGGGCCGCCCGCGGTCGGCTCAGACCGGCAGGCGCCGGAACAGCCCCCGCGGCACATGCCGCAGCGCCGACATCACCAGCCGGAGCGCGCCGGGCACCCACACCGTCTCCGAGCGGCGCCTCAGCCCCAGTTCGATCGCCGTCGCGACCGCCTCCGGCGTCGTCGCCAGGGGCGCCTCCTCCAGGCCCGCCGTCATCCTCGACCGCACGAAGCCGGGGCGTACGACCATGACGTGGACGCCCGTGCCGTACAGGGCGTCGCCCAGGCCCTGGGCGAAGGCGTCCAGGCCCGCCTTGCTGGAGCCGTAGATGAAGTTGGCGCGGCGGGCGCGCTCGCCGGCGACGGAGGAGAGCACGACCAGGGAGCCGTGGCCCTGGTCCTGCAGCGCGCGGGCGGTCACCAGACCGGCCGAGATCGCGCCGGTGTAGTTGGTCTGGGCGACGCGCACCGCGGCCACCGGGTCGCGCTCGTCGTGGGCCTGGTCGCCGAGGATGCCGAAGGCGAGCAGGACCAGGTCGATGTCGCCCTCGGCGAAGACCTTCCCGAGGACCGTCTCGTGGGACTCGGGGTCGAGGGCGTCGAACGCGACGGTGTGCACCTCGGCGCCCAGCGCGCGCAGGTCGGCCGCGGACCGGTCCAGGGCGGGGGAGGGGCGGCCCGCCAGCCACACCGTGCGGGTACGGCGGGCGATCAGACGGCGGGCGGTGGCCAGCGCGATCTCGGACGTGCCGCCGAGGACGAGCAGGGACTGGGGCATTCCGAAGGCGTCCTTCACGACAGCTCCTAAGACGGGACCAGGGCCTGTCCGGCGGGATCAGGTCCGAGGAAAGCAGCGGTTGCTTGGCGATGCCGACAGGCGGGGATTTGACGACAGGTCCTAGAGGCCGAGGCGGCGGGCCAGGTCGGAGGTGAACACCCCGCGCGGGTCCGTCTCGGCGCGCAGGGCGCGGAAGTCGGCCAGACGCGGATACATCGAGGCGAGCAGTTCGGGGCGCAGCCGGGAGTCCTTGGCGAGGTAGACCCGGCCGCCGGCCGCGGCCACCGTCTCGTCGAGCCGGTCGAGGAGGGGGCCGAGGCCGGGCAGGTGCGCCGGGATGTCCAGGGCCAGCGTCCAGCCGGGGGCGGGGAAGGACAGCCAGCCCGGGTCGGCCTCCCCGAAGCGTTTGAGGACGGCGAGGAAGGACGGGCAGCGGTGCTCGGAGATGCGCCGGACGATGTCGCGCAGGGCGTCCTCGTGGCCGTAGCCGACGACGAACTGGTACTGCACGAAGCCGCCGCGGCCGTAGACCCGGTTCCAGTGGGGGACGCCGTCCAGGGGGTGGAAGAAGGCGGAGAGCTTCTGGAGTTCGCCGGTACGCGCGCGGGGGGCCCTGCGGTACCAGAACTCGTTGAACAGGCCCACCGTCCGCCGGCTGAGCAGACCCTCGGGGAACAGGGCGGGCGCGGCCGGCAGCTGGGCGGGACGGAAGGCGAGCGGGTCCCTCCGCGCGCGGGTGCCCTCGCGCAGCGCCTCCAGGGGGGCGTGGTCGCCGCGGGTGAGGACCGCGCGGCCGGTTGCCGCGCCGCGCGCCAGCAGGTCGATCCAGGCCACCGAGTAGCGGTAGCGGTGGTCGGTGGCGGTCAGCCGGGCCATGAGGTCGTCGAGGTCGGTCGCGCGCTCGGTGTCGACCGTCATCAGGGAGGTCTCCACGGGCAGCAGCCGGATCGTGGCCGCCAGGATCACCCCCGTCAGGCCCATGCCGCCTGCGGTCGCGTCGAACAGCGGGGTGCCGCGCGGGACGGTGTGGATCCCGCCGTCCGCCGTGAGCAGTTCCAGGGACACCACGTGCCGTGAGAAGGAGCCCGAGACGTGGTGGTTCTTGCCGTGGATGTCCGCGCCGATCGCCCCGCCGACCGTCACCTGACGGGTTCCCGGCGTCACCGGCACGAACCAGCCGAGCGGCAGCAGCACCTGCATCAGGCGGTGCAGGGAGACGCCCGCGTCGCACCGCACGGTGCCCTCGTCGGCGTCGATGGCGTGGATCCGGTCGAGACCCGTCATGTCGAACACGGCCCCGCCGGCGTTCTGCGCGGCGTCCCCGTACGCCCGCCCCAGGCCTCTCGGGATGCCGCCGCGGGCCCCGCACTCCCGGACCGCGGCCGCGGCCTCCTCGTAGCTGCGTGGACGGATCAGACGGGCTGTGGTGGGGGCCGTGCGGCCCCATCCCGAGACGGAAACGGTGTCGGCAGACATGTCGGCGACCGTATCGCCCATGAATGGGTGACTAGTTGTGAAACATCCATCTCTCCCCGAAATGGGTGATTAATGGGATGTCGCTCAATATTGCCGGAGTTCTGGCGGTGTTGACGTGAACAGTGAGTCCCCATGGACCACCTGGACCACACGGACCGCCACCACGACGACCTCGACGACATGGACCACCGCCTCCTCTCCGCGCTCCGCGCCCACGGCGCGGACCCGCGCGTCGCCGCTGCCGCGCGCGCCCTGTCCTGGGCCGGGGAGCACGGTGCCCTGTGGCTCGCGGCGGGCCTGGCGGGGGCCGCCGTGGACGGCGCGCGGCGCGGCGCCTGGTTGCGCGCGACGGCGCTCACCGCAGGCGCGCACGTCGTCAGCATGGGAGTGAAAAGGGTGGTGCGCCGCCCGCGCCCCGCGCACGTCGAACCCCTGGTGCGCACGGCGGGCGCGCACTCCTTCCCGAGTTCGCACGCCACCTCCGCCGTGGCCGCCGCCGTCGCCTTCGGCACACTGGGGGCGCGTGCGGCACGGAGAGCGCCCGGCGTACTTGATACGCGCGCGGCGCACACGGCGCGCATCACCACAACAGCAGCCGCCACCGCCACCACGACAGCAGCCGCCACCGCCACAGCAACAACAGCCGCCACCGCCACCGCAATCGCCGCCCGCGTCGCCCCGCCCCTCGCCGCCGCCATGTGCCTCTCGCGCCTGGTCGTCGGCGTCCACTACCCCTCGGACGTGGCAGCGGGCGCGGCCCTCGGGGCGCTCACGGCGCGCATCGGAGCGCGCTGGATGACAGGGGGAGCGCATGACTGAGACAGCGCCTCTCACGAGCGCCGCGCGCACCAGGGACACCGCGCCCCCGGAGCAGCGCACGCCCCCACGCAGCACCGGCACCCCGCCCCACCGCAGCACCGGCCTCCTGGGCGGCCTCCTCAGAACTGCCCGCCCCAAGCAGTGGGTCAAGAACGTCCTCGTCGTCGCCGCGCCCGCCGCCGCCGGAGAGCTCTTCTCGGTCCGCGCGCTCACCCAACTCGCCCTGGTCTTCGCGCTCTTCACCGCCTGCGCCGCCGCCGTCTACCTGATCAACGACGCGCGGGACGCCGAGGCCGACCGCGCGCACCCCACCAAGCGGCACCGACCGGTCGCCGCCGGCCAGGTCCCCGTGCCGGTCGCGCACGCCGTCGGCGGCGCCCTCGCCGTGCTCGCGCCGGCCGCCGCGGCCTGGCTGAGCTCGCCCCAGGTCGCGGCCGTGCTCGTCGCCTACCTCGCCATGCAACTGGCCTACTGCGTCAGCCTCAAGCACGTCCTGGTCGTCGACCTCGTCGTCGTCACGACCGGCTTCCTGATGCGGGCCATGGTCGGCGGACTCGCCCTCGGCATCCCGCTGTCGCGCTGGTTCCTGATCACGACCGGCTTCGGCGCGCTGTTCATGGTGTCGGCCAAGCGCTACTCGGAGGCCGTCCAGATGGCCGGCGGGGCGGGCGCCACGCGCGCGTTGCTCACCGAGTACACCACCGGCTACCTGCGCTTCGTCTGGCAGTTGGCGGCCGGTGTCGCCGTCCTCGGCTACTGCCTGTGGGCCCTGGAGGAGGGCGGTGTCCCGCACACCAGCGTGCTGCCCTGGCGGCAGCTGTCCGTGGTCGCCTTCATCCTCGCCATCCTCCGGTACGCCGTCTTCGCCGACCGCGGCACGGCCGGCGAACCCGAGGAGGTCGTCCTGCGCGACCGCGCCCTCGCCCTGATCGGCGTGGTCTGGCTCGCCATGTACGGCCTGGCGGTGGCCAATTGGTGAGCACGCGCGCGTGGACGACCCACCGCACGACACCCACGCGCGCGTGGGCCGCCGACCGCCGTGAACTGCTCGGCTTCGCGGGCGTCGGCCTCCTCGCCTACGCCGTCGACCTCGCCCTGTTCACCTGCCTGCGCGGCCCGGCCGGCCTCGACCCGCTCACCGCCAAGGCGCTCTCCTTCGTCGCCGGCTGCTCGGTGGCGTACGCGGGCAACGCGCTGGGCACCTACCGGCACACGCGCGTGAGAGGTCTCAGGGCGTACGCCGTCTTCTTCGCGGTGAACGTCGCCGGCGCCCTCGTACAACTGCTGTGTCTCGCCGTCAGCCACTACGGCCTCGGCTTCACCTCCCAGCGCGCGGACACCGTCTCGGGCGCCGGAGTGGGTATGGCACTGGCGACTGTCCTGCGGTTCTGGGGAACCCGGACATGGGTGTTCGGCGGCGAGGGGAGAGTCGGATCATGGACTGGCTGAAAAAACTCCCTGTCGTCGGGCCGTGGGCCGCCCGGTTGATGACCACGCACGCGTGGCGGTCGTACGAGCGCATGGACCGGGTGAAGTGGACCCAGCTGGCCGCGGCGATGACGTTCACCAGTTTCGTCGCGCTGTTCCCGATGCTGGCCGTGGCCGCCGCGATCGCGGCCGCGACGCTCAGCCAGGACCAGCAGGACGAGCTGGAGCAGAAGATCGCCGACCAGGTGCCCGGCATCTCCGACCAGCTGAACATCGACGGACTGGTGCAGAACGCCGGCACCGTCGGTCTCATCGCCGGCGCCCTGCTGCTGGTCACCGGCATCGGCTGGGTCGGTTCCATGCGCGAGTGCCTGCGCGCCGTGTGGGAGCTCGACGACGACCAGGAGAACCCCGTCCTGCGCAAGGCCAAGGACGCGGGGGTCCTGGTCGGGCTCGGCGGGGCCGTGCTCGTGACGCTCGCCGCCTCCGGCGTCGCCTCGGCGGCGGTCGGCTGGATCACCCGCGCGATCGGCATCGAGGAGGGCGGCTGGGGCGGGGTCCTGCTGCGGACCGTCGCCTTCTCCGTCGCCGTCCTCGCCGACTTCCTGGTCCTGCTGTACGTGCTCACCCTGCTGCCCGGCGTCGAACCGCCGCGCCGCCGGCTGATGGTGGCCGCGCTGATCGGCGCGATCGGCTTCGAACTGCTGAAGCTGCTGCTGAGCGGCTACATCCAGGGCGTCGCCGGGAAGAGCATGTACGGCGCCTTCGGCGTGCCGGTCGCCCTGCTGCTGTGGATCAACCTCACCGCGAAACTGGTGGTGTTCTGCGCGGCCTGGACGGCGACCGGCAGCAAGGCCGAAGAGGTCGAAGGGGTCACCGACGACGACGTACCAGATCCGGCAGCGGCCACCGGCGGTTGATCAGG
Source organism: Streptomyces sp. TRM68416 (assembly GCF_014596915.1). Taxonomy (GTDB): domain Bacteria; phylum Actinomycetota; class Actinomycetes; order Streptomycetales; family Streptomycetaceae; genus Streptomyces. Next base: position 305,812 of record NZ_JACVWU010000005.1, read on the forward strand.
AACGCGCCGCCCGCGAGCAGCACCAGCAGCGCTCCGGTGATCGCGAGCGCGGTCCCGATGCCGCTGGACCCGGCCTTGGCCGCGGCGCCCACCGCGGGCTGTGCGGACGCCTCGCCCGCACCGCTGCCGCCGCCCGCCTCGCCGGAGGCGTTGGCCCCCGGCTGGGCACTGGGCTGGGAACTCGCCTGGGCCGCGCTCCGCGGCGGCACCAGCTCGCCCACCGGCTGCACCTTGCCGGCCGCCTTGAAGCCCCAGTCGAAGAGCTTCGCGGTCTCCTTGTAGACCCGGTTGTGCTCCTCCTTCTCCGGCTTCATCACGGTGACGAGCAGCACGCGCCCGTCGCGCTCGGCGACCCCGGTGAAGGTGGCGCCCGCGTTGGTGGTGTTGCCGTTCTTGACGCCCGCGATGCCCTGGTAGACGGGCACGTCGGTGTCGCCGCTCAGCAGCCGGTTGGTGTTCTGGATCTCGAAGGTCCCGCGGACCTTCTTGCCCTTCTTGTTCTTCTTCGTCTCGCCGGGGAACTTCGCGGTGACGGTCGAGCAGTACTCGCGGAAGTCCTTCTTCTGCAGCCCGGAGCGGGCGATCAGGGTCAGGTCGTACGCGGAGGAGACCTGGTTGGGGGCGTCGTAGCCGTCGGGGGAGACCGCGTGGGTGTCGAGGGCCTGGAGCTCCTCGGCGTGCGCGTTCATCTCCTTGACGGTGTTCTTCACACCGCCGTTCATCGCGGACAGCACGTGCACGGCGTCGTTGCCGGAGCGCAGGAAGACACCGAGCCACAGGTCGTGGACGGTGTACGTCTCGTTCTCCTTTATGCCGACCAGGCTGGAGCCGGAGCCGACGCCCGCGAGGTCGGAGGGGACGACCTTGTGCTCCGTGGCGGAGGGGAACTGCGGCAGCAGGGTGTCCGCGAACAGCATCTTCAGCGTGCTCGCGGGGGCCAGCCGCCAGTGCGCGTTGTGCGCCGCGAGCACCTCGCCGGACTCGGCGTCGGCGACGATCCAGGACCGCGCGGACAGCCCCTTGGGCAGCACCGGCACCCCGGGCGCCAGCTCGACCTGCGTACCGGGCTGCCCGAGCCGCTCGCCGCCCACGGTCGACATGTTTGCCGGGGGAGTGGCCGAGGCGCTCGGCGACGGGCTCGGCGCGGCCTGGGCGACGGGCGCGCTCAGCGCCAGGGACGACAGGACGGCGGAAACGACCAGCAGGGATCGCCCGGTGGTCTTCTGGGGTGCGGACACGGACGAGAAAGTACAGGGCGCCGCCTGTGCAGTCCCGCGCCGACCCCCACCCCGCACACGGAACCGGACAGGGGGCGGTGATACTGAAGGTATGAAGCTCAGCCGCCCCGTCTCCTGGTTCCTGCTCGCTTTCGGGGTGTGGAGCTGGATCATCTGGATCACTTTCGTCAAGAACCTCGTCAAGGACGGCAGCGGTCTCGCGTTCGACGACGCGGGCGACCCGACCGCGTACTTCTGGGTGCACCTGCTGCTCGCCGTCGTTTCCTTCGTATTGGGGACGGTCGTCGGGGCCATCGGGTTGCGCGGGGTGCGCGCATTGCGCCGGACGTCATAGTCATTGCGCCGGACGCCATAACAAGGGATACGACTGTCGTGGTCTTCGTCTTCGTACTGCTCGCCCTCGGCGTCCTGGTGGCCGCCAACTGGTACCTGTGGCGGCGCCTGTTCCGCGACACGACCGCCGGCCCCGGCTGGGTGCGCCGCACGGGCGTGGCCGTCGTCGCGGGCGGCTGGGCGCTGGCCGTCGGCGCCCTCGTGGCCGAGCGCACCGGCGCGCCCTTCTGGCTCCAGCAGACCCTGGCCTGGCCCGGCTTCCTGTGGCTCGCGCTCTCGGTCTACCTGCTGGTGGCGCTGGTCGCGGGCGAGGCCGTACGACCGCTGCTGCGGCGCTTCCTCGAACGCCGGGCGCGGTCGAAGGCGCAGGCCGTCCCGGCCGCCGTACCGCAGCCCGCGCCCGTGCCGGCGGGGGCGCCCGCCGACGAGCCGGGAGCGCGGGAGCAGGCGGCCCCCGTGCCTGCCGAGGAGCCCGGGGAGCCCGGGGAGCCCGAGCGGACGCCCTCGGTCGCCATGCCCTCCCGGCGGCTGTTCGTCTCCCGGGTCGTCGGCGGTGCCGCGGCCGTCGCCGCGCTGGGGACCGTAGGGGCCGGTACCTACGGGGTGCTGAACGGGCCGGGCGTGAAGCGGGTCACCGTGCCGCTGGCCAAGCTCCCGCGCGCGGCGCACGGTTACCGCATCGCGGTGGTCAGCGACATCCATCTGGGCCCGGTCCTCGGCCGGGGCTTCGCCCGCAGGGTCGTCGACACCATCAACGCCACCCAGCCCGATCTCATCGCGGTCGTCGGCGACCTCGTCGACGGCAGCGTGAAGGACCTCGGCCCGGCCGCGGCACCCCTCGCCGGGCTCAAGGCGCGCCACGGCACGTTCTTCGTCACCGGCAACCACGAGTACTTCTCCGGCGCCGAGCAGTGGGTCCAGGAGGTCCGCAGGCTCGGCATGCGGCCGCTGGAGAACGCCCGTACCGAACTGCCCTGGTTCGACCTGGCCGGAGTCAACGACGTGGCCGGCGAGAGCGAGGGCCAGGGCCCCGACTTCGCCAAGGCGCTCGGCGACCGGGACCCGGCACGCGCGTGCGTGCTCCTCGCCCACCAGCCCGTCCAGATCCACGACGCCGTCGAGCACGGCGTCGACCTCCAGCTCTCCGGCCACACCCACGGCGGCCAGCTCTGGCCCGGCAACTTCCTCGCGGCAGCGGCCAACCCGACCGTGGCGGGCCTCGACCACTACGGCGACACCCAGCTCTACGTCACCCGCGGCGCGGGCGCCTGGGGCCCGCCCACGCGGGTCGGGGCCCCGTCGGACATCACGGTGATCGAACTGGCCTCCCGGCAGGCCTGACCCCGCGAGTGCGCCCCCGCCTCCCCTCCGCGCCGCCCCCCGCCGTGCGTTCTGTATAACTTGCCGATAACAGTCTTCGGTAAGTTCTTTCTCATCTCGGCCAAACCCTCTTCCCCCAGGTGAAACACGTGTGATTAGGTGTCGGCGCCGCTTAGGGGAGTGGCATATGCACAGGTTGGCCCGTAGTGGGCTTGGGGAGGGCACGCACCATGCGTTCGGTTCGCATGCGGATTCTGGCGACGCTGGTGGTTCTGGCGGCCGTGGGAGTGGGCGGGTGGCAGCTGCTGCCGTCCGACGGCGAGGACGGCGGAACCATCACGGTCGGCACGACGGACGCGGTCACGTCGCTCGACCCGGCCGGCGCCTACGACGCCGGCTCCTGGGCGTTGTTCAGCAACGTCTTCCAGTCGCTGCTGACCTTCGAGCCGGGCGGCGCCACGCCCGTCCCCGACGCGGCCGAGCGCTGCAAGTTCGTCGGCGGCGGACTGACCACGTACCGCTGTGAGCTGCGCGAGGGGCTCACCTTCCCGAGCGGGCGGGAGATGACCGCCGAGGACGTCAAGTTCTCCTTCGACCGGGTCAAGAAGATCAATTCGGAGGTCGGTCCCGCCTCCCTCTTCGACACCCTCGACAAGGTGAGCGCGAGCGGCCGGACCGTCACCTTCAAGCTCTCCTCGGCGGACGCCACCTTCCCGCTGAAGGTGGCCACCGGGGCCGGTGCGATCGTCGACAGCACCAAGTACCCCGCGAACGAACTGCGCACCGGCAGCGGCGTCGACGGCACCGGCCCGTACGAGCTGTCGTCGTACTCCGAGGGCGACCGGGCGGTGATGACGCCGAACAGCAGGTACAAGGGTGCCGTGAGCGAGACCGGACGCCCGGTCGAACTGCGCTACTTCAAGGACGCGGCCAGGCTGAACAGCGCCTGGAAGGACCGGCGGATCGACGTCGCCACCCGGCAGCTGCCGCCCGAGGTGCTCGCCGACCTCACCCCCAGCGACGCCGACCAGCGGGTCTCCGAGGCCGACAGCTCCGAGGTCCGCAACCTCTACCTCAACACCCGCGCGGGCTCCCCGCTGCACGACACCCGGGTCCGGCAGGCCATGGCCTGGATGATCAACCGCGAGAAGCTCGCCGCCGACGTCTACCAGGGCACCGTCGACCCGCTGTACTCGCTGATCCCGACCGGCATCATCGGCCACACGACGTCCTTCTTCGACACCTACCCCGAGCAGAACACCCGGAAGGCGCGTGAGCTGCTCACCGAGGCCGGAGTGAGCCTCCCGGTCCGCTTCACCTACGGCTACGCCACGGGCCGCGGCGCCGCCGAGCAGGAGGCCGCCGAGCTCAAGAAGCAGCTGGAGGCGGGCGGCCTGTTCGAGGTGACGGTCAAGGGCTACGAGTGGACCGACTTCCAGAAGCGGTGGGCGAACGGCAAGCTCGACGCGTACGGCGTCGGCTGGGTCGCCGACTTCCCCGACCCCGACACCTACGGCTCCCCGCTCGTCGGCACCGACGGCACCATGAACACCGGATACAGCAGCACGGCCGTGGACCGGCTCATCCAGGCCAGCCAGCAGCACGCCGACCGCAGCCGGGCGATCGACGACTTCCGAGAGGTCCAGCTGGCGGTCGCCCGCGACGTCCCGGTGATCCCGCTCTGGCAGGCCAAGGAGTACGTCGTGAGCAGCGCGGCCGTCGGCGGCGGCCAGTACCTCTCGGACGGCACCGGAGTCTTCCGCCTCTGGCGCCTCACCTGGATCTGACCCGCACCGGCAGGAACCCTCACCCCGGGATCGTCACCGTCGCCCTCAGCCCCCGGCCCGGGGCCGTGTCCACGCTGACCTCCCCGCCGTGGGCCCGCACCACCCCCTGCACGATCGCCATCCCGAGGCCGCTTCCCGCGCCTCCGCCCGCCCTGAAGAAGCGGTCGAAGACGCGGGCGGCGTCCTGCGCGCACAGCCCCGGCCCCTCGTCCTCCACCCGCAGCCGTACGACGCCGTCCTCGCGTTCCACGCCCAGGCGGACCGGGGTGTCGGCGGGGGTGTGGGTGCGGACGTTGGCGACCAGGTTGCCCAGCACCTGGCGCAGGCCCGACTCGTCGGCGTGCACCAGCAGCGTGCCCTCCGCGTCGACCGTGACGGGGCGTTCCGGCTGCTGGACGCGCAGGTCCTCGGCGGCGTCCCGGACCAGGCGGCTGACGTCGACATTGCGGAACCGGAGCTCGGGCTGCTGGTCGAGGCGGGCGAGGCAGAGCAGTTCGTCGACCAGGCGGCCCATCCGGTCGGCCTCCGTCATGACCCGCTCCCAGGCCCGCTTCCGCTGGTCGGGGTCGTTCAGCATGCCCTTGTCGTAGAGCTGGAGGTAGCCGCGTATCGCGGAGAGCGGGGTGCGCAGTTCGTGGGAGGCGTCGGCCACGAAGCGACGCAGCTGGGACGCGCTGTGCTCGCGCGTCCGGTAGGCCGACTCCACCTGGTGCAGCATGGAGTTGAGGGCCAGCCGGAGTTGCTCCACCTCCCTGGTGGGGTGGTGGCTCGAGGGCACTCTGCGGGTCAGGTCGCCCTCGGCGATCGCCGACGAGGTCTCCACCATGTCCTCCAGCGGCAGCAGCCGGCGGCGCACACCGAACAGGGTCAGGCATGCCAGCAGCGCCAGCAGGAGGGTGCCGAAGGCGAGGTCGAGCTTGAGCGCCTTGCCCATGCCCTGGTGCATGGCCTCGGTCGAGGTGGCGATCAGCACGATGGTGCCGTCCGACAGCCGGGCCCCGGTCATGCGGTACGACTCGCCCCGCACCCGTGCGTCGCGCGGCTTGTCGGCGGCGACGATCGCGGACGGTTCCCCTGCCGCGGCGGCCAGTGCGCGCTGGCGGGCGGTCGGGGCCAGCGGGCCCAGCGCCACCGGGCGGCCGGTCGGGTCGACCGCGACGTACACCACGGCCGGGGTCGGCAGCGCGCTCGCGTCCGCTCCGTCGCCGGCGAACCGGTCCAGGGCGATGCCCACTTCGCTCAGCGACTCGATCTGCCGCAGGCTGAACCCGGCATCATGGAGGGAGGCGCGCGAGTGCAGCAGCTCGGAGTCGACCTTGTCGAGCAGATAGTGCCGCGCGGTCATCAGGCTGATCGCCGTCGCCATGACGATGCCGAGGGCGAGCAGCGCCACGTTCGCCAGGGTCAGCTTGGCGCGCAGCGAGTGGATGCCGCGCCTGCCCGGCACCCTCATGCCAGCCCGTATCCCACGCCCCGCCGGGTGGTGATCACCGGCGGTCCCAGGGCGTCGAGCTTGCGCCGCAGATAGCTGATGTACGTCTCCACGACCGTCGACTCGGCGGGAGTGTGCTCGTACTGCCAGACGTGGCGCAGGAGTTCCTCCTTGGGCACGATCCGGCCGCCGTTGCGCACCAGGAAGCGCAGCAGGGCGTACTCGGTGGGGGTGAGGTCGACGGCGTGGCCCGAGCGGTGCACCGAGTACGTCGTGTCGTCCAGTTCGAGGTCGCCGTAGCGCAACGGCGGGCGCTGCGGGAGGACGTCGAGGGGGCGGGTGCGGCGCAGGACGGCGGTGATGCGGGCGATCACCACGTCGATGTCGAAGGGTTTGGTGATGTAGTCGTCGCCGAAGCCGAGGGCGCCGACGATCTCGGCGGGCGAGTCGCGGGCGGTGAGGAAGACCAGCGCCAGTTCGGGCCGCAGCTCGCGCAGTTGGCGGCCGAGGGCGCGGCCGTCGCCGTCCGGGAGCATCACGTCGAGCAGGGCGACGTCGGGGCCCGTGCGGCCGGCCAGCGCGAGGGCCTCGCGGACGCTGCCCGCGGTCATCACCTCGAACCGGTGGTAGCGCAGGGCGATGGCGAGGACGTCAGCGATGCTCTCCTCGTCCTCCACGACCAGCACGGTGCCTGGAGCCGTCATGCCCCCAGTATCCGCACGGGCACCGACAACGGGGCCGGTTCCCTGCTTTGGAGTTGCTTGAGAGTCGAGCCGGTTGCGTGTCCCAGTCCGAGCCCCGCCCACGATCCTGTTGTCCAGGACCTGGGGGACCGACCGACGACCGATGAAGGAGCGTTGAGCGTGGCGACATTGGCACGGTGGTGCTATCGGCACCGGCTGGTGGTCCTGTTGCTGTGGGTGGGGGCGTTGTTCGGTCTGGGCTTCGGCGGTTCGGCCGCCGGCACGGACTACGCGAACGTGTTCTCGCTGCCGGACACGGACTCCAAGCGCGCGTACGACCTGATGGAACGGGCCTTCCCGGAGCGCGCCGGTGACACCGACACGGTGGTGTGGAAGGTGGACGAGGGGAGCGTGCGGGACGCGGCCGTACAGTCCCGCATCGAACCGGCCCTGGCGGAGATCGGCCGGATGGACGGGGTCGGTGAGGTCACCGAGCCGCGGGTGAGCGAGAACGGGCGGATCGCGTACGCCGAGATCACCTTCAAGGAACAGGCCAACGCCATCGAGAAGGGGCTGATCGAGGACGTCGTCGACACCGCGCAGGCCGCCGAACAGAGCGGTCTGCAGGTGGAGTTGGGCGGCCAGGCCATCGCCCGCACGCAGGAGCCGCCGGCCGGCACGGCCGAGGCGGTCGGCATCCTCGCCGCGGCGATCGTCCTCTTCCTCGCCTTCGGCTCGCTCTTCGCGATGCTGCTGCCGATCGTCGTGGCGATCGCGGGCGTGGGCACCGGCATGCTCTCCACGATGCTGCTCAGCCATGTCACGGACGTGCCCGAAGTGGCCCCGTTGCTCGGCTCGTTGATCGGCCTCGGGGTCGGCATCGACTACGCGCTGTTCATCGTCACCCGGCACCGGCGCGGCATCCTGCGCGGGGCGGAGCCGGAGGACGCGGCGGTGACGGCGCTCAACACCTCCGGTCGCGCGGTGCTGTTCGCGGGTGGCACGGTCTGCATCGCGCTCGCCGGCATGCTGGTGATGAACATGCGCTTCCTGGATGGCGTGGTCATCGCCACCTCGCTGACGGTGGTGCTCAGCGTGCTCGCCGCCGTCACCCTGCTGCCCGCCCTGCTGGGCCTGCTCGGCGTGCGGGTGCTCAGCCGCCGGCAGCGGCGCCGGCTGGCCGCGACGGGACCGGAGCCGGACGAGGCGAGCGGGCTCGCGGCGCGCTGGTCGACGTACGTGCAGAAGCGGCCGCGGTCGATCGCGGCGGGCGCCCTGGTCGTCATGGCGGTGCTCGCGCTGCCCGTGCTCTCGCTCCGGCTCGGCGCCACCGACCAGGGCAACCACCAGGACTCCACGACCACCCGGCAGGCCTACGACCTGCTGGCCGAGGGCTTCGGCCCCGGCTTCAACGGCCCGCTCCAGGTGGTCGTGGACGGCACCGCCCCCGACGCGCTCGTGCGCGGCATCGAAGCGACCGAGGGGGTGGCCCAGGTCGCCGCCGCGCCGCCCGCGAACGGCGTGTCGGTGATCCAGGTGGTGCCGACCACCTCACCGCAGTCCGAGGAGACCGACCGGCTGATCGACGTGCTGCGCGACGAGGTGATCCCGGCCGCGGACGTCGACGCCCATGTGGGCGGGGTGACCGCGGTGTTCAAGGACTTCGCGGAGGTGACCGGCGACCGGCTGCCGTACTTCATCGCGACGATCATCGCGCTGGGCTTCCTGCTCCTGCTGGTGGCGTTCCGCTCGCTGGTGGTGCCGCTCACGGCCGCGCTGATGAACCTCATCGCGGCGGCGGCGTCCTTCGGTGTCCTGGTGGCGATCTTCCAGTGGGGCTGGGGCACGGAGCTGATCGGCATCGGCAAGGAGGGGCCGATCACCTCCTTCCTGCCGGTCATCATGCTCTCCCTGCTCTTCGGCCTGTCGATGGACTACCAGGTGTTCCTGGTCAGCCGGATGCACGAGGAGTGGGTGCACACCAAGGACAACGCGCGTGCGGTCCGCGTGGGCCTGGCGGAGACCAGCCGGGTCATCAACTGCGCGGCGCTGATCATGATCTGTGTGTTCTCCGCGTTCGTCCTCAGCGGTGACATGGAGGGCGCGATGGCGGGCGTCGGTCTCGCGGCGGCGGTGGCGCTGGACGCGTTCGTACTGCGTACGGCGCTGGTGCCGGCCGCGATGCATCTGCTCGGCAAGGCCAACTGGTGGCTGCCGGACGGCCTGGAGAAGCGGCTGCCGCATCTGGCGGTGGAGCCGCACGAGGAAGCGGAACCGGCCGCGGAGGGCACCAAGTCGGTCATCCACGGCTACATCCGCGCGGCGGACGGCGAGCCGGTGCAGGGCGCGGCCGTCACGCTGCTGTCCAAGGGCGGACGCCAACTGGACCGGGTGACCTCCCTGGCCGACGGCTCCTACATCGTCTCGGTACCGTCCCCGGGCACGTATCTGCTGGCGACGACGGCCGCGGCGCACGGGTCGAAGGCGCGGCACGTGCTGGTGGACGGCGAGCCGGTGGTCCACGACGTCGAGCTCGCCGAGGGCGAGGTGGACGCGGTCAACTGACCGCCTGACCCACCGCTCAGGGGCGCCCGTCCTCGGCGGGCGCCTCTTTCGCCGTACCGGCCTTCTCGTGCGCCGTACCGGGTTCCTTCGTCATGCCCGGGAGGAAGTCCGTGAACAGCTCGTGCACCTCGCGCACCAGCGGGCGCAGGACCCGGAAGCGGGCGAGGGCCACCCCGCGCGCGGTGAGGCGGGCGCCGCGCGCGGCGAGCTTGTAGCTGCGCGCGCGGTCCGGCGTCCGGTCGAAGATCCAGTAGAGCACCAGGCCCATCTGGGAGAGCCACATCAACTCCGGGAGCACATCGCGCAGATCCTCGGGGACCTTGGTCTTCGTGGCCCCCGCCAGCACCTCCCGGTGGACCTCGATCGCCTCCACGCGCGCGTGCTCCGACTCCGGAGAGAACGGGCTGAGCGGACTGTCCGGGTCGGCGGCCGTCTTGAAGAACTGCACCGCGAACTCGTGGTACGGCGTGGCGATGTCCAGCCAGGCCTTCAGCACGCCCGCCAGCCGGGCCTCCAGGTCGGTCTCGCGGGCCAGGACCTCCCGGACCGCCGCCTTGTGCTCGGCGGCGATCCGGTCGTAGAAGCCCTGGATCAGGTGCTCCTTGCCCTCGAAGTAGTAGTAGGCGTTGCCGACGGAGACCCCGGCCTCCTGGGCGATGGCCCGCATGGTGGTCCTGTCGTAGCCGCGCTCCTGGAACAGCCGCATCGCCGTCTCCAGGATCAGCGCGCGGGTCTGCTCGGACTTGCTGGGCTCGGGGCTGTCGTTCTTCGAGGGCACGGAGCGAGACTAACCAGTGCGGTTCAGGACGACTGCGCCGCCTGGTAGAGGTTCTGCGCGTCGGCGCCGAAGTACGGGCCGTACATCCGGTTGGGGAAGAAGTTGTACTTGAAGCTGTTCACCGAGGACAGCAGCCCGGTGCCGGTGGACTCGTTGAACTGGGTGAACCACGGGCCGCCGCTGGAGCCGCCGGTCATGTTGCAGGTCATGCCGTGGTCGTCGGAGAGCAGGAAGTCCCGGTTGGTGTTGCCGGAGCAGTAGATGAACTTCTCGCCGTCGTAGGGGGCGGCGGCCGGGAAGCCGAAGGAGTACATGCGCAGGTTGTAGCCGGTGTTGAAGGCCAGCCCCTGCCCGCCGACGACGTCCGTGAGCAGCCGTCCGCCCAGCGGGGCGACGACCGCGGCGCCGACGTCGTAGTTGATGTCCTCGCTCGCCGTCCACTGGGGCGTGGCGAGGGTCTTGGACGCGGTCCAGCGGCCGTGGGGCGCCTGGCCGTCGTGGTAGCCGGGGACGAAGACCCAGTTGGTGTGCCAGGCGCCGTCCATCTTCACGCAGTGGCCCGCCGTGATCACCGTGCTCTTGTTGGCGCTGGTGACGGCGTTGCCGGAACAGGACGCCGTACGGCCCTGGTAGGTGAAGAACACGCGCCCCGCGGTGGAGACGACCGCGCCGCCGCCGGTCCACTGACTGCCGCCGTTCGGGAACGCCTGGATGCCCACGTCGGTGGCGGCGGCCGGGGCGGTGGGGGCGACGGTGGCCTTCGCGCCCTTGGCCGGCGTCGAGCCGCGCGCGCCCTGACCGTCGAGCAGGTCCAGCGGGGCGGCGTCGCGCATCCGCTGCGGTGTCCAGAAGTCACGGGCCCGTTCCTGGGCGGCGGCGGTGACCGATCTGGCCCCCGGGTCGGGCGCCGGCGCCGGTGCGGCGCCGGCGGGTGCGGCCAGGGTGCCGGTGGTGAGCAGCGCGGTGACGCCGACCAGGGCACCGAGGAGGGAACGGGGTATGCGGGATGTGCCTCTCACGCGTACTCCTTCTGTGAGGGGTGCGGAGTGGATCGAACCGTGGAGCAGGGTCCCCGCCTGAGCGAAATTTTGGAAGGGTGCATGCCAAGACGTTGGCCGAAAACCGAGTGGTCGTCAGTCGGCGTCGCAGCGTGGCGGGAGGTGCATCCAGCCCAGGCTCGGCTCGTACGTCCAGCCGTCCTGCTGCCGGTACACCCGCCCGCCCCACTGTGTGCCGCGCCACTTGGCCGCGGCCAGCACCGCGCCCTTGGCGAGCCGGATGCCGGTCGGTGTGGTGAGCCGGTGCGCGAGACGCCGACACCTGCGCAGGGCCCACAGCACGACGATCCAGGCGGCGTGGGACCGGTAGACCTGCCCGGAGTCCCCTACGACGGTGATCTCGTCGAGGGTCGAGCCGTGATCGAGTCCGGGGAAGCGTCGTACGGCCTCGTCCGAGCCGGCCGGGACCAGGTCCAGCGGCACCAACTGCGGCTGCCGTACCAGCCAGTCGCGCAGGAAGGTGCACAGGGGGCAGCCGGCGTCGTACAGGACGGTGAGCCGGCGTACCGGGACGCGCCTGGCGTCCCGGTACGCGGTGGTCGTGTCCCTCATGCCTGGGCCCACTCCTGCGGAGCGACCGGGGGGAACTGCTCGCGCTCCATCACCCCGCGCCGCCGGATCCTGTTGAGGACGTACACGTTGCCCAGGTGCATCACGCCGAGCACCAGCAGCACCACGCCGAGCTTGGTGGACAGGGCCTCGAAGATGCCGCGTGTGTCGGTGATCGTCTCGTCGTCGCTCAGATACAGGGCGACGAAGCCGAGGTTGACGAGGTAGAAACCGACCACCAGAAGGTGGTTGACGGCTTCGGCGAGCTGCTCGTTTCCGCGCAGGACGTCGGAGAGGAAGATGCGCCCGTTGCGGCTGAGCGTGCGGGCGACCCAGATCGTCAGGGCCATGCTGACGACCAGGTAGATGACATAGGCGATGACCGTGCGGTCCATGCCGCCCCCCTTGTTGAACGCGTTCAAAACGCTGACAGGAGAGACTCTAGACCTGCTTTTGAACGTGTTCAACTCAAGGGTGCGGAGACCTGTGTCACGGCCGCCGCCCGAGCTCCGGCCGCTTGGAGCGGTCGGTGAACCCGATCACGTTGCCCCATGGGTCGGCGATCTCCACCGTCCATCCCGTGACCCCGGGAACGGTTCGACGAGCGGCTCGACGCCCGTGCCTCGCAGGGCCCGCGCCGCCCCGCGCGCGTCCGGCATCCTCCGCAAGGCGATGCTCCTGGCCGCCGACACGAAGATCACCGACCGGACGACCCCGAGCCGGCTGTGACCGCTCGGGGCGCCGCGGACCAGGCCGTCACACGTTTACGAACCCGTCTCTGACGATGTCCCGCGCCAGGGCCGCGCGTACGTCGGACAGTTCACCGGCGACACGGTCGGACCGCGCGGCGTCCAGCGTCACCGAGGCGGGCTCCGGCGCACTCTCCAGCAGGAGCCGGAGGCGCAGATGGGTCGGCGGGTGGCTCGCGTCGACACTGTGGCCGCGGAGTGCGCCGACACGGCGCAGGCGTTCGTGCTCCGACGCCGGGATGGACTCCATGTGGGCGGTGAGCGCCTCCCACAGACCCTCGGTGGCGGGCGCGGAGGTCCGGCTCGGCCCGTGCATCCGGCGGCGGTTGGCCTCGCGGTTCAGCGTGGTCATGATCGAGTCGGCCGCCAGCAGACGGTCCATCAGCCCGGCCGCGGCCTCCGTGGAGCCGGCACGGGCCGCCGCCGCGTCGGCCAGGTACTCGCCGCGCTGGGAGGCCTGCGCGGTGAGCAGGTCGAGCAGTATCACGACCCCGGTGATCAGCCCGCGCGGCACGAGATACACCATGTTGACGAGGAACTCGAGGATGTTCGGCTGCTCGATGCCGGAGAGGTAGTAGTGCCAGGTGGTCAGGGAGTAGTAGGCACTTCCCACGACCATGCCGTGCCGGGTGTCCCCGTGCGTGAAGTGGCCGAGCTCGTGGCCCAGGAGGGCGACCCGCTGCTGCGGCGTCAGGACCTCCCACAGCGGCAGCCCCACCGTCAGCAGCCGGCGGCGGAACCCCAGCTGCGTCACGCTCGCGTTGGCGTCGTCGTCGACGACGACGACATCCACGCCGCGAGTGCCCATGGTGGCGGCGATCTCGTCGATGAGTGCGTACAGCTCGGGCGCGTCCGCCCGCAGCAGGACCCGGGCGTCCTTGGGCAGGCGGTTCGGGCGGGGCCGTAGCGACCAGGCCAGCACCAGCAGGAACAGGCCGGGCACCATACGGAAACCACCCCAGCCGGCCACCAGGAGCCAGAGCCCGGCCGCCGCCAGGGCCACGGTCACCCCGTGCACCGCGAGTGCGATCGCGTAGGCCACGAACCCGGCGGCGGTACGCCCGTTCCGCCGCGACCCGGCCGCGGCGCCGAGCTCGGCGAAGAGCTGCTCGCCGTACCGTTGAGCCACCTTCCGGCGCACCCTGTCCAGTCCGCGTCGGCTCTTCTGCGGATCATCCTGCGGATCGACGTTCCAGTCGCAGGCCGTGCACCACACCGTGAACCGGCGTCCGCACGTATCCCGGCCCCGCACTCCGGGCACGGCTGAAGTGTCTCCTCCACAGCACGCATCGACGTGCCCTCCCCCCTGCCGCGGCCTCTCCCCAGAGGCCGCCCTGTGCATGATCGGTGCAGTGGACCACAGAGGAACCGGTGAGTAAAGCCGTGTTCTCCGAGTGCTGGGAAGACACCGAAGGGCCCCGTTCCCGAAGTGCCGGAAACAGGGCCCCGAAGGCAAGGCGAGGAAGCTCAGAAGCGGCGCGTGATCAGCGCCTTCTTCACCTCGGCGATCGCCTTCGTGACCTCGATGCCGCGCGGGCAGGCGTCCGTGCAGTTGAAGGTCGTGCGGCAACGCCACACACCGTCACGGTCGTTGAGGATCTCCAGGCGCTGCTCGCCGGCCTCGTCACGCGAGTCGAAGATGAACCGGTGCGCGTTGACGATGGCCGCCGGGCCGAAGTACTGGCCGTCGTTCCAGAAGACCGGGCAGGAGGAGGTGCAGGCGGCGCAGAGGATGCACTTCGTGGTGTCGTCGAAGCGCTCGCGGTCCTCGGCCGTCTGCAGCCGCTCGCGCGTCGGCTCGTTGGTGTCCTTCGTGATGAGGAAGGGCATCACGTCGCGGTACGCCTGGAAGAACGGCTCCATGTCGACCACGAGGTCCTTCAGCACCGTCAGGCCCTTGATGGGCTCGACCGTGATCGGCTTCTCGGGGTTGATGTCCTTGATCAGCGTCTTGCACGCGAGGCGGTTCTTGCCGTTGATCCGCATCGCGTCCGAACCGCAGATGCCGTGCGCGCAGGAGCGGCGGAAGGTGAGCGTGCCGTCCAGGTCCCACTTGATCTTGTGGAGGCCGTCGAGGACGCGCTCCTTGGGGTCGATCTCCAGCTGGAAGTCTTCCCAGGTCGCCTCCGCCGAGACCTCCGGGTTGAAGCGGCGGACCCGGAAGGTGACCGTGATGTACGGGGAGGCCGCGGACTGAGCCTCGGCCTTGTCCATAACGGGGGTTGCCATCAGTACTTACGCTCCATCGGCTGGTAGCGGGTCTGGACGACCGGCTTGTAGTCCAGGCGCACGGTCTCGGTGCCGTCGTCGCCCACCTCGCGGTACGCCATGGTGTGGCGCATGAAGTTGACGTCGTCGCGGTTCGGGTAGTCCTCGCGGTAGTGACCGCCGCGGGACTCCTTGCGGGCGAGGGCGGAGACCGCCATGACCTCGGCCAGGTCGAGCAGGTTGCCCAGCTCGATGGCCTCCAGCAGGTCCGTGTTGAACCGCTTGCCCTTGTCCTGGATCGCCACGTTCTTGTAGCGCTCGCGCAGCTCGGCGATCTTCTCGACCGCCGTCTTGATCGTCTGCTCCGTGCGGAACACCATGACGTTGGCGTCCATGGTCTCCTGCAGCTCCTTGCGGAGAGTCGCCACCCGCTCGGTGCCCGTGGACGAACGCAGCCGCTCCACCTGGTCGATCACGAGCTGCGCCGGGTTCTCGGGCAGCTCGACGAAGTCGGCCTTCTGGGAGTACTCGGCCGCGGCGATGCCCGCCCGCTTGCCGAACACGTTGATGTCCAGCAGCGAGTTGGTGCCCAGACGGTTCGCGCCGTGCACAGAGACGCAGGCGACCTCGCCGGCCGCGTACAGACCCGGCACGACCGTGGTGTTGTCCGCCAGGACCTCACCCTCGACGTTGGTCGGGATGCCGCCCATCGCGTAGTGCGCGGTGGGCTGGATCGGGATCGGGTCCGTGTACGGCTCGATGCCGAGGTACGTACGGGCGAACTCGGTGATGTCCGGGAGCTTGGCGTCGAGCTGCTCCGGCGGGAGGTGCGTGAGGTCGAGGTAGACGTGGTCGCCCTCGGGACCGCAGCCACGGCCCTCGCGGATCTCCGTGTAGATGGAGCGCGAGACGACGTCACGGGAGGCGAGGTCCTTCATGACCGGCGCGTACTTCTCCATGAAGCGCTCGCCGTCCTTGTTGCGCAGGATGCCGCCCTCACCGCGGGCGCCCTCCGTCAGCAGGATGCCCATGCGCCAGATGCCGGTCGGGTGGAACTGGAAGAACTCCATGTCCTCCAGCGGCAGACCCCGGCGGTACACGGCCGCCTGGCCGTCACCGGTCAGCGTGTGCGCGTTCGACGTCACCTTGAAGAACTTGCCGCAGCCGCCGGACGCGTAGATCACGGCCTTCGCCTGGAAGACGTGGATCTCGCCGGTGGCCAGCTCGTAGGCGACCACACCGGCGGACTTCTTGATGCCGTCCTCTTCGGTGATCAGCTGGTCGAGGACGTAGAACTCGTTGAAGAACTCCACACCCTCCTTGACGCAGTTCTGGTACAGCGTCTGGAGGATCATGTGGCCGGTGCGGTCCGCGGCGTAGCAGGACCGGCGGACCGGGGCCTCACCGTGGTTGCGGGAGTGACCGCCGAAGCGGCGCTGGTCGATCGTGCCGTTCGGCGTGCGGTTGAACGGCAGGCCCATCTTCTCCAGGTCGAGGACCGAGTCGATGGCCTCCTTCGCCAGGATCTCGGCGGCGTCCTGGTCGACCAGGTAGTCACCGCCCTTGACCGTGTCGAAGGTGTGCCACTCCCAGTTGTCCTCCTCCACGTTGGCCAGCGCGGCGGCCATGCCGCCCTGCGCGGCGCCCGTGTGGGAGCGGGTGGGGTAGAGCTTGGTCAGCACGGCGGTGCGGCTGCGCTTGGTGGACTCGATGGCCGCGCGCATGCCCGCGCCACCGGCGCCGACGATGACGGTGTCGTACTTGTGGATCTTCATGATTCTCGCAGCCCCGTGCCTAGCGGATGTTCGGGTCGAAGGTGAAGATCACCAGCGTGCCCAGCAGGATGGTGAACACCGTGGCGGTGTAGAGCAGGCTCTTCAGCCACAGCCGGGTGTTCGCGCGCTCCGCGTAGTCGTTGATGACCGTACGCAGGCCGTTGGCGCCGTGCAGCATCGCCAGCCACAGCATCAGCAGGTCCCAGACCTGCCAGAACGGGGACGCCCAGCGGCCCGCCACGAAGGCGAAGCCGATCTTGGAGACGCCGCCGTCCAGCACCAGCTGGATGAGCAGGTGGCCGATGACCAGGACGACCAGGACGATGCCCGACAGGCGCATGAACAGCCACGCGGCCATCTCGAAGTTGCCCCGGGTGGACCGGGGCGTCTTCTTGGTGCGCTTGCGCGGGGCCTCGATGAGCGGGGCCGGGTTGTCGACGGTGTAGAGGGACTCGCCCTCGACGGGGCCGATGCCGGTCGCGGTCTTCTCAGTGGTGGACATGGGCGTCAGCTCCCGAAGAGTTCACGAGCGGCGTGACCGAGGACGGGGTAGATCGCCCCGATCATCAGCACGAGCCACAGACCGACGACGGACCAGAGCATCTGCTTCTGGTAGCGCGCGCCCTTGGACCAGAAGTCGACGGCGATGACACGCAGGCCGTTGAGCGCGTGGAAGAGGATGGCGGCGACGAGGCCGTACTCCAGCAGCGCGACGATCGGCGTCTTGTAGGTGGCCACGACCTCGTCGTAGGCCTCGGGGGAGACGCGAACGAGTGCGGTGTCCAGCACGTGAACGAACAGGAAGAAGAAAATGAGGACGCCGGTGACTCGGTGAGCCACCCAGGACCACATTCCTTCCCGGCCGCGGTACAGCGTTCCAGCCGGCACGGAAGTCCCTCCGGGAGCGGGGATTGGGGCCTGCCGGCTTCGGTGTCGGACGGGCCCGGCCGGGTACGGTCCACCGGCCCCCAGCATCGTAGCGATGCGCTGGCGCCGGGCTTACGCCGGGCCTGTTGGTGTGATCAAAGTGGCACGCGGATGGGTGAGCGCCAGGCGGCTACTGGGGTGGTAGGTGCGGTTATGTGCCGTGTGCGGGTGCGTCGGGGCTGGTCGCGCCCGCGCGGCGGCAGCCGCAGGTCGATTACGGCCCCGTGCCCCTGAAGAGCCTTGACAAGCGCCCTCTTGCCAGGTGCCGGAGTTCTTCCGCTGCCACCACCCGTTCCTCTTCCGGGTCGTTTGCCAATCGTGACCGGATGCCTGCCAAGGCGTGATCCAGGGCCTCGGCCGGCGGTAGGTCATCCAGGCAAATGATGAATACGTGCCCGAATTTCGCCTCGTATGCGGCGTTTGCCGCGTCCAGGGCCATATGGGCTGCCGAGTAGGTGTCCTCCGGCAGCACCGGCAGGGTTTCGCCCGCCAACGCCTCCGCCAGATCTCCCGGGGTGAGGTCGTAGGCCGCCTCGTCCGAGGCGGCGAGTAGGGCGTCCAGGGTCGGGTAGGGGCGGTGGGCGGTGACGCGGTGGGACCAGCGCAGGCTGTGGAGGCAGGTGAGAAGGGTGTGCTGGACGTCGGCGGCGGGGGCGGTGTTGAAGCGCTCCAGGGAGGTGCCGCGCGTCTGCTGGGGTATGGCGACTCGGCCAGGAAGGTGTGTGGGCGTCACGTGCGTTTCGGCAGAGGATGCTGTGAGAGCAGAGGATGCTGTGAGAGGTGTGGCGCCACGTTATCGAGAGTGGGCGTGAGGTGTCCGACCGATGCCCGAATTTCAGCCGAACGGGAGAGTTTCGGAACGTGTGGTGGACGTCTTCCGGCCGCACCGGCCATAGGTTGGCGGCGTGAGCCAGCACAAGCACCGGGCGCCGGACAGGAAGGTCGGGCTGTGGGCCCTTCTGGTGGGCGCCGTGGTCGCCGCGTTCGGGGTGGGCCTCGGACTGTGGGTCTCCGGCGGAGCGGGCGAGCCGGCCGCCGAGGGCTCGTCGCCGTCCTCCCCCGAGGCCTCCGCGCCCACGCCGAGTCCCTCTCGTACGTACGCGCTGTCGGCCGCGCCCCGGACCATTCCGGCCGTCCGGTCCCACACCCCGGCGCGCGGGCCCGGCTGGCGGCCGGGGCCGGGGGCGCGGGTGGTCGTCGGGGACGCGGAGCTGGCCGACGAGGGGCGGCTGGTCGCCCGGGAGCTGGGGCTGCGCTACGCGGGTGAGCGGGACGACGTGCGGGCGGGGGACCTGCGGCTGTCGCTCAACGACGACGAGGGCGCGGACCCGGAGTCGTACACCATGACCGTGCGCGGTGGCCGGGTGAACGTCAGCGGGCCGGACGAGGCCGGGGTGTTCTACGGGACCCGCACCCTCAAGCAGGCGGTGCACGACGGGGGGACGGCGCCGGAGGGGGTCGTGAAGGACGGGCCCGCCGAGCCGGTGCGCGGGTTCATGCTGGACATCGCGCGCAAGCACTTCACCGCCGACTGGATCGAGGACCGGGTCCGGGAGCTGGGCGACCTGAAGTTCAACCAGCTGGGGCTGCACTTCTCCGACGACCAGGCGTTCCGTATCGAGTCCGCCTCGCACCCGGAAGTCGTCACCGATCCGCACCTGACGAAGGACCAGGTCAGGAGGATCGTCAAGCTGGCCGCGGCCCGGCACATCACCGTCGTGCCCGAGATCGACTCACCGGGGCATCTGGGCGCGGTGATCTCGGCCCACCCCGAACTCCAGCTGCGCGACGCGGGCGGGGCGGCGGCGCGGGGCGCGATCGACATCTCCCGGGGCGCCGCCGCCGACCTCGTCGACGATCTGCTGAACGAGTACGCCGGTCTCTTCCCCGGCGACCAGTGGCACCTCGGCGGCGACGAGTACCGGGCCCTGATGGCCGCCGACCCCGAGCGGTCCTACCCCCGGCTCGCCGCGGCCGCCCAGGAGGCCTACGGCGCCGGCGGGACCGTCGCCGACCTCGCCACCGGCTGGCTCAACGACCGGGCCGACACGGTCCGCGCCCACGGCAGGACCCTGCGCGCCTGGAACGACGGCTTCTTCCGCGACACCTCCGTCCGGCCGGCCGAGGACCTCCAGGTGGCCTACTGGACGGGCAAGGAGATCGGGGCGCGGCAGCCCGTGGAGTACCTGAACGCGGGCCGCGAACTGATCAACTACAACGACGAGTTCCTCTACTACGTCCTCGGGCAGCCGCAGACCTTCGTCTACCCGACCGGCCAGCGCATCTACGAGCAGTGGACCCCCCGCGTGCTGCGCGGCCGCGAGCCGGTCGACGCCCGCTACGACGACCAGATCCTCGGCGGCTCCTTCGCCGTCTGGTGCGACATCCCGGACGCCCAGACCCAGGCCCAGGTCGCGGCCGGCATCCGCATGCCCCTGCGCGCAACCGTCCAGAAACTGTGGAGCGCGCGCCAGCCCCCGCTGACCTGGACGGAGTTCCAGGCCCTGGCGGACCGGCTGGGCTGAGGGAAGGCAGTGGACGTACGGAGGCGGTGAACCGTATCTTCCGGTAGCCGTGCGTGGGGTTCCGGGGAGAGCCGTGGACGGCGTTCCATGTCACGACTCGGGGGGACGGCCTCACCATGATCGAAAATCCGCACGCCCGCCCCATCGCGCCGGCCGCCTGGCTGCGGTCGCCGGTCGGGCTCGGGTGGGCCGCCGTCGGCGGGCTCGGACTGGTCATCGCCACCGACCTGTTCGCCGTCTGGGCGGACCTCGTCACACTCGGCGTGACGGGCGATCTCGCGGACAGCGGCTTCGGCGCGGTGACCGACGAGCGGATCGACCGCGCGGACCGGCTCTACGCCGCGGCCGGAATCGCCCAGGTCGTCGCGGTGGTCCCGACCGTCGTCCTCTTCCTGTGCTGGTTCCACCGGGCACGGGTCAACGCCGAGGTGTTCGACCCCTACGGGCACCGCAAGGGGCGGGGCTGGGCGATCGGCGGCTGGTTCGTGCCCGTCGTGAACCTCTGGTTCCCGCGCCGGATCACCGCGGACATCTGGGACGCCAGCGCGCCGGTGGGCTCTCCGCGGTCGCACGGGCTGGTCAACGCCTGGTGGGCGGTGTGGCTCTGCTCGTTCCTCGTCGGCCGGTTCGCGGCACGTCGGGACCGTGACGCGGAGACGGCCCAGGAGATGCACGACGCCGTGCGGTGGATGGTGTTCTCGGACGCCGTCGACATCGTGGCCGCCGCGCTCGCCGTCGCCGTAGTGCTGCGCGTGACCCGTATGCAGCACGAGAAGGCCATGGCCGGGCCCGCCCCGCTGCCCGTCTGACGGGCGGATTGTCCGATCCGGCTGCGAACGGCTGTACGGCTGTGGTGTATTCGGGCCGAGGGGAACCGAACAGCCGGGGGGACCGGAGATGGGCTACTGGGGGTATTTCGTCGTGGGCCGCGCGGAGCGGCCGCTCACGGAGCTGGGGGTGTCGGCGGGCGACCGGGACATGACGCTGCGCCGGGAAGCGCCGGGCGGATGGCAGGTCTGGGAGTACCCGAGCAGCGAGGGCGAGGTCGGCAGCATGAACGCCCTCGCGGACCGGACCGGGTCACCCGCACTGTTCGGATACGTCATGGACAGCGACTGCGTGGTCGTGGAGGCGGCGGGCCCGGAGAGCGGCGCGTGGACGACCTGCCTGGCGCGGGCCGCGATGGCCGGGTACCTGAGCGCGGGCCAGGAGGGCCTCACCCTGGAGGACTACTTCCTGGAGCCGCGCGACGCCGCCGAACGGGCCGTCGCCTGGGCCGCCGAGGCCGGGCACGAGGTCGCTCCCGAACCGCTGCTCGAGGTGCTCACCGCCGACCCCGACCCCGTGGCCGAAAACCTCTTCTTCCGACTGCTCGACCGGCTCGGTGTGGTGCCCCTGTGACACTCCCGGGCCGTTGCACGCAGTAAGGGGAAGTGCGGGCTCCGTTAGGGAGGACCCGCAGGCGATGGAGGCGTGGATGAGTCTGGTGGAGCTGATCGCTCAGGCCGACGAACGCGGACTGGCCGCCAGCGGGTTGGCTTGTTTGGATCGGTGCGTTCCGCTGCTCGGCGGCGACGACGAACTGCTGCGCCCCCTGTGGGCGAGCCTCGCCCCCGGAGCCGGCCCCGGTGACTGGGCGGACCGGCTGGAACAGGTGCGCGGCAAGCTGGACGGCGCGGCCGACGCCGCCGAGGACGAGGCCGTCACCCTCGCCCGCCGGATGCTCGCCGCCACCCCCGCCGACCGGGGCGCCGCCGAGATCCGGGTGTGGGCCGACGCCTGCTCCGTCGCCTCGCTGCGCATCCACCGCATGCTCGACCCCGTCGACGACGACGCCTCCTCGGTCGACGCCCGCCGCGAGGGCCGTACGGACGGCATGTCGCCGCTCGTCGCCGCCGAACTGCGCCGCCAGGTCACCGTCCTGGAACTCCTCGCCGGGCACGGCGCGGGCGGACTGCGCCCCGCGCTGGAGGTGTCCACCGAGGGACGGCGGGTACTGCGCGCGGTGGTCTCGCGCAGGGCCCGCGGACGCGGCTGAGCCGGCCCGGCTCCGGACCGGCGGCCTCCGGGCGCGGCCGAGCCGGGTCGCGCCTCATGCCAGCAGCCACTTGACCACCGCGTCGCCGTAGTGCGCGGTCTGCCGGTAGAAGGCGGTCAGGTCCCGGTGGGCCGAGGCGAACGCGCCCCGCAGGGTCCGCTCCGCGTCGGGCACGTCGTACGGACGCATCAGCTCCCCCCGCGCCTGCCGCCACAGGTCCCCGAAGTCCGCCTCCTCCAGGTACTCGGCCACGCGGTGCGTCTGCGCGGCGGTGAGCACCAGGAACGGCGGCAGGGACGGGTCGGCCGGGGCGACCGGGCGGCCGCCCAGCACCACATGGGTGTTCGGCCGGTCCGGCGTGCGGTGCGGCGGGGCGCCGGCGTAGAGGAGCTCGTGGCGGAGGTACCCCTTGTCGAGCACCTCCTCCCGGTGCCGGCCGATCCGCTCCCGCACGGTGTCCCAGTCGTCCGCGAACAGCCGCTGGAACCACGTCGCGCTGTTGCGCAGCGCCGGGGGCGGCACCGCGCGGAGGTGGAAGTACATGCTCATCAGTGACTGGAGCGCATGGGAGCGGCCAGGCGTCACACCCGTCCCCGAGGGGTTCCTGTGACCGTCGTGGGGGCGGTGGGGCGATCCTGCGCCGGTCCTGGGAAACCCCCCGGATCCGGGTGACGAAACGCACCCCCGCCACGCTCTTGTCGGTGTGACGACAGCAGAGCAGCAGACCAGGCCCTCGGCTGCGGCGAAGCCCGCGCGGTGGGCGGCGGACGCGGTGGCGACGATGCGCGAGGGGGCGCGGCTGCGCCTCGACTACTCGGCGCAGAGCCTGTGGCGGGTGGACCGGATGATCGACGACCTGCGTCGCGAGAACCCGCCGTACGACGCCGTGGAGAGCGTGCTGCGCGGGCTCGGGGCGTACGCCGGCGAGGTGATCGTCCGTCAGAGCGGTGCCGAGTGGTGGGCGTCGGGCGGCGACCACTGGTTGCGCACCCCCGACGGACGGCTGTGGGACCCGATCGAGGAGGCCCGCCGCTGCTTCACCGCGGACGGTTCGCTGCGGCTGCTGTGCCGCGACGCCCTGCGCGGCGCGGCGCGGTTCTAGAACTGCGGATCCGGAACCTCGGAGCGCGAAACGGCCTCGGAGCGCGAAACGGCTTCGGAGCGCGAAGCTGCCGCGTGCGCGGACGTGTGCGGAATCAAGTGTTCCGTTCCGTACAACCCTCGGGCCGGTCCGTGTGTCCTACGGTGCGTTTTCCGCTCTGCTCACTGGAGAAGCACGTGCACCCTCACATACGCCGCGCCGCCGCGGCCGCTTTCGCCGCGTCCGCTCTCGCCCTGGTCACCGCCTGCGGGGGCGGCGCCGCGGACGAGAAGGACGCCGGTACGTCCGCCAGGACTCCGGCCGCCTCCCCGTCGGCCCCCGAGCCGACCGCCGAGCCGCTGACCGACCGTGCGGCGGAGAAGGTGCTGCTGGCCGACAGCGATCTCCCGAAGGGCTGGAAGCGGGACGCCGAGCTGGTGATCGACGGCTCCGAGTACGCCGACCCCGAGGACCTGCTCCCCAAGCCGGCCGACGCGACCTGCCGACCGCTGGTGGAGCTCTTCAACACGGGCCGGATCGACGCCGGCCACCGGGCGAACGCCCAGGCGGTCTTCCTCAAGGGCGACAGCCTGCTCAGCCAGGACGTCAGCGCCTACTCGGCCGACCGGGCGGAGCGGGCGATGGCCGCCCTGGGCGAGGCCGTCGACGCGTGCGACGCGTTCGACTCCCGCTACGGCGGCGGGAAGGCCAAGGTCACCACCAAGCCCCTGGAGGTGGACGAGGCCGGCGACGAGACCATCGGCTTCGTGTTCCAGGTGGCGTACGGCGACGACATGGTCGTGGACATCGACTTCGGCGTGGTCCGCGACGGGGCCAACATCACCAACGTGCAGAACAACTGGATCGACCGGCGTGGCCTCAAGGCCTTCGAGCAGGCACTGGCCGAGGCCGCCGAGAAGCTGCGCGCCGCAGTGCGGGACTGACTGCCCGGACGGGGCGTGCCGGGTGCGAGCCCGTACCCGGCACGGGCCCGAGGGGGCGGTCGGTGAGCCGACCGGCCGCGGTGCGCCACCGCCGGGCACCTCGCCGTGGCTTCGTGCACGTGCGGCCGGCGGCGCGCAGGTCGCCGTACGGGACGCTGTCGCGATCCGGGCGGTGCGGTGCGGCGGGGCGCGGCGACCGGGCCGACGGGAACGCAACGGACGAGAAGCGGCCGGGACCCCGCGCAGTGGGCGGGATCCCGGCCGAGTTCCTCGGCGCGGGCGCCGGTTACGGCGTCAGCGTCTGCCCGATGCGGGCGCCCGACGAGACGCCCAGGGTGCTGCGCGTGTAATACGCGTAGCCGCTGGTGTTCACTCCGGAGCTGCCGCTGTCGAGCTGAAGGACGGCGCCGTCGTAGTCGTTCTCGCCCTCCACACCGATGGCGAGGTCGGCCCGGCCCCAGCCGGACAGGTCCTGCAGGACCACCGAGGAGCCGAGCTTGTCGTTCGACTCGGTGGCGTTGCCGATGCCGCTGGTGTCCTGGTGGAACGCCTTGCCGCCGGAACCGGTCAGCCCCGAGGAGGTGCCCTTCAGGAGCAGCGCCATGCCCGCGTTGGTCCGGCTGGTGCCGCCGCGGGTCAGGTCCTCGCCCGGCAGACCGGTCAGGACGTCCGCGTACCCGTCGTCGTCGTAGTCGCCGACGGAGACGGACCGACCCATGGCGTCGCCGGACTCGGCGCCGCCCGGGACGCCGGCGGTGTCCTGGTGGACGACCTTCATGCCGGTGGTGGTGAACCCGGTCGAGGTGCCCGGGACCACCCGGACCTGGCCGCCCCGGTAAGGGCTGGACCAGGAGTAGGGCTGGCCGATGACGATGTCGTCGTAGCCGTTGCCGTTGACGTCGCCCGCGGCGATGGACGCGCCGCCCTTGACGGACAGCACGCTCACCTTGACCAGACCGCTCGCGGTGCCCTTGAACCAGGCGACGCGGCCGACGCCGCCCGAGTCCCGGTAGTTGAGGGCGACGTCGGCGTAGCCGTCCCGGTTGAAGTCGCCGGTCGCGGAGTCCAGGTAGGAGACCGCACCGGTGGCGCCGGTGATCCGGCCGGTCTGGTGGCCGGAGACGCCGGTCAGCCGGACGTCCCAGGTGCCGCCGTCGCCCTTGCCGGCCGCGAACACGTCCGCCTTGCCGTTGGCGTCGAAGTCGCCCACGACGACGGTCTGGCCGAGCTTCCCCCCGGCGGCCTTGACACCCGAGGCGGTGGTGTACGAGAAGCCGCTGGTGAGCGTCGGGCCGTACATCACCGTCACCGAGCCGCGGTCGGCGTTGCCGTGGGTGTCGTCCTCGCCGGGCGAGCCGATCGCGAGGTCGGCGTAGCCGTCGCCGTTGACGTCTCCCCAGGCGGTCGCCGAACCGAAGCCGTCACCGGACTCGGAGGCGCCGGGCACGCCCGGGCTGCTCTGGGTGAGCGAGCGCGTCAGGTCGCCGACGGGGCCGTCCGTGCCGCCCGGCACCACCGCGAGGCGGTTCTTCCGCGGCATGCCGACGACCAGGTCGTTGACGCCGTCCCGGTTGAAATCGGCGGTCGGGATCGCGGAGTTCGCGCCCATGCCCGCGGCGTAGCGGCGGATGTCACCGAGCTTGCTGTACATGGCCGTGCCGGGGCACTCGGTGGCGTAGCCGTCCTTGTGGCCGGAGATCACGTCGAGCGTGGCCTGCTCGCCCTGCTTCCACACGCCGGTGTTGCCGCCGGCCTCCAGTGTGACCTTGCTGGTGGGGTCGATGCCGTACTGGCCCAGCTTCCAGGCCGCGATCCGGGCGATCGACTCCTGGGTGGCGCGGGTCGGCCGGCCCGGGGGGATGCCCTTGTCCGGATCGCCCTGGAAGTCGCCGAGGACGGAGATGCCCACGGAGTAGGAGTTGAAGCCGTAGGTGTGGGCGCCCATCACCGGCAGGTCGACGCCGCCCGCGCGGCCCTCGAAGATCTGGCCGCACTTGTCGACCAGGAAGTTGTAGCCGAGGTCGTTCCACTCGTTGACCTGGACGTGGTACGCCATGACGCCGCGCACCAGCGAGGCCGACTGGGCGCAGCTGTAGCTGTTGGAGCCGGCCGTGTGGTGCACGAAGACGGCCTGCACCTTGTCGAGGTAGGTGGCCGGGTCCTCGACCATCGACTCGTCCGCGCCCCACTGCGCCCGGCGCGTGATGGGCGGCTGGTTGACCGTGGACGGCGGAGCGACGGGCTTGGTCTCCGTCGGCGACGGGGACACGCTCGGGGAGGCCGACGGCGAGTCGGAGGCGGTCTGGGAGGCCTCCGGCGTGGTCTCGGGCGTGCTTTCCGGCGTGGTCTCGGGCGTGGTCGTCGGCGTGGAGGTGTCCGGCACCGTGCCGGTGTCCGCGGCCGACTCCGTGGCGGAGGGGCTCGCGGTGTCCTCGGCGGCGAACGCGGCCGGCTCGATCTGGGTGCCCTCGTCGATGGCCTTGGTCTCGGCCGCGGTCACACCCGGGTCGACCAGGTTGACCTCAAGTCCCTTCGGCAGCCCAGCACTCGACGTGCCGTCCTCGCGGACCACCTGGACCTCGACGCCGTCGGACGGGCCGACCCAGAGCGGGGCGGAGGCGCCGCGCATGCCGGGCTCGACGCCCTCCGGCGGGTCCTCGTCCAGCTCCAGCTCCTGCCAGCCGCTCCACTCGCCGCTCTCGCTGCTGCGGGTGCGGACCTGCGCGGTGCCGTCGATCCTCTTCAGGGGCCCGGTCCAGGAGACGCCCACCAACGAGAACTGCTCGGTGCTCGTGCGCGGCAGCTCCCGGACCCGGCTGCCTTCGGGCCGCAGCGCGAGGTCGTAGACCCGCGTCGGGCGCTTCTCCAGGCCCGGCGGGCTTGCGGGGGCCGCGGACGGGTCGGCCAGGGCGTACGTGACTATGCCCCCGCCTCCCGCGACCACCGCACCGAGCGTCAGCCACGCTCTCTTCTTCAGGCTCAGCGGTCTGTACGCATGCGACGTACGACGTCTCAAGACGAATCCACCTCATAAGCGGCCCGGCCAGGGCCGGAGAAGACACGGTCACCAATGCACATGGGGCACACCCGTCACAGGTGCACCACCTCGCCCAGCGTTTTGCACGGGTCGAACGTCACGGTCCGAGCCTCGCAGTGAGGCGTGTCACACCCTGCCCCGGCCGTGGCGTCACCAGGACCGACCGGCGAGAGGCCGGAAGGTTGTACGCGGGGCCGAAGTTTCCTGTGTGGCGATCGGCACGGCTCCGACACGTGACGTTCACAGGGCGGCGTCCGCTGGTTCTGCTGGGGGCCCGTGCAAGGTCCTCGGCAGCCGAGCGGAGGGACGAAGCCTCATGGACCAGGTGGACGCGCGCGTGCCGGGCGCGCACGAGATGCGCGGGCACACCGCCGCCTTCGTCGCCCGCGTCACCGCCCGCAGCCGGCTCCCCCTGGACTACTCCGTGGCCAGCCTGCGGGTCGTCGACTTCCTGATCGAGGGACTGCGCAAGGGCGGCGCCGACCGCGAGCGGGCCCACGAGACGCTCTTCGGGCTCGGTGCCTACGTCGGTGAGGTGCTGGTGCGCCACGCGGGCGCCGAGTGGGTGGACCTGGACGACCGCCAGCGCTCCTGCTTCGCGCAGCCGGTCGGCGTACGGATGCCGGACGGCCGTGTGTGGAACCCGCTCGGCCGGGTGCTCAACCGGTTCGAGACCGGCGGCCCCGAGGAATCCCTCCACACCTTCTACCTGACCCTGCACGGCCGGGCCCGCCGGGCCGCCGCGTGGGAGGACCGCGCGGCGGGCTGACCGAGGCGTGACCGGAGGCGGGAGCAGGGAGCCGCTGTGACACTTCTGTGAAGCCCGGCGCTGTTGACCGTGGAGGGACGTGGGCTAGAGGCGCCCGCACCGCACGGTGCGGATCCGCCACGGACTCGGTACGGACGAGGACAGTTCTTGGGCCAAGGAGGGGAGCCCCGCCGTGTGCACGCGCACGACGGGGAGCTGGGCGCGGCCGTCGCGCGGGCCCAGGAAGGTGACGAGGCCGCCTTCGCGGTCGCCTACCGGATCGTGCAGCCCGGACTGCTCGGCTATCTGCGCGGCATCGTCGGAGACGACGCCGAGGACGTGGCCTCCGACGCCTGGCTGGAGATCGCCCGCGACCTGGGCCGGTTCAAGGGCGACGGGGCCGGCTTCCGCGGCTGGA
Source organism: Streptomyces sp. TRM68416 (assembly GCF_014596915.1). GTDB lineage: Bacteria > Actinomycetota > Actinomycetes > Streptomycetales > Streptomycetaceae > Streptomyces. Next base: position 334,005 of record NZ_JACVWU010000005.1, read on the forward strand.
GCGCGACCATCGCCCGGCACCGGGCGCTGGACCATCTGCGGCGGCAGAGGGTGCGGCCCCGGGCGACGACGACGGAGCAGGACGTGCTCGACCTGCCCGGCCCGCACAGCACGCACGACCAGGCGCTGGAGTCCATCTCCACCGAGCACGCCCTGGAACTGGTCCGCGGCCTGCCGCGCGACCAGGCCGAGGCCGTACTGCTGAGGGTCGTCGTCGGTCTCGACGGCCCCGCGGCGGCCCGGGTCCTCGGCAAGCGTCCCGGCGCGGTACGCACCGCCGCCTACCGGGGTCTGAAGCGCCTGGCCGCCCAGCTGGGCGTCGAAGGTGTGACGGATGACGGCCCCCGGACGCTGGGGGAGTCGAAATGAACGGCGACGGAAGCGGCGACGGAAGCGGAGGCGGCACGGCGGGAGCGGGGCGGCCTCCGGCCCCGTACGCACCGAAGGCGCCGAAAGCGCCGTACGCGCCGAAGGAACTGAAGACGCCGCCCGCAGCACAGGTCGCCGAGGCCGAGCGCGCCGCCGGGCGCACGCGGCCCGCGCAGGTCCCACAGGCCCCGGCAGGCCCTGGACCGCATCAGTCGAACAGGTCGGACAGGAACGGAAACGGACATGGGTGAACGGCTGAGCGACGGCGGGCCCCCCGGCCGTCGGCGTGCGCACCCTGACGGCACCACCCCGTCCGGCTCCCGGGGAACGGGCGGAGAGGCCGCCCTGGAGGCACTGCTCGCCGCCGCCGTGCGCGGCCGGGGCGTGGACGCCGAGGGCGAGCGGCGGGCCGTCGCCGCGTACCGGGCCGCCCGGGCCGCCGGCGCACACCGGGCCCGGACCCGGCGCCGGGACGACTGGCGGCCCCGCGAGCAGCGGCGCGCCCCGCGCTCGCTGAGGGCCACGCTCTCCCTGTTCCTCGCGAGCCTCACCCTCGGCGGGGTCACGGTCGCCGCGATCGGTACGACCGGCTCCTCCTCGTCCGACTCCGCCGACGGCCCCGCCACGCCCACCCCGTCCGCGAGCGCCGCCGACCGGCCCGGCGCCGAGGCCCCCTCCGACGCGCCCGGCACCCCCGCGCACACCGAGCGCCCGGACACCGCGCAGGACACCGAGGCCCACTGCCGCGCCCACGAACGACTCGACGGCCGCGGCAACGCCCTGGAGGCGGCGGCCTGGCGGCGGCTCGTCGAAGCGGCGGGCGGCGAGCGGAAGGTCGACGCGTACTGCGCCGAACAACTCGCGCAGGCGGCCCCCACCAGCAGGCCCAGCCCCAGCCGCACCGCCGTCAAGCCGAGCCCCCCGGCGGCCGAGGCGACGAAGGGCGCCGACCACGCGGAAAACGGTCCCGCCAACGCCGAGAACGGCCGCCCCGACAAGGCCACCGGCAACCCCAGGAACTGACCCCGCACGCCCGGCCGGCGTACGAGGGGCCGGGTGACCGTCCGGCCCCTCGGTACCGCCTCCGGTCAGGAGCCGGGGGAGCGGAGCTTGCGCCAGGTCTGCGGGCCGACGATCCCGTCGACCGTGATCTTCATGCGCTTCTGGAAGGCGACGACCGCGTTGTGGGTCTCGGAGCCGAAGATGCCGTCGACCGCGATGGCCGGCCGGCCGTGCCACGTGTTGTAGCTGTTGAGGAGGCACTGGGCCTCCTTCACGACGTGGCTGGGGTTGTTCCTGCCCTTGCTGATCACGGCGTCGTTGCCCGTGTAGTACCAGCAGGTGCTGTCGGCGTGGGCGTTCTGGGCACCGACGGTCGACTGGACGGCGACCATGCCGCCGGTCAGGGCCAGTACGGCCGCGGCGCCCGCGAGGGTCTTGCGGATCTTCACGGTGTCGAGTTCCTTTCGTAGGCGTTCAGGGGCGGGGCAGCCTTGAAGCGGCGATCAGCGCTTGCCGTAGCGCAGTTCCCCCCAGGTCTGCGGGCCGACGATCCCGTCGGAGGCCGATTCGCCGATGTAGTACCACTGGAACCAGGTCACGGCGGCCTTCGTGTCCGGACCGAAGATGCCGTCCACGGCCAGGCGCGCGCCGCTCGCCTGCGGGTGGCGCGTGGTCTCGTTGATGAGCGCCTGGATCTCCTTGACATGGGCGCCGGTGCTGCCCAGCTCGGCCCACTTGGTTCCCGTGTGGTAGCCGCAGTACAGGCCGACCGTGCTGACGCCCCGGCAGGTGTCGGCCGCCGGGGCCGCGAACGCGGCGGGGGCGACGGCCAGGCCGCCGACGAGAACGGCGGTGGCGGCGGCCACGGCCAGGCCCCTCGGCGCGGGGCCGCGGCGGATCGGACGACGTGTCTTCATGATGTTCCCCGTTTCATCGGTGCACGAGTGAGGACAGGTGCATGAGGGCAGGTGAAGCGGCTGGGTCAGGCCGGCGTACGGTCGATGCGCAGGGCTTCCCAGGTCCGGGGGCCGACGATGCCGTCCACGGCGGACGCCCCCATGTAGTAGCGCTGGAACCACTTCACGGCCGACTCCGTGGCCGGACCGAAGTCACCGTCCACCGCGAGCTTTTTGCCGGTCTTCTCGGTGTAAGGGGTGGTGCGCTTGATCAGCGCCTGGATCTCCTTGACGTGGAGGCCGGTGCTGCCGCGCTCCGCCCACTCCTTGCCGTAGTGGTAGCGGCAGGTGAGGCCGATCGTGCTCTGCGTGTGACAGGTCTGGGCCGAGGCGGCCTTGCCGTCGGCGGTCGCGGCACCGGCGGCCGGCGCGGCCGCCAGGGCTCCGCCGACCAGGGCGGCGGTGGCCGCGAGCAGGGTCACGGATGTGCGTACGGACATGTGCGTCCCCGTTTCAGGTGCGTTGGGGCGGTGGTGGTCGGTGCGGTCCGCGCGGCAACGGCAGAGCTGCGGCGACCGCGGCGTGGCCATCCTTCTGGAGTGATCCGTGGTGCCACCACGCCCAGCGGCGGATGTGGGCACTGCTGGGACGCCTCCCGCGCTGACCTGCGGAGACGCCACACACCATGACCGCTTCATGGGTCGCCGGGAGATCGTGGGACGGCCCCGGGCCCCGTCCCGGGCATCTCACGGCGTCCCACGCTGCCCTGTGTCCGTGCTGGTCAGCGGCCGAGGCATCTCAAGATCGGTCCGGTCGCCCCGGAACGCTTGTCGCCGGCTTCCACCGGCTCACAGACTCCCCGCATCGACCCGGCTCCTGCCCGGAAGCCGGGCGAACGGCACCGACCCGGCTCCTGCCCGGTAGCCGGGCGAACGGCACCCGACCGACTCCTCGACCAGCCAAAGAGGTCCTTGATGCGCATCCCCGCACTCCTCGGCTCCTTCGCCGTGGCCACCGCCCTCGTCCTCGTCCCCGTGTCGAGTGCGACCGCGCACGCGGCCGGCACGGCCAGTGCCGCGGCCTACAAGTGCAACATCGTCAAGAGCGGCGAGTACTGGTACGCGGGCCACTACAGCGGCATGACCGTCGTCCCGTCCGCCACCACCGTCACCGCGGCGGGCATCGAGGCCCAGTGCCTGCTGAAGGACATCGGCTACTACACGGGCACCGTCGACGGCTACTTCGGGCCGCTGTCCCAGGACGCGATGAAGCGCTACCAGCGGCTCATCAACCAGCAGCACAACGTCGGCCTGGCCGTGGACGGCTGGCCCGGCCCGAAGTCCTGGCCGTGGCTGCGCCGCTGACCCCGCACTGTCCCCCTACAGGAACGGACCCATGAAGATACGGACCACCCTCGCCGGCGGTGCGGCACTGCTCGCGCTGACCGGCGGCGCCATGACGCTCCAGACGGCGACCGCCCCTCCCGCGGCCGCCGCCGACTGCGGCTACTACGACGGCGACCGGACGGCCCAGGTGGGCAGCACCGGACAGCACGTCCGCGAAATCCAGTGCATCCTCAAGAAGATCGACAGGGGAGGCACCCCGAGCCTGGACGTCGACGGGATCTTCGGCACCAAGACCCGCAGCGCGGTCGTGTACTTCCAGTGGATCCACGCACTGGAGCCCGACGGCATCGTCGGCCCCAAGACCTGGGCGGCGCTCCGCAAACAGCCCAACTGACCGATCGAGCCGACGTACCCCGGCCGGGCCACGAGCCCGGCCGGGCTTTCGGCGGTGTTGCGGGGCATCGCCGCAGTCCAAAGCCGTAGGCCCGGAGACGGCCGGGGCCGCCACACCTGGGCTGACAGAAACGCCAGAGCGCGACGGGCTTGCGGCCGCGTTCCGTGCAACGGCGCCGCTCCGCATCGCGCGGGTTTGTGCTCAGGCAGGCCGTGCGGGGGCCTGGAGTTCGATCTTGTATCCGCCCTGTGAGGTGGTTTCGGCGGTGAGGATGCCGTCGAGCAGTTCGGCGCGTTCTCTCAGGCCGATCAGGCCGTGGCGGGCGCTGGGCAGGACGACGGACGGGCGGGTGGGTGCTGTGTTGGTGACGGTGACGCCGAAGTGGTGCGTGTTGTGCCACAGGCGTACTTCGGCGCGGGCTCCGGGGGCGTGTTTACGCACATTGGTGAGGGCTTCCTGGATCGTGCGGTAGACGGTGCGCTGGGCGGTTGTGCTGATGTCGGCGGGAAGCTCTCCGGTCAGGGTCGTCTCGATGCCGCTGTTGGCGATCAGTTGCTGGAGGTCGGCGAGGGTGGGCTGGGGGGCGAGTTCGGTTTCCTTGCCGCCGGAGGCGCGGAGCAGGGTGACCATGTGGCGGAGTTCGTCGAGGGTGTCGACGCTCAGGGTGCGGATGGTGCGGGCGGCCTCGCGGGCGTCGGGGTCCTTGGCGGCGATCTGCAGGGCTCCGGCCTGTACAGCGATGAGGCTGACCTGGTGGGAGACGACGTCGTGCATCTCGCGGGCCAGCTGGGCGCGTTCACGGGCGAGGACGGTCTGGGCGTGCAGGGCGCGTTCGTGTTCTCGGGCCTCTTTGACCTCGACGAGCTGGAGGGCCACGTCGTGTCTGGCCTGGACAAGTTGGCCGAACAGCACGGGGGCGATGGCTGTGGCCAGCGTGTAGACGAACTGGACGAGGGTCCAGGTCCGGTCGCCGGTGAACGCGTCGGACAGTGGCCAGGCGAGGGTGCCCGCCGCCGCGTTCAGCAGGGCGCAGCCGGCCAGCAGCGGGCGGTTGCGGGTGGACACGGCCAGTGCGTACAGGGCGGCGATCGGCGCGACCGCCACGTCCATGAACAGGGTCATGGGCAGTGTCAGCAGGAAGACGGTCAGCGGGAAGCGACTGCGCAGGAGCAGCGCTGCGCTGCCGAGGGCGACGCAGGCCCATACGAGGGGGGTTCCCTCGTCGTAGAGGTTGATCCAGGCGTCGAGCACAGCGAGCGCGACGAGGCCCGTGTCGACCGCCCAGGGCGGCATCCGCCGCCACAGCGCCCGGTCCGTGTTCATCGTCCGTTGTCCCGTGCCGCGTGGTCACCGTTCTCGCCGAGCAGTCCGGCCCGCTCGGCGAGCAGTGCGGCCTGGACCCGGCTGGTGACCCGCAGTTTGGTCAGGATCGAGCTGACGTGGTCCTTGACGGTGCCCGCGCTCAGATGGATGCGGGTACCGATGTCGGCGTTGGACAGTCCTTCCGCGACCAGGACGAGGACGTCGCGTTCCCGGTCGCTGAGCAGGTTCACGCGCACCACGTCCGCGTCCCGGGGTGCTCCCGCCCCCGGGTGACTGCGCAGCAGCGCGCGTGAGGCTTTCGGGGACATCACCACCCCGCCTGCGGCCAAGGTGCGGACCAGCTGGGCGAGCTGCTCGGGCTCGGTGTCCTTGAGCAGGAAGCCGGCGGCTCCCGAGCGCAGCGCGGTCAGGATGTACTCGTCGGTGTCGAACGTGGTCAGCATGGCCACGAGCGGTGGTTCGGGCAGCGTCTGGATCTGCCGCAGGACGGTCAGACCGTCCACGTCCGGCATACGGATGTCGAGGAGCACGACGTCCGGCAGCTCGCGCCGGATCACGTCGGCCGCCTGCGCTCCTTCCGCGGTCGCCACGACCTCGATGCCGTCGGACGCGTTCAGGATCATCTGGAAGCCGGACCGCACCAGGGCCTCGTCGTCCACCACCACTACTCGGATCACCGGCGTTCCGCCTCACACTCGTCTGCTCTGCCCGGCTTCTGGGCGACCCGTACGCCGCGCATCGGGGCGCCCACGATCTCGTACGGTGATCGCCCGCCGTCGACAGTACGTCCGGCACGGTCCGCGGTGGCGCGATCACCGCGGACTGTGGACACCTGGCGGGCCGGCTCCAGCCGTTCGGGGGGAGTGCTCCGGCCCGTTGGCAGACCGGCGGGCGACGCTCGGCGGATGGCGCCCGCCGAGCTCGTGCCGTGGGATCGGTTCGTGGCCTCGCGCCGAGTCCGAGGGCCGCAGCCGATGTCCGTACCGTTTCGAGGACCGTTCCGCCATGCCCGGCACATACCTGCGTCAGCCCGTCCGTGCCCTGCGCCGCCTGGCTTCGCGTCCCCACGTGCTGTTCGGGGGTGTGTACGGGGCGGTGCTGGCCAGCTCGATGGTGGCCGCCCTGTCGGAGCAGGGGGAGACGGCGGCGGCCGACCGGTTCACCAGCGCCCAGTGGCTCCTGGTCACGGCAGTCGCATCGGCCCTGGCACACGGTTACGCACACCTGATCGCCCTGCGTGGCGACCGGACCCATCATGGTGTGCGCGCCGGGGTGCGGTTGCTGCTGTCCGAGTGGCCGTTGGTGGCGGCGACGGTGCCGACGCTGGTCCTGCTGCTCGGTGCTGCCTGGGGATGGTGGCCCTCGGCGGGCGTCGAGTACGTGGTCTTCGCCGTGAACGTGGTGCTGCTGTTCGCCTGGGGTTTGGTCGCGGCCCGGGCCGCCGGACGCACGTGGGGCTCCGCCCTGCGGATCGGCATGGTGGACGCACTGCTCGGGCTTGTCGTCGTGGTGGCCAACGCCGTCATCAAGTAGGGCAGTGGCCGGCCGGGGCCACTGACCGGCCGGGGCGGCTGTTCCGCCGGTCGGCGGGGCGGTGCCGGCCGGTCGGCGGGGGCGTCACCGAAGATTGCCGGATAGTCCGGCTCCCAACGGCACGGCGAGATTGTCCGTATGACACAGATACAGCCGCCGTGGGAGACCGCGACTCTGCAGGAGAACGCGTCTCCACGGCCCGCAGCCTCGCCCGAACCCGCCGGGAAGGTCTCGGGTGGTCCCTCGATGGGGCGCCTGGTCGGGGTGGATCTGGCCCGCGCGCTGGCGGTGTTCGGCATGTACATCGTCCACATCGGCCCGCCGCTGGAGGCCACGACCGGTGTCGGCACCTGGGTCCGCTTCCTGGCCGACGGTCACTCGTCGGTCCTGTTCGCCACCCTCGCCGGGTTCTCGCTGATGCTGATCGCCGGCCGCAGGGAGCCGAAGACCGGCCTGGCCGGGCGGCAGGCGAAGGTCCGCATCGCGATCCGGGCCGTGATCCTGCTGGCGCTGGGCAGTGTGCTGGCGATCGAGTACGGGGACGTCATCATCCTCGGCTTCTACGGCGTCTACTTCCTGCTCTCCCTCCCCCTGCTGAGGCTGTCCGCCAGGACACTGGCGATCATCGCCGCGGGGCTCGCGCTCGTGACGCCGCAGTTGGCGTTCGTCCTGAGGATGTGGCTGAGCGAGTCCGTCCAGCAGAGCATCAACGCCTACGACCCGCTTGAGGCGCTCAACGGCGTGGGAGTGATCGATCTGCTGCTCACGGGCCTCTACCCGACCATCACGTGGATGCCGTTCGTGATCGCCGGCATGGCGCTGGCCCGCCTCGACCTGTCCGCCTCCGCCGTCCAGCGGCGCCTGGCCGTGCTCGGCGCCACCCTCACCGTGGCCGCGTACGGCCTGTCCCTGCTGCTGGCGGGCAAGGACGCTGTGTTCGGGGGAACCGGGGGGTCGTCCGGCGGCTCCGGGCCGTGGTCCAAAGGCTCCGGGGCGGGGGCGAGTGGCAGTGGGTCCGGCGAGCAGCTCGTGTCGTCGGCCTCGGACCTGCTGGGCGCCGGGGCGCACACCGGCACCACGTTCGACATCATCGGCAGCGTGGGCGTCGCGATCCTCGTGATTGTGGGCGCGACGGTGCTGATGGACCGCGTGGCGCGACTGCGCCGCCTGGCGAAGCCGGTCATCGCCGTGGGCACCATGTCCCTGACGGCCTACGTCGGCCACTTCCTCGCACAGTCCGCGTGGCCCGCTTCCGGCGCCGGAACCACGAAGTCCTGGGTGCCCGTGCTCACCTACATCCTGGTGGCGACCGTCTTCGCCGCGGTCTGGTCCCGCTTCTTCCGCCGCGGCCCCCTGGAATACCTGCTCAACGCAGCCACCAAGCCCGCCAAGTACATCCGGTGAGCTCCGGTCGGGGTGGCCCGGCTTCATGTTCCACCCTGGCCTGGACGGCCTGCCGAAGCCCGCAAGAGGGCCGCTCTTGCGGGCTTCGGCGTGCCCTTCTCGACCGCGTCCACGACGGAGTCCCGGACAGTCGCGACGTTGGGGATCTGCCATCTCGAATTCGCTGGCCACGGGGCTGGTGTGGGGGCAGGTTGTCTGCTCGTCGCGCCGGTCGGGGACGAATTCCCGGTGTCGAGTGCGTCTGTCGGCGCACGGTCTCGATGTCGGTCGGTACGAGCAGGGCGCGCACCCGGACAAGGTGCCGCCCGGATCCGCTGACCCGGCGCGCCGCCCTCACCCCGCGTCCGGAGACCTCGGCCATGCCCTCGGCCTGGTCGCTTCCGGAGCCGACGTTCGCCACGCTCACCGAGCATCCCGTGCTCCTTCCGGATCGCGCCGCCGAACCACCACGCATGGCCTGGTTGCCTGCGCCGTCCGTGGCCCTCTTCTCCGCCTCCCGGTGGTGACCGCTGTCGTATCTGGCGGTGCGCTGTCGCGGTCCTTGACCACGGGAAGCCGCGCGCCCCATTCCGGTCCGGCCGGAGCGAGTTGTCCGATAAATCGAACGTTGTTCGCAAGGTCGGGCAGACTTTAGGTGGGCCGAGCGGGACGCGTCAACACCTTCGGCATCCCGGGTTCGTGGGGCACGAGGAGGCGGTTGCCGTGACGCCGCGGGTGGTCCGGCCCGTCCGTCGCGTCGCCGGACTTGTAGGGCGGTGGGGGCGGCGCCGTGGGGTCGCGCGTGCGGATTTCCGATGTGTTTCCGAGGTATTGACACCCGCATGGGCCAGCTCCTAGCTTCCCTTCAACGCGAACCGGTTCGACTCCGGGTCGGCTGTCACTCCAATCCTCTCTATGTGACCGGTCTCTTCCTCCTCCCAGGTGTGTCGAATCGGTTCGATGAAGGAGTCGTCGTGAACATCGGTGAGATCGCCCAGCGGGCTGGTGTCTCGCGGAGCACCGTGTCGTACGCCCTGAGTGGCAAGCGCCCGGTGTCGGAGGAGACCCGCCGGAAGATCCAGCGGGTCATCGACGAGCTGGGCTACCGGCCCAACGCGAGTGCGCGGGCCCTGGCCAACGGCCGGACCGGCACGATCGGTCTGGCCTTCCCGCCGGCTGGGGACCACTACACCGGCATGCAGCTGGACTTCATCGGCAGCGTGGTGGAGGCCGCGGCGGCGTACGACTACGACGTGCTGCTGTCCCCGAGCGGTGTGGACAGCGACCGCTCGTTCCAGCGGCTGCTGGGGGAGCGGCGGGTCGACGGCGCCATCCTGATGGAGATCAGGCTGCGCGACGACCGGGTCGACCATCTGGCCGAACTGGGCTTCCCGTCCGTTGCCATCGGCCGTACCGCGCACCCGGAGGGCAGCTGGTGGGTCGGCCTGGACCACACCGCGCTCGCCGCGGCCTGCGTGCACCATCTCGCGGACCTCGGTCACCGCCGGATCGCGTTCGTCAACCGACCCGAGCAGTTGCTGCATGCCGGCTATGAGTCCGCGCACCGGGGACTGGACGGGTTCGCGAAGGCCGCGGCCGAGCGCGGGCTGACGGTACGGACGTACTGCTGCGGGGACGATGCCGCCTCGGGCCAGGTGTGCCTGGAGCGGATCCTGCACGACGACCCGGCCACCACGGCCCTGGTCACGCTGAACGAGGCCGCCCTGGGGGGCCTGTATCGGGGGCTCGCGCAGGCGGGCCGTCATGTGCCGCGTGACTTCTCCGTCACCGGGGTCGTGGCCGGCCGGTGGGCGGAGACGGTGACCCCGCAGCTCACCGCTGCGGACGTACCCGCGGAGGAGATGGGTCGACGGGCCGTGGACCTGCTCGTCGAGCGGATCGACCATCCCGGCGCGCCGCCCCGGCACCACCTGCTCGCACCGCCGATCTCCCTGCGGGCCAGCACCGGACCCGTCACCGGCGCATCATCCGACGAAGCCTGATCCCCTCACCCGTCCTCTCCCTTCTTCCCGACCCTTCCCCTGTCACCCGGCACCCGCCCCCACCGGCGCCCTTCGGCGTGCCGCTCCCCCCAGCCACCCCGACCACGGCACACGTGTGCCCAAAGCCAAGGACCCGCCATGAACAGCTCCTCGAGACGGCTTCTCGCCGCCGTGTCCCTGTCGACCGCCGTGGCCGTCGCCGGCACCGCCTGTTCCTCCGGCGATGGCACCACGTCCGCGAAGTCGGCGGACGGCGGGACGTACACCATCTGGGACCCGTACCCGCAGTTCGACAGGAGCTCGGCCTGGACGAAGCTGCTGGAAGGCTGCGGCAGCGAGGCCGGGGTCAAGATCAAGCGGACGGCCTTCGACACCAGCGACCTGACGAACAAGGCACTGCTGGCCGCGCAGCAGGACAACTCCGCGGACGTGCTCATCGTCGACAACCCGGTGGTGTCGACCCTCGCCGAAGCAGGGGTGCTCACCACGACCGACGACAACAAGCTGGACACCTCGAAGGCGGACCCCAACCTGCTCGCGGCCGGCCAGTCGGGTGGGAAGACCTACGGAACGCCGATCGGTGCCAACACCCTCGCCCTCTACTACAACAAGGACGTTCTCAAGGCCGCGGGCGTGGACATCGCCTCGGTCAAGGACTGGGAGTCGCTGACTGCGGCGCTGGAGAAGGTCAAGAAGGCCGGCAAGAAGGGCATCACCTTCTCCGCGATCGGCACGGAGGAGGGCAGCTTCCAGTTCCTGCCGTGGTTCTGGGGCTCGGGCGCGAAGCTGACCGAACTCGACTCCGCTCAGGGGGTGGCGGCCGTCTCCTTGTGGACCGACTGGCTGAGGAAGGGCTACGCGCCCAACTCGGTCATCAACAACACCCAGACCACCAGCTGGCAGGAGTTCGCGAGCGGCGACTACGCCTTCGCCGAGAACGGCACCTGGCAGCTCGCCAACGCCGAGAAGGCCGGCTTCGAATACGGCGTCCTGCCCATCCCTGCCTCCGGGGGCGGCAACGCGGCCGCCCCGACGGGTGGCGAGTTCGTCACCGTCCCGGTCCAGGGTGACACCGGACGCTACGCGACCACGCGGAAGCTGGTGTCCTGCCTGACCAGCGCCGAGAACCTGTACGACACCGACACCACCCTGTCGTACGTGGCTCCCACCAGCGAGGTGCAGGACAAGCAGATTGCCGAGAACGCCGAGTTGAAGCCCTGGGTCGAGGCGGTGAAGGCGGCCAAGGGGCGCACCAGCGACGACCTGGGCACCAAGTACCCGAAGATCTCGGAGCAGTTGTGGAAGGCGGTCCAGTCCGCCCTGAGCGGTTCCAAGTCGCCCGAGGACGCACTGAGCGCGGCTCAGGACGCCGTCAAGTAATCGTCAGGCAACCGCGATCCGGGGCTCCTTGATGAAGCACACCACACACCTGCCGGAACGTCGGCCGATACGTGACCGGAGGGGGGCGGCGGCCACCGCCGCCCCGTCCCCGGCCCGCACCGCCCCCCGGCGCCGTCGTCCCGTTTCCCAGCAGTGGGCCGCTTGGGCGTTCCTCGCCCCGGTCGCTGTCTACCTCGTCCTCTTCTACGCCTATCCCCTCTACCGCAACCTCGACCTGAGCCTGCGCGACTACACCGTCCGCTCCTTCGTCCAGGGCGACGCGCCGTTCACCGGACTGGAGAACTACCAGAAGGTCTTCGGCGACCCGACGTTCGGTCCGGCACTCATCCACACGGTGGTGTTCACCGTCGTGTGCCTGGTTCTTCAGTACGCCATCGGCCTGGCCCTCGCGGTCTTCTTCCACCAGCACTTCCGGTTGTCGGCGACCTTGCGGGCCCTGTTCCTGGTGCCCTGGCTGCTGCCGCTGATCGTGTCGGCCTCCACCTGGTCGTGGATGCTCAACAGCGACTCCGGTGTCATCAACGCGGCGCTGCACGCCGTCGGTATCGGTCCGGTGCACTGGCTGACGTCACCGGACTGGTCGCTGACGTCGGTGATCGTCGCGAACATCTGGATCGGCGTCCCCTTCAACCTGGTGGTTCTCCACAGCGGACTGCAGTCCATCCCGCACAGCCTCTACGAAGCGGCCGCCCTCGACGGCGCGAGCGCCTGGCGACGTTTCTGGAGCATCACCTTCCCGCTCCTGCGCCCCGTGTCCGCCATCACGCTGCTGTTGGGGCTGGTCTACACACTCAAGGTCTTCGACATCATCTGGATCATGACCAAGGGCGGCCCGGCCGACTCGTCCACCACCTTCGCCACCTGGTCCTACCGGCTCGGCTTCGGCAACCTGCTGCCCGCCTTCGGCCCGGGCGCGGCCGTCGGCAACCTGCTCGTGGCCGCGGCCCTGGTCTTCGGTCTGGTGTACCTGAAGGTCCAGCGAAAGCAGTACGCCTCATGACCGGCCTCCGGACCACCCCGGCCAGACGCCGCCCGCACCGCGGCCGGACCACCTGGTGGAAGACGGCCACGGGCCTGATGCTCACCGCCGTCATGCTCTTCCCGGTCTACTGGATGCTGAACGTGTCCTTCACCCGCGACCAGGACATGCGCAAGTCACCGCCCGACTGGTTCCCTGTCAACGCCACCCTGGACGGCTACCGCACCGTCCTCGACCAGCAGTTGCCCTACCTGGCCACGAGCCTGGTCATCGGCCTGGGCACGGTCGTCCTGACCGTGGCGCTGGCAGCGCCCGCCGGGTACGCCCTGGCGAAACTGCGCCCGCGCGGCGGGGGAGTCCTCGGTTTCCTCTTCCTGGTCGCCCAGATGATCCCCGGCATCATCATGGCGATGGGCTTCTACGCCATCTACCTCCAGCTCGGCCTGCTCCAGTCCGTGCCCGGCCTGATCGTCGCCGACTCCACCCTGGCCGTGCCCTTCGCCGTCCTCATCTTCACCGCGTTCATGTCCGGCATCCCCGGCGAACTCCTCCAGGCCGCGCAGATGGACGGAGCCGGGCCCTGGCGCACCTTCCGGTCCGTGGTGCTGCCGATGAGCCGCAACTCGATCGTCACCGTGTCGCTGTTCGCGTTCCTGTGGTCCTGGTCCGACTTCGTCTTCGCCAGCACCCTCGCGGGCGGCGGCGCCCACGAGCCGATCACGCTCGGCATCTACCACTACATCGGCAACAACAACCAGGAGTGGAACGCCATCATGGCCACCGCCGTCGTGGCTTCACTGCCGGCCACGGTGATCCTCGTCCTCGCCCAGCGCTACGTCGCCGCCGGCGTGACCGCCGGAGCCGTCAAGGACTGACCACTTCATCATCGCCGGTCCCCCTGCTCAAGAAACGAGTCCCACTTGATGACCGCCGCCCGATCCGGCCCGGCCTTCTCCGTCCACGACATCCCGTTCAGCACGCACGGCTCCTGGTTCGGTATCTCGCCCGTGCTCGCGGAGAAGACACGTGCCGAGGACCTCCACCTCGTCTCGCACCAGAACGGCATGCACGCCGTCCTGCGCTTCACTCCCCTCGACACGACGACGGGCGAGCGCGCGGGGACCCGCGTCGAGGCGACTCCGCAACTGCTGAGCTGGACCGGCTCGGGAGGGCGCGTCTCCCTCGCCTACGCCTCACCGGACACCGTCCGCCTGCGCGGCGAAGGGCTCGGCCTGCGCGTCACCGCTGCGGCGGACGCCCTGACCCCCTTCACGGGCACCTACTTCTACCGCGACCCGACGGACGGGGCGCACGTGTTCGCCTCGTACGAGACCGGGCGCCGCTACCGCGTCACCGTGCTGTCGGGCACGGTCGCCGAGATATCCGGCAGCCAGGCCCTCGGCAGCGGTGAACGAGGCGTCACCCTCACCGCGGCCCCCGGCGAAGTCTGGGAAGCGGCCGTCGAGGAACTGGACAGCGCCCGCCTGCCCTACGCCTCCTCGGAGACGTTCGACGCCGTCGTGGCCACCGCGGAGCAGACCTTCGCCGCCTTCGCCGACGCGGTCGCCCCCTGGCGCTCCTCGGCCACGCCCGCCGCCGAACTCGCCGCGTACGTCGTGTGGTCGGCGACCGTCCGCCCGACGGAGCTGGTCACCCGACCCGCGGTGCTGATGTCCAAACACTGGATGGACAAGGTCTGGAGCTGGGACCACTGCTTCAACGCCCTCGCCCTGGCACCCGGGACACCCGCCCTGGCCTGGGACCAGTTCTCCCTGCCGTTCGACCATCAGGACGAGACCGGCGCCCTGCCCGACTCGGTGACCCACTCCGAGGTCCTCTACAACTTCGTCAAACCGCCCATCCACGGCTGGACCCTGTCCCACCTGCGCAGACGACTCCCCGACCCCCTCAGCCGGACTGAACTCGCCGCGATCTACCGCAGATTGGCGCGGTGGACCGACTTCTGGCTCACCGTCCGCCGCGCACCGGGCGCCGCCCTGCCCCACTACCAGCACGGCAACGACAGCGGCTGGGACAACGCCACCACCTTCGACCCCGAACGCGTGGTCGTCACCGCCGACCTGGCCGCCTTCCTCACCCTCCAGCTCCACGAACTGGCCGTTCTGGCCACCGAACTGGACCTGCCCGACGAGGCCCGCCGCTGGACCGTCACCGCCGAGGCCACCCAGGCCGCGATGCTCGACGAGTTGTGGACGGGAGAGCGGTTCGTGGCCCGTGGTGTCGACTCCGCCGCGACCTGGGGCAGCTCCAGCCTGCTGGACCTGATGCCGATGGCACTGGGCGAACACCTTCCCGAGCCCATCGGTAAAACCCTGGCCGCCCGGATCGAGGCCCACCTGACCCCGTACGGCCTGGCCACCGAACTGCCCGCCTCACCCCACTACCTCTCCGACGGCTACTGGCGCGGCCCGATCTGGGCCCCCGCCACCGTCCTCATCGAGGACGGCCTGCGCCGCGCCGGCCACCACCGCCTCGCCGACGAGATCAGCGCCCGCTTCCGCGCCCTGTGCGAAACCCACGGCTTCGCCGAGAACTTCGACGCCCTCACCGGCACGGGCCTGCGCGACCGCGCCTACACCTGGACCGCCAGCAGCTACCTCCTCCTCGCCGAAGCCCACGCACACCGAGACGGCCACTGACCGGCCGTCTCCCCACAGCCCCGGGGATGCTCCCACCCCGGTCATCCACCCCGCTCACCCAGGAGCCACAGCATGAAATCTCGCTGGACACATCCCAGCCCCGCAACCCGCACCGGACGCCGGGCGACCTCGTCCGTGGCCGTCCTCCTGGCCGCCCTGGCCGCGACCCTGGTGCCCGTCGGCCCGTCGCAGGCCGCGGACACCAGCGTCACCGTCGACTTCGCTACCGTCAAAGGCGCCCCCAGCTACCGCGCCTCGGGCATGATCTACGGGCTGACCGCCGACGGGTCGCTGCCGCCGGACCACTTCTTCAAAGACATCAAGTGGCAGTTCATGCGGGCCGGCGGCGCGCAGCTCAACGGCGGCGGCTACGCCACCAGCCTCGCCGACTACCAGACGCGCTGGCAGGCCACCCTCGCCCAGTACAAGCGCACCGACGCCCTCGGCGGCACGTTCGTCCTCCTGCCGCACGACCTGTGGGGCGCCGACGGCACCACCAGCCAGCCTTTCCCTGGCGACAACGGCGACTGGACGCAGTTCGACAACTTCGTCAACCAGCTCATCTCCGACGTCAAGGCCAACAACATGACGGTCCAGTGGGACCTGTGGAACGAGCCGGACCTGAGCGGCTTCTGGGACCGGCCCCAGAGCCAGTACCTGCAGATGTGGTCGCGGTTCCACGCCGCCGTGCGGGCCAATCTTCCCGCACAGCTCATCGTCGGCCCCAGCACGGCGAACCCGCCCCACTCCTCCAACACCTGGTGGACCACCTACCTGAACCACATCAAGGCCAACAACGTCGCCCCCGACATCTACAGCTGGCACGCCATCCCGCACGACCCCGTCCAGGCCGTCGGCAACGCCAACTCGACCCTCGCCGCCGCGGGCCTGACCAACACCCGCCCGTACCAGATCAACGAGTACGCCGGACGCGAGCAGCAGAACCCCGGTGGCGGCGGCTGGTTCATCAGCCGCCTGGAGCGGGCCGGCGCCGACGGCATGCGCGCCAACTGGGGATGGGGCCCCAACCTGCACGACTACGCGGCCAACCTGCTCACCAAGAACAGCTCCGGCCAGTACCTGCCGCTCGGCGAGTGGTTCCTGTACCGGTACTACGGCTCCCAGACCGGAAGCATCGTCAACCTCACGCCCGGTACGAACACCGACGGGCTGGCGACCAAGGACAACACCGCGCGCAACGCGAAGATCCTGCTGGGCAACGACGGCAACACCGGCGACGTCACCGTCAACCTCCACCGCCTCGACACCACCTCCGTGGTGGAGAACAGCCGGGTCCGCGCGATCGTCCAGCGCATACCGAACAACGGCGGCGACGCGGTGACGGGTCCGGTGACGGTCTCCGACCAGACCCTGACCGTCAGCGGCAACTCGGCCTCGGTGAGCGTGCCGTGGACGGACGCCGCGGACGGCTACACCGTCACGCTGCTGCCGCCGTCGAACACCACCGTCTCCACGGTCGCGGTCGTACAGCACAGCGGTCAGTGCCTGGACGACACCGACCTCAGCACCGCCGACGGCACGCAGTACCAGCAATATCACTGCGAGGGCGGCTACCAGCAGATGCTCGACTTCAAGCCGGTCGCCGGACGGCCGAACACCTACACCATCGTGAACGAGCACAGCGGTAAGTGCCTGGACGTCTCGGGCGCTTCCACGGCCGACGGTGCCGCCGTCATCCAGTGGACCTGCAGCGGCAGCACGAACCAGATGTTCACCCTCCAGCCCGTCACCGCGCTCGGCAGCGGCAAGGACTACCAGCTGGCCGCCGTCCACAGCGGCAAGTGTGTCGACGTCAGCGGGATCTCGACCGACCCCCGCGCGAAGATCCACCAGTGGACCTGCGACCCGGCGACCGACCTGACCTGGAAGAAGAACCAGATCTGGCGCCTCCAGGGCATGGGCTGACCTGTCCCCGGGCGGGGGGCCTCGGCACAGCAGGGACCCCCCGCCCGCGCCGGCCGCACTGACGCACCGGACGGAGCGCCTTCTCCATCGCACCCGGCGCCCTCGTTCACCAGTGCCGGGTGGAGCGTGCTCTTGACGGTGCCCATGCGCATCAGGTTGAGCGGGCCGCCGTCCGGCCTGCTCAACGGGACCTGACTGAGCGGGTGTGCGGACCGCCTGGTGACGCGGGCAGCCGATGGGGCACCGCTCTCACCCGCCGGGGCTGCCCGACTCTTGCCTGGTGCTCCACCCTTCAGGGGGCAGGTGACCTACCGCCGGACGGGCGGGAAGTCAGGCCTGCGGAGGCCGTGCCAGACCGACCCCCACCGGTCGGCCGTGGCCTGTGAAACAGGAACCCGAGGTGGTACCGCGATGGGGGAGGTACAGACCGGAATCTCCTGCCCTCGGGCAGGAGAGGACGTCAACCCGCCGGAATCAGGAGCTGGGTCGTGGCGAGCTGTGCGTACATCTCGTCCTCGGCCACCAGCTCTTCATGGGTGCCGACCGCGCGGACCCTGCCGGCGTCCATGACGACGATGCGGTCCGCGTCCGTCACCGTCGACAGGCGGTGCGCCACCACCAGGACGGTGGTCTCGCGTGCCGCCTCGGCGATGGCGTCCCGCAGCGCCAGCTCGTTGACCGCGTCGAGCTGCGAGGTCGCCTCGTCCAGCAGCAGCAGTCGAGGTCTGCGCAGCAGCGCGCGGGCGATCGCGACGCGCTGGCGCTCACCGCCGGACAGCTTCGAGCCGCGGTGCCCGACCAGGGTGTCCAGGCCGTGCGGGAGACGCTCGACAAGCGCGTCGAGCCTGGTCCGGGCGAGGACGGTCCGGATGTCGTCGTCCGTCGCGCCGGGCGCGCTGAAGACCAGGTTCTCCCGCAGCGTTCCGGCCAGCACCGGCGCGTCCTGCTCGACATACCCGATGACGGACCGCAACTCGGGCAGCGGCCACTCGCGTATGTCCTTGCCGTCCACCAGGATCCGGCCGCCGGTCGTCTCGTAGAACCGCTCGATGAGCGAGAAGACCGTCGACTTGCCCGCACCCGAAGGGCCGACGAAGGCTGTCGTCCCGGCGCCCGGCACCTCGAAGTCCACCTGCTGGTGGATGTACGGCAGCCCCGGCCCGTAGCGGAAGGACACCTCCTCGAAGCGGACCGACGCCGCACGCTGCACGGCTGCCACGTCCCTGGGCCGCGGCGGCCGGCGCTTGGCCGGTGGCTCCGCCGCCAGGCGGTCCACCTCCTTGATCCGGGAAATCGCCGCCGCACCCTCCTGGTACTCGGAGGCGGCCTCGACCAGCTTGTACACCGGCTCCATCAGGTAGAACAGGTACAGCAGGAAGGCGATGAGCGTGGAGACGGGGATGTCCCCGGACGCCACCCGCGCCCCGCCGACCGCGAGCACCGCGAGGAACGCCAGCTCGACGGCGAGGTTGTCCGCCGTTCCCAGCAGGGCCTCCCACTTCGCGCCGCGCACGCCGTAGCGCCACGCCCGCCGGGCCGACGCCTCGACGCGGGCGGTCTCCCGCTCCTCGGCGCCGGACGCCTTCACCGTACGGAACGCGCCGAAGACCCGCTCCAGGCCGGTGGACATCTCCCCGACCGCGGCCTGGGAGCGCTCGGCGGCCTGCCCGATCCTCGGCAGCACCAGGGCGGCGCCCGCCCCGACGACCACGACCACACCGAGTGCGACGCCGAGCAGGACGACATCGAGGAAGGCCATCACCACGACCGCCGCGATCAGCGTGACCGTCCCGGTCGCGGCGTTGACCACCGCCTGGGTGCTGACGGCCCGCAGAAGCGTGGTGTCGGAGGTCACCCGGGACATCAGATCGCCCGGCTGCATCCGGTCCACCGCCGACAGCCGCAGCCGCAGCAGCCGGCCGATCAGACTGCGGCGAGCGGCCAGGACCACGGACTCCGCCGTCCGCTCCAGCACGTAGGCGCCGAATGCCTCGGCCACCGTGCTGAGCAGCACCAGTACCGTCAGGGCCAGCAGGATGGTGGCGATCGTGCCACCGGACGAGAGCCGGTCGACCAGCGCCTTTGTAGCCAGGGGCTGGAGCAGTCCGCCGGCGGCCCCGGCCAGCGCCAACAGCAGACCGAGTACGACGGTCCACCGGTGCGGGCGGACATATCCGTACAGCGCCCTCAGCGTCTCGCGGACGCGGGGGGAGTCGGCACCCGTCGCCTCCGGGGCGGATGCGGTGTTCACAGGATTCCTTTCCAACGTGGTCGGCCGCGCACCTCGTCAGCGGCGGACGGCATCAGGCCGCACGGGGGCTTCCGGGCTCGGCTCAGGGGGCCGGTTCAGCGGCCGTCGCGGCAAGCGTGTGCACAACGGCATCGCGGGGATCAGGGCGTACGGCGGCCGGACAGAGGCCGCCGACCGCCCAATGCCGTGCCGAGAAACTCCCGGAGCTCGCCCCCGGGCCGCCTGGCGTCGCGGCGACTCGCTGCTTCGGCCGGGAGCCGGCGAGCGGTATCAGGTTCCTTCTCGTACGTACGGTGTGTCATGTCACCAGCCTGGAAGCCCGGGGGTTCCGGCGGCCATCCGGCGATCGTCGGGTGCGCCCCCGCCAAGTGGCTGGAGATGCTCCTCACCGTCGGCATCTGCTGCTCCCTTCGGCCGAGGCCGCCCATCGACGAGTGAGTCGCAGGCCGACGAGGCCGTTGCGCAGCGTGCGGCGGGAGAGCGTGTCTCGGGCGTGCAGTCGCTTCGGGACGAGGCGTACCGCGGCGCCTGTATTCAAGCGCTCCACCCATTGCTTTCCGAGCAGAGCCCGATGCCGGGCAGTGGAAGAGCCGGCGGAGGTTCAGGTCGACTGCAGGGGCGGATCGGGAGGCTGGCAGCACGGAGTGCCGCGGCGAAGGGTTTGACGAGCCGACGCCCGGCCCGGCTCGGCGCACCGGCCCGGGGAAGAACTGACGAGGTGTCCGATCGCGTTGGTCATGCGCTGGCCACGTTGGTCAGGAGAATCGCGCATCGTCGCAGGCCAGATCCCTAATCCGCGGAGACGGCCGGGGCCGCCACCCCTGGGCGAGGCAAGTCGTCGAGGGCCTCTGACCAGGCACTTTGTCATCCAGAGGCAGGTTCCCGTTTGCCGTCTGGTGCGGGCCTCATCTGGGTGTTCCTGCCTGTTCCTGACTGCTGTTGGTCACGCGTTGGTCATGTGGCCAACCGGCGGCGTCGATCAGCCCGTCGCGGATCGCCTCGGCAGGGACTGCGTCCCAGACCGCGCGGCACGGCTACCCCTCTCGTAGAAGGTTGCGAGTGCCGAGGTCAGGTCGGTGCGCTCGGTTGCCTCGCCACTGACCATGGTGGCGGGATCGGTCAGCACGTCGCTCATCGTCCAGAGGGGCGTCGGCCGAGTGTGTACTGCTGCCTCTCGCCCGGCCGCCGGGCGGGCCGCGCGCCACGTCCGGTTCGGAATGGCCTTTATGCCGCAGGGTGCCCTCGACGATCAGCTACGCGAGCTGCCCGGCTTGCGTGTCACCCGCACAGCGGCGACTGCGTGTGCTCAAGGTCCGTAGCCCTGGGGCGTGCGCAATATAGGCCACGTCCTGAGTGTCTAAGAGAGGTAACGGTCAGGGGAGTTACTCCGATCGAAATCCCCCGAAAGGGCAGGCCGAACACCGTGCGGGCGGCGCGGCTGTGGGCCGCTGCATTTCTGTACGCGTGATGCGCCGTTGTGGACGACGTACACGGCAACGGGTGTCCGCCGCAGTGAGGCCCTGGGGATGAAGTGGGACCTCGTCCACTGGGACGACTGCGCCATCGAACTGGAGTGGGTCGTCGTTGAGGTGGGAAACAAGAGCGTCCTGCGGCGCCTGGCCAAGGACGGTGACGACGACGCGATCATCTATGTCGATCCGGCGCTGATGGCGGTGCTGAAGGTTCAGCGGGAGCGCCAGCAGATGTGGAAGGAGAAGCTTGGCTCGCTCTGGGTGGAGCAGGGCCTTGTCTTTGCGCGGGACGGATACATGCTTCGCCGAGGCGGGATCGCGCCCGGTGGCGTCCAGGATGCTGGTCAGGTCAGCGCACGGTGGCGGACCACAAGAAAGTGGCTGGATCTTCCCGACCGGTTCCGCATCCACGACTGGCGGCGCAGCAAGGTCACCAACGACCTGGACGCGGGGGAGAACCCCGTGGAGGTCGCCGCGAACGTGAGGCACCACTCGCCGGGCTACACCATGGCCCAGTACGGCAAGCGACGAGTCCAAGGGGCCCGCAAGCTCGCGTCCGGGACGGCTCATCGCATCGGGTCGGGAAGGATTGCGTGACCGCTGTTCGGCTACGCGACGGGCATGCGGTCAATGGTCAGCTCGGTGCCTGCGGGCTTGATGAGGCTCGTTGAATTTGGCTCTGGCCGTGGTTCCGTGAACAACTGGTCGTGGGGGCTGCAAGACTGCTGTCGGCCGTCACATCGTGGCCGCCGCGTGCTGGTTGACTGTCCCTGTGACTGAACTGATGTGCGTACCGGATGCCGAGGACGGCTGGGAGCCCGCGACAGAACCGCCGGGCGGACCCAATCCGGCCCGGCAAGTCTCGATGTTCCAAGGCGTCGGCTGGCCCATGTACTCCTTCGCCTATCTCTCGGTGGACTTGGACGCGGTGGCCCGTCGGCTCAGGCTGACTCTTGAGACCTCGTGGGACGGACACGGCAGGGTCCGGGCGGCGTTCTTCGTGCTGGAGGGTACGGATTTCGTCGCTACCCATCACGAAGGGGACGCTCCGGGAACGCACATCTGGACCCGGATGGGCGGTCCGGTCGACTCGGCAGCGCGCGCGGGCAGGCTCCTCGCCGCGCTTGGCGTGGGGCCGGAGGTGGTCTCGTACTCCACGTGGGGGGTCGGCAGCAATCTGTCGGACATTCCCCCTGCCTGGAGTCGTGCGGGGCGTGCCATGCGCAAGCCAGTGCAGTCCCGCCAGGATTTCTGGGAAGACTTCAAGACGCACCCGGGCATATTCGTTGGCCGCGTCACCTTCGGGTCGGTGACCGGGTTCCTCAACGGCTACAACGTCGCCGCAGCAGGCGACCTCCTGAACGGGTTCCAGGAGTGGCTCGCCGCCAAACTGGGTTTCGGGACGAATCTGGTCTGGACGGGCTTGGTCCTGAAGCTTGCCTTTCCCAAGGGCCGCCCCCCAGAGCCGTGGTCACCCGAGGACGACCAGCACGCTGTGGATCAACTGCTCCTATTGCTCGACGAGTACTTCGGGTCTCTCGCCGGCGGTCCACAGGCTGACGGCGAGCCGCAGCCGACCCCGCAATCGTCCTGAACTGGAGCTCCACGGAATCCGACCAGGGTTTTACGGAATCCGACCAGGGTTTTTCAGTGGCCCTGTCTGCAGTTCCGTGAAGTTGATGGATGGATGAGGATCCGGGTGCGGAGGGGTTCGAACGAGGCCCGGCCGTACATAGCCCGCTTGAGTGTCTTCACCCGGTTCACGTTTCCTTCGACGGCTCCAGAGCTCCAGAGCAGAGTCAGGCCGGCGGTCACTGCGTCGAGGTCCTGGCGGAGGAAGCCGGCGAAGCCCTTCATGCGCTTCGGTGCGTCCTGCTCGGCCTGTCGGATCCACTCCAGCAGCAGGTATCCGCGCTGGTGACGGACCATGTCGGCGAAGGCGCGGGCGAGATCGCAGGCCCGGGTGATGTCGGGGCAGGCGAGCCGGACTTGAAGGAGCCGCTCGTCCGGTGCCCGCAGATCCCCTGGGGCGGGTGGGGTTGCTCAGGGCTTTCTGGTTTCCTACTTGTTTGACACAATGGGGTCATGTCTGAGACGACGTACAGCATCGGTGAGGGGCCGGCGACGCGGGTCAGCCTCTCCCTGCCCGAGGGGACTGCGGAGGCGATCCGGGCGCGGGTCGGTAAGCGGGAGTTCTCCGCGTTCATCGCCGCAGCCGTTGAGCGGGAGCTGCGGGGGCAGGTGTTGGACGAGTATCTGGCCGACTACGAGAGCCGCAACGGGCCGGCGTCCGAGCAGGCGCGGCAGCGGGCGCGGCAGGTGTTCGACGAGGTGTTCGCCGAGGAAGACCAGTGGCCCGCCGCAAGCTGAGCCACGAGGGGACGCTGGTCCTGGACAGCGAGGGGCTCTCCAAGCTGCTCGACGATGACGAGACAGTGGCGGCGCTGGTCGCGGAGGCGCGCTCCCGTGGCATGGAGGCGGTGATCTGCTCGCTCACCATCATCGAGGCCGTCCACGCCCGTACGAACAAGGCCCGGCTGAGCTGGCTGCTGTCTGGCCTGCGGGTGATCCCGGTGGGGGACGAGGAGGCGAAGGCGGCCTCGGCACTGTTGATGGGGGCAGGGCTGCACGGTCACAAGTACGCCATCGACGCGGCCGTGGCCGAGGCTGCCCTGCGGCAGCAGCGGCCCGTGGTCATGCTGACGTCCGACATCGACGACATGACCAAACTCTGCGGCGATCGGATTCGGCTCATTTCTGTGTGAGGCGGGCCAAGCGAGCGGGGAAAGGTGCAGAGCGGGATCTGAGCGGTGCTGGGGTGGACATGCCACCATCGTGGATCACGTACCTGGCCACCGGCGCGCGCCTGCGATCCATGGGCGAGGCTGGCGAAGGCACTGAAGGCGCTTTGATGCAGCCCGTCGTGCCTCCACAGGTCTCGGGTTGCGTCCAAGGAAGTGATGTACGGGTTCGACCTGATCCGGGGGTTTGCTCCGGCGTTGGGATGAGGCCCGCCGCTACATGGGACTCGACCTGCTGGCCAAGGCCCGCCTCCACTCGATCGAGTCAGAAACCGACGACACCGTCCTGCCCACCGAACTCACCGCACAGCCTCAAAGAAGAGATCACCGAGTGGCCGTCGATACACCACTCCAGCGGACGTGACCCGGTGGAGATTCAGGCCGACCGCAGGGGCGGATCGGGATGCTCGCAGCGCGGCAGCGTCGCGTCGAAGGGGTAGGCGAGCCGGCGTCCGGGGCGGCTCAGCGCATCGGTCCAAGGAAGATCTGACGAGATGTCTGATCGCGTTGGTCACGCGCCAGCCGCGCTGGTCACAGAAGTCGCACATCGTCGCAGGCCAGATCCCTAATCCGCGGAGACGGCCGGGGCCGCCACCCCCCACAGGAGAGGCCCCGGCCGTCGCGCGGCACGGGCCGCGCGGCGGCCCGTACTTCTTACAGCGCCGTGAGTGCGTTTTCTGTCACACCCCACCCGACCAGGGCCACGGCCCGCCCCGTCACGAGTGGGTTGCGCTTTGTGCGGACATGGACGAGCAGTGGTTTCAGGTCGTAACGTGCCATTCGCGCCGAGCGGGACAGTTGACTGATCACCGCAACCATCGACCGAGGAAAACGGGTGCTGGGGGACGACGCGGAGCTGACGACCGCGGTGCTTGCGGCACAGAACGGGGACGAGACCGCGTTCCGGACTGTGTACCGATCCGTGCACCCGCGGCTGCTCGGATACGTCCGGACGCTGGTCGGCGACCCGGACGCCGAGGACGTCGCCTCGGAGGCCTGGCTCCAGATCGCCCGTGACCTCGACCGCTTCAGCGGCGACGCGGACCGCTTCCGCGGCTGGGCCGCCCGCATAGCCCGCAACCGCGCGCTCGACCACATACGCATGCGCGGCCGCCGCCCCGCGATCGGCGGTGACGAGACGGAGCTCACCGGCAAGGCCGCGCAGTCCGACACCGCGGGCGAGGCCATCGAGGCCCTCGCCACCGACGGCACGCTCTCCCTCATCGCCCGGCTGCCGCAGGACCAGGCCGAGGCCGTCGTCCTGCGCGTGGTCGTGGGGCTCGACGCCAAGACGGCGGCGGAGACCCTCGGCAAGCGGCCGGGCGCCGTACGGACGGCGGCGCACCGCGGTCTGAAGCGACTCGCCGAGCTGCTCGGCGGCGATCCGGAACTCGATCCGGAATCGGCGGGCGTCCTCGACGCCCTGCCCCCTCAGCCAGAACCGCGCGGTCGCGCGGTGACGTCCGCGAGTGTGACGCATACGCGTGCGCGGACGCAGAAGGATGTGTGATGGCCGACGAGCAGTACAGGTGGCTGGACCCGGAAACCGCGGAACGTCTGCTGAGCGGGGAGTCACTCGAGGCTGTCGACGCGGCCGACCGGGACCAGGCGGAACGGCTCGCCAAGACGCTTGAGGCACTGACCGCCGAACCCCCGCTGAGCAGCGCCGAACTCCCCGGCGAGGCCGCCGCGCTGGCCGCCTTCCGCTCGGCCCGCGCCGACGCCCCGGCCCCCGTCGGCCGACCCGCCCGCCACCGTTCCCCCGACGCCGGGCTGGTCCGGATCGGCGGCCCCGCCCACGGCACCCGCCGCCCGCGCTGGGCCCGCCCGGCGCGCCTCGGGCTCGCCGCCGCGCTGGCCCTCGGCCTGGTCGGCGGCGTCGCCGTCGCGGCCGGAACCGGAGTGCTGCCCCAGCCGTTCGGCGACGACGAACCGACCCCGGCCTCCTCGGTCACGGTGGAGCCCACGCCCGGGCTCCCGCTCGCCCCGCAGCCGTCGCAAGGCGCCGGGGAGAGCGAGCCCGCACCCGACGGGAAGCCCTCGCACGGCGAGACCGCGACGGGCGGACCGGCCCCCGACCCCGGGTCCTCGGCCGACGAGGAGAAGGGCCGCGCCGACGGCTGGAAGGGCAGCGTCACCTCGGCCTGCCGGGACATCCGCGACGGCAGGCGCCTGAACGACGACCGCCGGCGTGCTCTGGAAGGCGCGGCCGGCGGCTCCGCGCGCGTGTCGAAGTACTGCTCGGGCCTCCTCGTCGACCGCGGGACGTCCCACGACGGCAGCAACAACGGCAGCGGCAACGGCAACGGCAAGGGCAAGGGCGGCGCGACCGGCGGCCGGGGCACCGGCCAGGACGACCACAACGGCCAGGACGACGACGAAGGCCACCGGCCCGGCCAGGGCGCGGGCCAGGGCGGCCACAACGGCCGGGGCGGCGGCGAAGGCCACCGGCCGGGCCAGGGCGCGGGCAGGGGCGGCCAGAACGGTCAAGGCGGCCACAACGGGCAGCACAGCCAGGGCGGCCAGAGCGGTCGCAACGGCCAGAACAGCCACAACGGCCAGGGCGGCCACAACGGCCAGAACGGTCGCAACGGCCAGGGACACGGCGAAAGCCACCAGCCCGGCCAAGGGGGCCGCAACGGCCAGGGCGACGGCGAAGGCCACCAGCCCGGCCAGGGCGACGGCGGCGGCCACCGCGCCGACGAACCGCCCTCCCGCCCGGAGGGTCGACACGCCAGCTGACCTGCGGATTCGTAGATCGTTGAAGTTTTTTCGCGCTAGGTGTGACGTTTTCCCGGCCCCGCACGCAGTACTCAATGAGCCGACTGGTCATCGGCCGTCGCACAGAGCCGGGGTTCCCCCCGTACCTACGGCTTGTGCACCTGGCGCGGGCGGGACACGTTCCCCCGGTCCCGTCCGCGCCCCACTCCTCTCCCGCCTCGCACTTCTTCCGCGACTCACCACGACACGACGACCTTGTCGCCGTTCCGCACCTGCGCGAACAGCTCCGCGACGGCCGTCTCGTCCCGGACGTTGACGCAACCGTGCGAGGCGCCCGCGTAGCCGCGCGCCGCGAAGTCGGACGAGTAGTGCACCGCCTGGCCCCCGCTGAAGAACATCGCGTACGGCATCGGCGAGTCGTACAGCGTGGAGTGGTGGTGGCGGGACTTCCAGTAGACCTGGAACACGCCCTCGCGCGTCGGCGTGTACTGCGAGCCGAAGCGCACCGCCATCGTCGAGACGGTCCGGCCGTCGATCATCCAGCGCAGGGTCCGGCTCGTCTTGTCGATGCACAGTACCCGGCCGGTCAGGCACCGCGGGTCCGGCTCGGCGGCCGGCTGCCCGCCCATCAGATACAGGTCCCACTGGCCGGGCTCGTCCGTCATCCTCAGCAGCCGCTGCCAGGTGACGCTGTCCGTCCGGCCCGTGCGCGGCAGCCCGCGCTTGCCCTGGAAGCCCTTGACCGCCCGTTCGGTCAGGTCGTCGTAGGTGCCCGTCGGCCCGTCGAACAGCCAGGCCACCTGGCGCAGCCGGGCCTGGAGCTCGCGCACGTCCCGCCCGGTGTCACCGCGGGACCACAGCACCTTCGGCGCCTCGCGCGCGGGCTTGTCGTCCGCCTTCTCGGGTGGGCCCGCCTCCGCGGTCCTCGACGGAGTCCCGCCGGGAGTCTCGATGCGCACCGGCGACCGCCGGCCGCCCTCCTCGTCGGACGGCTGCACCGTGCAGCCGCACACCACGGCGAGCGCCGCCGCCCAGGCGAGCACTCCGGCCGGTCTCCTCATGCCCCTGATACGCATCACGGCCCCCGTCGTCTCATGCCGGCGACTGCCGGTGTTCCGTGGGATGTCTCCCCGCGGAAGACTGGTTGTGAACGGTACGGAACGGCTGTGACCGGGGCCGCACGGACGTTGTGAGCAAGGTCCCAGCGTGCTGCACTCCACCGGGTGCGGGCCGCCCGGCTACAGTCCGTCGAAGGGTCGGCCTGTACCAGTGAGTGAGCATCGAGCGAACAGCTCGGCGGGAGGCAACACACCATGGCGCGCGAGTCGGAGTCCGGACTGCCCATCGAGCCGGTGTACGGGCCGGATGCCCTGGCGGGCTGGGATCCGGCCGAGAAGCTGGGTGAGCCGGGCGCGTACCCGTTCACCCGGGGTGTGTATCCGTCGATGTACACGGGCCGTCCGTGGACGATGCGGCAGTACGCCGGTTTCGGTACGGCGACGGAGTCCAACGCCCGCTACAAGCAGCTGATCGCCAACGGCACCATGGGTCTGTCGGTCGCCTTCGACCTGCCCACCCAGATGGGCCACGACTCCGACGCGCCGATCGCGCACGGCGAGGTCGGCAAGGTCGGCGTGGCGATCGACTCGGTGGAGGACATGCGGGTGCTGTTCGGCGGGATCCCGCTGGACAAGGTGTCGACGTCGATGACGATCAACGCCCCGGCGGCGCTGCTGCTGCTGATGTACCAGCTGGTCGGCGAGGAGCAGGGGGTCAGCGCCGACAGGCTGACCGGCACGATCCAGAACGACGTGCTGAAGGAGTACATCGCGCGCGGGACGTACATCTTCCCGCCCAAGCCCTCCCTGCGGCTGATCGCGGACATCTTCAAGTACTGCAAGGCCGAGATCCCGAAGTGGAACACGATCTCGATCTCCGGCTACCACATGGCCGAGGCGGGCGCCTCGCCGGCGCAGGAGATCGCGTTCACGCTCGCGGACGGCATCGAGTACGTGCGCACGGCGGTCGCGGCGGGCATGGACGTCGACGACTTCGCGCCGCGTCTGTCGTTCTTCTTCGTGGCCCGCACCACGATCCTGGAGGAGGTCGCGAAGTTCCGTGCGGCCCGCAGGATCTGGGCGCGGGTGATGCGCGAGGAGTTCGGCGCGAAGAACCCCAAGTCGCTGATGCTGCGCTTCCACACGCAGACCGCCGGCGTGCAGCTGACCGCGCAGCAGCCGGAGGTGAACCTGGTCCGCGTCGCGGTCCAGGGCCTGGCGGCGGTCCTCGGCGGCACGCAGTCGCTGCACACCAACTCCTTCGACGAGGCCATCGCGCTGCCCACGGACAAGTCCGCGCGCCTGGCGCTGCGCACCCAGCAGGTCCTCGCCTACGAGACGGACGTGACGGCGACGGTCGACCCGTTCGCGGGCTCCTACGTCATCGAGAAGATGACCGACGAGGTCGAGGCCGCCGCGGTCGAGCTGATGACGAAGGTCGAGGACCTCGGCGGCGCGGTCTCGGCCATCGAGCACGGCTTCCAGAAGAACGAGATCGAGCGTTCCGCGTACCGGATCGCGCAGGAGACCGACTCCGGTGAGCGGGTCGTGGTCGGCGTCAACCGCTTCCAGCTCGACGAGGAGGAGCCCTACGAGCCGCTGCGCGTCGACCCCGCCATCGAGGCCCAGCAGGCCGAACGCCTCGCCAAACTCCGCGCGGAGCGGGACCAGTCGGCGGTGGACGCGGCCCTGGACGCCCTGAAGAAGGCCGCAGCCGGCGAGGACAACGTCCTGTACCCCATGAAGGACGCCCTCCGCGCCCGCGCCACCGTCGGCGAGGTCTGCAACGCCCTGCGCGAGGTCTGGGGCACCTACGTACCGTCGGACGCCTTCTGAGCTGGGCGATTACTTCGTACGGGTGATCGGGGGCGGAACGTGCACGTCCCCGGTTACGCTCGTGAAGAGTGGGCCCCGACAAGGAGGACGCCATGGCCGTACTGCAGCAGGAGCTGACTCTGGGCGAGGCTGCCGAGCAGCTTGCCCATGCACTGCCTGGCCACCGCGTGGAGATTCTCCAGGGGAGGCTCGTTGTGACACCGCCGCCGGATGGCCCGCACCAGCTGGCGCTGACCAAAATCGGTCGCAGCTTCGACAGGGCGGGCATCGAAGGCAGCGGAGCCGAGCATGTCCAGGGCATCGGTCTCTGGCTGCCCACGCTCCCCGAGGACTTCGCGATCCCCGACTTCTCCGTCGTCGACGAGGACTTCTGCGACGCTCACGTCAAGAAGAACTACTACGCCCCGAACGTCTTCCGCCTGGTCATCGAGGTCACCTCGTCCAACTGGTCCGACGACCTCGGTCCCAAGGTCGAGTGCTATGCCCAGGCCGGTATCCCGGCATACGTCGTCGCGGACCGGAAGCATGACGAGGTGCTCCTGTTCACCCTGCCGGTCGACGGCAAGTACCCCGCCCCCCAACGGTTCAAGCGCGGCCAGAGCATGCCTGTGCCCGAGTCCGTAGGTATCAGCGTCGAACTCTCCGTGGACATGCTTCTCAACGGCTAGGGCAACCCGAGTGTCGTACCCCCGTGCGACACTCCTTTCCATGTTCGGCGTCATCGATCTCCCCACCTACCTCGCGGGCCTGGTCCTGATCGTCCTGCTGCCCGGCCCCAACTCCCTCTACGTGCTCTCCGTCGCCGCCCGCAAGGGCGTCCGGGCCGGATACGGCGCCGCGGCCGGGGTCTGGTGCGGGGACGCCGTGCTGATGACGCTGTCGGCCGCCGGGGTGGCCTCGCTGCTCCAGGCCAACGCCGTGCTCTTCGGGATCGTGAAGTACGCCGGCGCCGGCTATCTGACCTGGCTGGCGGTCGGGATGCTGCGGGCGGCCCGGGGGATGTGGCGGGCGCGGCGGGAGCCGGGCGCCGACGACGCGCCGGCCGCCGCTGCCGCGGACGAGCGGCCCTACCGGCGGGCGTTCGTCATCAGCCTGCTCAACCCCAAGGCGATCCTGTTCTTCGTCGCGTTCTTCGTGCAGTTCGTCGACCCGGCATACGCCTACCCGGCCCTGTCCTTCGTCGTCCTCGGCGCCCTGGCCCAGCTCGCCAGCTTCCTCTACCTCACCGCCCTGATATTCAGCGGCACCAGGCTGGCGAGCGCCTTCCGGCGGCGCAGGCGGCTGTCGGCCGGGGCGACCTCGGCGGCGGGGGCCCTGTTCCTGGGGTTCGCGGTGAAGCTGTCGCTCGCGGGCAGCTAGAGCCCGGCCCGGGCAGTCCGGCCGTACGTCTTCGAGGAGTTCCGCGCGACCGCCGACGCGCTCACAGACGACCGGCGTCCGCCTTGGTCCGTGCGTCGCCGGGTGAGATACTGCGCGCCGCGGGATCAGCGGAGCTTACGGGGGGCACGATGGGTCAGGCGGTGACCGCCACAGCCATGTTGCGGGTGGCGGACGTGCACAAGTCGTACGGTCGGGGCGCGAACGCCGTGCACGCCCTGCGTGGTGTCTCCTTCGAGGTCCCCCCGGGAGAACTCGTCGCGCTCAGGGGCCGCTCCGGCTCCGGCAAGACGACACTGCTCAACATCGTCGGCGGCCTCGACGAGCCG
Source organism: Streptomyces sp. TRM68416 (assembly GCF_014596915.1). Classification (GTDB taxonomy): domain Bacteria; phylum Actinomycetota; class Actinomycetes; order Streptomycetales; family Streptomycetaceae; genus Streptomyces. The sequence continues at coordinate 365,064 of NZ_JACVWU010000005.1, forward strand.
GACAGCGGACGCGTCACCGTCGACGGGCTGGACCTGCGCGAGCAGGGCGAGGACGCCCTCCTCGCGCTGCGCCGGGAACGCATCGGCTTCGTCTTCCAGTCGTTCGGGCTCATCCCCATCCTCACGGCCGCCGAGAACGTGGGCATGCCGATGCGGTTGCGCAGGGCGGATCCCCGCGAGCGGCGGGAGCGCGTCGAGCTGCTGCTGTCCCTCGTGGGCCTCGCCGACCATGCCGAGCAGCGACCCGGCGAGTTGTCGGGCGGACAGCGCCAGCGCGTCGCGATCGCCCGTGCCCTGGCCAACAGCCCCTCGATCCTCATCGCCGACGAGCCGACCGGGCAGTTGGACGCGGAGACCGGGCACTCCGTGATGGAGCTGCTGCGCGCGGTCGTCCGCAGCGAACGGATCACGGCCCTGGTCGCCACGCACGACACGACGCTCCTCGACCTCGCCGACCGCGTGCTGGAGCTCAAGGACGGCGAGATCACCGAGTCCTGAAGTGCCGGGGCCCCAGGGCCCGTCGGCCGGAGCTCGCCGCGCGGGCGGGGGCGCCCCCGGTTCCTGTCAGGGCCCCGGCTCCGCCGCGTCCGAGGTGTCCGGGCCCCGGCCCGCGCGGTCGTTCCGGTCGTTCCGGTCGTCCGGGCGGACCGCGATGTGGTCGGGCTCCAGTTCCAGGGCGACGCGGTCGCGCATCCCCAGGGCCCTGGTGTACTCCGCCGGGAGCTGGAGGCGGCCGGCGCGGTCGAGCATGGCGTACTCGCGGGCCACCAGGTTCTCCTGGCCCGTGGCGGAGTCGACCTCGCTGTGCCGCAGGACCTCCGTCGAGGTACGGCCGTCGCGGATGGCCACGGTGCGGCGGACCTCACCGGCGACGGACTGGTCGTGGGTGACGATCACGATGGTCGTGCCCAGTTCCTCGTTCGCGGTGCGGAACGCGGCGAAGACCTGTTCGCCGGTGTGGGAGTCGAGTTCGCCGGTGGGCTCGTCGGCGAGCAGGACCGCCGGGTCGTTGGCGAGGGCGACCGCGAGGGCGACGCGCTGCTGCTGGCCGCCGGACATCTCGGGCGGTGTGCGGTCGCGGCAGTCGGCGACCTCCAGCAGGTCGAGGAGTTCCATGACGCGGGTGGCCCGGGCCCGGCGTCCACGGCGGGTGCCGGCCAGTTGCAGGGGCAGGGCGACGTTCTGCGCGGCGGTGAGGTACGGCAGGAGATTGCGGGACGTCTGTTGCCAGACGAAGCCGACGGTGGCGCGACGGTAGGCCAGACGCTCCTTGGCGGACATCGTGACCAGGTCGTGGTCGGCGACGCGGGCCGCCCCGGCGGTGGGCTTGTCCAGTCCGGCCAGGATGTTCATGAGGGTGGACTTACCGCTGCCGGAGGCCCCCACCAGAGCCATGAGTTCTCCCTTGCGCACCAGGAGGTCGAGGCCCTGCAGCGCCTGGACCTCCACGCCGTCGGCGGAGAAGATCCGGACCACCCGGTCGCAGGTGATCAGGGCGTCATGGCCGTAGGCGGCCTCGTTGCGCGCGGCGAGGGCACGGTCGGCGAGCTCGTGGAAGGTCGGGCTGCTGGTCATCGGATGCTCCTGGGCGGACGCGGGAACACGGGCCGGTACCCGAGGGGGCTGGACGCGGTCGTTCGGGTCGTGCCGTGGTTGCGCGGCCCGGCGGCCCCGGTCCCGGAGCCGGCGCGGTCCGTACGGCAGGACCTGGTTGTCGGGGGGCTGTTCACTGTCTAGCCGTCCCCCAGCCTCAGTTCGCGCACCGAGCCGCGGCGGCCGGCCCACCAGGCCTGCCCGGCGGGCACGCCGACGGCCAGCAGCAGCACGGCGAGCGCCGGAACCGCCAGCGACAGCGGATCGGTGCGCAGCGCGGCCCCTTCGAGGGCGGACGGCGAGGCCAGGGCGATGGTCGCGAGGTCGATACCGGGCGACAGCAGACGGATGCAGGCCCAGCCGGTCAGGACGCCGCCCGCCGCGGCCAGCAACGCCTGCGGCAGGGCCATGAGGATGAGCAGTCGGCGGCCCTGGGAGCGGTTCATGCCCATGGTGCGCAGCCGGGCGAGCAGAGCGGTGCGTTCGGGCGCGGTGCGCAGCACGGTCAGCAGGAGGGCGAGTACGGCGTACCCGGCGCCCGCGGCGACCGCGACGCCGAACAGGCGTTCCGTGCCGGACTGGAGCGGGGAGTCGACGAACCGCGCGCGTTCCTCGGCGCGCAGCCGGACGGTCGCCCCCGTGCCGTCCGCCGCGGAGCGCAGCGCCCGGCCGTTCAGGGTGTCGCCGGTCAGGAGCAGGGTGGTCGCACGGGCGGCGGGGAGGCCGGAGCGGTCCACGACGAGGAAGTCGTCACCGGTCACGGCCGGTGTGCGCGCCCGGACCAGGACGATCCGGACGGTGACGGAGGTGCCGTCCGGGAGGAGCACGGTGGAGGGGCCGGTGCCGTACTCTTCGGCCACGCGCGGGGAGGCCAGCGCGGGCAGGGGCCGGGCGGCACCGTCCGCCGTACCGGCACCGCCCGCCGTACCGGCGGCCCCCTGCCGGAGGTCCGCCGCGTCGAACGGCCCCAGCGCCGTGCGGTGGGACAGGCGCGCGTAGGCGTCGGGGTCCACCCCGGCCAGCGGGACCGGCTGGGTGCTCTGCTCCGGCTTCGCGTCGTTGACGACGCTCACCTCGGTCGCGTCCCGGACGCCGGGCAGCCGGCGGACGCGGTCCGGCAGGTCGCGCGGGAGGGTGCCGGCGGTGGTCTCGACGCGGCCGTCGGCGCCGACGTCGAGGAGCGCGGCCCGGTCGCGGGCCGCCGTGACCCCGGCCAGCACGGAGCCGCCGAACGCGGCCGCGGTCAGGGCGCCGAGCAGGGCGAGCAGCGGCAGCACGGCGAAGCCGGGGGAGCGGGCCACCTGGGCCAGTGACAGCGGGATCACCAGGCCGCGCAGCCGGCGGGTGGCCGCCCTGCTCAGGGCGCGCAGCGGCAGGGGGTGCAGCCGTGCCAGCAGCAGCGCGGCGACGACGCCCGTCAGCAGCGGGGCGGCGGCCACCAGGGCGGTGCTGCCGGATCCCTGCCGGCGCAGTGCGGCGATCGCTCCCCCGGCGATCACCAGGACGGTGACCTCCGCCACCGTGCGTCGCCGTGACGTCCGGGCCCTGCCGAGGTCCTCCCCGCCGTCGTGCAGGCGTACCGTGCGGTGCGCGGCCACGGCGCGCAGCGGCAGCACGAGGCAGGCGACCAGAGTGACGGCGAGGGCGGCGGCGACGGCGGGCGCGGTGCGGGCGTCGGGCAGCAGCAGGAGTGCGGCGGTCAGTCCGAGGGCGCCGGCCGGTACGGCCACCGCCGTCGTCTCCGCCAGCAGCCGTCCGGCGAGACCGGTCAGGGAGGCGCCGCGGGCCCGCAGCAGGGTCAGTTCGGCGCGCCGGCGGTCGGCTGCCACGCCTCCGGCCATGACCAGGACGATGACGGCGAGGCTGCCGGTCCCGACGGCGGCGAGAAGGAGCAGCGGCTCGATGCCCGACCGCAGTCCGGCATGGTCGGCGAGGGTTTCGTCGAGCTTCGTCCGGGCCTCCAGCTCCTCGTCGACGGAGGCCCGCAGGCGCTGCACGCCCGGCCCCGATTCCAGGGCGGCGACGGCGGAGGTCAGGCGGTCGAGATCGTGGGCGCGGAGGCTGCCCACGTCGGGGGCGACGTTCCAGTAGCGCTCGGGGCGGCCGGGCGTGCGCAGCAGGACGGGGCCGGCCTCGGGGGCGAGGAGCAGGCCGCCGACCCAGTAGACGTCCGTCGGCCGGCTGCCGGGCAGGCGGCTCAGGGTGGGGGTGCGCAGCGCGGGCAGCGTCGACCAGTACGCGCCCGCGGGGGTGCGCGGCTTGACGATGCCCGTGATCCGGACGGCGAGCGGGCCGCCTCGCGCGTCCGGTACGTGGATCACGGAACCCACCCGGATGCGGAGCTGGCGTGCGGTGTCCGCGGTGACGGCGGCCTCGACCCGCTCGGTCGTCGCGGTCACCTCGCCGGTGGCGCGGGGCAGCCGTCCCGCGCCGATCCGGGCGTGGGAGGCCAGGTCCTGCTGGGCGGCGAGCACCATCTGGGCGGGCAGTCCGGCGGGCCGGGGGATCCGGGGGGCCGACACCGCCAGGGGGACGGTCGTGCGGACGCCGTACGACGACTGGTCGCGGTCGGGGGTCAGCGGTGCCTCGGCGGTGGCGAGGACCTCGGCCCACGCCTCGGCCAGCCGGTCGCCGCGGAACAGGGCCTGCCTCTCCTGGACCGTGGCCGTCCAGGGAGGCGCGGCCTGCACCTGCACGGTCGTGCGGTCGGGGCGGGCCTGCTCGATCGCCTGGCGCAGCCCCGCGTCCCCGTACCGGTCGACGGCGCGCGGGTACGCGGCGGCAAGCGCCGCGGTCACGGCCACCAGCAGTGCGAGGGCGACGGAGGTGCCGGCGAAGGCCCTCAGCCGGGTCCTCAGTCCGGCCCCCGCACGCGGGGGCACGGGCCCCGTCCTCTCGTCCCGAGGGGGTCCCTGCTGCGCGGTCACTGGGGCACCTCGTCCCTGAGAGTCGTCGTGAGGGGTTTCGCCCGTCGCAGGGCGAGGGCCACGGTCACGAGGGTGGGGCCCGCCGCGAGTGCCGTCAGCAGGGCGGCCAGCGGCAGCAGCGGGAGTTCGACGAGCACGGGCGGCAGCGGCCGGGTGGCCTGCCCGGTGAGGATGACGAGGGGGACCAGAATGTACGTCAGCACCGCTCCGAGCGCCGTGCCGACCAGCAGGGCCAGGCCCACCAGGACGCCGTGCTCGGCGGCGATCAGCCGGACCAGCCGGCGGCGCGGTGTCCCGAGGGCGCGCAGCACGGCGAACTCGCCGTCCCGGGCGCGTATCGCCCCTGCCGCGCTGACCGCGAAGCCGAGCGAGGCGAAGAGCACGGTCACCGCGGCCGCCGCGACCAGCGCCGCCTCCGGGGCCGCCCCGAAGGGGTCGTCGCTCAGTTCGGCCGCGGTCTCGTCGCGCACCAGCACCTGTTTCGGGTCGACGTCGGGCAGGGCGCGGGCGGCCGCGGCGGTGGCGTCGGGCGCGGAGCTGCTCAGCCACCACTCGTTGGGGGTCAGTCCGGTGCCGTAGCGGGCCTGGAGCGCCTGGTTGACGGCCCGCAGATCGACCAGCAGGGCTCCGCCGCCCTGGGCGGTGGCCTCGGTGGTGGGCAGGGCGTCCGTGGTGCGGACGATGCGTACGGGCACCGAGTGGCCCTCGAACGGCACCTGGACGCGCTGGCCCACGCGCGCTCCGGACGCGGTGAGGAACCGGTCGGTGGCGACGGCGACGACCTCGGGCGGGCGCGGCTGGGTGACCTTCAGCCGGACCTCAAGCGGCGGGGCGGGCGGTGACATGTCCGGCGGCTGGTACCCGGTGCTGTACGTCATGGTCACGGGCGCCGTGGACGTGATCCGGGGGTGGGTGGCCAGGGCGTCGTCGTCGGGGACGTAGAGCGGGGCGGCCTCGATCGCGGTCGTCCACTTCGTGGGCAGCGCCAGCCGCTGGGCGTCGCGGTCGCCCGCCGTCGCCGTGAGCGCGCCGAGGACGAGGCGGTGGCGGTGGGGGCGGTCGAACGGCTGGGGCGTCGTCAGTTCGAGTCCGGTCAGCGCCAACGGGCCCCGGGCACCGTTCAGTTCGGGGGTCAGCCGGTGCGGGCGGCCGTCTGCGGCGAGGCGCCCGGACGGGATCTCGTAGGAGGTGCCGTCACGGTCCCGGAGTGTGAGCGTGACGTCGGCGCCTGACCCGGGTGTGCTGCTGTGGAGGGTGGCGGTCAGGGTGAGCCGGTCGGTGCCCTCCGGTATCTCCACGCCGGTGGGCGGTGCTCCCCGCGGCGCGAGTCCGGCGAGCGGCGGGCCGTCCGTGAGGTCGCTGCGCGCGAGCATCACCCCGGTGGCCTCGGCGGTGTCGAGGGCCATGACGGTCGCGGTGCGGCTGCCGGAGAGCGTCATCGTGCCGCGGACCGCGGGGGCGGTCGCGTCGACGTGCGGCAGGTCCGCGTAGACGTCGGTGCGGCCCACACCGCCGCCCCCGGAGGCGAGGACGCGCAGGTCGGCGCCGACGCGGAAGTCGGCCTGGTCGGTCTGGGAGCGGTGCCAGGACGCGCCCTGCCCGATGGCCGTCACGCCCAGCGCCACGGAGATGACCAGGAGCAGCACGGGGCCCGCCCCGCGCATCGGTCGGCGGCTGAACTGCCAGCCGACCATGGCCGCGGTCAGCCCGCGCCCGCGGGTCATGAGGCGTTCACCGATCCGTGCCAGCAGCGGCAGCAGCCGCAGCACCAGGACCGTTCCGGCGAGCAGCACCAGCGCGGGCGCCAGCACCAGCAGCGGGTCGACCTCGAGGATTCCCTCGCGGTCGGCGGTGACGGCGCCGGAGCGCTGGCTGTCGAGCATCCAGAGGGCGACGCCGGCCACGACGGCCAGCCCGATGTCCGCCCCGGCACGCAGCGGTGCGGCCAGGGCCCCCGCCCGCGCGGTGGCGCCCGCGAAGGACGCCCGCCACGCCGGGACGGCGACGGCCAGCGCGCAGAGCGCGGCCACGCCGACGGAGACCGCCCACACCTCGGGCCGGCCCCAGGCGGGCAGATCGACGCGCACCCCGGTCCGGCCCAACGCGCCCTGTTCGACGAGCAGCCGCGTCAGCGGCCCCGACAGCAGCGGGGCCACGATCACGGCGGGTACGGCGATGAGGGCGGCCTCCAGCGCGGCCTGGCCCGCGAGGCGTGCCCGGGTGGCGCCGCGCGCACGCAGCAGCCGGGTCTCGGACCTGCGCTCGGCGCTCAGCAGTCCCGCGACGAGCAGCAGGGCGCAGGCCGCGAGGAGTCCGAGCTGGGCGGCGACGATCAGCATGCCGGCGCGGGTGACGAGCAGGGAGCGTTCGATGCGGTCGAGCACCTCGGGCAGCGCGGTGGAAGCCATGGTCGCGCCGCTGAGTTCGGGCCGTTCGCGCAACTCGGCGGTGCCCGCGCGGATGCCCTCGCGCAGGGCGCCGATCCGCTCGGTCGTCAGGGAGGAGTAGTCGGCCGACACCAGCCAGCCCGACGCGTCGGCGCTCACCCGGCCGGACGCGGGCACGTCCGGGGCGGTGAGCAGGGGACCGTAGGTCGTGAAGCTGGACTCCTTCACGCCGCGGCCCGCCAGGTCGTCCAGCTGCCAGTAGGGCGCCCGGACGTCGACCGGCCGGTAGACGCCGGTGATGAGCAGGCGTACCGCCGGGCCGTCGAGCCGGTCGGTGACGGTCAGCCGGTCGCCGGGTTCCAGCCCGAGTCGGCGGGCGGCGCTCTGCGGCAGGGCGACCTCCAGGGGTCCGGTGGTCGCCGCGGGGCGGGGCAGCCGTCCGGCGACGGTCCGCACCTGGGTGCGGTCGAGGGCCGCGAAGTGGGTGAGGTCGGGGTTCTCGTTCCGTTCGGAGACCGGTCGCAGTGCGGGCGGCAGGGCGTAGGGGCCGGAGCGCAGCAGGGTGCGCACCTGCAGCGGCAGCCCGTCGAAGAGGGTGCGGGACGCGTCGCGCACGGCGTCGTCGGCCGCCTGCCGCTGGTCGGCCGGTACGGCGGCCTTGACCACCAGGGCGGCCTCGGCGGCGGTGCGTTCCTCGGCGAGCGACCGCCGCAGCGCGGCGTCGCCTATCGCGCCCGAGTAGGCGGTGAGCGCGGCCAGCACGGTCGTGGTCAGCGAGACCGTCAGCAGCACGGCACCGAGGAGTACCCGATGCGTCCACGCTCTCAGCGCGATGAGCCGCAACATGCCCGCAGGCACGGTTCGTTCCCCCACCAAACTCCCCCGTTCCCCCACCGCACGGAACCGGACCGCGATGCGGCGTCGGTGGCGTGCGGGTACAAGAGGGGATTCTAAGACCGACTTTGGTCGTTTGTGATCGGTCAGCGACAACTGAGCGATCGCATCCAGCACCCGGGCCGGACGAGTACGGCGCGAACAGGGCGGCGCGGGAGGCGAAGAACGACCGGCGGACGGCCCCGGCCGCCCATGCGGACGACGAACCCGCTGACGGCACAGGAGATCGCGTCGCGCAGTCGTCCATTTCTCGGGGGACCCGGGCACGTCAGTCCGAATCGAAGTCGGGGCGGGGGTGGGGGCAGTGGGGCAACGATTAGTCCCCTGGACCCGGTGAGTTCACCTTGGCGTCGTTTTGCCTTCCTAATTTTTCTCAGCGTCCCCCCACGGATGACCAATCGGTTTCAAGAACCCCCCACCCGCCGATAAACCGCGGCGAACACAGCATTGGCTTGGCGAAAACCAGGAGTGCCATGACGAGGGTCCAGAACAGACGGGCACGTGCGCGCGGAGGGGAGCTGGACGACTGTTTGCGTGCCTGCGCGGTGCACAGCGGCAAACTCGTCGGCAGCATCGACCGCCGCCGTATCGAACTCGCCGAACAGCTCAGAAAGCTGCTCGTCGTGTGGGGCACCACCCCCGCAACGCCCGCGCCCGCCCCCACCACCGGCGCCACCGCGCTGCTCAAGCGCGCCGTCAAGGGCGCCGCGACCCCCGCCACCGGCCTCGGCAACGACCTCCTCGACGCCCTGCTCGCCGTCGCCAACCAGGCACTCAAGTGCGGCTACGACGACGAGTTGAACCTCGCCCTGGTCATCAGCGACACCGTCCTCGCCCAGCGCAAGAACTCCCGCGCCGGCTGGCGGCTGCGCGCCCGCGTGCTGGAGGCGGTCGGCGAGGAGACCGAGGCGCTGGAGGCGTACGAGAAGTACCTCGGCCTCACTGACGACGACGGCTTCGGCGTCCGCGCCCGCATCGCGGGCCTGCGCACGGCCGGCGAACGGGAGCGCGAACTGCTCGCCCTGCTGCGCCGACAGTGCCCGCGCGCCGAGGAGTTCACCCGCCGCGACGCCACCGAGGTGTGGTCCGAGGGCCTGGCCGCGCACGCCGCCGGCGACTGGCCCGCCGCCGAACCGCGCCTGCTCGGCGCGGTGCTGGCGATGAGCGACGCCCCCGTGACCGAACGCCAGGAACTGCTCGGCCAGTACCTGGACCTGCGCATCGCCGCCGACACCGATGTCACCGCCCTCGCCGGGCTCACCGAGGTCCTCGCGCTCTACGCCGACCAGCGCCGCAGCCGCATGCGCGGACCCGTCGCCGACCCCACCGTCGGCGGCGTGCAGTGGATCAGCCTCGGCGAGTTCCGCAACCTCATCGCCGGGAAGTCGGTCTGCCTGATCGCCAACTCCGGCCGGGTCGGCGCCAGTTCGATGGGCGCCGAGATCGACGCCTACGACCTCGTCGTACGCTTCAACTCGTACCGCATCGACCCCAGGCACACCGGCAGCCGCACCGACATCCACGCCACCATCCACAAGCACGGCTTCAACTGGGACAAGCAGGTCGACACCCGGCTGGTGTTCGGCGGCATCTCCGGCGACTGGAAGTGGTCGCTGCGCAACCGCCTGGTGCCCGGCGCCCAGACCCGCCTCGGCGACGAGTCCCTGCGCTGGCCCGTGCGCAACATCGGCAGACTCGGCAGCGACCGGTGGTCCGGCATCCCGACCACCGGCTTCAACATGCTGTACCTGCTGGACTTCCTGGACGTCAGCCCCAAGCTCGACCTGATCGGCTTCGACTTCTACGAGAGCGGCGCCTACCGCGTCCAGGAAGCGATGAAGCTCGCCATCACCTCCGTACACGAATACACCAGCGAGAAGGCATGGGTCATGGAGCGGGCCCAGAGCGTGACCGACATGAGGATCTCCCTGCGATGACCACGACCGCGCCTGCGACCCAGGCCCCCGCCACCGACGCCCACGCCCTCACCGGCAAGCGCCGCATCGCCTTCGCGTCCTACGTCGACGAGAACTACCTGCCCGGCTTCCTCGCCCTGCTGCGCAGCCTCGCGCTGTCCAACCCGAGCGTGTGCGAGGACTTCGTGGTCCTCTACGACGACCTGCGCCCCGGCTCGATCGCGAGGATCCGCGCCCTGCACCCGAGGATCGTCCTCAAGCGCGTCAACGACACCCACTACGACGCGTACAAGAAGGGCGACCAGGACAACTACCTCGTCCGCAAGGCGTACTTCATCCTCGACGTCTTCCGGCTGCGCGAGTACGACACCGTCATCACCCTCGACACCGACATGGTCGTCCTCGACGACCTCGGCGAACTGCTCAGGCTGCGCGAGGGCCTCGCCGCCGTCCCGCAGTTCTTCTACGGGCAGCACAAGCTCAACTCCGGGCTGCTGGTCATCCAGCGCGAATACCTGAGCGACGAGTTCTGCGCCAGGCTCGACGCCACCGGCCGCAGCGGCGACTACGAACTCGACAAGCACGACCAGGGCATCCTCAACGCCGTCCTCGACGGCGACTTCGTCCGCCTCGACCCCCGCTACAACTTCGTCAAGCGGCGCCTGTCCGGCGACCTGCCCGTGCCCGAGGACACCGCGATCCTGCACTTCACCGGCCGCCACAAGCCGTGGCAGGGCGGTGAGTCCGGCTACGGCCTCGCCGAGGAGAAGTGGCGCGAGTTCGAGCTGTCCGACGCCGACTTCCACGCCGAGTACCTCTCCCGGAGCGGCGGCCTCCACCACGACCTGGTCGTCCACTACGGCACCCCGCACGTCGCCCGCACCGGTGACGTCGAGGTCGCCCGCAAGGTGGCCGCCGCGCACATCGCGGCCGGCGAGTACCAGGACGCCGTGGACATCCTCGAAAGCGTCCGGATCCCGCTCGACGAGGCCTGGCCGCACGAGGTCCTCGGCCACGCCCTGATGAGCGTCTCGCGCTACGCCGAGGCCGAGGCACAGCTGCTGATGGCGACGGCCGCCCCGAACCGGGCCGCCACCGCCTTCGCCCGCCTCGCCCAGATGGCCTGGGTGCACGGCGACGACGAGACCGCCCTGAAGCACGCCACGGCCGGACTGTCGGTCGACATCACCCACCGCTCCAGCAGACTGTGGGCGCAGCGCGCGGCCTCCGCCCCGCCCGCCGACCTGGGCGCCCCCGGCGACCAACTGGCGCACGTCGCCTTCTACATGGACCGGCAGGGCAACGCGGGCGACAAGCTGCTCCCGGAGAGCGTGCGCAGCGCCTTCGGCCCCGACACCGGCTCCCGCCGCTGGCACTCCGTGCACGCCCACCGGCTCTTCGACGAGGCGGCCCTGGAACGCGTCAACGCCCGGCGTGGCCTGGTCATCGGCGGCGGCGGCCTGTTCATCCCGGACACCATGCCCAACGGCAACAGCGCCTGGCAGTGGAACGTCCCGGACGAGCTGATGCGCCGCATCGACGTGCCCATCGCGGTCTACGCCGTGGGCTTCAACGCCTTCGACGGCCAGTCCTACCGGGCGAACCGGTTCCGCGACTCGCTGCGCCTGCTGGTGGAGAAGTCCGCCTTCTTCGGGCTGCGCAACCACGGCTCGATCGAGAAGGTGCGGGCCATGCTCCCGGCCCACCTGCACGACAAGGTCCGCTTCCAGCCGTGCCCGACGACCGTGACGCGCCAGCTCGTGCCGGACTGGCGGGACCCGGCCGGACGCGACGACACCATCCTGATCAACGCCGCCTACGACCGCGCGGGCCTGCGCTTCGGCCACGACTACGGCTACTTCCTGAATCAGATGGCCCGCGCGGTACGGGACCTGGGCGAGCTGGCCGAGGTGCGGTGCGTGGCGCACTCCCTCGACGACGAGAAGATCGCCTTCGACCTGCGCCGCGAACACGGCATCTCGCTGCCCGTCATCCCGATGTACGACTTCGACAACGACGAGATCCGCGACCTGTACGCGCGCACCAAGCTGGTCATCGGCATGCGCGGCCACGCGGGCATGATCCCGTTCGGCTGCGGCACGCCGATCATCAGCCTGATCTCGCACCCGAAGATGGCGTACTTCCTGCGGGACATCGACCGCCCCGAGTGGGGCGTCTCCGTCCACGACCGCCACCTGGCCGACCGCCTGGTGGAGCGCTCCAAGGACCTGCTGCGCGACCACGCGGCGACCGTCGCCGACGTGCACGGCCGCCAGCAGGAGCTGTGGAAGGTCACCGAGGCGAACGCGGCGGACCTGCGGATCATCCTGGGGAGCTGACCCGTGAAGGGTCCGGGGATCAGCGCCCCGGGCCCTTCCTGAGCTGCTCGAAGTGGCTGGCCCGGGTCCGGCTCAGATACGCGTCGGACTCCAGCGGCCCGGCGATCGACCAGGCCCGCTCGTACTGGCCGGCGTAGTGCGCGACGTACGCCTTGGCCATCTCCAGCACCGACTTGAAGGGGATGCCGCCGGTGTGGTCGTGGTCGATCCGGTCCTGTACGGCGGAGATCAGCGCGAGCTTCTCGTCCACCGTGTACGCGTCCTCCGCGACGCTCTTCAGCACGTGCGCGGGGATCGGCCGGGACACCTCGAAGGCCAGCGTGGACCGGATCGGCGGGCCCGCGAGCTCGATGTACGGCAGCAGCGCGCCCGTGCTGTAGTGCAGCCAGGGCAGCCGGGGTCCGGCGAAGTCCTGGTGCAGGACGACCGATCCGGGCCGCAGCCGGGTCAGGAAGCGCTCGGCGACACAGCGGAACACCCGGGGCGTCTTGGCGATGTCGATGTGCAGGAACTCGATCGGGTCGGTGTCGTCCGGGTCGGAGGTCCGGTGGATGTCACCGGCGTGGATCTCCAGGAACGGCAGGAAGGGTTCGAGCCGGGCGCGGAAGTCCGCCAGGAAGGACGTGCCGCCGTCCACGGGCCTGGCACCGGCCGTGAAGAACTTCTCCGTGGCGAAGGTGCCCTTGCCGACGTGGAAGAAGTCGTACGCGTGCAGCCGCCCCGTCCGCTCGTCGAAGACCGGGTTGTCGCGCAGCCCGAGCGCGAGCGCGTACGTCGATCCGCCGCCGCCCGAGCCCAGTTCGACGATGCCGTCCTCACCCGTGAGGCGATGGCGGCCCAGGAGGTACAGGAAGCGCAGTTCCCAGTCGCTGACCTGCGAGTAGGGGATGTCGTCCGGCAGGGTGACGTCGTCGAGCAGGGGGTACAGCCGGCCGAGGTTCGTCATGAGTGCCTCACGGAGTCGGATGAGGTGGGGGGAAGGTGGGGGTGGGGGGAAGGTGGCGGGGGAGAGACGGCGATGGGGCGGCGTCCGTGATCCTAGGGATCCGGGCGCCGCCCCTGCCGTGGAATCATCGGTTCGAGTCGATGTTGTGCCACTGTTTCCTTGGCCGATTCCGGTGGTTCACCGGGCCTTGGCTCAGCGGCCCACCGCCTTCCTCAAGGCCTTCGCCCGGCGCACCACCCGGCGTGCCGTGGCGTTGCGCGGCAGGAACGACAGCCGCTCCGGGATGCCGCCGGGCAGCCCCAGTGAGGTGAGCCGCTTGCGCTTGAAGTAGCGCTGGGTGCGCGGCCCGAACTGCCCCGACAGATACGCCTCCGCCGCCGGCCGCAGCCCCGGGTGCAGCTGCGGCTGCATGGTGAACCCCACGGCGGTGACCAGCGCGCCCAGCGTCTCCGCGGCGACCGTCTCCTCGCCCTCGCGGCCCTCCAGGTCCGGCAGCACGGCGTCCGCCAGCACCGCCGGGACGCGGTTGCTGTTCTGGTACGGCGTCAGCCGGTCCAGCAGCGGCCCGGTGCCGATCCGGGCGACGGGCAGGCCGTAGAACGCGGACGCCGTGAACAGCGCGGTCGAGAAGCAGCCGACGACCAGGCCGGGGCGCGCCTTCTCGAAGAGCACCTCGGCCAGGACAGGCGTGTCCAGGACGGTCAGCTCGACACCGAGCCGCTCGGCCTCGGTCTCCAGGACGCGGCTGTAGCGGGCCGGAGCCGTCGGATGCGGCTTGAAGACGATCGAGCGGTGCCCGCGCTCCACCGCCCCCCGCATCATCCGCACGTGCAGCTCCTCCTCGGCCTGCGGCGTGAGGATGTTCAGCGCGGACAGGTACTGGCCCAGCAGCAGCGCCGAGTTGTCCGGCAACACCGGCAACTCCGGGCCCGTACCCGCGAGTTCGCCCATCGCCTTCAGGAACGCGTCGGTCGGCACGACCTGCGCGGGCACGTCGAACTCGGTCAGCAGCAGCGGCCGCAGCCCCGGCACCAGGTCCAGGTGGAGCAGCCGCCGCACCCGCGTGCCGACCAGCGGGTCCAGCTTGTTCCGGGTGGGCCCGTAGCTCATCAGCCCGTCGGCGTAGACGTCGATGGGGGCGCCGGTGAACATCTGCGCCACTCCGAGCGCCGGGTTGACCTGGAGGGACTCCAGGACCAGCTCCACCCGGTCCTCGCCGAGCCCCCACAGCAGCCGCAGATAGCGCTCGAACAGCGGGACGTCGTCCGGCCGCGGCTCCCAGGCGCCGGGGTGGAAGGGCCGGATCGCCTCGTTGAAGGAGAGTACGCCGTCGAAGCGGTCGCGCAGCGCCTCGAAGCCCGGCATCTCGTCGACGGCCGGAGTGGTCTCCGGTGTCGCCGCGTTGTTGAAGACCAGCAGCAGCCGGCGGTCCGCCGCGGCGAAGCAGTCCGAGTCGATCGCGGCGGCCAGCGTGGCGGCGCCGTAGAGCGTCGAGACGCAGAAGATCCGGGTGGTACGGGGGGCGCGGGCGGTACGGGGGGTGCGGGTGGCAGGGGCCTGGGGGGCAGGGGACATCACGCGGCCGCCTTCGCTGTGGTGACCCGGCGCCGCAGCCGGCGCAGCTTGCCGGCCCGGCGCAGGTCCATGGTGTCGAGCACGTCACCGAGCGCGTCCTGCGGCATGCGCTGTATCGCCGCCGCGCTCATCGCCCGCAGCTGCCTGGCCACGGCCGGTTCCCACTTGGACTCGTCCGCCAGATGGTGGGCGATGATCGCGCAGTAGGTGCGCATCGCCTTCGGCAGCAGCCTGTCCGCCTCCGGATCCCGGGCCGTCTCCTCGATGACCTGGTCGAAGGCGCGGATGAAGTCCAGTTGGCGCACATCGCCGATCTGGGTCAGCGAACCGGCCACCCCGCGCCGGTAGAAGACGCCCAGCAGGCCCACCACCGCGAACGACTCCGCCTCCCGGTGCAGCTTCCAGATCCACGGCCGGTCCTCGGCCGTCCGCAGCCCGTCGGTGAAGTGCAGCAGCCCCTTCTCCAGCAGCCGGCGGTGGTAGGCGCCGGCCCAGGCGTAGGCGTAGTCGACGGAGGTCGTCCGGTCGGCCGGCAGGATCGCCCCGCGCGGGTCCAGCACCTCGCCGCGCCGGCCGTGCGGCACCCGGTGCACGGTTCTGGCGCGCGCGACGGCCTGGACATGGTCGGTACGCACGAAGTCGCAGCCCAACTCCTCCATGGCCGCGACCAGTTCGGCGAAGTGGCCGGGCGCCAGCCAGTCGTCGCCGTCGAGGAAGGTGAGGTACTCGCCCCGCGCCGCGTCCAGGCCGGTGTTGCGGGCGGTGGCGAGTCCCCCGTTCACCTCGTGCCGGATGTAGCGCACCTGCGCGACCTCCGAGAGCTGGTCGGCGGCCCGTTCGAGAATGGCCGGAGTTCCGTCCTCCGAATGGTCGTCGACCAGGATGAACTCAAAGTCGCGCCGGGCATTCGCACGCAGACTTCTGAGGGTGTCCGGGGCGTATTGCTGCACGTTGTAGAACGGCACGATCACGGAAAGCTTTGGCACCCGCAAAAGATTAGGAGCGGGCCCGGCAGCGGAACTTGACGGTGCGGGTACAGCGGGTGAACTCCATGTGTCGGAACGGTGCACCCCCTGTACTTCCCGGGTTTTGCCAGGCCAGTTCGGCTCTCGGTGGGATGTTGTTAACTTTTCGTTGATTCACGGTTGGGCCATACCTAGGAATTGATTCCTAGCGTCTTCCACGTGCCAGCAAGTACACCGAAGCCGCCGCGAATCGCCGTCCTCGCGGACTCCGACACCCGCTGGAAATGGGGTGCGCTGACGGCGGGCCGCATCGCCCCGGGCCCGCCCATGGAAGCCGCACCCGAAGGCGGTACGCAAGCCGCGCCCGCCCTGAGCGGATTCCTGCTGCGCGGCCGGGCCACGCCCACCGCCCGCCAACTGGCGGAGGTCGGCGTGACGGCCGACTCCCTGCGCGAGGTGACGGCCGTGGAGTTCCTGCGCGCCATGGCCGAGGAGTCCTACGACATCGTCGTACTGGCCCTGGTCGGCGGCGGAGTGCAGGCCATGCTGCACGGCCTCAAGCGCGTCTGGGAAGGCCGCACCGCACGCCCCGTCGTCGTCACCGGCTACGTCGGCGTCGTCTACGAGAAGCTCGCCGACGGCCTCCTCCTGCGGCACGGAGCCGACCTCGTCCTCGCCAACTCCCGCCAGGACGCGGACCGTTTCCGCGCGGTCTACGAGGGGGTCGGCGCCGACGCCTCGGCGGTCACGGAGGGGGCGCTGCCGTTCCTCGGCGGGGCGCCCTACGAGGGGGAGCACGACCCGTACACGGTCGTCTTCGCCGCGCAGCCCTCCGTACCGGACAGCCGCAAGGACCGTACCTACCTGCTGAACCGGCTGGTGCGGCACGCCCGCCTGCACCCCGAGCGCGAGGTGCTGCTGAAGCTGCGCTCCAGGCCCGGCGAACACACCACGCACATCGAGGAGCTGCCCTACCAGAAGCTGGCGCAGAAGGCGGACCTGCCGCCCAACTTCCGGCTGGTGTACGGCCACATGGGCGAGGTGCTGGACCGCACCGACCTGCTCGTCACCGTCAGCTCCACGGCCGCCCTGGAATCCCTGCACCGCCGGATCCCGACCGTCGTCCTCACCGACCTGGGCGTCCGCGAGGTCCTCGGCAACCACCACTTCGTCGGCTCCGGCTGCCTCGCCTCCTGGGACCAACTCGACGCCGGGCACCTGCCGGTGGCCGACGAGGGGTGGGTGTCCCGGCAGGGCGTCGCGGCCGACGGATCGTACGAGACCGCCTTCGACGGAGCCCGCGAGCGCATCGCCAAGCTGCTCGCCGGCGACCTCCCGCCGCTGACCCCGTACTACACACCCGCGACCGCGCCCGGCTACCTGCCCGGCATCCTCGCCCGCCACCACCTCGGCCCCGACGGCAGCCCGCTGCCCGGCGCCCCCGCCCAGGACAAGGACCCCGGCCCGGTCCGGCAGATCGTCCGCCGGGCCGCCCGCGGGGCCTACCGGCACGGGGTGCAGCGGGTGGCGCCGGTCATCCGGCGGATGGGGGAGCTGTGAGCACCGGCCGGCCGCGGGGCGTGCCCGACCCGAATCCCTCGCACGGAGCCCAAGGAGTGGACCCCATGACCAACCCGCAGACCGGCCCGGGGACTTCGGCGCGCCGCGTGCTCGCCGTCATCCCCGCCCGCGGCGGCTCCAAGGGCGTGCCCGCGAAGAACCTCGCCCCCGTCGGCGGCGTACCGCTCGTGGCGCGGGCGGTACGCGAGTGCCGCGCCACCCGGCTGGTGACCGACGTCGTCGTCTCCACCGACGACCAGGCCATCGCCGCCGCCGCCCGCGAGGCCGGCGCCGAGGTCGTACTGCGGCCCGCCGCCATCGCCGGAGACACGGCCACCTCCGAGGCGGCCGTCCTGCACGCCATGGACACCCACGAGGCCCTGCACGGGGCGCCGGTGGACGTGGTCCTGCTGGTCCAGTGCACAAGCCCCTTCCTCGTCCGCGAGGACGTCGAGAGCGTCGCGGCGGCCGTCGTGGAGAACGGCGCGGACACGGCGGTGACCGTGGCCCCCTTCCACGGCTTCGTCTGGCGCGACGGAGACGAGGAGACCGGCGGCTCCTTCGGCGTCAACCACGACAAGTCCTGCCGCCCCCGCCGCCAGGACCGCCCCCAGGACCTCCTGGAGACCGGCGCCGCCTACGCCATGGACGCGCCGGGCTTCCGCAAGCACCAGCACCGCTTCTTCGGCCGTACCGAACTCGTACGGACCGACCCCGCACGCGTGCTGGAGATCGACGACCCGCACGACCTGGCCCGGGCCCGCGCCCTGGCCCCGCTGTTCGACGCGGACCTCCCCCACGCTCGGCTGCGCTCGCGCGGGGGGACCCCCATCGGCGCCCTGCCCGCCTTCGGGGACGTGGACGCGGTCGTCCTGGACTTCGACGGCACCCAGACCGACGACCGGGTGCTGATCGACGCCGACGGAAAGGAGTTCGTCTCCGTGCACCGCGGGGACGGCCTCGGCATCGCCGCCCTGCGCAGGAGCGGCCTGAAGATGCTGATCCTCTCCACGGAGCAGAACCCGGTCGTCGCCGCCCGCGCACGCAAGCTGCAGATCCCCGTGCTGCACGGCATCGACCGCAAGGACCTCGCGCTCAAGCAGTGGTGCGAGGAGCAGGGCATCGCGCCTGAGCGCGTGCTCTACGTCGGCAACGACGTCAACGACCTCCCGTGCTTCGCCCTCGTCGGCTGGCCCGTGGCGGTCGCGAGCGCCCACGACGTCGTACGCGGCGCCGCACGCGCGGTCACCACCGTCCCCGGCGGTGACGGCGCGATCCGAGAGATCGCCAGCTGGATCCTCGGCCCCTCTCTCGACTCCCTCGACAAGTAAGGAACGTCTGTAGCCATGTCTGCCAACTCCCGTCTCCGCACCTTCGGTACCGAGCGCATCGCCGGCCCCGGCCAGCCCGTCTACATCTGCGGCGAGATCGGCATCAACCACAACGGCGAGCTGGACAACGCCTTCAAGCTCATCGACGTGGCCGCCGAGGCCGGCTGCGACGCGGTGAAGTTCCAGAAGCGCACGCCGGAGATCTGCACCCCGCGCGACCAGTGGGACATCGAGCGCGACACCCCCTGGGGCCGGATGACGTACATCGACTACCGCCACCGCGTGGAGTTCGGCGAGGACGAGTACCGCCGGATCGACGAGTACTGCAAGGAGAAGGGCATCGCCTGGTTCGCCTCCCCGTGGGACACCGAGGCCGTCGCCTTCCTGGAGAAGTTCGACGTCCCCGCCCACAAGGTGGCCTCCGCCTCCCTGACGGACGACGAGCTGCTGCGCGCCCTGCGCGCCACCGGCCGCACGATCATCCTCTCGACCGGCATGTCGACCCCGAAGCAGATCCGCCACGCCGTCGAGGTCCTCGGCTCCGAGAACATCCTGCTCTGCCACGCCACCTCGACCTACCCGGCGAAGGCCGAGGAGCTCAACCTGCGGGTGATCAACACCCTCCAGGCCGAGTACCCGAACGTCCCGATCGGCTACTCCGGTCACGAGACGGGCCTGCAGACCACACTGGCCGCGGTCGCCCTCGGCGCCACCTTCGTCGAGCGCCACATCACCCTCGACCGTGCGATGTGGGGCTCCGACCAGGCCGCCTCCGTGGAGCCGCAGGGCCTCACCCGCCTCGTCCGCGACATCCGCACCATCGAGGCCTCCCTCGGCGACGGCGTCAAGAAGGTCTACGACTCCGAGCTCGGCCCGATGAAGAAGCTGCGCCGCGTCACCGGTGTCGTGGCCGAGGCGGAGATCGCCGCCGCCGCGGGCGAGCCGGTCACGGTCTGAACCCTCGACACCCAGGGGACGGTCATACTCCGATGAGCCGCCGCGCCGGATCCGCCGGCACCAACGGCACCAACGGCACCACCACACTCGCGTTCGTCGAGAGCCCGGTACAGCTGCTGAACGTGCTGGAGTGGGCGCACACCCGGGGGGTGGGCGCGGGCGCGGGGGGCGCGAGCGCGGGCGCGGGGGCGCCTGGTGCGGGTGGCTCCGGCGCGGAGGCATCCGGCGGGAAACTCACCCTCGTTGTGCTGTCCCCGACCGATCCGATGACCCGCGGCCAGCTCCGCAGGATGGCGGAGCTGGCCCGGCAGGAGGGGCACGAGGTGCGTTGGGAGGAGGCGCGGGGCGGCGCGGCGGCGCCGTTCCAGACGATCGGCGGCCTGGCGGGCATGCTCCGCAGGGCGCCGCGCGTGGTCCTCGGGGACCCCTTCTCCCGCTACGTCCAGCTCCTGCTGACCATCACCAGGGCCCGCGACCTGGTCGTCGTCGACGACGGCACGGCGACGATGGAGTTCGTCGCCCAGCTGGCCCGCGGCGAACGCCTGGTGCGCTGGCACCGCAAGGGCGGCCGCCCCGGCCCGCGGGACCTGCTCTTCGCCCCGGTGGCGTCCTCGGCCCGCCGCCGTCTGACGCCGGGCGAGGACCGCCGCGTCGAGATCTTCTCCTCCATGCCGATGGAGGAGACGCCGGCGGGCGTGACCGTCACCTCCAACACCTTCGCCTGGACCCGCACCCGCTTCGGCCCGCCCCGCGTCACCAAGGGCGCCGACATGGTGGGCACCTCCCTGGTGGAGACGGGCGTGGTCGACGCCGACCGCTACGTGGCGGCGGTCCGCACCCTCGCCCGCACCCACGGCGCCGCCCGCTACTTCGCCCACCGCCGCGAGAGCACGGAGAAACTCCACCGGCTGGCGGTGGAGACGGGCCTGGAGATCGTCCGCCCCGACCTCCCGCTGGAGCTGATCGCCCGACGGGGCCCCATCGGCCGCACGATACTGAGCTTCCCGTCGACGGTCGTCCACACCCTCCCGCTGGCCCTCGCCGGTACGGAGGTCCGCGTCGCCGTCTGCGACATCGACCCGAGCTGGCTGACCCAGAACGCCTCCCCGAGGGCACAGGGGTTCCTGTCCGGGGTGACGGGCTCGGCCCGGGATGTGCACCGGCTGGCGGCGGTGGGGGTGGGGTAGGGGCTCCATTACGGGGGTGCCGTTTCTTGGTGTGGGCCGCCCGCTTCTGGGTCAGTGTCGTGCTTCCGCGAGCCGAGTAAAGGGCGCTGCGCTGCGCTCCGCGTCGGCTGCGCCGATGGGCCTGCGGCCCACCC
Source organism: Streptomyces sp. TRM68416 (assembly GCF_014596915.1). GTDB lineage: Bacteria > Actinomycetota > Actinomycetes > Streptomycetales > Streptomycetaceae > Streptomyces. The sequence continues at coordinate 385,775 of NZ_JACVWU010000005.1, forward strand.
TTGACTCGGCTCGCTCCAGCACGGGGGAGAAGCGTGCGGGCGGCCCGGGAAAGCGGGTGGCCGACCGGGGTGCACACCCACGCCGCCGACAAGGCCCACGGAGTGGGCGGCGCGTCAGCGCCTCGCCAGCACGCCGGGGCGGCTCAGCGGCTTCCGGGCGGGCCATTGGCAGATTTGGGCCAGTTCTGGGTGAGGTGTGGCCCGGGTTGGCGGGTAGGGGTGGCCCGGATCTGCCCATTGTGGGTGGCGTCGGCAAGATGGCACTCCGGGAGGCTGCCGGAACTCGTACAAGCGTCCGGGCCTCGTCGGAAGAGATGATTTCGTGCATGAGAGAAGTCGTCCGTGACGTGGTCTGCCGTATCTCCATCCGGCGCACCCTGTGGTGCCTGGTCGTCCTCGGGGCGGCCGGGGCTGTCACGGCCGTCGTGAGCCTGGTGTACGCGGGGGCCGGGCCGTGGCCGTTCGTCGGGGCCTGCCTTGCCGTGGCCGGGCTGGTGGCGCTGCGGGCGCTTGTGGTCGAGGTGCGTGCGGATGCGTACGGGGTGCACAGCCGCACGTTGCTGCGGCGCCGTAGTACGCCCTGGTACGACATCGCCGAGCTGCGCGTGCGGATGGTGCACGAGAACAATCCCAAGGTGCAGCCCGCCCGTCGGCTCGAACTGGTTCCGCGTGAGGGGCGGCGGCGGGTGCTGCCGTTGCCGTACGGGCACAGTGGCAACGACCGGGTCTTCGACGCCGAGGTCGCTGCCTTTCGTGCGCTGCACCGGCGTTACGGGACGCCTTCGTCGGATCATCTTGTTGTGGTGTCCAGGCGTACCGCTGGGCGCGGCTGGGCCGGGGCGCTGAGCGCCTGCGTGGTGCTGCTCGGGTTCGCCGTCGGGTTCGCACTGGCCACGCCCGGTGCCGCGGGCGAGGAGCGGGCCTGGCGGGCGGCCACCGCCTGTACCGATGCCACGCCCGACGCCGAGCGCGCCGAGTGCGTGTCCTCCTGGCCGGCCGTGATCACCCGGACCGAGCCCGCCGACCGGCCCAAGCAGCCCAGCTATGTCTACTTCCAGGAAGGTGCCGAGGGCGGCGATCAGCGGTTGTCGGTGACCGAGGAGGCCGCCCGCTCCTTCCAGCCCGGCGACGAGGTCGAGCTGTCCGTGTGGCGCCGGACCGTCATGACCGTCTCCGGTGAGCACCATGTGTGGCACCGGCACGTCGTCACCGGCGGTTCCACGGCCGTCGTCGCCACCCTCTTCGCCCTTGCCGCCGGTTTCCCCGCCGCCCGGCTGCTGGTCCGGGTGCGGTGTCGGCGGCTGCCCGCCGACGACGTGCTGCCCTCGACGCTGCCCTTCGCGGGGGTGTTGTTCGTCACCGGTCTGTGGCTGGTGCCCCTGTCCTACCGGCATCCCACGTCCCTGCCCGACACCCCGGCGGCGATCACCTGGGCCGCCGTTGGCACGCTGGTCACGGTCGGCCTGTTCGCCTGGGCCTGGCGTGCCACGCGTGTCCGTACGCCCGCCGTCGCCGACGTCCCCGAGGGGCAGGAGGAGGTCTTCCTGTCCGCCCGTTTCCTGGAGGCCACCGACTACAACCCGCATCAGTTCGGCACCCACATCGCCCTCGGTGGAGGCGAGCCGCCTGCCGTGACGCCCGGGCCGGGCCGGTTCGGGGCGAGGGTGATCCCGGTCGGGCGGCTCACCCTCCGGCAGGTGCGCCGGGCCCGGGGTGGTGACGGCGACCTCGTCCCCGCGAGCTGGCACATCGCCGAGTTCGACGACGCCGGTACCGTTGTCCGGCTGGCCGCCGCCCCGGCCGACCTGAACCGCGTCCTGCGCGCCCTGGGCGCCGTAGAAACGCTTGAGGACGCCTCGACGCCGGGTGCCGACAGGTGAACAGAACCGACGGGGGTGTCCGTACCGTGGTATGGGTTGAATACAGCGGATGGGTGGCGCTCATGATCAAAAATGGGTGAGTTTACCCGTCCGGGCCGACAGCTATGCGTCGGGCGGCCAGATTTTCTTCCCCTAACGGGCTGAACTTTTGTTGATCGAGGGTCAGTTGGCCACCCGGGCGTCCTACCCTTCAGAGGGTGAAGCACTTGATGTCCGTAGAGTCCGAGGTCGATCTTCCGGGGGAAGCGCTGCTTCCCGGCACGCTCCCCGAGGCGCTGCGTGCCGAACTCGTCGCGTTCCGGCGTGACTTGCACATGCATCCGGAGCTCGGCAACCAGGAGTTCCGTACGACCGCCGCGATCAAGGAGCGCCTGGAGCGGGCCGGTCTGCAGCCGCGTGTGCTCGCCGTCGGGACCGGGCTCGTCTGTGACATCGGCAACTGGGACGACGGGCTGCCCGCGCTCGCCCTGCGGGCCGACATCGACGCCCTGCCCATCCCGGACGCCAAGACGGAGTGCCCCTACCGGTCCACCGTGCCGGACCGGGCGCACGCCTGCGGGCACGACGTGCACACGACGGTGGTGCTGGGCGCCGGGCTCGTCCTCGCCGAGCTGCACCGCAAGGGCCTGCTGCCGCGGCCGGTGCGGCTGATCTTCCAGCCCGCCGAGGAGGTACTGCCCGGCGGTGCCGCCGACGCCATCGACTGCGGGGTGCTGGAGGGCGTCGGGCGGATCGTCGCGGTGCACTGCGACCCGAGAGTCGACGCCGGCCGGATCGGCATCCGCGAGGGCGCCATCACCTCCGCCTGCGACCGGCTGGAGATCGCCCTGGACGGCCCCGGCGGCCACACCGCGCGCCCCCATCTGACCACCGACCTGGTCACCGCCGTCGCCCGGGTCGTCACCGACGTGCCCGCACTGGTCGCCCGGCGCGTGGACACCCGTAGCGGCCTTGCCGTGACCTGGGGGCGGATCGAGTCCGGGCACGCGCCGAACGTCATTCCGCAGCACGCCGAGCTCTCCGGGACCGTGCGCTGCCTGGACCTCGCCGCCTGGCGGCAGGCGCCCGACATCGTGGTCGCCGCGATCGACGAGGTCGCCAACCTGCACCGGGCCAAGTCCGAGATCAACTACGTGCGCGGGGTGCCGCCCGTGGTCAACGACCCGGACGTCACCGAACTGCTGCGCGACGCCATGATCGCCCGCCGCGGCCCCGCCTCCGTCGAGGGCACCGAGCAGAGCCTGGGCGGCGAGGACTTCTCCTGGTACCTGGAGCACGTCCCCGGCGCCATGGCCCGCCTCGGCGTCCGCCCGCCCGGCGAGCGCACCGTCCGTGACCTCCATCAGGGTGACTTCGACGTGGACGAGCACGCGATCACGGTCGGGGTGGAACTGTTCACGGCCGCGGCATTGATCGACCTGTAGGGAACCTCTGCGGCGCCGTTCCACTTGCGCCCGGCGTCGGCCGAGCGCAGCCTGGGCGCGTAGACAGTGGGCGGTTACGTCCTGAGTGCACCTTTTGATCCGGTGGTTCACCGGGACGTAACCGGCCATCGGCACGAATGGATAACGGCCGTGCGATACCCCGTTCCCAGGAGTGTCTACGCGCGTTAATGTGCGCCGAACTCAGCACCCACTGCGGGGCTTTGGAGAATGGGGAACTTCACGATGCGTCGGATATCCAAACTGACCCGTGTCGCGGTGGGGGTCGCGTCGATCGCCCTCGCCGCCACGGCCTGTGGTGGCACCAGCAGCGACGACAGCGGTGACTCCGGGACGAAGGACGAAAAGGGCCTGGCCATCGCGTACGACATCGGCGGCAAGGGCGACCAGTCCTTCAACGACGCCGCGTACGCGGGCCTGGAGAAGGCCCAGAAGGAGTTCGGCTACAAGACCGCCGACATCGAGCCCACCGAGGGCGAGACGGACGCCGACAAGGAGCAGCGGCTGGCGTCGCTGGCCAAGCAGGGCTACAACCCGGTGATCGGCGTCGGCTTCGCCTACGGTCCCGCCATGGAGGCCGTGGCCAAGGACTACCCGGACACCACCTTCGGCATCGTCGACTCCGTGGTCGAGGGTGACAACGTCGCCTCCCTGGTCTTCGCCGAGCAGGAGGCCTCCTACCTGGCCGGCGTCGCCGCCGCCAAGGCCACCGAGTCGAACGTCGTCGGCTTCGTGGGCGGTGTGGACATTCCGCTGATCCACAAGTTCGAGGCCGGCTACAAGCAGGGCGTCCAGGACACCAACCCCGAGGTCAAGGTCGTCTCGCAGTACCTGACCCAGACCGCCGAGGAGGGTGGCTTCTCCAGCCCCGACAAGGGCAAGGCCGCCGCCGAGGGCCAGATCGAGAAGAAGGCCGACGTCGTCTACCAGGCGGCCGGTCTCTCCGGCCAGGGTGTGATCCAGGCCGCCGCGAAGGCCAAGGTCTGGGCGATCGGTGTCGACTCCGACCAGTACCAGCAGGAGGCCCTGTCGGCGGAGAAGGACTACATCCTCACCTCCGCGCTCAAGGACGTCGGCGGCGCGGTGTACGCGCTCGCCAAGTCCGTCGAGGACGGCAAGCCGCTGACCGGCGTGCAGACCTTCGACCTCAAGGTGGACGGCGTCGGCCTCGCCGACAGCAACCCGAAGATGGCGGAGATCGAGGGTCTGACGGACGCCGTGGCCAAGGCCAAGGAGGGCATCATCGACGGCTCCATCAAGGTCAAGACGGAGTAGTCGCCCGATTGGGGCAAGCAGAGGAGTGCGTGTGAAGCGGGCGGGTGGCTCAGGCCCCCGCCCGCTTCGGCGTTCCCGGTACGGTCACCCACCGCCACCTTCCCTTTGCGGGCGGCAAGCCCTTGGGCAAGGGTGGAGGGGCGTTGGCCACGGCCGGATAACAAGAAGGACAGAAGGGGTTTTCAGGCAGGTCTACGCGCGTTAATCTGCGGCGAAGCCAGCGCCGAAGCTGAACCGTTCCCGGCGCTTGTCCACGACAGGAGCACCACAATGCGCCGGATTTCCCGGATCACGGTCGCAGGCGCAGCGACCGCCTCTCTGGCCCTCGCGCTCTCCGCCTGCGGCGGCACCTCCTCCGAGAGCTCGTCCGAGTCGAAGGGCGACAAGGGCCTGGCCATCGCGTACGACGTCGGCGGCAAGGGCGACCAGTCCTTCAACGACGCCGCGTACGCGGGCCTGGAGAAGGCGAAGAAGGAGTTCGGCTACGAGACGGCGGACGTCGAGCCCACCGAGGGCGAGACGGACGCGGACAAGCAGCAGCGCCTGGAGTCGCTGGCGAAGCAGGGCTACAACCCGGTCGTGGGCGTCGGCTACGCGTACGCCTCCGCCGTGAAGGGTGCCGCGGAGAAGTTCCCGAACACCACCTTCGGCATCGTGGACGACTCCACGGTCGAGGCGGACAACGTCGCCGACCTGGTCTTCTCCGAGGAGGAGGCCTCCTACCTGGCCGGCGTCGCCGCCGCCAAGAGCACCGAGTCGAACGTCGTCGGCTTCGTGGGCGGTGTGGACATTCCGCTGATCCACAAGTTCCAGGCGGGCTTCGCGCAGGGCGTCAAGGACACGAACCCCAAGGTCAAGGTCCTCTCCCAGTACCTCACGCAGACCGCGGAGGAGGGCGGCTTCTCCAGCCCCGACAAGGGCAAGTCGGCCGCCGAGGGCCAGATCGAGAAGAAGGCCGACGTCGTCTACGCGGCCGCCGGTCTCTCCGGTCAGGGTGTCATCCAGGCCGCCGCCGCCAACGAGGTCTGGGCGATCGGCGTCGACTCCGACCAGTACAAGCAGGAAGCCCTCGCCAAGTACAAGGACTCGATCCTCACCTCGGCGATGAAGGATGTCGCCAAGGCGGTGTACAACCTGGCGAAGTCGGTCGAGGACGGCAAGCCCGAGACCGGTATCGTTCGTGGCGATCTGAAGTCCGGCGAGGTGAGCCTGTCGAACTCCAACCCGAAGTTCGCGGACAACGCCGAGCTCCAGGAAGCGATCGAGACGGCCAAGAAGAAGATCATCGACGGCGAGATCAAGGTTAAGTCCAGCTGAGCAGCAACACCCTGAGCAGCGTGTAACCGTGGGGTTACCTCCGCTCAACGGGGTACGGGGAGGCTCTCCCCGTACCCCGTTGTCAGCGGTGTGTCGCCCCTTTGTATGCCGTAGGGGCGCTACGCGCGTAGACGACCCCCGTCCCCAGGAGAGTGCGCCATCAACGCGTCCAGCAGCCCTCCGGCCGGAGCGGCGGTCAACGAATCGGTGACCGCCGTCGAACTCGCCGGGATCACGAAGCGATTCCCCGGTGTCGTGGCCAACCACGACATCCACCTCACCGTCCGCAAGGGCACCGTCCACGCGCTCGTCGGCGAGAACGGCGCCGGCAAGTCGACGCTGATGAAGATCCTCTACGGCATGCAGAAGCCGGACGAGGGCACGATCGCGATCGACGGAGAGAAGGTCACCTTCTCCTCGCCCGCCGACGCCATCGCCCGCGGCATCGGCATGGTCCACCAGCACTTCATGCTCGCCGACAACCTCACGGTCCTGGAGAACGTGGTCCTCGGCAGCGAGAAGCTCCACGGCATCGGCGCCAAGGCCCGCCGCAGGATCAAGGAGATCTCCGACCGCTACGGCCTCGGCGTGCAGCCCGACCGCCTGGTCGAGGAACTCGGCGTCGCCGCCCGCCAGCGCGTGGAGATCCTCAAGGTCCTCTACCGCGGCGCCACCACGCTGATCCTCGACGAGCCGACGGCCGTCCTGGTGCCGCAGGAGGTCGACGCGCTCTTCGACAACCTGCGCGAGCTGAAGGCCGAGGGCCTGTCGGTCATCTTCATCTCCCACAAGCTGGGCGAGGTCCTCTCCGTCGCCGACGACATCACCGTCATCCGCCGCGGTACGACCGTCGGCACCGCCGTCCCCGCCGAGACCACCCCGCGCCAGCTCGCCGAGATGATGGTCGGCAGCGAGCTGCCCACGCCGGAGACGGCTGAGTCCACGGTCACCGACCGCCCCGTCATCACGGTCGACAAACTGCGCCTGGAGGCGGCCGGCGGCAAGGCCCTGCTGGACGACATCAGCTTCACCATCCACGCGGGCGAGGTCCTGGGCATCGCCGGCGTCGAGGGCAACGGCCAGACCGAGCTGGTCGACGCCCTCATCGGCCTCAAGCACGCCGACTCCGGCACGATCACCCTCGCCGACGAGGAGATCACCGGCTGGGCCACCCGCAAGCGCCGCGAGCAGGGCATCGGCTACATCCCCGAGGACCGCCACCGCCACGGCCTGCTGCTGGAGGCCCCCCTCTGGGAGAACCGCATCCTCGGCCACGTCACCGAGAAGCCCAACGCCAAGGGCGTCTGGCTGGACCCCAAGGCGGCCCAGGAGGACACCCGGCGCATCGTCACCGAGTACGACGTGCGCACCCCCGGCATCGACGTCACCGCCGCCTCCCTCTCCGGCGGCAACCAGCAGAAGCTGATCGTCGGCCGCGAGATGAGCAGCAAGCCGCGCTTCCTCATCGCCGCCCACCCCACCCGCGGTGTGGACGTCGGCGCGCAGGCCGCGATCTGGGACCACATCCGTGAGGCCCGCCGCGAGGGCCTGGCCGTCCTGCTGATCTCCGCGGACCTGGACGAGCTCATCGGCCTGTCCGACACGCTCCGGGTGATCTACAACGGCAAGCTGGTCGCGGACGCCGACCCGGCCACCATCACCCCGGAGGAGCTCGGCTCGGCCATGACCGGTGCCGCCACCGGCCACCTGGAGCACGACGAAACCCCCGAAGACGCCCCTGAGTCTCCGGAAGACGAGGCCCGCTGATGAAGAAGTTCGACAAGGAGCGCGCGCTCCTCGCGGTGGCCGGACCGGTCATCGCGCTCGCCGTGGCCTTCGTGCTCAGCGCGATCGTGCTGCTCGCCTCGGGCAAGAACCCGGTCGAGCCGTTCACGATCATGTTCGAGCAGGCCTCGTTCTCCGACGTCCAGGTCAGGATCATCAACCAGGCCTCGATGTACTACATCGCGGCCCTCGCCGTCGCCGTCGGCTTCCGGATGAACCTGTTCAACATCGGCGTCGACGGCCAGTACCAGCTCGCCGCCATGATGGCCGCGATCGTCGGCGCCCACGCCAACCTCCCGGCCGTCCTCCAGGTCCCGCTGCTGCTCCTGACGGCGATCTTCACCGGCGCCTTCTGGTCCGGCATCGCCGGTGTCCTGAAGGTCACCCGCGGCGTCAGCGAGGTCGTCGCGACGATCATGCTCAACGCGATCGCCACCTCCGTCATCGCCTACCTGTGGCTGCCCGACGTCTTCGGTGTGAAGGTCGGCAACAACAACACCACCGGCGAGATGCACGAGTCCGGCTGGATCCCCGGCATCGACATGGGCGCGGCCGGCGAGATCTACGGCCTGGTCATCCTCGCCGTGGTCCTCGGCATCGGCTACTGGATCACCCTCAACCGCACCCGCTTCGGCTTCGACCTGCGCGCCTCCGGCGCCTCGGAGACCGCCGCCGCGGCCAGCGGTGTGGACCCCAAGCGCATGGTGCTCACCGCCATGCTGCTCTCCGGCGGCCTGGCCGGCCTCGCGGGCCTGCCGATCCTGATGGGCAGCAGCCACACCTACAACCTGAACTTCCCCACCGGCATCGGCTTCCTCGGCATCGGCATCGCCCTGCTCGGCCGTAACAACCCCACCGGTATCGCGTTCGCCGCCCTGCTGTGGGCCTGGCTCGACAAGGCCTCGCCCGAGCTGGACTTCCACGGCTACGACAAGGAAATCGCGGTGATCATGCAGGGCATCATCGTGCTCGCGGTCGTCGTCTCCTACGAGGCCGTCCGCGAGTGGGGCCTGCGCCGCCAGCAGCGCCAGGTCGGCGCGGAACTCGCCGCGGGCAACGTCCTGGGCGCCGACAACAACACCACGAAGGAGGTGGCTGGCCGATGACCACCGCAAGCGACGTCAACCAGCCCACGCTGCAGCCCGCGGCGCCGACCGGCCGCCGTATGTCGTGGCCCGTCCTGCTGCTGGTCATCGCCGGAGCCCTGGCGCTGACCTCGATCGTCCGCATCATCACCGGCGCCGACGGCATCACCAACGTCAGCCAGATGTCCACCGCGCTCCAGCTCGCCGTGCCGATCGGCCTCGCCGGTCTCGGCGGTCTGTGGGCCGAGCGCGCGGGCGTCGTCAACATCGGCCTCGAAGGCATGATGATCCTCGGCACCTGGTTCGGTGCCTGGGCCGGCTTCCAGTGGGGCCCGTGGACCGGTGTCCTGGTCGGCATCATCGGCGGCTGCCTCGGCGGCCTGCTGCACGCCTTCGTCACCGTCACCTTCAACGTCAACCACATCGTCTCCGGTGTGGCGATCAACATCCTCGCCCTCGGCGCCACCCGCTACCTCGCGCCCCTCGCCTTCGAGGGCCACCAGGGCGGCTCCGCCAAGCAGTCCCCGGCGGTCGAATCCCTCGGCCACTTCACCGTGCCGGGCCTGTCCGACGGGCTGAAGGACCTCAACGACCAGGGCTGGTTCTTCGTCTCGGACATCGCCGGCCTGCTCGGCGGCCTGGTCACCAACGTCTCCTGGCTGACCCTGATCGCCATCGCCCTGATCCCCGCCACCTGGTGGATCCTGTGGCGCACCGCCTTCGGCCTGCGGCTGCGCTCCTGCGGCGAGAACCCGGTCGCCGCCGAGTCCCTCGGCGTCAACGTCTACAAGTACAAGTACCTCGCCGTGATCATCTCCGGCGGTCTGGCCGGCCTCGGCGGCGTCTTCCTCTCCATCGTCGCCAACCCCTTCTACCTGGAGGGCCAGACCAGCGGCCGCGGCTACATCGGCCTCGCCGCGATGATCTTCGGCAACTGGATGCCGGGCGGCCTCGCCATCGGCGCCGGCCTGTTCGGCTACACCGACAGCCTCAACCTGCGCGGCGGCTCCGACAACGTGCACGCCCTGCTGCTGCTCGGCGCGCTGCTGCTGGTCATCGGCGCGATCTGGCTGGCGATCCAGAAGAAGTACGTCCCGGCCGTGATCACCCTCGTCGTCGGCGGCCTGGTCTTCGCCTGGTACGCCGGCACCAACGAGGTGCCCAACCAGGTCGTGTCGGCCACGCCATACGTCATCACGCTGGTCGTCCTCGCCCTGTCGGCGCAACGGCTGCGCATGCCCAAGGCGGACGGCATGCCGTACCGGAAGGGCCAGGGCAAGTGACGACGGGCGACGTCGACTGGGAGGCCCTGCGGGCGGTGGCGCGCGAGGCGATGAGCCACGCGTACGCCCCCTACTCGGGCTACCCGGTCGGCGTGGCCGCCCGCGTCGACGACGGCCGCACGGTCACCGGCTGCAACGTCGAGAACGCCTCCTACGGCCTCGGCCTGTGCGCCGAGTGCGGGCTCGTCTCGGAGCTGCAGCGCACCGGCGGCGGCCGCCTGACGCACTTCACGTGCGTCGACGGCCGGGGCGAGATCCTCGTCCCGTGCGGCCGCTGCCGACAGCTGCTCTACGAGTTCGGCGGCCCCGACCTGCTGCTGGAGACACCGGCGGGGATCCTCCCGCTGTCGGAGATGCTGCCGCAGGCCTTCGGCCCGGACCATCTCACCAAGTAACTCCCGTGCGGCCCCTCTGAACCGCTTCAGAGGGGCCGCGCACTTTCTTGAGAACGTCGGAAGGAATCCCATGGCCATGGACGTCATCTCCGTGATCCGCACCAAGCGTGACCGCGGCGAGCTCAGCGACGAGCAGATCGACTGGGTCATCGACGCGTACACGCGCGGCGAGGTCGCCGACGAGCAGATGTCGTCGCTCGCCATGGCGATCCTGCTCAACGGCATGAACCGGCGCGAGATCGCCCGCTGGACCGCCGCGATGATCGCCAGCGGCGAGCGCATGGACTTCTCGTCCCTGAGCCGCCCGACCGCCGACAAGCACTCCACGGGCGGCGTCGGCGACAAGATCACACTGCCCCTGGCCCCCCTGGTGGCGGCGTGCGGCGCGGCCGTCCCGCAGCTGTCCGGCCGCGGCCTCGGCCACACCGGCGGCACGCTCGACAAGCTGGAGTCCATCCCCGGCTGGCGCGCCCTGCTCTCCAACGAGGAGATGCTGTCCGTACTGGACGGCACCGGCGCGGTGATCTGCGCGGCGGGCGACGGCCTGGCCCCGGCCGACAAGAAGCTCTACGCCCTGCGTGACGTCACGGGCACGGTCGAGGCGATCCCCCTGATCGCCTCCTCGATCATGTCGAAGAAGATCGCCGAAGGCACCGGCTCCCTGGTCCTGGACGTCAAGGTCGGCTCGGGCGCCTTCATGAAGACCATCGAGGACGCCCGCGAGCTGGCCTCGACGATGGTGGGCCTCGGCACCGACCACGGCGTGAAGACCGTCGCCCTCCTGACGGACATGTCGACCCCGCTCGGCCTCACGGCGGGCAACGCCCTGGAGGTCCGCGAGTCCGTCGAGGTCCTGGCCGGCGGCGGCCCCGCCGACGTGGTCGAGCTGACGATCGCCCTGGCCCGCGAGATGCTCGACGCGGCGGGCGTGAAGGACGCCGACCCGGCGAAGGCCCTCGCCGACGGCTCGGCCATGGACGTCTGGCGCCGCATGATCGCCGCGCAGGGCGGCGACCCGGACGCGGCCCTGCCGGTGGCCCGCGAACAGCACGTCATCAAGGCACCGTCGTCCGGTGTCCTCACCCGCCTCGACGCCTACGACATCGGCGTCGCCGCCTGGCGCCTGGGCGCCGGACGTGCCCGCAAGGAGGACCCGGTGCAGGCGGGCGCGGGCATCGAGATGCACGCCAAGCCCGGCGACACGGTGACCGAGGGCCAGCCCCTGCTCACCCTCCACACGGACACCCCGGAGCGCTTCGACTACGCCCTCCAGGCGGTGGATGGCTCGTACGACATCGCGACGGCGGCCACGGACTTCACGCCGAACCCGATCGTGCTGGACCGCATCGCCTGACGACGAGACGAAGGGCCGGGGCGTTAAGGCCCCGGCCCTTTCGTATGCCACTGCGCCAGCGATGAGTTCCGCGCGCCCGCCCGGTCTACCGATCGTGGACGCCATGACACCCGCTGTACTCGTGCTGACCGGGCCCGTCACCAGGGGCGAGGTGACGGGCTGGTGCGACGACCTGCGGGAGCTGCTGGAGAGCTCGGGCGCCGGGGTCGTGGTATGCGACGTCGGAGGGCTCGGGCCGCCGGGGCTGGGCACGGTCGACCTGCTGGCGCGGCTGCAGCTCACCGCCCGGCGGTCCGGCGCCCGGATCAGGCTGCGTGAGCCCGATCCGGCCCTGCCCGGCCTACTGGACCTGATCGGCCTCCGCTTCGAGATGGAGGGGCAGCCCGAACAGCGGGAACCACCTCTTGGTGTCGAGGAAGAAGTGGAACCCGGTGAGCCGGCCGTCTGAGATCTCCAGGACCTGCACGGCCCACGGGGTGTAGCCGCCCGTCTCCGGGTCCGGCTTGTACTGCGCGAACCCCGGCAGCCCGTTGACCTCGACCGGCAGCAGGCGCGAGCCCTCGCAGGCCGAGCCCAGCGTCGTCATGAAGCCGGTGATGTCGTCGTGGCCCGTCAGCCACAGGTCGAACGGCGGCATCGTCATGACGGCGTCCTCGTGCAGCAGGGCCGTCAGCGCGGTCATGTCGTAGCCCTCGAACGCCGCGACGTACCGCTCCAGGAGCTTCTGCTGCTCCTCGTCCAGCGGGTCCGACACGGCCGCGTCGGCGGCCTTCTCGTGCCGCTCGGCGAGGGTGGCGCGGGCACGCTGGAGGGCGCTGTTGACCGACGCGACCGAGGTGCCGAGCAGTTCGGCGACCTCGCTCGCCTTCCAGGCCAGCACCTCGCGCAGGATCAGCACCGCGCGCTGCTTCGGCGGGAGCTGCTGGAGGGCCGCCATGAACGCCAGCCGCACCGACTCCTTGGCGACGGCCGCCTCCGCCGGGTCCTCCACGGTCGGCAGGACACGGGCGTCCGGCACCGGCTCCAGCCAGGTGTGGTCGGGCCGGGGGGAGAGGGCGGCCTGGGCGAGGGGGGTGGACTCGGTGAGATCCATGGGCCGGGCCCGCTTGTTCCCCGCGTTCAGCATGTCCAGGCAGACGTTGGTGGCGATCCGGTACAGCCACGACCGGACACTGGACCGCCCCTCGAACTTGTCGTAGCTGCGCCAGGCCCGCACCAAGGTGTCCTGCACCGCATCCTCGGCCTCGAAGGACGACCCGAGCATCCGATAGCAGTACCCGGTCAGCTCGACCCGATGCCGCTCCAGCGTCGCGTCAAGGTCCGTCGTGGTCGCCGTCTCGCCCATCTCCACCCACCCCTGTGGCCATCCGTGTGTCGCCCAACACCTCGGAAGCTACCCCAGCCCACTGACAATGGCGTGCGGAGCCAACGAACGCGCAGGTCAGAGCCATCGCTACGGGCGGGTGATGGCGCCTGATCACGCCCTCAACCGGCTTGTGATGCGTTTCAGGAGAACTTGTACCCGGCGAAGTCGCCGACGTGGACATACCCAATGCGCTGGTAGAGGGCGTTGCTGGTGGGGTTGTCCGGGTCCGTGAACAGGACGACGTCCGTCGCGCCCGCGGCCAGCGCTGCCCGGCTTGCCTCGACCGTCACGGCGCCGGCGTAGCCGCGGCCCCGGAGGTGGGCCGGGGTGTAGACGGGGTCGATCCGGACCATGCCGCCGATGACCGAGGTCGCGGCCGCCATCGAGACGGGGGTACCGTCCGGGGTCTCCCAGAGGGTGAAGTGGCGGTCGCCGAAGCGCGAGTCGTCCCAGGAGCCGGCGTCGATCAAGTCGATGGAGGACTGCTCCCCGACGTCGACGCAGAACTCACGGCACCAGCGCACGACGTGCTCGCGGTCTGTCCCGCCCGTTGGACGGCCCTTGCCCTCCGGGTGCGGATGCGGCGGGGTGAGGGTGCCGAGACGGTAGAGATGGGTCCGCCAGAACAGTGAGGGCGCCGCCCCCGTGTGCCGCTGCCAGGAGTCGGCGTATGCGGTGGCGGTGTCGTGGTCCGCGATGACGTTGGCGGGCGAGTGGCCGAGGACGGCCAAGTGGGCGGCGAGGGCGTCGGTCTGCTCGACAGGGAGGGGGGTGAGGCCCAGGCGGCCGCGCGAGGTGAGGTAGAAGATCGCGTGGACCTCGCCTCCGCACTCCAGTCGGCCGAAGACGGCGGTGACGGGGCCGTGTGTGTCCGGCCTGCATATCCGCAGTTTCTCGATGTCCGTCAGCGGCGTGTTGTGCAGGGCGGGGCGCGAGCGCAGGAAGTCCCCGGCTCGGGCGAGGAAGTCGTCAACGTCTTGGGTGAGGTGCCAGTCATCGGGGAGCATGCTTCATGATCCCGGATCTCCTCGACTCGGGGAGCACTTCACCAGCCCCAAGTCTCCAGTGCCGTCCTATGGTTGGCAGATGCGCGCCCACCCCATTGACCGCCCGGCCGATCTCGACGTCGTACGTGATTCCTACGACCGGGTGGCCGACAACTATGCCCACATGGTCGTGACGACAGGAGTCGGCGACATCCGCACGGATCCGTGGCTCAAGGCGTCGATCGACGCCTTCGCTGACACTGTGCGCGGGCTCGGGCCTGTCCTCGATGTCGGCTGCGGGCCCGGAACGGTGACCGCCTACCTCGCCGAACGCGGACTCGACGTGTCCGGGGTGGATCTCTCTCCTCGCATGATCGAGAACGCACGACGCCTTCATCCGGAGTGCCGCTTCGCCGTCGCTTCTGCCACCGAACTCGATCTCGATGAAGCGTCCCTGGGCGGCGTGCTCGGGTGGTGGTCACTGTTCAACCTCCCCCGTGACGTCCTTCCCCAGGTCCTCGCCCTGTTCGCGCGCGCGTTGCAGCCAGGCGGACACTTCATCACCGCAACGCACGTCGGCGACGAGGACGCGGTGCGCACTGAGGCCTACGGAGGCGTATCCGTCCGCTGGACGACCCACAAGTGGCGGCCGGAACAACTCGTCAATCTGATCGAGCAGGCCGGCCTGAACCCGGTCGCCGAATTGCGGCTCCCACCGACGGCGTACAGCGGGCCCGGTCTGGTCGTTATGGCCAAACGTCCCGACTGACGATCAGGCGAAGTGGCGTAAGGGCTTCGGCCGGCGCCGAGGTCAGCGTGCCGCTGCCATCGGCGAGCGTCGTGCGGCGACGCGGGCCGCGCGTGTGCCGAGGACCGTGATCGTCACGACCCCCAGCACCGCGAGCAGGCCCACGCCCACGGTCCCGGCCCAGCCCCCCGAGTGGAACGCCACCGCGCCGACCGTACTGCCGACACTGGACCCGACGTAGTACGCGGACTGGTACAGCGCCGAGGCCTGGGCGCGTCCGTGTGTGGCCGTCTTGCTGACCGCCGATGACGCCACCGCGTGGCCCGCGAAGAAGCCGGCGGTGATCAGGACCAGGCCCAGCAGCACCAGCGGGAGCGAGTCCGCGAGGGACAGCAGCAGCCCCGCTGCCGTCGTACCGCCCGCCGCGTACAGCGCGCCCCGGCGTCCGAGGCGGCCCACCAGTCGGCCGGCCGTGGACGCCGACACCGTACCGACCAGGTAGACCAGGAAGATCGAGCCCACGATGCCCTGCGGCAGCGAGAACGGCGCCTCCGTGAGGCGGTAGCCGATCACCGTGTAGACGCCGCCGAACACCGTCATGAACAGCGCGCCGATCGCGTACAGACGGCGCAGCAGAGGGTCGGACAGGTGACCGCGGACCGTGCCCACCAGCACCCGCGGCCGCAGCGAACCCGCCGTGAAGTGCTTCGGCGCCGGCAGCAGCAGCCGGAAGGCCACCGCGCACGCCACCGCGACCGCACCGATCACCCCGAGGGCGACCCGCCAGCCCCACTCCTGCGCGACCCAGCCGGTGAGGACTCGCCCGCTCATGCCGCCCACGCTGTTGCCCGCGACGAACAGACCGATCGCCGTGATCAGCGCCTTGGGGCGGACCTCCTCCGCGAGATACGCCGTCGCCGAGGCCGGCAGCCCGGCCAGCGCCGCGCCCTGCACCGCGCGCAGCGCCACCAGCGCCGGCAGCGAGGGGGCGAAGGGGACCAGCAGACCCACGGTCACCGCGACCGCCAGGGACGCCGTCATCACCGTACGGCGGCCGTACCGCTCCGACAGCGCGCTCATCGGGAGCACGAACAGGGCCAAGCCGCCCGTCGCCGCCGCGACCGTCCAGCTCGCGTCGCTCGCCGTCACGCCGAACTCGCCTGAGATCAGCGGCAGTAGGGCCTGCGTGGAGTACAGCAGCGCGAAGGTCGCCACGCCCGCGAGGAAGAGGGCGAAGCTCATCCGGCGGTAGCCGGGCCCGCCCGGGGCCATACGGGAGTCGGAGGAAGGGAACGAAGCAACGGCGCCCACGGTCGTGGACGCCCCGGTACTGGCGGGAGACATGCCACGAACGTAGGCACCGCCCCGTTGATCCGTCCAATGCATGGAATCGTCATAATCGTTCCCATGGAGCATCAGCAAAGGTCACAGGCGCGTCTGTCACCGTCCAGTGACACAGAAGACATGGTGATGTTGCTGGCCCCGCGGCTGGCCTACTTCGCCGGCGTCGCCCGCACCGAGCACGTCACGCGCGCCGCGCAGGAGATGCAGGTCCCGCAGTCCACCCTGTCCCGGGCCATGGTCCGGCTGGAACAGGACCTGGGCGTCGACCTGTTCGCCCGCCGGGGCCGCACCGTCTCCCTCACCCCCGCCGGACGCACCTTCCTCGGCTCCGTCGAACGCGCCCTCGCCGAGATCGAGCGCGCCGCCGACGAGGTCCGCGCGGACGCCGACCCGGCCACCGGCAAGGTCGCCTTCGGCTTTCTGCACACGATGGGCGCCGAGACCGTGCCCGGCCTGCTGCACACCTTCCGCGAGGACCATCCCCGGATCCGCTTCAGCCTCGTCCAGAACTACGGCGAGGCGATGATCGAACGGCTGCGGGCGGGCGAGCTGGACCTCTGCCTGACCTCCCCGGTCCCGGACGCCCCCGACCTTGTCGCCCGCCGCCTCGACGAGCAGAAGCTGCGCCTGGTGGTCCCCGCCGACCACCGCCTCGCCGCCCGGAGGCGGATCCGCCTGGCCGAGGCCGCCGACGAGGTCTTCGTGACCCTCGAACCCGGCTACGGCCTGCGCCGGATCACCGACGAGTTCTGCAAGCAGGCCGGTTTCAAGCCGCGCATCGCCTTCGAGGGGGAGGAGGCGGAGACCCTCCGGGGACTGGTGGCGGCGGGCCTGGGGGTGGCCCTGCTGCCGCCGCCCGCCGTACCTCGCCCGGGGGTCGTCGAGCTGACGGTCACGGCCCCGCGCGCGGTCCGCGAGATCGGCGTCGCCTGGCTGGAGGGCCGCCCGGACACCCCACCCGTCGCGGCCTTCAAGAAGTTCCTCCTGGCACAACGCGGCCGACTGCTCCCCGACTGACCGGACCCCTGGATCTCGCGCATGCGACTACCGACGCAACGACCGTCCGAACCCCGCCGCCAGCGGCATCCGCAGCCCCAGCGGGGGCGGGGCCGCGAACGCGTCCTCGACCGGGCGGGAGAAGGACCGGCCGAACAGCGTCCCCATGACGAAGTCCTCGGCCAGGGCGAGGACTTCGTCGCGGTGCTGGTGCAACCCGTGGCCGTCGGAGTGCACTTCGAACCGGCACACGTCCCGGTTCGCCTTCTTCGCCCGCGCCGCCAGCCGGAACGACAGTTCGGGATCGGTGCGCTGGTCGTTCGTGCCGTGCGCCATCAGCACCCGCCGCCCGACGAGCTGCTTCACCGGTTCGGGTGGTACGGCCACGTCCTCCTCCGGCAGCCAAGGGGCGAGCGCCAGCACGGAGTTGACCGCCTCGTGCCCGCCCGCGTGCAGCGCGGCCCGGCCGCCCATGTCGAACCCGGCGAGGCAGACGGGGACGTCTCCGTAGCGCCGTACGACCTCGTCCGCCGCCCAGGTGGCGTCGTGCGCGAGGTTGGCCTCGGTGCCGTTCCAGCCGCGGCAGCGGTAGTGCACGACGTGCACGGCCAGCCCCTCCTCGCGCGCCGCGCGCGTCAGGCGCCGCCCCAGCGCGCGCACCGACGCCGTCGCAAACATCGGCGAGGGGCGCCGATGTGAGGTCTCGTCACCTCCGGGGAGCAGGAGCACCACCCCGCTCACGGTCGTCGGTTCCGGGCCGAGAGGCCTCCCCAGCCGGGCGGTCCGAACCGGCGTCGCTTGCTGTGCCATGACAGAACAGTGTCAGAAGCACGGGTGTACGCCACCCGTCCGTGCGGTCACCGTTACGTATCGACGGATTCGTACAACAGGCGCTCTACGCGCGTAGGAAATAGAATGCGGAAATGACGAGCCAGACCATCGCGAACACCCCGACTCCGGACCAGATCCGCCGGGCGCCCAAGGTTCTGCTGCACGACCACCTCGACGGCGGCCTCCGCCCCGGGACCATCGTCGAACTCGCCCGCGACAGCGGGTACTCCCGGCTTCCCGAGACCGATCCCGACAAGCTCGGCGTCTGGTTCCACGAAGCCGCCGACTCCGGCTCCCTGGAGCGGTATCTGGAGACCTTCTCGCACACCGTCGCCGTGATGCAGACCCGCGAGGCCCTCGTCCGGGTCGCCACCGAGTGCGCCCTCGACCTCGCCGAGGACGGCGTCGTCTACGCCGAGGTGCGCTACGCCCCCGAACAGCACCTGCAGGGCGGCCTCACCCTCGAACAGGTCGTCGAGGCCGTCAACGAGGGCTTCCGGGAAGGCGAACGGCAGGCCCGCGAGAACGGCCACCGCATCCGCGTCGGCGCCCTGCTCACCGCCATGCGGCACGCCGCCCGCGCCCTGGAGATCGCCGAACTCGCCAACCGCTACCGGGACCTCGGCGTGGTGGGCTTCGACATCGCGGGCGCCGAAGCCGGTCACCCGCCCACCCGCCACCTCGACGCCTTCGAGTACCTCAAGCGCGAGAACAACCACTTCACCATCCACGCCGGCGAGGCCTTCGGGCTGCCGTCCATCTGGCAGGCCCTCCAGTGGTGCGGCGCCGACCGGCTCGGGCACGGGGTGCGCATCATCGACGACATCCAGGTGCACGCCGACGGCTCGGTGAAGCTCGGCCGGCTCGCCTCCTACGTACGGGACAAGCGCATCCCCCTGGAGATGTGCCCCAGCTCCAACCTCCAGACCGGGGCCGCCGACTCCTACGCCGAGCACCCGATCGGGCTGCTGCGGCGGCTGCACTTCCGGGCGACGGTGAACACCGACAACCGGCTGATGTCCCACACCAGTATGAGCCGGGAATTCGAGCATCTTGTCGAAGCGTTCGGCTATACGCTCGACGACCTGCAGTGGTTCTCCGTCAATGCGATGAAATCAGCGTTCATTCCTTTCGATGAACGACTCGCGATGATCAATGACGTCGTCAAGCCCGGATATGCCGAGCTGAAGTCCGAGTGGCTGTTCCAGCAGACCGCTTCTACCAGCGGTTCTGTCGACGAGAAGGGCTGACCGGGGGAATTGTCGGGCGGCGGAACTCGGACGGGTGTTCACCATCCGTCCGCATTTCGATGTTTGCGGCGGGCGCCTCGTCGTGTTTACGGTCGTGGACCGCTCATATCCCCGTCATCCATTTCGAGGACGCATTCAATGAAGCAGTCTGCTGCCAAGACCCTCGGTGTCGCCGCCCTCGGTGCCGCTTTCGCCGCCGCCGGTGCGGGCGCCGCCAACGCGGCTCCGGCTGTGCCGGACGCCGGCTCGGCGCTGGACACGGTCACCCGGACGCTCCCCGCGGAGAACGTCTCCAAGTCGCTGCCGGGTGCCGGTGAGGCCCTGGCCCAGGGGCAGAGCGCGGTCGGCGCGAGCCTGGCCGCCACCCAGCCGGTTGCCGAGAAGGTCCTGGCCGACGGCCCGACCAAGCCGGTCGCCGGTCTCCTCGGCGGACTGCCGGTGGGCCAGACGGGCCTGCCCACGCAGGGTCTGCCGGTGAACGGCATCCCGCTGGGCTGAGCGGCCCGCGAACGCGCCGACGGGGCGCACCCCCTGGACACGCGGGGTGCGCCCCGTCGGCGTATGCGGACGAACGGGGTTCACCAGGCGGTGCGTGCCGTGTGCTCGGACTTCTCCGAGGGCAGCAGGATCCACAGCGCTATGTACAGCAGGAACTGCGGGCCCGGCAGCAGACAGGAGAGCAGGAAGAGCACACGCATCGTCGTGGCGGAGGTGCCGAAGCGTCGCGCCAGCGCGGCGCACACTCCGCCGATCATGCGGCCGTTGGTGGGTCGGGCGAGGCGGGACATCTGCGACTCCTTCGCTTCGGTCGGAGGCGGCCCGTTGGCTGCCCCGTCTGACTTCCACACTACGGAGACGAAAGGAACAAAGCATCGCTCTACGGTGCGATCCCGACCCTGGGAATCGTCGGGGTACGACCCGGAGGAGCCTCCCCCTGAAGGGGCGCCGTCCGGCCCGCGCGCTCGGTCCTGCGGCGCAGCCAGTGCCGTGCCGCCGGCACCACCGCGATGTGGGCGAGGGCGACCCCGACGGTGTTCAGCAGCAGGGAGTCGACGTCCACGACCTGGCCCGGCACGCCGGTCTGCAACAGCTCGATGCCCAGGGAGATCAGGGCACCGGCCAGGACCGTGCGCAGCAGTGAGCCGAGCGGCGAGACGGCGACCCTTCCGTGCACCGCCGGGAGCAGGACGCCGAGCGGGGCGAGCAGGGCCAGCCCCTCCAGGATGCGGCGGGTTCCCTCGCGCCAGCCGAGGGCCATCTCGGACTCGATGCCGGCGAGCGGATGCAGGTTGGGCGGCATCACCCAGGGCACGTCGAGCGGGCGCAGCGTGAGCCAGGCGACGAAGGCGAGATGTGCGACCAGGAGGGTGCCTCCTGTCGCGCGGATGCGGAAAGCGGCGGTGGCGCTGCCGCTGGAGCCGGGACGCTGCACGTCCCCCTAGACGCGGATGCCTGTCGGCTTGGTTCCGGGTGAGGTGAGTGCCACACCTGTTTGCCTTGAGTCTGCGGGGCGGTGGGGGTTTGTCGCGCAGTTTCCCGCGCCCCTAGGAGCAAAGCTGATCAGCCGTCCTTTACCTCGGTGGACGGAGGCTCCATCCTGCCCGGACTCGCCCTGACCTCGTCCGTGCAGTCGTAGCGGCGCAAGGGTCCGGAGTCCGGGCCGCCCAGGGTCACCGAGCCGTCGCTCTCCGCCGCCGCGGAGTCGGAGAAGGTGCAGACGATCTGGGCGAGGGAGGCGGGGGCGAGCGCATCGGGCGGGGTGCTCAGGCGGAGGGCGTCGTCGGGGTCGGAGGGGCGCGGCCCCCGTACGGTCAGTCCTGCGGGGACGGCGGTGGTGTAGCCGGCCTCCGCCTCGGCGGCCGACGGAGTCTCCGCCAACTCGTCCAGCAGCCCCTGGGCTACGAGCATGCGCCGCTCGGAGTCCGCCACGTCGTCCGGTACCCGTACCACCCGGTCGACGGCCACCAGCGAGGACCGGCACAGCAGGAACACCTGCGCGGGCAGCCCGCGCGAGGACTGCGTCGACACCTGCGGACCGGAGAGCGAGCACTGCACCCGCGAGGGCGCGGGGCCGAAGTCGGTCGGCACCTCCGTGGCCCGGATCCCGCACCCGGAGACCAGTCCGGCGAGCAGGAGGAGCGCCGGCAGACGGCGTACGGTCATCAGGCGTCACCCTTCGCGTCCGCGCCCGCGGTGTCCTCGGCCTCCTGCGTCAGCGACGAGGCGTCCCGGGGCAGCCGCAGCGTGAACACGGCGCCTCCGTCGGGGGAGTTGGCGGCGGTGATCTCGCCGCCGTGGATGTGCGCGCTCTCCAGCGCGATGGACAGGCCGAGCCCGCTGCCCTCGGAACGGGGGCGGGAGGCGCTCGCCTTGTAGAAGCGGTCGAAGACGTGCGGCAGGACGTCCTCGGGGATGCCGGGACCGTGGTCCCGCACCGCGATGACGACCTCCTGGTCGGCCTCCCGCACCGAGACCCGCACCGGCGATCCGCCGTGCTTGAGGGCGTTGCCGATGAGGTTGGCCAGGATGACGTCCAGGCGGCGCGGGTCGAGCCGGGCGTGGATGCCGCGTGCGGCGTCCAGGTCGACCGCGTCGAGCCAGGCCCGCGCGTCGATGCACGCGGTGATCTGGTCGGCCACGTCGACGTCGTCCAGCACCAGACGGGCGGTGCCCGCGTCGAAGCGGGTGACCTCCATCAGGTTCTCGACCAGGTCGTTCAGCCGGCGCGTCTCACTGACGACGAGCCGTACCGCGGGCTCGATCATCGGGTCCATGCTGCCGGTCTCCGCCTCCAGCTCCTCCTCCAGCACCTCGGTGACGGCGGTGATGGCGGTGAGCGGGGTACGCAGCTCGTGGGACATGTCGGCCACGAACCGCCGGGAGGCGTCGTCGCGCGCGGCCATGTCCGCCACCCGTTTCTCCAGCGCCTCCGCGGCCTTGTTGAACGTCCGTGACAGATCAGCCAGTTCATCGGTGCCGGACACCCGCAGCCGGGTGTCCAGCTTGCCCTCCCCGAGCCGCCGCGCCGCAACTCCCAGCCGGTGCACGGGTTTGAGTACGGTCGTGGCGGCGGCCTGCGCGAGCAGCGCGGAGCCGATCAGCGCCAGGCCGGTGGCGATCCCCAGCGACCAGGCGAGCGAGTTGAGGTCCTTGGCCTCCGGCTCCAGCGACTTCAGCAGGTAACCGGTCGGCCCGCCGCCGATCACCTTCGTCCCGGCCACCAGATAGGGCGTGTCGTTCTCCACGATCCGCTGCCAGTACAGGTGGTAGGCGTACTTGTTGGTGGAGTTGACCGCCTGCTCCTCGTTCACCGCGTCGCGCAGTGACTGGGGAACGTCCTTCAGCATGAAGCCGTTCAGCCCGCCCGAGCTGCCGGAGACGGTCTTGCCCTCGGCGTTCTCGCCGACCAGCAGCACACTGAACTTCTGGCTGCTGTTGGACATCTGCTCCGCGGTGCGCTGCAGCTCGAACTGCGTCGGCCGCTCGGGCAGCACGCCCGCCCGGTTCTGCATCTCCTGCCGGAAGTCCCGCAGCACCGCGTCCTGGGTGCGGGTCAGCACGGCCTCGCGGTTGAGCCAGTAGGCGATCCCGGACGCGGAGACGGCGGCCGTGAGCGCCACCAGGGCGAACACGACGACCAGGCGCAGCCGCAGACTGGTGAACCGCAGCCGGGACCAGACCCCCTTACGTGCCGCGGCCCAGCCGCGGAACCCACCGTGCGTCTGGGTCACTGAGGGGCGTCCAGCCGGTAGCCGACCCCGCGGACCGTACGGATCAGCGTCGGGGACGACGGCACGTCCTCGACCTTGGCACGCAGCCGCTGCACACAGGCGTCCACCAGACGCGAGTCACCGAGGTAGTCGTGCTCCCACACCAGCCGCAGCAACTGCTGCCGCGACAGTGCCTGCCCGGGCCGCCGGCTCAGCTCCAGCAGCAGCCTGAGCTCGGTCGGCGTGAGCTGGAGGTCCTCGCCGTTCTTCGTCACGGTCATCGCCGCACGGTCGATGACCAGGCTGCCGAAGGTCGCGGCGTCGTTGGACTCCCGCTCCCCGCGCCGCAGCACGGCCCGGATCCGGGCGTCGAGGACCCGCCCCTGCACGGGTTTGACGACATAGTCGTCGGCACCGGACTCCAGTCCGACCACGACGTCGATGTCATCACTGCGCGCGGTCAGCAGAATGATCGGCAGCTGGTCGGTGCGCCGGATGCGCCGGCACACCTCGAACCCGTCGATGCCGGGCAGCATCACGTCCAGCACGATCAGGTCCGGCCGCTGCTCGCGCAGCAGCTTCAGGCCGTCCTCGCCGGTGGCAGCGGTGGCAACCCGGTGACCCTGGCGCGTGAGACTCAGCTCCAGGGCCGTACGGATGGCGTCGTCGTCCTCGATCAGCAACAGGGAAGGCACGGGGGTCATTCTGGCCCATGGCAGGGCGGGGTTTCGACACCTGGACGGCTACGTACCGGTACCGCTCCGCTCTGTGACCGCGCGGTGCGAGAACCACGACGTACCCCTGTGACAGGTCTGTGACAGTCGGCGGACACGGCGATGAAGTGGCCCGGGCAAGCTTTTCGGCACAGGCAAGGAAGCAAGCCGAACACCGGGTAAGTCCACGACGGGGGGCGCGAGATGAACACGCTGCACAGCAACAGCACCAGCGCAGTTGTCACGCGTCTGCACGACGTGCACGGGGGCCGGGTTTCGGAGAAGTCCGGTGCCGTGAGCGGGCGGGGGTGCGCTCGCGGCACCGGGCGTCAGCACACCGCGTACATGACGGTGGTTGACGGTTTCACGGGGGAAACGCACGGGGGAAGCGCGTACAGGGAGGACTCGGGGGAGCGTCGTCGTTCGCTGTCGGAGGCGGAGTTCACCGCCTACGTCAAGGAGCGCCGCGCCTCCCTGTACGCCACCGCCTACCACCTCACCGGTGACCGCTTCGAGGCCGAGGACCTGCTGCAGAGCGCGCTGTTCTCGACGTACAAGGCGTGGGACCGGATCAGTGACAAGGCTGCCGTCGGGGGTTACCTGCGGCGGACGATGACCAATCTCCACATCAGCGCGTGGCGCCGCCGCAAGCTGAACGAGTACCCGACCGAGGAGCTGCCGGAGACGCCCGGCGACACGGACGCGATGCGCGGCACGGAGCTGCGCGCGGTCCTGTGGCAGGCGCTGGCCCGGCTGCCCGAACTCCAGCGGACGATGCTGGTCCTGCGCTACTACGAGGGCCGCACCGACCCGGAGATCGCGGACATCCTCGACATCAGTGTCGGCACGGTGAAGTCCAGCATCTGGCGGTCGCTCCGCCGGCTGCGCGAGGACGAGGTCCTCAGCTTCGGCCGTGACGAGGAGGACGCCTTCGGCGAGCTCGTCGCCTGAAGGTTGGGGGGAAGCAGGTAACGGGGGCGGTACCGGTCGGGGGAGCGGTACCAGGGGGGCCAACGAGGGTCGGGGGACCCACGGGGGAAGCACCATCGGGGGGAAACCGGGGGAAAGCACGGGGGAGCACCAACGGGAGCGGGACTGGAGGGCCGGGGGGTCCGTCCAGTCCCGCTTTCGTGTGTCCCTCTGTCGCTCAGGGCGTGGGCGTGGGGTCCGCGGCCGGGCGGCGGCCCGCCGCGGCCGCGGCGAGCCGGCCGAGGGCTTCCTTCTTGTCGCAGGCGTGGGCGCCCAGTGCCGCCTGGCGGGCCACGATGGACCGCTCGGCCCGCATCAGCCGCCAGCCGCGGCGCAGCAGGAACGGGACCGACTTGCGGCCCTCCTTCAGATCGCGCAGGAACCGGCGGCGGAACGTCTTGACCGGACCGCGGCTCAGGCACAGCGCGTCGGCCAGCACCCCGAGTTCCCGGCAGCGCGTGATGATCTCGGCGGCGAAGATGCCCTCCGCGATGAACAGCGGGGTCCGCCCGATGTCGACGGGCTCCTCGCCGGTACGGGCGCTGAGCGAGAGATCGTAGACCGGGACGGTCGTACGGCCCGTGCGGCACAGTCGCTCGATGGCCGCTACGGCCGTGTCGGCGTCCCAGGAGTCGGGGTGGTCCCAGTCGATGTCGGAGCTCCCGAGGACCTGCGGCAGCGTCGGGTCGTCGCCCTCCTTGTAGAAGTCGTCGAGCCGCAGCACCGGAAGGCCGGAGTGGGCCGCGAGAAGGGACTTGCCGGAGCCGGAGGGGCCGCAGAGCAGCACGACTCGCGTCGGTATGGGCGGATGGGAACTCACGGGTCACCAGTGTGAGGCATTCACCTGCCGTTCATCGACTCCGCGGGTTGCCTTTGAAGCGCGCGTCACACCTCAACTACCCTTCGTGTCGACCTGATTACCCAGCGCATCAGAAGGTGGCAGCAACGATGGCCCGACAAGCGTCCTCCCCGAATCCCGCCAACCGGCGCGCACTGGCCGCCCTCGCGACGGCCGGCGTCGCCCTGGGGGCCGGCGCGGGCGTCGCCGCCGCGGCCGACGCCGAGCCCGTCGTGGACGTGATGCGCACCCGCCCCACGTCCCTCGGCAAGATCGACCCCGAGGCCGGACTCCAGGCGCTGACCGGCTCGGTCGGGTACGTCACCGGCCCGATCACCGCCCTCAAGCCGAACCCGCTGGCCGGCACCGGCGTCGACCCCCTCGACAACGGCCTCGGCACCCAGGTCGCCGACTTCCAGCCCCTGACCTCGCAGGCCCTGACCGGACCGGTGGCCCAGGCGCAGTCCATCGGCAGCATCCCGGCGGGGCTGCTGGGCGGCGCCTGAGCACAGCAGAGAGCCGCGTCCTCCCCGGACGGAGGGAGGACGCGGCTCTCCGGCTCTCAGGGGCTCAGTACGACGAGCCCGACGCGCCCAGCGACCCCGTGGGGTGCCAGACCGTCTTGGTCTCCAGGAACGCCGTCATGCGGTCGATGCCGGGAGTCCGCGCGTAGTCCACAGCCTGTGGACGCAGGACGCGCTTGAGGTTGTCCGCCGCGGCGATCTCCAGTTCCTTCGCCAGCTCCTCGTCGGCGCCGGCCAGGTCGATCGCGTTGACGTCCTGGTGCGCGGCGAGCGGCGTCGCGATCTCCGCCGTACGGCCGGACAGGACGTTGACGACACCGCCGGGCAGGTCGGAGGTGGCGAGGACCTCGCCCAGGGACAGGGCGGGCAGCGGGGCCTTCTCGGAGGCCACCACGATCGCCGTGTTGCCGGTCGCGATGACCGGGGCGACCACCGAGACCAGGCCCAGGAAGGACGACTCCTGGGGGGCCAGCACCGCGACCACGCCCGTCGGTTCGGGGGAGGAGAGGTTGAAGAACGGACCCGCGACCGGGTTTCCGCCGCCCACGACCTGGGCGATCTTGTCCGTCCAGCCCGCGTACCAGACCCAGCGGTCGATCGCCGCGTCCACCTGCGCGGCGGCCTTCGACTTCGACAGGCCCTCCGCGTCCGCCACCTCTCGCACGAACTGCTCCCGACGGCCCTCCAGCATCTCCGCGATGCGGTAGAGGATCTGACCGCGGTTGTACGCCGTCGCGCCGGACCACGCGCCGAACGCCTTGCGGGCGGCGACCACCGCGTCACGGGCGTCCTTGCGGGAGGAGAGGGGCGCGTTGGCCAGCCAGTTGCCCTTTGTGTCGGTCACTTCGTACACCCGGCCGCTTTCGGAGCGGGGGAACTTGCCCCCGACGTACAGCTTGTAGGTCTTGAAGACGGAGAGTCGGGTCGCGTCAGACATCGAGGTACGCCTCCAGGCCGTGGCGGCCGCCCTCGCGGCCGAAGCCCGACTCCTTGTAGCCGCCGAACGGCGACGTCGGGTCGAACTTGTTGAACGTGTTGGACCAGACGACACCCGCGCGCAGCTTGTTCGCGACGGCGAGGATCCTCGAACCCTTCTCCGTCCAGATGCCCGCCGACAGGCCGTACTGGGTGTTGTTGGCCTTGGCGACCGCCTCGTCCGGGGTGCGGAAGGTGAGGACCGAGAGGACGGGGCCGAAGATCTCGTCGCGGGCGACGGTGTGCGCCTGGGTGACGTTCGTGAAGAGCGTCGGGGCGAACCAGTAGCCGCTCTCGGGCAGTTCGCAGGCCGGCGACCAGCGCTCGGCGCCCTCCGTCTCGCCCTGCTCGACGAGCGCGGTGATCCGGGCCAGCTGCTCCTCGGAGTTGATCGCGCCGATGTCCGTGTTCTTGTCCAGCGGGTCGCCGAGGCGCAGCGTGGACAGGCGCCGCTTCAGGGAGTCCAGCAGCTCGTCCTGGATCGACTCCTGCACCAGCAGCCGGCTGCCCGCGCAGCACACCTGGCCCTGGTTGAAGAAGATGCCGTTGACGATCCCCTCCACCGCCTGGTCGATCGGGGCGTCGTCGAAGACGATGTTCGCGCCCTTGCCGCCCAGTTCGAGGGTGAGCTTCTTGCGCGTGCCCGCGACCGTGCGCGCGATCTGCTTGCCCACGGCCGTGGAGCCGGTGAACGCGACCTTGTCGACGTCCGGGTGCGCGACGAGGGCGGCGCCCGTGTCGCCGTAGCCCGGAAGGATGTTGACGACGCCCTTGGGCAGGCCGGCCTGGCGGCAGATGTCCGCGAAGAAGAGGGCCGACAGCGGGGTCGTCTCGGCGGGCTTGAGCACCACCGTGTTGCCGGTCGCCAGCGCCGGGGCGATCTTCCACGCGAGCATGAGCAGGGGGAAGTTCCAGGGGATGACCTGGCCCGCCACGCCCAGCGGGCGTGGGTCGGTGCCGAAGCCGGCGTGGTCGAGCTTGTCCGCCCAGCCCGCGTAGTAGAAGAAGTGCGCGGCGACCAGGGGGAGGTCGGCGTCGCGGGTCTCCTTGATCGGCTTGCCGTTGTCCAGCGTCTCCAGGACCGCCAGCTCACGGCTGCGCTCCTGAATGATCCGGGCGATGCGGAACAGGTACTTCGCGCGCTCGGAGCCGGGCAGCGCCGACCACTTCTCGAACGCCTTGCGGGCGGCCTTCACGGCCCGGTCCACGTCCGCCTCGCCCGCCTGTGCGATCTCGGACAGGACCTCTTCGGTGGACGGCGAGACGGTCTTGAAGACCTTGCCGTCGGCGGCCTCGGTGAACTCGCCGTCGATGAACAGGCCGTAGGACGGCGCGATGTCGACGACCGCGCGGGACTCGGGCGCCGGTGCGTACTCGAATGCAGATGCCATGGGGATCAGTCCACCGTCACGTAGTCGGGGCCGGAGTAGCGGCCGGTGGCCAGCTTCTGACGCTGCATCAGCAGGTCGTTCAGGAGCGAGGAGGCGCCGAAGCGGAACCAGTGGTTGTCCAGCCAGTCCTCGCCGACGGTCTCGTTGACCAGGACGAGGAACTTGATCGCGTCCTTGGTGGTGCGGATGCCGCCGGCGGGCTTCACGCCGACCTGGACGCCGGTCTGCGCGCGGAAGTCGCGGACGGCCTCCAGCATGAGGAGGGTGTTGGCCGGGGTGGCGTTGACCGCGACCTTGCCCGTCGAGGTCTTGATGAAGTCGGCGCCCGCCAGCATGCCGAGCCAGCTCGCGCGCCGGATGTTGTCGTACGTCGACAGCTCGCCGGTCTCGAAGATGACCTTCAGACGGGCGCTCGCCCCGCAGGCCTCCTTCACGGCGACGATCTCGTCGTAGACCTTCATGTAGTTGCCCGCGAGGAACGCCCCGCGGTCGATGACCATGTCGATCTCGTCGGCACCCGCGGCGACGGCGTCGCGCACGTCGGCCAGCTTCACGGCGAGGGCGGCGCGGCCGGCCGGGAAGGCCGTGGCCACGGAGGCGACCTTCACGGTGGAGCCGGCGACCGCCTCCTTGGCGGTGGCCACCATGTCGGGATAGACGCAGACGGCCGCGGTCGCGGGGGTCGTGCGGTCGGTGGGGTCGGGGTGGACCGCCTTCGCGCCGAGCGCCCGGACCTTGCCCGGGGTGTCCGCGCCTTCCAGCGTCGTCAGGTCGACCATCGAGATGGCGAGGTCGATGGCGTACGCCTTGGCGGTCGTCTTGATGGAACGGGTGCCGAGGGAGGCGGCGCGCGCCTCCAGGCCGACCGCGTCGACGCCGGGCAGCCCGTGGAGGAAGCGGCGCAGCGTGCTGTCGGACGACGTCACGTCCGAGAGGGCCTTCGCTGCCGTGGGTGCATTGGTGGGCATGGTCACCAGACGAGCATATCTACGCGCGTAGCGGCTGTACACCCCGAGGAGCGGTTCATCGAGACGGCGCCCCGAAGGGGCGCGGGGAACTGCGCGACCAGCCACGAACCACCCGCACCCGCCCACGCACGGGACCCCTGCGACGGATGGGCGCCCGGCCCCCCGCCGGACGGCTGAGGCAGAATCGGGACCATGACGACCAAGGACCGCATCTATCGCTCGCCCATGGGCATCGTCGGCGGCACCCTGCTGCTCGCCCTCGTCGGCTGGCTCGGCCTCGACGCCCTGGTCAACGGCGACGGCCGCACGCCGTGGCTGGCCCTGGCCATGCTGGTCCTGATCGTGCCGGTGGTGGCCGCGTTCACGGTGCGGCCCGCCGTCTTCGCCAACGATGACCGGCTGCGCATCCGCAACCCGCTGCGGGTCATCGTCCTGCCCTGGGGGCAGGTCGTCTCACTGCGCTCCGGTTACTCCAACGAGGTGATCGCCAAGTCTGGCGACAAGTACCAGCTGTGGGCCGTTCCCGTCTCGCTGCGCGCCCGCAAGAAGGCGGCGCGGCAGCAGGCACGGGCGGAGGCGGAGCGGGCCGGGGGGCGCAAGGGCCGGGGCGGCTTCGGCTTCGGGTTCGGGTTCGGTGCGCCCGTCGGTCCCGCCTCCGCCGACGACGGGCCCATCCGCGCCGAGACCGACCAGGTCATGGACGATCTGCGGGAACTGCTGGCCACCCGGGAGCAGGCCGAGTCGGCGCAGGGCGAGGTGACCGTCCGGTGGGCCTACGAGCTGATCGCGCCGGCCGTGGCGGGGGTCGTGCTGCTGCTGGTCCTGCTGGCGACGGGCTGAGGCCGCGGCGGCCCTCCCCGCGCCCCTGAAGGGGGCCGCTCAGGGCGCGCTCGGCCACACCAGCACCATGTACGCCCCCCAGTACGCCGAGCCCGCCACCGCCGCCGCCAGCGCCAGAGCGCGGTAGCGGCGCGAGGCCCGGCTCAGATGGAGGGCCACCGGGAGGAGCAGGGGGAAGGCCGGCAGGAGGAAGCGGGCGCGCGGGAAGTAGACACCGCTGCTGGCCAGGACGATCGCCAGCAGCACGCCCGTGAACACCAGCAGCGCGACCGGCTGGCGGTCCCACACCGAGAGCGCGAACAGCACCGCCGACACCAGCATCACGCCGGTCACCAGGACCAGGAACAGCTGGGGCGTCGGGTCGTACATCAGCAGCTTGCGCATCCGGCGCAGGGTCTCCGTGCCGCCGTCCAGCTGGTTGTGCCACAGCCGCTGTACGGCGAAGTAGCCGTCCCAGCGGTCCACGCGCAGGCCGACCCAGCCGACGTACCCGCACCAGCCGAGCGGGGCCAGCAGGGCGGCCGCGAGGACGCGCGGCGAGAACGGGCCGCGGCGCAGTGCCAGCAGCGCCGTGACGGTGACCGCGGCGGCCACCGCGACACCGGTCGGCCGGGTCAGGCCGGCGAGGACCGCGCCGCCGCCCGCCCACAGCCAGCGGCCGGTGAGCACCGCGTACAGCGACCAGGCCGCGCACGCCGTGAACAGCGACTCGGTGTAGCCCATCCACTGCACCAGGCCGACCGGGAACGCGGCCCACAGCGTGGTGAGCAGGACGCCCACGCGCCGCCCGTACAGCAGGTCGCCCACGGCGAAGACGCCCCAGGCGGCGGCGACGGAGGCCACCACGGCGATGCACAGGCCCGTGCTGGCGGGGCTGCCGGGGGTGACCGCGGAGACCGCCCTGACCAGGAACGGGTAGAGCGGGAAGAACGCCATGCTCCTGGCGCTCGGACCGACGCCGGGGTCCCCGGTGTAGCCGTGGTCGGCGATGCCGAGGTACCAGTCGGCGTCCCACTGGGTCGCCAGGATCGGCCACACCCCGTGCCGCTGGCGGTGCGTCCAGAGGGCCAGGACCAGCAGGCCGGTGGCGCGGACGGCCAGGTAGGCGGCGAGCGCCGGTGCCGCGCGCCGGAGGGAGGGGCGGGGACGGGACGGCGGCGGGGCGGGGGTGGTGGTCGTCGCGCTGGGCGTCGGCCGGAAGGCGGTCGAGGACACGGCGGCGGCTCCGGGGCTGACTCGGCTCGGTGAGGCGTGTGCCGGTCCACCGTTGCCCGGGAGGGGCGGCGGGGCGTGGAGCCGGGGTCAACCACCGTCCGTAAATCACTCGATGGGGTGCCCCTGTCCGGGGCACCCCATCGAGTTCGGGCACTACGGCTCAGATGCCGGCCGCCGCCGACAGGTCCCGCTTGATCGCCGTCAGCAGCTCCGTCGCCCGCGCGCGGGCCGCCGGGAGACCGGCGTGTCCGTCGACCGGGACGACGACCTCCAGGTAGCACTTCAGCTTCGGCTCGGTGCCGGAGGGCCGGACGATGACGCGGGCGCCTTCGAGGGTGTAGCGCAGGCCGTCGGTGGGCGGCAGCGTCTCCGTTCCCCGGGTGAGGTCCTCGGCGCGGGTGATGGCGAGGCCCGCCAGCTCGGTCGGCGGCTGCTCGCGCAGGCGCCGCATGGCGTCCGCGATGACGGACAGGTCCTCGACGCGGACCGAGAGCTGGTCGGTGGCGTGCAGACCGTGCTCCACGGCGAGGTCGTCGAGGAGGTCGAGCAGGGTGCGGCCCTGCTCCTTGAGCACGGAGGCGAGCTCGGTGATGAGCAGGGCCGCCGTGATGCCGTCCTTGTCGCGCACGCCGTCGGGGTCGACGCAGTAGCCGAGGGCTTCCTCGTAGCCGTAGCGCAGGCCGTCGACGCGGGCGATCCACTTGAAGCCGGTGAGGGTCTCCTCGTAGGGCAGGCCCGCCTTCTCGGCGATCCGGCCGAGGAGGGAGGAGGAGACGATCGACTCCGCGAAGGTGCCCCGCGCCCCACGGCCGACCAGGTGGGCGGCGAGGAGGGCGCCGACCTCGTCGCCGCGCAGCATGCGCCACGCCCCGCCGTCCTTGACGGCCACGGCGCAGCGGTCGGCGTCGGGGTCGTTGGCGATGACGAGGTCCGGGTCGGTCTCGCGGGCCTTGGCGAAGGCGAGGTCCATCGCGCCGGGCTCTTCCGGGTTGGGGAAGGCGACGGTGGGGAACTCCGGGTCCGGCTCGGCCTGCTCGGCGACGAGCTCCGGGGCTGGGAAGCCGGCCCGGGCGAACGCGGCCAGCAGGACGTCCTTGCCGACGCCGTGCATCGCCGTGTAGACGGTACGGGCCGTGCGCGGGGAGTCCGCGGCGAGGACGGCGTCGGTACGGGCCAGGTAGGCGTCGAGGACGCTGTCGTCGAGGGTCTCCCAGCCGCCGGCGGGGCGGGGCACGGCGGTGAGGGACGGGACGGCGGCGATCTCCTCCGCGATCTCGACGTCCGCGGGCGGGACGATCTGCGAGCCGTCGCCGAGGTAGACCTTGTAGCCGTTGTCGCGGGGCGGGTTGTGGCTGGCGGTGACCTCGACCCCGGCGACCGCGCCCAGGTGCCTTATGGCGTACGCCAGGACGGGCGTCGGGAGCGGGCGGGGGAGTACGGCGGCACGCAGGCCCGCGCCGGTCATGACGGCGGCGGTGTCGCGGGCGAAGTCCTCCGACTTGTGCCGGGCGTCGTAGCCGATGACGACCAGGCCGTCGTCGTGGCCCTGCTTCTTCAGGTACGCGGCCAGGCCGGCGGCGGCGCGGATGACGACCGTGCGGTTCATGCGCATCGGGCCGGCGCCGATTTCGCCGCGGAGGCCGGCGGTGCCGAACTGGAGGGTGCCGGCGAAGCGGGCGGCGAGTTCGGCGTGGTTCTCGGCGTCGATCAGCTCGGCGAGTTCGGCACGGGTCT
This sequence comes from Streptomyces sp. TRM68416, assembly GCF_014596915.1. Lineage (GTDB taxonomy): Bacteria > Actinomycetota > Actinomycetes > Streptomycetales > Streptomycetaceae > Streptomyces. The sequence continues at coordinate 418,989 of NZ_JACVWU010000005.1, forward strand.
CCGGGTCGGGGTCCTCGGCCAGCCAGGTCTTGGCGGTGGTGATGAGGTCGTCGTGCACCGTGGGTCAGCCTCTCGTTGTGTCCGTGCGGGTGCGTGGGGGTGCGCGTCCCCGGGGCGCTGCCCCGGACCCCGCTGGGGGCTCCGCGCCCGGGCCCCCGGCCTGTGCCCACACCTTTTGGCCGACTGGAAACGGGTGGTGGGTGGGCAAAGGCCCGGGGGTCCAGGGGGCGGAGCCCCCCGGGCGGTCCGGGTGACGCCGGGTTCCTACAGGCGGCCGAGCACCTGGGCCAGCAGCGACCCCATCCGCGTCGCACTGTCCCGCCCGGCCTGCAGAACCTCCTCGTGGTTCAGCGGCTCGCCGGTCATGCCCGCGGCGAGGTTCGTCACCAGCGAGATGCCGAGCACCTCCGCGCCCGCCTCACGCGCGGCGATGGCCTCCAGCACCGTCGACATGCCGACCAGGTCCGCGCCGATCACGCGGGCCATGCGGATCTCGGCGGGCGTCTCGTAGTGCGGGCCGGGGAACTGGGCGTAGACGCCCTCTTCCAGCGTCGGGTCGACCTCCTTGCACAGGGCGCGCAGGCGGGGCGAGTACAGGTCCGTGAGGTCGACGAAGTTCGCGCCGACGATCGGGGACGTGGCCGTCAGGTTGATGTGGTCGCTGATCAGCACCGGCTGGCCGGGGCGCATGCCCTCGCGCAGTCCGCCGCAGCCGTTCGTCAGGACGACGGTCTTGCAGCCGGCCGCGACGGCCGTGCGGACGCCGTGCGCGACGGCGGCCACGCCGCGGCCCTCGTAGTAGTGGGTACGGCCGAGGAAGACCAGCGCGCGCTTGTCGCCGATCTTGTACGAGCGGATCTTGCCGCCGTGACCGGCCACCGCCGGCGGCGGGAACCCGGGCAGCTCGGTGACCTGGAACTCGGCGTCCGGGGCGCCGAGCGCGTCCACGGCCGGTGCCCAGCCGGAGCCCATCACGAGGGCTACGTCGTGGGTCTCGGCGCCGGTGAGTTCGCGCAGGCGCGCGGCGGCGGCGTCGGCGGCGGCGTAGGGATCGCCCTGGATGTCGTCCGGAAGAAGAGATGCGTTCACGCCGACGAGGGTAGCCGGTCAGGGCCTACGCGCGTAGATGACAGAGCCCACGGCATGGCGATCGTTGTCTTGTTGTTTCCGACGAATCGCTCCGCGGGCGGGCCGGTCAGTCGTCGGGGACGAGGACGTCCTTGTCGCTGAGGACGGCCCCCCTCAGCAGGGCCGCTTCCGCAGCTCCATCACGTAATCGTGCGGTGCCCCCGCGGATTCCGCCGCGTCGGCGATCTCGCCCAGGTAGCGGGCCGACGGCAGGCCGCCCTCGTAGCCGTTGAGGACGTACACCCAGGCCGACTCCTCGCCCTCCAGGGTGTGCACGCGTACGCGTGAGCGGCGGTAGACGCCGAGGCCGACGCCCTCCCAGCGGTCCAGCGACTCCTCGTCCATGGGGGCGATGTCGTACAGGGCGACGAAGACCTGTGCCATCGGGTCCTCGACGAGCGTCGCGAGCGCGCCCTCCCAGCCCATCTGCTCGCCCCCGAACGTCAGCCGCCACCCGTTCAGCCAGCCGGTGGCGCGCAGCGGCGAGTGCGGTGCGCGGCGGGTCATCAGCCGCGCGTCGAGGTTGCCGGCGTACGCGGCGTAGAGCGACATGGGGAGAGGGTACGGCAGCCGAAACGGCCGCCTCTCCCGTAACAGTGGTATCTCGGGCGGCCCCCGAGGCCGTACCACGGTGGTGCGTGCGGGACAATGGAGTACGTGACTCGGATCGTGATCATCGGTGGCGGACCCGGCGGATACGAAGCGGCGCTGGTCGCCGCTCAGCTCGGCGCGGAGGTGACCGTCGTCGACTGCGACGGCCTGGGCGGGGCGTCGGTGCTCACCGACTGCGTCCCGTCGAAGACTCTCATTGCCACGGCCGAGGTGATGACCACCTTCGACTCCTCCTACGAGGAGCTGGGGATCATCGTCGCGGACGACACCCCGCACATCGACACCCCCGCGCGGGTCGTCGGCGTGGACCTCGGCAAGGTCAACCGGCGGGTGAAGCGGCTCGCGCTCGCGCAGTCGCACGACATCACGGCCGCCGTCACGCGCGCGGGCGCCCGGGTGCTGCGCGGCCGCGGTCGGCTGGACGGCATGCAGGCCCTCGACGGCTCCCGCAAGGTCGTCGTCACCGCCGCCGACGGCACCGAGGAGACCCTCACCGCCGACGCCGTCCTGATCGCCACCGGCGGTCACCCGCGCGAGCTGCCCGACGCCCAGCCCGACGGTGAGCGCATCCTCAACTGGACCCAGGTCTACGACCTCACCGAGCTCCCCGACGAGCTCATCGTGGTCGGTTCCGGTGTCACCGGTGCCGAGTTCGCCGGCGCCTACCAGGCCCTCGGGTCGCGGGTCACCCTCGTCTCCTCGCGCGACCGTGTGCTCCCCGGTGAGGACCCGGACGCCGCGGCCGTCCTGGAGGACGTCTTCCGCCGCCGCGGCATGAACGTCATGGCACGCTCGCGGGCCGCCGCCGCCAAGCGTGTCGGCGACCGGGTCGAGGTCACCCTCGCCGACGGCCGCGTCATCTCCGGCTCGCACTGCCTCATGGCCGTCGGCGCCATCCCGAACAGCGCGGGGCTCGGCCTGGAGGAGGCCGGCGTCAAGCTGCGCGAGTCCGGCCACATCTGGACCGACAAGGTCTCCAGGACCACGGCTCCCGGTGTGTACGCCGCCGGTGACGTGACCGGGGTCTTCGCCCTCGCCTCCGTCGCCGCCATGCAGGGCCGTATCGCCATGTACCACTTCCTCGGCGACGCGGTGGCCCCGCTGAACCTCAAGACCGTTTCCTCCAACGTCTTCACCGACCCGGAGATCGCCACCGTCGGCTACACGCAGGCCGACATCGACTCCGGCAAGATCGAGGCCCGCGCCGTCAAGCTGCCGCTGCTGCGCAACCCGCGCGCGAAGATGCAGGGCATCCGGGACGGCTTCGTCAAGATCTTCTGCCGGCCGGGCACCGGGATCGTGGTCGGCGGTGTGGTCGTGGCGCCGCGCGCCTCGGAACTCATCCACCCCATCTCGATCGCCGTCGACAACAATCTGACGGTCGAACAGATCGCGAACGCGTTCACCGTGTACCCCTCCCTTTCGGGGTCGATCGCCGAGGTGGCCCGCCAGCTCCACACCCGCAAGGCGACCGGCGAGGCCTGACCCGCACCGCGGCCGGAAACAACTCCCCGCTGGTCACGGGGAGTTGTCGAGCACGCGTACGACATGGTCACAGTGGTGAGGTCCTATACCACTTCATGCCCTCCTGTGCGAACAACTTCTGTTATTCGGCGCAAACTGCTGAAAGCAGACGGTCGTTGGGGTTACTGTCAGTTTCGTGTTCGCTGCAGAACGTCGCCAATTGATCCTCGAAATGGTGCGAGCGAACGGGGCCGTGTCGCTCCGTGAGCTCGCCCGCGTCGTCCAGACCTCCGAAGTGACCGTACGGCGGGACGTGCGCGCGCTGGAGGCAGAAGGACTCCTCGACCGCCGACATGGCGGTGCGGTATTGCCGGGCGGGTTCACGCGGGAGTCCGGCTTTCCGCAGAAGTCACATCTCGCGACCGCCGAGAAGACGGCCATCGCCGACCTCGCCGCCAACTTCGTCGAAGAGGGCGAGGCCATCGTGGTCGGGGCGGGTACCACCACCCAGGAGCTGGCACGCCGGCTCGCCCGGGTGCCCGGACTGACCGTCGTCACCAACTCCCTCCTGGTGGCCCAGGCGCTGGCCCATGCCAACCGGGTGGAGGTCGTGATGACCGGCGGCACTCTGCGCGGTTCCAACTACGCCCTGGTGGGCAGCGGGGCCGAGCAGTCCCTCCAGGGGCTGCGGGTGTCGCGTGCCTTCCTCTCCGGGAGCGGGCTGACCGCCGAGCGGGGGCTGTCCACGTCCAACATGCTGTCGGCGTCCGTCGACCGCGCGTTGGTGCAGGCCGCCGCGGAGGTCGTCGTGCTCGCCGATCACACCAAGCTCGGTACGGACACGATGTTCCAGACCGTGCCCACGGATGTGATCACGCGGTTGGTGACCGATGAGCCGCCGGCTCATGACGACCGCGCGCAGACCGAGTTGCAGGCCCTCGCCGATCAGGGGGTGCAGATCGCCGTGGCGGGGGCGAGCGGAAACCCGGGGGGTGACGAAGTCCCGGCGCGGCGGCGTGCCCTGCCGGGACCTCGACAAGGCGCTGCCGCCGGGCTTCGGGCGGCCGTGATGCAGGAGCCTGCGGCTGCTGGGCGGGGGCGGGTTGCGGATCTGCGGAGGCGTTGAGGCAGTCGCCTCTTCGCCGTAGGGGCTTGTGGTTCCTTGCGGGTGCGGGGCCGATGTGGCTTGTCGCGCAGTTCCCCGCGCCCCTTCGGGGCGCTGCCGTACCGCCGTCGAGTTCGCCAGGTCCGCTTCGCGCCCACGCGGCGGTAGCCGCACATCGGTACAGCCCCGCGCCCCTAGGCGGGCTTCAGACCCCGGAGCGTCAACACCAGGAGTCTGTCTGCCAGGCCCGGGTCACCCGGGGTCTCCTCCGCCGCCAGTGCGATGGCGTGGGTCAGTTGGAGGAGGTCGCCGATGGCTACGTCCTCGCGTACCGCGCCCGCTTGCTGGGCGCGGGTCAGTAGGGCGGTGGCGGCTTCTCTGATGGGGGCGCTGCACCGGGCCAGGGCCGAGGTGTCGTCGGGGGAGACGGACATCAGGGCGCGGGCCAGGCCTCGGTACTCGCTCGCGTGGGCGACCATCTCGCGCAGCCAGGTCACCAGGGCCGCGCAGGGCTCGGGCGCCCGGCGCAGTTCGTGGGCGCGGGCGAGGAGTTCGGCCACTCCGTCCTCGAAGACGGCGCTGAGCAGGGCCTGCCGGTTGGGGAAGTGCCGGTAGAGCGTGCCGATCCCCACGCCCGCGCGCCGGGCCACATCCTCCAGGGACGCCTCCGTACCGTGCTCGGCGAAGGCGGCCCTGGCCTCGGTGAGGAGGCGCTCGTGGTTGCGGCGGGCGTCGGCGCGCATGGCGCGCGGAGCGACCTGCGGTGCCGCCGCACCACCACTCCCCGCGGTCTCGCGTGAGGTCGCGCCCACCATGGCTCCCACCTGCTCTCGTCCGCGCCCCGGTCTGCCACCAGGATGCCACCGCGAGCGACCGCGCGGTCTTCCCGGATCGCGCACGGGCCGTACCTTCTCCTCAAGGACGCCTTTTCCAGAGGTTTCCCGGATATCCCCCTGACCGTCGTGTCCTTCGTGATGACGGCCGTCGCCTTCGCCCTGGCCGCACTCGTCGTCGTCCGACGCGGTACGGGGTGGACGCGCAGCCCGTGAGGGCCACCGTCACGGGGGACGGGAAAACGAGGCGCCCGGCGGACCCACTGCTCAGGTCCGCCGGGCGCCTCGGGTGCCGTAGGGGGCTCAGTCCTTGATCTCGCAGATCGGGGCGCCCGAGGTGAGGGACGCGCCGACCTCCGCGGACAGGCCCTTGATGGTGCCGGACTTGTGGGCGTTGAGGGGCTGTTCCATCTTCATCGCCTCGAGGACGACGATCAGGTCGCCCTCCTTGACCTCCTGGCCCTCCTCGACCGCGATCTTGACGATCGTGCCCTGCATCGGGGAGGCGAGGGTGTCGCCGGAGGCGACGGGGCCGGACTTCTTGGCCGCGCGGCGCTTGGGCTTGGCGCCCGCCGCGAGACCGGTGCGGGCCAGCGACATGCCGAGCGAGGACGGCAGGGAGACCTCAAGGCGCTTGCCGCCGACCTCGACGACGACCGTCTCGCGGCCGGTCTCGTCCTCGGTGTCCGTGTCGGCCGGGGCCGCGAACGGCTTGATCTCGTTGACGAACTCGGTCTCGATCCAGCGGGTGTGGACCGTGAACGGGTCGCTGGAGCCGGTGAGTTCGGGGGCGAACGCCGGGTCCTTGACCACCGCGCGGTGGAACGGGATGGCCGTGGCCATGCCCTCGACCTGGAACTCGGCCAGCGCACGGGCGGCCCGCTGCAGCGCCTGCTCACGGGTGGCGCCGGTGACGATCAGCTTGGCCAGCAGGGAGTCCCAGGCCGGGCCGATGACCGAGCCGGACTCGACACCGGCGTCCAGGCGGACACCCGGGCCGCTGGGCGGGGCGAACGTGGTGACCGTGCCGGGCGCCGGCAGGAAGTTGCGGCCCGGGTCCTCGCCGTTGATGCGGAACTCGAAGGAGTGGCCGCGCAGCGGCGGGTCGTCGTAGCCGAGTTCCTCGCCGTCGGCGATGCGGAACATCTCGCGCACCAGGTCGATGCCGGAGACCTCCTCGGTCACCGGGTGCTCCACCTGCAGACGGGTGTTGACCTCCAGGAAGGAGATCGTGCCGTCCAGGCCGACGAGGAACTCCACGGTGCCTGCGCCGACGTAGCCGGCCTCCTTGAGGATGGCCTTGGAGGACGAGTACAGCTCGGCGATCTGCGCCTCGGAGAGGAACGGCGCCGGGGCCTCCTCGACCAGCTTCTGGTGGCGGCGCTGGAGCGAGCAGTCACGGGTGGACACCACGACGACGTTGCCGTGGCGGTCGGCCAGGCACTGCGTCTCCACGTGCCGCGGCTTGTCGAGGTAGCGCTCGACGAAGCACTCGCCGCGGCCGAAGGCGGCGACGGCCTCGCGGACGGCCGACTCGTAGAGCTCCGGCACCTCTTCGAGGGTGCGGGCGACCTTCAGGCCGCGGCCGCCGCCGCCGAAGGCGGCCTTGATCGCGATCGGCAGGCCGTGCTGCTCGGCGAAGGCGACGACCTCCTCCGCGCCGGAGACCGGGTCCGGCGTGCCGGCGACCAGCGGGGCGCCGGCACGCTGGGCGATGTGCCGGGCGGCGACCTTGTCGCCGAGGTCGCGGATGGCCTGCGGGGGCGGGCCGATCCAGATCAGACCGGCGTCCAGGACCGCCTGCGCGAAGTCGGCGTTCTCGGAGAGGAATCCGTAGCCGGGATGGATCGCGTCGGCCCCCGACTCGCGTGCTGCGTTGAGCACCTTGTCGATGTCCAGATAGCTGGTGGCCGGAGTGTCACCGCCCAGGGCGAACGCCTCATCCGCGGCGCGGACATGCAGAGCGTCCCGATCCGGGTCGGCGTATACGGCCACGCTCGCGATACCGGCGTCCCGGCACGCCCGGGCCACGCGGACAGCGATTTCGCCACGGTTGGCGATGAGCACCTTGCGCACGATTGAGGCTCCCTCCTTGAAACAAGCCGAGTTTAGGGACTGCCGACACGGCACTTCGACCCGTCCCCAATGGTGAGCTTGCCCACACGGAGCGTGATTCGAGGCTCGCTCGACCCGCGAAATCCCTTGTCGCACCGCCGTACGCAGGACTCCTCGGAGAAACCCTAGTCCCCTGATGTGGTCAAGGTCTCTGTGAGAGCGTGCTGCGGCCCACTCGGTTTCTTTGTGGAGTCCCTACGAATGGCCCAATGATTCTTTGCCCCTCCCGGAACCCTTGTCCCGAGGTTTACCCGTTAGTAGCGTTCGCGATGTCTCGAACGTACTTGGAGTAACCGCAGTCCTGCTCGGACAGCGCTCGAACGCTCGGAAGTGGGTGGGGGCCGGTGGTGCGCAGACCGGTGGCATGGGTGGTGGCGATCGTCCTCTTCGTGGAGGCGCTCGGCATCGCGGCCGTCAACTGGTTCCTCGGCGTGGTCGTCGACCGCCAGGACATGTCGCTGGCGGGCCTGGACCCGGACGTGATGTCGCTGTCCTCGAAGCTCGGCGGGGTCGTCTTCGGCCTGTACTTCGCCCTGTGCGGCCTGGTGGCCCTGCTGGTCGCGCTGCGGGACCGGCCGCCGGCGGGCTTCGGCCGGATCCTGCTGATCAGCGCGGCCGTGGTGCACGGGATGCTCGGCGCGTTCGCCTGGGGGCTGCTGGGCTGGGCGGAGTTCCTGTTCATGGTGGTGGTGCTGGGGCTGATCGTGCTGCTGCTGATGACCTACGACAGCCCCGAGGAGCCCGCCGAGCCCGCCGACGCCGTCCCGGACGTCCCGGGGGAGCCGGTCAGCGGGCCGGCGCCCACAACTCCGTGATGCCGACGCCCAGTTCGGCCAGCAGTCGGCGAACCAGCGGCAGGCTGATGCCGATCACGTTGCCGTGGTCGCCGTCGATGCCGTCGATGAACGGCGCCGAGCGGCCGTCGAGGGTGAACGCACCGGCGACGTAGAGGGGTTCGCCGGAGGCGACGTACGCCGCGATCTCCTCGTCGCTGGGCTCGCCGAAGCGGACGACGGTGGAGGCGGTGGCGGCGGCGTGCCGTCCGGTGGCCGTGTCCCAGACGCAGTGGCCGGTCTGGAGCGTGCCCGCCCGGCCGCGCATGGCCTTCCAGCGGGCGGTGGCCTCCTCGGCGTCGGCGGGCTTGCCGAGCGGCTGCCCGTCCAGGTCCAGGACCGAGTCGCAGCCGATCACCAGCGCGCCCTTGACCTCGGGCTTCGCGGCCACGACGGAGGCCTTCGCCTGGGCCAGGGCGAGCGCGAGCTCGGCGGGTGTGGGTGCGCTGACGGCGTCCTCGTCGACCCCGCTCACGATCACCTCGGGGGCGAGTCCGGCCTGCCGCAGCAGCCCGAGCCGGGCGGGGGACTGGGAGGCGAGGACGAGTCGGCGGCGCGGCTGATCAGTCATGCCGTCAGCGTATCGGCGGCTTCGCCGTGCCTCATCTCAGGCCGGTCACCAGCATCGCCAGCACCATGGCCAGCGCCATGAGAACGCCCAACCGCCGCAGCATGCCCTGCATCTCGCGCATGTCCTTCGGGGGTTCGTTCTCGGGGTCGGACCACAGCATGTCTCGATGGTCGGCGGCGGAACCGCCCCGCGCCTGAGTACGGGTACTCAACTTCACCGGCATTTCCAAATGGGCCACCTGTTCCATTAAGCTAATGGAACTCCAGTCCCCTTTAGGAAGGGTGTGCTCGTCGTGTTCACCACCGCCTGGACCGCCTCCCCCCAGCTCCCCAGCGAAGGCTTCACCCCCAACTGGTCCCGCGAGGGCTTCTGGCGCCAGTCACTGCGCCAGGTCGTCCGGCTCAGCGCGGGCGGCGGGCGGGTGCGGATACGGCTCTCCCACGCCTACGGCACCTCGGCCGTGCGGATCGCGGGCGCGAGCCTGGGACGCGCCGCCGCCGGGGCCGCCGTAGCGCCCGGGTCGCTGACGCGGCTGACCTTCGGCGGGGCGGCCTCGGCGGAGATCCCGGCGCGCGGGCAGCTCGTCAGCGACCCCGCCGAACTCGCCGTAGCGGCAGGGGAGTCGGTGACGGTCACCCTGCACTTCGACGCCGCTACCGGCCCGGCCACCTTCCACGCGCAGGCCTTCACGACCGCATACCGGGGCGAGGGCGACCTGCTCACGGACGCCGACGGCACCGGCTTCACCGCGACCACCGAGTCCTGGTACTTCCTCTCCGCGGTCGACACGGACGCCGGACGCGCCGACGGCGTCGCCCTGTTCGGCGACTCGATCACCGACGGCTTCGGCTCGACCCCCGGCACCGACCGGCGCTGGTCGGACACCCTCGCGGCCCGCACCGGACGGCCCGTGCTCAACGCGGGCATCGGCGGCAACCTGCTGCTCAACGACTCCGCCTGGTACGGCGAGAAGGGCGTCCACCGGTTCGGCCGGGACGTGCTGGACCACTCCGGGGTGGACACGGCCGTCGTGCTGCTCGGCCTCAACGACATCGGCTTCAGCGAGACGGACGACCAGCCCACCTACAAACCGGCACCCGTCCTGGAGGCCGCCGAACTGATCGCCGGACACCGCGCGTTGCTACGGCGGGCCCGGCACCTGCGGGTGATCGGCGCGACGCTGCTGCCGCTCGGCGGCTCGGACCACTGGGGCGAGCGCGCGGCCAGGACGAGCCACGCGCTCAACGCATGGATCCGCGGCTCGGGGGAGTACGACACGGTCGTCGACCTCCACCGCGCGCTGGCCGACCCGGACAACCCGGACCGGCTGCATCCCGCGTACGACTTCGGCGACCACCTGCACCCGAACGACGCCGGGTACGCGGTGATGGCCGAAGCCGTCTCAACGGTTCTCTAGCCCGGCCAGTAGGTGCGGGCCCAGGACACCGGGCCAGGCTGGGGCAGGCGGTGGGCCGCGATGCGGGACGGGTCGGACCACGCGTCCCTCGGGGCGTCCGCGCCGGACGGCTCGACCGCGGCCGCCGCGGCGCGGGCGCGGACCACCGCCAGGGCGGCGGCCAGCTCCTCCGGTGTCGGGTTGCCCCGCAAGACCTTGATCGTCACAGCGGCTCCTTCGGATCCTTTAAAGGGGGATGTTGCCGTGCTTCTTGGGGGGCAGGGACTCCCGCTTGGTGCGCAGCTGACGCAGCCCGCGCACGAGGTGCCGACGGGTCTCCGACGGCATGATCACCGCGTCGACGTAGCCGCGCTCGGCCGCGACGTAGGGGTTGAGGAGCGTGTCCTCGTACTCCTGGATCAGCCGCGCGCGCGTCGCCTCCCCTTCTCCTGAGTCCTCGGCCTCGGCGATCGTGCGCCGGTGCAGGATGTTCACCGCGCCCTGGGCGCCCATCACGGCGATCTGGGCGGTCGGCCAGGCCAGGTTCAGGTCGGCGCCCAGGTGCTTGGAGCCCATGACGTCGTAGGCGCCGCCGAAGGCCTTGCGGGTGATGACGGTGATCAGCGGGACCGTCGCCTCGGCGTAGGCGTAGATCAGCTTGGCGCCGCGGCGGATGATGCCCGTGTGCTCCTGGTCGACGCCGGGCAGGAAGCCGGGCACGTCCACGAAGGTGAGGACGGGGACGTTGAAGGCGTCGCAGGTCCGCACGAACCGCGCGGCCTTCTCGCTCGCGTCGATGTCGAGGCAGCCCGCGAACTGCATCGGCTGGTTGGCGACGATGCCGACCGGCCGGCCCTCCACCCGCCCGAAGCCGGTGAGGATGTTCGGCGCGAACAGCGGCTGCGTCTCGAAGAACTCCGCGTCGTCCAGGACGTGTTCGATCACCGTGCGCATGTCGTACGGCTGGTTCGCGCTGTCCGGCACGATGGTGTCCAGCTCGCGGTCCTCGTCGCTGAGTTCGAGGTCCGCCTCCTCCGGGAACGCCGGGGCCTCGGAGAGGTTGTTGGACGGCAGGTACGACAGCAACTGCTTGACGTACTCGATGGCGTCCTTCTCGTCCCCGGCCATGTGATGGGCCACGCCCGAGGCCGAGTTGTGGGTACGGGCCCCGCCCAGCTCCTCGAAGCCGACGTCCTCGCCGGTGACCGTCTTGATCACGTCCGGGCCGGTGATGAACATGTGCGAGGTCTGGTCGACCATCACGGTGAAGTCGGTGATGGCCGGCGAGTACACCGCGCCGCCCGCGCACGGACCCACGACCAGGCTGATCTGCGGAATCACACCGCTCGCGTGGGTGTTGCGGCGGAAGATCTCGCCGTACGCGCCGAGCGAGGCGACGCCCTCCTGGATGCGGGCGCCGCCGGAGTCGTTGATGCCGATGACCGGGCAGCCGGTCTTCAGCGCGAAGTCCATCACCTTTACGATCTTCTGCCCGTAGACCTCGCCCAGGGCGCCGCCGAAGACCGTGAAGTCCTGCGAGAACACCGCCACCGGGCGGCCGTCGACGGTGCCGTACCCGGTGACGACGCCGTCGCCGTACGGCCGGTTCTTCTCCAGCCCGAAGTTGGTGGAGCGGTGCCGCGCGAACTCGTCCAACTCCACGAAGGAACCCTCGTCGAGCAGCAGGTCGATGCGCTCACGGGCCGTCAACTTGCCCTTGGCGTGCTGCTTCTCGACGGCGCGTTCGGAGCCGGCGTGCGTCGCCTCGTCAATACGGCGCTGGAGATCCGCGAGCTTGCCCGCGGTGGTGTGGATGTCGATCTCTTCCGGCTCGGACATCGGTCTCGCGGCTCCCTGCCTGCTCAAAAGGGGGGACGGTTACTCATCCGTAGAGTAATGGGGGGTCTATCAATCAGCAGTGCGGCGTTTCACACACCTAGGGTGGCTTGCATGACGCCGCGAGATGCCTCAGACGACAGCCGCTGGTCCGACCTCGATCGTCCGCCCCTCAACGCGCCGGCGCTGCGTCGGGCGCTGGTGCGGGACGGCGGACACGGGGGCCTGTGGTGCGACGTGGACGTGGTGCAGCGCACCGGCTCCACCAACTCCGACCTGGTCGCCCGCGCCGTCAACGGCACCGCCGAGGAGGGCGCGGTCCTCGTCGCGGAGGAGCAGACGTCCGGGCGGGGCCGCCTGGACCGGCAGTGGACCGCGCCGCCGCGCTCCGGCCTGTTCTTCTCCGTCCTGCTCAAGCCGAAGGGCGTGCCGGTGTCCCGCTGGGGCTGGCTGCCGCTGCTCACCGGGGTCGCCGTGGCCACGGGGCTGTCGCGGGCGGCGGGCGTCGACACGGCGCTGAAGTGGCCGAACGATCTGCTCGTCACCGTCGGCGGCGAGGAGCGCAAGGCCGGCGGGATCCTCGCCGAGCGGGCCGGGGACGACGCGATCGTCGTCGGCGTCGGCATCAACGTCACCCTCCGGGAGGATGAGCTGCCCGTGCCCGCGGCGGGGTCGCTGGCGCTGGCCGGGGCCGTGACCACCGACCGCGATCCGCTGCTGCGGGCCGTGCTGCGGGCGCTGGAGTCGTGGTACGGGCGGTGGGAGCGGGCCGGGGGTGACCCCGCCGCGAGCGGCCTCCAGGAGACCTACGCGGCGGGCTGCGCGACGCTCGGGCGAGCCGTGCGCGCCGAGCTTCCGGGCGACCGGTCCATCGAGGGCGAGGCGGTCGCCGTGGACGGGGACGGGCGGCTGGTGATCGCCACGGAGGAGGGCGTCCAGGAGCCGGTGGGGGCGGGCGACATCGTCCACCTGCGTCCGGCGTGACCGCGTGTGGGAGCTGACGTCGGAGTGAGACGCGCAGCCCGGCGCCACCGGGGCGCCGCCTGCGCCCACCCGTGCCGCCCCGGGCGGCACGCATGCCCGCAGGCTGGACGTCGGGCGTGGGGCAGTGCCCCGTCAGGGGCGCGGGGAACTGCGCGAGCAACCCCCGCCGGCCCGCGGAGTGCCACGGCGGCATGACGGGGGGCTGGGGGCGGAGCCCCCACGGCGGGGCGCTTACGCCGGTGCGGGACAACCGGCGATCACGAAACCCCCGGCCAAACCTAACGGAGTGAGCTGGCGCACACCTGCCGTAGAGTTGAGGCCGGTCGATACCTGACCGTGGCAGATCGGAAGGGCAGCAGGCGTGACCGTCGACGACACGGGCTCCGGCACGGACCCCTACGCCGCCGACCCCGGCGAGGATCCGCTCGCCCTGCGTCTCGAACAGCTGATCCTCGGCGCGGAGCGGCGCTACACCCCCTTTCAGGCGGCCCGCAGCGCCGGTGTCTCCATGGAACTGGCCTCCCGCTTCTGGCGGGCCATGGGCTTCGCCGACATCGGGCAGGCCAAGGCGCTGACCGAGGCCGACGTACTGGCCCTGCGGCGGCTCGCCGGCCTCGTCGAGGCGGGGCTGCTGAGCGAGGCGATGGCGGTGCAGGTGGCGCGGTCCACCGGGCAGACCACCGCCCGGCTGGCCGAATGGCAGATCGACTCCTTCCTGGAGGGGCTGACCGAGCCGCCGGAACCCGGCATGACCCGCACCGAGGTCACGTACCCCCTCGTCGAGCTGCTCCTGCCCGAGCTGGAGGAGTTCCTCGTCTACGTCTGGCGCCGGCAGCTCGCCGCCGCGACCGGCAGGGTCGTACAGGCCGCCGACGACGAGGAGATGGTGGACCGGCGCCTCGCGGTCGGGTTCGCCGACCTCGTCGGGTTCACGCGGCTGACCCGCCGTATGGAGGAGGAGGAACTCGGCGAGCTCGTCGAGGCCTTCGAGACCACCGCCGCCGACCTGGTGGCCGCCCGCGGCGGACGGCTCATCAAGACCCTCGGCGACGAGGTCCTGTACGCGGCGGACGACGCCGCGGTCGCCGCGGAGATCGCCCTGCGTCTCATCGAGACCATGGCGAACGACGAGACGATGCCCGAGCTGCGCGTCGGCATCGCGTTCGGCACGGTGACCACCCGTATGGGCGACGTCTTCGGAACGACCGTGAACCTGGCCTCCCGGCTGACCTCGATAGCTCCGCGCGACGCCGTCCTCGTCGACAGCGCCTTCGCCGAGGAGCTGATCCGCACCCGCGAGGCCCCGGCCTCCGAGGCGGAGGCGGCCGAGGCCGCCGCGGCCGCGGAGAAGGAGGGCGAGGAGCCGCCGACGTACCGCTTCGCGCTGCAGCCGATGTGGCAGCGCCCGGTACGCGGCCTCGGCGTGGTCGAACCGTGGCTGCTGACGCGGCGTGACGGGGACCCGTCGTAGCGGCCTTCGTCAGTTCTCCGTGTGCAGCTTCAGCGGGTCCACGCACAGGCCGATGACGGGGATGCACACGACGGGCGGGTCGGCCGGGGCGGGCTGCGTGGGCTGAGCGGTGGACGGCGTCGGCTGCGGGGCCGGGGCGGGGGAGTCCGCGGGCCCGGCCGGAGGCTGCGGGTGCGCGCTCGTCGGGGCGGCGGGCCGGGGCGCGGGCGTGGTGGCGGCGGGTGCCTCGGGGATCGTCGTGGTGTCGGCAGACGCGTCGGCCGCGGACGGCGGCGCGGTGGTGCCCGGGGCCGCCGGCAGGCTCGCGGCGCCGGTCGGCGTGGCGCCGGGCCCGCCCATGGCGGAGGTCGCGGACGGACTGACCCGCGGCACCGCGCTGACCGTGACGGCGGCGTTCGTGGCGCGGTCCGTGCCGGATTCCGGCTCCGTCCCGGGAGCCCGCCACGGTTCGGCGTCCGGCGCGCCGAGCCCGCCGGGAGCCGACTCGGACGCCAGTCGTACGAGGCTCAGGGCGCCGGCGGCCAGGGCGAGGCCCCCGGCGGCGAGCAGGACCTTGCGGGGGCGGGGACGGCGGTGCCGGCCGCGGGGGCCGAAGAGGCGGAGCGCCGCGGTGTCCTGCGGCCGCGCCTCCGGTGTCGTTGTCGTGTCCGTCGTCGTCATCACGTTCCCTCCCCGTTGCGCTCGCGCACGGTATGCGCTGCCGTGGGCGGTGGCGGGGGAGTTGGGCGGGATGTCACTCGAACGGGTGTCGGGGCCGGGGTCGAGGGCCCGGGCGGCGACCTGCGGGGTTCCCGCTTCCCTGCGCGGGGCCGGGCTGCGATGATCTGGACGAGTGTTGTTAACCCGCGTTAACCGGGAGGGTGTCGTGAGCGGTGTCATGAGCGAGCAGCGGTACGGGGAGTTCGTGCTGGTACGGCGGCACGGGGACGGCGGGCACG
This sequence comes from Streptomyces sp. TRM68416, assembly GCF_014596915.1. Taxonomy (GTDB): domain Bacteria; phylum Actinomycetota; class Actinomycetes; order Streptomycetales; family Streptomycetaceae; genus Streptomyces. Next base: position 434,275 of record NZ_JACVWU010000005.1, read on the forward strand.
TCGCCGAGCTCGCTCTGGACCGGCCCAAGGCCATGAACGCCGTCTCCACGGAGATGGCCCGCTCCGTCGGCGCGGCCTGCGCGGCGCTGGGCGCGGACAGCGGCGTACGGGTGGTGGTGCTGACCTCGACGCACGAACGGGCGTTCTGCGTCGGGGCGGACCTCAAGGAGCGGAACTCCTTCAGCGACGCGGATCTGGTACGGCAGCGGCCGGTGGCGCGGGCGGCGTACACCGGGGTGCTGGAGCTGCCGGTGCCGACGATCGCGGCGGTGCACGGGTTCGCGCTGGGGGGCGGGTTCGAGCTGGCGCTGTCCTGCGATCTGATCGTGGCCGACCGGACGGCCGTGGTCGGGCTGCCGGAGGTGTCGGTGGGCGTGATTCCCGGCGGCGGCGGTACGCAGTTGCTGCCGCGGCGGGTCGGGGCGGCCCGGGCCGCGGAGCTGATCTTCACCGCGCGGCGGGTCGAGGCGGCCGAGGCACGGGAGTTGGGGCTCGTCGACCAGCTGGTGGACGCCGGGCACGACCGCGCGGAGGCGCTGGCGCTGGCCGGGCGGATCGCGGGCAACTCGCCCGTGGGGCTGCGGGCGGCGAAGCGGGCGCTGCGGCTGGGGTTCGGGATGGATCTGCGCGCGGGGCTCGAGGTCGAGGACGCGGCCTGGCGCTCGGTGGCGTTCTCGGGGGACCGGGCGGAGGGCGTCGCGGCGTTCAACGAGAAGCGCAAGCCGGAGTGGCCGGGGGAGTAGTCACCGTCGGCCATGAGCCCCGGCGCCGAAGTCGAACTGAGATCCAGTGGCCGGGTCGGGCTTGCGGCGAGCCGCGGGCTGCGTACTTCCTTGGAGAAGCCCCCGCCACGGCGGGCACCGTGACAGGGGCTTCGGCTCAACAGGAGCAACCGGGGAACCAGACACACGACCGGCAACTCCCTTATGCGAAGCCAAAGTCGAGGGCGGCCACCCCATCGGGTGACCGCCCTCGTTCCGTGCTCGGGTGGCGTCAGACCGCCGAGCCCGCCTTCCAGTCCGCCCAGCTCATGTTCCAGCCGTTGAGGCCGTTGTCGGGGGCGATGGTCTTGTCGCCGGTGTTCTGGACGACGACGACGTCACCGACGATGGAGTTGTTGTAGAACCAGTAGCCCGCGGTGCCCTTGTCGTTGGCGCCCTTGGTGTCCGACAGGCCCACGCAGCCGTGGCTGGTGTTGACGCTGCCGAAGATGGACTTCGCGCCCCAGTAGTTGCCGTGGATGAAGGTGCCGGAGGTGCTCAGGCGCATGGCGTGGGGCACGTCCTTGATGTCGTACTCGCCCTTGCCGTCGTCGTCGGTGAAGCCGACCGTCGCGCCGTTCATCCGGGTCTCCTTGAACTTCTCGGAGATCACCATCTGACCCTCGTACGTCTTCGTCTCGGGCGCACCGGCGGAGATCGGGATCGTCTTGATGGTCTTGCCGTCCTGCGTCACCTTCATCTGCTTGGTGTTCGCGTCGACGTAGGAGACCTGGTTGCGGCCGATGGTGAAGGTCACCGTCTTCTGCTGGACGCCGTAGACGCCCTCGGCGCCCTCGACGCCGTCGAGCGCGAGCTTCAGCGTGACGGTCGAGCCTTCCTTCCAGTACTCGTCGGGCCGGCAGTCCATGCGGGTGTCGTTGAACCAGTGGCAGGCGACTTCCTGGCCGCTGGTGGAGGTGACGGTGACGCCCTTCTGGACGTCCGCCTTGTTGGTGATCGCCTTGTCGAAGTTGAGCGAGACCGGCATGCCCACGCCGACGGTGGAGCCGTCCTCCGGCGTGAAGTAGCCGAGGAAGCTGTTGTCGGGGGAGACCGTGCTGAAGGAGGCGTTCTCGTGGGCCTTCAGGCCCTTGGCGTCCTCCGCGGTGACCGCGATCTTGTAGGTGGTGGACCGCTGCAGCGCGGCGTTCGGCTTCCAGCTCTTCTTGTCCGCGGATATCGCGCCTTCGACGGCGGCACCGTCGGCGGTCGTCATCGTCACCTCGGTGAGCGTGCCCTTGCTCACGGTGACGGTGGCGGAGTTGTTGATGGAGGCGTTGTCGGAGCCGTCCTTCGGCATGATCTTGATCTGGGCCTCGGAGGTCTTCTCGGCGGCCGCCTCGTCGACCTTGGCCTGCGAGGTGTCGTTGCCGCCGTCACCGGAGGCCTTGTCGTCGCCGCCGGAACAGGCCGAGAGCACCAGCACACCGCCGAGCAGTGCGGACGCGGCCGCGAGGCCCTTGCGCCGCCTACTGTTCGTCATCACACGCTTCTCCATCGTTGCCGAATCCCCAAAACCCCGAGAGTCCCCGTCAAGAACCTTCAACGCTACGACCGGTTCGTCCCGTTCCACATCCCTCGCAGGTGTGGGGCACACCACGTCCGCCGGAGCGGCTGGTGTGGGTGTCGGTCAGTGCGCTCCCTGAGACGACGAAACCCCGGGCGGCGGTTGCCGCCCGGGGCCACGATTTTTCCCGAGCGCGGCTAACCGGCCGCTCCTGCTTCGCCGTCCTCTTCGTCGTCCTCGTCGACATCATCCTCGTCCAGGTCCCACTCCGCCGACTCGGGGTCGTAGTCGATCCGCTCGCTGGACCAGGACGCCTGAGTGAGCTCGACCCCCGGCACTTCACTGACCAGGTCGAACGGGTCCACGAGGTACGCGAGGGCCTCCGCGGTGTCCTCCGTCACAGCGCTCTCGGCGTGTACCCGCTCGTCGGCCGGCATATCGCCGTCGTCGGCGATCCGGCGCAGCGCCGCCTTCGTCACGGCGTCCTCGTCGTCCACCTCAAGGACGAGTTCCACGCGAAGGCGTACAAAACGTGATGTCTCTGCAGTGCTCATGGTCGGAGCGTACGGCCCGAGGCAGGCTGGAGGCTCCCGCGACTTTCCCGCGACCCGCGCCTTTCATTAGCATCGCTCCACACGGCCAATTCGCCAGCGCCACAAGGGGATCGATATTCCGTGTCATCCGCTCGCCGTCCGTTGCTGACCGCCACCGCCGCGGGGACCCTGCTGGGCGCCCTGTGGTTCGTCCCGTCCGCCAACGCGACCGCCGATCAGACCCCTTCTTCGGCGACCGCGGCCACGCAGGCCACCCAGCAGGCGCGGGCCACCACCCCGCAGACGTCCGACGTCGAACTCGCCGACACCGGAAGCTTCGACACCACGCCGTACGTCGTCGGAGGGACCGCGTTCCTCGCGCTGGGCGCCGGGTTCGTCGCGTACTCGGTTCGCCGGGAACGTCACGGTTTCTGATTAAACTTGACTCTTCTTTAACAAAACGCTCATAGTCCGCTCATGAAGAGATCATCGGGGGCGCGCATAGGCGCCGCGATCGGCGTGAGCGCCCTGTCGCTCGCCCTCATCACCGGTTGTTCGAGCGACGACTCGAAGGGCTCCGACGGCTCCAAGGCGCCTGAGTCCTCCTCCTCGCCGACGCAGGCCGCCAAGGCGCTCAGCACGGCCGAGCTGGAGAAGCTGCTGCTCGCGCAGGGGGACCTGGACGCCAAGCAGTACAAGGTCGACGACGGGGACGACACCCTCCCCAAGTCCAAGACCGGAGTGAAGTCGAGCAAGGCCGAGTGCGAACCGCTGGTCTGGGCCACGGCCGCTCTCCCGCCGGGGGAGACGGACGCGCACGTGTCCAACACCGTCTCGCAGGTCCCGACGTCGGCCGGCGGTGAAATCCCGGAGGACTTCGCGGACGCCCTCAACGTCAACGTGACCTTCGTGGGCCTGTCCTCCTACGAGGGTGACGGCGCCGAGAAGGCCATGAAGGCCGTTTCCGACGGCGTCTCGGCCTGCTCCGGCGGGTACGACTTCACCGGCGAGGGCGAGACCACGAAGGTCGTCAAGGTCGCCCCGGCGAAGGGCTCCGGACAGGGTGACGAGTCCGTGGCGTTCGTCCAGAGCGTCGACATGGACGGCGACGGCACGGCCCTCTTCACCACCGAGGTGGTGCGCAAGGGCAACACCGTCGCCTCGTTCTACTCGTTGAACCTCGCGGCGCTCGACTCCGACAAGGCGTCCGAGATCCCGGCGGAGGTCGTCACGGCCCAGGTGGGCAAGATCAAGTAAGTCGTCCGAAGCCCCGCCGTCACCTCCGTACGGCGGGGCTTCGTGCTGTCCGCTAGCGGAGCGGACCGGTGACGGACTCCACGGCCGCGACCAGCCGCCCGTCACGCACGAACGCGTCCGCAGCCGCCAGGTCGGGCGCCAGGAACCGGTCCGGGCCGGGCCCTCGCACACCGGCCGCCCGCACCCCGTCGATCACGGCCTGCGAGGCCGGTGCCGGAGTCAGGCCCTCGCGCAGCTCGATCGCGCGCGTGGCCGCGTACAGCTCCACGGCGATGACGCGCGTCAGGTTGTCCACGGCGGTGCGCAGCTTCCGGGCCGCCGACCACCCCATCGACACATGGTCCTCCTGCATCGCGGAGGACGGGATCGAGTCCGCGGACGCCGGTACGGCCAGCCGCTTCAGCTCGCTCACCAGCGCCGCCTGCGTGTACTGGGCGATCATCAGCCCGGAGTCGACACCGGCGTCGTCGGCCAGGAACGGCGGCAGGCCGTGGCTGCGGTTCTTGTCGAGCAGCCGGTCGGTGCGCCGCTCGGTGATGGAGGCGAGGTCGGCGGCGGCGATGGCGAGGAAGTCCAGGACGTAGGCGACGGGCGCGCCGTGGAAGTTGCCGTTGGACTCCACGCGGCCGTCGGGCAGGACGACGGGGTTGTCCACGGCGGAGGCCAGCTCGCGCTCGGCGACCGTGCGCGCGTGCGCCATCGTGTCGCGTCCGGCGCCCGCGACCTGCGGAGCGCACCGCACGGAGTAGGCGTCCTGGACGCGCGGGGCGTCGTCCTGGTGGTGCCCGGTCAGGCCCGAACCCTTCAGCACCGCCAGCATGTTGGCGGCGGAAGCGCCCTGGCCCGGGTGCGGCCGGATGGCGTGCAGCTCGGGGGCGAGCACCTTGTCCGTGCCGAGGAGCGCTTCGAGGGAGAGGGCGGCCGTGATGTCGGCGGACTTGTAGAGGGTGTCGAGGTCGGCGAGGGCCATCACCAGCATGCCGAGCATGCCGTCGGTGCCGTTGAGGAGGGCAAGACCCTCCTTCTCGCGCAGTTCTACGGGGGTGATCCCGTGCTCGGCGAGCAGCTCACCGGCGGGCCGTACGACGCCGTCCGGGCCCTCGGCGTCCCCCTCGCCCATGAGCGCGAGGGCGCAGTGGGAGAGCGGGGCGAGGTCGCCGGAGCAGCCGAGGGAGCCGTACTCGTGGACGACGGGGGTGATGCCGGCGTTCAGGACGTCGGCCATGGTCTGCGCGACCTCGGGGCGGACGCCGGTGTGCCCGGAGCAGACGGTCTTGAGCCGCAGGAACATCAGCGCGCGGACGACTTCCCGCTCCACCCGCGGACCCATGCCGGCGGCGTGCGAGCGGACGATGTTGCGCTGGAGCTGAGCGCGCAGCTCCTGGCCGATGTGCCGGGTCGCGAGCGCGCCGAAGCCGGTGGAGACGCCGTAGACGGGTTCGGGCTTGGCCGCCAGCGCGTCCACGATCTCGCGGGCCGCGGCGAGGGCCGCGACCGCCTCCCCGGAGAGCTCGACCCGGGCGCCGCCGCGCGCCACGGCGAGAACGTCGGACGCGGTGACCCCGGACGTCCCCACCACCACAGTGTGCATATCCATATTCAGGAGCGTACGCAGTGAATTCCAGGATGTCACTAGCGGAGCGCACCTGAGACCCTTACCGACACGTCATCTGTGCCCCCGGAAGCGCCGCCGCTCCGCCCCCCTCTCCTTCGAGGGCGCGTCGGCCAGCCGGACGACGGGGTCGTCCGGCCCCTCCCGCCCGGCGACCACGGGTTTCGTGGCCCGTACGGCCTTGGCACGGTACTGGGCCGCGTCGGCGAGCCGGAACAGCCGACGGGCCGAGCGCACGGGCCCGATGGGGTCCTCGGTGGACGCCACCCCGCAGGCCACCCCCTCGCCCAGCTCCAGCTCCGCCGCCCGGCGACAGAGTTCGTCGGCCGCGCGGACCACCTCGTCGGCGGGCGGGCCGACGGCGAGCAGACAGAACTCGTCACCGCCGAGCCGGGCGGCGAGCGCGCCGGGCAGCATGGCACCGCAGAGGGAGAGGACGGAGCCGAAGCGTTCGAGGAGGCGGTCGCCGACGGCGTGCCCGCGGGTGTCGTTGACGCGCTTGAGCCCGTTCAGATCGCAGACGACGAGGCTGACCACGACGCCCTCCCTGCGGTGCCGCTCGATGGCCTCCTCCAGGCGTACGTCGACGGCGCGGCGGTTGGCCAGGCCGGTGAGGGCGTCGGTGAACGCCAGCCGCCGGGCCTCCTCCAGCCGCTCCGCCTGCGCGATCCCGGCGGCGACGACGGCCGCCAGTACGGTGGCGAAGTCGGCGTCGGCCCGGTCGAAGACGGGGGCGCCCACCGGCCGGGCCACATACAGCTCGCCCCACGCCCTGCCGTGCAGCACGATCGGCGCGACGACGCAGCAGCCCCGGCCGCGGCGGCGCAGGGCGGCGACGCGCTGATGGCAGTAGCCGGGGCGGCGGCCGGCCGCGGGGCCCTCCGCCGTCTCCACCCAGGCGTTGGGCTCGCCGCCGCCGGCCCAGCGCTCGTGCAGGAACTCGGTGATCTCGGGGAACTGGTGCACGGGGTAGGCCTCGCCGTCCGGGAACTCCGCCTCGCCCGGAGCCCGCTCGCCGACATTGACGAGCACCCGCAGCCGGCCCAGCTCCCGCTCCCACACTGACAGCGCGGCGAAACTCCCGCCGAGCGCCCGGCACGCGCCGGCCGCCGCCGCCCGCCAGGCCTCCCGCGAACTGTGCGCCGCGGCCATGCCCTGCGCCAGCGCCACCACCGCCGCGAGACGCCTGTCCTCACCCATCACACCAGGCTAGGGAGGTTTGGTGTAAATAGGGACATTGATGTGCCGAACAGGTGTCGCCGGTGTCCCTTCGTGCCGACCACCGGGCCGCACACGAAACAGCCCGCCGGAAGCTGTGACAGCTTCCGGCGGGCTCCTTGCTCAGGTGGTGCTTCTGTGTCCTACGGACTCACTTGCCGTAGTACGCGTTGTAGATCGAGATCGTCGACTTGTTGTTCTTCTTGTCGGTGATCTTGGCCCGGAACGAGATGCTCTTGCCCTTGGCCGGGTTCTTCACCTTGATCTTGCCGTTGGTGACGGTGACCTTCTTCCAGCTCTGGCCCTTGTCGTACGACACGTAGACGGCC
>NZ_JACVWU010000050.1 GCF_014596915.1 Streptomyces sp. TRM68416
GGCTGGGAGATCGAAGAGCGCGAGGGCTCGAACCTCTGGGACGGCGTGTACCCGCAGAAGGGGACGGCGTACGCAGCCAGTTGGCCGGGCGTGGATGTCATCGGCGATCAGAGGGTGATGATCGACGTTCCCTCCCAGCTCCCGGAACACCTCGTGGCGGCAAGCATCGGCCGACGGCTCGTCCTGCACGCCATGCACAGCGTCGTCGACTGGCTGGCTTTCGCCGTGTGGGAGGACGGACATCTAGTCCGCTCCCTGAGTCTGTCCCCGGACAGCGGCATCATTGAGAACACCGGCGAACCGCTCCCCTTCGAGCTGCCCTACTGGGCCGGAGACCGCCCGGCCGAGATCGTCCCCTGGCCCGGCGAGGAGGAAGAGCCGTATGCCCTGCCCTTCCACCCTTTGGAACTGGGCGAGGACGCGTTGCGGGCACTCTGCGGGTTCATCCAGGAGGGCCGTCCCCAGCCTGATGACGTCGACGCAGACGCCATCGAGCTGTACGGCTTCAACGTGCGGGATCTGCACGGGCCTGATCCAGCAGAGCAGGAAGCGGAGCCGCGCAGCGCAGCGGAAGCCATGGATCCACCCCGCTTCTACACGCTGAGCCCTGATGACGGCTCACTGATCGAGCGCGACGGCCTTTAGCGCCAGACCTCTTCGTGAACCGCTCCGGGACCGGTGGAGGTCTACGCCGAGGCAAGCGAGGAGGAAGTGCGCGCAGCGCTGGGCAGGCCCCGAACTCGGTTTTTCCTGTGTGTCGTTGCTACGCGGCACCAACCGTCAGGGAACCACACCTCCGCCCTTGATCTTCATGAGCACCCCTCCCGCGCCGCACGAATGCCTCGCCCCCCCGGTCGCCGTGCGACATGCGCGGCCACCCTGTCCGCGAGCTGGCGGAGCGCTCCGGTCACAGTCGCTGTGCTTCGCCGCTGTACGCCCATGGAACAACACGAAAGGCCCCGGATCTCTCCGGGGCCTCTCACCTGTGTGCACTCGGCAGGATTCGAACCTGCAACCTTCTGATCCGTAGGATCGGGCAGCCTCTTGGGAGGGCAGTCCGCCTTCTCCCGAACCGATCGTTGACAGCGGTGATCGACGGTCTCTGTGTGCCGTCGTTGCCGTCAGGGTTGCCGTCACCTCCGCATGGCCATCTGCGCGGCGGCGGCCTGCCACACACGATTACTGCGTATCGAGTTGGCCGCTCAGCTCCGTGACGAGGTGGTAGCCCCCGGCAAGATCCATGTCGGTCCGCTCCCTGAGCAGCTTGATCGCGGAGTCACGGTGCCCGCTGTTGAGCAGATCAGTCATCTCGGCGACCAGTGCGGCATCGAGTTGCCGTAGGGCATCCAGCGCCTGACCATAGGTGGTGGGCAACGTGTGCCCTTGAGCGAGCAGGTCCACTGCCACCGGGGCTGTGGCCAAGCCGAGGCCCGAATCCTTGCGCAGCCGACGGATGGCTTTGGCGGTGCGCCCTTCGCCAGCCAGCGCCTTCGCCTCGTTCTGGGCTTCCTGCTCGATGGGCGTGATCAGTGCAGTCGTACGTGCCTTGGTGCTCGTCATAACGCTCCAGCACTCCCCATCACTTGCAGTTCTTCTTGATCCCGTCGATCCCGAGTATCACCGAGGCAAGGCCGCCGAGCGTGGCACCCAATTCGCTGATCTTCTCCTCACCCTTGGAGACGCGGATGAGGAGGTAGGCGGCTTCCTTGACGGAACCGACCTTGTTGATAAACGCCTTCAGCTTGAGGATCTTCGCGATGGGGACCGCGCCCCCGCCGATAGCGGCCGCGATGGAACCCGCGCACTTAGCTGTCTGCCACCAACCACGAACCCCCCGCTTTTCACCGGCAAGGTGTTCGTCAAGGTATGCCTGGACAGCAGCCTCTCCTTGCTGCTCCACGCTGGCGGGCATCTCGTCGATTACCTTCAGCATGGCGAGGAGCTTCGCCCCGTCAGCTGTGTCCATCTCCTCCGCAGCGGTCATGGGCTTGTCGGCGGCGACAACCGCCGAACGTGCCGGGGTGCCTTGATCGGCAGCCACAGCAACCTGGCTGAGACCCGTGCTGAGGATTGCGGCTGCGGTGATCGCAGCAGTGGCAGCGGTCAGTCTCTTGATCTTCATGGTGTTCCCCTCTTTGGTCCTACGTCCAGCTGGTCACCGCTGGACCTGACGCAGCGTCTCCCCTGGTCAGGTGGGGGCCTGCGCCACGAATGTGATCATCAGACGCGTAACTACGCTGTAGCAAGACATTTGAGGGACAACTGAGGTGAACGAACCCTGCACGAACGCGTGTCAGCTACTCGCTGCGCCGTGAATGCGTCAGCACGGGGCAAATCGCCGGGCCAACTCGTCAAGCTGACGCGAAAAGCGCCGGACGTTCTTCCGCCGCTGCGTCGGTCTGAGATCCTGGAGACCGATCGAGAAGGGCCGCAGGTATGGAGTGGAAGACCCACGGTGAGCGACAGATCTACACCAACAAGTGGGTGAATCTGTGTCTGGTCGATGTGCAGCAGCCTGATGGGCAGAGGTGGGAGTACCACGTCGTTCGCCTCCGGCACCTGGCCGTGGCTGCCGTGGTCAACGATCGTCAAGAAGTGCTGATGATGTGGCGGCACCGCTTTATCACCGACTCGTGGGCCTGGGAGCTGCCCATGGGGCTGATCGAGGAGGGCGAGACCCCGGAGGAGGCGGTTGCCCGCGAAGTCCTCGAAGAGACGGGCTGGCGCCCCGGCCCCATCAAGCCCCTGATCTACGGCGAGCCTGCCAACGGCATCACCGACTCGCAGCACCACGTTTTCCGCGTGGATGGCGCGACCTACGCGGGGCCGCCCACGGAGAAGAACGAGTCCGATCGCATCGAGTGGATCCCTCTTAGCGAGGTGCGGGGGATGATCGACCGCCGTGAGGTCGTGAGTAGCGGATCGCTGGTCGGTCTCTTGTACCTGCTCATGGATGAATCGATCCGCTGACCGGTGGTAGGAGTGCCCGTAGCCTCGCCTCGAAGGCCAGGGCTACGGGTTCTTGCCTGTACGGGGCCAACTGGCCGTAGAACTCCCTGAGATGGCCTGACACTCGCTCGGAGGTCACCGCTGATGCGGGTTCGAGTGCTCGTGTGGCGGTGTGGCATGCCCGGTCGAGCTTGCCCTGATCCAACTGCGTACGCGCCAGCCAGAACGAGTGAAACGCACGGCCGCGCTGGTTGGTGTGGTCTTCGCGTCGCAAGGCGTCCGCGATCAGGGGTTCGGCGGTGGCTGCTTCGCCGAGTCGGCCGTGCGCGATGCCTGTGTCCACGATGAGCTTCGGCTCGTCGAAGTAGGTCACCCATGAAGGGTCGGGATCGCTGGCCTGGATCTGCTCGTAATGGCGGTGGGCTTCTCCGATCGCCCGGTGGGTGGAGTCCCGGTTGCCGAGGGTGGCATGAGCGAAGGCTTCGCGCATGGACAGCATGGACAGGACGCGTGGGGTGGTGCCTAGGTCTGAGCGGGCCTGGTCCTGGGCGGCCGTCACGAGTGCCAGCGAATCCGCGGGCTTGTCCTGGTAGGTCGCCTGCAAGCTCATACAGGCCAGTACGTTGGCCATGAACTGCCGGTCATCGATTTCCTTGGCCAGTTGCAGGGCCTCGGTGAAGTACGCGCGGGCCTGGTTGTACTGGCGGGCGTCGAAGTAGGTCCAGCCGGTGAGGCGTGCCAGCTCGGCCGCGATTCCGTACAGGCCGTTCTGGATGGACGGCGGCCGGTTCTCCTTCAGCAATCCAACGACATGCCGGAGCTGGCCGACGATGGCCGGCCTCAGCGCCTCGCCGCCGTGCTGGTTGTCACGTCGCCAGTAGTCCTCGATGGAGGAACGGAAGGCTTCAAGTGTCGCTGCATTGAGGCTCGTTCGAGTGGCCAGAGCCAGGATGCTGTCTACATCGGGTCCCGGCAGAGACGCGGATGGCTGCTGCTCGGGCTCTGGCGTTTCTGGCGCCTCGCGCTCGGTTACGACAAGGGCCTGAGGCGTCTCCCACGATCGACGGGCCAGCCCAAGCATGTGCCCCGGGATCCGCAAGCCATCCGCGATGCGCTCGACCACGTCCATGTGCTGAAACTGGCGTCGGCCTGCGATCACTTTGCCGACACGGCTGGGGGTCAACTCACAGCGTCTGGCGATCATCGACGGGTAGATGCCCGCCTTCGTCTTCACCAGCCGGAAGACTCTGGCGAAGTCCCGTACCCGGCACGCATTGATCATCTCCGGATCGGTGAGCAGCCTGGCAGGCAGTTCCTCCGGCCGGTCGGCGTCAGGCATTGGGTGGCTCCCCACTGCGAGGGCTACGCAACGTCGTTGGGTATCTACTTGCCGCGATGTTACCCAAGTTGGGTAATCAGCCTGACCTTTTGGCGGCGGTCCCCGAATCGCGATGCTCCTTCCATGGCGAGCAACCAGCAGACCAGACCAGACATCGGTGAACTGGCGAAGGACACCGCCAGGAACCGCATCGGCGTCGTCATGGGTGAGGTCGGCGGCCGTGTGCAGATAAGGCCGATCGGCGGCGGCACGGAGTGGGACGCCATGCCGAACAACGTGAAGCCGCCAAGTGCGCGGGAGGAACTGAGCGCACGCCTGGCCATCAAGAACCACAACCGTCGGGCCGGGCTGTGATGCGCGTTATCGGCCAGTACGCAGGAGTCCTGTTCATCGTCATGATCAGCGGCTCGTGCGGCCTGGTGATCGGCATGGCTCTCGCCATGGGCCAGTAGACGGGCCGCCCCGGACGGGTGCCATTCCCCGGTTCCCCCTTCCCCGTCCGGGGCCGGCCATCCAACCCACGCACCGCCACACAGAAGGAGTAGACGCATGACGGCAACGGCGAACGATCAGAAGACCGGTCGCGCGGTGGCTGGTGAGGAGCTGTTCGAGAGCCTCACCCACTTCGTGGTCGTCCACAACGGGCAGTCGCCCGAGCGCGCCGAGCGGATCGCGGACCAGGCGGTCGCCTTCCTGGTCACGGCAGCCACGGCCACGGTTCCCATGGTCCCGTCGGACGACGTGGACCTCGGCCTGCACGCGCTCATCCTGCACACGAAGGAGTACGCAGAGCTGTGCGAGCAGTACGCGGGCCGCTTCCTGCACCACAACCCGAAGCCGGGCGGGGGAGGACGTGACCCTGAGATGGTGGCCGCCTCGGTGCGCGCCATGAAGGCGGCCGGGTTCATGGTCTTCGACGACCTGTGGACCGTGGACGGCTCGAACCTCGCGCAGTGTGACTCGGACTGCGGCCGACCGTACGGACAGGCGTAGCAACACGACAGCAGCGACGCGGCCGGCCTCGACTCATGGTCGGCCGCGTTCGCTCGGAAGGAGAAGCGAGTTGCCCGGCTCAACCCCTGAACTGCCGATCGTGGTGCTCGACGCGCTCATGCCCACGGCTCAGCGCCTGGTCCTCAATCGTCGGGGCTCCATGGTCTGGGAGGTGGAGGGCCCTCGGGGCCACCACGCCGTGAAAGTCGGCTATCCGATCGAAGCCACGGCCGACTGGCCCGCCCAGCCCTGGACTGCTCTTGCGCCTGCGCGCGAGGGTGTTGTGCTGTATCGCCTCGGGTTCGCCGACTTCGCGTACGGCGAGTGGGAAGACGGGACCTGGAACTTCCAGCCGTGGCGTGAGGGGCCGGACCTGTACCAACTGTGGGAGCCCTGCCGTAGGCCAGACTCCTCCATCGCGCCGCACACCAGCGTGGCGTTGGGCTGCATCGAAGCTCTGGCTGAACTCCACGCCAAGGGCTGGGCACACGGTGACGTGCAGCCCGCACACTTCATCATCGGGCCGGAACGGACCCACCTCATCGACCTCGCCCTTGCCCGAGGCGGAAGCGTGCCCGAGGGATACGACTTCCCGTTCCGCGGCTGCCTCGTCCACTACGAGGCACCGGAAATCTCCCGCAGCGTGCTCGACATCGGACAGGCCGAGCCGACGCCGGAAGCGGACGTCTACGCGCTCGGCGCTTCCTTGCTGATCTCGGCCACGGGCTGGCGGGCGGTCGAGTACCCGGACAACGCTCCGCGCCCCGTGCAGCGAGAGGCCGTAGCAAACGGCCGGCGTCGGCCCGTCAAGGCGCCTGGCGAGCTGGGCGAACTGATCGACGCGATGCTCAGCCACGCTCCCGAGGATCGGCCCACCATCTACGAGGTGGGTAAGGCCCTGAGCTAATCCCGAAGCCCCGGTTCATCCGGCGTCGCTCGCGCGGCTCAACCCAACAACAAAGACCGGACCACCCCTCAGCCTGGACAGCAAGTCGGGGTGGTCCGGTCGCGGAATCCCTGATCAGGACCCCGGTGCCGATGGTACCGGGGCGGTTGGCGTACTCGAACGTGGGTGCGGCTGCAACGACCCCGGCTTCCTGTTGTCGAGCCAAGGGGGATGACTGTTGCGGTTCGGCCGATGGAAGCCCAGTTCTGACCTGAGCCACCGAAAGTCAGCCAGGGCGGCGAGTACGCCGACTGAGCACCCGTCACGTGTGTTTCCAGCAACCCCGTTCCGGCCTCAGCCACGCTTCTTCCATGCGTCACGGGCCGTACCTGGATCCGGCTTGGGCGTTGCTGACGTGGCCTGTCCAGTGGGCTCGGGCTGCGGCTCTGTGGCCCATGTGGCTTGGAGCGGTGGGCTGTTGAGTGGCGTGGTCGCGCTTGGTGTGCGTCGGCCTGGTCCTGGCGCTCGGAGCGGTCGGGTTGCTTCCTGGTCCGGCTGTCCGCCTTGGCGATGCTGCGCGCTGAGCGGGTGGGGGCCGCCGGAGCGGTGGCGGAGACATGGAGCGGCGGCGGCCCGTGGGCGCCCGCGCGCGCGGCCCGCCGGGGGCGGGGCGCCGTTATC
>NZ_JACVWU010000051.1 GCF_014596915.1 Streptomyces sp. TRM68416
ACGCTCGCCCGAGGACTTCATCGACCTGCTGGCCGAGCAGCGCGTGACGGTGCTCAGCCAGACGCCGACCGCGTTCCGCGCGCTGGTCGCGGCCGCGGCCTCGGGTGACGAGCGCATCGACGCGCTGAGCCTGCGGGCGGTGGTCTTCGGCGGCGAGAAGCTGGAGGTCGCCGAACTCGCGCCCTGGACAGCGCGGTTGGGCCTCGACCGGGTCGCGCTCGTGAACATGTACGGCATCACCGAGACGACCGTGCACGTCACCTACTACGAGGTGCAGGCCGCCGATCTCCAGGTTCCCGGGGTCAGCCCGGTGGGGCGTCCGCTGGGTGACCTGGCGGTGTATCTGCTGGACGCGCAGGGGCAGCCGGTGCCGGTCGGCGTGCCCGGTGAGATGTACGTGGCCGGTCCCGGTGTGGCGCGCGGCTACCTCGGCCGCCCGGCGCTGACGGCTGAGCGGTTCGTGCCCGATCCGTGGGGTGCCGCGGGTTCGCGGATGTATCGCAGTGGTGATGTCGCGCGTCGTCGTGCCGATGGTGGTCTTGAGGTGCTGGGTCGTATCGACGACCAGGTGAAGATCCGCGGTTTCAGGATCGAACTGGGGGAGATCACGGCCGCGTTGCTGAAGGACGCGACCGTACGGCAGGCCGTAACCGTCGTCCGTGAGGACACCCCCGGTGACAAGCGTCTCGTCGCCTACCTCGTGCCGGCCGAAGGCGCCACGGTCGAGCCGCGTGCCCTGCGCGAGGCGCTCGCCCAGGACCTGCCGGACTACATGATCCCGGCCGCGTTCGTGGAGCTGGAGACGATCCCGCTCACCACCAACGGCAAGCTCGACAAGAAGAACCTGCCCGCGCCGGAGGCCGGACAACTGCGCAGCGCCGGGGAGTTCACCGCTCCCCGTACGCCGCTCGAAGCGCATGTCGCGGAGATATGGCAGCAGGTGCTCGGGGTCGACAAGGTCGGCGTCCACGACAGCTTCTTCGAGCTCGGCGGCGACTCGATGCGTGCCGTCGCCCTCGTCGGAGCCCTGCGCGACGCCGGCTACGAGGTCGCCGTGCGCGATGTGTTCGACCGCCGTTCCGTGGCCCGGCTGAGCGAGCTGATGGGCGAGGCCCGCAGCGACCTCGTGCAGCGGCGCGTGGCGCCGTTCGAGCTGATCTCCGACGAGGACCGGGCGATGCTGCCCCTCGACGTCGTCGACGCCTACCCGCTGGGCATGAACCAGCTGGGCATGGTCATCGAGATGCTCTCGGACCGAGAGCAGAACAACTACCACAACGTCTCGTCGTACCTGATCCACGATCCCGTCCCGTTCGACCGGGACGCCTATGCCGAGGCTGCGCGGATCGTCGTCGCGCGCCACGAGATCCTGCGCACCTCCATCGAGCTCTCCGCGTACTCGCGTCCCCTGCAGCTCGTCCACGCCGACGCGGAGCTGGAGAACCTCGTCTTCGACCTCCGCGGCATGGACCGGGACGCGGTGCGCGCCGAGCTCGAAGCGTTCACCGTCGAGGAGCGCAAGAACGTCTTCGACATGACCAAGCCGGGGCTGATGCGCTTCCACGCGCACCTGACCGATCACGGCGGCTGGTGGATCTCCGTCGTCGAGTGCCACCCGATCCTTGAGGGCTGGAGCTACCACTCCCTCCTGATGGAGTTCGTCACGACCTATCTGGAGGTGCGCGACGGCTCCGTCACCGAGCCCGAGGACACCCCGACGATCCGCTTCGCCGACGCCGTCGCCGCGGAGCTGACCGCCCTCGAATCGGCGGAGGACCGCGACTACTGGGAGAAGGTGGTCACCGACTACGCCACCCTGCCCATGCCCGCCGGCTGGGGCGACCCGGACGCCGGCACCTTCGACCTGTACAAGTGCGGCTTCTCGTGGCGGGACATCGAGCCCGGGCTGCGGGCGCTCGCGGCGGCCACCGACACCTCGATGAAGGCCGTCATGCTCGCCACCCACCTCAAGGTGATGAGCCAGCTCACCGATGAGGAGGCCTTCCACACCGGCCTCGTCTGCGACACCAGGCCGGAGGCCGCGGGCGCCGACCGCGTGTACGGCATGTACCTCAACACGCTGCCGTTCCCCTTCCGGCGCGGGGCGGGCACCTGGGGCGAGCTGCTCCAGCAGGTCTTCGAGACCGAGGTCGACCTGTGGGGCCACCGCCGCTACCCGCTGCCCGCGGTGCTGCGCCAGTGGGGCGGCACGGGCCGCCTGATGGACATCTACTTCAACTACCAGGACTTCCGTCAGCTCGACACCGAGCTCGTCGACGCGATGTCCGGCATGGACGACAGCCCCACCGAGTTCCCGCTCACCGTGGCCTCACGGGCCGGGCACGTCATCCTCACCGCCAACTGCCGTTGGATCTCCCGGGAGAACGCCGACCGGCTGTCCGGGATGTACCGGGCCGTCCTGGAGAGCATGGCCGCCGAGGGTGCGGCCGGCGACGCGCGGGCCACGTATCTGCCGGAGCGGGAGCGGGCCGCTGTCGTCGCGGCGCCGCGACGGCTCCCGCAGCCGGACGCCCTCACGCACGAGCTGTTCGAGGCGCGCGCGGCGGAGACTCCGGACTCGGTCGCCGTGGTCGCCGACGGCACGGAGTTCACGTACGCCGAGACCAACGCCCGGGCCAACCGGATCGCCCGGCACCTGCGTGCGCTCGGCGTCGGAGCGGAGGATTTGGTCGGTGTGCACCTGGAGCGTGGTGCGGATCTGATCCCTGCGCTGCTCGGCGTGCTCAAGTCGGGCGCGGGCTATCTGCCGCTCGACCCGGCCAACCCGGCCGAGCGCCTCGGCTACGTCCTGTCCGACGCGCGCGCCCGGATCGTGGTCACCACCCGTGAACTGGCCGCGGGCCTGGCGGAGGTCTACGACGGCACGCTGGTCGTCCTGGACGACGCGCGGACGGCGGCCGAGCTGGCGCGGCTGTCCGCGGAGAACCTGTCGCGCGCCGCCGCCCCGGACAACGTGATCTACACGATCTACACGTCGGGTTCGACGGGCCGCCCCAAGGGCGTGGCCCTCACCCACCGCAATGTGGTGCGGCTCCTGGAGACCGCGCAGGAGCACTACGCCTTCGACGGCAACGACGTGTGGTCCATGGCCCACTCCTACGCCTTCGACGTCTCCGTGTTCGAGATGTGGGGTGCCCTGGCACACGGAGGCCGGCTCGTCGTCGTGCCGCGTGCCGTCACCCGCTCCCCGGAGGAATTCCTCGGCCTGCTCGTCGAGCAGGGCGTGACCGTCCTGAGCCAGACCCCGACCGCCTTCCGCTCCCTGGTCGCCCTGACCGCCGACGGCGACGCACGGATCGACGCGCTCTCGCTGCGCGCGGTGATCTTCGCGGGCGAGAAGCTGGAGGTCGGCGACCTGGAGCCGTGGACGACCCGGATGGGTCTCGACGGTGTGGCGCTGGTCAACATGTACGGCATCACCGAGACCACGGTGCACACCACGTACCACCGCATCGACGCCGAGGACGTGGCCAACCCGCTGATCAGCAGGGTCGGTCACCCGCTGGCCGACCTGGCGGTGTATCTGCTGGACGGGCAGGGGCAGCCGGTGCCGGTGGGTGTTCCAGGTGAGATGTATGTGGCGGGTCCTGGTGTGGCGCGTGGCTACCTCGGCCGTCCGGCGTTGACGGCTGAGCGGTTCGTGCCGGATCCGTGGGGTGTTGCGGGTTCGCGGATGTACCGCAGTGGTGACGTGGCGCGTCGTCGTGCTGATGGTGGTCTTGAGGTGTTGGGCCGTATCGATGATCAGGTGAAGATCCGTGGTTTCCGGATCGAACTGGGGGAGATCACGGCTGCGTTGCTGAAGGATGCGGCGGTGCGTCAGGCCGTGACCGTGGTCCGTGAGGACTCCCCGGGTGACAAGCGTCTGGTGGCCTATCTGGTCCCGGCCGAGGGTTCGGCCGTGGAGCCGCGTGCCCTGCGCGAGGCGCTCGCCCAGGAGCTGCCGGACTACATGATCCCGGTCGCGTTCGTGGAGCTGGAGGCGATTCCGCTCACCACCAACGGCAAGCTCGACAAGAAGAACCTCCCCGCACCCGACGTCCAGTCCGTCGACGTCGACTCCTACGTCGCCCCCCGCACCCCCGACGAGGAACGTATGGCGGCGGTCTGGGCCGTGGCGCTCGGCATGGAACGCGTCGGCGTCGAGGACGACTTCTTCCAGCTCGGCGGCGACTCGATCCGGGCCGTGGGCCTGGTCGGCGCGCTGCGCTCGGCCGGCTTCGAGGTCGGCGTGCTCGACGTCTTCTCGCACACCACGATCGCCGCGCTCTGCGCCTCGGCCACCGGCCGAGAGGTGCCGGACGCCGTCCGCCGGGTCGCGCCGTTCGAGCTGATCTCCGACGCCGACCGTGCCATGCTCCCGGCCGGCCTGGACGACGCGTACCCGCTCACCCAGGTGCAGACCGGCATGCTCGTGGAGACCCTCGCCTCGGGCGAACGCGGCAACTACCACGACTTCGTGTCGTTCCTCGTCAACGACGACGCCCCGTTCGACCTCGGTCCCTTCACCGAGGCGGTACGGATCGTCGGCCGACGCCACGACATCCTGCGCACCTCGGCCGACCTCACGACGTACAGCGTCCCGATGCAGCTCGTCCACCACGAGGTCGCCATCCCGGTCCGCTGTCACGACGTGCGCGGCACCGCCCCCGAGCAGTTGCAGGCCGACCTGGTCGCCTTCGCCGCCGCCGAGCGTGCCGACGTCTTCGACCTGTCCCTGCCCGATCCGCTGATCCGGATCACCGTCCATGTGCAGAGCGACGACACCTGGCGCGTCTCGTTCACCAAGCACCACGCCCTCCTTGAGGGCTGGAGCTACCACGAGCTGCTCAAGGAACTCATCGCCGCCTTCCGCGACCTGCGCGAAGGGCGCGAGCCCGCGTACGAGGAGCTTCCCGTCAGGTTCGCCGACAGCGTCGCCGCCGAACTCGACTCGCTGGCCTCGGAGGAGGACCGCGCGTACTGGCAGACGCTGGTCGACACCCACACCCGGTTCACCCTCCCCGAGGGCTGGCACGGCGACCTCGACGCACCCGCCGAGCGGGTGGACGCCGGATTCTCGTACCGCGACCTTGAGCCCCGGCTCAAGGCACTGGCGGCGGAGGCCGGCGTGCCGTTCAAGGCGGTGCTGCACGGTGCCCATCTCAAGGTACTCAGCCAGCTCACCGAGGCCGACGCCTTCCTCAGCGGTCTTGTCGGCCACACCCGGCCCGAGGTCGCGGGCTCGGACCGGCTGATGGGCATGTACATCACCACGCTCCCGCACGGACACACCCGCACCGCGTCGACCTGGGGCGAGCTGGTGCGCGAGGTCTTCGACCGCGAGGTGGAGGCCTGGCCGCACCGCTGCTACCCGCTCGCCGCCATCCAGTCCGGCGGACAGCGCCTGATCGACGTCTTCTTCACCTACCTCGACTTCCACATCCTCGAAGAGGGCGAGATCGTCGACGAGGGCAACGGCATCAACAAGACGGCCACCGAGTTCGGTCTCGCCGTCAGCTCCATGGGCGGGTTCCTCGGCCTGCGCAGCGACACGCATCTGCTGTCGCAGGAGAACGCCGACCGGCTGGCCGGGATGTACCGGGCAGTCCTGGAGAGCATGGCCGCCGAGGGTGCGGCCGGCGATGCGCGGGCCACGTATCTGCCGGAGGGGGAGCGGGCCACGGTGATCGAGCCACCGCGGATCCTTGAGCCGTCCTCGGCGCTCGCGCACGAGCTGTTCGAGACCCGGGTCGCCGAGAACCCGGACGCCGTCGCCGTGGTCGCCGACGGTACGGAATTCACGTACGCCGAGGTCAACTCCCGCGCCAACCGGCTCGCCTGGCACCTGCGCACGCTCGGCATCGGTGCCGAGGACGTGATCGGCGTGCACCTGGAGCGCGGGGCGGCGCTGGTTCCGTCGCTGCTCGGTGTGCTGAAGTCGGGTGCGGCGTATCTGCCGCTCGACCCGGCGAACCCGGCCGAGCGCCTCGCGTACGTCCTGTCGGACGCGGGCGCGCGGGCCGTCGTGACGACCCGCGACCTGGCCGACTCCCTCGGCGAGGTCTACGACGGCACCCTGCTCGTCCTCGACGATCCGCAGGTCGCCGCAGCGCTGGACGCGCAGCCGCGGGAGAACCTGCCGCGCGTGGCGGGTCCGGACAACGCGATCTACACC
>NZ_JACVWU010000052.1 GCF_014596915.1 Streptomyces sp. TRM68416
CACTGGTGGTGGTGCGGTGTTCTCGTCGGTGGCGTTCGATCTGGTGGTGCCGAACGTGTGGGCGCCTCTGCTGGCGGGGCAGCGGGTGTGTCTGCTGCCGCAGGATGTGGATCTGTCCCAGTTGGGGGAGCGGCTGGTTGCTGCTGGTCCGTTCAGTTTCCTGAAGCTGACGCCGGGGCATCTGGAGATCCTGGCGCAGCAGTTGTCCGACGAGCAGATCGCCGCTCTGGCCTCGGTGATCGTGGTGGCGGGTGAGGCCTTGCAGGCCACGCTGGCTGCGCGGTTCACGCGGGTGCTCGGTGAGGGCCGTCTGATCAACGAGTACGGGCCGACGGAAGCCTCCGTCGGCACGTGTATCTACCCGGTGCCGTTGGACGCGGGTCAGGGTGTGGTGCCGATCGGTGCCCCGCTGCCGGGCATGGTGATGCGGGTGCTGGACGCTTCCTGCCGTCGTGTCCCGGTCGGGGCCGTGGGTGAGCTTTATGTGGCCGGCACGGGTGTGGCCCGCGGCTATCTCGGCCAGTCGGCCCTGACGGCTGAGCGGTTCGTGCCGGACCCGTACGGGCCTGCGGGTTCGCGGATGTATCGCACGGGTGATCTGGCGCGTTGGGTCGAGCCGGGTGTGGTGGAGTTCCTGGGCCGTACCGATCACCAGGTCAAGATCCGGGGCTACCGGATCGAGACCGGCGAGATCGAAGCCGTACTCCACAACCACCCCCAGATCAGCGAGGCCCGCGTCCTTGTCCACGAGGACGCCGATGGCGGGAAGCGGCTGGTGGCCTACGTGGTCGGCGCGGACGATGAGCGGGCCGATCCGGCCGAGCTCACCGGGTACTGCACCGAGCACCTGCCCGCGTACATGGTCCCGTCAGCCTTCGTACGGCTGCCTGTGCTCCCGCTCAACGCCAACGGCAAGCTGGATCGCGCCGCCCTGCCCGCACCGGACGAGGACACGGCCCGTACCGAGTACCTCGCCCCGGTCACCGAGGCCGAGCATGCCGTCGCCGAGGTCTGGCAGCGGGTGCTCGGGATCGAGCAGGTCGGTACCGCCGACCGGTTCTTCGACCGTGGCGGCGACTCGATCCGTGCCGTCGCCGTCGTCGGTGCCCTGCGCGGCCGCGGCTACGACCTGTCCGTACGCGATGTCTTCGAGCAGCGCACCGTCGCCGCACTCGCGGAGCTGATCGAGGGCCGTAACCGGGTGTCCGGACAGGCCGCGGCCACCGCGCCGTTCGCCCTGATCGGCGCCGCCGACCGGTCCCTGGTGCCGGCCGACGCGACCGATGCCTACCCGCTGGGCCAGGTCCAGTTGGGCATGGTCGCCGAGCTGATGTCGGGCAGCGGCCGGAACAACTACCACACGGTGATCTCCAAGCGGATCAAGGACGACCGCCCCTTCGACGAGGCGGCCCTGCGTTCCGCGGTCCGTGCGGTCACCGACCGGCACGACTCGCTGCGCACCTCGGTGCACGTGACCGGCTACTCCGTTCCCCTCCAGGTGGTGCACCGCACCGCCGAGGTCCCGGTGACGGTGTACGACTACCGCGGCATCGACGTGGTCGAGGGCGAGAAGGAGCTCACGGCCCGAGTGGACGAGGAGCGGGCCGCCCTCTTCGACCTGCGGACCGCGCCGCTGCTGCGCGTGGCCGTCTACCTGGAGAGCGACGACGCCTGGTGGCTGACGCTCACCACCTCGCACGTGATCATCGACGGCTGGAGCACCCACACCCTCGACATGGAGCTGGTGCACACCTACCGCGACATCCGCGACACGGGGGCACCCGCGGCCGGCCTGACGCTGCCCGTCCGCTACGCCGATGTCATCGCGGGCGAACTGGAGGCGCTCGACAGCTCCACCGACCGTACGTTCTGGCAGGGCGTCGTCACCGGCCGGCCGCGCCTCGTGCCTCCCGCCTCTTGGGCCGGGGACGGCGAGCCGGAGAGCTACGGAGTGGACGTCCAGGTCGCCGACCTCGCCCAGGTGCTGCGCGCCCGGGCGGCGGAGGCGGACGTGCCCTTCAAGACGCTGATGCTCGCCGCGCACCTGGAGGTCATGAGCCGGATCGGCGAGGCGGCGGGAACTCCCGGAACTCCCGGGGACGCCTTCCACACCGGCGTCGTATTCCACACGAGGCCGGAACTGACGGGCGCCGAGGGCGTGGTCGGTATGCACCTCAACACCCTGCCGTTCCCGCACGAGCGCGGCGCCCGCACCTGGCGCGAGCTGCTGGGCCGGGTCTTCGGCCGTGAGACGGAGGTCTGGGCGCACCGCCGCTACCCGCTGCCCGCGATCCAGCGGCAGCTCGGCACGGGCGAACGCCTCGTCGACGTGTTCTTCAACTACATCGACTTCCACCAGGTCGACACCGAACTGATCGACACCGGTACGGGCGTCAGCCAGGCGCCCAACGAGTTCGGCCTCGCCGTGCACGCCTACGGCGACCAGAAGATCGGCATCCGTACCGGCACCGGTCTGGTCGCCCGCGACCGTGGAGACGCCCTCGCGGCCCTCTACCGCGAGGTGCTCGAAGCCATCGCGGCCGGGCTCGACGGTGTCATCGAGAGCCGGGGCCCCGACGGCCGGGGCGTGAGCGGTAACCATCGATCCATCGAAGACCTCCCCGAGGAGACGGGCGTGACAGCACACGAGCTGTTCGAGGCGCGGGTCGCCGAGACCCCGGACGCCATCGCCGTGACGGCCGGCGGCGAGGAGCTGTCGTACGCGCAGGTCAACGCCCAGGCCAACCGGCTCGCGCGACACCTGCGCGAACTGGGGGCGCGCCCGGAGCAATTGATCGGCGTGCACCTGGAGCGCGGGGCCGACCTGGTTCCCACCCTGCTCGGCGTGCTCAAGTCGGGCGCGGCGTATCTGCCGCTGGACCCGGCGAACCCGGCCGAGCGCCTCGGCTACGTCCTGTCCGACGCGCGGGCGGACGTCGTGGTCACCACGAGCGAGCTGGCCGCAGGCCTCTCCGAGGTGTACGACGGGACGCTGGTCGTCCTCGACGATCCGCGGACCGCGCAGGAGCTGGCGGACCGTGCGGCGGAGGACCTGCCGAAGGTCTCGGGGCCGGAGAACCTGATCTACACGATCTACACGTCGGGTTCGACGGGCCGCCCGAAGGGCGTGGCCCTGACGCACCGCAACGTGGTGCGGCTCCTGGAGACCGCGCAGGAGCACTATGCCTTCGACGAGACGGATGTCTGGACGATGGCCCACTCCTACGCGTTCGACGTCTCGGTCTTCGAGATGTGGGGCGCCCTGGCCCACGGCGGCCGCGTGGTGGTGGTGCCCCGTGCGGTGACCCGCTCCCCGGAGGAATTCCTCGATCTCCTGGTCGAGGAAGAGGTGACGGTGCTGAGCCAGACGCCCACCGCCTTCCGCTCCTTGGTCACCGCGGCGGCGGAGGGTGACCGGCGCGTCAAGCTCCTCTTCCTGCGTGCGGTGATCTTCGCCGGAGAGAAGCTGGAGATCGCCGAGCTCAAGCCGTGGGTGGACCGTGTGGGTCTGGGCCGGGTCTCGCTGGTGAACATGTACGGCATCACCGAGACCACCGTCCACACCACCTACCACCGTCTGACCAAGCGGGACTTCGCACCCGAGGCCGGCAACCCGGTCGGCCGTCCGCTGTCCGACCTCACCGTGCACCTCCTCGACCCGGACGGCCGCCCCGTGCCCGAGGGAACCGAGGGTGAGATCCATGTCGCGGGTCCTGGTGTGGCGCGCGGCTACCTCGGGCGTCCGGCGCTGACGGCTGAGCGGTTCGTGCCCGATCCGTGGGGTCCGGCGGGCTCCCGTATGTACCGCAGCGGTGACCTGGCCCGCAGGCGGCCGGACGGAGGGCTCGACTTCCTCGGCCGTATCGATGATCAGGTGAAGATCCGTGGTTTCCGGATCGAACTCGGCGAGATCACGGCCGTGTTGCTGAAGGATGCGGCGGTGCGGCAGGCCGTGACCGTGGTTCGTGAGGACTCCCCGGGTGACAAGCGTCTGGTGGCCTATCTGGTCCCGGTGGAGGGTTCGGCCGTGGAGCCGCGTGCCCTGCGCGAGGCGCTCGCCCAGGAGCTGCCGGAGTACATGATCCCGGCGGCGTTCGTGGAGCTGGAGGCGATTCCGCTCACCACCAACGGCAAGCTCGACAAGAAGAGCCTGCCCGCGCCGGAGGCTGGACAACTGCGCAGCGCGGGGGAGTTCACCGCTCCCCGTACGCCCCTCGAAGCGCATGTCGCGGAGATATGGCAGCAGGTGCTCGGGGTCGACAAGGTCGGCGTCCACGACAGCTTCTACGAGCTCGGTGGCGACTCCATCCGTGCCGTCATCCTCGTCGGCACCCTGCGAGACGCCGGCTACCAGGCCGAGGTCCGTGACCTCATGGAGCACCCCGTCCTGGAGCGCCTCTGCGGTCTGATCGCCGCACGGGAAGGCTGCGGCTCGGACCCGCGCCGCCCGGTCGCACCGTTCGAGCTGGTCCCCGAGGCGGACCGCGACCGGCTCCCCGAAGGCCTCGACGACGCCTACCCGTTGACCCAGAGCCAGCTCGGCATGCAGATCGAGATGCTCTCCGACCCCGAGAACCCGGCGTACCACCTGGTGAGCAGTGTGCGCATCCGCGACGAGCGGGCGTTCGCCCCGCGGCTGTTCCAGCAGGCGGTGGACTCGCTGGTGGCCCGGCACGACGTGCTGCGCACCGGAGTCAGTCTCGACCGCGGGTCCGTCCCCCTGCAGTTGGTGCACGCAGACGTACGGGCCGAGGTCGAGCTCGTGGACCTGACTGCGCTCACCGACGAACGTGCCGAGGCGACGGTCAGGGAGTACGTGCAGCAGCTGTCCCGCACGCCGCTCGACCCCGAGTCCGTACCTCTGGTGCGGTTCACCGTCCATCTGTGCGCGGACGGCAGCTGGCAGCTCACGGCCGTCAACTCCCATGTCATCCTCGATGGTTGGAGCACGCGCCAGCTGTTCAGCGAGCTGTTCCAGACCTACGGGGCACTGCTCGCCGGCGAGCCCGTGGTGTACGAGAGCCCTGCCCTGCGGTTCGCCGACACAGTGGCCGCGGAACTCGAAGCCCTCGACTCGGCCGAGGAACGCGACTACTGGCAGACACTCGTCACCGGCACGGAACGGTTCACCGTCCCCGCCGACTGGGGCTCCGACCAGGAGCAGGAGAACGGCCTCTACGTCCTGAGCGTGCCGTACTCCGATCTGGAGGCCGAACTGCGCCGCCTGGCGGTGCAGTCCGGGACGCCGTTCAAGAGCGTGCTGCTCGCCGCGCACCTCAAGGTGCTCAGCCAGCTCACCCCGGATGAGACCTTCCTCTCCGGCCTCACCCACCACGTTCGCCCCGAGGCACCCGGAGCGGACCGGATCGCGGGCATGTTCCTCAACGTGCTGCCGATCCCGCACGACCGTACCGCCCGCACCTGGCGTGACCTGGTCGCGCGGACCTTCGCCACCGAGCGGATCACCTGGTCCCACCGGCACTTCCCGATGCCGGTGATCGAGGGGGAGTACGGCGGTGGCGGCCGGCTCATCGAGGCGTACTTCAGCTTCCACGACTTCGAGGAGGCCGAGGACGCGGCGGGCGGCGCCATGGTCGACGCCACCGCGGCACTCGGATCGAGCACCAACGAATTCGGCCTCGCCGTCTCGACGGCACCCGGACGCCTGCAACTGCGCTGCTCGCCGCGGCTGGTG
>NZ_JACVWU010000053.1 GCF_014596915.1 Streptomyces sp. TRM68416
CGTCCGTGCTGTCCGGGGCCGACGCGATGGTCAGCACCGCGCACTGCGGCAGCGGGGCGCCCGCGTCCAGAGCCGCGAGAAGAGCGGCGGTGTCGGCATGGGTCGTCGCGCCGGCGACGGTGAACGGGCCCTCACCCAGCACCGCCACCGAGACGACAGGAACCGCCGCCTCCTTCGACGCCACCGGGAACCACTCCAGCGCGAACAGACCGTCCAGATCCGGTGTCCCGCCGGACAGCCGGGACGGGTCCACCTTGCGCAGCCGCATCGCCTCGACCAGGGCGACGGGAGCACCCGCCGGATCAGCGGCGGCGACGCGCACCGTGTCCTCGCCCGTGCTGCGCAGCAGGACGCGGATCGTGGCTGCGCCGGTGGCCAGCAGCGACACCCGGTTCCAGGTGAAGGGCAGCCACACGCCTTCCGCGGCGAAGCCCTCGTGGAAGCGCTGTGCGTGCAGGGCGGCGTCCAGCAACGCCGGGTGCAGGCCGAAGCGGGCGGCGTCCTCCTCAGCCTGCTCGGGCAGGGCGACCTCCGCGAACAGCACCGACGGGTCCGCGGAGCGCCACACCGACCGCAGCCCCTGGAAGACGGGGCCGTAGTGGTAGCCGCGCTCGGCGAGGTCGGCGTAGAGCGAGTCGACCGGGACGGCGACGGCGCCGCGGGGCGGCCAGGCCCCCGAGAGCTGTGTGAAGTCGACGTCGTCGGCACCGAGGGTGTCGGGGGCGAGCGTGGCCTGGGCGTGCCGTGTCCACACTCCTCCCCCGCCGTGCGGCCGGGACAGCACGGCGGCGGTGCGCC
The DNA here is from genome assembly GCF_014596915.1 of Streptomyces sp. TRM68416. Lineage (GTDB taxonomy): Bacteria > Actinomycetota > Actinomycetes > Streptomycetales > Streptomycetaceae > Streptomyces. Next base: position 799 of record NZ_JACVWU010000053.1, read on the forward strand.
GTCCGTCCTCGCCGGCCGGGTCCACGACGACCTGGATCTCGGCGGCGGTGCCGTCGGGCAGGATCAGCGGCTGCTGGATGAGCAGTTCCTCCACCAGGGGGCAGCCGGCCTGGTCGCCCGCGCGGATGGCCAGGTCGACGTACGCCGTACCGGGAACGATCACCGTTCCGGCGACCGCGTGGTCGGCGAGCCAGGGATGCGTGGCGGTCGAGATACGGCCCGACAGCACGATCGTGCCCTCGCCGGCGACCTCCACGCCCGCGGCGAGCAGCCCGTGCTCCAGCGCGGTCAGGCCCACTCGGCCGAGGTCGCCCTGACCGGCCTGTGAGGTGCGTTCCAGCCAGTAGCGGCGCCGGTCGAAGGCGTAGGTGGGCAGTTCCACCGGCTCGGCGACGGGGACGATCGTGTCCCAGTCGAGTTCGACGCCCGCGGCCCAGAGCTGCGCGGCGCTGGTCTGCAGACGACGCAGTCCGCCCTCGTCGCGACGCAGGGTGCCGGTGACCGTCACGCCGGCCGTGCCGCGCTCCTCGGCGGTCTCGGCGATGCCCGTCGTCAGCACCGGGTGGGCGCTGGCTTCGACGAACACGGTGATCCCGTCGTCGAGCAGCGCGCACGTGGCCTCCTCGAACCGCACCGGCTCGCGCAGGTTGTGGTACCAGTACGCGCCGTCCATGCTCGCCCCGTCGGCCAGTTCCCCGGTGACCGTGGAGTACATGGGGATCCGGCCCGCCGACGGCGTGAGTCCCGTGAGGCCGTCGATGATCTGCTGCCGCACCGCCTCCACGTGCGGGGAGTGCGAGGCGTAGTCCACCGGGATGCGCCGCACCCGCGGTCCGTGCTCCTGCGCGGACGCCATGAACTCCAGCGCGGCCTCGAGGTCGCCGGCCACGACCGTGGACGACGGCCCGTTGACCGCCGCCACCCACAGCCGGCCCGTCCAGGGCTCCAGGGCCTTGGCGGCCTCAGTGACCGGGGCCGCCACCGACAGCATGGTGCCGCCTCCGGCGATGGCCGTGATCGCCGCCGACCGGGTGACCACGATCCGTACGGCGTCCTCGAGGGAGAGAATGCCGGCCACGCAGGCAGCCGCGATCTCACCCTGGGAGTGGCCCACCACCGCGTCCGGGCAAACGCCCAGCGACTCCCAGAGGCGGGCCAGGCCCACCATCACGGTGAACATCACCGGCTGGATCACATCCACCCGGTCCACGTCCTGGGCCTCGGGCGCGCCGGTGAGCACATCCAGCAGCGACCAGCCCGCCAGTTCCTCCACGAGCGCCGAGACCTCGCCGACCAGGTCGGCGAAGACCGGGGAGAGCGTGAGCAGTTCGCGGCCCATGCCGAGCCACTGCCAGCCCTGGCCCGGGAACACCAGCGCCACCCGCTGCGGTGCGGCCTGTCCCGACACCGCACCGACGGCGGCCGGCCCCGAGGCCACGACGTCGTCCAGCGCGGCCAGCAGCGCCTCGCGGTCGTCGCCGACCACCGCCACCCGGTGGCGCAGTCCGGACCGGCCCAGCAGGGCCCGCGCGACTGCGGCCGGGTCCGCGTCCGTCTCCCGTACGAAGGACGCCAGGGCACCCGCCTGCGTGACGAGTCCGCCCGCGCTGCCGGCGCCGAGCAGCCACGGCACCGGCGAACCGGCCGGCACGGGCGAGGGCCGCCCCGCGGCTCCGGGCTCCGGCTGCTCCTCGGGCGCCTCCTCGACGATGAGGTGTGCGTTGGTCCCGCTGGCGCCGAAGGAGGAGACCGCGGCGCGCCGCGCCCGCGTGCCGCGCGGCCAGGCGACCGGTTCGGCCAGCAGCTCCAGCGCGCCCGCCGACCAGTCCACGAAGGGGGACGGCTCGCTGACGTTGAGCGTGCGCGGCAGTTCCTCGTGCTGGAGCGCCATCAGCATCTTGATGACACCGCCGACACCGGCGGCGGCGACGGAGTGCCCGATGTTCGACTTGAAGGAGCCGAGCCGCACGGGCTGGTCGGTGGGCCTGTCCTGGCCGTAGGTCGCGATCAGCGCCTGTGCCTCGATCGGGTCGCCCAGCTTGGTGCCCGTGCCGTGCGCCTCCACCGCGTCGACGTCCCCGGCGGACAGCCCCGCGTTGGCCAGCGCCGCGCGGATGACGCGCTGCTGCGACGGCCCGTTGGGCGCTGTGAGTCCACTGCTCGCGCCGTCCTGGTTGATGGCCGAGCCGCGTATGACGCCCAGGATCCGGTGTCCGGCTCGCCGTGCGTCGGACAGGCGCTCCAGTGCCAGCATGCCGACGCCCTCGGCCCAGGCCGTGCCGTCGGCATCCGCCGAGAACGGCTTGCACCGCCCGTCGGGAGACAGCGCCCGCTGCCGCGAGAACTCGATGAATCCGCCCGCCCCGGCGAGCACGGTGACGCCGCCGGCCAGCGCCAGCGTGCACTCTCCCTGCCGCAGCGCCTGCACCGCCAGATGCAGCGCCACCAGCGACGACGAACAGGCCGTGTCCACCGACACCGCCGGACCCTCGAAACCGAACGTGTACGACACCCGGCCCGACAGCACGCTGGAGGTGTTGCCGGTGAAGGCGTACCCCTCGACGCTGTCCGGCAGGCCTTCCATGTCACAGATGTAGGAGGAGCTGCCCGCACCGACGTAGACGCCGGTCGGGCTTCCCTTGAGGGCCTGCGGGTCAAGGCCGGCCCGTTCCATCGCTTCCCAGGACGCCTCCAGCAGCAACCGCTGCTGCGGATCCATCGCCAGCGCCTCACGCGGAGAGATGCCGAAGAACTCCGCGTCGAAGCCGGCCACGTCGTCGAGGAAGCCACCGCGCCGGACGTACGACGTTCCGAAGTGCTCCGGGTCCGGGTCGTACAGGTCCTCCGCCCAACCGCGGTCGGCCGGGAAGTCACCGGTGGCGTCGAGGCCCGCCGCGACCAGGTCCCAGAGGTCCTCGGGCGAGCGCACCCCGCCCGGGAAGCGGCAGGCGATGCCGACCACGGCGATCGGCTCGGTGACGTCGACGGCCGTCGTGGGTCCGGTCTGCTGGAGCGCGCCCGCGGCACCACCGAGCACCTCCTCCAGGACGTACTGGGCCAGCGCGACCGGGGTGGGGTGGTCGAAGACCAGGGTGGCGGGCAGCTGAAGGCCGGTGGCGGCGGACAGTCGGTTGCGCAGCTCCACCGCCGTCAACGAGTCCACGCCTGCGTCGAGGAAGCCCTTGGTCTCGTCGACCCGGGCCGGTCCCTCGTACCCGAGGATCGTGGCGACATGGCCGCGGACCAGGTCCAGCACCGCTCGGTTGCGCTCGGCCTTGGACAGCCCCAGCAGACGCCGGGCCAGGGAAAGGCCCGCTGGCCCCTCCGAGGCCGCGGCGCGCCGCAGCGGCGTCCGCACCAGGCCGGACCAGACCGGCGACAGCACCCCCGCCATCGCCCGCTCGCGCAGCACCTGCACGTCGACCCGCGTGGCGACCGTCAGTGCCGTGTCCGACAGCAGGCTCGCGTCGAACAGCGCGAGCGATTCCTCGACCGGCAGGGCCACGGCCCCCTCGCGGCTCAGCCGCGCGGCGTCCGCGCCGGCCTCCGTCCTGAGCGCACCCCAGGCTATGGAGAGTCCGGGCTGCCCCAGGTCCCGGCGCCGCTGTGCCAGCGCGTCGAGGAAGCTGCCGGCGGCGGCCGGACCCGCGTACCCGGCACCGCCCAGCACACCGGCCGCCGAGGAGAAGACCACGAAGGCCGACAGGTCCAGGTTCCGGGTGAGTTCGTCCAGGACCACGGCGCCCCTGACGCGCGCGTCCAGCAGCGCGCCGAGCCGGTCCGCGGTCAGCGTCTCCAACAACCCGCCCGTGTCTTCGCCCACCGTGTGCACCACGCCGGTGAGCGGCCGCTCCGCCGGGATTCCGGCCAGCACCTCGGCCATCGCGGCACGGTCGGCCGGGTCGCCGTCGGCGAACGTCACCTGGGCCCCGAGAGCGCCGAGTTCGTCCCTCAACTCCTGTGCCTCGCCGTCGTCACCGGTGAGCACGAGGTGGCGCACTCCGTGCCGCGCGACGAGGTGACGGGCCACTTCCCGGCCCAGTCCCTCGGTACCGCCCGTGACGAGCACCGTCCCCGCCGGGTCGAGGACGACGCCGTCCTGCCGAGGGGCGCCCCGCTTCAGCCGCGGGGCGAGGAGCTGGCCTTCGTGCAGGGCGAGTTGGGGTTCGCTGGTGTGGGTGAGGGCCGTGTTCCAGTCGAGGTCGGTGGTGTCGGTGTCGAGGAGGACGAAGCGGTCGGGGTGTTCGGTCTGCGCGGTGCGGATCAGGCCCCACGCGGTCGAGGCGGGGAGGTCGGTGACGCCGGCGTGGTCGCTGGTGGTGACGGCGCCGCGGGTGACAACGAGGAGGCGTACGCCTTCGAGGCGGTCGTCGGTGAGCCAGGTCTGGACGGTGAGCAGGAGGTCTTCGACGACTGCCTGTGCCGCGGCCGGGGTGTCGGTGGTGTCCGGGGCGGAGGCGATGGTCAGCACCGCGCACTGCGGCAGCGGGGCGCCCGCGTCCAGGGCCGCGAGGAGAGCGGCGGTGTCGGCGTGGGTGGTCGCGCCGGGGACGGTGAACGGGCCCTCACCCAGCACCGCGACCGAGGTGACCGGGGTGGCCGTCTCGGGCGGCGTCACCGGGACCCACTCCAGCGTGAACAGGCCGTCCAGATCCGATACGGCAGTCGACAGGCGGGCGGTCTCCAGCTCCTCCAGCCGAACCGACCGCGCCTCCAGAACCAATGCGCCCGT
>NZ_JACVWU010000054.1 GCF_014596915.1 Streptomyces sp. TRM68416
AACACAGTGGACGCGAGCAACTGAGGACAAGCCCTCGGCCTATTAGTACCGGTCACCTCCACACGTTACCGTGCTTCCAGATCCGGCCTATCAACCCAGTCGTCTACTGGGAGCCTTACCCCATCAAGTGGGTGGGAGTCCTCATCTCGAAGCAGGCTTCCCGCTTAGATGCTTTCAGCGGTTATCCCTCCCGAACGTAGCCAACCAGCCATGCCCTTGGCAGAACAACTGGCACACCAGAGGTTCGTCCGTCCCGGTCCTCTCGTACTAGGGACAGCCCTTCTCAAGACTCCTACGCGCACAGCGGATAGGGACCGAACTGTCTCACGACGTTCTAAACCCAGCTCGCGTACCGCTTTAATGGGCGAACAGCCCAACCCTTGGGACCGACTCCAGCCCCAGGATGCGACGAGCCGACATCGAGGTGCCAAACCATCCCGTCGATATGGACTCTTGGGGAAGATCAGCCTGTTATCCCCGGGGTACCTTTTATCCGTTGAGCGACGGCGCTTCCACAAGCCACCGCCGGATCACTAGTCCCGACTTTCGTCCCTGCTCGACCCGTCGGTCTCACAGTCAAGCTCCCTTGTGCACTTACACTCAACACCTGATTGCCAACCAGGCTGAGGGAACCTTTGGGCGCCTCCGTTACCCTTTAGGAGGCAACCGCCCCAGTTAAACTACCCATCAGACACTGTCCCTGATCCGGATCACGGACCCAGGTTAGACATCCAGCACGACCAGACTGGTATTTCAACGACGACTCCACCCGCACTGGCGTGCGAGCTTCACAGTCTCCCAGCTATCCTACACAAGCCGAACCGAACACCAATATCAAACTGTAGTAAAGGTCCCGGGGTCTTTCCGTCCTGCTGCGCGAAACGAGCATCTTTACTCGTAGTGCAATTTCACCGGGCCTATGGTTGAGACAGTCGAGAAGTCGTTACGCCATTCGTGCAGGTCGGAACTTACCCGACAAGGAATTTCGCTACCTTAGGATGGTTATAGTTACCACCGCCGTTTACTGGCGCTTAAGTTCTCAGCTTCGCCCCACCGAAATGGAGCTAACCGGTCCCCTTAACGTTCCAGCACCGGGCAGGCGTCAGTCCGTATACATCGCCTTACGGCTTCGCACGGACCTGTGTTTTTAGTAAACAGTCGCTTCTCGCTGGTCTCTGCGGCCACCCCCAGCTCACGGAGTAAATCCGATCACCAGAAATGGCCCCCCTTCTCCCGAAGTTACGGGGGCATTTTGCCGAGTTCCTTAACCATAGTTCACCCGAACGCCTCGGTATTCTCTACCTGACCACCTGAGTCGGTTTAGGGTACGGGCCGCCATGAAACTCGCTAGAGGCTTTTCTCGACAGCATAGGATCATCCACTTCACCACAATCGGCTCGGCATCAGGTCTCAGACACAAGGTGTGCGGATTTGCCTACACACCGTCCTACACCCTTACCCCGGGACAACCACCGCCCGGGATGGACTACCTTCCTGCGTCACCCCATCACTCACCTACTACCAGATCGGGTCAGCGGCTCCACCACTCCCCTTCACCCGAAGGCTCCGGGGCGGCTTCACGGCCTTAGCATCACTGGATTCGATGTTTGACGCTTCACAGCGGGTACCGGAATATCAACCGGTTATCCATCGACTACGCCTGTCGGCCTCGCCTTAGGTCCCGACTTACCCTGGGCAGATCAGCTTGACCCAGGAACCCTTAGTCAATCGGCGCAAACGTTTCTCACGTTTGTATCGCTACTCATGCCTGCATTCTCACTCGTGAACCGTCCACAACTACCTTCCGGTGCTGCTTCACCCGGCACACGACGCTCCCCTACCCATCCACACAGGCGTTGGCCCTCTTGTGTGAATGACACGACTTCGGCGGTACGCTTGAGCCCCGCTACATTGTCGGCGCGGAATCACTAGACCAGTGAGCTATTACGCACTCTTTCAAGGGTGGCTGCTTCTAAGCCAACCTCCTGGTTGTCTGTGCGACTCCACATCCTTTCCCACTTAGCGTACGCTTAGGGGCCTTAGTCGATGCTCTGGGCTGTTTCCCTCTCGACCATGGAGCTTATCCCCCACAGTCTCACTGCCGCGCTCTCACTTACCGGCATTCGGAGTTTGGCTAAGGTCAGTAACCCGGTAGGGCCCATCGCCTATCCAGTGCTCTACCTCCGGCAAGAAACACACGACGCTGCACCTAAATGCATTTCGGGGAGAACCAGCTATCACGGAGTTTGATTGGCCTTTCACCCCTAACCACAGGTCATCCCCCAGGTTTTCAACCCTGGTGGGTTCGGTCCTCCACGAAGTCTTACCTCCGCTTCAACCTGCCCATGGCTAGATCACTCCGCTTCGGGTCTTGAGCGCGCTACTAAACCGCCCTGTTCGGACTCGCTTTCGCTACGGCTTCCCCACACGGGTTAACCTCGCAACACACCGCAAACTCGCAGGCTCATTCTTCAAAAGGCACGCAGTCACGAGAACGGAGCAAGCTCCATTCCGACGCTCCCACGGCTTGTAGGCACACGGTTTCAGGTACTATTTCACTCCCCTCCCGGGGTACTTTTCACCATTCCCTCACGGTACTATCCGCTATCGGTCACCAGGGAATATTTAGGCTTAGCGGGTGGTCCCGCCAGATTCACACGGGATTTCTCGGGCCCCGTGCTACTTGGGTGTCTCTCAAACGAGCCGCTGACGTTTCGACTACGGGGGTCTTACCCTCTACGCCGGACCTTTCGCATGTCCTTCGCCTACATCAACGGTTTCTGACTCGTCCCACGGCCGGCAGACCGTGGAAGAGAGATCCCACAACCCCGCATGCGCAACCCCTGCCGGGTCTCACACGCATACGGTTTGGCCTCATCCGGTTTCGCTCGCCACTACTCCCGGAATCACGGTTGTTTTCTCTTCCTGCGGGTACTGAGATGTTTCACTTCCCCGCGTTCCCTCCACATACCCTATGTGTTCAGGTATGGGTGACAGCCCATGACGACTGCCGGGTTTCCCCATTCGGAAACCCCCGGATCAAAGCCTGGTTGACGACTCCCCGGGGACTATCGTGGCCTCCCACGTCCTTCATCGGTTCCTGGTGCCAAGGCATCCACCGTGCGCCCTTAAAAACTTGGCCACAGATGCTCGCGTCCACTGTGCAGTTCTCAAACAACGACCAGCCACCCATCACCCCGAACCACAAAGATCCGAGTGCACTGGGGCCGGCATCGAGGGGGTTCATTCCCTCAGACACCCAACAGCGTGCCCGACCCAATCCCGTCCGAAGATCATGCGTTCCACACTCCGAAGAGCAGTACTAGCAGCCTCCGACCCAGAACCAGGCCGAGTAGTCAACGTTCCACCCATGAGCTAACCACCGTCGATCATTCGCCGACGTAGTGGCTCTGGATCTCTTACGAGACCTAGATGCTCCTTAGAAAGGAGGTGATCCAGCCGCACCTTCCGGTACGGCTACCTTGTTACGACTTCGTCCCAATCGCCAGTCCCACCTTCGACAGCTCCCTCCCACAAGGGGTTGGGCCACCGGCTTCGGGTGTTACCGACTTTCGTGACGTGACGGGCGGTGTGTACAAGGCCCGGGAACGTATTCACCGCAGCAATGCTGATCTGCGATTACTAGCAACTCCAACTTCATGGGGTCGAGTTGCAGACCCCAATCCGAACTGAGACCGACTTTTTGAGATTCGCTCCACCTTGCGGTATCGCAGCTCATTGTATCGGCCATTGTAGCACGTGTGCAGCCCAAGACATAAGGGGCATGATGACTTGACGTCGTCCCCACCTTCCTCCGAGTTGACCCCGGCGGTCTCCTGTGAGTCCCCATCACCCCGAAGGGCATGCTGGCAACACAGAACAAGGGTTGCGCTCGTTGCGGGACTTAACCCAACATCTCACGACACGAGCTGACGACAGCCATGCACCACCTGTACACCGACCACAAGGGGGCGCCCATCTCTGGACGTTTCCGGTGTATGTCAAGCCTTGGTAAGGTTCTTCGCGTTGCGTCGAATTAAGCCACATGCTCCGCTGCTTGTGCGGGCCCCCGTCAATTCCTTTGAGTTTTAGCCTTGCGGCCGTACTCCCCAGGCGGGGAACTTAATGCGTTAGCTGCGGCACCGACGACGTGGAATGTCGCCAACACCTAGTTCCCACCGTTTACGGCGTGGACTACCAGGGTATCTAATCCTGTTCGCTCCCCACGCTTTCGCTCCTCAGCGTCAGTAATGGCCCAGAGATCCGCCTTCGCCACCGGTGTTCCTCCTGATATCTGCGCATTTCACCGCTACACCAGGAATTCCGATCTCCCCTACCACACTCTAGCTAGCCCGTATCGACTGCAGACTCGGGGTTAAGCCCCGAGCTTTCACAATCGACGTGACAAGCCGCCTACGAGCTCTTTACGCCCAATAATTCCGGACAACGCTTGCGCCCTACGTATTACCGCGGCTGCTGGCACGTAGTTAGCCGGCGCTTCTTCTGCAGGTACCGTCACTTTCGCTTCTTCCCTGCTGAAAGAGGTTTACAACCCGAAGGCCGTCATCCCTCACGCGGCGTCGCTGCATCAGGCTTTCGCCCATTGTGCAATATTCCCCACTGCTGCCTCCCGTAGGAGTCTGGGCCGTGTCTCAGTCCCAGTGTGGCCGGTCGCCCTCTCAGGCCGGCTACCCGTCGTCGCCTTGGTGAGCCATTACCTCACCAACAAGCTGATAGGCCGCGGGCTCATCCTTCACCGCCGGAGCTTTCCAACTTCCACCATGCGGAGGAAGCTCGTATCCGGTATTAGACCCCGTTTCCAGGGCTTGTCCCAGAGTGAAGGGCAGATTGCCCACGTGTTACTCACCCGTTCGCCACTAATCCCCACCGAAGTGGTTCATCGTTCGACTTGCATGTGTTAAGCACGCCGCCAGCGTTCGTCCTGAGCCAGGATCAAACTCTCCGTGAATGTGTACCGGTAATCCGGTTCGCACCACGAGAGCGGAACAGCCAGGCGGAAT
>NZ_JACVWU010000055.1 GCF_014596915.1 Streptomyces sp. TRM68416
CTCGCCCCCCCCCGAGGCCCTGGGCCGGATGGGGGAGTATGGGCGGGCGGCCGAGCTGCACCGGCAGACCCTTGACGACCGCACCCGCGTCCTGGGCCCCGACCACCCTCTCACCGTGACCAGCCGCCAGGCCCTGGCGGCGGCGTTGGCCGCCTCCCGCACAAAACGTCGCAGGCGAGGCCGCTGGCTGCGCGGGACAAGGGGACTCATGAACGATCGAGGTTAATGATCCTTTTGATGGCTATCGGGAAAGTCAATGCAGCTATAGCCGCATATCCCTAACGTAGGGATATGTCACCGCTTTCCTCGCGGCAGCACCGGGCTGTCCGCCTGGCTCTGTTCATTCTGCTGGCAGTCGCCTTTGTCGTGTTCGTGATCTGGATGTCGCTCGGTGATCTGGAGGCGAACAGCGCGTGGGCCGGAGTGCTGGGCCTGTTCCTCGCGATGGCAGGCCTGATGCTCCCCCTGGCGGATGGCTTACGTACGGACAGAACGACCCTGCTGGACATGGCCCAACATGCCGACGACCTGGCCGCGACGGTCCGGGACGACTGGCAGAAGGAGGCGGTGGCGCGCGGTTTGAGCCGTGCCGGTGTGCTGCCTCTCGCCTGGGCAGGCACCCGCCGGCCGGTCGGGGACGCTCCGCAGCACGTCCTCGGACAGTCGGCTGGCCCGACCCGCGTCCTGAGGCTACGTCTGGCCGGTCGGCTGAACGGAAATCTTGATGACAGCGCCAGGACGCTGGCCGAGGCCTACGGTCAGGTGCCCAGCGGGCGTCTTGTCATCCTCGGCGAACCGGGCGCGGGCAAGACTGTGCTCGCCATGCTGCTGACGCTGGGCCTTCTCGGCGGGCGCGGGGCGGGCGAGCGCGTACCCGTGCTGCTGGCGCCCGCCGACTGGGACCCGGTCCGCGAGCCCTTGGACGACTGGATCGTGCGGACGGTAGCCGCGACGTACTACGGCGGCCAGCGTGAGGTACCACGTCTGCTTCTCGCGTACGGACTGCTGCTACCGATCATCGACGGGCTGGACGAGATCGCGGAGGCGGCGCGTCGGAGTGCCGTGAAGGCCATCGGTTACGCGGTCGGGCAGGACCGTCCGGTCGTCGTCACGTGCCGGTCCGTCGAGTACGAGGACGTGATCACGGCGGGTTCTCCTACCCCGACAGCAGAGTCGCACACACTGCGACGCGCCCCGGTGGTGGAGGTGGAACCGGTCCCCGCCGAGGCCGCCATCGCCTATCTGTCCCATGTGCACTGGCCTGACGGCGTGGACTGGAGTCGCGTTTACGCGGAGCTGCGGTCGCCGTCGGACGGCCCGGTGACGATCGCCCTGACCACGCCCCTCATGGTCTCGTTGGCGCGGGTCGTCTACGAACGGCTCGGCGGTGATCCGGGAGAAAAGCTCGATCCCCACACGTTCCGTTCCCGGCACGCGGTGGAAGACCATCTCCTCAACCAGCTGGTCCAGGCGGCCTATGCGCCCGACCGCCTGCCGTCCGGCCAGCCGATCACTCCCGACCGCCGTACCCCCGACACAGCTGACGCGCTGCGCTGGCTGACGTTCCTGGCCCGCTACCTGCACCGCTGGAGGGAACGCGATTTCGCGTGGTGGCTGCTGCCTGGGCGGGTCTTCTCGACCTGGGCCGCGCCCGCCATCGGCCTCGCCGTGGCCGTACCCGTGATGACCGTGGTCGCGGCTTGGCTGCTGTGGACCGACCTGCCCGACACCACCAACCTGCCCGGTGCCCCCGGGCCGGTCGCCTCCGGAGTGTTCGTAGGGGCGGGCAGCGGAGTCGTCGTCACGATCACCTGGTACGCAGGAGCGGCTCGCAGACCCGCCCGGCTGTCGTTCGCCCTGCGAGGTTCGTTGTCTCGGCTGCGCCGAGGCATGAGGTATGGCCTGTTGATGACCGGTGTGCCCGGAGCGACGGCGATGGTGGCCGCAGCGGTCGCGCTCTCCGCCGGGAAGAGCTGGTCCTATTCCTCGACTCGGACCTACTGCATGATCGTCGCCGTAGGTGCGGCGCTCTTCCTCGTCCTGAGCCTCGGTCTCGCTGCGCAGAACTGGCTGGACGCGGCTCCCGTGCGCGCTGCTCAGGCGGACCCGGTCGAACTTCTGCGGGCGGACCGTCGCTCCGCGTTGCTCGGTGCGACGGTGGCGGGAGTCGTGGCCGCTCTGGGGGCGTTCCCCGCCGTCGTCGCCGGCCTGGTCGCCGGTTACCTCATGAACGCGATTCTCACCGGGTGGTCCGGCGAGCCGAACCTGACCGAACTCGTCCCCTACGCCTTCGACGTCATTCCCGGAAGCCGTCCGGTATGGCCGACGGTCGCCACGATCTCTGGGGTGGTCGGTGTCACGATCGCTCTGCTCACGTGTCTGACCCGAGCCTGGCCGCGTTTCGCGGTCGCCACGCTGATCCTTGCGATAGGGGGCCAGCTACCGTGGCGGCCAATGCGGTTTCTTGCGGACGCCAGGGCGAGGGAGTTGTTGCGGCAGTCCGGTGGAACCTTCCAGTTCCGTCATGCCCGCCTTCAGGAAAGGCTGGTGGAGCAGCCTTATGCGCACGGCCCGTTGATAAGGGCCCGCAAAGTGAAGATCGCCATCGCCATGGCCCTTGCCATCGCCCTCGTGGGCGGGTTTCTGGTACACAGCACACCTAAGGATTCTTCCCGAGCGACTCTGCTCATTCGCCATCCTGGAATGACGGATATCAGCGGCGATGGGTCCCTGCTTGTGGGTACACATGGAAGTACCGGGAAAACGCGGTTATGGAACCTTCGGGAGAGGGAGCTGCTGAAGACCTTGCGGACCGGCTGGGTTGACAATGTATCCCTCAGTGCGGACGGAAAGATTTTGGCTACGGCGGAGTCCGGCACAGGGGCTTATGTGATCGCCAAGATTTGGAACACGGTATCCGGCCGTGTGGAGCATTTTTTTCGGATCAAGTATCCACAGTTCACCGGATTCGAAGTCTTTGAGTTGAGTCCAGACGGTCACACCTTGGCTGTGAACCTCGGTGATCCTTGCGAGGTGCAACTGTGGAATACGGGTACCGGAGAGAAGGAGACCGCTCTCCCTGTGCGTTGCACGCTGCAAAGTGCGACGTTCGACGAGAAGGGGGAGGCGATCGTGACGGTGATCGATGTAGGTACCGATGCTGTAAGGACGGTATGGGAAGTCTGGGACATCGAGACGGGGAAGCGGGAGAAAGAGGCCATTTTGGGGGAGGACGCGTATCAAACGATGGTCAACGAGAGCGGTCGCGCCATTGTGGTGGGCTCGGGTGACGGAACCTATGGAGTCTGGGGTGTTCTCTCAGGCGCCAAATTGGATAGTGGCGGATCGGGAGGAAACCTTCTGGCATTTAGCCGGGATGGGCGGATGATCGCCTTCACTGACTCTGGCGACCCCAGTGTCGTGCTGTGCGTGGACGCGCTGACGGGTGCGCCGATAGGCAAACCCAAGAGAGGTCATCGAGGCGAAGTGGGGGCCGGCCTGTTCAGCGCTGACGGCCGCACCCTGATCACCGTCAGCACGGTTGACGGCACAGTCAAGTTCTGGCCGGTGGATTCATCCTGAGGACTCAGCACCGTGTCCCGCGGCCGACCCGATCCGCCGGACGGCAGGCCCAGGACCTGTCGTGCGGATCAGTTCGGCGTCGCCGGTCCTGGCACTCGCTCCCAAGAAGACCCCGAGTCGCGTTGTCGATCGGTTGCCGGCTCCTCCCCGCCCGAACCACCTCGCGCGGGAGGGACCCCAACGCTGAACCACGCGTACGGGCACGACGTGTCGCTCACCGTGTACTGGCAGTCGCCTGAGCGGGTCGCCGAATTGTTGGAGCAGGCCGGATTCGCCGTCCAGGCGCGGCTGATCCGTGCGCCGGGCGAGATGGACAAGGGGCCGCAGGCGTTCGTACTGGCGCGCAAACCGGCCGCGGCCTGATTAGGCCGCGGCCAGCCTGGCGGACTCCGCTGTCACACGTGCTACGG
>NZ_JACVWU010000056.1 GCF_014596915.1 Streptomyces sp. TRM68416
TCGGCGAGGTTGTCGCGGCTGGCCAGGGTGAGAGGATGGTCGGGACCCAGGACGCGAGTGCAGTCGTCGAAGGTCTGCCGGTGCAGCTCGGCCGCCCGCGCAAACTCCCCCATCCCGACCAGGGCGGTGGCGAGGTTGTTGCGGCTGGCCAGGGTCTCGGGGTGGTCAGGGCCCAGAACGCGGGTCTGGGTCTGGAGGAGTTGCTGGGACAGCGCGGGCAGCAACGGGTGGGCGACTGCTGCATACAGCTCTAGGACCAGGCTGTCCAAGGTGCCATGGGCTGTGGGGAGGGTTGCGTCGGTGGTGTGGTGGAGGAGCAGTGGCAGGTGGGGGGCGAGGAGGCGGGCGGCGGGCGGCGGGCGGCGGGCGGCGGGCGGCGGGCCACCCTGATGGTCCTGCCTGTGTGGCGTCGTGAACGGCTTCGATGAGCCGTTCGGTCAGGGCCTGGTGCCAGGCGGTGCGGTCGGGGGTGTCGGCGGCCAGGGCGAGGGGGCTGATCTCCCTTACCAGGGGATGCAGGACCAGCTGGGCTGGGTCGTCATCGTTCTCTGCCGTTGGTGATGTCCGGGGTGCGGAGTTGTCGGGCAGGCCGAGCAGGCCGTAGCGGTACAGGCCGGCGAGAGCTGCTTCCACACCCACGATGGTGGCGGGATGTCCGGACGCGGCGGTGAGCAGGCCGGGGGTGATCAGGAACAGAGGGATGGGGGCCGGTGCGAGCAGGGCCAGGATCCGCAGCAGCGGGCGGGCCAGTGTGTGGCCTTCGGCCGCGAGCTGGTCCAGGGACACTTCCCAGGTGTGGCGGACTACCGTGCGGGCGATGGCTGGGTTGGAGGCGTCGGGGTGCTCGGCGCCCAGCAGCGTGTCCAGTTCGGTGTCCAGGGCCTGCCGGTAGTGGTCGAAGGAGCGGTAGCGGCTGGTGGGGGCGGCCAGGTAGCGGCCGGCCGCGTGCAGGGCGAGCGGCAGCCTGCCCAGCCGCTCCGCCAGTTCCCGCGCCTGCTCCTCGGTCCCGGCCCGAGGGGCCGCATCCAACAGAACCTGCCCGGCGTCGGGGACGGCCAGAGGTTTCAGCGGCAGCAGCTCCGCGCGCGGCCCCCAGGTCTCGGTGCTGGTGTCCCGGGAGGTGATCAGCAGCAGGCCGCCGCCGTGCGGGCGGATCCAGCCCCGGTAGTGCGCCACCGTCTCGCCCTCCGGGCCGACCCCTCGCGGCTCGTCGATGTTGTCCAGCACCAGCAGCCACAGGGGTGTTGCTGAACCCAATCTCCGCCGACGCTCCCCACGAGGACGACGACTGACGCCTGCCTTCCACCGCACCGGGTCAGACGCGACCGCCTTCCCTAGCGGTTCGGCCAGCGATGCGGATCGTCTGACCGGTGCCCTTCCGGTCTTTCGTCACAGATTGTGCAGACGCCGGGAAACAGGAGTGCATCGCGGTAGGTGTGAGGGAAGCCGCCGGGGCCGTCGCACTCGCTTGCCGCGACTGTCATGCAGTCTCTGCCGATCCAGCACCGGCCGCAGCAGTCGTGATCGGTCATGTATATGTGGTTGATCTTCTTGCTGCACCCCTTGTGACTGCATCGGTAGTAGCCGCCCGCATGGTTGGTATACATGCGGGTGACGGGTTCTTGGTCGGTGCTGTCGTCAGAGTCGTCACAGTCGGGGTCGAGGTCGGCCGCGCGAGGGTTGGAGAGCGCGACGGCGACGATGCCTCCGACCACCGCAACAACCACGCCGCCGATCACAGCCAGTTTGCCAGCGCCCCCAAGGCCGTTCCATCCGTCAGCGATGCGCCGGCGCAAGGGCTTCTTCCCATCGCTGCCTTCTGGCGGCGGGTCGGCCTGTGTGTCCTCCGAAGAGGGTTCCGGGCGGTGCGTTTCTTCGTCGGAGGCCATGCGGGAAGCCTAGGGCGCTTCTGATGGCTCTTGCTGGGGTGGGTGGATCAGTGCTTGGGCTGGGCAGGGGCGTCTTATGGTGCGGCGGCATGAACTGACGGACGCGCAGTGGCAGAAGATCGAGCCGCTACTGCCCGTCAATGGCAACCCTGGCGGGCAGTGGGCTGATCACCGCAGAGTGATCAACGGGGTGTTGTTCCGGGCCCGTACCGGTGTGCCCTGGCCGGATCTGCCGGAGCGGTACGGACCGTGGCAAACCCTTTATGAGCGGCATCGCCGCTGGTCGGCGGACGGGACCTGGCAGCAGATCCTGGCAGAGTTACAGATCGAGGCCGGTGCCACCGACCCCGATGGCCAACTGGCCAAGGCCATCGAGGAGGAGACCCGGCAGCGCACCCAGGAATGGGCGGTGAACATCGACTCCACCTCCTGCCGGGCGCACCAGCACGCGGCCGGAGCCCGCCACCGGCCACCGCGCGACTTCCCGCAAAAGGGGGCGGTGCGCGTGTGGAGGCCGATGGGCGGGAGGCGCTGGGACGCTCACGGGGCGGACTGACCAGCAAAGTCCATCTGCTGTCCGACGACCGGGCCCGGCCGCTGACCTGGCAGACCTCTCCCGGTCAGCGGGGCGACAGCCTCATGTTCGTCCCTGTGCTGGAGGGCTTACGGATCCGGCGCCGCGGGCCGGGCCGACCTCGGGGCCGCCCGGACCGGGTCCGCGGCGACAAGGCGTACTCCAGCCGCGGCAACCGCCCTTATCTGCGCGGACGGGGAATCAAGGCAACCATTGCCCAGCCCGACGACCAGCGGGCCAAGCGCCGGCGCAAGGGCCGGGCCGGCGGACGTCCGCCGGCCTTCGACCAGACGCAGTACCGCCGCCGCAGCGCCGTCGAGCGGTGCGTGAACAAGTGGAAGCAGTTCCGCGCTGTCGCAACGCGCTACGACAAACGCGACTACATCTTCAACGGCACCCTGACCGTCACAGCGGTCGTCATCTGGCTCCGAGACATCATCCAAGAGCCATCAGAAGCGCCCTAGTTGTGCTGTCCCGGGACGTTGGTGACAGGCGACACGCCTTGAGTGGTCCTTGAACGGGGCGAGGGCCTCTGGGTTCGGTGTGGATTGCGAGATCTACAACCGACGCCCAGGAGGCCCTCGTTGTCCCACCGTAACGCCCCGCTGACGCCGACCGGCAGGCTGCGTCTGGCCCGGTGTGTCGTCGAGGACCGCTGGCCCGTGCGGCGGGCCGCGGAACGCTTCCAGGTCAGCCACACCACCGCCGCACGCTGGGCCGGACGCTACCGGAAGCACGGAGCCGCCGGGATGCAAGACCGCTCCAGCCGCCCCCACCACCAGCCCCGCCGCACCCCGGACATCGTTGAGGAACGAGTCGTGCGCCTACGCCGCGAGCACCGCATCGGACCGGTGCGGCTGGCCGCCCGCACCGGCATCGCCGCCTCCACCGCCCACCGCATCCTGCACCGTCACGGCCTGCCCGTCCTGGCCGCCACCGACCGGGCCACCGGCGAACCCGTCCGCCGCTACGAACGAGCCCGCCCCGGCGAACTGGTCCACATCGACGTCAAGAAACTCGGCCGCATCCCCGACGGCGGCGGCCACAAGGCCCTCGGCCGGGCAGCCGGCCGCAAGAACCAGGCCCGCACCGGCCACGGCTACCTCTACCTGCACACTGCCCTGGACGACCACTCCCACCTGGCCTACACCGAAGACCTGCCCGACGAGAAAGCCGCCACCTGCGCGGCCTTCCTGCACCGGGCTGCCGCCTGGTTCGCCGCACGTGGTGTGACCGTCGAGCGGGTGCTGACCGACAACGCTTGGGCCTACACCAAGAACACCTGGCGCGACACCTGCCACGACCTGGGCATCAGCCCCCGCTGGACCCGCCCCTGGCGGCCCCAGACGAACGGCAAGGTCGAACGCTTCCACCGCACCCTGCTCGACGAATGGGCCTATCTGCGGCCCTACAACAGCAACACCGAACGCAGCG
>NZ_JACVWU010000057.1 GCF_014596915.1 Streptomyces sp. TRM68416
CCCCGACCGCAACGCGGGCTTCTCCTCGTGCGATCCGGGCCGCCTGTACCTGCCCACGATCATGGACCCGGTCTACGGCTACCAGGTCACCAACGTCGAGGCGTCGATGTCCTCGCCGTCCTCGCTGCTGCACTGGACCCGCCGGATGATCGAGATCCGCAAGCAGAACCCGGCCTTCGGACTCGGCTCGTACACGGAACTGCCGTCCTCCAACCCGGCCGTGATCGCGTTCCTGCGCGAGTACGAGGACGACCTCGTCCTGTGCGTGAACAACTTCTCCCGCTTCGCCCAGCCCACCGAGCTGGACCTGAGCCGGTTCAACGGGCGGCATCCGGTGGAGCTGTTCGGCGGGGTGCGATTCCCGGCCATCGGCGAACTGCCGTACTTGCTGACCTTGGCAGGCCACGGCTTCTACTGGTTCCGGCTGCGCAAAGAGGGCTCCTAGAAGCCCGGCGGGGCGGTTTCCACCGCCCCGCCCGGGGCACGCATCACTCACACCCCGACCCCCCGGGGAAAGGACGCGACGTCATGTCGGAAGCCGTCACCCGTACCGCTACGACCAGTCCCGGCCTGCTCGCCTCGCTGGATCCCCTGTTGCGGGAGTGGCTGCCGCGGCAGCGGTGGTTCGCCGGGAAGGGGCGTCCCGTCACCGGGTTCTCGCTGGTCGCGGCCACCGAACTGCTGCCGTCCGACGGCAAGCTGGGCCTCTACCACCTGTTGCTCCAGGCCCATCAGTCCCCCGCGCCCGGCGACTGCTACCAGCTCCTCATAGGCGCGCGCGAGGCGCTGCCACCGCGGCTGGCGCCCGCGCTGATCGGCCATGTCGACCAGGGCCCGCTCGCCGGACGCACGGTCTACGAGGCCCTGTACGACCCGCGGCCCGCCGAAGTCCTCCTGGAGGCCCTGCGCACCCGGGCCCGCATCGGCGGGCTGCGCTTCGAACGGGAACGGAACCAGGAGGTCCGTGCGGGGCTCGTGCCGCGCCTGGTCGCCTCGGAACAGTCCAACTCCTCCGTCGTCTACGGAGATACGTTCATCCTGAAGCTGCTTCGCCGGATCGTGCCCGGTATCAACCCCGACCTGGAGCTGCCGCTGGCGCTGGCCCGCGAGGGCTGCCCCCGGGTGCCCCCGCCGACCGCGTGGATCCAGGGGGACTTCGACGGGGCGGGCGGCGAGCCGTATGTGCTGGGCGTGCTCCAGCCGTTCGTGCAGGGCGCGGCGGACGGCTGGGAGCTGGCGCTGCGGGAGCTGGCCAAGGGCGAGGACTTCGCCGCCGAGGCCAGGGCGCTCGGGCGGGCCACCGCCGAGGTGCACACGGCCCTGGCCCGCGCGCTGCCCACGGTCACCCTCGGCCGTACCCAGCTGGAGCAGATGGTCGAGGGGATGGTGGAGCGGCTGGAGGCGGCCGCGCAGGCGGTGCCCGCGCTGCGGCCGTACGCGCCCGGACTGCACTCCGCCTTCGACGCGCTGGCCGGCCTCGCGGCCGAGGGCCGCACCTGGACCGCGCAACGCGTCCACGGCGACCTGCACCTCGGGCAGTGTCTGCGCTCGCCCGCCGGGCAGTGGTGGCTGATCGACTTCGAGGGCGAGCCCGCCAAGCCGCTGGCCGAGCGGCGCATGCCGCAGCCGACCGTGCGCGACATCGCGGGCATGCTGCGCTCCTTCGACTACGCCGCCCACTCCGCCACCCCGCCGATCCCGGGCTGGGCCGACACCTGCCGGGCCGCGTACTGCTCCGGCTACGCGGAGGTCAGCGGCGTCGATCCACGCACCGACCCCGTGCTGCTGCGGGCCTGCGAAACGGACAAGGCGATCTACGAGGTCGTCTACGAGGCCCGCCACCGCCCCGAGTGGCTGCCGGTGCCGCTGTCGGCGGTCCGCCGGCTCGCCACGGACGACGGCGAGCCGACTGCCCCTGCCCCTCTCCCTCCCTCTCCCCCTCCCCTCATCTCACCCTCGATCTCACCCTCGCCGAGGAGGCCCCACTCGTGACCCCCCGTCCCCCGTCCAGCGGTCCCGATCCGAAGAAGTCGGCCGAGCAGACGGCCGAGGAGAAGAGCATCGCGAAGAAGGTGTCCGCGCAGAAGAAGAGCGTGACGAAGAAGAGCGTCACCAAGAAGGCGGCGAAGTCCGCCGAGAAGGCCGC
Source organism: Streptomyces sp. TRM68416 (assembly GCF_014596915.1). GTDB lineage: Bacteria > Actinomycetota > Actinomycetes > Streptomycetales > Streptomycetaceae > Streptomyces. Next base: position 2,147 of record NZ_JACVWU010000057.1, read on the forward strand.
GGAGAGTGTGAAGAAGGCGGCGGCTAAGAAGGCTGCCGCGAAAAAGACGGCCACGAAGAAGCCGACCGTAAAGCAGGCTGCCGCCAAGAAGCCGGCCGTGAAGAAGCCGACCGTGAAGCAGGCTGCCGCGAAGAAGTCGGCGCCCCGGAAGACCACGACCGCCAAGAAGGTCGCGCCGACGAAGGCGGCCGAGATGGCCGGCGGGGTGGCGGTCTCCCCCGCCCTCGGTGCCGAGGACCGTGACCGGCTCCTCTCCGGCACCCACCACGACCCGCACGCCGTCCTCGGCGCCCACCCCGTCCCCGGCGGGGTCGCCTTCCGTGCCTTCCGGCCGTACGCCCGCTCGGTGACCGTCCTCACCGAGGAGCTGCGGGCCGAACTGCACGACGACGGTGCGGGCTTCTTCTCCGGGCTGCTGCCGCTGCGGGACGTACCGGAGTACCGGCTCCTCGTGACGTACGAGGGTGCCGAGCAGGAGACCGAGGACGCGTACCGCTTCCTGCCCGCGCTCGGCGATCTCGACCTGCATCTGATCGGCGAGGGCCGGCACGAGCAGCTGTGGACGGCGCTCGGTGCCGAGCCGATGACCCACCAGGGCGTCACCGGCACCCGGTTCACCGTGTGGGCGCCGAACGCGCGCGGCGTGCAGGTGGCCGGGACCTTCAACTTCTGGGACGGAACGGGCAATCCGATGCGTTCGCTCGGCTCCTCCGGTGTGTGGGAGCTGTTCGTGCCGGGCATCGGCGAGGGCGAGCTGTACAAGTTCGAGATCACCCGCCCCGACGGTTCCCGGACCCTGCGCGCCGACCCGCTGGCCCGCCGCACCGAGGCCCCGCCGAACACGTCGTCGATCGTCCACGCCTCGCACTACGAATGGGGCGACACGGAGTGGCTGGAACGCCGGGGGACGGTACCGGCCCACGAGGGCCCGTTCTCGGTCTACGAGGTCCATCTGCCCTCCTGGCGACCGGGCCTGACCTACCGCGAACTGGCCGAGCAACTCCCGGCGTACGTCAAGGACCTGGGCTTCACGCACGTCGAGCTGATGCCGGTCGCCGAGCATCCCTTCGGCGGCTCCTGGGGCTACCAGGTCACCGGCTTCTACGCGCCCACGGCCCGGCTCGGCACGCCGGACGACTTCAAGTACCTGGTCGACGCGCTGCACCGGGCCGGGATCGGGGTCCTGATGGACTGGGTGCCCGCCCACTTCCCGCGCGACGACTGGGCGCTGGCCGAGTTCGACGGGCGTCCGCTCTACGAGCACGAGGATCCGCTGCGGTCGGCGCACCCCGACTGGGGCACGCTGGAGTTCGACTTCGGCCGGCGCGAGGTGCGCAACTTCCTGGTGGCGAACGCCATTTACTGGTGCGAGGAGTTCCATATCGACGGCCTGCGGGTGGACGCGGTCGCCTCGATGCTCTACCTCGACTACTCGCGCGAGCCCGGGCAGTGGATCCCGAACGTGCACGGCGGGCGGGAGAACCTCGACGCGGTGGCGTTCCTCCAGGAGATGAACGCAACGGTGTACCGGCGAGTGCCGGGCGTGGTGACGATCGCGGAGGAGTCCACGGCGTGGGACGGCGTCACGCGGGCGACGCACCACATCGGCCCGGGCGGCTTCGGAGGGCTCGGCTTCGGCCTGAAGTGGAACATGGGCTGGATGCACGACTCGCTGGGCTACATGGCCCACGAACCCGTCCACCGCAAGTACCACCACA
>NZ_JACVWU010000058.1 GCF_014596915.1 Streptomyces sp. TRM68416
CGCCGAGGAGAGCCGCACACTCGCCCGCTGGCCCAGCACCGCGGCCAACCGGCTCCAGTCCTTCAACTTCCAGGACCGGTACGTACGGCACGCCAGCATGGACGTCCGCATCGACCCGAACGTCAGCCCCGCGGACGACGCCCGCTTCAGGCTGCGGACCGGGCTGGCCGGTTCCGGGACCGTCTCCTTCGAGTCAGTGAACTACCCCGGGTACTTCCTGCGGCACTCCCACTTCGACTTCCAGCTGGCCCACAACGACGGCACCGCCCAGTTCGCCGCGGACGCCACCTTCCGCCAGGTCGCCGGGCTCGCCGACGCGACATGGTCGTCCTTCCAGTCGTACAACCACCCCGACCGATACATCCGGCACTACGCCTACCAGCTGAGGCTCGACCCGATCACCACCGCGACGGGGCGTGCCGACGCCACCTTCCGTACGACGAGCTGACCCGTGGCGGGGAGGGCAACGCCCTCCCCGCCCTCCCATCCCACCCGTTGGCCGACCGATCCGGTCGCGCCGCCCCCGTTCATAGACTGGCGCCGTGCACCTCCCTTTGATCGAAAAGCCGTCGGCGACGCTGGGCAACCGCAGGCCCGGCTTCCTCCGGTTGCTCGGCCTCGCCCTGCTGCTCCTGGCGTCCGCCACGGACGTACTGCTGGCGGGCATGGACGGCAGGCCGCCCTGGCTGCAGGCGGCCGTGGTGCTGCCGGCCGGCCTGGCAGCGCTGCTCTGGCCAGCCAAGCGCGGCTCCCCTGCCTTGTCGTCCCGACAGCGGGGAGAGGCCGCGTGGCGCGGAACGACCGTGCGCGCCACCGTGCCCCCGGTGCTGTCCCTGGCTCTGACGGTGATCGGTGCCCTGTCCGGCTGGACAGTCACGTACGGCGTCGGCGAGATTGTCATCCTGCTGTGCCTGCTGCTGGTCTCCGTGCGCACCTGCCCCGCACCTTGGGCGGCGGTGTGCGGATCACTGAACGGCGTGGCGGTCCTCGCCCTGACCGGCCGGAACAGCAGCGGCGACCTCATGCTCACCTTCGCCGTGCTGGTCGGTGCCGCCGCCGGCCTCGGTGGCTACCTGCGCACCCTGGACCTCCGCCGCGCCGTCGCGGTCACCGAGACCCGCCGTGCCGAGCGACTCGCCATGGCGGCCGACCTGCACGACTTCGTCGCCCATCACGTCACCGGCATCCTGGTACAAGCTCAGCTCGCCGAAATGCTGGCCACCACCGAGCCGGACCGCCTGGCCCCGATCATGAAGGACATCGAACGCGCCTCCGCCGAAGCCCTCGCCTCCATGCGCCGTACCGTCGGCCTCCTGCGCGACGCCCCGAACGACGACGCCACGGGACCGGTGCCCGCCGAGCGTCGGCCGATCGGTGATCTGCCCGCGCTGGCCGGACTGGTGGAGGACTTCGGCGGACCCGCCGGCCCCAAGGCCGTCCTGTGCCGTGCGGCCGACGTGCCGGACGACCTGCCGCACGAGGTGCAGGCAGCCGCGTACCGCGTGGTTCAGGAAGCCCTCACCAACGTCCGCCGTCACGCGGCCGACGCGACCGAGGTAGCCGTCGAACTGGCGCACCAGGACCACGCACTGCGGGTGACCGTGCGCGACGACGGCCGCGGCGGGACCCGGGTCCCCCACGCCGCCCGAGGCGGCGGCTTCGGTCTCGTCGGACTCACCGAACGCGTCACCGCACTCGGCGGCGACCTGCGTACGGGCCCCCGCCCCGACCACGGCTGGGAGGTCACGGCGGTGCTGCCGACCGTGGCGTGACACAGCCGCGGCGCACACTGCGACTCTCGCGGATCTCGTCCGGCAGGTGTCCGCGGATCCCGCTGACGGAATTGGCCGATCGGACGATGTGGACCCGGCCCCCGCCAGGGAGAAGTGGCCATTCGTCCGAGGCGGTCGTCGCCCTTCGGGCGAGAGGGTCGGGGACGGCGCCCGGCACCAGGCCGGCCGCCGTGCCCGAGTCCGGCCGGCAGTCCGTGCGCCGGCGCTTCCCTCCCGGAGGCCGCGATCTCCACCGCAAAGCCGCAGCAGCGCCGACGCCCGCAGTCCACCCGTGCTTCGTCCGTACTCCGCCGGTACGCCGCCCGCCCGCTGCTGACGGCCGTCTTGCCGCCGATGGCGCTGACGACGGCCCTGGGCCTGTGGGGCATACACCGGCAGAACAGTATGTGGGGCGACGAGGCGGTCACCTGGCAAGTCGCGCAGCGCGGCGTGCCGCACATCTGGCGTACCGCGCAGCACGTAGACCTGGTGCATGCCCTGTACTACACCCTGATGCACGGGGTCTTCGCCGTGTTCGGCGACGGACTGCTCACCCTGCGACTGCCGTCCGTGCTCGCGATGTCCCTGGCGGCAGCGGGCGTCGGTCTGCTGGGGCTCCGCCTGGCGGGCCCCCGGGCAGGCCTGCTGGCCGGGCTGGTCTTCCCACTGATCCCCCAGGTGCAGCGGTACACCCAGGAGGGCCGCTCCTACGCCATGGTCTGTGCCCTGGCCACCTGGTCCACAGTCCTGCTGCTCGCGGCCGCCTCCCGCCGTACCCGGCGGTGGTGGGCCGGTTATGCCGTGGTGACGCTTACCGCCTGCCTGCTCCATGAGTTCGCTGTCCTGGTCCTGCCGGCCCATGGCGTCACTCTGGTCGTGTCCGGCGTCGGGCACCGGGTGACGCGGGGGTGGGCCAGGGCCGCCGGCTGCGTCGTGGCCGGGACGCTGCCGCTGATGGCGCTCAGCGCCGGGCAGTCGGGGCAGGTGGCCTGGATCGGCTTTCCGGACCCGGTGCAGTTGCTCGGCCTGGCCGCCATGGCCCTGGTGGGCGTGTGGTGTGCCCGGCGTCTCCCCCCGGACGGGCGAGGAACAGTCCCGCTACCCGCCCTGGCGCTGCCGATCCTGCTCCTGCCCGGACTGCTGCTGCTCCTGTTCTCGCCGGTCAAGCCGCTGTTCGTCGACCGGTACGTCTTGTACAGCACGATCGGGTTCGCCCTGCTGCTGAGCGCTGGGCTGGACCGAGCCCGGCGCCCGCGGACACCCGCCTGGCAGGCATGGCTCGCCATGACGACGGTGGTGGCCGCGCTCGTTCCGGTGAGCGTCCACCTGCGGACCCCCGAGAGCCGCCGTGACGACGTCTTCGCCATCGGCCGCGCGGTACGGGAGGCGGCCGAGCCCGGCGACGGACTGCTGTACCTCCCCGCACGCCGCCGGGTGTGGACCCAGGCCCGTCCTCATGACACCCGGAACCTGACCGATCTCGCGCTGGCACAGGACACTGTCGCCTCCGACACCCTGTCGGGCACCGAGCTCCCCGCCCGTGACATCCCCGCCCGGATGCGTGCCTTCGCTCGGATCATCGTGGTGCACGACCGCGAGGGCGAGCCGCTGGACATGAGCCCCGAGGGACGTGCGAAACGCCGGACGCTCGACCACTACTTCCACACGTGCGGCACCACCGGCGTCCACGGCGCCCGCATCACCGTGCATGTGCGCGGCAAGGCTCCTTGCTCCTCGTTCACTGGCTGACCCACCCGCCCGGCGCACCGAGGCCGAGGCCACCGCTCGCCCCGGCCTGAGCGTTC
>NZ_JACVWU010000059.1 GCF_014596915.1 Streptomyces sp. TRM68416
ACCCGACCGCAACGCGGGCTTCTCGACGGCCGACCCCGGCCGCCTCTTCCTCCCGACGATCATGGATCCGGTCTACGGCCACCAGGTCATCAACGTCGAGGCGGCCATGGCGTCGCCCTCCTCGCTGCTGCACTGGACGCGCCGGATGATCGAGATCCGCAAGCAGAACCCCGCCTTCGGACTCGGCTCCTTCACCGAGCTGCCGTCCTCCAACCCGGCGGTGCTGGCGTTCCTGCGCGAGTACGAGGACGACCTCGTCCTGTGCGTGAACAACTTCTCCCGCTTCGCCCAGCCCACCGAGCTGGACCTGCGGGAGTTCGACGGCCGGCATCCGGTGGAGCTGTTCGGCGGGGTGCGATTCCCGGCCATCGGCGAACTGCCGTACTTGCTGACCTTGGCAGGCCACGGCTTCTACTGGTTCCGGCTCTCGCGGATCGCGGGCCGTATCCGACGCCGATCCTGAGTGTGTGCCCTTGAGCGTGTGCCGATGAAAGGACGCGTCACCATGCCGAAGACCGCATTGCTGCAACCGAGTCCGCCGGCCGTGGCCGACGTCATGGCCTCGCTCGGCGGGCTGCTGCGTCAGTGGCTGCCGCGCCAGCGCTGGTTCGCGGGCAAGGACCGTCCCGTCACGGACCTGGCCCTGCTGTCCATGACCGAGGTGTTCCCGGGCTGTCTGCATCTGCTGGTCCACGCGGGCCATGTGCCGGTGCCCGCGCCCGGCGGCAACACCCCGGTCCCGGCGGGCGACTGCTACCAGTTGCTGCTCGGCGTGCGCGAGCACCCCTCGCCGCGCCTGGGCCGGGCCCTCATCGGACGGGCGGAGGAAGGCCCGCTCGCGGGCCTGACGGTCTACGACGCGTTGCAGGACCTCCGCTCGGCCCAACTCCTCCTGGACCGGCTGCGGCATCCCGGCACGGCCGGCCCCCTGCGCTTCGAGGCCGCCCCCTCCGCGCCCGCGCTGCCCGCCGGGCTGACACCGCGCCTGATGGACGCCGAGCAGTCCAACTCCTCGCTGGTGTACGGCGACGCGTTCGTGCTGAAGGTGTTCCGGCGCATCCAGCCCGGCGTCAACCCGGACCTGGAGGTGCCGGGCGCGCTCGCCCGCCAGGGCTGCCGTCGGGTCCCGGCGCCGGTCGCCTGGTTCCGTACGACCAGCCCGTGGGACGCGACGCTCGGAGTGCTGCAGCCGTTCCTGCGCGACGCGGCCGACGGCTGGGCCCTGGCGCTGGAGGCCCTCGCCGCCGGCGACGACTTCACGGCCGAGGCCCACCAGCTGGGCCGGGCGACCGCGGAGGTGCACCTGGCGCTGGCCTCGGCCTTCCCCTCCGGGGCCGGCCGGGAGAACGCCCGGACGGCCGCGGCGATGACCGAGCGGCTGGACGCCGCGGGGCACTGCGTCCCGGCGCTGCGGCCCTACGTGCCCGGGCTGCGGACCGCGTTCCGCGCGCTCACCACGTGCGACCCCGGCCCGCCCGCCCAGCGCGTCCACGGTGATCTGCACCTCGGCCAGGTACTGCGGGCCGGCCGCGAGTGGTTCGTCATCGACTTCGAGGGCGAGCCGTCGCGCCCGCTCGCCGAGCGGCGCAGCGCCCACTCCCCCGTGCGGGACATCGCCGGCATGCTGCGCTCCTTCGACTACGCGGCACGGCAGCGCCGGCCGTGGCGGCCGGAGTGGGCGCTCCGCTGCCGGGAGGCGTTCTGCGCGGGCTACGCGGCCGCCGCCGGCTGGGACCCGCGCAAGAAGCACGGCCTGCTCCGGGCCTACGAGACGGACCGGGCCGTGTACGAGGTGCTGTACGAAGCCAGACACCGACCGGACTGGCTTCCCGTTCCGATGGCGGCGATCGAACGTCTCGCCGTGCGGGGAGGCTGACCCCATGGCACTGCGCGACACCTCGCTCCCCGAGCCCTCCGGACCGGCGGCCTGCGCCGCGGCCCCGCCCCTGGACCCCGACGACCGGCTACGGCTGCTCTCCGGCGCCCACCACGACCCGCACGGCCTGCTCGGCGCCCACCCGGTTCCCGACGGGATCGCCTTCCGGACGCTGCGGCCGTTCGCCCGTGCGGTGAGCGTCGTGGTCGACGGCGAGGCCAGACGCCTGGTCTCCGAGGAGGACGGCCTCTTCGCCGGCGTACTGCCGCTGGACGCGATCCCCGCGTACACGCTGCTGGTGTCGTACGCGGACGGGGAGCACGAGGTCGACGACCCGTACCGCTTCCTGCCCGCCCTCGGCGAGCTGGACCTGCATCTCGTCCGGGAGGGCCGGCACGAGCAGTTGTGGAAGGCGCTCGGTGCCGAGCCGATGACGCACCAGGGCGTCACCGGCACCCGGTTCACCGTGTGGGCGCCGAACGCGCGCGGGGTGCGGGTCGCCACGGACTTCACGCACTGGGACGGCACGGCGTTCCCGATGCGCTCCCTCGGCGCGTCCGGGGTGTGGGAGCTGTTCCTGCCCGGGGTCGGCGAGGGCACCCGCTACAAGTTCGAGATCCACTCCCGGCACGGCCACCGCTTCCTCAAGGCCGACCCGATGGCGCGGTACGCGGAGATCCCGCCGGACACCGCGTCGGTCGTGCACGCCTCGCACTACGCGTGGGGCGACGCGGAGTGGATGGCGCGGCGGGGCGAGGTCCCGGTGCATGAGGCGCCGTTCTCGGTGTACGAGGTGCATCTGCCGTCCTGGCGGCCGGGGTTGACCTACCGCGAGCTGGCCGAGGTGCTCCCGGCGTACGTCAACGACCTCGGCTTCACCCATGTGGAGTTCATGCCGGCGGCCCACCATCCGTTCTCCGGCTCCTGGGGTTACCAGATCACCGGCTTCTACGCCGCGATGTCGCGGCTCGGTACGCCCGACGACTTCAAGTACCTGATCGACGCGCTGCACCGGGCCGGGATCGGCGTGATCATGGACTGGGTGCCGGCGCACTTCCCGAAGGACGACTGGGCGCTGGCCCGGTTCGACGGGGAGCCGTTGTACGAGCCGGGTGACGAACGGCGGGCCGAGCATCCGGACTGGGGGACGTACGAGTTCGACTTCGGGCGGGTCGAGGTGCGCAACTTCCTCGTCGCCAACGCCGTCTACTGGTGCGAGGAGTTCCACATCGACGGCCTGCGCGTGGACGCGGTCGCCTCGATGCTCTACCTGGACTACTCGCGCGACTCCGGCCAGTGGACGCCCAACGTGTACGGGGGGCGGGAGGACCTGGACGCGGTGGCCTTCCTCCGGGAGATGAACGCGACGGTGTACCGGCGCGCCCCGGGTGTGGTGACGATCGCGGAGGAGTCCACGGCGTGGGACGGGGTGACCCGGCCCACCGACAGCGGGGGCCTGGGGTTCGGCCTGAAGTGGAACATGGGCTGGATGCACGACTCGCTGGGCTACATGGCCCACGAGCCCGTCCACCGCAAGTACCACCACC